>NZ_LXOV01000001.1:1372911-2495614 GCF_025331195.1 Mycolicibacterium llatzerense | reverse complement strand
GACGGCGCGCTGTTCGGCTCGATGAACATCTACGACAACACGGCCTTCCCGCTGCGCGAGCACACCAAGAAGTCCGAGTCCGAGATCCGCAAGATCGTCATGGAGAAGCTGGACGTCGTGGGTATGCCCAACGACGGTCACAAGTTCCCGGGCGAAATCTCCGGTGGTATGCGCAAGCGTGCCGGCCTGGCCCGCGCCCTGGTGCTCGACCCCAAGATCATCCTGGTCGACGAGCCGGACTCCGGTCTGGACCCCGTCCGTACCGCCTACCTGTCGCAGCTGCTGATCGACATCAACGCGCAGATCGACGCCACGGTGCTGATCGTGACGCACAACATCAACATCGTGCGTACGGTGCCGGACAACATCGGCATGCTCTACCGCAAGCACCTGGTCATGTTCGGCCCCCGCGAGGTGCTGCTGACCAGTGAGGAGCCGGCGGTCAAGCAGTTCCTCAACGGTCGTCGTATCGGCCCCATCGGTATGTCCGAGGAGAAGGACGCCGCGACCGCCGCCGCCGAGCAGGCCGCGATCGATGCCGGTCACTCCGATGGTGGTGTCGAGGAGATCGAGGGCGTGCCGCCGCAGATCGAGGTGACCCCGGGTATGCCGGTCCGCCAGGCCGTGGCCCGTCGTCAGGCTCGGGTGCGTTCGATCCTGCACACCCTGCCGCCCGCCGCGCAGGCCGCCATCCTCGAAGACCTCAACAGGACCGGTCGCTCCGACGACCCGGTGACGGCTCAGATTCCGCGGGCCTGATCCGCGGAACGTCGAAAATCGCGCCCGGGCTGCCTCAGTCCGGGCGCGATTTCTGTCGACGAGGGTGCAGGCAGATCGCGAAATCTCCCCCCGGGGTGCGCTGAGCGCACGCCCGAGCGTGTTGCGAGGGCGGCAACGCCGGTGATCTTGGTCACGGCAGGTCCGTCGGCGGCGACGTGCGAGTGGCGCCGCGGGGCCCGCTGGGTCACGATGGCAGCGGCCCGGATCGCAATTTGCCGGTAAAACTCCACACCAAACACCGTGGCAACTCTTGACTGAGGCCCGCAAACGGGCCAATCTGTTGGGCAGCATGTATTCAAGGGTTCTCGGCGCCAGCCAGCGTCAACCGATCAAACCCTTCATCAAGCATGCCGTGGTTGAGGAATGCGCCGTCCTACGCTAATGTTGGACGTTGCGCTGGCTGCATCCTGCCCACCTCACCCGCACCTGACACCTTCTAGCCTGAGCCCTGCTCAGTGATCTAGTCGCGTGCCCTGTGTCTTGTAAGGCCCGGACTGTGAGAACGCCAGCCGGACCGACACAGATAGAGCGGCACTTCGGACCGGTTTCGACCGGCACCGGAACAGTCGCATCAGGTGCTGGAAGGACGCATCTTGGCAGTCTCTCGCGAGAGACTGCCAAGATGCGTCCTTCCAGCACCTGATGCGACTGTTCCGGTGCCGGTCGAAACCGGTCCGAAGTGCCGCTCTATCTGTGTCGGTCCGGCTGGCGTTCTCACAGTCCGGGCCTTACAAGACACAGGGCACGCGACTAGATCACTGAGCAGGGCTCAGGCTAGAAGGTGTCAGGTGCGGGTGAGGTGGGCAGGATGCAGCCAGCGCAACGTCCAACATTAGCGTAGGACGGCGCATTCCTCAACCACGGCATGCTTGATGAAGGGTTTGATCGGTTGACGCTGGCTGGCGCCGAGAACCCTTGAATACATGCTGCCCAACAGATTGGCCCGTTTGCGGGCCTCAGTCAAGAGTTGCCACGGTGTTTGGTGTGGAGTTTTACCGGCAAATTGCGATCCGGGCCGCTGCCATCGTGACCCAGCGGGCCCCGCGGCGCCACTCGCACGTCGCCGCCGACGGACCTGCCGTGACCAAGATCACCGGCGTTGCCGCCCTCGCAACACGCTCGGGCGTGCGCTCAGCGCACCCCGGGGGGAGATTTCGCCCGGGAACTTGTGACCGTCGTTGGGCATACCCACGACGTCCAGCTTCTCCATGACGATCTTGCGGATCTCGTAGAGCTCCTTGGCCGAGCACTCGATGATGTTGGTGCCATCGATGACGATGGAGCCACGCTCGGGGCGCAGCAGGCCGATCAGCGACTTCAGGAACACCGACTTACCGGTACCGGACGGGCCCAGCATGACGCTGACCTCACCGGCGGGGATGGTCAAAGTGACGTCTTCCCAGATCTTCGACGACCCAAAGGACTTACTCAGTCCTGTCACGTCGATTTGGACGCCCATGTGAGATCCCTTCCGCCAGCGCTCGCGCGCCATTTGCTGCCCTGCCTGTGGCTTGAGTCACTGTAGCGCATCGATCGCGAGCTGATGCACCTTGTTCCAACTATCGGGCGGCCCGCCCAGAAGTCACTCTGATGGGCACTGAGCCAACTACCCCATGGTCCCCGACAGGGTCAGAAATGCCCCGATTTATAACCCCTGAAAAGCGAAATCCCCCGGAGTCCGCAATGGACTCCGGGGGAAAACGTCAGTTCTGGCGAACTTACTTGACGGACACCGAAGCGCCGGCGGCCTCGAGCTTGGCCTTGGCGTCCTCGGCGGCCTCCTTCGAGACCTTCTCCAGCAGCGGCTTGGGGGCGCCGTCGACCAGGTCCTTGGCTTCCTTCAGGCCCAGGCCGGAAACGATCTCGCGGACGACCTTGATGACGCCGATCTTCTTGTCGCCGGCACCCTCGAGGATGACGTCGAACTCGGACTGCTCCTCAGCAGCCTCGGCGGGAGCAGCAGCGCCACCAGCGGCGGCAACGGCGACCGGAGCAGCGGCGGTGACGTCGAAGGTCTCCTCGAACTGCTTCACGAACTCCGAGAGCTCCAGCAGGGTCATTTCCTTGAACGCGTCGAGCAGTTCTTCGGTGGACAGCTTGGCCATGTGAATGGTCCTTCCTTGGTTTTTCTTGTTTTGGTTGGTCTAGATGGATCAGGCAGCCGACTCGGCGGCCTTCTTGTCCTGCAGAGCGGCGGCCAGGCGGGCAACCTGGGACGCGGGCGCAACGAACAGCGCCGCGGCCTGGGACTGCTTCGCCTTGAGGGCGCCGGCCAGCTTGGACAGCAGCACTTCGCGCGACTCGAGGTCGGCGATCTTCTCGACCTGGGCCACAGACAGCGCAGCGCCGTCCATGTAGCCGCCCTTGATGACGAGCTGCTTGTGATCCTTCGCGAACTTCTTGATTGCCTTCGCGGCATCGACCGGCTCGCCGGTGATGAACGCGATGGCGGTCGGACCTGCGAACAGGTCGTCGAGGCCTTCGATCCCAGCCTCCGAGGCAGCGCGCTTGACCAGGGTGTTCTTGGCGACCGTGTAGGTCGTCGAGGCACCAAGGGAGCGACGCAGCTCGGCGAGATTGGCAACCGTCAGACCGCGGTACTCGGTCACGACAGTGGCCGTCGAGGCCTTGAACTGTTCGGCAATGTCTGCGACCGCAGTGGCTTTGTCAGCCTTGGCCATACATGCCTCCTTGTGGTGTATTCATCGGCCCACTGGAGACTGCCGGGGATTCGGCTTCGATCGAGGCCAGAAATGCAAAGCGCCCCGACACAGAAAGGTCGGGGCGCGCAGAATAAAAACTCTGAAAACCTCGTCCTCCTGCGTGGGCCGCCAGGCAGTGCCTGGGCCTTCAACCGATTGCTCGGTGACCGACGGTCTTCGGTGGAACTGGATCAGAGTAGCCGATGGCCTGCCGATCAGCCAAAACGGCCCGAGACGGCAGTGCCGCGGACTCAGCCGGCTATGGCTGCCCGCGGCGCACCTGGTCGGCTGTCGGCAGCCGCCACTGCCGGCCCTGCTCGAGGTCGAAGCTCATCGGCTCGTAGCGCAGCATGCCGGTGCCCGGGTACGGGGTGTACTCCCCGAACCACACGTCGCCGTCGACGGCATAGAGGTCGACGCGGATGAAGTCCCAGTCCGCACCCAAAGTGCGGGCGATTTCGAGCATCTTGTCCAGCTCCACCGGCCGCTCTTCGGCGGCCACCGGGTGGATGCGCCAGCGCACGGGCAGCCGGCGCCAGTCCGCGTCCAGGAAAGTCGTGGTCTGGTTCTGGCCGAACCGGCCCCGATTCACCTGGATGAGCTCCACGCGGCCGTCGAACACGAAGAACTTGTAGTCGACCGGCGGCTGACCATCCGGCGTGGGGATACGTTCCTCGATCAGGAGCAGCGGGCGGGCTTCGCTGTAGCCCCACTCGCCGAGCTCCAGCGGCGTCTCCTGGAACCAGCTGCTGGTCTGATCCTGCAGGCGGGCCAGATCGGTCTGCGGATCAGGACCGAACAGCGCCTGGCCACTGCTGGCGTTGGGCTTGAGCACCCAGGGCGGCAGTGTCGTCAGATCCCCCGCGTCCTGCAGATCGGTACCCGACCAGTACGTGGCGGGGATGCGGAGATCGGCGCCCGGATACGCCGCCCGGGCCATCTCTTTCATCCACATCTTGTCGCAGGCCTTGAAGATCCGTTCCCGGCGATCGTTGAAGATGCGCCAGTTCACCTTCTCGTTGAAGGTCTGCGGCTCGTCGAAGTTGCCCCGCTTGCGGATCATCAAGAGATAGAGGACGTGCCGCAGGAACCGGACCGGAATCAGCGCGAGCATCCGGCGGCGGATGGACCTGAGCCACGACGGCGTCGCGATGTATGTCAGCAGCGGCACGGGTTCAGGCCTCGCTGGCCAGGTAACCGCCGCGGCGGAAGAACTCCGCTCCGCCGTGTTCCACGCCATCGGCCGTGCGGAGTCGGGTGATGACGAGGCCGAGGTTCCCACCGCGGTAGGCGTTCGGGCCGCAGACCACGGCGCCGCCGCCCTCCTGCACGATCACGCGTCCCGGGGTGCCGCCGTAGCGAATTTCGGAGACCTTCGCCGCCAGCACCTCGATCCGTTCACCGAGGTAGAAGGTGAAGGCGGGCGGGTACGGCGCCGACAGCGCGCGCACCAGGCGTTCCAGGTCTTCGGCCGGCCAAGTCCAGTCGATGAGGCTGTCGCGTTCGGACCGCTTGTGGAAGTAGGTGCGGGTCGCCTTGTTCTGCGGCCGCCACTGCGGGTTGCCGGATTCGAGGGCCGCAAACGCTTCCTTCAGCGCGCCGGGGATCAGGGCGATGCCACGCTCGACCAGTTCGGTGCCGGTGTCGTGCGGGCCGATGGGCAGCGAATGCTGCACGAGGATGTCCCCGGTGTCGAGGTCCTCGTCCATCCGGTGCACCGTCAGGCCGATCTGGGCCTCGCCGCTGATCAGCGACCAGATGACCGGGGAGAAGCCGGTCCCCTTCGGCAGCAGGGAGTCGTGCAGGTTCAGCGTCCCGTACGGCGGCAGGTCGTACAGCTCGTCCGTCATCCGCGTGTACCAGCTGTTGACGACGATGACGTCGGGTTCTGAGCGCTTGACGAGGTCGATGGTCTCGTGGTCGGCCCGCATGGTCAGGTGCACCGGGATGCCGTGCGCCTGGGCGAGTTCCTCGACCGAATCCGAGAAGATCGCCTTGTACGAGTCTGTGCTGGTCGGATGCGTGACCACCATCGGCACGTCGTGTCCCAGATCGATCAACGCCTGCAGCGTCTTGACCCCCCACGTCTGGAAACCGAAGAAGACGACGCGCATGCCACTACCTCACTAAGTCTGATTCAACTGGGCGAGTGAAGAGATGTTCACGCACCGGTAACAAGATCAACTTAGCTTAGTCTTACCTAAATCACAGGCCTACCTCATGTCCGGCCAGTGGGCACCGGCTTCACCGGGGCAGCGCCACCAGGACGAACGCCACGAGTAGGAGCGCCACGCGGAGCCAGTGCAGCCGGTCCCAGCGGTGGGCCAGCGCCCGGTTCGTCGGCGCCTCGTCAGGACCGGCGCCCGCCCACGCCGCGACCCGGTTGTTGATCGGCACCAGCGTGGTCAGGGTCAGGACCATCACCGCCCCCATCACCACCATGGCGGCGATGGCCAGCGGCGCCCGCCCGAGCACCGCATCCCCGACCAGCAGTGCGGCCGCGGCGACGTACCAGAACGGCATCACCGTCCCGAGGAGCCGGCTGCCGGTCGCGCGCGCCTGGCGGTAGGCGTCGTCGGGCAGCCGTTCCAGGATCGGATTCATGAACGCGGCGACGCCGAACTCGACACCGACCAGCGTGCCGACGACGATCACGGTGAGTAGTTGCGCAATGTGTTCCATGACATCGAGCCTGGTCACTATGCTGACAAATAACAAGGTACTGACAAATTAGTCAGCATGATGACCAGGAGGTGCACCGTGGCGGTATCGAAGAAAGAGATCGGCGAGTGCCCGATCGACGCCGCCCTCTCCGTCGTCGACGGCCGCTGGAAGGGCACCATCCTGTGGCGGCTCTCGGACGGTCCGATGCGCACCGCCGAACTCCGGCGCAGCATCCCCGACATCACCGAGCGCATGCTCATCCGGCACCTGCACGAGCTGGTGGCCGACGGCATCATCGACCGCCACGACGCCGGCACGGTGCCGCCGTGCGTGCACTACTCGATCTCCGAATACGGCAAGACGCTGGGTCCCGTGCTGTGGGCCCTGTGCGATTGGGGCCGAAAGCACATGGAGCGCAACGCTTCTCAAGAACGGAACAGGGCCGCCGCGCCGACCAGGCCGGCGTCGCCGCCGAGGGCGGCGGGCACCACCCGCAGGCCGCGCAGGAAGCTCAACCCCGCATAACGGGGCAGCGCCGCCCGCAGCGGGGCGAACAGCACCTCCCCCGCGTTCGCCACACCTCCGCCGAGCACCACCAGATCCAGATCGCAGACCGCCGCCGCCGACGCGATGGCGACGGCGATCGCATCGGCACCGCGCGCGAACGCCTGCACCGCAACCGGATCCCCCCGGCCGGCAGCGTCGGCCAGCGCCTTCGCGTCGGCATCCGCCGGCGCGTCCCAGCCGTGCTCGTGCGCCCAGCGCGCCAGGTGCGGACCCGAGGCCACCGCCTCCACGCAACCCTGACCACCGCACGCGCAGCGCGGGCCGTCGGGGTCCACCACGACGTGCCCGATGTGCCCGGCATTGCCGGTGCGACCGAGGTACGGCGCGCCATCGAGCACCAACCCGCCGCCGATACCGGTCGACACCACCATGCCGAGCAGGAACTGCGCCCCCTGACCGGCCCCGCGCCATTGCTCACCCATGGCCAGGCATACGACATCACCGGCCAGCCGTACCGGCAGGCCGGTACGCTCGGCGAGTCGCTGTACCAACGGAAACTGTTGCCAGACAGCGATATTCAGCGGACTCACGGTGCCCGCCGAGACGTCGATGGGACCGGCGGAGCCGACGCCAACACCCCGCAGCGACCGCCCGGCGGCCGCGCCGAGTGCGGCGCCGACCAGGGTGTCGACGGTTGCCCACACCAGCTCGCGGTCCGCGTGCGGCGTGGGCAGCTGCGCGCGGTGCACGAGCGCGCCATCCGGGTCGACGAGCGCCGCGGCGATCTTGGTGCCGCCGATGTCGAGAGCGAGGGTCAGTTCGGGCATCGTGGCCTCAATGCCGGTGCACATGGTCGGGCTGGCGTGGGTCGCCGGGGTGTTCATATCCAGGTGCCAGGTGCACCGACTCGGCCCGGCGGGCGTCGAGCCAATGCCGGAAGGTGCGTCGGCGCGCCGACCCCAGCAGATGTGCGGCGATCTGCGGCCGCACCTGATCCAGTGGCGGGGCGACGGTCGGCGCGGTGGACCAGCCGCCGAGACCAGGAACGGGCGGGGCGAACCGCAGGGGGTTGCGGGCGTGGTAGCGCTCGACCTCGTCGCCCGCGAGCCGGACGTCGGCGGTCACGCGGACGAACAGCGCGCGCGCCAGCGGCTGTTCGAGGGCCGCCGCGGCGACGCTGCCGAGCTCCATCCGGGCGGCGGCGTCGGGCAGCAGATCGGCTTCGGTAGGCGCATCGCGGTGATCGACACCGAGTTCGCCGGCTGCCACGCGCACCAGCTCGTCGGTGACCAGCAACTGGGTCAGCCAGCGCCGCAGCTGGCGGCCTTCACTGGTCCCGGGCACCGGCAGCGACGGCGCCGATGCGCTTGCCCGCAAACGTGATTCACGGTCGTCGAGGTCGCTCACCGGAATGGCCCGCCCGGCGACGGTGGCGACGTGGCTCATCGGACCCGCACCGATACCGCCGGGGTGTAGAGCACCCGCCCGGCGGCCGCGATCCGGATCAATGCCCACCACTGCCCCGGGCCGACCCACAGCGGCGGCGCCACATCGAAGTCCAGCGCGACGGTGCCGCCGGCTGGGACGTCGGCGCCGAGCACGCCCGGCCCCAGCCATTCCCAGGTGCCCCACGGGCTGATCAAGTGCGCCTCCAGGCTCAGCGGCGCGCCGGCAGCAGAGCCGACGGTGACGCTCAGGTCCGCGTGTCCACCCGCGACGACGTCGACCGGTTCGGGCTCGGCGACCAGCGTGAGCAACGGTGCGTCAACGGGTTCGCCGACGGTGACGACACAGACGTCCTCCACCGTCTGGCGCCAGGCAGCCGGAATCTGGGTGTGCTTGGCACCGCCGGTGACCGCGAGTTCGACCCGTACCGGGTACCGGCCGACGGGGACCGCGACCGGAAGTTCCAGCTGCACTTCGGTTTCCAGATAACCGCCGGGAGGCAGCACGAAGGGCAGCTCGTCCGGGCTGGCCGACCAGCCGTCGGGGCACAGCACCCGTACCCGGCCGTGCAGCGCGGTGTCGGTGCAGTCGCTGGCCGCGGTGACGCGCAATTGCACGGGCGCACCCGGTTCGCCGGATGTTTCAGTGGGGTGCACGTGGGCGACCGCCGGCAAACCGCCCAACGGCGCTGGGCCGCGGTTGTGCAGCCAGTACCGGGCGTAAACCGGTTGGGCGACTTCGGCATCCGGCGCCAAGGTGGCGTGGTCGCCATTGAGCACATGGGGCAGCTCGAGCCGTGCCCGCACGGTGGCGATCTCGAAACCGTGCAGCCGCAGGTCTTTCCCGTCGCCGGTCACGGGTTGTTCGAGGAGATCCAGGCGTGCCACGTCCTCGAGGTGCCGGATTCCCGAGGTGACGCTGACCTCGGTCGGCCTTCCCGAGGTCTGCACCAGGCGCAGGGTGATGCCCGACCTCGGGTCGACGGGCGCGCTGCTGCCGGTGGCGATCGGGTTGCCGGTGGCCTTCAGCGCGGCGAGCGTCACCCCGGACTCGGGTTCGACGCCCAACAGTGAACCGGTGCTGGGCAATCCGCCGGCTACGGCCGGATGATCGGTGTGCACCGCGAGCAGCGGCTCGGAGTACTCGGCGCTGCGGCGCGCAATGCCCGCCGCGCGCCAGTCACCGTCACCGGCCGCGACGGCGTAGTCGAAAGCATGGGTCCAGTGCTGGAGCTGGAAATTCGAGCCATCGGGTGCGGTCCGGCGGGGCGGGTCGATCCAGGTGCCCGACGGCCAGCCAGTGCACGACCGCATCAACGAGGTGTGCAGGACGCCGTCCGGTTCGACGGCGAAACCCGGTACGCCCCGGTTCAATACGGCCACGGTCCGGGCGTCGAAGGGCCCGATGCCGGCCGCGGCGTCCTGCTCGACCGTGATCTCGGCGGCGGCGAGGGCGGCGATCAGGTCTTGCGTGGCGTCGGGTCCGGCGACGATCAGCACCGGCAGCGCCCGCACCCCCGTCAGGTCGGCGCCGGGAATCCAGCGCTGCACGAGGTCGGCGTCGGCGGGCACCCAGAGCCGGACGTTACCGGCGGCGAGACGGCGCCGCAGTTCAGCGCCGTAGCACGGGTCGGCTGCCGCCAATACCGCTGCGGTGAAACGGTTCTCGTCGGGCCCGCCGAGCGCGATGCGGGCGTCGGGCAGGTTGGAGTCGACGGCGAGGTCGCCGTAGCGCGGTTTGTCGGCGCTGCTGCAGGTGGCCGTCACCCCGGCCCGGACCAAGGCGACCATGAGCTCCCGGGTCGGTGTCTGCGGGTCGGCGGCGTTCGGCACCACGACCTCGGCGACCGACACCGCCCGCACGTGTACATCGTGCGCGTCGCGTACCCGGACCTGCACCGCCGATGACAGTCCGAACCACCCGTAGGCGGGATTGTCCAAGGTGTAGGGGTGGTCCGCGGTATCGACGGCCTCGTGCGAATCCCGTTGGTGCAGTAGCCCGAAGCCGCGCCCGATCACCGCGTCGCCGACCTCACTGACCGGCATCGCGCCCGGCACCGGGCAGGGCCAGCGCAGTCGCAGCAGCTTGTCGGCGCCGGTGAATTCGTCGATCACGGTGCGGCAGTCGACGCGGTCCACGCCGTGCCACAGGGTGATGGTCTGGGTGTAGCGCAGCACGTCGCCGATCCGGCCGGTGACCACCAACCGCTCCCCCAGCGCGCTGCGATAAGCCTGCACTGAATCGGCAGGACGTTCGGCCGAGCCCACCACCGGTCCCTTGGGCAGCAGATGCCAGGGCCCTTCGTGTTCGGTGGGGTGCGCGGAATGTTCGTCGTAGACGGCGATCTCGTTGCCGACCTGGCCCGTGCCGATCAGTTCGACGCCCTCGCGGAACAGCGAAGACACCGCCCCACCGCGGCCGGGATCGACGGTGCAGCCGTAGCGTTCGTTGCTGATGGTGGTACCGGACTTGGGTTCCCACGAGGCCGGTTTCCGCACCGATCGCAGCGTGTCTCCGCCGAGTGTGTATCCCCGCCAGCCGAGGGACGGCACGTCGCGCGCCAGCCAGGTGACGGTGTGGCCGTCGTCTTCGATCAGGACCGGGACCGGCGCGCCGTCCGCGTCGAAGACCGACCCAGCCAGCGGTTGGTCGAGGTGGACGGTGACGATGTCGGTTCTGCTGTGCGCCAATGGGTTCCACACCACGATGTCGCCGTCGACGGCGCGCGACAGCAGCGCCACCGCGTTGTCGCGCGCGGTCCGGCCGAGTTCCCAGGCGTCGCGCCAGCCGGTGAGCAGGTCGAGGTACACCTGGTCGGATTCCGACCCGGTGATGGCGTCGTGGTGTGCGCCGTAGGCCAGCTGAACCCACGCTTTGGCCAGAGCCGCTTGTGGGTAGGTGGCGCCGGTGAGTAATCCGGCGAACACCGCGAACCGTTCGGCTGCCAGCACGACGTTCTCGGCGGCGCGGTTGGCCTGTTTGGTGTCGATGTACGACACATCTTTGCCCGTGTAGATCGGGTTCATGTCGCGGGTCTGCGGCGACGGCTGGGTGCCATCGGCCGCGAGTTCGTCACGCACCGCGGCGAAGAACTCCCGCGGCAGCGCACACACGAAGCGGGGCCAGGTGTAGCGGGCGGCCCAGTCGCGGTGAATCTCGGTCACCCACTTGTTCGGCGGGGTGTAGTCGGTGCCGACGGGCAGGAGCACATTGCGGGTCAGCGCAACCTTTTTCAGTTTTGCGAACGTCTCGTAGGTGGCGTTCTCGGCCTCTTGCAACGACGCCGACGAATCCATCCACCACCCGGCGGCGTAATGCGCCGGCATGTAGTGGGTCAGCAGCCCACGGCCCGACGGTGCGATCCAGTCGAATTCGCTGGCGAACTGCATGCGCTCGGGATCGCCGTCACGGTGCATCGGCCCCCACTGGTGATGTGGGCCACGGGCCCACGAACTGGAGGTCAGCCCGGCGTCGGCCGCCATTCCCGGGAACTGCGGATCGTGGCCGAACACGTCCAGTTGCCAGGCCGTCGCCGGGTCTGCGCCCATCACGTCGCGCTGAAAACCGATGCCGTGCACGAAGTTCCGGATCGCGGTCTCGGGACTGGTCAGGTTGGTGTTCGGCTCGTTGTAGGTGCCGCCCATGATCTCGACCCGGCCCTCGGCCAGCAACGCACGCAGCTGGGCGCGTTGCTCCGGGTGGGTGTCCCAGTAGGGCTTGAGGTAGTCGACCTCGGCCAGCACGAACTTGTATTCCGGTTCCCGCCTTGCCATTTCGAGGTGTGCGGTGACGAGCTCGAAGCCGTTGGTCTGCCGGCACCGTCCGGGCGGGTCCTCGGTCCAGACGCTGGTGTACGCGGCCTGGGTGTTCCACCACACCGGGTCGTAGTGGAAGTGGCTGATCATGTGCATGGTCCAGCCGGGCTCGGCGACGACGAACTCGAACGCGGTCCGCGCGCCGTCGATCTCCAGGTGCGCGGGCCGGACCTGGCCCGGCTGCGCATCCTGCACCACCACCGGAATCTCCACCGCGCCGTCGCCCGGCTGCGCCACGGCCTGGCCGGTCAAGCCGTCCCCGACGACCCTGACCTCGGTGGGCTGTGCGCATCCGGTGTAGTCCACCCGCACGATCTGCCACGGCTCATCGGCCGGCCCGACGAACAACTCGGTGGAAACTACCGCCGTCACCTGCAGGAGTCGTCCCGTCGACACCCCTGCACCATACGGTCAATCCCCTTCAGCCGGGCGGCATTGCGGCACGCAGCCGGTCGGCGACCGCGCGCGTCGCGGCAACCACCTCGGGCGGCTCGAGCACCTCGAACCGGTAGCCCGGCATCGCCAGATGCAGCACGATGCGCTCCGGGTCGTCGCCCCCGGCGGTCACGATGCAGCGGTCCGGACCGTCTGCCTCGATCTGCGCCGAGGACGCGGAAAACACCTGTGCCAGTTGACTTTCTGACGCCTCGAAGCGGACCCGCGCGACGTAGCGGTACGGCGACGCGGTGATGGCCCGGCGCACGTAGTCGGCCGCGTCGGGCGCCGGGCGCGGGGCGAACGTCGTACCCGCGGCTCTGACGTCGACCATCCGGTCCAGCCGCAGCGTGCGCCAGTCCGCCTTGTCGCGGTCGTAGGCCAGCAGGTACCAGCGGCGTCCGGTGGTGACCAGTTGATAGGGCTCCAGCCGCCGTTCGGTGCTGTTGCCGCGGATATCGGTGTAGCCGAGCCTGATGTGTTCGTGATCCCGGCAGGCGCGGGCCAGCGTCATCAGGTCGTCGGGCGATACCGCTTCCACCGAGCTGCCGCCGGTCAACGTCACTGTCGCGTCGTGCACCGCGGACACCTGCGACCGGAGCCGGGACGGCATCACCTGGTCGAGTTTGGACAGTGCCCGCAGCGCCGACTCACCGACGCCCGCGACGCTGCCACCGGCCGCCAGCCGCAGACATACCGCCATCGCGACGGCCTCCTCGGGGTCGAGCAGCAGCGGAGGCAACGCGGCACCGGCACCCAACTGGTAGCCGCCGTCGCGACCCTTGCTGGCATGTACCGGATAGCCGAGGTCGCGCAGCCGCTCGATATCGCGCCGGACGCTGCGCCCGGTGACGCCCAGCCGATCCGCCAGCTCCTGCCCGGTCCACACCCGGCGCGCCTGCAACAGGCCCAGCAGTTGGAGGACCCGGCTCGTCGTTTCGGACATGACAACACTCTGCCGCACTCATAGGACAGAAACAGTCCTAATTGGATGTCAGGCTTTCCTCGTGACCGAAGAACTGGCCGACCAACTCGACTGGCACTGGCAACACCAACTACGCCCCCGACTCGAGGGACTGACCGACGACGAATACTTCTGGCAGCCGGTCCCCGGCTGCTGGACCCTCCACCCCGACGGGTCCATCGACTTCAGCTATCCCCCACCGCAACCCGAGCCGTTCACCACCATCGCCTGGCGATTGGCACACGTCATCGTCGGCGTCCTGGCCATGCGGAACCATTCGCATTTCGGCGGGCCGCCGGCCGACTACCAGTCGTGGCCCTACGCCCTCGATGCGCACACCGCGCTGGATCAGCTCGACGCCGCCTACGCGAACTGGATCGCCGGAGTCCGCGGGCTCGACGACGCCGCACTGGCCCAGCCGTGCGGGCCGGCAGAAGGCCCCTACGCTGACTTCTCAATGGCCACCCTGGTGCTGCACATCAATCGCGAAGTCATTCACCACGGAGCGGAAATCGCCTGCATCCGTGACCTTTACACCCACACCCAGAAAGAGAACTGAGCATGCCCGGACAGCCCGCACCCGCCGCCGACGAACGCCAGACCCTGATCAATTTCATCGCATTCCAGCAGGATGCCTTCGCGGCCGTCGCCTACGGACTCACCGACGAGCAGGCCCGCTCCACCCCATCGGTCAGTGCGCTGTCGGTCGGCGGCCTGATCAAGCACGTCACCGCCGTGCAAGCCGGCTGGGTCGAGCGGGCGGTGGCCGCCCCCGACTTCCCGCCGCCGGACCCGCGGCCGATGGCGGAAATCATGGCCGAGTACGCCGACCAGTACGTCGTGGGCGACGACGAAACCCTCGACGACCTGCTGGCCGCGCTACGCGAGCAGAACGCCGCGACCCTGAAGGCATTCGCCGACCTCGACCTGGAGACCCTGGTGCCGATCCCGCATGACGTGCCATGGTTCCCGACCGATATCGACCACTGGACGGTGCGCTGGGTCGGGATGCACATCATCGAAGAGCTGTCCCGGCACGCCGGCCACGCCGACATCATCCGCGAGTCCATCGACCGCGCCACCATGTACGAACTGCTGGCCGCGGCAGAGGAATGGCCGGAGACGGACTACCTCAAGCGCTGGCGACCCGTCGCCCCGTAACTCGAGATCGACGAAATGGCTGCTCCCCGCTCACCGGGGGCAGCCATTTCGTCACTCTCGGGGCAGTACCAACGTCAGGGCCGCGTCGACCACCACATCCAGATCCGTGCCGAGCGAACCGGACAGCCACTGCTGGGCCAGTTCGGCCATCGCGCCGGTGTACATGGCCGCACCGACGCGCGCGGCGACGGGATCCGAGCCGGGGTGCAGCCGGCCGCCCTCGGCCAGGACGGCATCGAGCAACAGGTCCTGGGTGACGGCCCGGCGCGCGGCCAGCACGGGGTTGGCGCGTGCTTCGGTGAACAGCACCCGCCCGCGCCGCGGATCGGCGGAACCGAAGCCCAGTACCGCGGCGGTACCGGCGCGGGTCCGCTCGCGCACCGAGTCGCCGGCGACGGTGATCGCCGCGTCGACCACCGTGGCCAGCTCGATGCTCACCTTGTCGTAGACGGCGCCCAGCAGGTCGTCGATGCCGTCGAAGCTCTCGTAGAAGTACCGGGTGTTGAGCCCGCATTCGCGGCACACCGAGCGGACCGACAAGGCCGTCTCGCCGCCGGAGCCGAACAATTCGAATGCGGCGTCGACCAGGAGCCCGCGCCGCTCGGTGCGGCGGTCGTCGAGCGGAATCCCCGCCCATCTGGTCGGTGTCGACATCCCTACAGCCTAGGTCTGGTCACACCCGTCACCAAATACTATTCTGGTTACGACCGTGACCAGAAGGGGTTGACGTGTACCTGCCGCACCAGTTCATCGAGCACCAGCTTCAGCACCGGTTCGACGAGACCATCCGGCGGAACTATTTCCGCGGCATGGACTTCGCGGGCCCGGCCGGCGACCCGGGCTGGTTCGGCCCCGGCAGCGCCGTCTGGCATGTGCACTCACACACCGAGGCCCTGGTCTTCGGCCTGCAGTGCGCCGCGTTCATCGAGCGCCTCGACCCGTCGATCTACTGGATGGGCATGCACCACTCCCGCCTGGTCCAGCGCGACGAGAACGGAGTCGCCAGCCCGGTGATCGATCCGAAGGGCGCGGCCGTCCGGCTGGGTCATTCCATCGCGTTCTTCATCGGCACCGCGTATGGCAGCACCGAGACCGCCGAGAACCTGGCCCGGACCGTGCGCGCCATGCACCACACCATCAAGGGCGTCCGGCCGGACGGCGCCGCCTACGACGCCGACGACCCGGACTGGCTGCGCTGGAACTACGCGACGGTCGTCTGGGGCCTGGCCACAGCGCACGAGCTCTACCATCCAAACCCGTTGCGCGGCAAGAAACTCGACCGCTACTACGGCGAGTTCATCCGGGTCGGTCACGCCCTCGGCGGCACCGATCTGCCGACGACGAAGGCCGAGACCCTGGACTGCCTGCAGTCCTACCTCCCCAAGCTGGCGCTGACCTACGGCGCGGCGATGGCCACCGGCCCGAACCTGCCGATGCCGCAGAGCGCGGTCGACTGGGCGGTCCGCGACACCATGCCCAAATGGGCCAAGCAGCTGCTCGGGCACACCGACCCGAACCCCATCGAGCGGACCGCCCGCCGCGCCGTGGTGTGGTCGATCATCAACGGCCTGCACACCGCCGCCGGACCGTTCCCCGAATTCCGGCAGGCAAAGGCCCGGGTCAAAGGCGGCATCGATCCGGAGCTGGCTCCGCACACCGTCCCGACGTACGTGCCCGGCAGCGACCCGGCCCGCAGCCGCGCCGATATCGAGAGCGTCTTCGTCTGACCCGAGCACCGCCGAAGGAGTGATGCAGGGCACACCTTTTTGGCGGTACCCGCGGTTTTGAGACACTTCACCAATGAGTTCAACGCGGAAGACCCCCCACCGCGAGGGTGCCCGGCTGGACCGGGTGCCGCTGCCCGTCGAAGCCGCCCGCATCGGGGCCACCGGCTGGCAGCTCGCACGGACCGGCGTACGCATCGTCGGCGGTGCCTTCTCCAAGGGCAGCCTGCAGCACAAGGTGCTCAAACAAGTCCCGAAAACGTTCTCCGACCTGGGGCCGACGTACGTCAAGCTGGGCCAGATCATCGCGTCGAGCCCCGGCGCCTTCGGTGAGCCCCTGAGCCGCGAGTTCCGCAGCCTGCTGGACCGGGTCCCGCCCGCCGACAAGGACCAGGTCCACAAGCTGCTGCGCGAAGAACTCGGCGGCGATCCGGCCGACCTCTTCGCCAGCTTCGACGACGAACCCTTCGCCTCCGCCTCCATCGCCCAGGTGCACTACGCCACGCTGCACTCCGGCGAAGAGGTCGTGGTCAAGATTCAGCGCCCCGGCATCCGCCGACGGGTGGCCGCCGACCTGCAGATCCTCAAGCGCGGTGCGCAGGTCGCCGAGATGGCCAAGCTGGGCCAGCGACTGTCCGCGCAGGACGTGGTCGCCGATTTCGCCGACAACCTCGCCGAGGAACTCGACTTCCGGCTCGAGGCGCAGTCGATGGACGCCTGGGTGGCACACATGCACTCCTCGCCGCTGGGACAGAACATCCGGGTGGCCCAGGTCTACTGGGATCTGACCAGCGAGCGCGTGCTCACCATGGAGCGCGTCGAGGGCATCCGCATCGACGATGCCGCCGCCATCCGCAAGGCCGGGTTCGACGGCGAGGAGCTGGTCAAGGCGCTGGTGTTCAGCGTCTTCGAGGGTGGCCTCAAGCACGGCCTGTTCCACGGCGACCTGCACGCCGGCAACCTGCACGTCGACAAGGACGGCAAGATCGTCTTCTTCGACTTCGGGATCATGGGTCGCATCGACCCGCGGACCCGGTGGCTGCTGCGCGAGTTGGTGTACGCGCTGCTGGTCTCGAAGGATCACGCGGCGGCCGGCCGGATCGTGGTGATGATGGGCGCAGTGGGCACGGTCAAACCGGAGGGCCAGGCGGCCAAGGACCTGGAGGCCTTCACCACGCCGCTCACCATGACGTCGCTGGGCGACCTGTCCTACGCCGAGATCGGCAAGCAGCTCTCCACCCTCGCGGACGCGTATGACGTCAAGCTGCCCCGCGAGCTGGTGCTGATCGGTAAGCAGTTCCTCTATGTCGAGCGGTACATGAAGCTGCTGGCGCCGAGGTGGCAGATGATGAGCGACCCCCAGCTGAAGGGCTACTTCGCCAACTTCATGGTGGACATCAGCCGCGACCACAAGAACGCCAACGGGAAATCCGAGGAGTAGGCCGGAGGCCGAATCCGACCAGACAAATCCGAGGAGTAGGCCGCAGGCCGAATCCGACCACCAACATCGCCCGACCGAGATACGAACCGAGATACGAGTAGCCATGCAGCCTGAACGAGACACCACCGCCGAGGTCCGGACCGGCTTCGCCCGCTCGGGTGACCTGGACATCGCCTACGAGGACATGGGCAACCCGGATGATCCGGCGGTCCTGCTCATCATGGGCCTCGGGGCACAGCTGCTGTTGTGGCGCAAAGGCTTCTGCGACAAGCTCGTCGAGAAGGGCTACCGGGTGATCCGGTTCGACAACCGCGATGTGGGCCTATCCACCAAGATCGAGGGCAAGCACTCCGGTTCCGGGCTGCTGCCGCGGATGCTCCGGTCGTACGCCGGCCTGCGTAGCGATGCGGTCTACACGTTGGAGGACATGGCCGACGACGCCGCCGCGCTGCTGGACCACCTGAAGATCGAGCAGGCGCACGTCGTCGGCGGGTCGATGGGCGGCATGATCGCGCAGGTGTTCGCGGCGCGCTACCAGCACCGGACCAAGACGCTCGGCGTCATCTTCTCCAGCAACAACCAGCCGCTGCTGCCGCCGCCCGGCCCGAAGCAACTCAAGGCCATCACGACCCGGCCGCAGGACACCTCGCGCGCGGGCGTCATCGCCAACGCGGTCAACGTCGGCCGCATCATCGGTAGCCCTGGCTACCCGACGCCGCTCGACCAGGCCGAGGCCGACGCCGCCGAGAGCTACGACCGCTCGTACTACCCCGTCGGCGTCGCCCGGCACTTCGGGGCCATCCTGGGCAGCGGCAGCCTGCGGCGCTACAACGCGTTGATCACCGCACCGACGGTCGTCATCCACGGTCGAGCCGATAAACTGATGAGGCCAAGCGGTGGCCGCGCAGTAGCCAAGGCCATCCGACGCGCCCGGTTGGTGTTGTTCGACGGCATGGGTCATGACCTGCCCGCGCCTCTCTGGGACAAGATCGCCGGCGAATTGGTCACGACGTTTGCCGAAGTTCGTTAGACATCTCGGTCCGGTCACAGACCCCGCCACGCAGGGGGAATGAACATGGCGCACGACACATCGGCGGCTACGTTTGCTGTTGAAGCTGACCGTGACGACGCGTCACACCAACGTCAAGGAACCGGTTGGCAGCCAGGTATTGTGCGGTCACAATTGTGATTTAGTGACCGGCATCACCAGCGAGTGAGGAAGGTCAAGTTAGGTGTTAGAGATGATTCAGGATTCGACTGGGGCCAAGGACATGCGGCCGCATTTCGAGGACATCCAGGCCCATTACGACCTGTCTGACGATTTCTTCGGGCTGTTCCAGGACGACACCCGTAAGTACAGCTGCGCCTACTTCACCGGACCGACCGTCACGATGGAAGAGGCCCAGCTCGCCAATGTCGATCAGCACCTCGAACAGCTGGATCTCAAGCCCGGCATGACGCTGCTGGAGATCGGCTGCGGTTGGGGCCTGACCATGCAGCGTGCCATGGAGAAGTACGACGTCAACGTCATCGGCCTGACGCTGAGCAAGAACCAGCAGGCGTTCTGCACGGAACTGCTGAGCAGCACCGAGTCGGACCGCACGCACCGCGTGCTGCTGAAGGGCTGGGAAGAGTTCCACGAGCCGGTGGACCGCATCGTGTCCATCGAGGCGTTCGAGCACTTCGGTTTCGAGCGCTACGACGACTTCTTCAAGAACTGCTACGAGATCATGCCCGCCGACGGCCGGATGACCATCCAGAGCAGCGTGAGCTACCACCCGTTCGACATGTCCGCCCGCGGTAAAAAGGTGACGTTCGAGATGGCCCGGTTCATCAAGTTCATGGCGACCGACATCTTCCCCGGCGGCCGGCTGCCCAGCACCCAGATGATGATCGACCACGGCGAGAAGGCCGGCTTCAACGTCCCGGATCCGGTGTCGCTGCGCAACCACTACATCAAGACGCTCGGCGTCTGGGCTGCCAACCTGGAGCACCACAAGGAACAGGCCATCGCGATCTCCGGTCAGGTGAACTACGACCGGTACATGAAGTATCTGACCGGTTGCCAGTACTACTTCCTCGATGAGGTCCTCGACGTCAGCCTGGTCACCTACACCAAGACCAAGGAAGCCGCGTAACACCAGTCGGCTTTCGTCAGTAGCGCCCCCGGCCTGAGGCCGGGGGCGCTACTGCGTTTCCGGTGGGTCAGTGGTCGGACGCCGACGAGGTCGAGCTCGAACTCGTGTCACTGTGACGGTGCGAACGCTTGTCGACGACCACCGGCGTCGTGCCGGACGTCTCATCGGCCGACGTGTCGGACGTGCCGTGCGCGCCCTTCAGGTGCGACGTCGATCCGTCGCCCTTGCGGGACTTGGACTTGTCCCGCGACTTGCCCGACGGGTCGGCTGCCGCACCGGCATCCGGATCAGACACTTTGTCGGTGGACGACGCCGTCGTGCTCGCGGGCGTCGTCGAACTGGTTGACCCACTGCCACCGGTGGTCGACTTCGCCCGCTTCTTCACCGTGGTTGCCGTCTGCGTCGTCCCCGTCGACCCCCCTGTGGACGCGGTCCCGGTCGAGGCCTCCGCGGCGGTGGTGACGGCGGTGGTCTTCACCGCGGCCGCCTTTGCCGCCAACGGGCTGGCCGTCGGCAGGGTTCCGCTCAGCTTGGCACTGACCGCGGTGGCCCAGGCGTTGATGGCCTTCCCCAGCTGCTGGAACTCGCCCTGAATCGCCAGGCCGATCGACTTCAGCAGGCTCGCGAGGGACTGGGCGATCGCGGTGACGCCCGAGACGACGCCGCCGACGGTCGAGCCGACGCCACCGGCCACGCCACTGGCGTACTGCTTGATCGCCTGCTCGATCACGGCGACGGCCAGCTTCGGCGTCCAGTCTGCGTTGTAGATGCCGTAGCCGTCGGCACCGGCGACGCCGTCCTGCGCCGTGTAGATGAACACCGGGCCCGCATAGGCCAGGGTCTGCCAGGTGTCGATGAGGTTCTTGATCAGGTCGGCCTGGGTCTGCTCGCTCACATCGGTGGTCGAGGCGCCGAACTCGCTGATCCAGATCTTGAGGTTGCCCTCGCCGTACTGTTGCAGCAGCTGGTAGATCGAATTCAGCTGAGTCAGTGGAGAATTCGCGACACCGGCACCCGAAGAGAAGGGCAGCGATTCCTGGTACGGGTGGAACGACAGCGCGTCGAAGTAGCCAGCGGCGCCGGCGGCCAGCATCTGCTTGACGAATGTCACCGGGTCCAGCGTCACGCTGCCGAAGCTGATGACGCTGCCGAGCGCGCCGGCCACCACGGTGGCGCTGGGGTCGACCGCCTTGATCGCCGGGTAGGCCGCCTTGAGCAGCGCCGCGTAGGCGGTGGCGTCGATCGGGTCCGAGGACAGCACGTAATTCGGCTCGTTCCAGATCTCGTACGCCGAGATGGTCGAGCCGTAGCGCTTGGCCACCTGGGTCACGAACGAGGCATAGTCAGCGGGGGTCGGCGTACCGGCGCCGGTGATCGCGGTGGACGAACCCTCCCACGTCGGAGTGCTGGCGATCTCCGCCATGACGCCCATGTTCCGCGCCGCGGCGGCCTGCATGACCATGTCCATGTAGGACCAGTTGTAGGCGCCCTGCGCGGGCTCGACAAAAATCCACGGGACGAAGACCCGGATGTCCTGGACCCCGATCGACTGCAGGGTGTCGAGCGTCTGGTCGATCTGCGCCTGGGTCTGGCCGTACAGCCCCGAGTCGGCGATCCCGATGGTCGACGGCGCGGACACGATCTCCGCGGTGTTCTCGATCTGTGCCGTCGTCAGATTCGACGGCACCGTCGACGGCATGGCGTACGCACAGACCATCGCCAGCGGAAGTATTGCGATAACGCCACGAAACATGCAGGCACGGAGTGATCCGCGCAGCGACGAGTACATGCGAGCCTCCTTACTCAAGCTCGACCCCCCAGCGAATTATTACGAGGCCGTCGATGAATGGCGCAGACACTACCGCGAATTGTCTTCAAGAATCGACCGAACCGATAGAAAAATAAACATACCTATGGTCAACAACCAGCTAGAACGCTGACATCTGCTCACAGCCTGCTGATAGCCTCCATTCAGACAATTCCAATAATCGGACCGGATTGCACTACATAGCACACATAATTACCTGTCTCAGCAAATACGAATTACCGTTGCCAAACTCACCATGGCGAGCCCAAACATACGTCCGGTACATTTTTCGGAATGGCTTGACGTGCACCGGTGCACAAGAAGGACGGAGGGCGAATCATCGCGATGTGGCAGTCAGTTCTGACGTACGCCGGCGCTATCGCGCTGTGCGCAGCCATCGCCGGTCTCGCGGTGCGCTGGATTCCGATCGTCAACAGGTTGTTGTTGGCACTGGCCGCCGGCGTGCCGTACCTCGTTCTCGGCGCTCCGGTGGCTGCCGTGCTGTTCGGCGCCGCGGGAAACTGGCCGCTGACAGCGGTCGCCATCGCGACCACCGTCGCCGCGGCCGTCGTGCAGGTACCGCTGTTCCGGCGGGCGAAGGCACCGTCGGGCACTGCGCTGCGGTTCCTTTCGGCCAATCTGCGGTACGGGCGGGCCGAGGCCGAACCCGTCGTCCGCTACGCCGAGGAGAGCGCGGACATCGTTGCGCTGCAAGAACTTACGCCTGCCGCGCTGGCACGGCTGGAGGCGGCCGGCCTGGACCGGATGTTCCCGTACCGCGCCCTGCGCGAGATGGACGAGCCAGGCGGGGTGGGCATCTGGAGTCGCTACCCGATCACCGACGTCCGCATCGACGACGGCTTCTGGCTCGGCATGCTGGCCGTCGGCGTCCAGCTCCCCGAGGCGCCTGCCGCCAGGGTGATGACGGTCCACCTGTCCGCGCCGTGGCCGGATCCCTTGCAGGGGTGGCGCGATGACCTGGCTCGGCTCGCCGACACGTTGCTGAAGGCAGCCCAGGCAAGCTCCGGCCCGGTGCTGCTGGCTGGTGACCTCAATGCCACCCCGGACATGCGCGAGTTCCGGCGGCTGCTGCGGCAGGGCTATCGGGATGCCGGCGCGCAGGCCGGTGCCGGGGTGGTCCGCACACATCCGGCCGACATCGTCGCTCCGCCGGTCTTCGCCGTCGACCACATCCTGACGCGCGGCTACGTGGCCGCCTCGGTGCGGACGCTGCAGGTTCCCGGCTCCGATCACCGGGCGCTGCTGGCCCAGTTGGTCGCCGGCTGACTCAGTTCACCGGCACGTCGAGGATCGGGCGCGGCTCGGCCGCCCCCGGGCCGTTGAAGTGCCACCACTCCCCCGGATACACGCTCAGGCCACCGGCGACCATGGCGTCCCGCAGCCGGGCGCGGTTGGCCTGCTGCGCAGGGGTGACGCCGGTGGTCGCGTAGGCCGTCGCGCGCGGGCTGAAGTCGTCGAAATCGGTTCCCATGTCGACGCCGGTGATGGTCACGTCCACCGACAGGCCGGACTCGTGGCTGCGCGCGAACTGGCTGGGTTTGGCGACCCAGTTCGGGTCCGGTACGGCCTGGAACATCCGGACCTGCACCTCATGCGGCCGGTAGCAGTCCCAGAACGTCAGCACCTCGCCGTGCGCGCGCAGAATCCGGGCGGCGGTGGCCAGCCCCGGCGCCATCGATTCGTGGATCAGGCACCGCGCGTCGGCCGGGTACAGCGGTACCCCGACGAAATTGTTGGGAGTGGCGTACCGCAGGTCGATCACCGCGTCGGGGACGACGGTCCGGACGTCGATCAGTCCGGCCGCCGCGGCCTGCGGCGATACCGGCGGCGGCGCGGGTTGCGGTGCCGCCGAGGCCATGCCGAGGTCTGAGCCGAAATTTCCGACGGCCAGCAGAGCGCCCAAGGTGACGGCGAGTGTTCGCACGAACATGTGTCGAGGTTGCCAGATCCCGGCGCCGAATCACCACGGGATCGCAGGATGTCGCTTACGACCATCTGGTGGTGCGCAGCTCAGCGTCTGGGCGATGTCGCCTTCTTTGCGCGCGGAGCCTTTGCCGCTCTCCCCCCGCGTGCCGGCTTTGTCTTCGACGGCACCGGCTCATCATCCGTTGCCTGTGGTGTGGCCAGCCTGTCCATCCACATCCGCAGCGTGGTCACCAACACCGCCGCACTCTGATCCGCATCCGTCATCCCGATGGCTTGAGAAATCGCCAAACCACTTCCGGTCGCCACGATGGCCTCGATCGCTTCGTCGACGCGCGGGTCTGCCGGATCAACGCTCTCCGGTACCAGGTCCTGGACCATCACCCGGACCGATTCCCGGAACCGATCGATGGTTTCCCTGGTCCCCGCGGTCTGATCGGGGTCCGCCAAAGTACTCAACAGGTACTCCGAACTCAGCACGGTGAGCGCCACGTCCGAGGACAGCCGGGACCACCAGACCGCCAGCAGATCGAATCGGGTCTCCATCGAATCCGATTCAGCGACAAACATTTCCAGCAGTTTGGTGACTTCCGCCAGATACCGCGTACGGAGAACTTCGAGGCAGAGCTCCTCTTTGCCCGCAAAGTTGCTGTAGACGGCACCGATGGTCCGTCCGGCGTCGGCCGCGATGGCTGCGATGGACGTGCCGTGATAGCCGTTCGCATGGAACAGCCGCGCCGCCGAATCGAGCACATCCTGGCGCGTTTGAGCCTGACTCTCCGCGCGGGTCAACACCTTCCGAGTCGCCACTGTGCCCTCCACACGTACACCAACCATTCGCCGACGAGACGCAAGACTACCGCTTCGGTGCGCGAAATTTGGGATTGTGGCCATATTCCAATATGGCTATTATCTGACTGTAGACAGCTCGAGCGAGCGGTGGCCCTGGCGACGGATCACGAGATCGACAGCGCCGGCGCGACCGCGTCAACAAAGTCGCTCCGTCAACTCCGCGCGCGCACTTTCAACGAAATAACGTACAAATCAACGCTTTTCGCGCCATCATCCCCGACGGCTGCGTCAACCCGACTCGGCCAGTTGGCCGGCCAAGGCGCCACGACGCACCCGGTTTCCGCCACCTGCCCCAACCCAAAATTAGAGATTGCACCATTCTTCGAATATGGCTAATACCCGAAATGCACCATGCAGACGACAGAGGAGTCGATCCATGACCGTTACGCGCACATCGACCAGCACGGCCGAAGGGCATCGATCATGGCGGTGACGGTGGTAACGGGCGCAGGCAGCGGCATCGGGCGCGCGACGGCCTTGCGGTTCGCGCGCAACGGCTCCGCGGTCGTCGTGGCCGACATCAACGAACAGACCGGCCACGAAACGGTCGGGCTGATCGAGAACGCCGGTGGCCGTGCGGTGTTCCGCCGGCTCGACGTCGCCGACCTCGCCGACTGGGAAGACTTCACCGACTGGGTATGCACCGAGCACGGCGTGCCAGATGTCGTGGTCAACAACGCCGGCATCCTGATCGGCGGTGGATTCCTGGAGCAGACGAACGCGGACTGGCGGCGGATGATCCAGATCAACATGATGAGCCCCCTGGTCGGGTCTCGATTGTTCGTGCAGCGCATGATCGACTCCGGCGTGCGCGGTCACATCGTCAACGTGTGCTCGGTCGGAGCCTTCCTGCCGACGCCCATCGCCCCCTCGTATGTGGTCGCCAAAGCCGGCGCATGGTTCGGCACGCAGGCACTACGTGCCGAGTTCGGGGACAAGGGCATCGGTGTCAGCGCGATCTGCCCCGGACTGATCCGAACCAGCTTGGCAGCCAACGGAACTCGTGGTGGCGTGAGCGACCCTGACAGTTCGGATTGGGCATCGAAGCTCGCCGCCGGCCATCGCTACATCGGCCGTTCCCCGGATCGCGTGGCGGGTGCGATCGAACGCGCGGTGCGCTGGAATCTGTCGACCGTCCCCGTCGGGATCGAAGCATGGGCCGGCTGGTACCTGTACCGGCTGTCGCCGAGCGCCACCCGCGGTCTGACCGGTCTGTTGTCGATGTCGATCGCGGACAAGGCTGTTGCCCTGTCCGGCAAGGTCTTCGGAGGAAAGCGATGAAAAACGTCATCATCACCGGCGCGGGCGCAGGAATCGGCCGCGAGACGGCGAAGTTGTTCGCCGCCAAGGGCAGTCGAGTCATCGTCGCCGACAACAACATGCCCGCCGCGAAGGAGACGGTCGAGCAGATCCTCACCGCGGGCGGCCAAGCCGTGGCCTACCGACTGGACGTGTCCAATGAGGACGAGTGGGAGTCCTTCGGCGCGTGGATGTTTGCCCACTTCGGCGCACCGCATGTGCTGATCAACAACGCGGGCGTCATGGACCTCGGCGGGTTCGTCGAGATGAGTGCCGCACAGTGGCAGCGCGAGATCGACATCGATCTGATGAGCGTCATCTACGGGTCTCGGGTGTTCGCGCAGCAGATGATCGACGACGGGATTCGCGGGCAGATCGTGAATCTGTCGTCGACGGCCGCGTACTTTCCGTCCAAACTCGAGCCGGCGTACGGGGTCGCGAAGTCAGCGGTCCTGATGGCCTCGCAGTCGTTGCGAGTGGAGTTGCGTAGCAAGGGGATCGGCGTCACGGCCATCTGCCCGGGCGCGATCCGCACCAATCTGCTCGCCAACGGTGAGCGCGCCGGCCTCACCGCGGAGCAGCAGGCTGCGTGGCGCGAGAGCGCAGGCGGTATGCAGCGTTATGCCTACACCTCGCCGCAGAAGGTGGCCAGGGCGATCGAACGGGCAGTGCGGTGGGATTCGGCCATTGTGCCGGTCGCTCCGGAAGCATGGCTGCTGTACGGGCTGTTCCGGCTCTCGCCCAGTCTCACTCGCGAAATACTCGCGCGCGCGTCGTTCGATCGCATCGAGTCCGTGATCCCCATGGCCGGCAAGGCCCTCGCCCGGCTGACCGGGAAGTAGGAGGTATGGCAATGACATCCACCCCTGAGTTCGAGGTCGTCGTCATCGGTGCGGGTTTCGGTGGCATCAATGCCGGCGTCCGGCTCCGGCAAGCCGGCATCGAGAACTTCGTCATTCTCGACAAATGGGACAAGGTCGGTGGGACGTGGAACGCCAACCATTATCCAGGCGTCGCAGTCGATATTCCGTCGTTCATCTATCAGTTCAGCTATCACCAAAAGGGTGACTGGTCACGGCTGTTCGCGCCGGGCCACGAAATCCAGGCGTATGCGGAGGAGGTCGTGGACGCCCACGGCCTGCGGCCAAAACTGCGCTTGGGCACCACCGTCACCGGATGCCGGTTCGATGAGGCGAGCGACATCTGGCGGGTCAGCACCGACTCCGGCGAGTTCTCGGCCCGGTTCATCATCGCGGGCATCGGCGGCCTGGAGGTGCCGAACCTGCCTGATATCGCAGGCATCGACAGCTTCGGCGGGACGGTGTTGCACACCGCCGCCTGGGATCACAGTGTCGATCTGCGGGGCAAGCGGGTCGGGGTGATCGGCACGGGAGCCAGTGCGCTGCAACTGATTCCGGAGGTCGCCAAAGTCGCCTCACACCTGACGGTGTTCCAGCGCACGCCGATCTGGGTGGCACCCAAGCCGGATTGGAATACCGGGCCGGTCACCAAGGCGGTACTGGGCACCCCGCTGCTGCGCCGGCCGCTGCGCGCCGTCGGCCTGGCCGGCGTCGAGGTCGGAATCGGCGCAGGCATGCTGCACGGCAGGCGGCTGATGCCGCTGATCCGCGGTGCCGAGGCCGCGCTGAAACTATGGATGCGCACCCAGGTCAAGGATCCGGTGACGCGGGAGAAGCTCACCCCCAAGTACCTGCTGGGCTGCAAGCGGCCATCGATGCACAACGACTATTTCAAGACCTACAACCTGCCGCATGTCGACCTGGTGACCGACCCGATCGAAAAGGTCACCCCCGATGCGGTGGTCACCGGGGACGGCGCGGCGCACGAGGTCGACGTGTTGGTCTGCGCCACCGGATTCAAGGTGATGGCCAAGGGCAGCACCCCGCCGTTCCCGACCCTCGGCCGTGACGGGGTGGACCTCAACGAGTTCTGGGAGGCCAACCGCTACCAGGCCTACCAGGGCGTCTCGGCACCGAAGTTCCCCAACGCCTTCCTCGTCATCGGCCCGTACGCCTATGCGCCGGGCTCGTATCTGGTGTTGATCGAGTCGACCGGTGACCACGCCGTGCGCGTGATCACCGAGGCGCGACAGCGCGGAGCCACCCGGGTTGAGGTCCAGCAGGAGCCGCACGACCGCTTCTTCGAGGACATGCAGAAGCGCGTCGCCCGTACCCCGCTGATGACCCCGGCATGCGGTGGCTCCAACACCTACTACCTGAATCATCACGGAGATGCCGCGGCGTTCCGCCCGACCACCGTCCTGGAGATGCGTTGGGCGAACAAGCATTTCCCGTTGTCGGACTACCGGTTCACTCGGAACACGGTGCAATTGAACGAAGGTGTGAGCGCATGAGCGCGACACCTCAATTCGAAGTGGCCGTCATCGGCGCCGGACCCGGCGGGATCGCCGCAGGTGTGAAACTCCGCAAGGCCGGCATCGACGACTTCGTCATTCTCGAGCGCGCCGGCGATGTCGGCGGCAGCTGGCACGAGAACCACTACCCCGGTCTCGGCGTGGACATTCCGACCATTGCGTATCAGTACTCATTCGAGCGCAACGCGAACTGGGATCGTTTCTTCGCCAAGGGCGCGGAGGTCAAGCAGTACCACGTCGACGTCGCCCGGAAATACGAGCTGTACCCGCGTATTCGGTTCAACACCAACGTCGAACGCGAAGAATGGGATGACACCGGCAGCTTCTGGAAGTTGCACACCGCCGACGGCTCCGTCGTCACGGCACGGTTCTTGATCAGCGCGGTGGGTGCGTTCGTGCGGCCCAAGGAGGACGTCGGGATCGCCGGGGCGAAGTCGTTCAAGGGCAAGGTGCAGCGCCCGTCCGACTGGGATGACGACTACGACATGGCAGGCAAGAAGGTCGGCATCATCGGCACCGGAGCCAGTGCGGTGCAGATCATTCCGGCGATCGCCCCGCAGGTCGGCCAGCTGACGGTATTCCAGCGCACCCCGGTGTGGTCGATTCCCAAGCCGGACTTCCAAGTGCCCACGGCAATGAAGAAACTGCTGGCGATCCCCGGTTTGCAGGCCACCATCCACGGGGGCGTGCTGGTCGTGATCGACCTGATTCTTCGTGGGGCACTGAGGACGTCGCATTCCACACTCGATCGTGCCGATGCCTTCTGCATCCGCGGCTACCGCAGATACGTGGCCAGCACAGTGCACGACCCGGAGACGAGCGCGAAGCTGACGCCGAACTTCGGTCTGCTCGCCAAGCGGCCGACGATGTCCAACGGCTACCT
Organism: Mycolicibacterium llatzerense; assembly: GCF_025331195.1. NCBI lineage: Bacteria > Bacillati > Actinomycetota > Actinomycetes > Mycobacteriales > Mycobacteriaceae > Mycobacterium > Mycolicibacterium llatzerense. The sequence continues at coordinate 2,466,657 of NZ_LXOV01000001.1, read as the reverse complement.
GCAGGCCTACAACCGCGCCAACGTATCGCTGGTCACCGATCCCATCGAGAAGATCACTCCGACCGGTATCCGAACCCGAGACGGCGTGCACCACAAGTTCGATGTGCTGATCCTGGCCACCGGATACGAGGTGTTCTCCGATCCGGAAACGTATCGCCCGGGAACTATCGTGGGCCGCAACGGTTTCGACCTCGCCAAGTTCTACAACGAGGAAGGGCTGCAAGCATACGAGAGCGTCTCGGTGCCCGGGCTACCCAACCGGTGGACGCTGTGCGGCCCGTACTCATGGACCGGGTCGGGCTGGCACGCCTTCGTGGAAATGACCGCCGACCACGCCGTCCGCGCCATCACCGAGACCCGGCGTCGCAACGCACACGTATGCGAGGTCCGCAAAGAAGCTGCCGACGCCTACCACCGCGCGATCTACCAGCGAGCCGGACTGCTGCGCTACTACCTGGCGGACCTCAACGGACATGTCCCCACCTACTACCGCAATTCGCAGGGCGACACCACCTACATCCGACCCTCAGGCTTTTTCGAAGCGAGCCGCGGCAACCGAAAGTTCCCGCTTGACGACTACCGCTACGAAATCGCGACCGCCATCGAGCGAGTCCCGGCATGAGCGGACTCGAGTCCGTGACCATCGAGTTGCCCAGCCGCGCGAGCCTGTCGCTGCGCGTCGCCGATGCGTTGGGCCGCAGAACAATTCGGCCCTCGTTGGATGCGATCGCGCGGTTGGCATGGCGCGGTCCACTGCGCGGCACCCCCGCCTTCCGCATCGCCAACCTCGCCGACCTGCTCACCGTCCCGCTGCGGGCTCCCCGCGGCACGCGCCGCCGTGCACTGCGTTTCGCCGACTTCCGCGCGGAATGGCTGTGGCACAAGACGATCGCGGGCCCAGCCGATGTCATGGGCGGTGCGATCCTCTACTTCCACGGCGGCGGCTTCGTCACCGGCGGGCTGCACAGCCATCGCCGGATCGCGGGACGCATCACCCGCGCCGCGGGCCTCCCGCTCTTGAACGTGGACTACCGCCAGCTGCCCGCAGCCCACATCACGGAAACCGTCGCCGACGCGCTCCACGCGTACCAACATCTGCTCGGACTGGGCTTCGACTCCGAAAAGATCGTGTTCGCCGGTGATTCCGCGGGCGGCGGCCTGACCTTCGCCACGGCGCTGGCGGCACGTGAGCGCGGATTGCCGATGCCAGGCGGCATCGCCGCCATCGCGCCGTGGGCCGATCTCGATCCGGCCCACAGGCTTGCCCACCCCAACGATCGGACGGACGCCGTACTGTCGGCCTTCACGCTCTCGGTCCCGGCCCTGGTCGGTTTCGCGGCCGGAGGCGATCTGGATCCGCGGTGGTCTCCGGTGAACCACGACTTCACCGGACTCCCACCGGTTTTCATCCAGGTCGGCTCAACCGAAGTGCTGCTCGCCGACGCCGAACAGTTGGCTCAGCGCTGTCGTGAGGCGGGAGTCCGCTGCACCGTGCAGATCTGGGATCGCGCACTGCACGTCTTCCACGCTGGCGCCGACGTCCTCCCGGATGCCCGGGCCGCCATCGCGGACATGGGTCGCACCATCCGCGCGTTCGTCCAGGCCGAAGCTGCGGCCCTCCCCGGCCACAGCACGGCGGCGTGATCACCACGCCCCAATCGGTATTCAGACAGCGGTCTCGTCGGCCACTGGTCGGGGTGCGGTCGCGCGGAACCAGCTCTGCCACTGGCTCACGGACGAGTCGGTGCGAAAGCGCCCGCAACCCCCTGGCTTGCAGAGCGCGCAGTCCGAACCCGCACGGTAGTGCTGGTGGGCGGCACGATCGTGGCCGCACAGACAGTTGCTCATGGATTCGATGGTTGGCGACGCACCTGTGACAGCCGCTAAACGAACCTGAACCGCATCTGAGAACGCGGTCATTGTGAGATATGCAACGAACCCCCGCACGACCGGAGTCGTACGGGGGTTCGCAGTAAGAGCGGATGTGGCCTGGGGCCTACGCCTCTTCGGTGAAGTTCCGGGTGACCGACGGGTCGACCGGGATACCCGGGCCGGTGGTCGTCGAGAGGACGACCTTCTTCAGGTAACGGCCCTTCGACGACGACGGCTTGGCGCGCAGCACCTCGTCCAGCGCGGCACCGTAGTTCTCGGCCAGCTTGACCTCGTCGAACGACGCCTTGCCGATGATCAGGTGCAGGTTGGCCTGCTTGTCGACACGGAAGTTGATCTTGCCGCCCTTGATGTCGGACACGGCCTTGGCCACGTCCGGGGTGACGGTGCCGGTCTTCGGGTTCGGCATCAGACCACGCGGGCCGAGGACGCGGGCGATCTTACCGACCTTGGCCATCTGGTCCGGCGTCGCGATCGCGGCGTCGAAGTCGGTCCACCCACCCTGGATACGCTCGATCAGGTCATCGCTACCGACGGCATCGGCGCCGGCGGCCACAGCGGCCTCGGCCTTCTCACCAACCGCGAACACCACTACGCGGGCGGTCTTACCGGTGCCGTGCGGCAGGTTGACGGTGCCACGCACCATCTGGTCTGCCTTACGAGGATCAACACCCAGCCGGATCGCAACCTCGACGGTCGCATCCTGCTTCTTCGAGGACGTCTCCTTGGCCAGCTTCACGGCCTGGAGCGGGGTGTACAGGTTGTCGCGGTCCACCTTCTCGGCAGCTTCGCGGTATGCCTTGCTGTTCTTGCTCATTTGAATCTCCAGTTCAGAGGTGTGGTTAGCGAGCCGAAGCGGGCTCTTCCACGGGTGGATTCACGCAGCTGCGCGAATCCGGGGATTACTCGACCGTGATACCCATCGACCGGGCAGTGCCGGCGATGATCTTGGCAGCGGCGTCGATGTCGTTCGCGTTGAGATCTTCCTTCTTGGTCTCGGCGATTTCGCGGACCTGGTCCCAGCTGATCTTGGCGACCTTGGTCTTGTGCGGCTCGGCCGAACCCTTCTGGATACCCGCAGCCTTGAGCAGCAGACGCGCTGCCGGCGGGGTCTTCAGAACGAACGTGAAGGTGCGGTCTTCGTAGACGCTGATCTCCACGGGGATGACGTTTCCGCGCTGGCTTTCTGTCGCAGCGTTGTACGCCTTGCAGAATTCCATGATGTTGACGCCGTGCTGGCCGAGCGCCGGACCCACGGGCGGGGCGGGGTTGGCCGCGCCGGCCTGGATCTGCAGCTTGATCAGCCCGACGACCTTTTTCTTCTTCGGGGCCATTGGTGTGGTGTTCCTTTCTAGGTAGCCGCGGTGCGACTACATCCTGCTAATCGCGAGTTGGCAGTCCGCGATTAAATCTTGCTGACCTGTGTGAAGGTCAATTCGACCGGCGTCTCACGTCCGAAGATGGACACCAGCACCTTGAGCTTCTGCTGCTCGGCGTTGACCTCGCTGATCGACGCGGGCAGCGTCGCGAACGGGCCATCCATGACGGTGACGGACTCGCCGACCTCGAAGTCGACCAGAATCTCCGGACGCGCCAGGCTGGCTTCGCTGTCGGCACCCGACGCGGCGGAAGCCGAGGTCGCCTTGGCGGGCTTCTTCGCGGCACCCTGCGGCAGCAGGAACTTGACGACGTCGTCGAGCGACAGGGCCGACGGCTTCGAGGTCGCACCGACGAACCCGGTCACACCCGGCGTGTTGCGCACGGCGCCCCACGACTCGTCGTTCAGGTCCATGCGCACCAGGATGTAGCCCGGCAGCACCTTGCGGTTGACCTGCTTGCGCTGGCCGTTCTTGATCTCGGTGACCTCTTCGGTCGGTACCTCGACCTGGAAGATGTAGTCGCCGACGTCCAGGTTCTGGACGCGGGTCTCGAGGTTGGCCTTCACCTTGTTCTCGTAACCGGCGTACGAGTGGATGACGTACCACTCGCCGGCCTGACGCCGCAGCTGCTTCTTCAGCGCGACCGCGGGATCCTCGTCCTCGTCCTCGGGCTCCTCGGCGACGGCCTCCACCGTCTCGTCGACAACCACTTCGGTCGCCTCGGGCGCGTCGGCAACATCCGCGGTCTCCGAAGTTTCCACGGTGTCGTCCAAGGTCTCCACCGACTCGACTGCCTCGGCGGTCACGTCGGACTCATCCGAAGGTGTCTCGCCATCGAAAGTCACGGTAGTCAGTCCTCTCTTACGTTCTTGAGCTCGTCACGGCGGGCGGACGGCGTCAGCCGAACACCCACATGACGAGCTTGGCGAGACCGAAGTCGACCCCACCGATCAGCGCCACCATGAAGACCAGGAACACCAGCACGACGGTCGTGTAGCCGATCATCTGCTTGCGGTTCGGCCAGATGACCTTCCGCAGCTCGGCGACGACCTGCTTGAGGAAGTTCCAGACGAACACGAAGGGGTTCCGAGTGGGACCCGTCTTCTTGGACTTTTCAGCCTTCTTCGGCTTGGCCTTCTTGCCGGCGTCGGCCGCGCTGTCCGCGGCGTCAGAATCCGCCTCGACGGTGTCCGACTCGGACTCGTCGACCTCGACGGCCCGCCGGGCCCGCTTTCCGGTCGGACGCGCCGGGCGCGTCACAACTGCGGTCTGGCCCTGCGACTCGCTTTCGCCCGCGTCGGTGCCCGCATCAGTACCGGCGCCTGCGGAGCCGGCACTATCGCGCTCGTCGCTCACCGCATGCCTTTCGTCTGTTCCAGGTGGTCACAATTCCAGTGTCCACATCGGTATTCAGTTGAGCAGGGGCGACAGGACTTGAACCTGCAACCTGCGGTTTTGGAGACCGCTGCTCTGCCAATTGAGCTACGCCCCTTCAGCACCGACCAGGTCGGCGCTTCCGGCTGGGTCCTCACACAATTCGCGCGCTCCCCGATCGGTCGATCTGTAACCGACGGACAGCGCGCTGAAAAGGGTGGATCCCCGAGGACCGAGTGTACATCGGCCCCAGTCTGAGTTACTAATCCGCTCCGGCGGCCGAGCGGAGCACCTGTCCGGTCTCGCGGTCGTAGCGGACCGACACCGAATTGTCGCCTTCGTGGCCCATCAACGTGGTGAAGGCCTCCATGATGACGCCACCGTCGTCATCGGTGAGGGTGTTGCGGGTCAGCACGATGTCGGCACCGAACCGGTGCTCGATCGATGCGATCTCGACGGTCGCGTGCAGCCGGTCACCGACCTTGACCGGGCGGTGGTAGACGAATTTCTGGTCGACCTGGATGATCTGCATGGTCTCCATGCCGACGTCGACGGCGCGGAAGAAATCCTGCTGAACCAGCAGCGCGACGATCGACACGAACGTCGGACCGGCGATCAGGGTGTCGTGGCCCAACTCGGCCGCGGCGGTTTCATCCATCGACACGGGGTGGTCGGACTTGACTGCCTTGGCGTACTGCCGGACCTGCTCGCGCCCCACCGTGAACACCTGGGGGTACTTGTGAACCATCCCCAAGATGTCGGGATTCACCGGCATGGGCTAGGCCAACTTCGCGGTCGCGACAGCGCGGCCGAAGATCTTCTTGCCGCCGGTCGTGGCGGAAAGCGCGATGGTGACCGACTTGGCTTCCTCGTCGACCGACTTCACGCGGCCGGTGAAGATCAGTTCGGCGCCGATGCCGTCGTTGGGGACCGGGACCACCGAAGTGAAACGGACGTTGTACTCGGTGACGGCAGCCGGGTCACCGACCCAGTTGGTCACGAAGCCGCCGCCCAGACCCATGGTCAGCATGCCGTGGGCGATGGCGGTGTCCAGACCGACCTGCTTGGCGATCTCGTCGTCCCAGTGGATGGGGTTCAGGTCGCCGGAAACACCGGCGTAGTTGACCAGGTCCTGCCGGGTCAGCTTGATGGTCTTCTCGGGCAACTCGTCACCGACCTTGACCGAGCTGAATTCACGAAGCGCCATCTGAGAATCCCTTCTGTCCGTCCTCACCCGAACGACCCGCAAGGGTCGTGTAGGCCTCTTGAACGACGTCACCACGATCGTTCGTGATGATGTTCTTGGTCACGATGATGTCGGTGCCGTGCGCCTGCCGAAACGAGTCGACATAGACGTCGTAGAAGAGCTTGTCGCCGGCCTTGATCGGCGCGAAGAACTTCAGCTCCTGATCGACGTGAATGATCTGGGCATCCGAGATGACGACACCAGCGTCCTCGAACATGGCCAACTGCGCCTGGTAGCCGAAGATGCTGATGAACGTCAGAGGCGCCAGCAGCGCGTCGTGCCCGAGTTCAGCTGCAGCCGACTCCCGGTGAAAGCATGCGTCATCGTTCTGGACGGCGATCGCGTGCTCACGAATCTTCTCGCGACCGACCTCGTAGCACTCAGGATGCCGGTAGTGATACCCGACAATTTCCGCCGACAGGCCCACGACGAGTGGCTAACGCGACTCTTTGTGCGGCTGATGCGTACCGCAGTTCGGGCAGAACTTCTTGATCTCAAGACGATCCGGGTCGTTACGACGGTTCTTCTTGGTGATGTAGTTACGGTGCTTGCACACCTCGCAGGCCAAGGTGATCTTCGGCCGTACGTCGGTACTCGACGCCACGTCTCTGCCTCTTTCGCTTCGTAAATCCCTGTTGTGCTGGTAGCGGTGGGGAGGCTCGATCTCCCGACCTCACGATTATGAGTCGTGCGCTCTAACCAGCTGAGCTACACCGCCCCGACAGACACAGGCGGCGCAGCGGCGGATTCTTACTTCCGTCGCTCCGCTCGCCATATGTCCACCGAGCCCCCTAACGGAATCGAACCGTTGACCTTTTCCTTACCATGGAAACGCTCTACCGACTGAGCTAAGGGGGCCTGACCCTCGGTTTCGAACTGTCGGTTACGACCGTCTGCCCCGTGGGCCTTAAAGAGGTTACCGTCTCGCTGAATCAGCTGCCAAAACGGCAGCGTAACCGCCCTATTTTGACTCCCCCGGGGGTTCCCGTCGCCGGTTTGCCCGATCTCGTCCCGCGGTTGTCCCACGCTTCGACGATCGCGGGCTTCGAAACGCCCGATTGACGCCAGGTACCGCTATGCCGTTCGAACGATCCCTCAGTGCAATTCGATCGACCCGGCAGGCGTGCTGATTGAATCCAGGGACGCTGCCCGCTTCTACCAGGCACCGATTCAACTACGCCGCCCGCCAGCCACGGCGGAACAAGCCAGCCGCTACCCGGGCCAGGACGTCATCGTCGGTGTCCTCCTTGATCACCTTGACGACGATCCAGTTCCGCGCTTCGAGCTTGGGCAGCGCCTTCTGATCGCGCACGTACTGCTCGCGGTCGGTCTGATGGTGACCGCCGTCGTATTGCACCCCGACCAGGAGGTGCTTCCAACCCATGTCGAACTTGGTGATCAGCCGATTGCCCTCGTAGACCGGGATCTGGGTGTCGGTCGGGCGCATGCCCGCATCGGTGAGCAGCAGGCGCAGCCGCGTCTCCCTCGGCGACTCGGCCCCCTCGTCAGCCAACGCCAGTGCTACCCGGAGTTGCGCCAGACCGCGCGCCCACGGATATCGCCCGATGGTCGGCTGAACGTCGCCGATACCCACCCGGCCGACCCACAGCAGTGCGTCGATCCGCGCGACAGCCTCATCGCGGTCGAGGTGTCGGCCCAGGTCGAAGATCGTCCGCGCCGGTGTGGTGACCGGAATCCCGTCATACGTGGTGACCTCGTCGGCGGCATACGCCTCATTCCGCACGATCAAGCCGTTCGGCGGGTGACCATTCCGCCACAACATCTCGATCGGGGCGTCGTCGTCGACGTATTTCGCCCAATGCAGCGCCGATGCCGCCACTCCCGAGATGACACCACGTCGGCCGGACCACAACCACGCACCACGCACGCGGTCGCGGATGGTGGGCTCGGGCGGTCCGTACACGTCCGGAAACATGCGCCTGTAGTGACGCCGCAGGTCATTGCGCGTGACCTTCCCCGCGGCCAATGCCTCGCTGCCGATGAATACCCCCATGGCGCGATGCTGCCAAGGACCCCCGACAAACCGGTCACGAGAATCCCTGGCTTCAATCAGCAGCCGCGCCCACCCTTCCCGATTGAAACCAGGGACGCCGTCAGCTCGAAATGGATACCTGACTTCAATCGCGGAGCGATACGAGCCGAGAGATTGCAGCCACGCACTTCATCGCGGGCCGACCACCCTCCTAGGCTGTCCGCATGCCTGATGACCGCCTGTATTTCCGTCAGTTGCTCGCCGGCCGCGACTTCGCGGCGACCGATCCGATCGCCGCGCAGATGCGCAACTTCGCCTACTTGATCGGCGACCGGGAGACCGGCGACTGTGTGGTAGTCGACCCGGCTTACGCCGCGGGCGATCTGGTCGACGCCCTGGAGGCCGACGGCATGCACCTGTCGGGCGTGCTCGTCACCCACCACCACCCCGACCACGTCGGCGGCTCGATGATGGGCTTCGAGCTCAAGGGCCTGGCCGAACTGCTGGAGCGGGTCAGCGTGCCGGTGCACGTCAACGCCCACGAGGCCGACTGGGTGTCCCGGGTCACCGGCATCGCGCCGTCGGAGCTAACCTCGCACCAGCACGGCGACGTCGTGCAGGTCGGGGCCGTGCCGATCGAGCTGCTGCACACCCCCGGGCACACTCCCGGCAGCCAGTGCTTCCTGCTCGACGGCCGGTTGGTCGCCGGCGACACCCTGTTCCTGGAGGGCTGCGGCCGCACCGATTTCCCCGGCGGGAACGTCGATGACATGTTCCACAGCCTGCAGGCGCTGGCCGCGCTGCCCGGCGATCCGACGGTCTTCCCCGGGCACTGGTACTCGGCCGAACCCAGCGCGCCGCTCGACGACGTCCGTCGCTCCAACTACGTCTACCGGGCCAGCAACCTGGACCAGTGGCGCATGCTCATGGGCGGCTAGCGGCACAGTCGCCTGGTCATGAGCGCGCAGCTACGAACTTTCCTCCGTTGTACAAGTCAACCAGCGAATATTAGTCTCGGTGTCGGATTACCGATCGGTGAAATGACGACTGGGTGGCGCGGTGGACTGGATATCTCAACGCTGGAATGACCTGACGGGCCTGGGGTCGGGCAGCTGGCTGGCCATCGCGGCCTGGGCCGCGCTGGCGTTCGGCATCGTCGTGCTGATCGTGGTGAATCGCCAGCTCTCCAAGAATCGCCAGCTCAAGCGGGATCAGGTTCGGCCGCAGGTGACCATGTTCATGGAGCCGCACGCGTCCGACTGGCACCTGATCGAGCTGGTGGTCCGCAATTTCGGGCAGACCGCGGCGCACAACATCTCGTTCGAGTTCACCAATCATCCGACCGTCGCGATCTACGAGGATTCCGACCACGACGGCGAGCTCGACGTCACTGAGCTGCGGCTGCCCAGCGAACTCTCGGTCCTGGCCCCGGGGCAAGAGTGGCGAACCATCTGGGACTCGGCGATCAGCCGGGAGGAGCTGGGCGGGTCGATCCGGTCCCGATTCGAGGGGACGCTCACCTACTACGACCTGGCGGCCCCCGCGCCCGGCAAGAAGTCCCGATTCGCGCCGAAGCCCCGCGAGTACGAGTCGAAGGCGGTGCTCGACTGGGCCGCGCTGCAGCCGGTGCAACGGCTGGAGCTGATGACGACGCATGACCTCGCCAAGCGGGAGAAGCAGAAGCTCGAGCTGCTCCGCAGCGTGCTGACGTACTTCCACTACGCCTCGAAGGAGACGCAGCCCGAGGTCTTCCGCGCGGAGATCGACCGCATGAACCGGGCGGTCCGGGAAACCCAGGACCGGTGGCGCAGCCGCGAGGCCGACGAGACCACCGAACTGGAAATCCAGTGGGTCGACGAGGGTCCGAAGGGCCGGCACCGCAACGGCGTCCACTGACGGCCGGCGCCTCCGCGGGCCCGTCTAGCATCGGCTCAAACAGTTCCCGGCCCGGGAACCGACCGAGGGAGAACCGATGAGCACCGTCACCTACTCCGTGACCGATGCAGTCGCCACGATCACGCTGGACGACGGCAAGGTCAACGTCCTGAGCCCGACGATGCAGCAGAACATCAACGCCGCGCTGGATCAGGCCGAGCAGGCCGCCGAGGTCAAAGCGATCGTGCTCGCCGGCAACAACCGGGTGCTGAGCGCAGGGTTCGACCTCGCGATCTTCGGCTCGGGTGACGCGGCAGCCGGGCTGGCGATGCTGCGCGGCGGCATCGAACTGAACGCCCGGCTCCTGCGTTTCCCCGTCCCCGTGGTGATCGCCGCCACCGGACACGCGATCGCCGGCGGCTCGTTCCTGCTGGAGTCCGGCGACCACCGGGTCGGTTCTCCCACGATGCGGTGTCAGGCCAACGAGGTGGCCATCGGCATGACGGTGCCCCAGGCGTGCGTCGAGATCCTGCGCATGCGATTGACCAAGGCGGCCTTCCAGCGGGCGGTCGGTCTGGCCGCGACGTTCACCGGCGAGGAAGCGCGGGCGGCTGGCTGGGTGGACGAGATCGTCGAGCCGGAGAACGTGTTGAGCCGCGCTCAGGAGGTGGCCGCCGGCTTCGCCGCGACGCTGCACACCAAACATCACTTGGCCAGCAAGCTCAAGGCCCGCGCCGAATCGCTGGCCGCGATCCAGGCCGGCATCGACGGCCTGGCCGCCGAATTCGCCGCCCGGTAACACCCGGTCTCTGGGCCTACCGGCCTCGCTCAACTGTCGGTGCCCCGTCCTAGGGTGGTCCGATGGCGCTACACCTGCACCGAGCCGAGGACACCAGCGCGCTTGCCGCTGGGCTGGGTGCGCTGCTCGCCGAGCCGCCGGCGGATCCGTTCGCCGCCGAGCTGGTTCTGGTGTCCGCGCGCGGCATGGAACGCTGGCTCAGCCAGCAGCTGTCCCATGTACTCGGCCAGGGCGCGGCCGCCGACGGCGTGTGCGCGGGCATCGAATTCCGCTCCCCCACATCACTTCTCGCGGAAATCACCGGCACAGTCGACAGCAACCCGTGGGACCCCGACGCCATGGTGTGGCCGCTGCTGGAGGAGCTCGACGACCTCGGCCAGACCCACCCCGATTGGGCGCACACCCTCGCCGCGCACCTGGGCTACACCGAACTGGGCAGCCCCGAAGAGACCCAGCTGCGACAGGGCCGCCGGTACGCGGTGGCCCGGCGGCTGGCGGGTTTGTTCGACACCTACGCCAAAGCCCGGCCGACGATGCTCGCCGATTGGTGCGACGGCGGCAGCTCCGACGGCGCGGGCGGCCGGCTGGACGACGACCTGCTCTGGCAACCGCACCTGTGGCGGGCGACGGCCGCACGCATCGACGCCGACCCACCCTCGGTACGGCAAGCGAAAACCATTGCCCGCCTGACTGATTCACCGTCGGCGCTGCCGTCTCGGCTGTCCATGTTCGGGCATACCCGGCTGCCCGCAGCCGACCTCGAACTACTCGGGGCGTTGGCCACCCATCACGATCTGCACCTGTGGCTGCCGCATCCCAGCGACCCGTTGTGGCAGACGCTGTCCGATCTGCGCGGTCAGGAGCCCCGGCGCGGGGACACCAGCCGGCTCCGCGTGAGCCATCCGCTGCTGCAGACCCTCGGCCGCGATCTGCGGGAGCTGCAACGGGGCCTGCCCGCCGCGCAGACCGATCAGTTCCACCCCCGCAGCGGGTTTCCGGACACGTTGTTGGGCTGGCTGCAGTCCGACATCTCGGCTGACGAGGTGCGGCCCGGCCCGCGGCGTCAGCTGCTGAAGGACGATCGGTCCGTCCAAATCCATCGCTGTCACGGTGCGGCCCGGCAGATCGACGTCCTGCGCGACGTGCTGCTGGGCCTGCTCGACGACGACGAGACCCTGCAGCCACGCGACATCCTGGTGATGTGCCCGGACATCGACACCTACGCACCGCTGATCACCGCCGCGTTCGGCGCGGGTGAGCATGCCGACCGGGGCCACCCGGCCCAGGGCCTGCGGGTCCGGTTGGCCGACCGCGCACTGACCCAGACCAATCCCCTGCTGGGGGTATTGGCCGAACTGCTAGACATCGCGGACGGCCGCGCCACCGCCAGCGCGGTGCTCAGCCTGGCGCACAGCGATCCAGTGCGCCGACGCTTCGCACTCAGCGACGACGACCTGGTGGACATCACCGAATGGGTTGGCGCCGCAGGTATTCGGTGGGGTTTCGACGCGGTGCACCGCACCCCGTACGAGCTGCAGCGGTACCCGCAGAACACATGGCAGTTCGGGGTCGACAGGCTGCTCGTGGGCGCCGCGATGTCCGACGATTCGCAGGCCTGGCTGGGCACCGCATTGCCGCTCGACGACGTCGACTCGAACCGCGTCGAACTGGCAGGCCGGTTGGCGGAGTATGTGCAGCGGTTGCGCGGCGTCGTCGACCGCCTCACCGGCGCGCAGCCGCTGGACGGCTGGGTCGAGGTGTTGCGGGACGGCATCGCGCAGCTCACGCGGGTCGGTGCCGACGACCAGTGGCAGCAGGGGCAACTCGACCGCGAACTGGCGAAAGTGCTGACCCACGCGGGTTCTCGGTCCGGTACGACGCTGCGGCTGCCCGATGTCCGGTCCCTGCTGCGACGGCAACTGGCCGGCCGCCCGACGCGCGCCAACTTCCGCACCGGCACCCTCACGGTGTGCACCATGGTCCCGATGCGTTCGGTGCCGCACCGGGTGGTGTGTCTGATCGGGCTCGACGACGGCGTCTTCCCGCGAACCAGCATCGCCGACGGCGACGACGTCCTGGCCCGTCATCCGCTCACCGGTGAACGCGACATCCGCTCCGAGGACCGGCAGTTGCTGCTCGATGCCATCTGCTCGGCCACCGACACCCTGGTCATCACCTACACCGGCACCGACGAGCACTCCGGTGAGCACCGGCCGCCGGCGGTCCCGGTGCAGGAGCTGCTCGACGCGCTCGACCGCACCACCGGTGAGCCGGTGCGCGGCCGCATCGTGGCCGATCACCCGTTGCAGCCCTTCGACATTCGCACCGTCGCCCGCGACCGGCTGGTGCCCGACCGGCCGTTCACCTACGACCCGGCAGCGTTGCGCGGGGCCAGGGCCGTCCTCGGGGAACGCCGGCCGAAGCCACGGCTCATCGATGGCCCGCTGGACGAATCCCCGTGCGGCGACGTCGAACTGGCCGAGCTGCTGAGGTTCTTCGCGAACCCGGTCAAGGGTTTCTTCCGGGCGCTGGACTACACGCTGCCGTGGGACGCCGACGAACTGTCCGATGCCATCCCGGTCGCCATCGACGGCCTCGGCAAGTGGGCGGTCGGGGAACGCATGCTCGACGATCTGAAGATCGGCCGGGATCCCGACTTCGTCATCGGCGCCGAGTGGCGGCGCGGCACGCTGCCGCCGGGACACCTCGGCTGGCGTCAGGCCCGCGAAATCCGCGGCGAGGCCATCGAACTGGCGACGGCCGCGCGGACGCTGCAGCGGGGCGAGGCCGGCGCGTTGGACATCGATGTGGACCTGGGCGCCGGGCGCAGGCTCACCGGCACCGTCGGCCCGCTGTGGCAGGACCGGACGGTGACGGTCACCTATTCGAAGCTGGGCGCCAAGCACCGGTTGCAGGCCTGGGTCACCCTGGTGGCGCTGGCCGCGGGCGCCCCGGAGCGGGAGTGGGAGGCGTACTGCATCGGCCGTGGTCCGCGGAACACCATGCAGGCCATGGCGTACCAGCCTCCGGAGCAACCGCTTTCGGTGCTGCGCGAACTGGTCGCGATCTACGACGCGGGCCGGCGCGAACCGCTGCCACTGCCGTTGAAGACGTCGTTGGAATGGGCGCTGGCGCGGCAGTTCGACGACCCCGTACCCGAGCGGGGTGCCGATTCGGAGTGGCGCTGGGAGAAGGACGGCGCCGAGTATGTCGAAGTGTGGGGACTGGCCGCGCCACTGGCGGTGCTCCTCGACGCGCCGCGGCCCGACGAGGTCGCCGTGCCGGGTGAGAACACGCGCCTGGGCGCCTACGCGTCCCGGTTGTGGCGGCCGCTGCTCGATGCCGAACGGCGGATCTGATGGACGCGTTCGACCTGCTCGGCCCGCTGCCGGAACCGGCGACGACGACGGTGCTGGAAGCCAGCGCCGGTACCGGCAAGACCTATGTCCTCGCCGGTCTGGTGACCCGGTACGTCGCCGAGGGCGCCGCCACGCTGGACCAGATGCTGCTGATCACGTTCAGCCGTGCGGCCACCCGGGAACTACGAGAACGGGTGCGGGCCCAGTTGGTGAAGACCGTTGCCGCGCTGGATGATCCGCCCGACGATGCGGACGACCTGATCCGCCACCTGGCCGCCGCGGCGCCCGACGAACTGGTCCTGCGCCGCGCCCGCCTGCGCGCCGCATTGTCGGATTTCGACGCCGCGACCATCGCCACCACGCACGAGTTCTGCGGGCTGGTACTGCGTTCCCTCGGCATCGCCGGTGACACCGATTCGGGCGCCCAGCTGGTGGAGAGCCTCGATGACCTGGTGGAAGAGATCGTCTCCGACCTGTACCTGACGACCTACGGAGACCAGCGCGACGAGCCCGCACTGAGCTTCGCCGATGCGCTCGACCTGGCCAAGCGGGTCGTCGGCGATCCCAGCGCACAACTGCGGCCCGCGACCGCCGACCCAGACAGCGTTGCGGCACAACGCTTGTCATTCGCCGCGGGAGTGCTCGAAGAACTCGAACGCCGCAAACGCCGGCAGGGGGTATTGAGCTTCGACGACCTGCTGAGCCGGCTGACCACCGCACTGGAGGAGTCCGACGCACCGGCCCGCGACCGGATGCGCCGCCGCTGGCCGATCGTCATGGTCGACGAGTTCCAGGACACCGACCCGGTGCAGTGGCAGGTGATCTCGCGGGCTTTCGTCGGGCACAGCGCCGTCGTCCTGATCGGCGACCCCAAGCAGGCCATCTACGCGTTCCGCGGCGGCGACATCGTCACCTATCTGGATGCCGCCCGCAGCGCCGACCAGCGGCTGACCCTGGCCGAGAACTGGCGCAGCGACAAGGTTCTGGTGGACCGGCTGCAGACGGTGCTCAAAGGTGCGGCCCTCGGCGACGAGGACATCGTGGTGCATCCCGTCGAGGCACGCACCGACCGTCACCGACTCACCGGGGCGCCGCGCAACGATCCGTTCCGGCTGCGGGTGGTGGCGCGCACGGAGTTCGGGACGCCGCAGCGCAGGATGGTCCCGATCGGCCAATTGCGGCCGTACATCGCCAAGGATCTCGCCGCGGACATCTCGGTACTGCTGGCCAGCGGCGCACAGTTCGATGGCCGGCCGCTGACCGCCGGCGACATCGCGGTGATCGTCGACAGCGGCCTGGACGCCGTACCGTGCCGGGATGCGTTGCTGGACTTGGGTATTCCGGTGGTGTATTCGGGTGATACCGATGTGTTCGCCTCGGCTGCGGCGGCCGAGTGGCTGCGGCTGCTCGATGCCTTCGACACCCCCAATCGCAGTGGCGTGGCGCGGGCCGCCGCGACCACCATGTTCTTCGGCCACCGCGCGGCGGATCTGGCTGCCGGCGGCGACGAGTTGACCGACCAGATCACCACCACCATCCGGCACTGGGCGGGCCTGGCCAGGGATCGCGGTATCGCGGCGGTGTTCGAGGCCGCGGTATCGCTGGGCCTGCCCGAACGGGTCCTCGGGCATCGAGGCGGCGAGCGGCACATGACCGACCTGGCGCACGTCAGCCAACTCCTGCACGAAACCGCGCACCGCGAGCGCTATCACCTGCCCGCCCTGCGAGATTGGCTGCGCCGCCAACTGAAGGACCGCGGCGGCCCGGCCGAACGCAACCGCCGTCTGGACAGTGACGCCGCGGCGGTGCAGATCATGACGGTGTGGCGCAGCAAGGGCCTGCAGTTCCCGGTGGTGTATCTGCCGTTCGGGTTCAACCGGTTCGTCAAGGCAGACACCGTGCTGCGGTTCCATGACACCGACGGCACGCGCTGTCTGCATCTCGGTGGCGCCGGGGCCACCGACCGCGCCGCGGCGGAGCAGGCCGGCCTGGCCGAGATCGCCGGGGACAACGTCCGGCTCACCTATGTGGCACTCACCCGGGCGCAGTCGCAGGTGGTGGCGTGGTGGGCGCCGTCGCGGGACGAGCAGAACGGCGGTCTGTCGCGGCTGCTGCGGGGCCGCCGGCCCGGCGCCACCACCGTGCCGGACACCCTTGTCCCACAGACGGTTTCGGATGACGATGCGATGGCCTGTTTCACCGCGTGGGAGCACGCGGGCGGTCCCGTGGTCGAGGCGGCCGAGCCCGGGACGCCGATGTCTCCACCGGCGCCGTCGGCCCCCCTGGACCTGGATGTGCGGCATTTCCATCGCAGCATCGACACTCATTGGCGCCGGACGTCGTATTCGGCTCTGGTCCGGGTCGTGCACGACGACGGGCAGGCCGTGAGCAGCGAACCGGACACGACGCTGCGGGACGACGAATCAGCGGACGTCGTCACCGAGGCACCGCCGGGTCCACTGCCCGGCGATCTGCCGTCGCCGATGGCGCAGTTGCCGGCCGGCGCTGCCTTCGGTTCGTTGGTGCACGCCGTGCTCGAACGGGCCGATCCCCTGTCCGACGATCTCACCGCCGAGCTGGCCGCCCGGATCGACGAGCAGTCCGGGCTGTGGAACGTCGAGGTGCCGACCGGCGAGCTCGCCACGGCCCTGGTGCCGATGCACGACACCCCGCTCGGCCCGCTGGCGCCGGGTTTCACGCTGCGGCAGATCGGATTGCGGGATCGGTTGCGGGAACTCGATTTCGAGATGCCGCTGGGTGGTGGCCAGGATCGGCCCGACGCGGCGCGGGACATCCGGCTCGGCGACGTCGGCGCGCTGGTGAGCGCGCTGCTGCCGGCGTCGGATCCGTTGTCCGCCTATGGTGCCCGGCTGCGGGCCGAACCGCTGGGGCAGCAACGGTTGCACGGCTACCTGTCCGGTTCCATCGACGCGGTGCTGCGGGTGCCGGGTGAACGAGGCCACAAGTATCTGGTGGTCGACTACAAGACCAACCGGCTGGGCGACTTCGGCACCGAGAACACGGCGGCGGACTACACCGCGCCGCGGCTCGCCGAGGCCATGATGCACTCCGACTACCCCTTACAGGCGTTGTTGTATTCGGTTGTGCTGCACCGGTTCCTGCGGTGGCGATTGCCCGACTACACGCCCGAGCAGCATCTGGGCGGCGTGGCGTACCTGTTCGTCCGCGGCATGTGCGGACCGGCGACCCCCGTGGTCGACGGTCACCCATGCGGAGTGTTCAGCTGGCAGCCCCCGGTCGACCTGGTGAGCGGGCTGTCCGACCTGTTGGATCGAGGACGCGAATCATGACCGCACCGCTGCAGGCGACACCGGACCGGTTGCCCGACCCCATGGACTGGCGCCAGGTACCCGCGGCTACCGGTCTGCTGGCGACATTCAACGCCGCCGGAGTACTGAACGCGGCCGATATCCATGTGGCCCAGAGATGTTGCGCGCTGGCGGACGAGGCCGGCGAGGTCGTCGCGCTCGCGGTCGCGCTGACGGTCCGGGCGCTGCGGGAAGGCTCGGTGTGCGTCGACCTCGCCACCGTCGCCGAGGACGTCGGCAGCGGGGCCGACGGCGACCTACCGTGGCCGGCTCCCGACGAACTGATCGCCGCCGTCGCGGGCAGCCCGTTGACGGGCACCGCCATCCGGCTGGACCACGAGCGGCTGCTGTACCTCGATCGCTACTGGCGCGAGGAACAGCAGGTGTGCACCGACCTGCTGGCGCTGTCGGCGCAGGGATCGCAGTCCGTCACCGATGTCGAGCTCGAACGACTTTTCCCGCCAACGGGTTTCGCGGAGCAGCGGGCCGCGGCGCAACTCGCGCTGGCCCAACCGGTGACGGTGCTGACCGGCGGCCCCGGCACCGGCAAGACCACCACCGTGGCCCGGCTGCTCGCCCTCCTGGCGCAGGCCGCGCACCCGGGCCGGCTGCGCATCGCACTCGCGGCGCCGACCGGGAAGGCGGCCGCCCGGCTGCAGGAAGCGGTCTCGGCAGAGGTGGCCAAGCTGGATGCCGCGGACCAGGAGCGGCTCAGTGGGCTGCGGGCCGTCACGCTGCACCGGTTGCTCGGCGGGCGCCCCGACAGCGCCTCGCGGTTCAAGCACCACCGCGGCAACCGGTTGCCGCACGACGTCATCGTCGTCGACGAAACCTCCATGGTGTCGCTGACGCTCATGGCCCGGCTGCTCGAGGCCGTCCGGCCCGACGCCCGGCTGCTACTCGTCGGCGACCCCGACCAGTTGACCTCGGTGCAGGCGGGCGCCGTGCTCGCAGATCTGGTCGACGGACTCACCGACCACCCGGCCATCCAGATCGCGGCGCTGCGCACCACGCACCGGTTCGGCGCGGCGATCGGCGGGCTGGCCGAAGCGATCCGGTCCGGTGCCGCCGATCAGGTGCTGGCCCTGCTGCGGGCCGGGGATCCGGCGATCGAATTCGTCGAGGATCCCGACCCGGCCGCGGTGTTGCGCCCGGCTCTGGTGGGCCACGCACTGAGAGTTCGCGAATGCGCGCTACTGGGCGCCGGCGACGACGGTCTCGCGGCCATGGACGAGCACCGCCTGCTGTGCGCGCACCGCGACGGGCCCTATGGGGTTCGGCACTGGAACCGTCAGGTGGAGCGCTGGATCACCGACGAGACCGGGCAGGCCACCTGGTCGCCGTGGTACCCCGGCCGCCCGCTGCTGGTCACCGCCAACGACTACGCACTGGGCATCTACAACGGCGACACCGGCCTGGTCGCCGCCGGGCCGGACGGCGTCCAGGTGTACATCGCGGGTGCGACTGCGACGCAACAGTTCTCGCCGAGCCGCATCGTCGACGTCGAGACCATGTACGCGCTGACCATCCACAAGAGCCAGGGCTCACAAGCCGGCGAGGTGACGGTGATCCTGCCGCCCGCCGACTCCCGGCTGCTGACCCGCGAGCTGTTCTACACGGCCGTCACACGTGCGAAGAAGAAGGTGCGCATCGTCGGGTCGGCCGACGAAGTGCGGGCGGCGGTCGAACGTCAGGCGCTGCGCGCGTCGGGTCTGCGCGACCGGCTGCGGGCCAGTATCTAGGGCCGCACCGGGTGCCGGCTCAGGATCGACACCCGGTTGAAGGCGTTGATCGCGGTGGCCACCCAGATGACCGCGGAGAGCTCGTCGTCGCTCAGTACCGCTCGCGCCCTTGCGTATTCGCGTTCGGCGGTGTCGTGATCGGGCAGCGTCGTGGTGATCTCGGCCAGCCGCAGCGCGGCCCGTTCCTGCTCGGAGAACAGTTCGGTGTCACGCCACGCACGCAGCGTCGCCAGCTGCTTTTCGGTGACGCCCGCCTTCACCGCGCGCCGGTGATGAATCTCCAAGCACGACGGGCAGCCGTTGACCAGCGACACCCGCGTGTTGATCAGTTCCACCAGCGCGGGTGGCAATCCGGCCTCGGCGGCGGTCTTGCCGACCGCGGTCGCCACCGCCACCAGCGCCCGGTAGGCGTGGGGCGACTGTTTGTCGATGTGCACGTGCGCGAGGCCCGGTTCGGTGGTGTCCATTGCCTACTTTCAGGTTGCGGTCAGGACGGCGCGGGTATGGTCTGAGCGAACGCGACGATGGTACGCAGCCTGGAAGGCGAATCGTGAGCAATCTTGAGGCAGACCCCATCGAATACGACTGTGCCGCCGGGCCTCCCAACCGCATCGAGATTCTGGAGCCGCGCGAGGTGCCGCTGGGCGGACCGCGCGCGATGATGGTCCGTCGCACCTTGCCGCAACGTGAGCGCTCGCTGGTCGGCGCGTGGTGTTTCGCCGACCACTACGGCCCGGAAGACGTGCGCACCAAGGCCGGGATGGACGTCCCGCCGCATCCGCACACCGGTCTGCAGACGGTCAGCTGGTTGTTCAGCGGCGAGATCGAGCACCGCGATTCGCATGGCGTCCACGAAATGGTGCGGCCCGGCGAGCTCAACCTCATGACGGCCGGCGCCGGCATCTGCCACTCGGAGGTCTCCACCCCGGCGACGACCATCCTGCACGGTGTCCAGTTGTGGGTCGCGCTGCCCGACGCCGCACGCCACGGTCCCCGCAATTTCGATCACTATGCGCCACAGCCGGTTTCCTTCGGCGGTGCCACCGTGTCGGTCTTTCTCGGGGCGCTGGCCGGGCAGCAGTCGCCGGTGCACACGCACACTCCGCTGCTCGGCGCCCAGGTCGATCTGCCGGCGGGCGCCGCGGTCGAGTTCGAGGTCGACCCAACCTTCGAGCACGCCGTGCTGCTCGATCAAGGGACGCTGACCGTCGCGGGCACGCCGGTACAGCCGTACGAATTGGCTTATCAGGGCGTCGGATCCACGCGCCTGGCCCTCGCCAACACCGGTGCCGAACCGGCACGCGCCGTCGTTCTCGGTGGCACGCCGTTCACCGAGGAACTGCTGATGTGGTGGAACTTCGTCGGGCGCACGCACGACGAGATCGTCGAGTACCGCAATCAGTGGCAGGCCGAATCCGAACAGTTCGGCGAAGTCATCGGTTACCAGGGTGAGCCGGCGCGGTTGCCCGCTCCCCCGCTACCGACCACCCGCCTGGTCCCGCGGAAACCACCCACCGGAGGAAAGGCCCCAGTAATGCTCACCGACAAGAACGGCGAACCCGTCGAGGTGACCCAGGAAGCCGACCGGTTCAGCATCGCGGTCGAGGGAAAGTCCGTGGGGCTCACCGCTTTCATCGAGCATGGCGAGCAGCGGGTTTTCTACCACACGGAGATCGATCCGGCGTTCGGCGGGCGCGGGCTGGCCAGCGTGCTGATCGCCCAGGCGTTGGCGACCACCCGGGAGCAGGGCAAGCGCATCGTGGCGATCTGCCCCATGGTCAAGGCGTACGTCGAGAAGCATCACGACTTCGACGACATCCTCGATCCGCGGACGCCGGAGATTCTGCGGCTGCTGCCGCGCTAGACCACCGGGCGGTCAGCCTGCGTGCAGGCGCCGTTCGGGATGGTCGGCAAGCCACCGCTGCTCGACTCGCTTGACCCGCAGATGCTCGAACGTGATGATGAGCGCCCCTGCGGTGACCAACGCGCCGGCGATGAGGCCGAGCGGTAGCTCGAGCCCCGTGTGACCGAACGCGGTCGCGAAGACGAAGCCGGCGATGGTGACGATGCCGAGTGCGATCAGGCCCAGGCCAGGCAGCCACAGGGTGTCGATGAAGGATTCACCGGCGTGCGGTTGCGTAGTTCGGGAATGGTCCACCGGATCGTGATACGCGCCCTTCATTCGCATCTCCCTCCTTGCCGAAGATGCCCTAAGGCTACGCCGAAATACGGGTCATAGTGAGATAGTTCACACTTGGCCCGACTGGTCCCGCGAGGGGTGACTAGCGCGGCGGCAGCGGCGCGGCGACGGGTGCGACGGGAACCAGCGGCGGCGGCAGCGCGGAGCCGCGCACCCACTGGTCCCACGGCATGCTCCAGTCGCCGTTCTGGCTCAGCTTCTGCGGCTCGCCGCCGGTGAACTTCACCTCGACGATGTCGCCCGGCACGGAGAAGTCATAGAACCACTTGGCGTTCTCGCTGTTGAGGTTCAGGCAGCCGTGCGAGGTGTTCTGCTTGCCCTGCGCCCAGATGGTCGAGTTCAACTGGTGCAGGTAGATGCCGTCGTGACTGATCCGGGTCGCCCACGGGATGGTCTCCTTGTAGCCCAGGCGACTGCCGACCGGCAACCCGAACGTCGAGGAATCCATGATCACCGGGTTGGCCTTGTCCATCACGGTGTAGACGCCGGGCGGCGTCCAGAACGAGATGACGGTGTTGCCGACGGACTCGGTGCCGCCCATGCCCATGGAGGTCGGCATGGTGCGCACCAGCTTGCCGTTGTCGAAGACGCTGACCTGGTGAGTGTGGTCGTCGGCGACGGAAACGTGGGCATTGCCGATCCGGAACGAAACGTGCTCGTCCTGCTGG
Source organism: Mycolicibacterium llatzerense (assembly GCF_025331195.1). Taxonomy (NCBI): domain Bacteria; kingdom Bacillati; phylum Actinomycetota; class Actinomycetes; order Mycobacteriales; family Mycobacteriaceae; genus Mycobacterium; species Mycolicibacterium llatzerense. Next base: position 2,444,803 of record NZ_LXOV01000001.1, on the reverse strand, counting down.
CCGTAGGTGCCGTCGCCGAGCCTGAGGCCATAGATCTTCGCCGCGACCGTGACGGTCGTGTTCGGCGCGTAGTACTTCTCCGGGCGCCAGTGCGCGTTGGCGTCGTCGACCCAGTGCCACGAACCGGGAACCGGCGGGTTGGTGGTGACGACGAGGTTGCGCTCGGCGGCGGCCTTGTCTTCGATCTTCTCGTCGAAGTGCGCGGTGACCACGACGCCGACGCCGTAGGTCCCACCCTCCTGCAGCGAAGCGCCGGACACGGTGTTGAGGTACACCGCCGTCTGGTAGGTGGGGTCCAGCGTGGTGAAGCTCGACGTCTGCCGCGACGGCATGCCCGAGGGGCCGCGCGCCTCGATGGTCATCGTGTACTTGCGGCCATAGCCGAGCTGTTCGGCGGGCGTCCAGGTCTTGCCGTCGGGTCCGAGGGTCCCGGGAATCTCTTTTCCGGCGCCGTTGACCATCGTCACCGCGGTGATGGTGCCGCTGGCGGTCGTGACGTTGACGGGCGCGGCCGGGCTGACGTCCTTCGTCCCACCGGCCGGCGTGACGCGCAGCGCGGCGGGCTCGGGCGCGGCCGGCTGCGAGACGGACAGGTCGCGCGATGCAGCGACGACCTTGCAACCCTCCTGGCAGCGCGACGTCGACGACACCACTGTCCCACCGAGCACGGCAAGGACGGCCAGCGCAGCAGCCAGCCAGGCGCCACGAACACGGCGGGATGACGTCAACACAGCTCCAAAGTTCGGCGTCGGCCAGGGATTGTCTGATTTGTGTACTCGAGGTACCGCATCAGAGTAAGCGGTCGGCCGGGTTCTTTGCACGTCGGATGGAGCTCGCTCCGATTTCGCCACAGCGTCGCTTCGGCGTGTCGGCTGGCAAACGCTCGTCAACGTGTGGTAGGCGTCGATTTCGCAGCATTTCACCGGCGTCGGGCAGCGACGCGCTGACCAGCGCGTTCAGCCAAAGGTACTGCACACCAACACCTTTGAGCAACGTCAGCGCCACGCTGATCAAATACCTTCAGCCGCAAAACAATTCACCGACAAAAGGAGGGCCGGCTACTGACTCGCGAATCGCGTGAGGGTGCCACCGTGCATCGCGCGGCCGGCACGGGCCTGACGGAAGCCGATCAGCCCACCCGCCCCGGTCAGCACCAGTAGGCCGGTGAAACCGGGGACGGCGACGGCGGCGACCTCACCGAGGCCGGCAGCGCGGAGGTCGTCCGAGTACCCGGCCCGATACGGCGCCGCCACGACGACGGCGTTGTCGGCCGCGAAGACCCGATCAGCCGGTGCGGGTCCGCGCACCGGCAGTTCCCCGGTGGCGCCGGCGTGGCCGGCAAAGCGTGAATTGGACTGCGCCCCACCGGATGCCGGTGGCCCGGTGTGGGCCCCGAAGTCACGGCCGAAGGAGACGGCCTGCGGCACGCCGGACGGCGGCGTGATGGCGGCCGACGTCAGCGACGCCGCTGCCGCGGCCAACCCGTCGACCACCGGCAGAGCCTGCGCCACAGCAAATCCGGGCAGCGCAGCCACGCTCCGGATCGGCTCACCCACGAACGCGGGCAGCGGACCCGTCAACGCCGTCACCGGCGCCATCGGCGCGTCTGCCACAACGACCGCTACCTGACCGGCCGCCACGCTCGCCTGGACCAGCGGAACCGAGACCGACTGGACAGACGGTGTGGCGGTGGGAGTTTCGGCAACGTTGCCTGATTCGCTGGCAGCCGTGCTCCCGGTCGTTCCGACGACACCCGACGGCAAGCCGATCGATGTATTCGAGGACGAGTTCGTGGACGAGACGTTGGTGCCGTTGCGTCCGTCGCCGAACTTGGGCGTCAGTTGCTGGCCGACCGACGGCGCGACACCGAAGCCGCTGAGCACGCCGGTTCCGGCCGTGGTCGCGGCGGTGGTCAGGCCGCCGAACACCTTGTGTAGATCGCCGATGGACGACAGCCCCGGACGCGAAGGACTCGAACTGTCCCCACCTGTCTCAGCTGAAACACCCGGCGAAAGCGGCACGTCATGGGGCGCGGCATTCGCCACGCCGGCACCGAAGACCGGTGCGGCGACCAGCCAGGTCACCGCCGCCGTGCGCAGGTGCGTCGCCACGCTGAGTCCATCCTCTCGAAGCCGGCCGTCAGCGGCCTTCGTCTAGTTTGCCACAAGAATTTGCCGTTGCGAAAATTTCTGTGGCCGACCCCACCATATTAAGGCAGTCGGCACCAGAAATCAGAACGGCACAGTGGGCAGGTACTTGCCGTCGAGGGTGATGACGGCACGTTCGCCACCATCGGGATCAGCAACCTTCTTCACATCCAGCCGGAAGTTGATGGCGGAGATGATGCCGTCACCGAACTGCTCATGAACCAGCGCCTTGAGGGTGGTGCCGTAGACCTGCAGCATCTCGTAGAAGCGGTAGATGGTCGGGTCGGTGGGCACGCCGCCGGGGATGGAGCCGCGGGTCGGGATGGTCTGCAGCAACCGCACCGCGTCGTCGTCCAGGCCCAGCAGGGCACCGACGGCCTTCGCCGATTCCGCCGGAAGCGCGTGCTGACCGAGAACGGCAGCCGTCGTGAAGGCCACCGACAGACCGGCGGCGTCGGCGATCTGCTGCCAGGACAGGTCCTTACGGGTCTTGGCCTCGACAGCCGCGGCGGCGAGGAGCTGACGGGCGGTGGGGTCGAACTGGGCGTGAATCATGGCTGGTGCTTCCTTCCAGAGGTGGTCGATGGTTCTGACGGGATGTCAGTGCTGGATCAGTGCTGCGCCCACGTGCCGTAGGGCACCATCGGATTGGTTCCGAACGGCACGTAAGGGTTGGCGCCGCCGATGAAGGTGTCCTGCGCGTACACCGGAACCGGCCCGGGCAGCGCCACCGTCCCGCCGTTGTCCGCCAGCGCCGGCGCGGCCAGTCCGATGCCGACCGCGGCGAGCGCTCCGGCGACCAGTCCGATTGTCGCGGCGGCGAGGTTGTTCGTGTTCATGATGATGCTTCCTTTCTTGCTGAATTCACCATGCATGAACAGCGTGTATAATGTCCAATAGCCAGTTTTCATGCCTCCTATAGACAACCTCTATAGTTGGTCTCATGGCCGGGCTCGAGCTTCGTCACCTGCGGTATCTGCTCGCTGTCGCCGAAAACGGCAACTTTTCCCGCGCCGCCGAAGAGCTATATGTGTCGCAACCCACGCTCTCCCAGCAGATCAAACAGCTGGAAAACACACTCGGAGTCCAGCTGCTCGACCGCAGCGGCCGCACCGTGCGCCTGACCGATGCGGGCGCCGCCTTCGCCGACCGCGCCCGAAGCGCGCTCCGTGAACTGGCCGCGGCCGAACGCGCCATCGAGGACGTGCGTGACCTCAGCCGCGGTCACCTGCGCCTGGGCTTCACCCCGACGTTCACGAGTTACTTCGTCGCCCCGCTCATTGCCGAGCTGCACGCCCGCCATCCCGGCATCAGCCTGACGGTGGCCGAGATGTCCCAGGACAGCATCGAAGCGGCGCTGCTCGCCGACGACCTCGACGTCGGAATAGCCTTCATCGGCTCCCCCGCCCCCGGCATCGACGCCGCCGCGCTGTTCACCGAGCACCTCGGCCTGGTCACCAGTGGCCCACGGGCCGAGGCCCTGCCCAACCCATTGCCCGTCCGCGCGCTGACTGAGGTCCACCTGGCCCTGCTGAGCAGCGATTTCCTCACCCGCACCCATATCGATACGTACTTCGCGGAGCACCACGTCGACCCGCGGATCACCGTCGAGGCCAACTCAGTCCAAGCCCTCACCGAGATCGTGCAACGGACGCCGCTCGCAACGGTCCTGCCGGACGCCGTCACCCACGACCATCCGCACCTGACGCCGGTCCCGCTGGACCCGCCCATGCCGACCCGGACCGTAGCGCTCCTGCGCCGCGACGGCGGCTACCACAGCGCGGCCGCCTCCGCCTTCGTGCAACTCACCCACGAACTCGTCGCGACCCGGGGTTATGCGCCTGCTGGGTGATGGACCCGGGGACCTCGGCTGAACATGGTGCGGCGCCGACGGTTTCGTCGAATCGGCGGCGGCCCGGAATGCGAATGCGGGATAACTCCCACTCTCAATTTATGGCAGACACCGGGGCTTGCCGCAAGGCCCCGGTGGTGCCGCACAATCGTCCGACCACACGGTGAGACGACTTGGGGATGTCATGACGAACACACCGAAACCTTTTCAAGTGCACGAGTCGGGTGCGCTGCTGCACGGCACCAAAGCCGATCTCTCGGTCGGCGATCTGCTGCTGCCCGGACGTGCGTCGAACTACGAGACGGGCCGGGTCTCGAACCATGTCTACGTCACGCGAACACTGGACGCTGCGGCTTGGGGCGCCGAACTCGCGGCCGGCGACGGCCCGTGCCGCATATACTTCGTCGAGCCGGTCGGCGAGTTGGAGGACGACCCCAACGTGACGGACAAGAAGCTGCCGGGAAATCCGACCCACTCGTACCGCACCCGTGAGCCGGTGCGAATCGTCGGCGAACTCACCGACTGGGTCGGGCACTCGCCCGAGCAGCTTCAGGCGATGCGCGACGGTCTGGCCGACCTGCAACGGCGCGGCCTCGCCGTCATCTACGACTGACGATCGAGTTGAAGATCGTCTAGTGCGGGTGGTGGTCGGCGTGGTGATCGTGGCTGCCCTCGTGCCCCGAGTCAGGTGAGCCGCCCATCATGCGCAGCATCGGGATGCCGCCGGTGCGGACGAAGCGGACCACCAGCAGCGCGGCCAGCAGCAGGAAGACGATGTTGAGCCAGGTGGTGTAGTTCCACGAGATACCGCTGTCCATCACCATGGCGTTGCGCTCGTTGGGGATGAGACCGGTTGCGCCGAACAGCAATTCGACGAGGTAGCCCGCCGCGACCATCGAGATGTAGAAGGTGGCCAGCAGCGTCAGCATCATCCGGGTGCCGTAGTACTTCCGGTAGATGTTGAGGATCGGCAGGATCAGCAGGTCGGCGAAGATGAAGGCGATCACGCCGCCGAAGCTGATGCCGCCGTTCCACAGCACCGCCGCCAGCGGCACGTTGCCGATGGAGCAGACGAACGAAAATATGGCCACGACCGGACCGACGATCGGTCCCCAGATCACCGACCAGGTGGGGTCGTCGGCGAGGAAGAAGTTCTCCCAGAACGCGTTCGGCACCCAGGCGGCGATGGCGCCGGCGATGAGCAGGCCGAGGATCAGGTCGCGCAGGATCGCAGCCCATTCCATGACGAACACATGTGACACCGAGGTGAACCCCGGCGCCGAGAACAGGCGCTTGGCGAACGAGCCCTCGACCTGCACCGACATGTCCATCGCGGCATGCCCTTCCATCGACCCGGCGCGGCCGTAGTCCGCCTGCACGCGGGCTTCGTCGATGAGGCGACTCCGGACGAACAACCGGAACAGCACCGCCAGCACGACGATCATGATCGGGCCGCCGATGAATTCCGCGGCGGTGAACTGCCAGCCCATCAGCAGGGCCAGGATGATGCCGAGTTCGACGACGAGGTTTGTGGAGCCGATCTCGAACGCCATCGCGGCAGTGAAGTTGGCGCCCTTGCGAAACAGCGAGCGGGCCAACGCCACTGCGGCGTACGAGCACGACGACGATGCCGCGCCAAGTCCCGCGGCCACCGCGAGGGTTTTCGGCTTGTCGTCACCGAGGAGGCGCACGATCGTCGACTTCCGGACGACGGCCTGCACCACCGCCGACAGCGCGAACCCGAGGATCAGCGCCCAGAGAATCTCCCACGTCATCGAGCCGGCCAGGGCCAGCGCGTGACCGATCGCAGCGATAGCGGCGTCCACGGGGCTGACGTTAGTCCCAGCAGCCGATGCTCGCCGCCGATGCGGCCGCTAGGCCGGGCTACCGATGAACTCGATGCCGGCGGTGATCGCCGGGCGGTGCCGCAGCATGCGGTAGTGCGCCAGCTTCCCGAGGCCCTTGGTGGTCAGCAGCTGGGCGCCGGGCCACGACGCGGCGAGCTTCTCGCTCGACGAGTAGGGGCTATCGGGGTCATCGGGGTCGTGGATGAGCAGCAGCGGCGGGTGGTTGGCCCGGGCGCCGAGGTTGACCATGTTGGTGTCGGCCAGCGACATGCCGATGCGGCGCACCAGTCGCCGCTGCAGGCCCGCGCGGATCCGACGGCCGAAGTTGTGGCGCGCGGCGAACAGGTCCAGGTACATCGGGTAGTCGCCCATCGGCGCGAGCAGCACCAGTCGCCCGACCTTCGCGCCATGAACCGCCGCCGCCATGGTGGCCGAATTGGCCCCGAGCGAATGGGCGACGACCGCGTGGGCCGGCCCGTGCTCGCGGATGACGGCCGCGACCGCGGCGGCGCATTCGATGGCGGTGGTGCGTCCCGGCTTGAGCGCGCCCGGCTCGGATTCGTTGTGGCTGGGCAGGTCGAACGCGATGACCCGGAAGCCGGCGGCCACGAGCGGTTTGACGAACATACCGAGGTGCGGGCGGCGGCCGCCCCAGCCGTGGACCAGATACACCGGCGGCCCGTCACCCCAGGACTCACCGGCGATGCGGTGGCCGTCCCAGTGCGCTTCCAGCGGTGCGCCGGGTGCGACGCCGGGCGGCATGCGCAGGCTCTGCTCGATGATCGGTGGCGTGCACCACAGCTCGGTGGCCCACCGAGATCCGATGGCGGGCGCAAATCGTTCCAGCTGAGCGAATCTCGCACGAATCTTCGGGTCGACCGGTGGTTGGACACCGGATCCCTCGACGTCGAGCACGACGTCTTGATCCGAAGTGGACTCGACCATGTGTCGAATCCTAACGACCGCCCTCGATTCGGCTGTCGGCAATCGGCTGACGATCAACCCGTCGGCTTCCGCGACGGATCTACAGTCCGCAGGCGGGCGATGGCGCCCGTCGCCCTGCAGAAGTCCGAAACGACCTACACGCGGTGCGTCGGCCACCAGCTCGCCTCCCCCAGCAGCGTCGCGATGGCGGGCACCGTCAGCGTCCGCACGACGAAGGTGTCGAGCAGCAGACCGCAGCCGATGATGAAGCCCATCTGGATCATGATTCCGATGGAGCCCACCATCAGCCCGAACATGCTCGCCGCGAAGATCAATCCGGCCGATGTGATGACCGAGCCGGTACTGGCGACGGTCCTCATCACTCCCACCCGGATGTTGTTGGCCGATTCCTCACGAAGGCGCGAGATGAGCAGCATGTTGTAGTCGGCACCCACGGCCACGAGGATGATGAACGACAGCAGTGGGACGGGCCAGGCAATGTCCTGCCCCAGCCCGTACTGGAAAACCAAGATGCCCATGCCGAGTGCGGCCGCGTAGTTGAGCACGACGGTGGCCAGCAGATAGATCGGTGCCAGCACGGCGCGCAGCAGCGCGGCCAGGATCAGGGCCACGATCACGAGGGTCGCGATGGCCAATTGCAGAAAGTCCCGCACCATCAATCGTTGGATATCGGAGTTGATGGCCGGGAATCCCGCCATCGACACCTTGGCATCCGCCAGCGATGTGTTGGGTGCGGCCGCCGTGGCGACGTCGGTGATGCGCCTGCCGAGTGCCATCGCCTCGGCGGTATAGGGATCGAACCCGGATTCGATGACAAACCGCGCGGTCCGTCCGTCGGACGAGATGAATTGTCGGGCAACCTCGACGAACCGTCGATCCTGCAACGCGCTTGCCGGCAGAAAGAAGCCCGTCGCCGCGTCCGATCCGGCGGTTCCGCGCGCGGAGTCCTGCAGTTGTGCCGCAATTTGGCTCATGCCACCCAGCATTTCGATGTTGCTGTCAACCAGGGTGTGCACGCCGACGGCCAGCGCCCGCGCGCCCGAGGCGAGCTGCCCGATGCCCGCCTGCAGGCGTGCGATCTGGGCCGGCAGGTCGGCGCCCGGACGCCCGAGGACATTCATGCTCCGGTCAAGGGTGCCCGCGGCATTCTGCAACTGGGTGATCGTCGCCGACACTGGGGAATTCGAGGTCTGCGCGGTCAATTCATCACCCAGACCGGCGATTTGATCGAAGAAGCCCTCTTGGCGAAGCACCGCCAGTGTCTCGACGTGGTCACGTAACGCGCCACACTCCGGTGTCGCCCCACAAAGAGGCGAGGCGCCGAGCGCGGCCGCCAGCGGTTCGATGACGGCGATTGCACTTGCCGCCCGTTCAGCGAGCGGGCGTACCTGCAGTCCGTCCTTGACGATGCGGTCGGCGTTGGGCCCCATGGCATTGAGCTGTTGCAGTGCCGGCCGGTAGCGCTGAATCGTCTGGCCGGCCTGCTGCGCCTGATGGAGCAGACCGGACAGCGGCCCCAGTGCGGACCGCACGCTGGTGTCGAGTTGGGTGAGACCACCGGCCAACTGATCGGCGCCGTCCGTCAGCCTCGCCAGATCACCCTTGCGGGCATCACCGTCGGCCACAGAGTCCGCGAGCTTGTCGCCGATCTGTCCGTTCTGCCACGACAGCTGAGCCTGATCCAGCCGCTTCCCCGTCGGGCGGGTGACGCCGACGATGCGATCGACCCCGGGTATCTGGGAGACCCGGGAGGCCATTTCCTCGAGATCGGCGAGCCCCCTGCCGGTACGCAGGTCCGTCGGCGACTCAACCATGAGGAACTCGGAGATGATGACGTCCTTGGGAAAGTGCCTGTCCAACAAGCGGTAACCCTGGTTACTGGCCGTGGTGGACGGTTGCCCCTTGCGGTCGTCGTAGCTCATGCGCAGCGTGAGCGCCACGCCGCCAAGTGCCAGGAGTAGCACGAGACTGATCACCAACAACGGCACCGGCTTACGTGCGACCGTCACCGCGATCCGATTCCAGTAGGTGCGCGTCCGGTCCTTCCGGGGTTCGCCGATGCCCCGTTTGGCAGCAAGGACCAACACCGGTGGCAACAGCGTCACCGTCGCCAGGCACCCGACCAATACCGCCACGGCACATGCGGGGCCCGAGGTGGCGAAGATGGTCAGCGTCGCGAATGCCATGGCGAGGAACGCCAGGGCCACGGTGGCTCCCGAGGCCAGGATGACGCGCCCGATCGTCGCCGTCGCGTTGATCACCGCCTGATCCACCGCGACGCCTCTTCGTCGTTGTTCGTGGTATCGACTGATCAGGAACACCGAGTAGTCGGTGCCGGCGCCCAACAGGATCACGGTCATGAACGCGATGGTGAATTGCGAGACCGGCATGCCCAGTTCGCCGAGCGCCGACAGGATTCCTCGCCCGACCCCCAGGCTCACGCCGATGACGAGCAACGGCAGCAGCGCGGTGAACACCGAGCGGTACACCAACAGCAGGATCGCCGCGATCAGACCGGCCGTCGCCAGGGAGATGAGCACCAGATCCGTTTCCGCAGCGACGATCTGATCACTCATGGTCGCGGCCGGACCGGTGACATGGGCGACCGTCGACGTGCCGTCGAATGCACGGGCGGCGGTACCGCGTACCGACTCGACGGACTCGGCGGCCCGCGGCCCACCCAGCGTCCCGGCAATCCCGACCGGTAGATACCAGGCCTTGCCATCGGCACTGACCGCCTGGGCGGCGGTGACCGGATCGGCGAGCAGATCCTGAACTATCGCAACGTTCTTCGTGTCCGCGCGCAATGCGGAAACCATGGCGGCATAGCGCGTCCGTGCCGACGGGGTGAGCCCTTCCGGGTTCTCCATCGCGACGACCACCGTCGTCGTCGACCCCTCCTCGCCGAACGCTTTGCCCATCCGGTCCAGGGCCTGGAACGACGGCACGTCGCGCGGAATCGGGTCCAACGCCTGATGTTTGACCACGGTCTCCAATTGCGGAAACAACATCGCGAGAACGACACCCAGGGCCAGCCAGGTGCCGATGACGATCCACTTGTGCGTGACGGCGAACCTCGCCACCCCAGCCAGACGAGCGCTGTACGCATCGTCGCGCGGCGGACGCTTCACCACGGCCGCACCTTTGTCGTCCGATCCGCTGTCAGCCATCTCGCCTCCTGAGAACGGTCGCGGGTCTACCGAATCGCGCCCCGCAACACTGATGCAACGTAAGACATATTGCGTTGAGTGTTGCACGGTGTCTAGCGTGACGTTGTATGCAGACCCTGGAAGCCCTCGACGTCGAGGGAATCGACTTCGCGTTCGACGACCAACCGGACCTCCATGCCGCGCTCGCCCGACTCCGCGAGCGCAGGCCCTACGCGATAGTTCCGTTTGCGGGGGTCCGCGCGGTCTTACTGTTGACCGACGAGCTGGTCCGAGCGGCCTTCCGCGACGAAGTGACATTTCCTGCCGCACCGGTGTATGCGATGACCACAGAACCGGTGTTCGGCCGGACTGTGCTGAGCATGTCGGGCGCCGAGCATCGCATCAGTCGCAGCGTGGTGTCAGCGCCGCTGCGCCGCACCCGCGTCCAGGACTACTTGGAGCCGGTGATCGAACCGGTCATCACTGAGCTGATCGACCAGTTCGCCGCCCGCGGCGCCGCCGATCTGGTCGCCGAATTCACCCACCGCTATTCACTGCTGATCATCAGCCGCCTGCTGGGCGTGCCGGTCGACGACGAAGCCAACATTCATCGTTGGGCGCAGGCGATGATCCAGTACCCCTTCGACCCACCGACGGCAGTCAGGTGTGCCGCCGAATTCACTGCCTACGTCGCCCCGCTACTGGCCGCGCGCCGGCGGGAACCTGGCGACGACATGATCTCCATGTTGGTCACCGAAACCACCGAGGACGGCGAAAACCTCTCGAACGAAGAGATACTCACGTTCCTGCGGATGCTGTTTCCGCTGGGAGCCGACACGACCACCCTGGCATTGGGCAACATCCTGTCGGCCCTGCTCAACCATCCCGCCCAGTTGGACCTGCTGCGGTCTGACCCCGACCGCTACCTGCAGTCCGCGGTATGGGAGGGCCTGCGATGGGAGCCGGCGGTCGGGATGCTGCCGCGGGCCTGCCCTGAGGCCACGACCTGGCATGGCATCCACATCCCCGCACTGACCCCGATGATCTTCGCCATCAACGCCGCCAACCGCGACCCGGCGGTGTACCCACGGCCCGACGACTTCGACATCACCCGCAATGTGATGCCGACCGTGTCGTTCGGCCAGGGCCGTCACAGCTGCATCGGAAACTGGCTGGCCAACACCGAACTCGTCGCAGCGCTGCGGGCGCTGATCGAGCGCTTGCCCGGCCTCGCGCTCGATCCGGAGTACGCCCAGACTGCCACCATCACGAGCCAGGTCGGCACCACACTGCGTGGACCCAATGCCCTACGTGTGACATTCGCGCCCTCCGGGGCGCGGCCAGAGGCCCAGGCGCGCCGCTGACCCGCGTTCAACCGACGCTGGCGTGCCACATCTCGTTCGCTAGGTTGTCCTCAGCGTGACCCCACCGGGACGGAGAACACTGTGACACCGCGCCGACTTCGCGTCACTGAGCAGGCCGCACGCCCGGCGACCTGGGGTGACCGGCCGCCGGTCGACGACGACGAGGCACGCCGCCGCCTACTTGACGCAGCTGAGGTCTGCTACGAGCGGCGCGGCGTCAGCCGCACCACTGTCGACGACATCGCCAAGGAGGCCTCGGTGCACCGCACGACGGTGTACCGGTACTTCGGAACGCGCGACGACGTCCTTGCTTTCGTACTGCTGCGCGAGACAGCCGGAGTCATCGACAGCGCCGAACAGGCGCTGCGGCGTGACGGGACCTTCGGTGACCGCCTGCTCGACGCGCTGGATGGCGCGATCGGGGCCGTCGAAGACTCCCGTTGGCTCAGCGTGTTGTTCTCCCCCGAAAGCCTGACGATGACGGTCTCCGTCGCGGCGTCCGGAGCGTTCCGCGACCGTATCCGCGACGTGTTGCGGCCGTACGTCGAGGCTGCCAAGACCGCGGGCGAGCTGCGCGAGCAACTCGACCCTGACGCCGTCGCCGACTGGCTCGTGCGGGTGGCACAAATGCTGCTGATGGAACACCTCACCAACCGGCCCGACGAGACCCGGCCCGACCGCCGCGCGTTGCTTCGCGACTTCGTGATCCCCGGCATTCTCAACCCGCCCACGTGGCGCTAGCAGCCCCTCAGACGAAATCAGGCCCCCTCGAAAGGGGGCCTGATCAGCGTGGCAGGTACAGGATTCGAACCTGTGTAGGCTTTCGCCGACGGATTTACAGTCCGCTCCCATTGGCCGCTCGGGCAACCTGCCGGGTTCGTCGCCCTCCGGGGTACCGGGTTTGGCGCGAGTAGCAGACTACAACGAAGATGTACCGAACACGAAAACGGGACCCCGACCAGGGGCGCAGATACGGAGGGCAATCCAATGGCGGATTCATCGTTCGACATCGTCAGCAAGGTCGACCGGCAGGAAGTCGACAACGCGCTGAATCAAGCCGCCAAGGAGCTGTCCACCCGCTTCGACTTCCGTGGCACCGACACCACCATCGCTTGGAAGGGTGACGAGGTCATCGAGCTGGTCAGCTCGACCGAGGAGCGCGTCAAGGCCGCGGTCGACGTGTTCAAGGAGAAGCTGGTCCGCCGCGACATCTCGATGAAGGCGTTCGACGCCGGCGACCCGCAGCCCAGCGGCAAGACCTACCGCGTCTCGGGCACCCTGCAGCAGGGCATCACCAGCGAGCAGGCCAAGAAGATCACCAAGATCATCCGCGACGAGGGCCCCAAGGGCGTCAAGGCGCAGATTCAGGGCGACGAGATCCGGGTGTCCAGCAAGAAGCGCGACGACCTGCAGGCCATCATCGCCCTGCTCAAGGGCGCCGACCTGGACGTGGCGCTGCAGTTCGTCAACTACCGGTAGCGCTCAGGAGTCGCTGTTCAGCTCTTTGGTCAAGTTGGTGCCGTTGTTCTTGCTGTCACCATGATGGTTGGTCATGTTGCGGCATTCGCCGTAAATCTTGAACGCGAGCCGACTTTCGCCCTGGTAGTACTCGATGTTGACCGCGACGCCGTCCCGGTTGATGGTGCCGCCGTACATGTGTTGGGAGGGCAGCTTGTCTGACCATCCCGACGCCAGCATGGCGGCCTTCACCTGCTCGGCGTAGTCGTGGCCACTGACCCCCGGCGGCAGCATCGCACTCATCTCGAGGTAGCCCTTGTTCGGCGGATCGCCATCGTCATTGCAGAACGCGAGATAGCCGCCACCGCTAACGTCTTGCAGCCCAGCCACTTTCCGCAATTGACGACCCGCATTGATGACCTGGGCCATGGACTCTTCATCGGTCATGGGGTGCGCTGGACGATCGCTATGGGGAAGCAAGCCACATCCTCCTAACATCAGGGCACATACGAAAGCCGCTGTACCGACGCGATATCGACTACTTGTAATCATGGTCGTTCTTCACCGTCTCACCTGGGCGATTGGATTCGGGATCCGAATATGCCGGGGTCCCGGGTATGGGGATGTCCACGTGAGGCACCGGCACCTCGATACCGAACGGCAGGTTGACGTGGTCGGGTGTCGATATGGTCGGCCGGTGCCGGTCCTCGGCCAGTAGTCCGTCGGTCGCAAGGCGTTCGCTGTGCCCGCTGGCGATGTCGGTCATCGCGCGCAACGACTCACTGCCCATGTCGTAGTACTTCGAGTGATCGTGGAAACTCCAGCCGGTCTCGCCGGCCACCTCGGCCCGGAACCGGGTGGCGCCGAAGCCCTCTGCTGACGGGTCGGTCCCCAGACCGGCGACCGGCCCCAGTGGATTACCGAGCTCCGCGTTCAGCCATTGCGCCGCCCCCGGACCGCCCATACCGAGCCGGGCGACGGGATCGGTCGACGCCGCCCCGACGTACACCTGGCCGCCATTGACGTGGAAGTCCGCCGCGCTGTGCGCCAAATCTGTTCCAGGACAACCGATCAACACGACATCGTTGACTTTCATGCCGCTGCCCGCACACGCATCGGCGACGGTGGTGGACCCGTAGGAGTGCCCCATCACCGTCATATGGGAGGTGCCCAAGTGCGTGGCCGCCAGGCCGTTGACGTCGGCAGCAAGCAGGTCGCCGCCCTGCCGAGCCAGGGTCGGGTTCGCGATCCGCGGATCGGTGAAGCTGTCGGGTGCGTCGTACCCCATCCACATCATCACCGCGGTCGAGCGATTCGGGTCGGCCAGCTTCGCCTGGTCGTACACGTGGATGGCGTCGTCGTGACCGTCGGCCAACCAGCCGTCGTGAACACTGCTCCCGGTGCCCGGCACGATGACCGTGGTGTTGTTGGCAGTGTCCGGGTTGCCGAGGCAGATGGCTGCCCGCCCCTGCCCGCCGTCCGCCTCCGGTTGGTAGGCCCAGAGCATGACCGGACGTGACCTGTTCGGGTCCGTGTTCGATCCGCGCTGGTGCGCCAGCCCCTCGCTGGTCCGCCGCGCGTTGTAGAACCTGGTGGCGTCGGTCTGCGTCAGCCCGTATCGGCCTGGGTCCTTGAGGACGTCGTCCTCGGAGACATGGTTGCGGTTGGCGACGTCGCGCACCCGGTTCAGGTCGTCGTTCATCACCTGCTGATTGACCGCGTCCCGAGCGCTCGCCGGGACGCCGTTGAGGTTGCCCAATTCGGGTGGGTGCCGGGCGATCAGCTGCTGCCGCTGCTCGGGAGTCAGTGCGGTCCACCATTTTTCGACGTCCTCGGGGTTGGTTCCCGGCGGCGGAATCTGGATGTCCTGCCCGCCGATGCGCACCGGCACCGAGGGCTTCTGGCCTTGCACCGCCTGGTCGATAGCCGTCGCGGTGAGCGTGTCAGTGGTGTCGAAGGCCTTCAACTGCTCCTGGATGGACGTGGTGAAGAACTCCGCCGCCTTCTTGAGGGGCCCCAAGTCCCCGATCAACCACTGCTGCGGTGTGACCACGCCATCGTCGCTGACCGAAAACCCGAGTTGGATCGCGGTGTCGACGAATTCCAGCAAGGTGCTGCGCAGCGAGGTCAGCTGATTTCCGCCGTCGGTCAGCGCCTTGGTCAGCTTGTCCAGCCTGCCGCGGTAGGCCTCCTGCTCATCGATCAGCTGCTGCGCCTTGGCGACTGCGGCATCGGCGGCCTGCCCGTGCCAGTTCGCTTTCAAGTTCGCCAGCTGGCCGCGCTCGACGCCGATGACGATCTCCAGCGCGGCTGACGTGGTCCGTACCTCATCCGCGGCATCGAGCAGCGCCCCGGGCTTGGCCGCGCGCACGCGCGACACCGTCACCGTCACTAGTGCCGCACCCCCTCGGCGATCCCTCATCTGATCGTCGCACAGGGCGCGGGTACCAACCGACACAACATTCAATCCGCACCACCGACCGGACACTCCGACATAACCTGTCGCCATGGCACCAGCGCAGCGCGTACCGACCGTCGTCGTCCTCGGTGGGGGATCCTGGGGCACCACGGTGGCCTCGATCTGCGCGCGCCGGGGACCGACACTGCAGTGGGTGCGGTCCGCGGAAACGGCGGCCGACATCAACGAAAAGCATTGCAACAGCCGCTATCTGGGCGACGGGGTGGCGCTTCCCGAATCACTGCGGGCGACCACCGACTTCTCTGAGGCAGCCAACTGCGCCGACGTCATCGTGATGGGTGTGCCGTCGCACGGCTTCCGCAACGTGCTGGGCGAACTGGCCAAGGAACTGCGGCCGTGGGTCCCAGTGGTGTCGTTGGTCAAGGGCCTGGAGCAGGGCACCAACATGCGCATGAGCCAGATCGTCGACGAGGTACTGCCCGGGCATCCGGCCGGGATCCTGGCCGGGCCCAACATCGCCCGCGAGGTCGCCGAGGGCTATGCCGCCGCCGCCGTCCTGGCCATGCCGGACCAGCACCTGGCCGCCAATATCGCGGGCCTGTTCCGCACCAGGCGTTTTCGCACCTACACGACCGACGACGTGATCGGTGTCGAGATGGCCGGGGCGCTCAAGAACGTGTACGCCATCTCCGTCGGCATGGGGTACTCGTTGGGCATCGGCGAGAACACCCGAGCGATGGTGATGGCGCGCGCGGTGGCCGAGATGTCCAAGCTGGGCGTGGCGATGGGCGGCAACCGGGACACGTTCGCGGGCCTGGCCGGTATGGGCGACCTGATCGTCACCTGTACCAGCCAGCGCAGCCGCAACCGGCACGTCGGCGAACAGCTGGGTCAGGGCAAGAGCATCGAGGAGATCATCTCGTCGATGAACCAGGTCGCCGAGGGGGTCAAGGCCGCCAGCGTGATCATGGAGTTCGCCGAGACGCACGGGCTCAGCATGCCGATCGCCCGTGAGGTGGATCGGGTGATCAACCACGGCTGCACGGTGGCGGACGCCTATGCCGGCCTGATGCTCGAGAAGCCCGGGCACGAAGTACACGGCTCGGGCTTCTGAGTTCCGCGCTCGCGCGGCGCTGCGATCAGTTCGCGTAGGGGCTGCGGTCTTTCGGCCTGTCCAGCAACGGATTCGACTCGTTGACGATGAAGCTGCCCGACGGGCTGACCACGAAACCGGACTGGTCGAAGCCGTTGACGCACGCCGTCATGGTGCCGTCGGTGCCGCAGGTGATGTTGCGGTAGCTGATCCGCGAACCGGCAGGCAATGTCTGCACCGCGCCGGGCATCTCGCCGAGGTACTTCGGGCCGTTCAGGATGTTGAACGCCGGCGCACCGAACTGACCGCCGACGACCACGTTGGAGCCTTCCGGCGCGCCCGGCAGCGGGCCGCTACAGCCGTACTCGCCTTCGTTACGGCGCATCACGCAGGTCAGGCCGCCGGGCGCCTGGAACATGTAGAAGGAGCCGTCCTTGCTGGCGAAATTCGACGGGCTGACGGGCTTGAATCCGTTGAGGTTCGGCGCGGCGGGTCCCGGTGGCGGGGGCACCGGCTCCGGCGGCGGATCGGCCGCGGCAACGCCCGGCACCAACGCGATCGCCCAAGTGGCCGCGACCGCACCGATCAGGAATCTGCTCAACACCTGCCCAGAGTAGAACCCCGTCGCCATAGCTCGCAGCGCCAGCGTCAAATCACTTGCAGCCGAGGTCGACGTAAACCGTGGTGCTCTGGCCGCGCAGCTTGCCTTCCTGACTCGACAGCTCGCGGCCGTGTCGGACCGCGGTGACGGTGCATTTGTCGAGGGATCCGCTGCCGACCCGTGACTCGATCACCCGGAAGCCCTCGGTCTGCAGCCGGTGGATCGTCTGCGTCGCGGATTCCCCGGGACCGGGCGGCACGACCGGACGAGCCGCAGCCGGTACGGCCAGCGCGACCATCAAGGCCAGGACGATTCCGGTTCCGACTGGGATCTTCGTGGGATTCTTCATGTTTTTCCCTCTCCCGCATTCAGCGCAGATTGCACTGAATCAATAACTTCGACAGTAGCCGCGGAATTGAGTGAGAAACGCATTCTCAGGTCGAACGCATACCGATACCCGCATGGATCATGCGGAATTCAGGCGAAACTCAAATAGTCGTCTCGACGGTGTGCGGGGTGTACGACTCACTCATCGTCACGTACTCGCCGACGTCCCGCAGCATCGGCAAACGGACCCGGAAAGTCGTTCCCGCAGTGTTTGATTCGACTTTCACCCGGCCGCCGTGCGCTTTGACGATCGTCGACACGATCGCCAGACCGAGGCCGGTGCTTCCGAGCGCGCGAGAACGCGATTTGTCGGCAACCACAAATCTGTCGAACAAATTCGGCAACAATTCTTCGGGAATTCCCGGACCGTCGTCGGCGACGGTCAGTTCCACATATCCGGGGCCCGGGGTCAAGGTCGCCGTGACCGCCGTTCCCGCCGGCGTGTGCACCCGCGCATTGGCCAGCAGGTTGCCGATCACCTGATGCAACCGCGCCGGGTCACCACGTACCCACACCGACACGTCAGGCAGGCGCGAGCGCCAGCGATGCACGGGCGACGACACCGCGGCGTCGTTGACCGCGTTGATCACCAGATCGCACAGATCGACATCATCGGTCTCGAGGTCCTGATGCTCCTCCAGACGCGATATCAACAGCAGGTCCTCCACCAGACCGGACATCCGCTGCGCCTCGGACTCGATGCGGGCCAGCGCGTATTCGGTGGTCTCGGGCAGTGCCGCGCTGTCCTGTCGGGTCAGCTCGGCGTACCCGCGGATGGCGGCCAGCGGGGTCCGCAACTCGTGGCTGGCATCGGTGAGGAACTGCCGCGTCCGACGGTGGGAGGCGGCGAGTTCGGCCAGCGCGCTGTCGACGTTGTCCAGCAGTTTGTTGAGCGTGTCCCCCACGATGCCGACCTCGGTACGCGGATCGGTGTCCTCGGGCCGGACCCGTTCGGTGATGCGGTGGTCCTCACTGCCGAACTGGCGGGTCGCCACCTTGGCCGCCGTCGAGGCCACGCGGCTCAGTGGTCGCAGCGCATAGTTCACCACCGCGATGGTGCCGACAGCCGTCAGCGCGATGGCCAGCAGCGTCATGACCGCGACCGCGACGGTCTTGCGCGCCACCACGCTGTTGGCCTCTTCCATGGACACCCCGGAGACCAGCACGTCACCGCCGCCGGCGTCCTGTCCCGCCAATCGGTACCAGCCGAGTTTCGGCAGCTTCACCGTGCGCGGTCCGAGATTCGTCCACTGCTGCCCACTGACAGCCTTGATGACGTCGGGCTGGACCGGCTTCGGTTCCCCGTCCGGGAACACCGCCGACTGCACGACGACGCCCTTGTGCACGACGGCGATGAGATTGCCCGGGGCCTGGCCGCCGAAGGCCGTCAGGCCGTCTTCCCCGGCGTCGATGGGATGCGCCGGGTCTCCGCGCTTAATTTGTAGCCGGTCATAGGAATGGCCGAGGGCATCGAGCGAACGGTCCAATTCCGCGTCGCTGATCGCGGACACGTAGCTGTGCAGGCTGTACACCGACAGCACCCCGACCGCCAGCAGCACCACGGTGACCAGGGAGGTGACGCCGAGCACGAGACGCCGGCGCAGGGTCCGCGGACGCCACCACGGCACCCGAGCCGGATTTCGGGCCAGCACTCGAGTCGGGACCCGGGTCACGCGTGTCACCTCGGGCAGATTAGTCCTCCGCGTCGGCAGGGCGCAGCATGTAGCCCACGCCGCGCACTGTGTGGATCATCGGTTCACGATCGGTGTCGATCTTCTTGCGCAGATACGAGATGTAGAGATCGACGATGCTCGACTTGCCGCCGAACCCGTAGTTCCACACCCGGTCGAGAATCTCCGCGCGGGCGATGGCCCGTCGCGGGTTACGCATCAGGTACCGGAGCAGTTCGAACTCGGTGACGGTCAACGAGATCAGTTCACCGGCGCGGGTCACTTCCCGGCTGGCGCCGTTGAGCACCATGTCGCCGACCTTGAGCACCTCGTCGGATTCGGGCGCCAGGTGGCTGGACCGGCGCAGCAGTCCACGCAGCCGCGCCACGAGCTCTTCGAGGCTGAACGGCTTGGTCATGTAGTCGTCGGCACCGGCGGTCAACCCGGTGACCCGATCCATCACGGAGTCCCGCGCGGTCAGGAAGAGGGTCGGCGTGTAGCCCTCCGCCGAGCGCACCCGCTGCAGCAACTGCAGGCCGTCGGTGTCGGGCAGCATGATGTCGAGCACCACGAGGTCGGGTTCCATCTCGCCGAATTTGGTCACCGCGTCGCGGCCGTTGTGCGCGACCTCGACAACCCAGCCCTCGTAGTGCAGCGCCATCTTGACCAGGTTGGTCAGCGCCGGCTCATCATCGACCAGCAACACCCGGATGGGGGATCCGTCGGCACGTTCCATGCGCGGCAGCTGGCCGAGCACGGCGGCCCGGGGGTGACGCTCGCGAGGTGGTACCGACATCGTTGTCATTCTTCCATTGTGTTGAGTGCACCGAAAATTGTCACTGCGTTCATACCGAGTTCAAATATTAGTCCTCGATATGACTCACGTCACTTACGCAGTCCGATGTGATGCGCGAGAATCGTTGCAATACAGCCATTTTGACTGGTCGGACCACCAATCGCCAGCATACCGGCCGCGCCGATTCCACCTGGTAGCGCAGGATTGCGAATTACTCAACCAACTGGCGCGACAAGAAGATTTGCGTTCTCTATGGGAAGTCCCCTTCGCCTTGCGACCCCGTCTGGCGATAAATACTCTCGCACTTAGCAATTGGCGCAGACTCTCATCGGCGACCGCCAAATCAGAATGAAACATGTTGTTGCACAACATGTTTGATCGACAATGACGTCGGCGGGCGCGCGGGCCACCACTCACGCCGCGCATCTGCACATGTGTCCATCGGACAACTAACGGAGAACGGAAACCTAGGCATGCTAGAAACCGCCCCGCCGGCAAAGGGACTACGCGCGATACTGCGCTACGACCTACCGGCGTCACTAGTCGTATTCCTGGTGGCACTGCCACTGTCACTCGGCATCGCCGTCGCCTCCAACGCTCCGATCCTGGCGGGCATCATCGCCGCCGTCGTCGGTGGGATCGTCGCCGGCGCGCTCGGCGGCTCGCCGTTGCAGGTGAGCGGGCCGGCCGCGGGCCTGACCGTCGTCGTCGCCGGTTTGATCGCCGAATTCGGCTGGGGCGTCACGTGCGCCATCACCGTCGGCGCCGGCATTCTGCAGATTCTGTTCGGCCTGAGCCGCGTGGCCCGGGCCGCGCTGGCGATCTCGCCGGTCGTCGTGCACGCCATGCTGGCCGGCATCGGTGTCACCATCGCGCTGCAGCAGCTGCACGTGCTGCTGGGTGGCAAGTCCAACAGCTCCGCGTGGGAGAACATCCACGAACTGCCCGCCCAGCTGACGAACATCCAGGGCGCCGGGTTCGTGCTCGGCATGCTGGTCATCGTCACGCTGGTGGCGTGGCGCTGGGTGCCGGCGCCGATCAACCGGATCCCCGGTCCGCTGGTGGCCATCGTCGGCGTCACCGCGCTGTCCGTCGCGCTGCCGTTCGACGTCAAACGCATTCAGATCAACGGCTCGCTGCTGGACTCGCTGACGCTGCCGACCCTGCCCACGGGCGACTGGGACGGCATCATCGCCGGCGTGCTGACCGTCGCGCTGATCGCCAGCGTCGAGAGTCTGCTGTCCGCGGTGTCGGTGGATCGCATGCACAACGGTCCCCGCACCAACTTCGATCGTGAGCTGATCGGCCAGGGTGCGGCCAACGCCATCTCCGGCGCCATCGGCGGCCTGCCGATCACCGGCGTCATCGTGCGCAGCGCCACCAATGTCAAGGCCGGCGCCAAGTCGCGTGCCTCGGCGATCCTGCACGGTTTCTGGATCCTGTTGTTCGCGGTGCCGTTCGCCGGCCTGGCACAGCTGATCCCGACATCGGCGCTGGCCGGTCTGCTGATCGTCATCGGCTGCCAGTTGGTGAAGAAGGCGCACATCGAAACCGCCCGGCGCACAGGCGATATCGCGGTCTATGCGATCACGATTCTCGGTGTCGTCTTCCTCAACCTGCTCGAAGGTGTGCTGATCGGTCTCGCCCTGGCCGTGGCGCTGACCGTCTGGCGCGTGATCCGGGCCAAGATCGTCACCGAGCACATCGCCGGTAACGACTGGCGCATCGTCATCGAGGGCTCCGTCAGCTTCCTGTCGCTGCCGCGCCTGACCTCGGCGCTGGCATCGCTGCCGGCCGGCTCCGACGTCACGATCGACCTGTCGGTCGACTTCATCGACCACGCCGCGCACGAAACCATCGACGAGTGGAAGCGCCAGCACGTGGCCGGCGGTGGCTCTGTCGAGATCCACGAGCACGGCACCGTCGAAATGCACAGCGCGACTTCCGGCCCGCCCGCGCGCAGCTTCAACCCGTTCGACAAGCGGTCCGGCGTCGTCCCGTGGAAGTCGCAGACCCAGACCAACTCCGTCATGGAAGGCCTGGAGACCTACCACCGCCGCACCGCACCCGTGCTGCGTCCGCACATGGAAGAGCTGGCCCACGCCCAGAAGCCGGAGACGCTGTTCATCACCTGCGTCGACTCGCGGGTCGTGCCCAACCTCATCACCAGCAGTGGCCCCGGCGACCTGCTGACGGTGCGCAACGTCGGCAACCTGATCCCGGAGGGACGGACCGACGCCTCGATCGAGGCGGCCATCGCGTTCGCCGTCGACGTCCTGCAGGTCTCCTCGATCGTGGTGTGCGGCCACTCCAGCTGTGGCGCCATGACGGCGGTGCTGAGCAAGGATCAGGGCCAGGACGAGCACCTGCACACCTGGCTGGAGCACGGTGACGCGACGTTGCGCGCCTTCGACGAGGGCCGCCATCCCGTGGCACTGGCCGCGGCCGAGGAAGGCTTCGGCGTCGTCGACCAGTTGTCGATCGTCAACGTCGCCCTCCAGGTGCAGACCCTCGCCGCCCACCCGCTGGTCCGGTCCCGGCACCGCGCGGGCGAGCTCGAGGTGATCGGGCTGTTCTACGACATCGGCAGCGCAGCCGCCCTGCGGGTGACGCCGGTCGGCGTGGACCGTCTGGTCGAGGTGGCCGAGTAGTACCTGATTGATCCTGCGCCCAGGGCCGTAAACCGCGAGAGCGGCGGGCCCTGGGCGCAGTGTCATTTCCGGGTCGCTTTCAGATCGTCGTCAGGTCAGTTGCAGCAGCATGTACCGGACGGCTCGACCACTCGCGACACCTCGACGTTCGGCAGTTCGCCGTCGGGCCGCCAGTCGAACGGGAAATGCTTGCTCGAGGCGCCGAGGTACTCGTGGGAGAAGTCGAATCCGACGGCGTCGGCCTTCTTCACCACGCCCCACGTCGCCACCTGTCCCGGCCCCACTTCCGCGCCCGGGGCGTTGACGGTCGTGACGCGGCGGTTCGGATCGGCCGTCGGCCCCGTCAACGCGTCGACCCGCACATCGACCTTGCCCGGAATCTCAGCCCGCCAGTAGGCGAGGTCGTCAGCCGCGGCGAAGTTGATCGGCGCGTACTCGATGCCCCGCAGCTCGCTGATCAGACTGCCGAACTCCCCCGGCCAGCCACCCTCGTCGCCACGGAAGATCCGCTCCAGCGCGAGCCGCTGGTCGGCGTCGGCCTTCTCGTCGATGTAGAACATCAGCTTCATGGTGGCGTCCGGGTCACCGACCCACATGTTGCCGGCGAACTCACCCAGGGCCACCACTCCGAGGCCACTCAAATCGGTTGTGCCGTAATGCCCTTCGTGCACCTGCCAGACGAGCGTGAACAGGCAGTCGCCATGCGTGGGCTCCTGCGCGAAGCTGCACGGGCAGGGCAGCTTGCAGCTGCACACATCGAACCACTCGCCACGTAGCCGCCAATCGGTCGTCGCCACCGTCATCGCTGAATCCCTTCTCGTTTTATACCCCCTGGGGGTACCTGACGCAGACGACGTTACGCAGGCGTCGCGGCGTCCGTCAAGTACCCCCAGGGGGTATATTTGATATGAATTTGGCGAGCCTGACCGGGTGGCGGAATTGGGTCTCGACGATGAATCGGCCCGCGACCCGGCCCACGAGCCACATCCGTCACACCGGTGCCGGTCTCCCCTGGCACCTCTCGCCTGGAGCCGTCAACTTTCCTTGACCGTCCACGAAAGTTGACCGCTTCGATCCGAAGATGTGGAGAGCTCGCGCAATGCGACGAGCGCTGCGGGCGCCTGATCTATCGCCCGGCCATGCGCTCCAGGCGCGCGATCCGGTCCTCGATGGGCGGATGGGTCGAGAACAGCTTGCCGATCTTCTCGCCGGCCCGGAACGGGTTCGCGATCATCAGGTGGGCCTGGTCGGCCAGTTGCGGCTCCGGGGGCAGCGGGGCCTGCTGCACGCCGTCGCTGATCTTGCGCAGTGCGCTGGCCAGCGCCAGCGGGTCGCCCGTCAGCTCGGCGCCCGACTGGTCGGCCTGGTACTCACGCGAGCGCGACACCGCCAGCCGGATGATCGTCGCGGCCAACGGGCCGACGATCGAAAGAACCAGCAGGACAAAGGGATTGGGGCGGTCGTCACGGTCACCACCGAACATGCCGATGAAGTAGGCGACGTTGACCAGTGCGGTCACCACCGACGCCATGGCGCCCGCCACGCAGGAGATCAGGATGTCGCGGTTGTAGACATGCGACAGCTCATGCCCCAGCACGGCGCGCAGTTCGCGCTCACTGAGGAGATTCAGGATGCCCGTGGTGCAGCACACCGCGGCGTTGCGGGGATTGCGCCCGGTGGCGAAGGCATTGGGGGCGGCGGTGTCGCTGATGTACAACTGCGGCATCGGCTGCCGCGCCGTGGTGGCCAGTTCGCGGACGATCCGGTACATCGCCGGCGCCTGCATCTCGCTGACGGGCTGCGCGTGCATGGCCCGCAGCGCCATCTTGGCGCTGTTGAAGTAGACGTAGGCGTTCATGCCGATGGCGAACAGCACCGCCAGGTACATGATGTTCTTGCCGAACAGCGAGCCGATCAGCACGATGAGCGTCGAGAAGCCCGCCAGCAGCGCGAACGTCTTCGCGGTGTTCGCGTGCGGATTCCACGTCATCAGCTAGCTCCTCCAAGCGCCGTCGATGCTCAGCGCAATCAACTCACTGAATTGAACGCACGGCAGCTGGTGCCTGGTTCCGCGGTGTCCCGATCGACGGTCAGCCGTGGCGGTCAGCGGTGTACTCGACCAGGTTGAGCAGCGCCAGCCGGCCGGGCAGGTCCGGCAGGTTGTTCAGCTCTGCGCGAGCGTCCGCAGCGAAGCGCTGCACGGTGCGCTTGGCCTCGACCATGCCCTCCGACGCCCGGAGCAACGCCAGCGCCTCCGCGAGGTCGGCGTCGTTGTCGATGGGCTTGGCCAGCAGCACCCGCAGCCGGTCGGCGTCGGCCCCGGTGTCGCGCAACGCGTACAGCACCGGCAGGGTGTGCACGCCTTCGCGCAGGTCGGTGCCCGGCACCTTGCCCGACTCGTCGGGGTCACTGTCGATGTCGATGATGTCGTCGGAAATCTGGAAGACGGTGCCGACGATGCCGCCGAGCCGGCTGAGCCGCTCGATCTGCTCCTCATCGGCGCCCGAGAACGTCGCGCCGAACCGGCCGGAGGCCGCGATCAGGCACGCGGTCTTCTCATAGACGACCTTCAGGTAGTGCTCGACGGGATCGGCACCTTCGACGGCGCCGCGGGTCTCGCGCATCTGGCCCGTCACCAGCTGGGCGAAGGTATCGGCGATGACGCGGACCGCGTCGGGCCCCAGCCGGGACACCAGACGCGAGGCGGTGGCGAACAGGTAGTCGCCGGCCAGGATCGCGATGTTGTTGCCCCAGCGGGCGTTGGCGCTGTCCGCGCCGCGTCGCACCTGGGCCTCGTCCATGACGTCGTCGTGGTACAGCGTCGCCAGGTGCACCAGCTCGATCACGGCGCCCGCGATGGAGACGTCGTCGTTGTCGGGGTTCGGCCCCAGCGACGCCGAGAGCACGGTGAACAGCGGACGGAACCGCTTGCCACCAGCCTGGAACAGGTGCTGGACCGCCTCGGCCATCAGCTCGTCAGCTTTGCCCAGCTCGGTCGACATCAGGTCTTCGATACGCGCGACCGCGTCGCGAACCTGCGCGGCAAAGGCGGCGTCACCAAAGTCCACGCCCGCGACCACTGTCGCTGGTGTCTTCATGGGTCCAACATACTGGGCGGCATGGTCGTGCACGCAGATGTGGTCGTGGTCGGAGCCGGGCCGGCAGGTTCCGCGGCTGCCGCCTGGGCAGCGCGCCGGGGCCGCGACGTCTTGGTCATCGACTCCGCGCAGTTCCCCCGGGACAAGGCCTGCGGCGACGGCCTGACTCCACGGGCCATCGCGGAGCTGCGTGAGCTCGGGCTCGGCGAGTGGCTCGAGGGCCGGGTCAGCCATCACGGCCTGCGCATGGCCGGGTTCGGCGCGCAGCGCGAGGTCCGGTGGCCCGGGCCGTCATTCCCGGCCACCAGCAGCGCCGTGCCGCGCACCGAACTCGACGACCGGATCCGGCAGGTGGCGGCCGACTCCGGCGCGAAGATGCTGCTGGGCGTCAAAGCTGTCGACGTGGAGCACGACGCCACCGGCCGGGTGCGCACGCTGAAGCTCGACGACGGGCAGGAGATCGGCGTGGGTGAGCTCATCGTCGCCGACGGCGCCCGATCGACGCTGGGCCGGGTGCTGGGCCGGCAGTGGCATCAGGAGACGGTGTACGGGGTCGCGATCCGCGCCTACATCGAGACGCCCAGGCACGCCGAACCGTGGATCACGTCGCACCTTGAGCTGCGCTCGCCCGAGGGCGAGGTGCTGCCCGGCTACGGCTGGATCTTCCCGCTGGGCAACGGCGAGGTGAACATCGGCGTGGGCGCGCTGGCCACCGAGAAGCGGCCTGCAGACGCCGCGCTGCGCCCGCTGCTCGCCCACTACACCGACCTGCGCCGCGACGAGTGGGGCTTCGAGGGCCAGCCCCGGCTGGCCAAGTCGGCGCTGCTGCCGATGGGTGGCGCGGTGTCCGGGGTGGCGGGGCCTAACTGGATGCTGATCGGCGACGCGGCGGCGTGCGTCAACCCGCTCAACGGCGAGGGCATCGACTACGGCCTGGAGACCGGGCGGCTGGCCGCCGATCTGCTGGGCTCAGGTGATCTGAGCGCGGCCTGGCCCGCGGTGCTGCAGGAGCACTATGCCGCGGGGTTCTCGGTGGCCCGCCGGCTGGCGATCCTGCTGACCGTGCCGAAGTTCCTGCCGATCACCGGACCGGTCGCGATGCGGTCGCAGTACCTGATGACGGTCGCGGTCCGGGCCATGGGCAACCTGGTGACCGAAGAGGACACCGACGCGATCGCCCGCATCTGGCGCCGCGCCGGACGTGGCTCGCGCCGGCTGGATCAGCGCAAGCCGTTCAGCTGACCGTCCGCGCGAACCCGACGATGTCGCGGATGGTGGCGTCGAAGACCTCCGGCATGGCACCCGCCAGCAGGATGTCACCCGCGTGGCACGTGCCCGCGACGATCCGGCCGACGACGCTCACGCCGGCGGCTGCCAGCCTGCGGTAGTAGATCAGGCCCTCGTCGCGCAGCGGGTCGAGTTCGTTGACCGAAATGACGTGCGGCGGCAGGCCTGCCAGATCCGCGTCGGTGGCCACCCCGGCCCAGCAGGTGCCGTCCTGCGCATGCTCCTGGTTTGGGTCGTAGAGGAAACCCAGCAGGGCCAGTTGCAGACAGCTGATGAAGTACCCGTCGTTCTCGCGCAGCGACGGCAGGTCGTCGGCGTCCTCGAGCCACCGGTTGGAGATATAGGGGCACTGGGCGTAGACGCCGGCGATCTCGTCGCCCCAGCCCTCCCGGTTGGCCTTCAGCGCCACCGTCAATGTCAGGTTCCCGCCGCCGGACTCCCCCGACACGATCAGGTGGCTGATGCCGAGCTGGTCTTTGTTCGCCGCCGTCCACCGGACGGCCGCCGCGCAATCGTTGAGCCCGGCGGGGAACGGGTGCGGGCCCAGTGCGCCGCCGGAATTGCGGAACTCGACGCCGATGACGACGAGCCCTGCCGCCGCGAGGTTCTCGCGGAGCCGGACGTACTGGATGTCCGCGGCGCTGAGGATGGCCATCCCACCGCCGTGCAGGTGCACCACTGCGGGCAACGGACCGGCGGCCTCCGTGGGCCGGCTGATGTAGAGCGTGATCTCGTTGCCGTCGGCGCCGGTGATGGTGGTGGTCGTGCTGCTGACGCCCTCGGGCGCGGGGGCCTTCTCCCCCAACATCTTCAGGACGGCGCCGGTCCCCTGTTCGGCGAAGTTGGAGAACTCCACGAGCTGCTCGAGCGGGGAGTCGAGCGTCAGGGGCGGTTCCGGCAGTCGGCCGTCCATCCCGAACGCGGCGAGTCCTTTGACCATGCGCGGATCAGCGCGCGGGTCGGTGCCGATGGTGCAGTCAGGGTCAGCGAGGCGTCCAAAGGGCATGGGCCCATCTTGGTGCGCAAAGTGAACTTGGTCGCGACTTTGTGAAAAGTCGCGACCAAGTTCACCGTAGGCGGAAAGTTACCGGTACTCGCAGAGGTACGCGGTCTCGACCTCGACGCGGACGCCGAACTTGCTGTCGGCCGGCACGGTGAATTGCGTTCCGGCGGCGAAGGTTTCCCACTCGTCGCTGCCGGGCAGCTTGACGGTCAGGGCACCGGAGACCACATGCATGATCTCGAGGCTGGAGGTACCGAACTCGTATTCGCCGACGGCCATGACGCCGACAGTCGCGGGCCCCTCGGCCGGCGCGAAGGCGATCGATGCGACCTTGCCATCGAAGTACTCATTGACCTTGAACAACTGGGGCTCCTCGAACTCAGGTGAGGGGTCAGAATATCGGGCAGCCAGGCGGGCTAGTGGACCACGTATCTGTGCACCCCGAGGATCGCGTTCTCGTCAGCCGGTTCGGTGGTGCACTCGTGCAGCGCCGTGCGCACCCCGTCGGTGTCCATGCCGGTGCCGATGCACACCAGCTGGGTGCCGGCGCCGCGGCGCTTCTGCAGCCGCAGCGAGCCACCGACCAGCTGCAGCAGGTACCGGTGTCCGGCCCCGAAGTCGACGAAACCCTTTGCCCGGTACAGACCTTCGGGACGGTCCCGCAGCAGGGCCAGCAGCCGTCGCGGATTCAGGTGGGCGTCGGTGGCGTATTCAACAGCCTGGTAGACGGGGTGCTCGTGGTCGTGATCGTCGTGCAGCAGCTCGTCGAACGACAGCTGGGCCTGTGGGGCGCGCTCCGGAACGTCGATGAGCAGCGTCGGGTCGATGCGCGCAAAATCGGTGAGCTGCACCGGAACTCGCGGATTCTGGGCGCGAATCCGGGCGAGCACGTCGTCGATGTCGGCGGCCTCAGAGGCGCGGTTGAGCACCACCAGATCGGCCACCGGCAACCCGTGCCCGAACTCCGGCTCCATCGCATTGACCACCAGCACCAGGCCGGCGTAGTGGAAGTCGTCCGAGCCGGCGGTCATGATGGTGCGCGCCACCGCGGGCGGCTCGGCGACGCCGCTGGCCTCCACCACGATCAGATCGAGGGCCGGGCGCACCGCCGCCAGCTTGCCCAGCATCTCGGCGACCTCACCGTCCTCGGCGACGCAGCAGATGCAGCCGTTGGACAGCGACGCCATGGCGTCGACCTGACCGGCGACCAGCATCGCATCGATGTTGACGGAGCCGAAGTCGTTGACCAGCACACCGATTCGCGCCCCGCGGCCATTGCGCAGCAGGTGGTTCAGCAGCGTGGTCTTACCGGCGCCCAGAAAGCCGGCAACAGCGAGGACGGGGATACTCAAGATTAGACGGAGAGGCCAATCGGCGGTTTCACCGCGGCGTGCAACGCGACGATCCCACCGGTCAGGTTGCGCCACTTCACCTGCGACCAACCGGAGGCCTCGATCTGGCGCGCCAGGTCGTCCTGGTCGGGCCAGGCCCGGATCGACTCGGCGAGGTACACGTACGCCTCGGGATTGGACGAGACCGCGGTGGCCATCGTCGGGAGCGCCTTCATCAGGTACTCCTTGTAGGCCGTGGCGAACAGCTGATTGGTCGGCGTGGAGAACTCGCACACCACCAGGCGGCCGCCCGGCCGGGTCACGCGGGCCATCTCGCGCAGGCCGGCGGTGAAGTCGACGACGTTGCGCAGCCCGAAGCTGATGGTCACCGCGTCGAACACACCGTCGTCGAACGGCAGTTTGGTGGCGTCGCCGGCGACCTTCGGGACGTCCCGGGCCGCGCCGGCGGCCAGCATGCCGACCGAGAAATCGCAGGCCACGCACCACGCGCCGGACGCCGCGAGTTCGACGGTAGACACCGCGGTCCCGGCAGCCAGGTCCAGCACCTTGTCACCTGGGCCGATGCCCAGCGCCGCGCGCGTCTGCCGCCGCCAGAACCGGTCCTGCCCCAGTGACAGCACCGTATTGGTGATGTCATAGCGACGGGCCACGCCGTCGAACATCGACGCGACCTCGTGCGGATCCTTCTCCAATGACGCGCGACTCACGTGGTTGACGCTACCGGCCACGGGAATGGAACGGCCACCGCAGGGGCTGTAAGCCGCATGGGTGCAAAAGTCTGGTTCATCACGGGTACATCGCGCGGCTTCGGACGGGAGTGGACGGCGGCGGCGCTGGAGCGCGGCGACAAGGTGGCCGCGACGGCGCGGGATGTGTCGACGCTCGACGATCTGGTGGCCAAGTACGGCGACGCGCTGCTGCCGATCGCGCTCGATGTCACCGACCGGGACGCCGACTTCGCCGCGGTGCAGGCCGCGCACGAGTACTTCGGCCGGCTGGACGTCGTCGTCAACAACGCGGGCTACGGCCAGTTCGGCTTCGTCGAGGAGCTGTCCGAGGCCGAGGCCCGGGATCAGATCGAAACCAACGTCTTCGGTGCGCTGTGGATCACGCAGGCGGCGCTGCCGTACCTGCGCGCACAGGGCGGCGGGCACATCATCCAGGTGTCCTCGATCGGTGGCATCAGTGCGTTCGCGGGCCTCGGCGCGTACCACGCGTCCAAGTGGGCGCTGGAGGGTTTCTCGCAGTCGCTGGCCGCCGAGGTGGAGCGGTTCGGCATTCACGTCACGCTGATCGAGCCGGGCGGCTTCTCGACGGACTGGAGTGGCGCGTCAGCGAAGCGGACCACCGAGCTCGAGGCGTACGACGGGCTGCGCGCAGACGTCGCGCGCTGGCGCGGCGAGCGCAACGCGGTACCGGGCAACCCGGAGGCGTCGGCCGCCGCAGTGCTCAAGATCGTCGATGCCGAAAACCCGCCGCTGCGAGTCTTTTTCGGTAGTGCACCGCTGCAGATCGCCAAGGCCGACTACGAAAACCGCCTGCGCACCTGGGAAGAGTGGCAGCCCGTCTCCGAGCTCGCCCAAGGCTGAGGGGACCACCGAGATGGCGGGCCTGAAATTCGTCCGACAAGTGGACGGGTTGACCTATGAGTTCGCCGAAGACGGTGAGGCTCATGGTTTCCCGTCGTTCAAACGAGTCGACCTGGATATCTGGTGCCGGCGACTGCCGCACTTCGGGTGGGTGGTGTGCACGGAGTCAGGTGCCGTCTCGAGTCGCCCCTTCGATTACGCGGGGCTCGGCTACCTGCCGCCCGAGGGCGTGTGGGTGAGCCGCAAGGATGACCGCTCGTACGTCTACGACCTGGTGCGAGTGACCTCGTAACCCCGCAACTCGACGGCGGTGGCCGTCCCGGGTCTCGGCACGCTCGGCGTGTCGGCTCTCTCTGGGACACTTGCGGTCGGGACCTGTCAGCAATGGCTGACATCGTCAGCATGCGTTGACAATGTCAGCAGATGCTGACGCCTCCTGACCGAACGTCGTCCCAAGAGAGCGTCGCCGGGAGAGACGCTCGGCGGTCGCGAGCGTGACGCTCCCGCACACCAAATACGGCGTGTCGCAGGCAAACACGCGCGCTCGCGGGAAGAGGAAAAGCGCTAGGCAGCCAGGGCGCGGCGCTCGCCGAGGACGGCGTCGTAGTGGCCGAGGAGTTCGTCGCACACGGCGGGCCAGGTGCGGCCCAGCACGCTGCGCCGCGCGGCCACCGAGTAGCGGGACCGTTCGGCCAGCAGGTGATCGACCGCGGCGGGCAGGGACGCCTCGAAATCCGCTACCGGCAACAGCAATCCGGTGTGCATGGGCGTCACCAGGTCGCGCGGACCACCCGCATCCGGGGCGATCACCGGCAGACCCGACGCCATGGCCTCCTGTACCGCCTGACAGAACGTCTCGTGCTCCCCCGGGTGCACGAAAACGTCCATGCTGGCGTATGCCGTGGCCAGCTCCTGGCCGTACAGCGCGCCGGTGAAAATCGCTGTGGGCAAGAGTTTTTCGAGCTTCGCCTGGTCGATGCCGTCACCGACCACCACGAGCTGCAGGTCATTGCGGCCGGCCAGCGCGGCCAGGCGCTCGACGTGCTTCTCCGGGGCCAACCGGCCGACGAAGCCCACCACCGGCTTACCGTCGGGCGACCATTGCGCCCGCAGCGCGGCACTGCGTGCCGACGGCGCGAAGCCCGTGACATCGACGCCGCGACCCCACTTGTATACGCGCGGAATCCGATGGGAGACAAGGTCTTCCATCGTCGCGCTGGACGGCGCCAGGGTCCGGTCGGCGCGCGAGTGCAGATGCCGGTTCCAGGCCCACGCGACGTTCGTCATCATGCCGACGCCGTAGCTCTGGGCGAACCCGGCGATGTCGGTCTGGAACACCGCGACGGTCGGGATGCCGAGGAAGCGCGCGGCGTGCAGTCCGCCGTAGCCCAGCAGCGCGGGCGAGGCCAGGTGCACCACGTCGGGACGAAAATCGCGCAGTACCCGCACCATTCGCGGCCGCGGCACACCCAACGGCAATGACGTCACCTTGGGGAACATGCGGGACGGGATGCGGTGCACGGGCACATCTCCGCAGAACGCGTCGGCGGGTTCTTCGCCCCGCGGTGTGTCCGGCGCGATCACCAGCGCCTCATGGCCGTTTCGTCGGAGGTGCTCGAGCACCCGGAGCACCGAATTGGTGACGCCGTTGACATTCGGGAGAAAGGACTCCGCCACGATCGCAACTCGCACACCTGCAGGCTGGCAGCGCAGCCTGACCGTCAGGTTGCCGACAGGGGTACGCGACGCGAAGACCCGCACAACTCGGGTACCACCGGTATCGTCTGTCGCACCGAGGTGAGAAAGGGGTCAGCATGCGTCTACCTCGGCTGATCCTCGTATTGGCCACCGTGCTGGCACTCACCGGCTGCGGCCGCACCATCACCGGATCGGCGTTGCAGGACCCGGATGTGCCGGGCGTCTCCCTCACCGCGGACGGCTTCGGCATCATCGCGGGCCGGCCCGACGCCCCCGCGCAGATCGAGGTGTACACCGAGCCGCAGTGCACGCACTGTGCGCACCTGCAGGACACCGACGGACCGGAGATGAAGGGCCTGATCGCCCTCGGGCTGCTGACCGTGACCTACCGCCCGGTGACCTTCTTGGACACCGGGTACGGCTATTCGGCCAAGGTGGCCAACGCGATGTTCCTGGCCGCGGCGCACGGCACCTCGGCGCCGGCACTGCAGGCGTACGTCGCGTCATTGTGGGGGCACCAGAGCCCCGGGGGTTCGGCGCCGTCCGACGGTCAGCTCGCGGGCTGGGCCGCCGACTCCGGCGTCAGCGCCGAGGCCGTGGCGACCATCCAGTCCGGCGAACACGCCGTCGACACCGACGAGATGACACTGACCAACGAGACCCGGCTGCAAGCGATCCGCGACGGTGACGCCGGCACGCCCACGGTGTACGACCTCAGCGCCGATGCCGTGGTCGACATCCAGGAGGCCGGGTGGCTGGCCAAGCTGACCGGAGGTCAGCGGACCACCTAACCCAGCCGGCGCTGTACGAGCGTCACGAGGCCGAGCAGGACCCCGGCGACCAGCCAGCCCACCACGGCGATCGATCCGGCGGGGATGACGGCGAGCGACGCGTTGCGGTTCTGCACTCGCACCAGATCCGGGTTGCTGCGGTCGTATTCGACGTAGATGCGCATCCCGGTCTCCAGCTCAGACGGGTACAGCACGCCGAGCTCGGGACGGTAGGTGACGCGGTCGGGCGTCACGAATTCGATGGTGGAGCGCCGCGGGCCGGCCGAGAGCACCTCGGCGGCCGCGGTGCCCATGTTGTGCTCGATCTGCTGATCGTTACGCCAGGCACCGAGCACCAGCAGCACCGATTGCAGGGTCACCAGGCACGCCACGATGACGATGCCGATCCGGATCCGGCGGATGGTGCGCTGCGACCGGGTCTCCTCGCCGCTGCCGACGAGCAGCGGAATCAGCTTGTCCCACAAGGTATTGGCCCGGCACCGCAGGCCCGCCCAATTCAATGGGCGCCCTTGATCGCCGCCCGTATCGAAGCGTGCAGCGACCGCAGGGTGGACCGGTCCGCCTTGACCTCAAGCACGCGCATGCCCTCGAAGGGTTCGCGCAGCGCGGCGGCCAGTCCGTCGGCCTCCACCTGCCGGCACTCGACGTGGTACGCCCGGCACAGGGCCGCGATGTCGACGTCGTGCGGGGTGCCGAAGATGCGCGACGACACGTCGGAGAACCGGGGATCGCCCTGCTCCAGCAGCTCGAAGATGCCGCCGCCGTTGTCGTTGGAGACGACGATGGTCAGCGCCTTCGGTGTCGGCTCGGTGGGGCCGATCAGCAGACCCGAGCTGTCGTGCACGAAGGTCAGGTCGCCGATGAGCGCGACGGTCCGGCCTTTGGTGTGGGCCAGTGCGGCGCCGATGGCGGTGGACACGGTGCCGTCGATCCCGGCGACGCCGCGGTTGGACCGCACCGAGATGTGGTGCGAGTTCAGCCCGACGAGCGCGGCGTCACGCACCGGGTTGGAGGCGCCGAGCACCAGTTGATCGCCGGGCTGCAGGCCGTCGGCGACCGCGGCCGCCACGTGCAGGCCGGTGGTCAGTTCGTAGGCCGCGAGCTGGTCGCGCACCGCGTGCTCGGCGCGGGCGTTGGCTTCGGCGCAGCGGCGGAGCCAGTCCGGGTCCGGCGTCCCGGAGGTGATGGCCCGGGTGCCGGTGGCCTGCGAATTGCCGGACACATCCGGCCAGCGCGGCCCGGTGGTCAGGGCGTAGACGGGCACCGACGGGTCCGCGAGCAGCGCCGACACCGGCCGGTGCAGGGTGGGCCGGCCCAGCATGATCACCTGCTGTGGCCTGACCAGTGACAGGGCCAGCGGGTGCACCGGGTTGTCGGCCGGCGGTGCGGTCGGTTCGGCGACGGTCGGCAGGTGCGCCAGGTTCTCGTGGCGGCCCGCACCATGACCGGCGATGACGAGGGTGTCGGCGGTCAGGTCGATCTCGAGCGGCTGGTCGAACGTGACCGGCGGGGTGTAGGTCCATGGCCGGCCGTCGGGGCGGCCTTCAGGGCAGTACGGGGCGCCGTGCGGCACCTCGTTCTCGTCGTCGGGCACCAGCGGTTCCCGCAGCGGGATGTCGAACTGCACCGGGCCGGCATTGGCAGTGCGAGAACCCTTGGCCGCCACCAGAACTCGACATGTCGCCGAGCGCCACTGAGCGTTGCTCGCGGCCACGTCGGCCGTCGGCTCGGCCAGCCCGAGGCTGATGGTCGCCCGCACCTGATTGCCGAAATAGCCCAGCTGTTCCATGGTCTGGTTGGCGCCGGTGCCGAGCAGTTCATACGGCCGGTTGGCGCTCAGCACGATCAGCGGGACGCGGGCGTAGTTCGCCTCGATCACCGCCGGACCGAGGTTGGCCACCGCGGTGCCCGACGTCATCGCGATGCAGACCGGCGCGCCCTCGGAGACCGCCAGGCCGACGGCCAGGTAGCCGGCGGTGCGCTCGTCGATGCGGACGTGCAGCCGCAAGCGGCCGGCCCGGTCGGCGTCGGCCAGCGCGAATGCCAGTGGCGCGTTACGCGAGCCGGGGCACAGCACCACGTCGCGGACGCCGCCGCGAATCAATTCGTCGACGACGACCCGCGCCTGAATCGTCGACGGGTTCATTGCTACAGCGTGTCACAGGGCCTAACCAGTCGGACCCGCCGACGTCGGGTTGGCAGCGAAGAACTCCAGCGCGGCGGCGTTCACCACATCGGGACGTTCGATGAAGCCGAGGTGGCCGGCGTCGGGGATCTCCAGGTAGCGGCCCAGCGGGATGGCGTCGGCCACCTCCTTGGACAGGTGCGGCGGCAGCACGACGTCGTCGGCGAACCCGATCACCTGAACGGGCACCGCGATCTGCCGGT
This sequence comes from Mycolicibacterium llatzerense, assembly GCF_025331195.1. Classification (NCBI taxonomy): domain Bacteria; kingdom Bacillati; phylum Actinomycetota; class Actinomycetes; order Mycobacteriales; family Mycobacteriaceae; genus Mycobacterium; species Mycolicibacterium llatzerense. Next base: position 2,409,218 of record NZ_LXOV01000001.1, on the reverse strand, counting down.
AGGCCGGCAGCCGGTTGGTTTCCGGTGCGACGGCGAGTTGGGCGCGCAGGCCCGGGGTGGCCTTGGTCGGCCACATGGTGAACATCTCGATCCAGTCCTGCACGGCGCGGTCGTCGTTCAGGGTCTTGGGTGAAAAGTTCTCCAGCAGGCGGTTTTTCGCGTCCACCTCGGGCGGGAGCTCGATACCCGCGGCCAGCAACGCCCGCTCGGCTTCGCGGAAGAAGGTGCGGGCCCGGTCCTCGCGGCCACGCGTGGCCATCAGCACCGCTGAGGACACCAGCTCGGGCCGCGCGACCATGAGCTCCTGGGCGATGAACGACCCCATCGAGACTCCGACGACGCGCACCGGGCCGCCGACGACCTTGTTGATCAGCGAGGCCGTGTCGGCGACCGCCTGGTCGGTGGAGAAGCCGATGGCGTTCTCGGTGGCGCCGATGCCGCGGTTGTCGAAGGTGATGCAGCGGAAGCCGGCCCGCTGGAACGCCGGCACCTGGTGCAGGTGCCAGGTGCGGCCCGCGCCGCCTCGGCCTGCGATGAACAGCACCGGCTCGCCGGTACCGCCGCGGTCGTCGAATGCCAGATTCACCCGGCCGAGGTTACTGGACCCGTGATTTGTGCACGATTTTCCGCGGTCGGCGCAGAAAATCGTGCACAAATCCCGCGGTCAGCGGCGGGAACGGACTCGCTTGAGGGCCTGGTCCCACAACAGCGCCGTGGTGGCCTTGAGCTGTACGGGTTTGAGCAGCTCACGCGACATCAGGGCCGTCGCGCTGGCCTTGGTGGCGGCCGATGCCTTCGACATGTGCCCGGAGTCGAACGGCGGCTGCGGGTCATATTCCATGGACAGCTGGATGGCCTTGGCCTTGTCTTCGCCGGCGATCTGGCCGGCCAGCCACAGGCCGAGGTCGATGCCGGCGGACACCCCCGCACACGTGACGATGTGCTCTCCGGCCGGCACGATCCGCTCGTCGGTGACGGGTTCGACGCCGAACGTACGCAGCAGCTGCACTGCCGCCCAGTGCGACGTCGCGCGTTTGCCGGTGAGCAGACCCGCGGAGGCCAGGATCACCGACCCCGAGCAGACCGACGCCGTCCAGGTGGAGCTCTGGTGGGCCCGCCGGACCCAGTCGAGCACCTTCTCGTCGCGGGCGTGCTCCATGGTGCTGAACCCGCCCGGGATCAAGATGATGTCGGGCGACGGGGTCTCGTCGAAGGAATGGGTGGCACCCACCAACAGCACACCGGAGTCCGCGGCGATGGGACCGGGCTCGTGCCAGACGAAGCGGACCTCGGTGTCGGGCAGCCAGCGCAACGACTCGTAGGGCCCGATGAAGTCGAGGGCCGTGAACCCCGGGTACAGCACGATGGCAACCTGCATGATCTCTCCTCTAGGCGAAGGTTTTGCGGTACTGGTCCGGCGAAACGCCAACGCGGCGAACGAAACTGCGGCGCAGCGTCTCGGCGCTGCCGAATCCGCAGCGAGCCGCGATGGCGGTGACGGTGTCGTCGGTCTCGGTGAGTTGCCGACGGGCCGCATCGGTGCGGACCCGCTCGACGTAGGCCGCGGGCGGCTCCCCCACCTCGGCGGTGAAGGTGCGGGTGAAGTGCCGCGGGCTCATCGCCGCGGCGCGCGCCAGCTCCGGAACACTGTGCGCGCCGGCGGGTTCGGATTCGATGAGCTCCTGCACGTCGCGGATCGGCTCGCGCTTGGCACGGGGCATCCAGACCGGCGGCGCGAACTGCGTCTGCCCGCCGGGCCGGCGCAGGTACAGCACCAGCCAGCGGGCCACATTCTGGGCGACGTCGGTGCCGTAGTCGTCTTCGACGAGGGCCAGCGCCAGATCGATGCCCGCGGTGACGCCGGCCGCGGTCCACATCTGCTCAGAGCTGCGGACGAAGATCGGATCGGCATCGACTGCGATGCGCGGAAATTCGCGGGCCAGCTGGTCCGCCGAGGCCCAGTGGGTGGTCGCCGCGCAGCCGTCGAGCAGGCCGGCCTCCGCGGCCAGGAACGCGCCGTTGCAGACGCTGACGATCCGGCGCGCGTGCGGTGCGGCGATGCGGATCCAGTCGATGACGGCGGGGTTCACCCGGGCCTGGTCGACTCCCATGCCGCCGGGCAGCACGATGGTGTCGATCGGCTCGTTCGGGTCCGGTGGCGGCTTCGCGACGAACTCGAGGCCGGTCAGGGTGGAGACGGGGCCGCCGTCGGCCGCGGTCAGGACCGGCGCGTAACCCTCGTCCCCGCGTCCCATCGCGGCCAGCTGCAGCGTGGCTCCCGTGAACACGTCGAACGGGCCGACGACGTCGAGGGCCTGCACCCCGCGAAAGCCGAGGAGCACCACAGATCGCGTCACGCATCCCATGGTGCGCCGCCACCCCCGTGGCGTCTACGCCACGGGGCCCACAAATTAGGACAAACCGGTCAGCTGGATGAAGTCCGGCCGAGGATCCCGCCGACGAGCCGTTGCAGCGGTCCTGGCGCCGAGCTGTCGGGGGCGGCGGCGCGCGGAGCGGCGCCGTAGCCCGCTGCCACCACGACGTCGCACAGCTCGGCCGCGCTGATGCCACCGTCGGTCTCGATGGTGGCGGTCTTCGTGGCGAAGCTGACCGACGCGCGCACCCCGTCGACCTTGTTGAGTGATTTCTGCACCCGCCGGGAACACATGCCACACGACATTCCGGTGATGTCGAGATAGATGGCGCCGGTGGCCGGCGCCTCGTGCCGCGGTTCGGTCACATCAGTCAACGTCGATTCCTCACAATCTGGCGCGCGTGGCGCCCTTTCCTGATCAGTCGCCGGGCGGCGCCCATCAGTTCCTGACAATCTGGGTGCGGTCGGGTGCCAGGACACCGCGAAGCGACTGCGGCGTGCTGGTGCATTCCGCGATGGATGCGAAATCGACGTCGACAGTGGGATATTCGGCCAGATAGTCGGCATACGTCCGGCCCCGCAACCTGCTCCCCAGCCCGATCCACGCATCGATCACCGCCCACCGCGACGGATTTCTGGCCGCCCACGCGCTGCGGTCCAGCCGGTCTTTCCACTGCGCGATATCGATGGCGTCGAACCCGAAGCCGCTGAGAAACTCTGTGTAGGGCACTATTTCGCCGCGCAGTACCGTCAGGCCGCGTCCCAGGTCGGCGGCCGGCGACAGCTCGGGTATGAGCCCGAGAATGCCGTGTGCGGCGGCCACGGCGGTGGTGACCTCTTCGGTCAAGGGCACCACCGGGCACGCACCCAATGCGGTGCAGGCATCGAGAATCGCGACCAGGATGTCGGAGGATCGCTCGAGTTGGTGGGCGTCGCCGAGCACCCTCGGCAGCCGCACGACCGTGAAGTCCAGTTCGCCCGGAGTGCGTGAAACGATCAACTCCGCCAACGACTTCGAGGCGGCGTAGGGGTACGGCGCGCAGCGGGGGTCGGTCACGCGGGCCGCCGTCACATCGGCATTGACGACGAATGTCGACAGCTGGACCAACCTGGTGCCGCGCCGCGCACACGCTTCGGCGATCGACGCCACCGCAGACACGTTGGCCGCTCGCAGCCGGCGGTAGGGCACCAACACGTTGGTGTTGCCGATGCAGTTCACCACGGTGCCGGCACCGACGTCGTCCAGTAGGGCGCCGAGTTCAGCGGCGCCGAAGCCGTCTGGTTTGTGCACGATGTCGACGCCGTTCACTGATCGCAGGACGGACCACGGGTCATGTTCCGGCAGTGACGACCTCGCGACGAATACCACGTCAGGACAATGTTGCCCGGACTGTTTGCGGTCGAGAACCGCCCGGGCGAACCCGGTTCCCATAATTCCCGACGCCCCGAGGACCACAACGGTCGGTGCGCCATCACCGATTGGGCGCCGACAGGCGGGGGCCGAGCCGTGCCCCGGCTGCTGCGTCGCGGACAGATCGTGCGCGATCTCGGCCGCCGTCTCGGCGTCCATCCAGGCATCGATGTCAGGCCGGGAACCGACCACATTGGCAGCGGTGTCAGCGCTGATCAGATCGAGAATGGACAGCTGCCAATCCAGGAATCGCCGGGTGTCGGGCAGGATGCGAATCAGGTCGAGCGAACCGATACCCGCGTCCAACAGCGACCCGTCCGGCCGAATGGCGCGCCCCAGCTTCCGGCTCCACAGCTCGGCCAGGGCGGTGGCCCGCGGATCCCGATCGGCGTCGTCAGGCGCAATCTCAATTGCCTCAGTCAGTTTCGCGCGGTCCACTTTGCCGTTGGGCTGCCTCGGGATGGCCGGGACGCCGACCACCAGGAACGCCGGTACCCCGAGCGCTCTCGCGATGCTGCGGATTCGATCGGCGGCTACCCGATCGTCTTGTCCGGCACAGGTCTTTGGGGTCTGGAACCAGATACCCAAACCGTTTCCGGCGAGTTCCACCGCAACGTCGGAAACCCCGGGGTCAGCAGACAACCGGCGCAGCAGCTCGGCGATGTCGAAGCGCTTGCCGGCGATCTTGACCACCGCGTCGCGACGCCCGGCCAGCACCGGGTAGCCGGCGCTGTCTGTGGTCACCCGGTCGCCGGTGGCGAATGCCCGGTACCGGGAGCCGTCGGGAGCCTGCACCGCGCCGAAACTCGTGCCGTCCTGGCCGAGATAGCCGGCCGATACCAACTCCCCCACCACGACGACTTCACCGAAACCGACGAACACCGAGCCGGCTACCAGCGGGTGCCCGAGCCTGGCCCGGGTCTGGTCGGGTTCATCGGCAGCGATCGGCAATTGGGTGACGACCACAGTGGTCTCGGTCGGACCATACGTCGAGATCAGGGAGATGTCCTGGCCCCCAACGGCATCCAGCCACTTGTCGACAGCGGTGGACCGGACGGCCTCGCCGCCGATGATCACCTGCCGCAGTGCTGATCCACTCAGCGCCACCAGCGTCTCGTCGTCCTCACACAGCAGGTGCCAGACCGCGGTGGGCAGATCGAGAATGGTCGCGATGTGCACCGCGACGTCGCGGGCCAGCGGCGGCAGGTCACCGGCGCGCATCGCGGCGGACCGCACCACGCGCGCCCCACAAGCCAGGGCACCGAACACTTCTTCCACGCTGATGTCCGACGTGAGCGGCGCGCACTGCAGGACGGTGTCCGCCGGCCCCCAGCCGTAGGCGTCCCGGACCGCGGCAGAGAAGACGGCCAACGCACCGTGCGTCACCGGAACGAGTTTGGGTTGCCCCGTCGAGCCGGACGTCGGCATCACATAGGCGAGCTTCGAAGCCAGCCGGTGGTCTTGCGCGACATGGCCGATGCGGTCTTCGACGAGTTGGCTTGTCGTGCTGTCCAACTCGGGAAGTTGCGCGCAGACGTCGACCGCGTGTGCGCGGACACCACAATGCTCGGCGATGGCGTCGACCCGCAAGGCCACGTCGTCGGGCGTCGCACAGACGCTGTAGCCGCAACCCGCCAGATGGCACGCGATCAGGAACTCCACCGCGCGCTGGGACTCGTCGTCGACAAAGACCAGTACGTCGCCGGGATCGGCACCGGCGCCAATGATCTCGGCGATCCACCGGTCGACGCCGGGACCCCGGCACTGCCCCAGATCCACATCCAGGAACCAGGCGCGGGCGGTGACTGGCGGCAGCACGGGCACCCCGGTACCGGCATCGAGCCGGCCATCGACCCTGAGCCCGAACCACTGTCCGACGGTCAACGCGAGCGGCTCGTCCCAGTGCGCGTCCATTGATCGCAGTGCCGCGACGATGCGATCAGCGATGTTCGACTCGTCGGCGCGTTCAGGTTGATCGAGCCGCGTCCAGATGGCGACGTCGATGGTGCGCTGGGCTTCATCGTGGACGCAGGCCACGGTCATCCCCTCGACCGGGCCGATATCGGTGACCACCGGAGGTTCGGACAGGTATGGGTGCAGTTCCGCCGCGCACCGGCCGCGCAGGAAATTGACCGTCAGAGCTTCGACGTGCGCGCTGCGGGTGATCGCCAGTTGCATTCGGCGATAACGTTCTTCACGAAACCACCGGCGGCGCACCGCCTTGACGTAGCCACGGTCGATCGCGCTCACCACGTCCCGGACCGAGTCGAAAGGCGGGAACTGCACCGGCTGGGCGACCGAGTTCACCAGGCAGGTGGCGACGCTCAACTCCGGGGCACCGAAGCGGTTGTCCACCGGATGCACCAATAGGCCCTCGGTGCTCTGACGCAGGCCCGCATGCACCGCCACCGCGGCTGCGGACACCAGGATGTTCAGCGGAACCTGCCTGGTTTCGGCGAGCGCGACGATCTCGTCGTAGGCCCGGCCGGTGACCCGGCGTGATTCGCGTAAGACGCCCCGGCCTGCGGTGCCGAGTGCCGCGCCGGCCGCGCCCGGTGTGGGATTGCCGCGCAGCGCCTGTTCGGTCAGCTCACGATGTACTGCGGCGCCATGGCGTTCGGTTGCCTGCGCCACCTGCGCGCTCTCGCTGCGGTGCGCCGCGGCGACTGCGTCCAAAGCCATTGCAGGACTGGGCTGCTGCCCGGGAACACCCAGATGTCTGGCCAGGTCGGCTTCGATGATTGCCGTCGCCGCGCCGTCGAGCAGGATGTGGTGGGTGTGCACGTCCATGCCCACCACCTGACCGCTGACGTCGGTGTGCACGACGTAGCGCACGAGCGGTGTCTCGAGTACGCCGTCTGCCCACAGCTCCGCGGTCGCGTCGCCGACGGGCTCTGCTTGCGCTCGCACGTGAACGATGTCCGGAAACCGCAGCCGGGCAACAAATTCGGGGTAGCGGTCGCCGGCCGGGGGCGGCATCAGGACGCACAGCTCGATGGGGTTGTCCAGCACGGTTGCTTCCAGCGCGGACAGGAATGCCGCTGGCGGCATCGGCCGGAATCGGTAACTCTTGCCGATCAGGTACAGCGCCGGATCGGGGTCCTGCAGCACCCCGTGGTAGATGTTCTGCTGGGAGATGCTCAGCGGAATCCGTTCAATTCGACCATCGTCAGGCGCCGTCACGGACACCCTCCAACTCCCGGGCCCAACCTTCGATCGTCAGATCCTGCGCGAGGCGCTTCAACAGGTCCGATTCCCGATCCACCCCAAGGCGTTTCATCAGGAGGACGAATCGGACCGAGTCCAGCCCGAGTTCTCGCAGATCGGTGGCGTCGCCGTCGAACAGATCGGATTCGTCGATGTACAGCACGTCGGATACGGCGGCCAGCACCCGTTCGCGGACGTCGTCAGCCATGGACCGCCGCTGCCAGCGCGGCCCGAATCACCTTGCCGGACTGCGTCCTCGGAATATCGGTGACCAGCGTGATGGTCGACGGTCTGGCCATCGACTCCGACTCGGCCCGATATCGCGCCGCGATCGCTTGCTTGAGCTTGCGAACCTCGCCGTCATCGAGGTCACCGGCGGGGATCACGGCCAGCCCGATCAGGGCACCGAATTCGGCATCGGGTATCTCGAAGCACGCTGCCGCGTCGACGCCGGGGACGCTCTCGGCGATCCGGTCCACCTCGTCGGGTGCGACGTTGACGCCGCCGGAGATGATCATCTCCGATGACCGACCCTTGATGTAGAAGTATCCGTCGGCACCACGGTCGAAGATGTCGCCCGTGTTGACCCAGCCGTCGACCAGCACGTCACCGGTGCGTTCGGGATTGTTCCAGTACCCCAACATGTTTGCCGGGGATTTGATCCACAGGATGCCCGACTCACCGCCGCCGGCCAGACGCACCTCGACCCCGGGATACGGCCGCCCGACCGCGCCCGCCTCGATCCGGGCGATCGACCCCGGTGCCGTCGGCAGACACAAGGCCGTACAACCTGTTTCGCTCAGACCGAAGACCTGCGCCGTGTGAATGCCTGCGGCCTCGACGAATTGCACGTCGGCAGCGATGGCACGCGAGCCGCCGTAGCCGATCATCCGCAGCGGCGGCAGCGCCGCGCCGCTCTTCACCTCCGCCACCACGCGCGTCAACAGCGTCGGCACCAAACAGGTCGAGGCGATCCGGTTGGTCTGGAGAATCTCTGCCAGCGACGCCGAATTCTCACCGCCGGTGACACATTCGCTGCCGTGCATCAGGCAGTTGAGGATCCACCACAGTCCGCCGATGTGACTGGCCGGCAACGGCGAGTAGGTGGCTTCGCCTGCCACCCAGCTGATCCAGGTCAGATTTTCGCGCGCCAGGATGTCGGCGACGGCGAAGAAGGTCCGGTTGGGCAGCAGGACGGCTTTCGGCTCACCGGTGGTTCCGCTGGTGAAGATCATCGCCAACGGATCATCGGCGGTGAGTTCCGGTTGGGCGACGGCGGGCACGGTCTCGGTGTACTCGGCAATGCCATCGGCGAAGTCGACCGCGATCACCGGGACGGTGCGCAGCGTGCTCGGCAGCGCCGTGGGTGCTGTTGCCGGGGTCAGGAAAATGGCACTGGGACTGGTGATCTCACCGAAACGGGCGACCGTTGCGCTCGGGACACCACGATCCACCAGCACGGCGATCGCGCCGAGTCGGGCGCACGCCAGCACCGCGACATAGGTCTCGGGACCGTTGTCGGACATCACCAGTACCCGGCAACCGCGGGATACCCCGCGCGCGTGCAGCTCGGCTGCCAGGCCAGTCACCAGGGCGGCGAGTTGCCCGTATTCGACGGCGCTGGTGCCGTCGCAGCGCCGCAACGCGATTGCCCGCGGGTGCTGTCGCGCTTGGGCGAAGAGCCGGCCCAGCACAGTGGGTGGTTGCGTGATCGTCGTGCTCACGGGATGTTGAGGATCGCGAGTTCGAACTCGCCGAAGGCGGATCCGCCGTCGGCATCGTAAAACTCGATGGCGCAAGGGACTTTCAAGTACCGCCAGGACCGCTCGACGACCTCGATGCCCTCGCACGTCAGCCGGGCGGAGAACTTGCCCGCATCGATCTGTCGCTTGTAGCGCGACGCGGTGGACCGGATCAGCATGCTGGACAACTGGTTCTCGAAGTAGTCGTCGATGGACCAGCCCCGAAATCCGTCGATCTCGCCGTGACGCACCGCCGGCGCGAACGCGGAGTACGCCAGCTGGTTGAAGCACAGCACCAGTTCGACGGCGTTGAAATGTCCGGTACTGCGGATGTACACGGACTCCGGAATGCTGAAATTCCCGGTCGCGTACATCGAATCGCCGCTGGCGCGGTACGTCGCGTCCGTGAGATACCGGCAACCTTTGTAGGCATACGGCTCCAGCACTCTGGCCAGGAGTTCTTCCGGAATCTGCTCAGTGCCAGCCGATTCCGCAGTATCCATGGGCGAGGTCAGCTCAGTCGTGCTCATGCCGCGTGCCCCGGGGTCGCCAAGCCGTCGAGCATGGTCAGCCGATACGTCGTCAGCGTCCCCGCCGCGGTGCCGTGCTTTGCCCGGTGGATCAACGCCCTGTTGTCCCACAAGATGATGTCGCCGACCTCATAGTGCTGCGCATGGATGAACGGAGATGCGAAGTCCGCGTCGAGCTGGCCCGTGGCAGCGAGGAGTTCGTGCAGTATCGACTGGTCGAGCACCTCGCCTTCGCCGTCTTCGATCTTGCTGGTGCCGGTGGAGCAGATGTAGAGGATTTCCTGGCCGGTGTGCGGGTGCCGGATCACCGTCGGCCACGTGATCGGTGGCGTCGTGCGATTGATCTCGTCCCACACCTCGCCGATCGGCTTGTAGACGTCTCCGGGGCGAATCTTGATGTGGCGCCGCGGATCGTGCGTGCTGAAGGTCCCCCGCACCGGCTCCTGCTGTGCCGGCGACAAGGATTCCCACACCTTGTTGAGGTCGATGAAGTACGTACCGCGGTCGGCTCCCGGCACCGTCAGCGGCATCACCATCGAGAACGCGAACGGCTCTGGCATGAACATGTAGTCGATGTGCCAGAACGCACCCGTGCGCGGCACACCCTGGCCCTCCTCGGTGGACGAGACGAAGATCTCCGGATGCTCGCTGTGGTGGTACACGGGCTCGTAGTACGTGACGATCTCACCGAGAATCCGGCCGAGCTCGATGAACTGCACCGGCGTCAGGTGCAGTCCCTTCAAGACGACAAGCTTGTTCTCGTAGACGATTTCGCGGAGTTCGTCGGTCGAGATGTTGCTCAGCTTGTCTGGGTCGATTCCAACGACCTGCGCTCCGAGCCCTCGCCCCTGCACATTGAGTGTCATCGACGTGCCTCCCCCAAGTTTGCTGCACTGCGCTGGCGGGCTTCGAAATCCGTTGCCCCACAACGCAGAAGATCATTGATGTTCTGCCTTCAATTGATGTAGTCGCCGGGACACGAGGAAAAGTTCCGCGCCCCTGGACAATTCGTGCTATCGCGGTTCACGCCGACCCTCCGCGTCGGAGATCCAGGTGGCCGGCAGCAGCGGCGCCGACGGGCTCCCGCCCACCGACATCCGCTCCACCATTCCGGTCGGTGCGGTGCTCGCCGGGGTCACCACGCCGGCAAGCCCGATCGGACCGACACCGTGCGCACCGGCCGCGATGACGGGCGAGCCCGGCGAATAGTCGCCGGTACCAGCCATATCGGCTGTCATGTCGGGTAGTTCGTCGCGATAGCCGCGGGCTCCGCGCCGGCGTCGGCTCACCCGCCTGACCCGGTCGCGGGCGACAGCCACCGCACGAGCGACCGCCGCAGCACTGAAGCTGTCGGTGCTGGTGTCGGGCGATTCGCTGTCGGATTCCGGCCCCGGCCCCACCCCGGGCCGTGGCAGCGCGGGTACCGCATAGACCACATTGGGGGTCGGCGCGGGACCGCCGGCACCGGTCGTGGTCGGCGCCGGTACGGAAGGCCCAGTGGCCTGCGGCAATCCAACCTGGATGCCAGGGACGGGCGGGATGGCCTGGGCACGCGCCGGGGCGGCCGCAGGCTGGACGGTGGGGCGTTCGGCAGGCACCGGCACGGGTTCCGCGGCTGACGGCAGCGGCGATTTCACCAGGGCCAGCGCAGCGAGAGCGCTGAGTGCCGGCGCGAAGAACGGGGCCAGCAGCAGCGAATAGGAGGCGTAGTACGGGTACCAGAGCATGTCGTAGAGCGTCAGCGCCACCAGGGCCAGCACCGCGGAGGTGGCGGGGTTGAAACCCAGCTGCTCGAAGAAGCGCGTGAAGTTCTCCAGCAATTGGTCGACCTGGCCTGTGGTACCGAGCTGCGAGAGGAATTGCCACAGGTCGCTCAGCGGTTGGCTCGGTGCGCTGGGCGGGTTCGACAGCGGGTTCCGGGCTTCCCCACCGGGCGCGACGATGTTCGGCGCCGGCTGCGCGGACGGCACCGCCGCCGTGGCCACCTCGGCCACCGCCTGGTAGACGATCATGGTGTCGGCCGCCTGCATCCACATGCGCGCGTAGTCGGCCTCGTTGAGCGCGATGGGAATTGTGTTGAGACCGAAGAAGTTCGTCGCCACCAGTGCGGCATTCGTCACATGGTTGGCCGCCAATTCCACCAGCGTCGGCATGGCCGCAACAGCGGTGCCGTAGGCGGCAGCCACCGTCTCATGCTGCACCGCTGTGGCTGCCATCGCCACGGCAGACTCCTCCAACCAGGCCAGGTAGGGCACATGCGCGGCGACGTACTGAACAGCGCTGAGCCCCTCCCAACTACTCGCATGTACGTCGGCCAAGATGGCCGACAACTCGGCGGCCGCCTGGCTGTATTGCAGGCTCAGCTGTTGCCATTGCGCGGCGGCAGCCAGCAACGAACCCGGCCCCGGGCCGGCTGTCAGTAACGCCGAGTGCACTTCCGGCGGTAGCGCCAGCCAAATCGGTGCAGTCACTGATAGCTAGTCGGGCACCGCGTCGACAAAGTTCCCGACCGGCCGAAATCTCCTATGCCGCAGCCGGTATCGCGGTAGTTCGGGAAATGTGGTTCTCGGGGCCGCTGCTGCCGACGCAATATCGCCGGACGTACGGTGGGGCCATGTCAGTCATCGACGCCCGCCATCTCGACGGCGTATCCGAAACCGCACTGCTCACCTTGCACCAACGAGCCACCGAGGCCTCCCGCCCCGACGGCATCATCGATGACCCGATGGCGATCGCCCTGCGCGACGGCCTCGACTACGACTACCAACATTTCGGCCGCACGCATCAGGCCACCGCGCTGCGGGCGCTGGTGTTCGATGACATCACGCGCGACTACGTGGCGGGCCACCCGCGCGCGACCGTCGTCGCCTTGGCGGAGGGACTGCAGACCAGTTTCTGGCGCGTCGACAACGGTGAAATTACCTGGCTGTCAGTGGATTTGGAGCCGATCATCCGGCTCCGACAGCAGTTGCTCCCGACGTCTGACCGGCTGGCGCAGTGCGCTCAGTCCGCGCTGGACCACTCCTGGATGGACGCCGTCGACGCCGTCGACGGCGTGCTGATCACCGCCGAAGGGTTGTTCCAGTATCTGACCGCGGACGTCGTGTTCCACCTGATCGCGGCATGTGCCGAGCGTTTCCCCAAGGGCCAGTTGCTCTTTGACAGCGTGCCCCGATTCATGAGCCGGCATTCGCAGCGGCGGGGCTTCCGGCTCAGCGAGCACTACACGTCGCCCCCGATGCCCTTCTGGTTCACCGCCGACCAGTACCCGAGGTTGCGAGCCATCCCCGGTGTCCGTGCGGTGCGCGAACTGCGCTATCCGGCCGGGCGGGGCAAGATCGTGCCGTGGGTCACCCGGCAGTCCTACCGGTTGCCGGGGTTGGCCCGCTTCCGGGCACCGGTCACGCTCGTCGAATTCGGTTAGGCCGGGCCTAACCGAGCAGTGGGTAGCACTCCCGGACTCGCTCGATCCACCAGTCTCGGCGTGCGGGTGCGGCCGCCAAACCCGTCAGCCTGGCCGGGTCAGGCACCACCGGGCCGACGGGCAGGAAGCCGTCGACCGGCGGCGGCATCGCGGCCACGTCTTCGACGAACAGCCCGCCGGTGCCCAGCCCACAGGCGTGTTGCAGCGTGGGCAGGCAGCCGGCGGCCAGCAGCCCCCGAGTCATGCCGACCGCGGAATCCAACGCACTCGACACCACGATCGGGATGTCGATCTCCGCCGCCACCGCCAACAGTCGCGTCACGCCGCCCAGTGGCGCGACCTTGACCACCGCAACGTCCGCCGCGCGCTCACGCACGACGAGCAGCGGGTCCGAGGCCTTGCGGATGGACTCGTCGGCCGCCACCGGCACGTCGACCAGACGCCGCAATTCGGCCAGTTCCGGCACCGTCGCGCACGGTTGTTCCAGGTACTCGAGCGGCCCCGAGGCGGTCAGTGCATGCGCCGCCGCCACGGCTTGTGCGACGGTCCAACCACCGTTGGCGTCCACGCGCACGACAGGCACCAGGGCGCGGACGGCCTCGACGCGTGCCACGTCGTCGGCCAACGTCTGGCCCGGTTCGGCCACCTTCACCTTGGCGGTGCGGGCACCCGGGAAGCGGGCCAGCACCTCGGGCACCCGCGCCGCCTCGACCGCCGGCACGGTGGCGTTGATCGGGATACGGTCGCGCACCGGTGCCGGCGACGATTCGTACGCCGCCTCGATCCCGGACGCGAGCCAGTGCGCTGCCTCGGCCGGGCCGTACTCGACGAACGCGCCGAATTCACCCCAGCCGCAGGGCCCCTCGATCAGCGCGACTTCACGAACGTCTATGCCGCGGAACCGGACCCGCATCGGCAGCGAGACGACGTGCAGACGCTCGAGTAGTTCATCCAGGTCCGGCCGCATCCGCTCATTCTGTCAGTGCGCGGCCTGTCGAGAGCCGGCCGCGGCCTCGATCACCCGGATGATCGGTTCGGGGTCTTCCATCATGGCAAGGTGCCCCGACTCGGAGAGGGTCAACGCGTTCTGCGGGGACAGCGTGGTGTTGAGCCGTGCACCTGCCGCGGCGGACAACACGCGATTCTGCGCGCCCCAGATCGTGGTGATCGGCGGGAAGTCGCTGTCGGGCTCGAAGCTGTCGAGTTCGGACAGCCGGGGCAACTCGGGCAGGATTGCCGCGACTGGCCGCAGCGCGCCGGTTCTGGTCCAGCGCTGGCGTAGCGGCGCGAACGTCGCGGCACTCATGCGCCGGCCCCGGACCCCGAGCTGCTCGCGGAGCACGAGCGCGGCCACCGAGGAAGGCAAACGGATCACTCCGCCAAGCGATGCAAGTGGAATCTTGCGTAGTAGCCGGGCGGCCCAGCCCGACATAGTTGGCCGCAGCGTAGCGGCCGTCAGTGGGTTCACCAGTACCAAGGCCCGGACATCCTGGGGGTTGCGGCGCGCGTAGATCAACGCCATCGCACTGCCGAAACAATTGCCCACCAACGTCAGTCCGCGAAGCTGGTGACTGTCGATGAATGCGGCCAGCAGCCGTTGATGGTTCTCGATCGTGTAGCCGTCGACGGGGACGTTGGAGTCGCCGTAGCCCGGCCAATCCAGGGCGTACACGCTGTTGGTCTGGGCCAACGAGTCGAACTGGGCCTGCCAGATGGTGCGGTTTCCGCCGAGGTTGTGCAGAAAAACGATCGGGTCGCCCGACCCGGCGTGGTCATATGCGATCGACAGGCCTTCCCAGCGGAACGTCGCCATGGTGTCTCCCTTGTTTCAGGCTCGCGGCAGCGCTCATCAGGCCGCCATGAATGTACCGACCAGAATATTCCATCCGGTATATTCATGTCCATGGCGACCACGGATCCGGATTCCACTCCACGCAGACGGTATGCCGCACGCCAGCCCGTCGAGGTCCGCCGCGAGCAAATCCTTGATGCCGCGTTCAGCCTCGTCGCGGAGGTCGGCTGGCCGGGTACGTCGATGGATCGGATCGCCGAACGGGCCGGCGTCGCCAAATCGGTGAGCTACAAGATCTTCGGCTCGCAGGCTGAACTGCAACTGGCCCTGATGGAACGGGCCCAACAGGTCACATCGGACCGCGTGACCAACGCTATCCACGCCGCCACCGAGATCGACACCATGCCCGGGGCGGTGGCCGCCGCCTTGCACACCTATCTGGAAAGCGTCGCGGACGAGCCCGAGATTTCCCGGCTGGTGTTGCTTCCCATCGAAGGCGCGCCGAGCAATGTGCTGTCAGCCATCCGCGATGGGCGCGAACGGGTGCGGCAGCAGATCGAGTCCGCCCTCGAACATCAATTGGCCCGCATCGGCGCCGACGGTATCGACGTCGAGCTGATCGCACATCTCACCCGCGACACCGCGGAGGCACTGGCCAGATTGCTGCTCGAACACCCCGAAACGTTTACGCCAGAACGCTTGATGCATTCGATTCACGCGATTGCGGAAAACGTCGGCCGCGCAGCCGGCCGCCAGGAGTGAATCCACCCGCGTCGCTTGACGTTCGACGGACCCATCCCGGTCGGCAACGCGTTGACTCACACGGTGGCGCGGTCCCGACCCTCCCAGTACGGCTTGCGGAGTTCCTTCTTCAGAATCTTGCCGGTGGGATTGCGGGGCATGTCGTCGACGAAGTCGACGGTCTTCGGGCACTTGTAGGCGGCCAGATGCTCACGGGCGAAGGCAATGAGATCCGAGTCCGACACACCTTCTCCCGAACCCTCAAGCGTCACGACGGCTTTCACGGACTCGCCCCACTTCTCGTCCGGCACACCGATGATCGCAACCTCGGACACCGCGGGGTGCTCGGCAAGCACTCGCTCCACCTCGATGGAGTAGATGTTCTCGCCGCCGGAGATGATCATGTCCTTGAGCCGGTCCTCGACGAAGATGTAGCCGTCGACGTCGACGCGGCCGATGTCACCGGTGCGGAACCAGCCCTCAGCGGTGATGGCCTCGGCGGTGGCGTCCGGCCGGTTCAGGTACTCCTTCATCAATGTCGGTGTGCGGAACCACAATTCGCCCTGCGCACCCGGCTCCACGTCTTCGAGGGTGTCGGGGTTGACCACCCGCACCTCAGCCTCGGGCACCAGCACACCGGCGCTGACCAACCGTTCCTCGTTGTCGGCGCGGTGGTCCTCGGGCATCAATCGGCTGACGACGCCGCAGACCTCGGTCAACCCGTAGGCCTGGATGAACTCGGTTTCCGGCCAGGCCTGCAACGCCTGGCGCAGCAGCGGCAGCGGCATCGGCGACGCCCCATAGGCATAGGTCTTCAAGGCGCTGAACAACTTCACCGCGTCCGGGCCGGTCTCGAGCACCTTGGCCAGCACGGCCGGCACCAGGAATGTGCGGTTGGCGCCCGCCAGGATGCCACCGGCGAGCGACGCCCCATCGGCGTCGCGCGTCATGTAACTCGGCGCCCCGTTGTGCAGCCCGTACTGCATGTACGACGAGCCGCCGACGTGGAACAGCGGCATCGCCACCAGATTCTTGTCGTCCGTGGTCATCTGCCAGCCGGAGAACGCGTTGATGGTGTGCGCGATCATGGCGGCCTGGGTCAGGGCGACGCCCTTGGGCCGGCCTGTGGTGCCCGAGGAGTACATGATGATGCAGACGTCGGTCGGCTCCACGTCCGACGAGCGGCCCACCGGTGACGCGCCGGCCAGCAGCGCCTCGTACTCGTCGCCGTCGCCGCCCTCGGGCGTCACGCTGACGACGTGTTCGACGGCGGTCAGCTTGTCGGCGATGTTGTCGACAGCTGCCCGAAGCTCGGCTCCGACGATGAGAACCTTTGCGCCGCAGTCGTTCAGCACGAAGTCGAGCTCGTCGGCGGCCAGCCGGAAATTGATGATGGCGTTGGCGGCGCCCAGCGACGCCGCGGCCAGTGTCAGCTCGACGCAGGCCGGGTGGTTCTTGTCCAGGAACGCCACCACGTCACCGCGCTTGATGCCCCAGGCGGACAGCGCACCGGCCAGCCGGCGGACGCGGTCGTTCCACTGCGACCAGGTCCAGGTCCTGCCGAGATAGGTGATCGCTTCTTCGTCTGGCTTGGTCGCTGCCCAGTGGGCAACACGTTCATCGAGGAATCGGGGTGCCGACAATTCAGTCATGCGCTGAGCCTGCCACGTAGCGCCGTCCGGTCAGTCGGATTTGGCAAACACTTGTTGTCCCGCCAGGTAAGTCGCGAGCACGTCCAGGTCGGCGACGGCTTCGGGCGCTACCGAGCGCGGGTCTGCGGACAGCACCACCAGGTCCGCGTACTTGCCGACTTCCAGCGATCCGATCACATTGTCCGAGAACAACTGCCAGGCCGCGTCGATGGTCTGGGCCCGGATGGCCTGGTCGACGGTGAGCCGTTCCTGCGGCGCCAGCACGCGTCCGCTGGGCGCGATCCGGGTGGCCGCGACGCTGATGTTGCGCAGCGGCTCCTCGGGCGTCACCGGTGGATCGTTGTGCAGCGAGATCCGCATGCCGGTGGCCACCGCGGACCCGGCCGGCATCCACACATCGCCGCGCTCGGGGCCGAACAGCCCGTCGACGATGACGTCGCCCCAGTAGTGGATCTGGTCGACGAACACGCTGCACGTGACGCCGAGATCGTGGGCGCGCTGGAGCTGCGCCGGGGTGATGGCGCCGACGTGCTCGAGCCGCAGCCGGTGATCGTCGCGCGGCCAGCGCCGCAGGGCCTCTTCATAGATGTCCAGGATGGTGTCGACACCGTGGTCGCCCTGCACATGGCAGGCCATCTGCCAGCCCTGCGGAAAGAACGTGTTGACGATCTCGGCGAGCTGCTCGCGCGTGTAGTTGGCGTGCCCGCACGATCCGGGCACCACGCCGATGGCGCGCGTGGCGTCGGTGTCCAGATACGGGAAGGTCAGGTCGATGTTGCCGACCCACGGCGATCCGTCGACCCAGATCTTGATGCCGGCCTGCCGGACCATGTCGTCGCCGTTGTCGGGTGACGCATCGGTGTGCAGCGCCGCGGTGGACATCTCGTAAGTGCGCAGCCGCACGGTGAGCTGGTCGCGCATCTGGTCCAGGACCGGCCGGAACATCGGGTCGAACGCCATCTCCGAACACGTCGTCAGGCCGGCCTCGTTCAACCGCGCACATTCGGCGAGCAGCAGTGCCGGGTAGTCGGCGGGCGTCATGACGCCCGTCACCAGCGGGAACACCGCGCCGGTTTCCACCGCGGTGCCATCGAGTTCACCGTCGGCGTCGCGCCCGTACTTGGCACCGTGCGGGTCCGGGGTGTCGCGCGTCAGCCCGGCGGCCCGCGCGGCAGCGGAGTTGAAGTACGCCTTGTGCCCCGAGTTGTGCACGATCACCAGCGGACCGTCGGGCGCCGTCGCATCCAGCCAGGCCCGCGTCAGCTCCGGAAGGCCCTGCTGCAGCAGCGGGTCCCAGCCGTTCAGGTATGCGCCGTCGGCGCCGCGGGCGGCCACCTCGGCGTGGATCGCCGCCACCACGTCGGCCGCGTCGGGCATCGTGACCGGGCGGATGTCGACCATGCGGCCACCGAGGACCACCGCCTCCATCAGCGGATGCCCGTGCGCCTCGACGAACCCGGGCAGCACGCAACCACCGACCTCGCGCACCTCGGTGTCAGCGCCGATCCACGGCTGGATGTCGTCGCGCGAACCGATGGCCACGATCCGGCCGTCGGTGACGGCAAGTGCTTCGGCGGTGGGTCGCTGCGGGTCGACGGTCAGGATGTTTCCGGCGATGACGAGATCGGCAGGGCTGGCCATGAGGTGGATGCTAGGGGGCGGCAGAGCACCCGGCACTCGATCTCAGATTTCGCGGGGCTTGACCTACGGACTAGAACACGTTCTAGTCTTAGGTCATGAGTGACGAGCTGCTTCGCCATCCCCTGCATTCCGGGCACTTGACGGTTGGCGCGTTGAAGCGCAACAAAGACAAGCCAGTCCTGTTCCTCGGCGACACCACGCTGACCGGCGGCCAGCTCGCCGACCGCATCAGCCAGTACATTCAGGCATTCGAAGCGCTCGGCGCCGGTTCCGGTGCGAGCAGCGGCCTGCTGGCCCTCAACCGGCCCGAGGTGCTGATGATCATCGGCGCCAGCCAGACGCAGGGCTACCGCCGTACGGCACTACACCCTCTCGGTTCGCTGGACGATCACGCCTACGTCCTGAGCGACGCCGGTGTCACGACCCTGATCATCGACCCCACCGAGGCGTTCGTGGAGCGCGCCATCGGGCTGCTGGAGAAGGTGCCGTCGCTCAAGCAGATCCTGACCATCGGCCCGGTGCCCGACGCACTGACCGGGTCGGCCATCGACCTGGCCGCCGAAGCCGCGAAGTACGAGCCGCAGCCGCTCAAGGCCGCCGACCTGGCCCCTGACCACGTCGGCGGGCTGACCTACACCGGCGGCACCACCGGCAAGCCCAAGGGCGTCATCGGCACGACCCAGTCCATCAGCACCATGACGACCATTCAGCTGGCCGAATGGGAGTGGCCGGAACACCCGCGGTTCCTGATGTGCACGCCGCTGTCGCATGCCGGTGCGGCGTTCTTCGTGCCGACGATCGTCAAGGGTGGCGAGCTGATCGTGCTCAAGAAGTTCGACCCCGCCGAGGTGTTGCGGGTGATCGAGGAGCAGAAGATCACCGCGACCATGCTGGTGCCGTCGATGATCTACGCGCTGATGGACCATCCCGATTCGCACACGCGGGACCTGTCGTCGCTGGAGACCGTCTACTACGGCGCCTCGGCGATGAACCCGGTGCGTCTGGCCGAGGCGATCCGCCGGTTCGGCCCGATCTTCGCGCAGTACTACGGCCAGTCCGAGGCCCCGATGGTGATCACCTACCTGGCCAAGGGCGAGCACGACGAGAAGCGGCTGACCTCGTGCGGCCGCCCGACGCTGTTCGCGCGGACCGCGCTGCTCGGCGACGACGGCCAGCCCGTCAAGCAGGGCGAGGTCGGTGAGATCTGCGTCTCGGGTCCGCTGCTGTCGGGTGGCTACTGGAACCTGCCGGAGGCCACCGCCGACACCTTCAAGAACGGTTGGATGCACACCGGCGACCTGGCCCGCGAGGACGAGGACGGCTTCTGGTTCATCGTCGACCGCACCAAGGACATGATCGTCACCGGCGGCTTCAACGTGTTCCCGCGTGAGGTGGAAGACGTTGTCGCCGAACATCCTTCGATCGCGCAGGTCTGCGTGGTCGGCACCCCCGACGAGAAGTGGGGCGAGGCGGTGACGGCCGTCGTCGTGCTGCGTCCGGACGCCGACCGCTCCGACGAGGCCATCGCGAAGATGACGGCGGAGATTCAGGCCGCGGTCAAGGAGCGCAAGGGCTCGGTGCAGTCGCCGAAGCAGGTCGTCATCGTCGACGCCGTGCCGGTGACCGCCCTCGGCAAGCCCGACAAGAAGGCCGTCCGGGCGCAGTTCTGGGCCGGCTCAGAGCGCTCAGTCGGCTAGGAGTCAGTTCCGCCAGCAGACGTAAAACTGTCGTTTTCCGGAGAAAATCGACAGTTTTACGTCTGCTCGCGAGTAGATCGCAACCCGGCGAGCAGCCGGTCGAAGAGCACCGCGGCCGCGTGGGCCGCGCCTTGTGCGTCACCGGCGATGATGTGGTCGAGCAGCCGGTGATGGTCCTCGAATTCGGTCTCCACCGGCGTCTCGTTCATCACGGACACGCTCGCGGTGATGACCTCGATGAGTCCGAGGTACAGGTCGACCAGCATGGCGTTGCCCGATGCCCGCATGACGGCGCAATGGAATTCGGTGTCGGCATGGACGAATTCGTCGTGATGCCCGGCGCGCTGCTCATTGTCGCGGCCCTCCAGCAGCCGCCGCAGCGTCGTGATGTCGTCGTCGGTCCGGTTGGTGGCGGCCAGCCGGGCGCCTTCCACTTCCAGCCCGCGGCGCACCTGCAGCACGTCACGCAGTTCGTCGCTGCACAGCCGGCTCAGCGCGCCTGACATCTCGCTGGTGGCGCGGACGTAGGTGCCGTCGCCCTGCCGCACCTCGAACAGGCCGGCATGCGCCAGCGCCCGGACGGCCTCGCGCACGGTGTTGCGGCCGACGCCGAGCGCTTCGACGAGGTCGGTCTCGTTCGGAATCCGATGCCCGACAGGCCATTCACCGTCGGCAACCGATGCCCGGAGCTGTTCGATGACCTGCTCGACCAAGCCGGCACGGCGAGCTGTGTTCAGCGCCACCAAATCATCCTTTCAACCAATCATAGGATGTATGTCATCATAGCAACATGAGTGCTGCCGTGAACGGATCCCAACACACCCGTTACGAAGATGAATTGGCACTCGAACTCGACGGCGCGATCGAGATCACCGATGTCCCGGCGAGCCCGAGCACCCGCGTCGCCAGCGGCGTCCTGCTGGCCCTGGCCATCGTCGTCACCGCGCTGAACCTGCGGCCGTCGGTCACCAGCGTCGCTCCCCTGCTCGGCGAGATGCGCACCGCACTCGGCGTGTCGTCGGTCTGGGCCGGCATCCTGACCACGCTGCCCGTGCTGTGCTTCGCCGCCGCCGGAGCCACCGCGCCGTGGCTGGCCAAACGACTCGGCCTGGGCCGGACCGTCACCGTCGCCCTGTTGGTCCTGGCTCTCGGCCTGGTGGTGCGCCCGTACGGCGGCGGCGGCCTGATGCTGGGCGCCACCCTGCTCGCCTCGTCCGGCGTCGCGCTGGCGAACGTGCTCATCCCGGTCGTGATCAAGAGCTCGTTCCCCGCCCGCGTCGGCCTGATGACGGGCATCTACACCAGCGCTCTGCAGGCCGGCGGCGCCTTGGGTGCCGCCGTCACCCCGGCCGTCGAACACAGCGTCGGCGGCTGGCGTCCGTCGCTGGCGCTCTGGGCGGCGCTCGCACTGGCCGCCCTGCTGCTGTGGCTCCCGGCCGCCCGCCAGCACCGCGCCGACTGGGCCGCCACCGCCGCCCAGACCACCGCGCGCCGCTCGCTGCTGCGTAACCCGCTCGCCTGGACGGTGACGCTCTACATGGGCAGCCAGTCGTTCCTGGCCTACATCATGATGGGTTGGCTCCCACAGATTTTCATCGACAACGGTATGGACAAGACCACCGCCGGCGTGATGTCCGGCGTGATGTCACTCGTCGGCGTCCCCATCGCGCTCCTGATCTCGCCGCTGGCCGCCCGCAGCACCAACCAGAGCCTGTGGAACGTCGGCCTCGGCGTGCTGGGCCTGTCCGGCGCCATCGGCTTGCTCGTCGCACCGAGCGCGGCCCCGGTCCTGTGGAGCCTGCTGGTCGGTATCGGCATGAGCGCCTTCTCGCTGGCGCTGACCGTCATCGCGCTGCGCGCCCGCAACGCCGAAGACACCGCCCAGCTCTCCGGCATGGCACAGGGCTTCGGCTACCTGTTCGCCAGCACCGGGCCGTTCCTGTTCGGACTGCTGCACGACGTCTCCGGCGGCTGGCACGTCCCGTTCGTGCTGTTCTTCAGCGTGTACGCCGTGCAGCTGACGGCCGGCTGGTTCGCCGGGCGCAACCGCTTCGTGTAGCTAGTACTGCTGCGGGTAGCCCGGGTAACCGGCAGGTGTTGTCCGTCCGCTCTTCCACTGGCACCACTGCTGCGTCGAGTTCAGGGCGGCCAGCACACCGGTGACGAGCGCGAACACGATCGGCACCGCGGCGGACATCACCGACAGGCCGGCCAGGCCCTGCATCGAATCGCTGTAGCTGCCCAGCGCGGAATCCAGCCGCTTGAGAATGGTCAGCGAGGCGAACAGAGCGACCACGTTCGACAGCACCACCACCGTGCAACTGCCCATGACGATCCAGCGGCCCACCGAACGCCCGAGGATCAACAGCACACCGCCGGTCAGCAGCGCGATGGCCACGATGGTCTGTACGACGGCCATGGCACTGGTCAGGCCGATCAGGCCCGACTTCATGTCGCTGGCGTAGGAACCGGACAGCGCGCTCAACGTCGCGACGCCGTACCAGCTGGAGAACGCCTGGAAAGCCGTCGACACCGCACCGAGCAGGCTCAGTACCGCGGCGATGATCGCCGTCACGCCCGACGGTCCGGACGGCCCGGCCGGCATGGGCATGCCGTAACCCGCGGGCTGCGGATACTGCGGGTATTGCGGCTGCGGATACTGCGGCTGGGGGTATTGCGGGTACGGCATGCTCGGCGGCACGCCAGGAGCGCCGTACGGGTCGCCCCCATACGGTTGGCCCGGTCCGAACTGACCAGGCGGCGGCCACTGATTAGACATCGAAACCCTCCTCCAGCTGGGCGAACATAGCACGCCAGCGGGATTTCGGCGGCTCGTCTAGCCTCGAGCCCATGGCCCAGGGCAGCGACACGAACCTCAAGCCACCATGGTGGCTCAAGCCGATGAACAAAGTGATGATGGCGGTCATGCGGGTGGTCCCGATCAAGGGTCCCGTGGTGCTGACCGTGCCGGGCCGCAAGTCCGGTGAACCGCGCTCGACGCCCATCACCCCATTCGAGGTCGATGGCCTGCGCTACGTGGTGGGCGGATTCCCGAACGCCGACTGGGTGCAGAACGCGCGAGCCGCGGCCACTGCCACCGTCACCCAGGGCCGCCAACGCGAAGAGGTTCGCCTGTTCGAGGTACCGGCCGAGCAGGCCCGTCCGCTGTTGCGGCAGTTCCCGATCCTGGTGCCGACGGGCGTCGGGTTCATGAAGAACTCCGGCCTGGTGACCGGCCCCAACCCCGACGAATTCGAAGCGCTGGCCGGCCGCTGCGCGGTGTTCCGGTTCGATCCCGTCTAGCCACTCGGCGAGCGTGGGGCTTTACGAGAAATTCTGGTCGAATTTCCTCGTAAAGCCCCACGCTCGGCGGCCGTCTAGAGGTGCGGCGCGTCCTTGATCGGGGCGTCCTGCTGGCCGAGGGTCTGGCACCACGCCAATGCTGAGGCGCGCGTGCCCGTCACCTCGAGTGACGACGGGTCGGCGCCCTTGCGGTCCTTGATCATCTTGTTGACGGCCTGGTTCTGCGTCTTCTCGTCGGCTCCGACGAAGTCTTTGCACTTGGTGTCGCCGCCTTGAACGGCAGGCGAGCATCCGACCAGCACCAGTCCGGCAATGACACCTGACACCAACATTCCTGCAGACCGCTTCATCGAGGTTCTCCTATTCGGGCCGGTATCGGCCGCCTATTGTCATCTGTCTAGTACCCCTGGGTGGCGCGGCCGAAACCAGGTCGCCTCTAAGGTCGAGGCGTGAACGCAGACAATCCGTTTGACCCACAGCTCTGGCAGCCGGTGACCGAGCTCGGTGAGCTCACCGACATCACCTACCACCGCCACGTGCTGGACGGTAAGCCGCAGCCAACGGTCCGGATCGCCTTCGACCGGCCCGACGTCCGCAACGCCTTCCGGCCGCACACCGTCGACGAGCTGTACCGCGCGCTCGACCATGCCCGGATGAGCCCCGACGTCGGCGTCATCCTGCTCACCGGCAACGGCCCGTCGTCCAAGGACGGCGGCTGGGCCTTCTGCTCCGGCGGCGACCAGCGCATCCGCGGCCGCAGCGGCTACCAGTACGCCGATGGCGAGACCGCCGAGACCGTCGACCCCGCGCGGGCCGGGCGCCTGCACATCCTCGAGGTGCAGCGGCTGATCCGGTTCATGCCGAAGCCCGTGATCTGCCTGGTCAACGGCTGGGCGGCCGGCGGCGGCCACAGCCTGCACGTGGTGTGCGACCTGACCCTGGCCAGCCGGGAACATGCCCGGTTCAAGCAGACCGACGCCGATGTCGGCAGCTTCGACGGCGGCTACGGCAGTGCGTATCTGGCGCGGCAGGCCGGGCAGAAGTTCGCCCGCGAGATTTTCTTCCTGGGCCGCGCCTACGACGCCGAGACCATGCACAAGATGGGCGCGGTGAACGAGGTCGTCGACCACAAGGACCTGGAAACCGTTGCGCTGCAATGGGCTGCCGAGATCAACGGCAAGTCGCCGCAGGCCATCCGGATGCTGAAGTACTCCTTCAACCTGATCGACGACGGCCTGGTGGGTCAGCAGATTTTCGCCGGCGAGGCCACGCGGCTGGCGTACATGACCGACGAGGCGGTCGAGGGCCGGGACGCGTTCCTGCAGAAGCGCGACCCCGACTGGAGCGAGTTCCCGCGCTACTTCTGAGCCGCACCTACGGCCTCAGTGGTGCCGTGTCGGTCAGCCGGACGACACGTCGCTGTGCGCTTTCCCATGAGTGAGCTGTGTATTCGCTTGGGCGCGTATCGATGTCGGGCACCTCGCGTCAGACTGAGCACGTGAACGTCGGGGCGCGAGCGCGGATCGGCCAGTGGGCGCTGGGGGCCGAGGGCTTCGCGATGGGCGTCTTCGGCGGCGCCGGCCTGGCCTGGTCCATGGCCAACCCGCATTTCGGCGCCGCCGGCGCCCCGATCATGTGGTTGCGGGTGACTCCGCTGCACTGCTCGCTGCTGCTGGTGGTCGGCGTGCTGACGGTGTTCGCCTCGTTCGGCCGGAGAGCGGCGATGTTCAGCCGGATCGCCGCCCTCGGGTGGTTCGTCGTGACGGTGGTGTGCGTGGCGGCGACGTCCAATCACAGCCCGGGCCCACTGGGCTTCGACTCCCGCGACACCGTGCTCTACGCCGTTCTCACCGTCTACAACGTGGCATTGGCGGCGTGGTTCGCGCTCCCCGCTCGTTCTCGCCCACGCACTCGGTCGTCCCGGCGGTTACACCACTCCGACGCCATCGGCTCCCGCTGATCCCTGTTAGCCTCCCGGGGTGAGCGAGCCGAGCTACTCCGACGTCGAACGCGCAGCCGTCTACCGGGTCATGTCCGAACGTCGGGACATGCGGCACTTCACGCCCAATTCCGAAGTGCCCGAAGATGTTCTGCGCCGCATCCTGGAGGCCGCGCACATGGCGCCGAGCGTCGGGCTGATGCAGCCGTGGCGCTTCCTGCGAATCACCGACCCGGCCATGCGGTCAGCGATCAAGGATCTCGTCGACGCCGAGCGGATCCAGACCGGCGAGGCCCTCGGGCCGCGCGAGTCTGAGTTCCTGGCGCTCAAGGTCGAGGGCATCCGCGACTGCGCCGAGCTGTTCGTGGTGGCCCTCGGCGACGATCGCGAACGCCATATCTTCGGCCGGCGCACCATGCCGCACATGGATCTGGCGTCGGTGTCCTGCGCCATCCAGAACATGTGGCTGGCCGCCCGCGCGGAAGGCCTTGGGCTGGGCTGGGTTTCACTGTTCGACCCGGCAGAGCTGGCTGTGCTCCTGGGCATGCCCGACGGCGCCGAGCCGATCGCGGTGCTGTGCGTCGGCCCCGTGCCCGAGTTCCCGGACCGCCCCGAACTCGAGATCGTGGGCTGGACGACGGCCCGCCCGCTCGACGACCTGGTGTACACGAACATCTGGCCCGCTTGATCGCCGAGCCCCCTAAGCCAGATGTGGCGCACTCCTCAGCGCGGGCTCGTACCTCGCCCGCTTGATCGTCGTCCGCCCTAAGCTCAGGGGCGTGAGTAAGAGTCCGCTGCGCCGGGTGACCGAGGGTCTGCTGCTCGCCGGCATGCGACCACCCCTGATCGAACGATTGTCGGGCCATGGCGAGGTGGACCTGGCCGGGAAACGCATCGTGCTGACGGGGGCGTCGTCGGGCATCGGCGAGGCAGCCGCGGCCAAGCTCGCCCGATTGGGTGCGACGGTCGTCATCGTGGCCCGCCGGGCCGACCTGTTGGACAAGGTGGCCGCCCGAATCACCCACAACGGAGGCGACGCGATCGCGCGGCCGTGCGACCTCTCGGACATGGACGCCATCGACAAGCTGGTCACCGACATCGAAGCCGAACTGGGCGGCGTCGACATCCTGATCAACAACGCCGGCCGGTCGATCCGCCGGCCGCTGGCCGAATCCCTGGATCGCTGGCACGATCTCGAACGCACCATGACCCTGAACTACTACTCGCCGCTGCGCCTGGTCCGCGGCTTCGCCCCCGGCATGCTGGAGCGCGGCGACGGGCACATCATCAACGTGTCCACCTGGGGCGTGATGAACGAGTCGTCGCCGCTGTTCGCGGTGTACAACGCCTCCAAGGCAGCCCTGACCGCGGTGAGCCGCGTCATCGAAACCGAATGGGGCGCAAGCGGAGTGCACTCGACCACGCTGTTCTACCCCCTGGTCAAGACGCCGATGATCGCGCCGACCCGTGCCTACGACGGGCTACCCGGGCTCTCGGCTGACGAAGCCGCCGACTGGATGATCACCGCGGCCAAGACCCGCCCGGTGCGGATCGCACCCCGGATGGCGGTGACGGCGCACGCGCTCAACAGTTTCGTGCCCGGCGTGGTCGACAAGATGATGAAACGTCAACGCGCGCAGCCGGTTGAGTGAGTCCATGGAAATCCTGGCCAGCCGCGTCCTGATCCGTCCCGTCGACTACGCGAAGTCGGTGGCCTTCTACCGCGACGCCATCGGCCTCGCCATCGCCCGCGAATACGGTGCCGGCACAGTGTTTTACGCCGGCCAGTCGCTCATCGAGCTCGCCGGCCACGGCCGCGACGGCGACGGTCCCTCCGCCCCGTTCCCGGGCGCGCTGTGGCTGCAGGTGCGGGACGTCTACCAGACGCAGGCCGAACTCGAAGGCCGTGGGGTACCGATTTCCCGTGCGGCACAACAGGAACCGTGGGGCCTGCACGAGCTGCACGTCATCGACCCCGATCAGGTCACCTTGATCTTCGTCCAGGTGCCCGACACCCACCCACTACGACGAGACACCCGGAGCTAGTCGCTCCGGGTGTCTCGTGTGGTGCGTGTTGCGGCGCGTCAGCGAGCCGGCGTGGCCAGCGGCCAGCCGACCGATGCCAGCCGCGCGGACACCTGCTGGATGTCCTCTGCGCTGGGCTCCTGGTTGGTGACGTTCGCGATCGCGGCCTGAATCTCCGCCTCGGTGACCGGGTTCTCGCCGTCGTTGGTCCGCAGGATGGACCGCGCCGCGTCGACAACCTCGTCTTCGGTCAGCGAACGCTTCAGCAGCGCCAGCACCGGGTAGTAGTCCTTCGGCGGCACGCCGTCGGGGTATCCCGCCCGCAGCCACTTCAGGACATTCTCGAACAATCCGTTGGATTCGGTCATTTTCGCAGGCTCACTTCTTCAGGAAGGGGAACAGGTCGACGCCGGTGTGGTGGATGATCGTCGACCGGGTGATCCACAGGATCGCGGCCAGGACCACTGCTCCGACGAGCACGAACAGCGCCAGACCCAGGTACTTCAGGATTGGGTTGGGCGCTGCGACGGTCCCGTCGGAGTGCTCGCCGCCGGCTCCGTTGGAGTAGGCGACCAGACCGCCCGCGAATACCGCGGGCAGGCCGGCGCCGAGGATCAGACCCACGACGAGGACCTTGAAGATGGCTTCCACGTAATTCATCAGTGATTCCTTCTCGTTCAGTTCTCGGGGAATCAGACGCCGGCGGATTCGGGCGACTTGGTGGCAGCGTCACGGACGTCGGCCGGCACGACGGAGTTGGTCGAGTCGTCCCAATCGGCGTTGACGTTGCTGCTGTCGACCTTCTGCTGCTGCGCACGCCAGTACATGAAGCCCGACAGCGCGACCAGGATGACGAAGATCGTGCCGTCGCCGATCAGAGCAGAACCGGTGGCGGACTTCAGGCCGTAGGACAGCCAGTACGACAGGGCACCGACCAGAGCCGCGGCCGGCAGCGTGATGAGCCAGGCCATGGCCATGCGGCCGGCGACAGCCCAGCGGACCGAAGCGCCTGGCTTGCCGACGCCGCTACCCAGGATCGAACCCGTGGCGACGTGGGTGGTGGACAGCGCCATACCGGCGGCGCTGGAGCTCAGGATGATCGCGGCAGAGGATGCCTCGGCGGCCAGGCCCTGCGGGGACTCGATCTCGACGAGGCCCTTGCCCAGGGTGCGGATGACGCGCCAGCCGCCGATGTAGGTGCCCAGACCGATGGCGAGGGCGCAGGAGGCGATGATCCAGAACGGCAGGCCGTCCTTCTTCACGTCACCGGTGAGGTGGCCGGTGGTGATGAGGGCCAGGGCGATGACACCCATGGTCTTCTGTGCGTCGTTGGTGCCGTGGGACAGCGCGACCAGCGAGGCCGTCGCGATCTGGCCCCAGCGGAAGCCTTCTTCACGGCGCTTCTTGATGACGTTGCGCGTGATTCGGTACACCAGCCAGGTGCCGACAGCGGCCACCAGGCCGGCGATGAACGGGGCAGCGATAGCCGGGATCAGCACCTTCTGGATGACGCCGGTCCAGTTGATACCTGCGGTGCCGAGCGCGGCCAGGCCGGCACCGATCAGTCCGCCGAAGAGCGCGTGCGACGAACTGGAGGGGATGCCGAACAGCCAGGTCAGGAGGTTCCACAGGATGCCGCCGATGAGGCCGGCGAAGATGATGGTGAGTCCGGTCGACGCATCGATGGACTTGAGGAGGTGCCCGGACTTGCTGTCCTGAATCTTCAGCACCGAGGTGGTGACGGTGACGGCGACCTCGACTGACAGGAACGCGCCGACCAAGTTCAGGACGCCGGCCAGCAGCACCGCGGTCTTGGGCTTCAGCGCGCCTGTGGCGATCGAGGTCGCCATGGCATTACCGGTATCGTGAAATCCATTCGTGAAGTCAAATGCCAGTGCTGTTGCGATCAACAGCCCCAGGATGACTAGCTCTGCGCTCATGGCGCTCATTCTGGTGTAACGCCGCCGTTTTTAGCGAGTTACGGCGACCCCCAAATCTGATCACGACCTGGCTTTTTGCAGTTCTGTTCAATGTGTTCACTGAGAGTTCATCGGCCCGTGAGGTCCGGTTCCGCCGCCAACGCGCTGTTCAAAGCTCTGAGTACTACCGTGTCGGTGAGCCTGCCGCAGCCGCGGCTACCGTTTCGGGGCGCAGGATTGCGGCTATAGACATGGACGACGCTGGACGTCCCGGACATCTGGAGGTGACGTCATGAACGCTTTTCTCACCAAGATCGTGGCGTGGCTGCAGGCCGGATATCCCGACGGCGTCCCCGCCACCGACCGGGTTCCGCTGTTGGCCCTACTGTCCCGGCGCCTGACCAATGACGAAGTCAAGTCGTTGGCACGAGTGTTGATGAACCGCGGCGAGTTCGATCAGATCGACATCGGCGTACTGATCACCCGCATCACCGACGAGCTGCCCCGTGCCGAGGACATCGAGCGCGTGCGAGCCCGGCTGGCCGCCAAGGGCTGGCCCCTCGACGATCCCCGCGATCCGGCCGACGGCGGGCCCGGCGACGGAGACCCGACATAGGCGTCCTCCATAGCGTCGCCGTCGGTTCCGGCGATGCGGCCCTTGCCCTGATCCCCGAGTTGACGCGGGCCCTGGACGGCAGCGGCGCGCTGCTGCCGGTCCCGGCGGACGACGACCGGCAGGCCGCGCTGCTGACCGAGACGTTGCGGGCCGGCGAGCCCGTCGACGACTCCGTCGCGCTCGTGGTCTCGACATCGGGTTCGACGGGAATCCCCAAGGGCGCCTTGCTTTCCGCGTCGGCGCTACACGCCAGTGCCGACGCCACCCACGACCGGCTCGGCGGCCCCGGCCGGTGGCTACTGGCCCTGCCCGCCTACCACGTCGCCGGATTGCAGGTCCTGGTGCGGAGCTTGCGGGCCGGCACCACGCCGGTCGCCCTGGATCCGGGATTCGACGTCAGCGAATTCCCGTCGGCAGTACGGGCTTTGGGCTCGGGCCGGCGCTACACGTCGTTGGTCTCGGTGCAGCTGGCCAAGATTCTGGCCGACCCCGCCGCGACCGAAGCCCTGGCCGAACTGGACGCCGTCCTGATCGGGGGCGGCCCGATGCCCCCGGGTCTCGGCGAAAAGGCCGCGGCCGCAGGGGTTTCCGTGGTGCGCACCTACGGGATGAGCGAAACCTGTGGCGGCTGCATTTATGACGGAACACCGTTGCCCGGTGTCCAGTTGCGGATCGACGACACCGGACGGATCTCGCTCGGGGGGCCGACAGTGGCCTCCGGCTACCGCAATCCGGTCGACCCGTCTCCGTTCGTCGACGGCTGGTTCGTCACCGATGACATTGGCGCCGTGGATGATTCGGGTGCGCTGCGGGTACTGGGCCGGATCGACGACGCCATCGCCACCGGTGGGCTCAAAGTCCTGCCCGCCCTCGTCGAATCGGCCTTGGCCGGCCACTCGGCCATCGCCGAATGCGCGGTGTTCGGCGTGCCCGACGAACGCCTGGGCCAGCGGGTGGCCGTGGCCGTCGTGCTCCATCCGGGTGCGGACGTACCCACCGTCGCTGACCTGCGGGAACAGGTGAGCACGGCCCTGGCCGCGACCGCCGCCCCACGGGAGGTCCATGTGCTCGATGAACTCCCCCGCCGCGGAATCGGCAAGCTCGACCGCCGCGCGCTGACGCTCAGGTACCAGAAAAACGCCTGATCGGACCGTGATGCCGGTCACAGGATCAGCGCTTGATTCGGTGGCGAGCCCGGCTCTCTGGGACCCTGGAACGCGGACCGGAAGAGTTGGAGTTTCCATGCCTGCCCACAGACAGCCTGACAACCACCCTGCGGTGACCGCCCTGACCTGGTCAGGAGGTGTGCTGGCCTGGCTCGTCGCGGCCGCCGTCGCGACCCCGTCCACCGGTCTGTCACTGGCCGTCGTGCTGCCTGTCACCCTCATTTTCGGCGTTCTGGTGGTCGTGGCCATCCGCAGCACGGTTTCCAGCGCCCGCGGCACGGCCGGCCGGGTGGCTCTGGCTGTCGCGATCGGCCTGCTGGTCGGCGAACTGGCCGCGATGACCCTGTTCAGCAACGCGATCTCCCAGCGCATGGACAGCGAGGCCGCGGCCCGCGCCGCGACGACACCGGCCGTCACCTCCGCGCAGGGGCAGTTGGACGCGCTGCGTGCCAGCCGCGGCACGCTCGACGCGGCCGTCGACTCCGCCCGGCAGCGTCGGGACGACGCCCAGGTCGTGGCCCGCTGCGAGTACCACCCGACTCCGTCCTGCGCCCAGCAGCCGGTCACCGGCGTGCCCGGCGACGGCCAGATCACCCAGAACACGCAGGACACCCTCGCGCACGACCAGCGCGAGCTGGACGCCGCCCTCGCCGCCCGGAACGAGCAGGCCCCGACCCTCGACGCGCGGATCGCCGGTGCCGAGCACGCGGTCACGGCAGCCAGTAACGCGGCCGGTGTCGGCGCCGACCGCGGCTTCGGCGCGCGCTGGGTCGCGATGAACGGCTACACCATCGAGACGCCCGCCGCCCTGGTGGCGCGCATCGCCGTCATCGGTGTCTGTGTCCTGCTCTACCTGCTGCCGATGCTGCTGCACGCCCGGCAGGACCGGACGCTGCGCGAACGCCACGACGAGTCCCGGCTGCGGGCCGAGCTGCGCGCCGAGACCGCCATCGCCGTCAAGCAGGCCGAGGTACGGGCCGAAGCCGAGATCCTGAAGGCCGAGCACCAGCTGGCCGCCATGCGTCTGGCGCTGGAATCCGATGCGGAGATCAACCGCGAATACCACCGGCAGCGCGTCGCCGAGGCCCTGACCGGCGAACCCGCACAGCACGCGATCGCCGCCCCGTCCGCCGAGGTGCTGAGGCCGGCTGCGCAGCCGCAGCCGATGTACTCGGACTGGGACGAGCTCATGGCGTTCCCCGACCCGCAGCAACGCTCGCTGGCCGCGGCGCCCGCGCCGGAGCCCGAAACCGACAGCGCCCCAGCCGAACCGATCGTCAGGGCCGAACTCGTCCCGATCGACGACAAGCCCGCCGAGAACCTGCCGGTGCCCGCGACCTCGCAGCCCGCCGGTGGCCTGACGCTGCCGCAGCTGCCCGACCTCACCAAGGTCGCGGCCCGGCTGCTGCGTCCGCTGATGGCACCCGTGGCGCCGGTCGTCGACCGCGTCATCGACACGTCGGTGCAGCAGCTGCGCTCGGCGCAGAAGGTCATCGAGGAATTCGAGGAGATCACCTTCACCCTGCGGCGTACGTCGCGGACCACCGTGAGCGACAGCGAGCAGGAGCAGTCGTCGGGCCCGCGCGTCGCCGATCAGGGCCAGGCGCTCGGACAGGGCAGCCTGCCGCGCGTCGAACCCCAGTGGGCCGCACCGCAGATGAACGCCACGTTCGCGCCGACCGCGCCGCTGCGGGGCGTCGACCACACGGCGCTCAGCGGCAGCGACACCACGATCATCGACGCCGCGGACGAACGCCGTCAGCTCCGTGAAGGTCGCCGCGCCATCGAGCCGTAACTGAGTGATTTGTGCACGAAAATCCGCGCATGACGCGGAAAATCGTGCACAAATCCCTAGGGCAACGAGCGGTTCAGGCGCTCCGTGGCGGTCAGGTAGTCCTCGATGAACTCGCGGACCACCTCGCGGGCGGGCTTGACCTTGTTCATCAGGCCGACGCCCTGGCCGACGAAGTAGGTCGCCAGTTGCTGGGCCCCCGGATGTCCTTGGGCGGCAAGCCGATCGATGCGTCGGATCACCGGCTCGCTCAGCATGTTCTGCAGTGGCAGCGGCAGCGGTTTGCGGCCGCCGTCTTTCGGCGCCCAGGCGTCGGTCCAGTCCGAAACCAGTTGGCGGGCAGGCTTTCCGGTCCGCCCGGCGGACCGCACGGTGTCGCGTGAGGTGGCGGCGAGCATCTTCTGCTTGGTGGCCGGCGCGGTCTCGGCTTCCTCGGTGGTCAGCCACACCGACCCGGTCCACGCCCCGGCGGCGCCGAGCGCGACCACGGCAGCCATCTGCCGACCGGTGACGATGCCGCCCGCCGCCAGCACGGGCACCGCATCATCAATGGCCTCAATCACTTCCGGCACCACGACAAGCGTCGACACCTCACCGCAGTGGCCGCCGGCCTCGGTGCCCTGCGCGACGATGACGTCCACCCCGGCCGCGACCTGCTTGACGGCGTGCTCCTTGGCGCCGACCAGCGCGGCCACCGGAATCCCCCGCTCGCGGCCCGCCTCGATCATGTAATCCGGCGGCACCCCAAGGGCATTGGCGATCAGCTTGATGGGGTGGCTCATCGCCACGTCGAGCAACTCATGCCCGGTGTTGCCGGACAGCACCGACCCGCCGGTGCGGACCCGCTCCTCCGGCTCGATGCCATGGTCGGCGAGCAGCTGGGTGACGAATTCCCGGTATTCCGAAGGGATTCGGTCGGCCAACTGGCCGTCGGAGAGGTTCTCGCCCTTGCCCTCGAATTTCGCCGGCACGATGATGTCCGCACCGTAGGGCCGGCCGCCGACGTGATCGTCGATCCAGGCCAACTCGCGATCCAACTGCTCGGGCGTATACGCCGTCGCGCCCAGCACGCCGAAACCGCCGGCGTTGGTGACCGCGGCGACCACGTCGCGGCAGTGGCTGAAGGCGAAGAGCGGGAAATCGATGCCGAGCTGTTCGCAGATGCGGGAAGTCACCCCGTCAGTTCTGCCACCCCGTCTTGACGGGTGTCAAGAGCCTGGCCGATCAGGGCAGCTCAAACGGCAACGCCACCCCGGCATGGGCCAGGCACTGGGTGCAGGTCCGTTCCGCGGGGACCGTGGCGAGAGCCTGCTGCACCAACGCCTTGAACATCGGGGTGTTCCGCTCGAATTCGGCGAAGACGTCGACCGCGGTGACGCCCGCACCGGCCTCGATACCGGCGTCCAGATCGGTCACCAAAGCTATTGCCGCATAACACATCTCGAGTTCGCGGGCCAGGACCGCCTCGGGGTAGCCGGTCATGTTCACGAGGGTGAACCCCTGCGTCGCGAACCACTGGCTCTCGGCCCGGGTGGAGAAGCGGGGCCCCTGAATGACCACCATGGTGCCGCCGTCGATGACGCCGGGCTGCTCGGCCGCCACGGCACGCAGCGTCGGACAATACGGATCGGCGAAGCCGACGTGGATGCCACCGGCATCGAAGTAGGTGTCCTCGCGGCTGCGGGTGCGGTCTACCAGCTGATCAGGCACGACCACCGCGCCGGGGCCGAGGTCCGCGGTCAGGCTGCCGACGGCGCACGGCGCGAAAATCCGGCGCACCCCCAGCGACCGCAGCGCCCACATGTTGGCCCGGTACGGCACGGTGTGCGGCGAGTATTCGTGCTTCACCCCGTGCCGCGGCAGAAACGCCACCTCGTGCCCGCCGACGGACCCGACGGTGATCGGCGCGCTCGGCGCGCCATAGGGCGTGTCCACGCTGACGGTGCGCGCATCATCCCCGAAGAACGTGTAGAAACCGCTACCGCCGATGACTCCCAGCATCCGCTATTCGGCGTCGGTCGCGGGAGCCTTGGGTGCGTCCTCGGTTTCCGGCTGCACGGCCGTGACCGGCGTCGGCGCGGGCGCCTCCGCGTCGTCGGCCTCATCAGCGCTGTCCTCACGGTCCTCGTCCAGTTGTGCGCGGGCCCGCCGGGCGCCGTCACGGATTTCGAACGCATCTGTGGCCAGGGCGCCGATGGAGCTCGCCACGTCCTTGACGGCAGTGACGACGATGTTCATGACCTCGCCGACGGTGCCGGCAACCGCTTCGACGGATTCCTGAACGACGTCTTTGCGAATCTCGTTCTTGCTGAGCCGATCCTTCATGCCGATAAGTGTAGGGGCGTGGGACGATTGCGCGCGTGGCCAGTCTTTCGCAGTGGATTGAGGGTGCCCGACCACGGACCCTCCCGAATGCCGTCGCTCCGGTGCTGGCAGGTACCGGCGCCGCGGCCTGGGTGGGCGGCGCAGTGTGGTGGAAAGCCGCTCTGGCCCTTGTGGTTTCGGTGGCGTTGATCATCGGCGTCAACTACGCCAACGACTATTCCGACGGCATCCGCGGTACCGATGACGACCGGTCCGGGCCGGTCCGGCTGGTCGGCGCCAAGTTGGCTTCGCCACAGGCGGTGCTGGCGGCGGCGGTGATCAGCCTGTGCGTCGGCGCGGGAACCGGCCTCGCGCTGGCCCTGGTGAGCCAGCCGTGGCTGATCGCCATCGGCGCGGCATGTATCGCCGGGGCCTGGTTGTACACCGGCGGCACCAACCCGTACGGCTATCGGGGACTCGGCGAGGTCGCGGTCTTCGTGTTCTTCGGTCTGGTCGCCGTGCTCGGCACGCAGTACACCCAGGCCCTGCAGATCGACTGGGTGGGACTGGTGCTCGCGGTCGCGGTCGGATCGTTGTCGTCGGCGGTACTGGTGGCCAACAACCTTCGCGACATTCCCACCGATCAGGTGTCCGGCAAGATCACCCTCGCGGTGCGGCTCGGCGATGCGCGCACCCGCCAGCTGTTCCAGGTGCTGACGGCGCTGCCGTTCGTGCTGACCGCGGTCCTGACGCTCGCCACACCCTGGTGCCTGGTCGGCTTCGCGGCGGCTCCGCTGGCGGTGCGCGCGGCCAAGCCGGTGCGTTCCGGGCTCGGCGGCCGTGAGCTGATCCCGGTGCTGCGCGACACCGGGCTGACGATGCTGGTGTGGGCTGCCCTGGTGACCGCGGTGCTGGTGATCAAACCGTAGGAAGCGGGGCGGGGTCAGTCGCCGGAGGAATCCTCGCCGTGCAGGCGGGCCCGCAGCTGCTCGCGCTCGGCGCGGCGGCGCTCGTCGACGGCTGCGATCCCGGCAGTGGCCCGGCGGCGCAGCGGCGCGAAAAGCCAGATGCCCAGTGGCATTCCGAGGACCAGCGCGAACAGCAACGCCACCATCGCCGGGAAGTTGCGGATGCCCAGCAACTGAACAACACCGAAGATCGCTCCCGCAATCGCCGCTACCAGCAGCAGGCGGGCAAGCGCGTAGAGAAAGACATCGAGCAGCAAACGTGGCCAGGATGGCGTTTCAGACACCGCACGAGTTTACCGACGGACGCGTATATTCGAACAAAGGAGGTTTTACGTGCAGTTCCTGCTCCTGATCGCGCTACTGGCGCTGCTGGTCTACGTCGGCTGGCGCGCCACTCGCGCTACCGCCGCGCGCCCGACGACCCGCGTCATCGGCCCCGACGACGATCCTGAATTCCTGCGTCGGCTCGGTTCTTAGCGCACGCGCTACAGCGACAGCGGAAATCCGTCGGCGACGGCCACGGCCAATTCCAGCAACGCATCCCGGGTGTCCGCCCGGAGCCGGTCCAGACTGATCTCGGCACCTTCCTCCAGGTGCGGATCGAACGGCACGACCTGTACCGCCCGGCACCGGCGGCCGAAGTGATCGACCACCTTGCGCAGATCGACCTTGCCGGATCGCGGACGTACCGCGTTGACCACCGCGACGGCGTTGCGCACCAACTCCTGATGGCCGTGGGCATCGAGCCAGTCGAGCGTCGCCGCCGCGCTGCGGGCCCCATCGACCGAGCCTGAACTGATCACGACGAGCACGTCGGCGTGATCGAGCACCGCGCCCATCGCCGAATGCAGCATGCCGGTGCCACAGTCCGTCAGCACCAGCCGGTAGTACGGCTGCAGCACCGCCAGAGTGCGGGCGTAGTCCTCCGAACTGAACGCTTCCGACACCGCCGGATCGCTCTCCGAGGCCAGCACCTCGAGCTCGCTCTCGCCGCGCGAGGTGTAGTTGCGGACGTCGCTGTAGCTGGAGATGCCCTCGGCGTCGCGCAGGAGGTGACGGACCGTCGCCGGCGTTTCCAGCGGCACCTTCTGGCTGAGGGTGCCGCGGTCCGGGTTGGCGTCCACCGCGATGACCCGGTCGCCGCGGATCGACGCGAACGTCGCGCCGAGCGTCGCGGTGATGGTCGTCTTACCGACGCCGCCCTTCAGGGACAGCACCGCGATCCGGTAGCAGTCCCGCAGCGGCCGGTTGATCTGCGCGGTGAGGGCGTTGCGGCGCAGGGTCAGGGGGCTCTCACCGGGGTTGAGCAGGGTGCCCGTCGCGTAGTACAGCGCTTTACGCCAGCCGGTCGACGGCGCGCGGCTCGGCCGGCTCAGCAGTGCGACAGTGGCAGGGTCCAGGCTCCGCGGCTTGGCGGGTTTCACCGCCAGGACGGGCGTGACCGCGTGCGCGATGACGATCCGGGACTCCGGCGCCGCGGCGGGCGCGGGCACACCGACTGAATCGGCCGGATCCTTGAACCGGCCCTGAGCGCGGAACGAAGGCAAGCTCAGCCGACCCCGGCGTACGAATGCAGGCCGACGGTCACCAGGTTGATGAAGAACAGGTTGAACACCATCGCGACGAAGCCGACGACGTTGATCCACGCGGCCTTCTTGTCGCGCCAGCCGGCGGTGGAGCGGGCGTGCAGGTACGCGGCGTAGACGACCCAGGCGACGAACGACACCGTCTCCTTGGGGTCCCAGCCCCAGTAGCGGCCCCACGCTTCTTCCGCCCAGATGGCCCCGAAGATGACGCCGAACCCGAAGATCGGGAACGCGAAGATGGTGGTCCGGTACGCGATGCGGTCCAGGGTCTGGGCATCGGGCAGGCGCTGAATCATGCGGCCGAAGCCATTGTCGCGGTCCGCCAGCGGCGACATCTTCAGCAGGAACAGGATGCTCGCCACACCCGCGACCAGGAACACGCCGGAGCCGATGCTGACCACCGAGACGTGGATGGGCAGCCAGTACGACTGCAGCGCGGGCATCACCGGGGCGGCGTTGGTGTACAGCCATTTTCCGGAGACGGACAGCAGGATCAGTTCGGGCACCAGCACGAAGACCCACAGCGCGCGGAACTGCGGCTTGCGCAGCACAACCGCGGCGGCGATCAACCCGCAGAAGCTGGTCAGGTTGATGAACTCGTACATGTTGCCCCACGGCACGCGCGTGGTGGCCAGACCGCGCAGCACGATGCAGGCGAACAACATCGCGATCCCGACGTACACCAGGGCGAGCCCGACGCGGCCGATGCGCTCGTCAGCCGTCCGCTCCGGCGCGTCGATCACCACACCCGGCGTCATGCTGTCGGTGCCGACGCCGGCGGCGACCAGTTCCCGATTCTCGACCTTGCGGCCACGGCTGTACGCCAGCTCGACGGCCAGCAGCAGCAGGGCACCGACCAGCACCACTACGGACGTGGTGAACGCCCAGTCCGAGTACCGGGCCAGGTCGACGTCGATGTGCTCTGTGTTCATGCTTCCGTTCCTCCCACCAGCCGCGCGGTGAGTCGCTCGAACTCGTCACCCCACCCCGAGTTGTCCGTCCGGGCCAGGCCGCCGAGCTCGACGTTGACGGTACCCGGCTGGGCCGACACGATCCGAATCCAAACGCGGTGGCGGCGCACCACCAATGACACCAGCAGCCCGGCCATCATGGTCAGCGCGAACACCAGCACCCACACCTGCGCCGGGTCGTGCGAGACCTGCACGTTGATGAACGGCACGGCGCCGTCGAACTTCACGATGGTGCCGTCGTCCAGCTTGGTCTGCTCGCCGGCCTTCAGGTTGACGCGCGCCTGCTTGGTGAGCCGTTTCTGCTCGATGAGGCTGGGGTCCAGCGAAAACAAGGACTGCGGCTTACCGCTGTCCAGGCCGCTGTCGCCGCGGTAGATGTCGATGGCCACCGCGGGCGCGTTCATCGCCGGGAAGCTCGAGGACAGCAGCTTGCCGTCGAGTTCGGCGGTCGGGGCGAACAGCCCCTGGATGGCGATCTGGTGCTTACGCCGCTCGCGGTCGTCGGGATAGGTACCGCCAGGCGGGTCGACGCGCATGACGCCGGAGGACAGCATGGTCAGCGCGTTCTCGGGCTTCCACTGCACCGTCGACGTACGGGTCTGCCCATTCGGGAAGGTGACGGTGAAGGTCGGCGCGTAGCCGTGTCCCTGCAGGTAGATGCGCTCGCCACCGATGCGCAGCGGGTGGTTGACCTCGAGCCGGTACGGCCGCCAGGTGCCGCTGACCAGGTCGGCGCCGTCCTGGTAGTCGATGTTGGCCGCGAATGCGGTGGCCTGCCCGCTGGGCAGGTACCGGGCGTCGAAGTCGTGCACGCGCAGGCAGCTGGGGTGCAGTGCGGTGCCGTCGACGACGTTGCCGGCGCGGAACGAGTCGAACGCGGCCGGCGACGCCGAGCAGAACCCGGGCCCGCCGTCGGCGATGACGATGACGTTGCCCTCGTAGCCGAACAGCTTGCCGAACGCGATGGCGACCAGCAGGCCCAGCAGCGAGAAGTGGAAGACGATGTTGCCGAACTCGCGCAGGTAGCCCTTCTCGGCGGAAATCTCGCGAGTGCCGTCCTCCAGGGTGCGGGTGGTCTGGCGCCAGCCTTTGAGCCGCTTGGCCATCCGCTCGGCGACGGCATCCGGCTCACCGGGGACGGTGGCCTCGGCGTGCTTGGGCAGCCGTGTCAGGTTCCGCGGGGCGGGCACGGGGACGGCGCGCAGGCTGCGGACGTGCTCGAGCATGCGCGGCGTCAGGCAGCCCACGAGCGAGATGAACAGCAGCACGTAGATCGAGGTGAACCAGAAGCTCGAGAACACCGAGAAGGCCTGCACCTTGTCCAGCCACGGGCCGATCGTCGGGTGCTGCGCCAGGTATTCGTCGACCTTGCTGGCGTTGAGCGAGCGCTGCGGCAGCAGTGCGCCCGGGACGGCACCGAGGGCCAGCAGGAACAACAGCACCAGCGCGGTGCCCATCGACGTCAGGTTGCGCCAGGTGTTGCGGAACAGCGCGACCACCCGCGAGATGGGGCCGGGGCGCCGGATTTCGGTGCCCTGCACATCTTCGGGCGAGGAAACGTCGGTCATATCGGGAGCCTCACGTTGCTGACGAAGGCGTCGCGCACCCACGAGGTGAAGTCGTTCCATACGCCGGTGACCAGCGCGGTGCCCACCACGATCAGCAGCAGCCCGCCGAAGATCTGGATGGCGCGCGTGTGCCGGCGCAGCCAGCCCAGCCCCTGCACAGCGCGGGCCGAGCCGAAGGCCAACAGCACGAACGGAATTCCGAGACCCAGGCAGTACGCGATCACCAGAGCGATGCCGCGGGCGACGCTGGCGCCGTCACTGGCCGAGGCCACCGCGATGACGCCGGTGAGCGTCGGGCCCAGGCACGGCGTCCAGCCGAGACCGAACACCGCCCCGAGCAGCGGGGCACCCAGGACCGTCGACACCTGTCGCGGCGTGAACCGCACCTGACGCTGCAGCGCGGGCACCAGCCCGATGAACACCAGGCCCATCAGCACCGTGACGATGCCGCCGATGCGTTGCAGCAGAAGCTGATTGGCGATCAGCGTGGTGGTCAGACCGAGCACCGCGACCGCACCCATGAGGAACACCGCGGTGAAGCCCGCGACGAACAGCGCCGCCGCGCCAGCGACCCGCCAGCGCGCGGTGCGCACCTTCACCGGGCCGGTCGCGCCCGCGTCGTCCGAGTTGTCGTCCACCCCGACCACCGCGGCCAGATACGACAGATACCCGGGCACCAGCGGCACCACGCACGGCGAGGCGAACGACACCAGACCGGCCAGCACGCTCACCCCGATGGCCACCAACAGCGGTCCGGCCGCCGCGGTCTCGGCGAAGGAGGTCATGCCTTGCCCTCTTTGGCGAGCCGTTCGACGACGGGCTTGAGGTCGTCGGCCAGCAGTTCCCGCAGGAACACCGCGGCCACCCGGTGTTCGCGGTCCAGCACCAGCGTCGACGGGATGACCGTCGTCGGGTACTTGCCGCCGAACGCGATCATGGTGCGCATCGCCGGGTCGTAGATGGACGGGAACGTCACCTTGTGGTCGACGACGAAGTCGACCGCGGACTGCCGGTTGTTGTCCCGCACGTCGATGCCCAGAAAAGCCACGCCGAGACCCCTTGTGGCCTCGTACACCTTCTCCAGTTCGGAGATCTCCGAACGGCACGGGCCACACCACTGACCCCAGACGTTGATCACCACGACCTGACCCGAAAAGTCTTCCAGGGACAAGGTTTTCGACGGATCCGCGAGTGACGGCCCACGTACCGCGCCGGGCTTGCCGCGGCTGGCGGGCGGGTCGTAGAAGATGTCGGTCTTGCCGCCGGGCGCCACGAATTCGAAGGTGCCGCCCTGGGCGACGGCGTCGTCACCGGTGGAGCAGCCGACGAGCAGCACGGCCGTCGTCAGGACGGCCGCCATCACTGCCCCGGCACGGGCCACCAGCGAAGTCACTGTCCGGCCAGCTCCGCGTATCCCCAGCCGACCATCTCGTCGTCATGGAAGTAGAACGACGTCACCGACGCCAGGTTGCACATCCGCCGGGTCGGGAAGTGGTGCAGGTTCTTGCCCAGCATTGCTCGTCGCAGCGTCTCCACCGGCAGCTGATGGCTGACGCAAACCGCCTCGTGCCCGGCACCCTTGACCCGGGCCCGGTCCATGGCGGCGGTCATGCGTGCTGCGATGTGCTTGTACGGCTCGCCCCACGACGGGGTCTTCGGGTCGCGCAGATGCCACCAGTTGCGCGGGTCGCGCAGCGCGCCGTCACCAGGCGAAACTCGTTGCCCCTCAAAGACATTTTCCGACTCGATGAGATCGTGATCGGTGTCGATGGGCAGGCCGTGCCGGGCCGCGATGGGCGTCGCGGTCTCCTGCGCGCGCTCCAGCGGGGAGGCCACGACGTAGACGATGTCGCGTTCGGCCAGCCAGCCCGCGACCGCCTCGGCCTGGGCCCGGCCGCGGTCGGACAGGTGGAAATCGGGCTTTCGGCCGTAGAGGATCTTGTCCGGGTTGTGCACTTCGCCGTGACGCATCACGTGCACGATCGTCTTGTCGGTCATGCGGGCTCCTGAGCTTGGGCGGCGGCGCGCGCGGCGGCGGGCAGCGCGTCGGCGATCCGGTCGAACGCAGCGTCGTCGAGTGCGGCCGAGACGAACCAGGTTTCGAAGGCACTGCACGGCGGGTACACCCCGGCGTCCAGCAGGGCATGGAAGAAGGCCGGGTAGCGCCAGGTCTCGGTGGCCTTCGCGGACGCGAAGTTCGTGACGGGCGCATCGCCGAAGAACACCGTCAGGAAGTTTCCGGCCCGCGAAATGCGGTGCGCCACAGACGCTTCGGTCAGCGCGTCACCGATGAGCCCGGAGAGCCGGTCGGCGTTGACATCCAATGCGCGGTAGACGGCGTCGTCGGCGGCCCGCAGCGTGGCCAGGCCGGCGGCCATCGCCACGGGGTTCCCGGACAGCGT
The DNA here is from genome assembly GCF_025331195.1 of Mycolicibacterium llatzerense. Lineage (NCBI taxonomy): Bacteria > Bacillati > Actinomycetota > Actinomycetes > Mycobacteriales > Mycobacteriaceae > Mycobacterium > Mycolicibacterium llatzerense. The sequence continues at coordinate 2,366,448 of NZ_LXOV01000001.1, read as the reverse complement.
CCCGGCCTGGTACACCGGCCCCAGCGGAGCCAGGCGTTCCATCACCTCGGCGCGGCCGCCGAAGGCCGCGGCGGGCAGGCCGCCGCTCATCACCTTGCCGAAGGTGAACAGGTCGGCGGCGACGGGATCGAGGCCGTACCAACCGCCGCGGCTCACGCGGAAACCCGTCATCACCTCGTCGATGATGAGCAGCGCGCCGTGCTCGGCGGTGATCTGCCGCAGCGCGGCGTTGTAGCCCTCGGCCGGCGGGACGGTGCCCATGTTGCCGGGGCTGGCCTCGGTGATCACACAGGCGATCTCGTTGCCGAGCTCGGCGAAGGTCTGGCGCACGGCCTCCAGGTCGTTGTACGGCAGCACGATGGTGTCGGCCGCTGCCGCACCCGTGACACCGGGCGACGACGGCAGGCCCAAAGTGGCCACGCCAGAGCCGGCATCGGCCAGCAGCGCGTCGCTGTGGCCGTGGTAGCAGCCGGAGAACTTGATGATCTTGGGCCGGCCGGTGAAGCCGCGGGCCAGCCGGATGGCGCTCATGGTCGCTTCGGTACCGGAGTTGACGAAGCGGATGCGCTCGACGGGCGCGACCCGGTCGATGATCTCGCGCGCCAGCTCCGTCTCCGCGGGCGTCGGCGCTCCGAAGGACAGGCCGTTGACCGCCGTCGTATGCACGGCCTCGACCACCGCCGGGTGGGCGTGGCCCAGGATCATCGGCCCCCAGGAGCACACCAGGTCGACGTAGCGATTGCCGTCGGCGTCGGTCAGCCAGTAACCGTTGGCCGAGGTGATGAAGCGAGGGGTGCCGCCGACCGAGCTGAAGGCCCGCACGGGCGAGTTGACCCCGCCCGGGATCACGGTCGACGCATCGGCGAACAGTTTCGCGGAGACGTCGGTAGAGCGCATGACCACCAGTGTCCCAGCCCCGCGCGAATGGACCAACTACAGGGTGTAGTGGGAGGGGTAACGCCGCGCTGAAGGCCATCCAGACCGGAGCCCCAGACGTCCCATCAGTCCCACCAATGTTCCCGCCGGCCGCCGCTGACCTTGATACGTTCGATTCTCGAGATTTCAGTGCGCTGTTCTGCATCACCGAACTGGTCCGCCGCGGGCAGGCCACGGCGGACGCTGGCACGCTGTTCCTACAGCGCGCCGCACCGACTGCTCCACAGTGAGAGGCCACACCGAGTAAACCCAGCAGCCTCGAGCGCCGGAGGCTCTCCCGACACATTTCGTCGGGAGCCGTCAACTTTCCTTGACGTCAACGAAAGTTGACGGCTTCGGATCGAACATGCCAGGAGAGCCGCGACACACCCGCCGCCAAACCCCTACTTCTGCGGCGTCAGCTTGAACTCCGGCGCCTGTCAGGGTGCGAGCGGCCGCAGGGTCACCGGGAAGTCGTCGGTGGGCACCACGAGCGAGGTGTGGTCCCATTCGAGCTCGTAGTCCGCCGGGATCTCGAACCGATAGCGGAGCAGCATCTTGTGCAGCAGCGCCTTCACCTCGGCAGATCCGAACGTCATGCCGATGCATTTGTGGGCGCCGCCACCGAATGGCACGTACCCGAAGCGGTGCTCCTTGTGCTCGCTGCGCGGCTCCACGAACCGGAGTGGATCGAATTCGTGCGAGTTGGTCCAGTAGTCCCCCAGCTCGTGGGTGGCGCCCGGTGCGACGGAGATCATGGTGCCTGCCGGCACGTAGTAACCGGCCAGGTCGATGTCCTCGGTGGTCTTGCGCACCATGGCGGGCACGGGCGCGACCAGCCGCATCGACTCCTTGAAGACCAACTCCAGCGTCTCGAGCGTTTCCAGATCGTCGATCCCGATGTGGCCGGGGTCGCCGAGCACCAGCGATTCCGCGCGGCACTTGTCCTGCCACTCGGGGTGCTTGGCCAGGTAGTAGACCATCGCAGTGGCGGTGATGGTCGAGGTGTCGTGCGCCGCCATCATCAGGAAGATCATGTGGTTCACGATGTCGTCGTCGGTGAACTTCTCACCGTCCTCCGTCTCGACCCGACACAGCGTGGCGAACAGGTCGTCGTCGGCAGACGCCCGCTTGGCCGGGATCAGCTCGCGGAAGTACTTCTCGAGTTTCTGCCTGCCGATCAGCCCGCGGTTCCATCGGGTGGGCAGCAAGGGCACCGGGCGGCGGATGTAACCCGTGCCGGCCCGCACCGCATCCTCGAACGCCTCGATCAGCTCCTGGGATTCCGCGCTGGGCTCGGCGCCCATGAACACCCGGGTGGCGATCTCGAGCGAGGTGTTCTTGATCGCCGGATACATCAGCATCGGCTGATCGGTCGGCCAGCTCGGCAAGGTGGCGTCGATGACCGCCTGGACCTGCTCCTGGTACGCCACGAGACGGGTCCGGGTGAACGCCACCTGCATGATCCGCCGGTGCAGCAGGTGTTCCTGGCCGTCGAGCAGCATCAAGCCACGGGTGAAGAACGGGCCGATGAAGTACTCCCAACCGGCCTGGGACATGGCCTTGCTGCGGTTGGTGAGCACCTCCTGCACCGCATCCGGGCCGAGCGCCCACACCACCCGCGTCGCAAAGGCATGACTCCAGGTGACGGGGCCGTATTTGGCGTAGTACCGGAGTGCCGATTCCTGGCCGTGCAGCAGCACCTCGACGGTCTTGCCCAGCCCCGGCAGTCCGCGCTCCCCCATCACCGGCTTCAGCCCGCTGCCCGGCGGCGGCTCGGCCAGCGGTTCCCCGGTGGTGCCGATCCGTTCGGTGAGCTCGTCCAGAAGACCAAATACCTTTGTGCCCAACGTTTTCCGGGCATTGCCCAGGATTCCTGCCGAGGTCATGTCGCTTGTTCCTTAGGGGTTAGTTGGCCATGCCGAAGCGAGCGCGGGGCGAGCTGTACAGCACGTCCGCGGTGATGCTCAAGAAGAATTGGGTGCAGTCGTCGAGCAGCTCTTCGCAGTTCGCGGCAGGGTCGGCCATCCATGCGGTGAGCAGTTCGACGAACCCGCCGACGAAGAAGCGCGAGATGGTCAGCAACCGGCCCGGGTCGGCGCCCGGCCGCAGGTAGTCGCCGCCCAGATTCGCGATGATGGCGGCGATGCGCTCACTGGTGTCGCGACGACGTTCGGCCAGCCCGGGGCTGGCCAGCGAAAGATTGAGCACGACCCGCCCCTTGCGCGGATCCGCCGCGAAAAGGTCCACCGCGCAACGCAATCCCGCATTGACCTGACGGGATAGCTCTGACGGCGCCTGCGCGACCCTATCGAGCCCCAGCTGAATCATTTCTTCGACGATCGAGTCGTAGACGGCCACGGTGAGCGCGTCGGTATCGGCGAAGCTCTCGTAGAAGTACCGCGATGACAGGTTGGCGGTCTTGCAGACCCCGCGCAGGGTGACGGCCGTCAGCCCGCCGGTGCCCAGAAGTTCCAGGCCGACATCGAGGAAACGGGCGCGGCGTTCGGAGCTTCGCTCACTGGCGCTACGTCCGCCATAGCTGCGAGCTTCGACCATTTCGCCATCTTGGCACAAGTGTGTGCAGATGGATAGACCATCTGCACACACTCGTACGCAGAAACTGACGTCGGCGCGGACCCTACTGCTGCGGAGCCAGCTTGAACACCGGGTGGTCGGCGTCGTCGGGCAGCTCTTTCCAGTAGCCCTCGACGACCTTGCCGGCCAGCGGCCGGTACGCCGCGATGATCGGCGCCCGGTCCGCGACCGGAATCTCGGTGGCCAGGTAGTTCGCCTTGCCGAGCGCCACCACGGGGTTCTCCCGGACGTTCTTCACCCACGCCGACTCACCGCGGGTGGACACCAGGTACTTCACCCCGTCCACCTCCGGCACCACGACCGGGATGCGCTGCGGCAAATGGTTGGAGCTGCGGGTGACCGTCAGCGTTTCGCTGCCACCGATGCCGGTCAGCCGCGCAATCGGGTTGAAGACGTTGACGACGAACCACGGCGGCTTGAGGTAGGCCATGAGAAAAGCGTAGAGCCAAAGCTCTAACTACACCGCGCTCAGCGCATCGTCCAGAATGTCCAGCCCGCGCTTGGCGTCGTCGATGCTGATGTTGCACGGCGGCACCAGGTGGAAGCGGTTGTAGTTCATGAACAGCAGCAGGCCGTTCTGCCGGGCGCGCGCATTGATGGCGCCCATCTCCGGCGAGCTGCCCCCGTACGGTGCCAACGGCTCCTTGGTGGCCCGGTCCTTGACCAGCTCCACCGCCCAGAACACGCCCAGACCGCGGACGTCACCGATGATGTCGTGCTTCTCTGCCAGCGCCGCGAGGCCGGGACCGAAGACGTCGGTGCCGATCAGCTCGGCGTTCTCGACGATCTTCTCGTCGTGCATCGCGGTGATGGTCGCCACGGATGCCGCACACGCCAGCGGGTGGCCGGAGTACGTCAGGCCACCCGGGTAGGGCTGCTCCAGGAAGCGCTCCAGAATCTTGTCGCTGAGGATGACGCCGCCGAGCGGCACATAGCCGGAGTTGACGCCCTTGGCGAAGGTGATGAGGTCCGGCGTGACGCCGTAGTTGTCCAGCGCGAACCACTTGCCGGTACGGCCGAAGCCGGCCATGACCTCGTCGAGGATCATCACGATGCCGTGCTGGTCGCACAGCTCGCGCACGCCCTGCAGGTAGCCCGGCGGCGGCGGCATGATGCCGACGGTGCCGGGCACCGACTCCAGGATGATCGCGGCGAAGGCACCCGGGCCTTCGAACTCGATGACCGACTGCAGGTGCGCCAGGGCGCGCTCGGATTCCTCCTCCTGCGTCTGCGAACCGAACTGGCTGCGGTACTGGAACGGACCGAAGAAGTGCGTGGTGCCTTCGCTGCCGTAGTCGTTGCCCCAGCGGCGGACGTCGCCGGTCAGGTTGATCGTCAGCGCGGTGCCGCCGTGGTAGCTGCGGTAGGTCGACAGCGTCTTGTAGCGGCCGGTGTACACCCGGGCCATGCGGATGGCGTGCTCGACGGCGTCAGCGCCACCGTTGGTGAAGAACACCCGGTTGAAGCCTTCGGGGGCCACCTGACAGATCAGGTCCGCGGCGGTGGCCCGGGCCTCGTTGGCGTGCTGCGGCGCGATCGTGCACAGCTTCGCGGCCTGCTCCGCGATGGCGGCGACGACCTTGGGGTGCTGGTGGCCGATGTTGGTGTAGACGAGCTGGCTGGAGAAATCGAGCAGCCGGTTGCCGTCACCGTCGATGAGGTAGCTGCCCTCGGCACCGGTGAAGACCAGCGGGTCGAGCTTCCCCTGGGCCGACCACGAGTGGAATACGCGACTGCGCTCCAGGTCATAGATCCGGCGGGCGTCAGCGTTGGCGGGCGCAGGCATGCATTCCTCCTCGAAAATGAATCAGCGGGCTGGTGTGCGGCACGGCGGCATCGCCGCTACCGATCGGTAACATTACTCGCTTCCCTGGCCGCCTCCGTAACGATGGCGCACGATGAGGACATGCAGATTCCGCAATCGGTCGCCCGTTTCAACCGCCGGGTCACCAATCCCATCCAACGGCTGTGGGCCGGCCGCGCGCCGACGTTCGGCATCCTCGAGCACGTCGGGCGTAAGTCCGGCAAGACGTTCCGCACGCCGCTGACGGTGTTCACCACCGCCGACGGCTTCGCCATCCTGCTGACCTATGGCCCCGACCGCGACTGGCTCAAGAACATCACCACGTCCGGTGGCGGGCGGATAACCCGGCGTGGTCACACGGTCGACGTGGTCGACCCGCGTGTGGTGAGCAAGGAGGAAGCCGCCCCGCTCATCACCGGGTCGTTACGTAAGGTGTTTCCGCGCTTGCCTTTTGAGCAGGCAGTGCTGCTGCGGCGTGCATAGCTACACCGCCGGACACACCTCGGCAACGATGGCCGCCTAGTACGCGGATCATTCCGCCGGTCCGCCGGCAGCGACGGCAGCTGCGTTGATCTTGGTGAGCACAGCGTGCAGGTGCTCCAGTTCGGTCAGATCAACGCCCAGTTGCTTTACGACTGCCGGCGGGATTTTCAGTGCGCGGCGTCGTAGCGCGGTTCCTTTGGGCGTCAGCGTGATGTGTGTGGTGCGTTCGTCGGTGGCGCTGCGGGTGCGGTGGATCAGCTCAAGGGTTTCGAGGCGTTTGAGCATCGGCGAAACGGTGGCCGAATCCATCTGCAGCAACGCGGCGATCTGTTTGACGGTCAACGGGTCTTGCTTGGATTTGGCGTTGTCCCACAACGCCAGCAAGACCAGGTACTGCGGATGCGTCAGCCCGAGCGGTTCGAGTAGCGGCCGGTAGATGGCAAGTACCGCACGGTTGGTGATAGCCAGCGCGAAGCAGACCTGACGTTCCAGGGCGAGCGGGTCGACGTCTTCGGAGACTGTGGACATGCTGCCCAGTTTATTACCAATTAGGGCCCTAACCTTTTGTGCCCGCCGCGTCTGTCGAAGGTCGTCATCAGCGGCACCCCCTGGCGGAATAATGGGCTAACAGATAGCGTACTAACTATTAGGGCACAAATCATGTGGTGTCCCCTCGATCCGCTCAGTCAAAGGAGTCGTCATGGCCGCCGATCGTCCGACGTTCTGGCAGCACATCACTTACGCCTACGGGCGCCGCTTGCCGGACTACCTGCAGGACTGGGTTCGTCGCGACCTCACCGACGACGGGGCGGTACGCCGGCACATGATCCGATACGCAATCCCACCGATCTTTGTGCTGGCTCCGCTGTGGCTGCTACCGGCATCGGTGTACGTCCACTCCGAGATGACGCTGCCGATCTACTTCTGGGCCCTGGTGATGGCGTTCGTCCTCAACAAAGTGTGGCGCCGATACCGCCTCGCCCAACATGGCATGGACCCCAATCTGATCGACGAGATTCAGCGGCAGCAGCAGGCACAGATGCACGAGCGCTACATCGAGCGCTACGGCCAGCGACCGGAATCGGCCAAATGGCAGGCCAACAGCCGGCCGTTCTGACGCCAGCGCGGCATCGGCCGCCCATCAGGTGATGGGCGGCCGATGCGTTTTGCGTTCGGCCGCTTATCTTTTGAGTACGTGGCGCCGTTGCGCCGGGCCTAGGAAGTCTCGTCCAGCACCTGCTGGACGACCCGCATCGCGCTCAGCGCCGCGGGCGCCCCGCAGTACCCCGTCGCGTGGATGATCGCTTCGACGATCTCCTCGCGGGTGAGTCCATTGTTCAGACCGCCCCGGACGTGGCCGGCAAGCTCCTCGTGGGCGCGCAGGGCCGTCAGCATGCCGAGGTTGAGCAGGCTGCGGTCACGGCGGCTCAGACCTGGCCGGTTCCACACCGCGTCCCACACGTGTTCGGTGACGAAGCGCTGGATCGGCTCCGATTCGGTGCCGCTGGTGCGGGCCAGTGCCCGGTCGACGAACTCGTCGCCCATCACCTGACGGCGGGTGGTGATTCCGGATTCGAATGCCGAAGCTGTCTCGCTGCTCATCCTTGGACCGTACTTCCATCTGTTCATGCAGCGGTCCGACGATACCGGTCGCGAGTGACCCAGCTCTCAATTAGGTTCTGCGCTATCCACTCACAGTCAACTGTCAGGAGCCCTCGGTGCCAGAAACCGACCGTCCCGAGAGGGTTGCCCCCACCGGGGAGCAGTTTCTCGCCATGCAGGCCAGCCCCGAATTCCAGGAGCTGCGTACGCGGTTGCGCCGCTTCGTGTTTCCGATGACCGCATTCTTCCTGCTCTGGTATGCCCTCTACGTCGCGCTCGGGGCCTTCGCCCACGACTTCATGGCCATCCGGGTGTTCGGCAACATCAACGTCGGCCTGTTGATCGGGTTGGGCCAGTTCCTCACCACATTCGTGATCACCGGGCTGTACGTGCGCTTCGCCAACCGGGAACTCGACCCGCGGGCCACCGCCATTCGCGAAGAACTCGAGGGCGCCTGATGACCACCACCGTCCTGGCCGCCCAGACCGTCGGCAATCCGGCCGCCAACATCGGCATCTTCAGCGTGTTCGTCGTCGTCACGATGATCGTGGTGATCAAGGCCAGCAAGCGCAATGCCACCGCCGACGAGTTCTTCACCGGTGGCCGCGGCTTCTCGGGCCCGCAGAACGGCATCGCCATCGCCGGCGACTACCTGTCCGCGGCCAGCTTCCTCGGGATCGCGGGCGCCATCGCGGTCTACGGCTACGACGGCTTCCTGTACTCCATCGGCTTCCTGGTCGCCTGGCTGGTGGCCCTGCTCCTGGTGGCCGAATTACTGCGCAACACAGGCAAATTCACCATGGCCGACGTGCTGAGCTTCCGGCTCAGGCAGCGGCCGGTCCGCCTGGCCGCAGCCACCTCGACGCTGACGGTGTCGCTGTTCTACCTGCTGGCCCAGATGGCCGGTGCCGGCGGCCTGGTCGCTCTGCTGCTCGACGTCAACAGCCGCGCCGGGCAGTCGCTGGTGATCGCCGTCGTCGGCGTCCTGATGATCGTCTACGTCCTGGTCGGCGGCATGAAGGGCACCACCTGGGTGCAGATCATCAAGGCCGTGCTGCTGATCGTCGGCGCCGCGTGCATGACGGTCATGGTGCTGGCCAAGTTCGGCTTGAACTTCTCCGACATCCTGGGCTCGGCCCAGTCGGCGATCTCCCACGCCACCACCAAGGGCGTCTCCAGCCGCGACGTCTTGGCGCCCGGCGCGCAGTACGGCGGGTCGCTCACCTCGAAGATCAACTTCATCTCGCTGGCGCTGGCGCTGGTGCTGGGCACCGCGGGCCTGCCGCATGTGCTGATGCGCTTCTACACCGTGCCGACGGCGAAAGAGGCGCGGCGATCGGTGGTGTGGGCGATCGCGCTGATCGGCGCCTTCTACCTGTTCACCCTGGTGCTCGGGTACGGCGCGGCCGCGCTGGTCGGCCCGGACCGGATCCTCAAGGCGGCCGGTGGCGTGAACTCCGCAGCCCCACTGCTGGCCTTCGAACTCGGCGGCGTCATCCTGCTCGGCGTCATCTCGGCGGTCGCGTTCGCGACGATCCTCGCGGTCGTCGCCGGCCTGACCATCACGGCGTCGGCCTCGTTCGCACATGACATCTACGCCTCAGTCCTCAAGTCCCACAAGGTGACCGAGCAGGAACAGGTGCGGGTATCGCGCATCACCGCGGTCGTGCTCGGGGTGTTCGCGATCGGGCTCGGCATCCTGGCCAACGGTCAGAACGTAGCGTTCCTGGTGGCCCTGGCGTTCGCCGTGGCGGCCGCGGCCAACCTGCCGACGATCCTGTACTCGCTGTACTGGAAGCGGTTCAACACCCGCGGCGCGCTGTGGAGCATGTACGGCGGCCTGCTCTCGACCATCGTGCTGATCGTGTTCTCCCCCGCCGTGTCCGGCAGCAAGACCGCGATGATCCCCGGCGCCGACTTCGCGTTCTTCCCGCTGGCCAACCCGGGCATCGTGTCCATCCCGCTGGCCTTCGCGCTCGGCATCATCGGCACGCTCACCTCGTCCGACACCGGGGACCCCGAGCGCACCGCCGAGATGGAGGTGCGGTCACTGACCGGGGTGGGCGCCGAGAAGGCGGTCGCGCACTGACAGTACGGAGGTCAGACGAGAACCTGCTCAACCTGTCGAGACGCCGCGGTTCCGCCTTCTGACTCCCAGCGATCTTGAGCGCCCGCCGCCTGGGTGCGCCGTTCGCGGTCGCGTGGACTGATCATGAGCAGCCCGTCGGCGGAGGCAGCGTTGCCGGACTCGGCCGCCGCCATCATCGTGACGTGGGCGTCGTCGGGGTCGGTGCGTGGCGGGATCACCAGCAGTATCAGCCGGTCCCGGTCGTCGTCGAGGCCGCGAACTTCGATGGTGTTGGGCGGCTGACGCCGATACCCGTCGAGGCGTACCGCGCGACCACCGGTGGTGAGCTTGCGGGGCGCATTCGCCCAGGCGTTGAGGCGATACGACACGCGGTCGATCCGGCCCAGCCGCACCGACAGCACCGCCAACAGGTCCGGCAGCTCGACGGCGAGGTCATCGCTGTGCGGCCACCATGCCCCGTCGACGTATCCGCCATGCGGCGCTTTGGCTTTCAACCGCAGCCGCGGTGTGTTCGCCGGCACGGTGCCGTTCTGATCATTCTTGCGAGTCGGTTGTGGCGTCATGGCGACGCTCCCTTCGTTATGTCTCTGGTGTCAGCGCGATCCCATTGGGTCGTCGAGCTGTCGAGCGCAGACCAGTGCCTCGGTGTGGTGGCTGCCGGCCGGTCATCTCCGGCGTCAGCCGGAGTCGGTACCGGCAGCTGGATGGGTGGCGCAGCGCGGTGCTGGTTGCGGTTGTTGCCCGCCGTCCACGCGAAAACCGCGGTGAGCGCCATCGCCAGGAAGACCACGAGGGACAGGAAAACTGTATTGCTGGTAGCCATTTCGGCTCCTAGGGGTTATCGGATGAGACGTGAATGCGTCCCCGCATCACCGCCTACCGGCCGTTGACCGCGCCGGACCCCTCGGCCAGCGCGACGAGCACAGTGGCCGATCCGACGATCACGATCATGACGGCGCCTCATCCGGTGCTACAACTCCAGTAAACTCCCAGATCAGAGCTATGTCAACATCGTAGACCTACGATATAGGGCTACACTGAAGCGATGCCGGCGAGACGCGCGCGAAGGGCGGTGCTTCACCCATGACCCCACCCTCGAGAGGGCCATCACGTCCGGGGCGAGACGCGCCTGGCGCCGACGCGGACGGCGCGAGCCGGCCGATCACTCGCGCGGCTGTCCTGACCAGCGCACTGCAGATCATCGACCGCGAGGGCGTGGACGCGCTGTCGATGCGCCGTCTCGGCGAGGCGGTGGGTCGCGACCCGATGGCGCTCTACCGGCATGTGCCCAACAAGGCGGCCGTGCTCGACGGGGTGGTCGAGATGGTCTTCGAGCAACTTGCGCTCGACACCCTGGCGACGGATTGGGCTGCCGCATTGCGCCAACTCGGCCACGGCTTCCGCGAATTGGCGCGCGCGCATCCCCACGTGGTGCCGCTGTTGGTCACCCGTCCCCTTGCCACACCACTCGGGATGCGGCCGCCCGGCATCCTGCGGCACCTCGAACAGGTGCTCGCACTCCTGACCAAAGCCGGGTTCAGCGGAGACGACGCGCTCCACGTGTACCGGACGTTGTTCGGGTTCCTGTACGGCCACGTCCTGACCGAACTGCAGGAGATCGTCGAGCGTCCCGAGGAAACCGATCATGTGCTGCGGCTCGGGCTGTACCGGCTGCCGCTCGACCAATTCCCGCACTTACGTGACCTCGCCCCGATCTGGGCCAGTTACGACGGGCGTGCCGAACTCGACCGCGGACTCGACATCCTGCTCAGCGGCCTGGGCAGCCGATTCGGCGTGCCTGCGGCCGGGCCCCCATAAATCACCACGAACGGAGGTGATCCCCATGGCGATCACCGAAGTAGCCGAATATGCCCATCTCAGTGAGTCGGACCTGGACGCGCTCGGAGCCGCCCTGGAGTCCATTCGTCGCGACGTCGAGAATTCGCGGGGCGCACCGGACCGGGCATATATCCAGCGCACCATCGTGTTTCAGCGCTGCCTCGAGGTCACCGCACGGCTGGTCATCGCGGCCACCCGAGGCAAGCTGGGGTGCGCAATCGGCACCACCGCATTGGCCACGGCCAAGACCATCGAGAACATGGAACTCGGCCACAACATCTGCCACGGGCAATGGGATTGGATGAACGACCCGGAAATCCACTCCAGCACCTGGGAGTGGGATATGGCAGGCGTCTCCTCGCAGTGGCGATATGCCCACAACTACCGCCACCACGTTTTCACCAACGTCATCGGGCTGGACGACGACCTCGGGTACGGCATCATGCGGGTCACCCCGGACCAGCCGTGGGGCGCCGGCAATCTGCTGCAGCCGCTACGAAATGTCTTGCTGGGCATCATGTTCGAATGGGGCATCGCACTGCAGGGCTGGGAGTCCGAGCAGCGGGGTGCGGCGACTCGCGCCGAGAAATCCGCCCTCACCCGGGCGCTGGTCCGCAAGATCGCCCGGCAGGCCGGCAAGGATTACGTCTTCTTCCCCGCGCTGAGTCTTCGCCGATGGCGCCGCACCCTCACTGCGAACGCGGTCGCCAACCTGGCGCGCAACGTCTGGGCCTACGTGGTGATCTGTTGCGGTCATTTCGCCGACGGCACAGAGAAATTCACCCCGGCGGCCTTGGACGCCGAGACCAAATCCGAATGGTATCTACGACAAATGTTGGGTACCGCGAACTTCCACGCCGGGCCGGTGCTGGCATTCCTCAGCGGCAACCTCTGCTACCAGATCGAACACCACCTGTTCCCCGACCTGCCGAGTAACCGCTACGCCCAGATCGCCGTACAGGTCCAGGCCGTGTGCGCCCGCTTCGGCCTGCCGTACACGACCGGTCCGCTCGCGCGCCAGTATCTCCGCACCCTGCGCACCATCGTCACACTCGCACTGCCGGATCGTGTTGCGTCCGGCCGCGATTGCGCGTATGCCGTCGCGCCGGGCTAACTCGCCAGAGGGTCGGTGCGATGCAGATCGCACTCGGCGTGATCGCACCGGCGTTGGTGTGCCAGTCGGTTGTCCCAGCAGCAGTCGGCGAATCGCGCGCGGCGGCGAATCCTGTCGGTCACCCGGCGGCCGTCGGCGGCGCGGCTCGCAGCGGGCTCTCCGGTGGTCAGGAACTGCTTTATCGCCGAGCGCAGCATCATCGCGGACATCAGAGCCTCGCAAGTGCGGCAGCCGAAACGTCGATCACATCATCGACATCGTGGACGGTCATTGTCCGACCTCATCAATCCCCCGATATCCAGTACACGCCCGCCGCCACGACGCTGTCAACGCCGGAGCGGCTAGCGCGCACCCAGGTTCCGGCGTAACCGGTCCACACCGGGGCCGGTGAGCTCAGCGAGCGCACAAGGCCGCGCGACCATCACCATCAGGAGGGCTTCCGCGGGCCCGGACGCTTCCGGTCCGCGGCCGAACGACCAGTCCAGATCGGTGGCGACCAACCGCACTCCCCTGGCCCGCCAGGCGCCGCGCAGCAGCGCCGCGTAGCGCGCGAAGTCCAGCACCGTCACCAGCCGGTCGTGCGGTATCTGGCGGGGCAGACCCAGCGGTCGACGGATGTCCTGCTGATGAATCATCGCGTCCGACAAGGCGATCCGGCCGCCGAAGCCGGTCGTCAGACCACGTGGCACGACATGCTCAACCAACGTGGCACAGAGTTCGTCGGCGCTGCGGCCCGCGTGCCGCGCCAGCACGGCGGCATTGATCCGGGGCGGGTACAGCCCACCGCGCAGGAACTCCCGGACGGTCTCCGCGCCGCTCAACTCGTCGTAGCCGATGAGGTGGCCGACGACGTCGCGCACCCGCCAGCCGGTGCACAACGACGGTTGTTCCCACTGCACGGGCGTCAGCTGCGCCAGGAACTCGACGAGGTCCTCGCGCTCGGCACGGGCCAGCTCCATTGTCGACACGATTTACCCACTTCCCAGCGACGGACCGGCCGAAACTGATCCAAGCATGAGATCCCGCGGGCTACCACCGCCTGCGTTACCGCATCGACCGCACGGCCGACTTGCCCGCCTGACCCTGCAGTGCCGGCGGCAGACTCGGCACGAAATGCCTTGCGGCAAAAGCGCGGATCTCCTCGGCACTCTCCAGCGCCTCGACACTCGGCAACAGCAGCACCATCGCGGCGTAGCGCAGGATGGTGTCGGCCAGGTCGTTGACGGCCTGCTCACCGATCCGGTCGGCGAACCCGTCCGGGAAGATGACGCGCAGCGCCGCCGCCATCCGGCCCACCGCAGCGCCGTAGTGCTGCTGCATGAGTTCGATCACGAGCGACGGTTCATCGGTCATCATCCGATTCAGCACCCGGTGCCGGCGGAACCGCAGGATCGACAGCGTGAACGCCTCGACATACAAATCAGATTGCGGCCCAGCATTTTTCAGCTCGTCGGCGATATCGTCGAACAGCACGACGTTCTCGCGCTCGACGACCGCAGCCACCAGCTCGTCGCGGCCCGCGAACCGCCGGTAGATCGTGGTGCGGCTGACCCCGGCCCGGCGCGCCACGTCGTCGAGCGCAACGCGGCGGAAGCCGTGCTGCTCGAACTCGATGAGCGCCGCGTCGAGGATCGCTTGCGTCGCGTCAGCGGGCACGTGCGTAACCGTTTTGCGCAAAGCTGTTGTACCGCAACGCCATCGGCAATCGGTCCCACACCCAGTTCACCGGCTTGGTGCGCCAGGCGGCGGCGAACAGCTGATAGGCGCGTTCCTGCCGGGCAGTCCAGGGCAGCTCCAGCAGGTCCCGCGTCCGCGGCGGCATGCCACCGGTGGTCAGGAACGCCGCGACCGGGTTGAACGCCACCGCGATCACGCGCCACACCGCCGGGTTGACGCCCTTGGGCGCCGGAAAGCCTTTGGTGACATAGCCGACGCCGTACCGGGCCGTCTTGTGCGGCACCACGACGTCATTGATCATCCGGTCCCAGTACTCCTCGAATTCGGCGTAGGTGGCCGGCATCGGACGGTCACTGACGCCGTAGCGGCGGTACCACGTCTTGGACTCGAGGTAGATCTGTTCCTTCTCGGCGTGGCTCAGGCGCTTGACGAAGGTGTCCGCGAAGTACAGCACCTGGTCGACGAACGTCGCGTGCGCCCAGTAGTACGTGTCGGGGTCGAGCGCGTGGTAGCGGCTGCCGTCCGGCATATCACCCTTGATCTCGCGGTGGTAGTCGCGGACCTCGGTGCCGGTGTTGGCGTCGTCGCTGCCGTACACGGTGCGGAAGATCGGCGGCAGCGACCGCTTGATCCGCGCCGAGGTGTCGGCGAAGAACACCGAATGGTCCAGTACGCCCTGGCCGAGCTGGGCCAGCATGTTCTGCAGGACCGCCGGCCGGGGGCCGATCAGGTACATCCGGTTGTCGCCGAAGTACTTCCACACCAGCGAGTCGGGCCCCAGCGGCAGGGCATCAACCGGCTCCGAGACCAGCTCGGACTGTTCCGCAAGTTCGGTCATACGGAACAGTGTTACAAATTTTGCACTCTGTAACAAGAGCTACTTGAGCGGCAGCCCCGTGATCGCGCGGGACATCACGAGCCGCTGGATCTCACTGGTGCCCTCGAAAATCGTGAAGATCTTGGCGTCGCGGTGCCACCGCTCCACCGGATAGTCGCGGGTGTAGCCGTTACCGCCCAGAATCTGGATGGCCTCGTCGGTCACGTAGACCGCCGTCTCACTGGCCACCAGCTTGGCCATGGAACCTTCGGCGTTCTCGAACGGCATGTTGTTGCGCGCCATCCAGCCGGCCCGCCACACCAGCAGCCGCGCCGCGTCGACGCGGGCCTTCATGTCGGCCAGCTTGAACGCGACGGCCTGGAAGTCACCGATCTTGCGGCCGAACTGCTCGCGCTCCTGCGCGTATCCCAGCGCGTACTCGTAGGCAGCGCGGGAGACGCCCAACGCCATCGCCCCCACCGTCGGCCGCGTGCGCTCGAACGTCTTCATGGCCACCTGGCCCGCCGAACTCTTGCCTTCGCGGGTGCGGGCGATCCGCTCCTCGAACTTCTCCCGGCCGCCGACGATGAGCCGGCCCGGCAGCCGGACGTCGTCGAGCACGACCTCAGCGGTGTGCGACGCCCGGATGCCGTGCTTCTTGAATTTCTGGCCCTGGCTGAAACCCTTTGTGCCCGGCGGGATGATGAAGCTGGCCTGGCCGCGCGAGCCGAGCTCCGGGTACACCGAGGCGACGACGATGTGCACGTTTGCGATGCCGCCATTGGAGGCCCAGGTCTTGGTGCCATTGAGCACCCATTCGTCGGTGGCCTCGTCGTACCGCGCCCGGGTGATGATCGACGAAACATCCGATCCCGCACCGGGTTCCGACGAGCAGAACGCGGCCAGCTTGGGATCGTTGATGTCGCCGTACATCTGCGGCAGCCACTCGCCCAGCTGTTCCATGGTGCCGTTGGCCGCCAGTGACGCGGCAGCCAGACCGGTTCCCATGATCGACATCGAGATGCCGGCGTCTCCCCAGAACAGCTCTTCGACAGCGACGGGCATGCCGAGCCCGGTCTCCTCGGCAGTCTGAGCAGCAAAGAACTCCATGGAGTACAGGCCGACCTTGGCCGCCTCCTGAAGGATCGGCCAGGGCGTCTCTTCGCGCTCGTCCCACTCCTCGGCGGCCGGACGGATCACGTCAGCAGCGAACTCATGGACCCAGTCCCGGACCTGTACGACGTCAGCGGACAGTTCAAGCGAAAAAGACATGGGCGACACACTACTGGGCGCGCCGCCACCTCGCCGTGCCTACTACGGCGAGCACCCCTGCCAGGGCCGCCAGCAACAGCGACAACGTGATGAACGACGGGTCATAGAGCACCGACGTCTTCACCGGCTCGCCGGGAATCACCGGCGCGACGTCGGCGATCGACGATGCGGCCAGCCAACTCAGCTCCGAGCCGACGGCCGCCAGTACCGCCACTACCAGCGCGCCGGCCGCCACGATCCTGCCGGTGCTCATTCGTCGTCGTCCTCGCCGAACTCGCGCACACCCAGCGCCTCCAGCTGGGCACGCAGCCCGCGATGGCGCCGCGCCCAGGCCTGCGCGGTCCGGTCACCGGTCATCTTGAGCCCGATCCCGGTGCGTCCCCGCGGAACACCGGTCAGCTCTCCGAGCGCCCGGTCGGACTGCCAGCGCGGCGCTTCGGCGCCCCGTGCCTCCGGGTAAATCCCGAGCATGTCCGCGACGCGGACCGACTCGGTGCCCTCGCGCAGGTATTCCGACGTCAGCTCGACCGAGGTGTGCAGGCGTGCGGCCTTGATCTGCAGCCCGATGAACCCCGTCACCAGCACCAGGAACACCAGCGGCACCAGCGGGTCCAGCCGGTGGGCCGACCACAATTGCATCGCGGCGATGGAACCGCCGGAGAACGGCCCCAGCAGCAACCACCACCAGCTGGCGCCGACCTCGTGGAAGAGGACCTGTTCGGCGTCAGTGCCTGTCGGCGCGTCTGTCATGCGTTGGCCTTTCCATCGAACCAGGACTGCGCCGCAGGCCGGGTGATCGAGACCGTCCCACCGATCGCCAACGCCATGACAATCGTCAGCACCAGGAATCCCAGCGGGTCCGCCCCGAACACCAGCAGCAGAAACGCAATCAGCAGAACGATCGCCATCGCCAGCGCGGTAGCGGCCCGGCGAAACCGGGCATCGCCGCGGCGCGCCCGGCCGGCGAGAAAGCCCAGAGCGAGTCCGACCACCGCCAGCAGCCCACCGATGGCCCGGAACGAAGCGGGCAGGCTCAGGCTGAGCTGCCAGGTACCGATCGCGGTGAGGAGACCCCCGGCCACCACCCAGCACCAGAAAGCAACGGTCACGGCCTGCGGTCGGGCTGGTGAGGGCGTGGGCTCAGTCATATCCGGGCCAGCCTAGCGGGCGACGTGTGCATCGACGTCGACCTGGGCGCGGCTCAGCGGACGAAGTAGGCGTTCGAGTCGGGGCGGTGCAGGAGGTACACGCCGCCGCCGATCAGCACCGTGCCGCCGATGCCGCACACCGCGTAGCCGAGCGCCGCGGCCGCGCCGTGGTAGTCGGCGAAGAGATTGGTGGTCAGGTACAGAATCGTCGCCGCGGACCCACCGGTGAGGATGCTGCGCGCCCACCGGTAGCCCTGCCGCAGCAGCACCAGGAACGTGGCCACCAGGACCGCGATGATGAACAGCATCAGACCGGACACCGCGTATGCGTAGCCCGACACCGAGCGCTCGGGCGTGGTCAGCAGGTTGATGACGTAGCCGATCACCGACACCGGCAGCGCGGCCGTCCACAGCCAGAAGCCGGTGACGACGTCCTGCGGCATCTCGTGCGGCTCGGCGCCGGACCCGTCCGGGGCCGCGCCCTGATACGGCGGGTACTGCGGATTCGGGTTCTGCGGGTTCTGGGGGTTCACCGGAGCCAGCCCGCGACGTCCGTCGCCCAGTACGTGAGCACGATGTCGGCGCCGGCGCGCCGAATGCTGACGAGCGACTCCAGGACCGAGGCCCGCAGGTCGATCCAGCCGTTGGCCGCGGCCGCGCTGATCATCGCGTACTCACCCGAAATCTGGTACGCCGCAACGGGGACCGGCGAGATGTCGGCAGCGGCGCGCACCACGTCCAGGTAGCTCATCGCCGGCTTGACCATCACCATGTCGGCGCCTTCGGCGAGATCCAGTTCGATCTCACGGACCGCTTCGCGGGCGTTGCCCGGATCCTGTTGATAGGTACGACGATCACCCTGCAGGCTCGAGCCCACCGCCTCGCGGAACGGGCCGTAGAACGCCGACGCGAACTTGGCGGCGTAGGCCAGGATCGCGACATCGCTGTGCCCGGCATGGTCCAGCCCATCGCGGATCGCGGCCACCTGACCGTCCATCATGCCGCTCGGACTGACCACGTGCGCACCCGAATACGCTTGGGCCACAGCAAGTTTGATGTACTGCTCGTTGGTGGCGTCGTTATCGACCCGGCCGTGCACATCGAGCACACCGCAGTGCCCGTGATCGGTGAACTCGTCCAGGCAGGTGTCGGCCATCAGCACGGTCGCGTCACCGAGGTCCGAATTCAGGTCGCGCAGCGCCACATTCAGGATGCCGTCGGGGTTGACCCCCTCGGAGCCGGTCGCATCCTTGTCACCGTCGCACGGGACGCCGAACAGCATCAGCCCACCGACACCGGCCTCGACGGCTTCCGCGGCGGCGCGGCGCACCGACTCCCGGGTGTGCTGGACGACCCCGGGCATCGAGCTGATGGGGCGCGGCTCGGAGAGCCCGTCCGCGACGAACATCGGCAGCACCAGATGCCGTGGCTCCAGCGAGGTTTCGGACACCAGACGCCGCAGCGCCGGGGTCGTACGCAGTCGCCGCGGCCGATGCCTCGGATACGACACAGCAATGCCTCCTAGTTCGCCGAAGCCGCATTCCGGCAGACAAAGTGCGAGTGCACGCCTGCTGGAATGCCGTTTCGATCGAGTTTAGCGGCGCCGGCTCTTCTTACGCGGCGGCGGCAGGGCACCCTCGGCGCGCAGGCGAGCGGCGTGCTCGGCCAGCGCCTCGACCAGCGGGCCCACCGCGGCGGTCTCCGGCTGCACGTCCACGCGCAGGCCGAATTCGGCTGCGGTCTCAGCGGTTTTCGGGCCGATGCAGGCGACGATGGTCCGGGCGTGCGGCTTGCCGGCGATGCCGACCAGGTTGCGCACCGTGGAGCTCGAGGTGAAGCAGACGGCGTCGAAACCACCGGTCTTGATCATCTCGCGGGTGTGCGCCGGCGGCGGAGCGGCGCGGACGGTGCGGTAGGCCGTGACGTCCTCGATCTCCCAGCCCCGTTCGCGCAGGCCCTCGGCCAGCGTCTCGGTGGCGATGTCGGCGCGCGGCAGCAGCACCCGGTTCACCGGGTCGAAAATCTCGTCGTAGTCCGGGAATTCGTCGAGCAGGCCCAGCGACGACTGCTCACCGGCAGGCACCAGCTCGGGGTTGATACCGAACGCGCGCACCTTGTCCGCGGTGGCCTGACCGACGCAGGCGATCTTCACACCGGAGAACGCGCGGGCGTCCAGACCGAACTCGTTGAACTTCTCCCACACCGCACGCACCGCGTTGGTGGAGGTGAACACGACCCACTGGAAGCGGCCGTCGACCAGACCCTTGACCGCACGCTCCATCTGGGCGGGGCTGCGCGGCGGCTCGACGGCGATGGTCGGTACCTCGATGGGCAGCGCGCCGTGGCCCACGAGGCGATCGCTCATCTCGCCGGCCTGGTCCTTGGTGCGCGGCACCAGCACGGTCCAGCCGTACAGCGAGCGGCTCTCCCACCAGTTCAGCTTGGCCCGGTGCGCCACCGTCTTGCCGATCGTGACGACCAGCGGGCCCGCCAGCGGTCCGACCGGCTCGGGGCCGACCGGCTTCTCCAGCACGGCCTTGTCCAGCAGCCCGGCCAGCGTGGTCTCGATGGACCGCTGCTGGCAGGTGGTGCCGTTGGCGGTCACGACGCACGGGGTGCTTTCGGTGAGGCCGTATTCGATCAGGGTGCGGGCGGCGTCCGGCAGGTGCGACACCGTCGCGTGCAGGATCAGCGGCCCGGGGGCGGCGGCCAGCGCGGCCCAGTCCACGTCCCCACGGACGTCGGCCACGGTGTGCGACGACCCGACGGGCAGGCCCGCGTAGGTCGGCACGGCCGTCGACGACGGCAGGCCCGGCACCAACTCGAAGTGCGCCGCGGTCTTGGCCAGGGCGTTCACCTCGGTGATGACGGAGTCGACCGACAGCGGGTCGCCGGCGACCAGGCGCACCACGTCGACACCGGTCTTGGCCTCGGCCATCAGCAGCTTGGCCACCTCGGTCGGGTCACCCAGCGCGGGGCGCACGTCGACGCCATGCGGGAACGTCATCGTGGGCGCGGCAGCCGGCGCCTTTTCGGGCGTGGCCTCGTCGGTCTTGGTCTCGGCAGCCGGCTCCGCCTCGGCCGGGTGCGGCCCGGACGTGGGCGGCAGATCGGTACCGATCAGCGCCAGCACCGCCTCGGGCACGTCAGGATCGGTGAAAACCAATGCCGCATGCGCCAAAACGTTCCGCGCACGCGTCGTCAACAGGCCCGGGTCACCGGGGCCGGAACCGACAAAGGTGATGCGGCCGGGCTTGTGCTTACGCACTCGGGTCGTCATCTCTCACTCCCGCTCTACAGTCCGCTGATCCAACACGTCGCGCGCACCCAGGTCGAACAACTCCGCGGCCAGCGAGAGCCCCAGCTCTCGTGCCCGTTCGGGTGTCCCGATCCCGGACGCCCGGATCACGTCGGATCCGTCCAGCGCCGCCACGCAACCGCGCAACGACAGCTCTTCGAAGACTCGGCCGTCCTCGTCGATGGACTCGACCACTTCAGCGATCGCACCCACCGGCGCGGAACAACCCGCCTCCAGTTCGGCCAACAGGACTCGTTCGGCAGTGACCGCGGCACGCGTGTCGGGATGGTCCAGCTTTCCCAACAGCGTCGCCAACTCGGTGTCCCCCACTCGGCACTCGACCGCGAGGGCGCCCTGCGCCGGCGCTGGCAACATCTGCACCGGCTCGAGGCTCTCGGTGACGACATCGAGCCGTCCGATACGGGCCAGACCCGCTCGGGCGACGACAACAGCGTCGAGATCACCACTACTTACCCTGTTCAACCTGGTATCTAGGTTGCCTCGTAGGGGGCGGATTTCCAAACCGAGACCCAGTGCTCTAAGCTGCGCCGCCCGTCGCGGGCTCGACGTGCCGATCACCGAGCCGGCCGGCAACTCCCCCAGCACCATTCCGTCGCGCGCCACCAACGCATCCCGCGGATCTTCGCGCGGCGGGACGGCGGCGATGACGAAGCGCTCGTCGGGCGCCGTCGGCAAATCCTTGTACGAGTGCACCGCGACGTCGATGCGGCCGTCGGCCATGGCGTGCCGCAGCTCGGCGGTGAACACACCGATGCCGATCTCGGCGACGGGCGCCTGGGAGCGGTCGCCGTCGGTGCTGATGATGACCAGCTCCGCGGGCTGCCCCAGAGCTACCAGGGCGTCGCGGATGGTGCCGGCCTGCGTGGTAGCCAAAAGGCTGCCCCTGGTGCCGATCCGGACAACGTTATCGAGGGTAGTTACCAAGTGAGATTACTCAGCCTTGTCGTGGTGGGAATGCGGCTCGCCTGCCGCCAAATCTGGTGCCATCAAAGGCAGTTCGCCGGCGGACACGGCGTCGATGGCCTGCGGGTCGAGCTCGAACAGCTCCCGCAGCGCCTCGGCGTAGGTGTCGCCGCCGGGCGCGCTGGCCAACTGTTTGACCCGCACCGTCGGTGCGTGCAGCAACTTGTCCACGACCCGTCGGACGGTCTTGGCGACCTCGTCGCGGTGGGCGGCGTCGAGCCCGGGAACCCGGTTGTCGAGCCGCAGCAATTCCGCTTCGACGACGTCGGCGGCGCGCTGACGCAGGGCGGTGACGGTCGGGGTGACCTCGGCCATCCGCTGGCCGGCCAGGTAGCTGGCGACCTCCGCGGCGACGATCGAGCGGGCCGCTTCGGCGTCCGAGGCAGCGGCCCGGGCCGACGGCTCCCGCTGGATGCGGTCCATGTCGATCATGTGCACGCCGGGTAGGCCAGCAATCGCGCTGTCCACGTCGCGGGGCATGCCCAGGTCGCATATCACCAGTTGGTGATGCTCCGGGCGGTTCATCAGTCCGCGGTGCGCGTCGGCCAACGACACCACCGGACGCACCGCGCCGGTACACGCGACGACGACGTCGGAGTTGCCCAGCGCGACGGCGATGTCGTCCAGGGTGTGCGCGGCCGCGTCGACGCCCTGTGCCTTCAAATTCTCGACCATGCGCTCGGCTCTCGGCAGCGAACGGTTGACCACCTCGATGCGGGCGATCCCGGCGCGCGTCAGATGCGCGGCGGCCAGGGCACCCATGGAGCCGGCGCCGATCACGGCGGCCGTCAGCCCGGTCAGCGACGTCAGCTTGGACGTGGCCATGTCCAGCGCCACCGACACCACCGAGGCACCCGCCGAATCGATCCCGGTCTCGGAATGGACCCGCTTACCGACCGACAGTGCCCGCTGCGACAGTTCGTGCAGGGTGCGGCCGACGGTCTGGTGCGCTTCCGCGGAGGTGTAGGCCCGGCGCACCTGGCCCAGTACCTGCGCCTCGCCGATGACCGCCGAATCCAGGCCGCTGGCCACGGCGAACAGATGCTCGACAGCCGCCTCGGCGTACCGCACGTAGGCGTACTTCGTGAGGTCGTGCAGCGACATGCCCGATCGCTCGGAGAGCACCGAACCGATCACGGAGAGCCCGCCGTGGAAGGCGTCGACCACCGCGTACACCTCGACCCGGTTACAGGTGGAGAGCACCATCGCCTCGGTGACCAGAGAGGACTGCAGCAGCAGCTCGATGATCTTGGCCTGTTCGGCCTCGTCGGTGCTGAGTTGTTCCAGCACGGAAACCGGTGCACTGCGGTGCGAAACCCCGAACAGCAGTACGCTCACGGCCTCTTCACCTCGTCGCACCTCCGTCGCGCAGGCATGTTTCCTGGGCCTCGAGTGGCCGCAGGAACGTATTCAAAGCTAGCCGCTCACCAGCCCGCCGACCAAATTTGCTATACGCACACCGAATCCCACGACGGCCGAGCTGTCAATAGAGCCCTGCATGCGCCCTGAGCGCCCTGGCCCAGCGGTCAACCCACTGCGTCAACCTGCCAAGTCGGCCCGCAACTGCTCCTCGTCGACCTCCCAGTAGCTGTGCTCAACGTCATCAAGGAGCACCACGGGCAGCCGATCGCCGAACTCCGCGCGCAGGGCGGTATCCCCGGCAGCAGCCAGAACATCGACATCCGTGCTCGTCAGGGTGAAGCCGAGCTCGTCGGACAGCTCCGCGAGCTGAGCCGCCGCGCGCGCACACATGCTGCAGCCGGTACGGGTGAGCAACGTCACGCGGTGGCTGTTCCCTGATCGATCCACGCGCAACAGTATGGCGTGACCTACTGTTGAACCGTGTCCGAATCCAGCCCCGTGACTGCCGACGAGCCCGTGCCCGCCGACGCTGTCGACGGCCAGGATTCCGGAGCCGATGAACCCGCTGCCCCGGCGCTCCCGCCGCCGCCCGACCTCACCGCGGCCGCGTTCTTCGACGTCGACAACACGCTCGTGCACGGCTCATCCCTGGTGCATTTCGCCCGTGGCCTCGCCGCCCGCGACTACTTCAAGTACTCCGACCTGGCCCGCTTCGCCTACGCACAGGCCAAGTTCCAGGTGACCGGCAAGGAGAACAGCGACGACGTCGCCGCCGGCCGGCGCAAGGCCCTGTCGTTCATCGAGGGCCGGCAGACCGCGGAACTGGAAGCCCTCGGCGACGAGATCTACGACGAGATCATCGCCGACAAAATCTGGCAGGGCACCCGGGCGCTGGCACAGATGCACCTCGACGCGGGCCAGCAGGTCTGGCTCGTCACCGCCACGCCCATGGAGCTGGCCCAGACCATCGCCAACAAGCTGGGGCTGACCGGGGCGCTGGGCACCGTCGCCGAGTCCGTCGACGGGGTCTTCACCGGCCGCCTGGTCGGCGACATCCTGCACGGGGTCGGTAAGGCGCACGCGGTGCGGCAACTGGCCATCCGCGAGGGCCTGAACCTGCGCCGCTGCACCGCGTACTCGGACAGCTTCAACGACGTGCCGATGCTGTCGCTGGTCGGCACGGCCGTCGCGATCAACCCCGACGCCGCGCTGCGCGACGTGGCCCGCGAACGGGGTTGGGAAATCCGCGATTTCCGGACCGCCCGCAAGGCCGCCCGCATCGGCGTGCCATCGGCGCTGGCCCTGGGCGCCGTCGGCGGGGCGCTGGCCGCCATGGCGTCACGCAAGGGCAACTAGCTTCGCCGCGCCGGTCAGAGGCGCGGACGCTGATAGGCTCACCCGCCATGGGCATCGCGGACAACATCATCGGCACCCACTACCGGTACCCCGATTACTTCGAGGTCGGCCGCGAGAAGGTCAAGGAATTCGCACTGGCGGTGCAGGACGATCACCCCGCCCATTTCACTGACGAAGCCGCAGCTGAGTGCGGTTCGGACACCCTGATCGCGTCGCTGACGTTCATCGCGGTGGCGGGCCGACGCGTGCAGCTCGAGATCTTCAACCAGTTCGACGTGCCGATCAATCTGGAACGCGTGCTGCACCGCGATCAGAAGCTGATCTTCCACCGCCCGATCAAGGTCGGCGACCGGCTGTGGTTCGACTCGTACCTGGATTCGGTCATCGAGTCGCATGGCACCGTGATCAGCGAAGTCCGCGCCGAGGTCACCGACGACGACGGCCAGCCGGTGATGACCAGCGTCGTCACCATGCTCGGCGAGGCGCAGCACGACGGCGAGACTGATGAGATCAGCGCGCAGATCGCTGCCGCCCGCGACGCCGCCATCGCGAAAATGGTTGCGGCACAAAAGGGTTAGTGCACCCTCGCGGTAACTACAGGAACGTGCCGCGGCGATTCGCCAGCAGCTGGTACAGCGTCTGCTGAATGGTGGCGCGCACCTGGTCGGTCAGCTCGAAGGTGACCATCGGGTCGTCGGCCGCGCCATCCTCGTAATCGGCCGTCGAGATGGGCTCACCGAACTGGATGTACCACTTCGACGGCAACGGCAGCAGTCCGAGCGGGCCGGCGAGCGGGAACAGCGGCGTCAGCGGGAAGTACGGCAACCCGAGCAGCCGGGCGAGCAGCTTCACGTCGCCGATCTTCGGGTAAATCTCCTCGGAGCCGACGATCGAGCACGGCACGATGGGCGCGCCGGTGCGCAGCGCCGCCGAGACGAAGCCACCACGGCCGAACCGCTGCAGCTTGTACCGGTCCTTGAACGGCTTGCCCAGGCCCTTGTACCCCTCGGGGAACACGGCGGTCAGTTCGCCGGCCTCGAGCAGCCGGTGCGCGTCGGCGGTGCAGGCCATGGTGTGCCCGGCCTTGCGCGCGGCCTGTCCCACCATCGGCAGGTCGAAGACGAGGTCGGCGGCCAGCAACCTCAAGTCGCGGTGTTTCGGGTGCTTGTCGTGCACGGCGACGGACGTCATCAGCCCGTCGAACGGCAACACCCCGGCGTGGTTTGCCACGACCAGCGCGGCGCCGTCATCCGGAAGGTTCTCGATACCGGACACCTCGACGCGGAACCACGAGTTGAAAAGCGTTCGCAGCAAAGGAAGAAACACCGCGTTGTTGAGATGCGGGTCGAATCCGAATTCGTCGACACGGTAATCACCGGTCATGCGCTTGCGAATGAAATCCGAAGCGGCGCCGATACGTTGGGCCAGTTCGTTGGGTTCGTCGGCGGCCGGGGCGCCGGACGCAGCAAACCGGTGCTGGTCGATCTCGCGGACCACGGCGGCGATCTGCTCGGCAGATGCGCGGGTCCCCGGGTCGGTCAACAGCGAAGGATGTCGCAGCGTCGCATCGCGTTTCGACGCCCGCCGCTGCGCAGCAGCGCGTGTCGAATTCGAATGTAGCGGAATGACTTTGGCTTTAGATTCGCCCGCCACGTCAATATCTCCCACCATCAAAAACTTGCGAAATCAGCGTCCCCACCGCTGCGCTGCGGCCACTGCACGACGCTCCACTGAGCGTACCCATCCTGGGTCGATAATGGGCGTCAGCGCGCGGCCTGAAACGTAATCGTCAAAAGCCTCCATGGTCGTCCACTTTGGGGTATAGCCGAGTTCCCTCGTCATCCGTGTGGTGTCCATGACCCGGCCGTAGCGCATGTAGTCGGACTGTTCGCGGTCCAATTCGACGCCCGCGGTCGCCCGGCGCCAGGCGTCCAGCACCCACATCGTGGGGCCGGCGAGCGGCAACCCGATGCGGCCGGACCGGCGAATGGCCTGGCTCATCAGGATGACGCCCGACGCCCCGATGTTGAAGGTGCCGGCGCGTCCCACCAGGGTGGCACGTTCCAGCGCCCCGAGGGCGTCCTGCTCGTGCAGCAGTTGCAACCGGGCGTCGTGCCCGAAGGCGGTCGGCACCAACGGGCCCGCGAGGTACCGCGAGAGCGCGGTGTCCATGGCCGGGCCGATCATGTTGGCCAGCCGCAGGATGGTGACCGCGATGTCGGGTCGCCGCCGCGCGAGACCGCGTGCGTAGCCCTCGATGTCGATGCTGTCGCGGGCGAAGCCCTCCCCCGGTGGCCGGCGGGCGCTGCTGTCCTCGGTGAACATCACCGGATCACGCGGACTGGCCCCGTAGATCTCCGATGTCGACTTCAGGATCACCCGACGGACCGACGGTGCCTTCTGACAGGCCGCGAACAGCTGCATGGCGCCCATCACGTTGAGCTCTTTGAGCGCAGCGCGACCGGATTGCGGCACGTAGGACGCCGCCGCCGCGTGGACGACGGTGTCGACGTTGCCGTTCCGGATCACCTTGGCGATGAAGGGATTGCGGATGTCCGCGCGGACGAACTCCGCGCGGCCCATCCGCCGCAACATGTCCTTGCTCGGCGTGATCGCGTCGACCGCGATCACGTGCTCGATGAGCTGGTTCTGAGCGAGTCTGGCTGTCAGATATCCGCCCAGGAACCGGCACGCACCCGTGACCAGCACCACCTTGGGGTGGTGCAGGGTCTCGGGGATGTCCGGGCCGGAATCGCTTCCGCCCGGCGCGGTGGGCCGGCTTCCAGGGCGTCCGTCGGCATCCATTTGGTCAGCCTAGTGGGCGTCGATGGATGGCACAGGTCGGCGTCGCGGTTACTTACCGAGTTTTCTGCGCTGAACCCGGGTGCGACGAAGCAGCTTGCGGTGCTTCTTCTTCGACATGCGCTTGCGCCGCTTCTTGATGACTGAACCCATAGACTTTGAAGTCTCCGCTACTAGACGTCGATCCGTGAAGATCGGTGTGAAACCAACCCCGCCACTTTACCCGGCGGGGTTTCCGGTCACGAAAACGCCTGCTGGATACGCCCGCTCATCAGCGATTTCGGAGTGCCCGGTAGCGCTGACCGATACCAATCACACCGAAGACGCGGATTCGGTGCTGCGCACCCAAGGTGCGCAGCACTCAGCCGGGCGCGCGGTGACTAACCCGCGTCGTGGTACGAGGACTCGAGGAGGTCGTGCACCGCCTTGGCGTGCACCCGAAATGATCGGCCGACACGCACCGCGGGCAACTCCCCGTTGTGCACCAGCCGGTATACCGTCATCTTGCTTACCCGCATCAGACTCGCAACCTCGGCAACAGTCAGGAACTGCGTTCGTGGCTGATCGCCACCGTCACGCGCCGATGGCCCGTTCATAGACGTCATCGCAACCCAATCAATCAGGCACGGCCAGCTCCAGCGGCTTCCCCTCCGCTGGCACCAACGCGTGCTTACGAGAAGGAGAATAGCGTGGCCAATGTGGTTATTGCGACGGGTGTGGGGTAATCAATCTGAAATCTTAGAACTACTCAGATGTAATTCTTAGCTGCTCAGACCGTGTTTTTGCGGCTTCGACCGCACTTGCGACCGCGGAGCGCAGCCCGCCCCGTTCGAGTTCCCGCAGCCCAGCGGCGGTAGTGCCCCCCGGAGAGGTCACAGAGGCCCGCAATTCGGCGGCGCTGGTATCCAGCGGACCGACCGTAGAACCGGTTCCCGAATCAGTCATCCGATTGAGCAGCATGGCCGCCGAACCGGCCATCGTCTGGACTGCCAACTCGGTCGCCACGGCCCGCGGCAGGCCCGCCGCGACGCCCGCGTCCACCACGGCCTCGACCATCAGGAAGAAGTACGCGGGGCCCGAACCGGACACCGCGGTCACCGCGTCCATCTGCTTCTCCGGCACCGTCAGCACCGCACCGACGGCCGAGAAGATCTCCGATACCTCGGCGAGTTGGGCCTCGTTCGCGAACCGGCCCCGCGACAGCGCGGTAATGCCCGCGCCCACCAGCATCGGCGTATTCGGCATCGCCCGCACCACCGGCGCACCGGCCGGCAGCTTGGCCTCGTAGAAGGACGTCGGGACGCCCGCGGCCACCGACACCACGACCTGCTCGACGCTGCTGCTGTCGGCGTCGGAGGCCAGTTCGGCCAGCACCTCGACGACGCCCTCGACGGCGTCGGGTTTGACGGCCACGATCACGTAGGCCGCGTTCTCGGCGGCGTCGGCGACATCGGTGACCCGGACGGAGTACTTCTCGGCGAGCTGCGCGGCACGCGCCGGATATGCCTCGGCTACGACCAGATCTTTGACCTGCCGGCCTGCCTGCAACAGCCCCGCCAGCAGGGCCTCTCCGATATTTCCGCCACCGATGATCGCAATTCTCGCCACGGGAGACAGCATGCCAGGACGGCGCGGGGTCAGCGCAGCAGGTGCCGACGGGCGAATTCGAGCGACTCGACGAGCAGCGCCTCGCGCTCGGCGTTGTTGCGCGCCGCCGACGTGGTGACCTCCAGGATCACGTGCCCGGAGAATTCACTGGCGGCGAGCATCTGACAGACCTGTACGGTCGGCTGGCTGCCGCGCCCCGGCACCAGGTGTTCGTCGGTGGACGCGCCGTTGCCGTCGCACAGATGCAGGTGCACCAGCCCCTTGCCCATCCGGCGGGCCATGTCGATGGCGTCGGTTCCGGCCGTCGCCGAATGCGACAGGTCCAGGGTGTAGTGCGCGTGATTGCCGTCCAGCGGGTCGTAGGACGGCGCGAACGCCGAGATCCCAGGTCCCGGGGCCCCGCCACGCTTGCGCATCCGCTCGATGGACGGCTGGCCGGTGCCGAAGAACCGGTCCGTGCGGAACGGGAACATGTTCTCGACCGCGACCAGCACGTCGCTGGACGCCTCCAGCTCGAGCACCTGATCCGAGAAACCCTCGGCGTAGCGGCGCTGCCACCGGAACGGCGGGTGCACGACGACCGTCTGCGCACCCAGCTGCTCAGCGGCCCGCACGCTGCGTTCCAGCTTCGGGATGGGGTTGGAGCCCCACACCCGCTGCGAGATCAGCAGACACGGCGCGTGCACGCTGAGCACCGGCACGCCCCAGCGCTCCGACATCCGCTCGATGGCGTCGATGTCCTGGCTGACGGGCTCGGCCCACACCATCAGCTCGACACCGTCGTAACCCAGGCGTGCGGCGTACTCGAAGGCAGCCTCGGTCCGCAGTGGATAGACCGAGGCGGTGGACAGACCTACCTTGATGGCGGGAGGCACAGGGCTCCGGCTCAGGCCGAGTAGAGCAGTGCCAGGGGCCCGAACGTGACCAGGCCGCCGACCAGGATCGCGATCAGCGTGCTGGCCAGGTCGTGGTCCTTGCGGATCACCCGGATGCCGGCGACCAGGCCGAGGATGACCAGCATCGACAGCATCAGCGCCACGATCTGGTTCCACCGCCACAGCTGATCGAACGCGAAGAACATGCCGGCACCGAACGCGACGGCCAACAGGCTCTGGCCGACCACCCAGGCGCCGCGCTTCAGGCCCGAACCGGACTCTTCGTCCTCGTGGTCGGCTTCGTCGCGGTCGTAGTCGTGGTCGTCGCGTTCCGCTTCGTCATGGAACGCGGCCTCGACGTCGTCGCGGCGGGTGTCCTCGTCGGCGGCGAAGCCACCGAACAGGGCGTCATAGCGCGAACTCCGGCCTTCCCGCGACGTGTCGCGCACGCCGGCGGCGTCGTCAGTGGCGTCGGCAGCCGCGGCGGCGTCGGTGTCGTCGACAACGGGGAGCTTGGCGACGGGCTCCGCGTCCTTGAGCGACAGCAGATCGTCGTCGACGTCCGCGTCGGCGGACACGTCCTCGTCGACCAGGTCGGGGCTCATCTCCTCGGCGCCGCGAACCGGCTTGAACGACCAGCGGAACGCAGGCTTGCGCGACGACGGCGCCACGAACTCCAGCGGATCGGCCTCGGCGTCGCGGCGGCGCAGGTGGTCCTCGTAGTCGTCGGCCGCGGCGTCTGCGGGCGCCGGGTCGACGAGATCGGTGTGCAGCATCGTGTCGTCGACGACGTAGTGGGCGCCGGTGTCGTCGGGCTCCATCTCGTCGGCAGCCGACGGCGTCTCGTCCTCGACGGCGACGTCGTCAGCCGGGGCCTCAGGCTCGACGACGGCTTCGGGTTCGGGTTCGGGCTCGGCTGCAGGCTCCGCGATGGGCTCCGGAACCGTTTCCGCCGGTGCCTGCGCCGGCTCCGCGTGCAGCGTCTCCGGCCGGATGATCGGGATTTCGCCGGTCAACTCGGCGACCGTCACCGCGTCGCTGTTCCCCCGCCGCCGGCGTCGGCGGCCGCCGACGGGCGGCGCACCGATGGTGCCGTTCTTGGCCAGCAGCTCGGCGACCGAGATCGGTCGCGTCGCGGAGAAGTCGTCTGAATCTGTCATCGTGTCTCGCCTTTGGCGGGAGCTAAGCCCGCGAACGTTTCCACCAAGTCGGTTCCATCGGCTTCACTGTCGAGTTTCCGCAGAATCACACCCTCCCGCAATGCCCACGGGCAGATGTCCACCGCGTCGAGCGACAGCGCCCTCATGGTCGCCTCGGCCACCAACGCACCGGCCACGATCTGTGGCGCGCGGTCGGCACTCACCCCTTCCAACTCGGCTCTGTCAGCCGTGGTCATCCTAGAGATGAAAGATATGAGCTGTCTGAGGCCAGCGGCGGTCAACGTGCGCTTCACGCGCGGCCCCGCCCCGGACGGTGCCGCACCGGTGAGCCGGGCCAGCGACCGGAACGTCTTCGAGGTTGCGACAGCCAGCTCCGGGGTGCCCGCAGAGAGCACCTTGGCCGCCGAGGCGGACAGCTCGTTGTCCAGCCAGTCCCGCAGCACGGCCACGCGCCGACGGCCGGGCGGATCCTCCTGCAGCCATTCCCGCGTCAATCGGCCCGCACCCAGCGGCATCGACAGCGCGACGTCGGGTTCTTCGTCGATACCGCCCGACAGTTCCAGCGAACCCCCGCCGATGTCGAGGTTGATGATGCGGCCCGCGCTCCAGCCGTACCAGCGGCGCACCGCCAGGAAGGTGAGCCGGGATTCGTCGACCCCGGACAGGACCTGCAGCTGGACGCCGGTCTCCGCCCGGACCCTGGCCAGCACCGCTTCGGAGTTGGTGGCGTCCCGGACCGCGGATGTGGCGAACGCCATAAACTCCGCACAGCCCGAGCTGGTGGCGATCTTGGCGAACTCGTCGACGGTCGCGACCAGGCTGTCAGCGCCCTTGCGGGTCAATTTGCCGGTGTCGTCAATGGCCTCCGCAAGGCGCAGTGAGGCCTTGGTCGAACTCATCGGTGTCGGGTGCCCGCCGCGGCGCGCGTCGACTACCAACAGATGAACGGTGTTACTGCCCACGTCGAGGACGCCCAATCGCACGGAAACCACGGTAACGGGTCTACGGTTGCGTGCTGTGACCGCATCACAGAT
This sequence comes from Mycolicibacterium llatzerense, assembly GCF_025331195.1. Classification (NCBI taxonomy): domain Bacteria; kingdom Bacillati; phylum Actinomycetota; class Actinomycetes; order Mycobacteriales; family Mycobacteriaceae; genus Mycobacterium; species Mycolicibacterium llatzerense. The sequence continues at coordinate 2,334,611 of NZ_LXOV01000001.1, read as the reverse complement.
CAGTGCCGGTGGCGCTGGTGCGCCCAAGAACGAGGCGCCGCCGAAGCCCGGTTCCCACGAGGTCGGACTGGACTTTGCCCGCGAGTGGGTGGAGTTCTTCGATCCGGACAATTCGGAGCATCTGATCGCCGCGGATATGACATGGCTGCTGTCGAAATGGACCTGTGTCTTCGGGACACCGGCATGCCAGGGCACCGTCGAGGGACGGCCCGATGACGGCTGCTGCAGCCACGGCGCCTTCATGGCCGATGACGACGATGTCGCGCAACTCGAGGAGTCGGTCAAGCTGCTGACCGACGAGGACTGGCAGTTCCGGGACAAGGGCCTGGGCCGCAAGGGCTACCTCGAGATGGACGAGTACGACGACAAGCCCAACCTGCGGACCCGCAAATACAAGGGTGCGTGCATCTTCCTGAACCGCCCGGGTTTCGCCGGCGGCGTCGGCTGCGCACTGCACAGCAAGGCGCTCAAGCTCGGTGTCGAACCGCTGACCATGAAGCCCGAGGTGTGCTGGCAGCTACCGATCCGCCGCACCCAGGACTGGGTGACCCGCCCGGACGGCACCGAAATCCTGCGGACCGTCGTCACCGAATACGACCGGCGCGGCTGGGGCGAGGGCGGCCACGACCTGGTCTGGTACTGCACCGGCGACCCGGCCGCGCACGTCGGAGCCAAGGCCGTGTGGGAGTCCTACGGGCCCGAGCTGACCGAGCTGCTGGGCAAGAAGGTGTACGCCGAGCTGGCGGCCCTGTGCAAGCGCCGGGCCGGGCTGGGGCTCATCGCCGTCCACCCGGCCACCGAGGCAGCGAAGGCCGCCAAGAAGTAACCGCGAGCGCGGGAACTAGCCCTCGAGCTTGTAGCCCAACCCACGCACGGTGACGAGGTGCACCGGGTTGGCCGGGTCCGCCTCGATCTTGGAGCGCAGCCGCTTCACGTGGACGTCCAGGGTCTTGGTGTCACCGACGTAGTCGGCGCCCCACACGCGGTCGATCAACTGGCCACGGGTCAGCACGCGCCCGCTGTTGCGCATCAGGTACTCGAGCAGGTCGAACTCCTTGAGCGGCAGCGTGATGGCGTCGCCGTTGACCGACACGATGTGCCGCTCGACGTCCATCCGGACCGGCCCGGCCTCCAGCACCCCGTCGGCGCCGACGACGTCGTCGGACTCGCCGCCGCGACGCAGCACGGCCCGGATCCGGGCGATGAGCTCACGGGCCGAGTACGGCTTGGTGACGTAGTCGTCGGCGCCCAGTTCCAGGCCGACGACCTTGTCGATCTCGCTGTCCCGGGCGGTCACCATGATGACCGGGACGCCGGAACGTGAGCGCAACTGCTTACACACGTCGGTGCCGCTCATACCGGGCAGCATCAGGTCCAAGAGGACGATGTCGGCTCCGGCCCGGTCGAACTCGGCCAACGCCGACGGACCATCGGTCACGACGGTGGCTTCGAAACCTTCCTTGCGCAACAAGAACGCCAAGGGATCGGCCAGGGACTCCTCGTCCTCCACGATCAGCACACTGGTCATTGGTTCGGTCGCCCTCCTTGTGATGGCATCGAGTGATCATCCCCCTCGTCGACGTCAGCGTCGTCCGAATCGAGATAAGCCGGAATCGACAACGTGAACGTCGATCCCGTTCCCGGCTGACTCCACAGCCGGATGGTTCCGTTGTGGTTGGCCGCCACATGTTTGACGATGGCCAACCCAAGCCCGGTGCCGCCGGTGGCCCGGGACCGCGCCTTGTCGACGCGGAAGAATCGTTCGAAAACCCGTTCCTGGTCGGCTTTTTCGATACCGATACCGCGGTCGGTCACCGCGATCTCGATGTTGTCGCCGTAGCAGCGCCGACTGATCGACACCTGAGAACCCTTGGGCGAGTAGGAAATTGCGTTGGACACCAGGTTCGCCAGCGCGGTCGCCAGCAGGGTCTCACTGCCCAGCACCTGGTAACCGCGGGGCGCGTCGGTGGTGATCGCGATGTCGGCGTTGTCGGCGGCCACCTTGTGCCGGGAAACCACTTCGGCGACAACCGAATCCACGTCCACCGCATCCAGATGAGGCAGCGGCTCGGCGCCCTGCAGCCGGGACAGCTCGATCAGTTCACCGACCATGTTGGCCAGCCGGGTGGATTCGGTGACGATCTTCTCGGCGAAGCGGTTGACCATCTCCTGATCCTCGGAGGACGCCAGCAGCGCCTCCGCCAGCAGCCCCATGGCGCCGACCGGGGTCTTGAGCTCGTGGCTGACGTTGGCGACGAAGTCGCGGCGACTGGCCTCCATGCGGGCCTGTTCGGACTGGTCGTTGACGTAGACCACCGCGAAGCGGCCGTCCTCTTCGGTCAGCTGACGGGCCAGGCCACGCACGGCCACCCGGGACCGGCCCGGGTTCGCCCGTTTGGCCGGCGACAGGTCGAACTCGACGTCTTCCCCGGTGGCCAGGGTCCGCTGCGCGGCCTCCCAGGCCCGGTCGTCCAGCAGCCGGTCGCTCACCAGACCGAGATCTTTGGCCAGGGCGTTGGTGTAGACGACGTCGCGGTAGGTGTCGACGACCGCCATCCCCAGCGGGGACATGGACACGATGTGGGCGAACATCTCCGACACCGTGAGGCCGGACTGCTCCGCGGTGCGACGTTCGCGGCGGTCGTTCAGCCGCGGCACCCACCGCATGCCGATCGCGATGCCCAGGGCCAACGCGAGCAGCGCCGTGGCGGCCACCAGAGGCAGCGCGGACGACAAGCTCACGCAGAAATCGTACGCATCAGGTGAACGTCATCCCAGCAGCGAGCGGCCAGAACGGTGCAAGTCACATGAACAAATCCAGGTGTTCGACCAGCGTTCACCGGAGTTCACCGACTGTTCTGATGCGATCAGTTCTTTTTCGCACCCTGCGCGGCGACCGCGGCGGCGCCGGCCGCAGCTGCCTCGGGGTCGAGGTACTCGCCACCGGGCACCGTCGGCTTCAGATTCTCGTCCAGCTCGTACTTCAGCGGGATGCCCGTCGGGATGTTCAGGCCCGTGATCTCGTCGTCGGACATGCCGTCCAGGTACTTCACCAGGGCGCGCAGCGAGTTGCCGTGCGCGACGATCAGCACGGTCTTGCCGGCCTCGAGGTCGGGCACGATGGTCTGCTCGAAGTAGGGCACGAACCGCTTGACCACGTCGGCGAGGCATTCGGTGAGCGGCGCGTCGATGCCGGCGTACCGCGGGTCGCCGTCCTGGCTATAGGTGCTGCCCTTTTCGATCGGGGGCGGCGGAGTGTCGTAGCTGCGGCGCCACGACATGAACTGGTCCTGGCCGTACTTGGCCAGGGTCTCGGCCTTGTCGAGGCCCTGCAGCGCGCCGTAGTGCCGCTCGTTGAGGCGCCAGTCGCGCTCCACGGGAATCCAGTGCCGGTCGGCGGCGTCCAGCGCCAGGTTGGCGGTGGTGATCGCGCGGCGCAGCAGCGACGTGTACAGCACGTCGGGCAGCACACCCTGTTCGACCAGCAGCTTGCCGCCGCGAACGGCTTCGGCCCGGCCCTTGTCAGTGAGATCGACGTCGACCCAACCGGTGAACAGGTTCTTCTCGTTCCACTGGCTCTCGCCGTGGCGCAGCAGGATCAAGGTCGGCATCGGCTGATCTTCTCACGTGCGGGTTTGTGGCCTTCGCCGCACCCGGGAGCTGTGACTGCGACGTCCCGCGCAGGCCTGTCGCCCACATGTTTCGCCCGGCGCCGTCAACTTTCCTTGACCGTCAAGGAAAGCTGACGGCTGCAGTTCGGACATGTCCCCAGCAGCCCGACACGCCCGGCAACGACACGCCGGTACCGTCCGCCTACTCAGGCCGCAGGTGCTCGAACGCCTGCAGATTCTTCAGCGACTCCCCGCGGGCCAGCCGCCACTTCCACTCTTTCTCGATCGACGAGCGGAAGCCCAGCTCCAGCAGGGTGTTGAAGTCGAAGTCGACGGCCTCGATCACCTGGCCGAGCAGCCGGTCGATCTCGTCGGCGGTCACCGAGTGCAGCGACATGCGCCCCACCAGGTAGATGTCGCCGATGTTGTCGAGGGTGTATGCCATGCCGTAGAGCCGCCGGTTGCGGCGCAGCAGGTACTTGTAGACGCCCTCGAAGTTCTCGTCGGGCTTGCGGCAGACGAAGGCCTCCAGGCGCACGCCGTGGTCGCCGACGCTCAGCAGCGTGTTGGTGGTCAGCCTGCGCTCGCCGGGCAGCGCCACGACGATCCCGGGCCGCCCGCCCACTCCCCCGTCGTGGTGGGAGAAGTCGAGTTCGTGCGCCCGCAGGGTGGCTTCGATCAACTCAGTGACGGCCGTCGAGGTCGTCACGCGCGTACGCCCCGACGGATCATGAACCGGCGGCTGCGGCGTGCCGCGGCGTCGCGTCGAGGCCGACGGCCGCGATAGTCGGCGATGGCCCGCGTGTAGCCGGCCAGCAGCGCGTCGACGGTGTGTGCCCACGAGAATGTCGCGGCGTGCTGCAGCGCGCCCTCGCGCAGGGTCTCCGGCCCCAGCTCCAGCGTCCGCCCGATGGCGTTGGCCCAGTCGCCGGGGTCGTGGCCTTCGACCAGGACACCGCTCACGCCGTCGCGCACCGCGACGGGCAGCCCGCCCACCGCGGCGGCCACCACGGGCGTCCCGCAGGCCTGCGCTTCGACCGCGACGAGACCAAAAGATTCCGAATAGCTCGGCACCGCAACCAGATCCGCGGCGCGGTAGACATTGACGAGCTGCTCGCGGGACTGCGGCGGCAGGAACGTCACCCGGTCGGTGATGCCCAGTTCGTCGGCCAGGGAAACCAGCCCGTCGGGTACGGCCAGGCCACTGCCCGACGGACCGCCCGCGACGACGACGCGCACGTCGGGCAGCTTGGCGGCCGCGCGCAACAGCACGTCGGGGGCCTTCAGCGGCTGGATGCGGCCGATGAACGCGACCACTTGCTCGTCAAGCGAAAGGCCCAGTGCCGCACGGGCTTCGGCCTTGTCTCCGGGCGTGAAGGTCGCCAGGTCGACGCCGGGGTATGCCACGTCGATGCGGGACGGGTCCGCGTGGTGCAGCGAAACCAATTGCCGCGCTTCGTCTTCGGTGTTGACGATCAGCCGGTCGGCGGCGTCGACGACCTGCTGCTCGCCGACTGCGCGCAGCGCCGGCTCCGGGGTGTCGCCTTCGGCCAGCGCCAGGTTCTTCACCGCGGCCAGCGTGTGGGAGGTGTGCACCAACGGCACGGCCCACCGGTCCGACGCCAGCCAGCCCACCTGTCCGGAGAGCCAGTAGTGCGAATGCACGATGTCGTAGTACCCCGGCTCGTGGTTGGCCTCGACGCGCAGGACGCCCGCGGTGAACGCGCACAGCTGCGTCGGCAGGTCGTACTTGTCCAGGCCCTCGAACGGCCCGGCGACCACGTTGCGCACCAGCACGCCGGGCGCCACGCGCACCACCGGGGCGTCGGTCGACGACGTGGCCCGGGTGAAGATCTCCACCTCGACGCCGCGGCGGGCCAACTCGAGGGCACTCTGCAGGACGTAGACGTTCATACCGCCCGCATCGCCGGTACCCGGTTGGGCCAGCGGCGAGGTATGGACCGACAGGACGGCGACACGCACGCCCTCCATCCTTACACCGTCGCGCCGCTGGTTGCCCACCCGGTCAAGCGAGCATGTTGGTGGCGGTCCGGCGGGCTACGGCCATGACGGTGATCATCGGGTTCACGCCCGAACAGGTGGGCATGCCGCTCGCGTCGGCGATCCACACGCCGGGAGTGTCGTGCAGTTCCCCGGACGGCTTGGCGACAGACGTCTGCGGGTCAGCACCCATCCGCGCGCTGCTCATCTGGTGTGCGCTGAACACCGGGGTGCCGCCGGGCCCGATCGGCAGCTGGTTGACCCGCTCGATGAAGGCCTCCAGATCCTCGCCCCGCTGCCACGGCGCGAACGGCTGACCCGCGGCGTAAATCTGCCCCGCGCCCGCGGCCGCGTGCATCCGGATCGACGTCTCGATGCCCTCCCGGAAATGGCGGCGGTCGAGGTCATCGGTGAACGGATACCAGTGCACCCCTTCACCATTGGCGTCGATGGTGACGCTGCCTTCGCCGCGGTCCTTGACCAGGACCACCCAGTCGGCGCGGTTCTGGTACTGCCGGGCGAGTTCCTTGTGCTGCGCCCCGGACAGCCACGGCACGGTGGTGGTGAACAGCCCGGGCAGGTGCTGCACACATTCGATGAGGTAGCCGTGATCGTCGCGGGCTTCGGCGAATTCGTTCATCACCCCGGCCATCGCGGGGCCGAACCAGGGCTCTTGACGGTCGTCGTAGATGCCGCTGACCAGGGTCGCCGGGTGCAGCCGCAGGCCGGTGCCGACGGCCGGGCCGCCGATGCCCGAGCGCAGCAGCAGCGCCGGGGTTTCCAGGCTGCCCGCGGCGGCCACGACCTGCGGAGCGTTGATGGTGACGCGGTAGGCCTGGCCCGTGGCCGGGTCGGTGTAGGTCGCCTCGACGCCCGCAGCCACCCCGTCGCGGGTGACGATCCGGTCCGCCCGGGTGCCCGGCAGCAACTGCGCGCCGGCATCGGAGGCGTCCTGCAGGAAGGTCTTCATGGTGCCCTGCTTGGCGCCCGTCTGATCACCCATCCCGCTGTAGCCGATCAGCGCCGGGTCGAAGCGTTCCGGGTCGATGTTGAGCTGGGCCACGCCGTACGAATAGTCCAGTGCCGCAGCGCCTTCCGACAACCGGTGATGTGGCCCGTTCTGGACGGCGACCTTGTCGCAGCAGCCGATGCGCTCGAACACCGCCGCCAGATGTTCGTCGAACTCCGGGCCCGCCACATCGGTCAGCCCGAACTCGGTGGCCCAGGTGTTGCGCACGGTGGCCGGGGTCAGCAGCGAGTTGGACCAGTTGACGGTGCTGCCGCCACCGACCGTCGACCCCGCGGCGATGCTGACCATGCCGTCGGCACTCGGGAAGAAGCCGCCCCGCAGGAACAGGTTGTGATAGGCCACGGGTTCGAGCTGCACGAAGTCCGATTCGTTGCGGTAACCGCCGGCCTCCAGCACGATCACGCGCTTGCCGGCTGCCGCCAGGACCGCCGCCGCGACGCCACCGCCCGAACCGGACCCGACGATGACGACGTCCGCGTCGAGCGTGGTCTCCGCCGACGGGGTGAGCACCGACAGCGTCTTCGGGGTCTGCGGCGGCTGCTGCGCCGGGCCGGGGTACCCCATGCCCGCCCACAGCGGGTTTCCGTCGGCGCCGCCGGGCAGGCTGTAGGAGAACAGCACCGACAGCGTGTACAGCGCCGTCATGGCGGCTTTGGCCTCCGGCGAGATGCGCGACAGATTGCCGACGATCACCTCGCGAACGTTCAGCGGCTGGTTGTTCACGCCGACCAGTTCGGCGGTGTCCAGCAGCTGCTGCAGCCCGGCGAACTGTTCGGCGGGCAGCTTGCCGATCAGGTACTGCTCCAGCACCGCGTCGGTGCCCAGGTCGCTGCCTTTGGCGGCGAAGAATCCGGTGGGGTCGTCGTCGTGGGGCACCGAAGCGACGTAGGTGTCGACGATGGTGGTGAGGGTGGTGCGCTGCTTGGCGGTGAAGACGTTGGCCATGAGAGGTTCTTTCGGAAGTAGTTGGGGGTCAGGGAGTTTCAGGGCAGCTGCAGGGACTTGGTCTCGAGGAACTCCTCGAGACCCCACCTGCCGAATTCGCGCCCGTTGCCCGACTGGCCGTAGCCGCCGAATGGGGCGTGGATGTTGAAGGTGCCGTCGTTGACCTGCACCTGGCCGGACCGGATGCGCCGGGCCACCGCGATCGCGCGCTCCTGGTCACCGGAGTACACCGCGGCGTTGAGCCCGTAGATGCTGTCGTTCGCGAGGCGGATGGCTTCGTCTTCGTCGTCGTAGGCCTGGATGACGAGCACCGGCCCGAAAATCTCCTCGCGGACGATGGCCATGTCCGGCGCGCAGTCCGAGAACACCGTCGGCCGGACGTAGAAACCGCGGTCCAGGCCGTCGGGCGGGGTCGGGCCGCCCGCCACCAGCCGCGCACCCTCGGCGATGCCCTGCTCGATGTAGCCGACGACCCGGTCGCGCTGCACCGCGGACACCAGCGGGCCCAGTTCGGTGGCCGGGTCGAAGGGATCACCCACCCGCAGGGCCTCGGTGCCGGCACGCGCAATCGCCTCTACCTCGGCGAGTTTGGCGCGCGGGACGATCATGCGGGTCAGCGCGATACAGGTCTGGCCGGAGTTGAGGAAGCACTTGCGCAGGCCGTCGCTCACGGCCTCGATCAGGTCGGCGTCGTCGAGCACGACCAGCGGCGACTTGCCGCCGAGTTCCAGCCCGACCCGCTTGATGGTCTGCGCGGCCACCGCGCCGATCCGGCGCCCGGCGACCGTCGACCCCGTCAGCGACACCATGTCCACCTGCTCGTGCGCGACGAGCGTCTCGCCGACACCCGGGCCGGTCCCGGTGACCAGATTGAAGACGCCGGGCGGCAGACCGATCGCGTCGAAGACCTCGGCCAGCAGGTAGGCGTTGAGCGGCGCGACCTCGCTGGGCTTGAGCACGACGGTGCAGCCCGCGGCCAGCGCCGGCGCGACCTTGGCCGAAATCTGGTGCAGCGGGTAGTTCCACGGCGTGATCGCGACGACGACACCGATGGGCTCGCGGACGACCAGCGAGTTGTGGACCTGCTCCTCGAACGGGAAGCTCAGCGCCAGATCGGCGATCGACACGAACGACTGCACCGGCAGGCCCGCCTGGATCACGTTGCTGTACGCGAACGGCATGCCGACCTCTTGGCTGATCAGCGTGGCGAGCTCGGTCTGGCGGCGCTGCAGCTCCTCGGCGGCGAGCTTGAGGTAGCCGGCGCGCTCGGCCACCGACGTCGCCGCCCAGCCCGGAAACGCGGCGCGTGCCGCGGCCACCGCCGCATTGGCGTCGTCGGCGTCGCCCAACGGGATGGTCGCGATGACGTCCTCGGTGGCGGCGTTGACGACGTCGAATCGCTCGGTGCCGTGCGACGGCTGCCAGCGGCCGTCGATGTAGTGGGCGTCGTTCATCGGGTGCTCCTGTCGGGAATTGTCACTGCGACCTATGCCATTCCCAGGGTGCGATGTGACGACCGCCATATTCTTGGTCCGGCAGGACAACGAATCGCGCGGCATTGTTCGCGCGGACAAAGGGAGCGATCGATGTCGACCGAGGCGGCCGTGGCGGAATGGCTGGCGCAGCTGTCCCTGGAGGCGGAAAGTCGGCAGGCCCTCGACCGGCTGGTCACCGTGGTCGACGACGAGATCACCGAGGCGTTGCCGATGTTCACCGACCCGACGCTGCGCAGCGAGCTCGATGCGAGCACCCGCTCGAACTGGAAGGGCTTCCTCGCCGGCGCGACGCACCCGACCGTCGAGATACGGCCGGCCCCCGAGATCTACAACCTGGCGCGCACGCTCGCCCGCCGCGGCTTCGAACTACCGATCCTGCTGGCGGTCTACCGCATCGGCCAGCGGTCGGCGTGGCAGTTCATCACCGAAACCCGGGTCACCGACATCAGCGACCCGGAGTTGCGCGCCGCGGTGCTGATGCAACTCTGGCCGCGACTGTCGAGCTGGCTGGACACCATGGTGGAAGCGCTGATCGTCACCTTCGCCGAAGAACGGGACCAGTGGCAGCGCGGCGCCCGCGCTCGTCGCGCCGAAACCGTCCGGACGATCCTCGCCAAGCAGGCCGTCGACACCGACGAGGCCACCACCGCACTGTCGTATCCGCTGCGGCGGCACCACACGGCGTTCGTCGTGTGGGTCGACGACGACGTCGTCGACGCCGATGTGCAACGGCTGCTCGACGCCACTCCCGTCGCCGTCGGCACCGCCCTCGGCGCCGACCGGCCGTTGACGATCAGCAGCGGGGCCCGCACCGTGTGGTGCTGGTCGGCCACGACAGGACCGTCGAAAACCTTGTCCGACAACGACATCGCCGCACTGCCCGAGTTCGTCCACGTGTCGGCCGGCACCTGTCATCCAAGCGTCGATGGATTCCGCCGCAGCCACGCCGAAGCGCTCGCCGCGCAGACCGTCGCACATCGCCGCGGCGCCAAGGCAATCCGCTATGCCGATGTCGAATTAGCCTGTCTGACAGCAGGTATCGCGGGCGAGGACGGCATGTCCACGTTGGTGCGACGCGAACTCGGCACACTCGCCGCCGCCGACGATTCGACGGCACGGCTACGCGACACCCTGCGGCTCTATCTGGCACACGCGAGCGACGCCAGGGCGGTCGGCGAAATCCTGAACCTGCACCCGAACACCGTCCGGTACCGAATCCGGCAGGCCGAACAGCTCCTCGGACACTCCGCCGACCAGCGCCGCGTCTACGTCGAACTGGCGCTGCACATCGTCAGCGCCTTCGGGACGAGTTAGGCGGCGCGCAGAGCACGGCGCATGGCGCCGATCGGGTCGGCGTAGAGCCCACCGAGGGACACCACGCCGGCGCCGGCTTCCTGCACCCGATTACCGAACGTGGTGACCCGAATGTCCCTGACGCCCAACACCGTTCGCTCCGCGAAGGCCTGCTCGACCAGCGGCAGCCCCTCGGGGTACTCGGAGAAGGCCTGACCGCCGACGACGAGGTCGTCGGGGTTGAGCAGGTCGCGCAGCAGCGCCACCGCGGACCCGAGCACGCGGGCCCGCTCGGCCAGCAGCTCGACAGCCGCGGCATTGCCGGACCGCGCCGCACGCAGCACCGCGGCGATGGTCGACGACGGACCGTCCGCCGGCACGATCCGCTGCTTGCGGGCAGCGGCCAGCACGGCCTCGTCGCTGACGGTGGTCTCGAGCCGACCGGTGCCGCCGAGCAGTTCCGACTGCGCCGGCAGTCCCGAGATGGTGCCCGGGCCACTGGCCGGCGAGTGTACCTTGCCGCCGATCGACAGCGCGTAGCCGACGGTCTCGCGGGCGTACACATACAGGCTGGTAGAGGACTCGGACGCGGCCGACGAGCGGCGCGCACCCAGCAGCAGTTCGGCACCGGCCATCGCGTCGACGTGCGACGCCAGCGACACCGGCAGCCCCAGCGTCTGGGCCAGCACCGGACCGACGGGCGCATCCACCCAGCCCAGGCGCGGGTGGTCGACGTGACCGGTGGCGCTGTCCACCACACCACCGGCGGCGACGCCGACCCACAGCGGGCGGCGCCGGTGCCAGCGGCTCAGGTAGCGCTGCGCGCTGCCGGCCAGCGATGCCAGCGCCGCGTTCTGGTCGCCGCGCGGCGTGGGCGTCTCCACCACGTCGAGGGTGCGGCCGAACAGGTCGGTCGCCACGATCGCGGTGGTGCGGGCGCCGACGTGCAGCCCCAGGGTGAGGAACGGTTCGTGGTTCACCTCGACCGGAATGCGCGGTCGGCCGATGGCACCGGCCACGGCCAGGTCGGCCCGCTCACGCAGCATCCCGGCATCCAGCAGGGCCGTGACCTGGCGGTTCACCGTGGCGATGCTCAAACCGGTGGCCTGCGCGATCACGTCCCGGGCGATGGGGCCGCGCAGCCGGGCCGCGCTGAAGACCGAGCCGGCGGCGGCGTCGGCGACCCGCAGCGACGGCGCGACGATGTGGTGCCGGGCCAGCAGCGTGCGCTTGGCGTGGGCGGCGGAACGAACACCGGAGGCGGTGGCAACGGTGGAAACAGAAGCAGGCATTTGAGGGTCCTAGGGAAGAAGTCGGGCTGGTGGGTCCTGAGGCCACACCTGCCGACAGCTAGGACGAAGAGATCCGTGTCGTGAGTCAGGCGCAGCGCGAAGCGCGACAACAACAACACGAACGCCGCACAGCGACGCCGGATGCCTGACTGATGATCACGGAAGGAACTTAGCACGCCCACTAAGGTCGGTCATATGCCAACTGACGAACGCTCCGTGCGCGTCGCGGTGGTCACCGGCGCCAGCTCCGGAATCGGCGCCGCCACCGCGAAAACCCTTGCCGCCCTTGGTTTTCACGTCGTTTGCGCGGCCCGCCGCGCGGACCGGATCACCGCGCTCGCGGCCGAGATCGGCGGCACCGCAGTTGTGACGGACGTCACCGACCAGGCGTCGGTGGACGCGCTGTCCGCCCAGGTCAGCGGGCTGGGACCGGTTCATATCCTGGTCAACAACGCCGGCGGCGCCAAGGGCCTGGCCCCGGTCGCGGAGGCCGATCTGGAGCACTGGGACTGGATGTGGCAGACGAACGTGCTGGGCACCCTGCGGGTCACGCGCGCGCTGCTGCCCGCACTCATCGACTCGGGCGACGGACTGATCGTCACCGTCACGTCCATCGCGGCGCTGGAGACCTACGACAACGGCGCGGGGTACATCGCCGCCAAGCACGGCCAGGGCGCGCTGCACCGCACCCTGCGCGGTGAACTGCTCGGAAAACCGGTGCGGCTCACCGAGATTGCGCCCGGCGCCGTCGAGACCGAGTTCTCCCTGGTGCGATTCGACGGGGATGCCGATCGCGCCGACGCGGTGTATCAGGGCATCACGCCACTGGTCGCCGAGGATGTCGCCGAAGTGATCGGTTTCGTGGCGTCACGGCCACCGCACGTCGATCTGGACCAGATCGTCATGCGGCCGCGTGACCAGGCGCCCTACAGCCGGTTCAGCCGCCGGCTGACGTAGTCGCCGGCGCCGAGGAGGTCGGTGCGGCGGTCGCGGTCGACGTGGACGTCGTCGTCGCGGCCGTCGTCGACGACGTTGACGTCGACGTGGAAGTAGAAGTCGAAGTCGAGGTGGCCGGCCCCTGCGGCGGCGGTGTCGTCGTGGTGGTCGGGGTGCCCGAGTACGTCGGCGCATCGGTCGGGGTGGCCGGTGCGCTCTGCGGGATCGACGTTTCCGCCGGTGCCGCATTCGCCGGCGGCAACGCGGACATCGACACCCAGGTGGCCCAGTCGACCGCCCAGTCCCAGATGTCGCCGTCGGCGTAGGACAGCTGGATCGACGTGCCCGTCACCTCGACCGGGTCGCCGTAGATGGCGGTCTGGAAATACTCCTGGGCATTGTCGGTCGACAGGTTGATACACCCGTTGGTGACGTTGGTGTTGCCCTGCGCGCCCGAGCTGGCCGGGTTGGCGTGGATGAACTCGCCGTTGTTCGAGATTCGCACCGCCCAGCGTTCGTGGACATTCGAGTACCCGGCGGCGGGGTTGGACATCCAGAAGTCCGCGTACTTCTCGGTGACGACGTGCGTACCGCTGCGGGTCACGTTGCGCGGCTTGTCGGCCTCGCCGTAGCTGCAGGGGAAATCGAAGAGCACGCCGCTGTCGGTGAATACCTGGATGCGGTGGCTGGTCGCGTCGGCCTTGACCACCTGGCGGCGGCCGATGGTGATCTCCAGCGTGCTGTCCTGCGCGCCGTAGGCGTCGTCGCCGAACGGGACGCCGTACAACTTGGCCGACACGCTGACCTTGGTGCCCGGCGGGTAGTACTCGCGGGTCCGCCAGTGCATGCGGGCGCCCTCGCGCTCGTCGGGCAGCCAGGCCCAACTGCCTTCGACCGGCGGATCGGTGACGACCTTGACGTTGCGCTCGACCGAGGCCTTGTCGGTGACCGAGGAGTCGAACTGCAGGATGATCGGCGCCGCGACCCCGACGGTCTGCCCGTCGGCGAGCTGGAACTGCCCGTTGACCTGCTTGGTCGGGTTCACGGTGGTGAACGTCGCGGACACCGGCACGGCCTTGCCGTCCCGGCCGACGACGGAACCGGCGAACGTGTACGTCGCGCCGAAGCCGAGCGGCTCGGCGGTGTTGAACGACGTGCGGTCCTTGTTGAACACCCCGGCGACGAGCTTGCCCTCGCCGTTGGTGAGGGTCAGCTTCTGGAACCAGCCGTCGGTGACGTCGACCCCGATGCTGCTGGTCGGCACGACATCGGTGGCTCCGTTGGTGGGCCGGTAGGTGATGACGGGCGCCGCGGACTCCTTGGCAGGGGCCGACGAGCCGGATCCGCCCGACGTGTCGGAACACGCGGCGAGCACGCCGGAAGTGCCGACGGCAATCGCAGTCAGCATCTGTCGCCGGTTCACACTCACAGGTTTGAATTTACCTACAGCGAACAGCCGATTAAGCATGGTTCCGGTGTGAGATCTATCCCGAAAGCGGCCTTGACGCCGTCCCGAACCGCTCTGGCCAGCGCTAACACGTCCGTGCTGCCAGCAAATCCCCGGTTCGTCAGAGCCAGCGCATGCTTGGTGGACAGCCGCGCAGGTGCCCCGTCACCGGGGTAGCCCTTGCCGAAACCGGCCTGTTCCACCAGCCAGCCGGCGGCCAGTTTGACCCCGCTCGGCGCCGGGTAATTGGGCACCGGCCCGTCTGTGGCGGCCCGGATGCGCTCGAAGGCGTCCTGCGAAACCACGGGGTTGGTGAAGAACGACCCGGCGCTCCAGGTGTCGTGGTCGGCGGCGTCGGACACCATGCCCTTGCCGCGCCGCAACGCCAGCACCGCCTCGCGGACCGCGAGCGCGTCGACGCGGGTGCCCGGCTCGGCGCCGAGCCGGGTTGCCAGTTCGCCGTACCGCAGTGGTGCGCTCAGGCCGTCGGCGTCGAGGGTGAACTCCACCTCCAGCACGACGGCGTGGTCGGAGTTCTTCAGCACGCTGTGCCGGTAGCCGAAATCCAGGGTGTCGGGGCTGACCCAGCTGTCCGTACCGGTCTCGCGGTCGAAGAGCCGGACCCGGCTGATGGTGTCGGCCACCTCGGCCCCGTAGGCACCGACGTTCTGCACCGGCGTCGCCCCGGCCGAGCCCGGGATCCCGGACAGGCATTCCAGGCCGCCGAGCCCATGCGCCAGCGAGGCCACGACCACGTCGTCCCACAGCGCGCCTGCCTCGGCCCGCACCACAGTGCCCTCGATGGTGATCTCGGTGTTCGCCAGCAGGACGACCGTCAGATCACTCAGATCGTCGGCGACCAGCACATTCGACCCGCCCGCCAGCACCAGCAGCGGCCCCGGGTGGTCCTTCAGCGCGGTCAGTGCCGCCACCACCTTTTCGGTGGTATCGCAGGTGATCAGACGGGCTGCCACCGGTCCGACACGGAACGACGTCAGGGGTGCCAGCGGCACGTCAAAGTCGACCGCAACGCCCCCGATATCCGAACTGACCACGGCCGCTAACGGTAGCGTGGCCGATTATGGCCCGCTCCTTCGACATGGTTGCCGAGTACCTCGGCAGCGTGGCGCAGGTGCATCAGGCCTTCTGCAGCAAGGACTACTGGCTGGACCGGCTCGCCGAGGGCCGCGCCGACGTGTCGACGCTGGACTCGTTTGCCGAGGACGGCCAGGGCGGGACGGACATCACCACCACCCAGACCATGCGTGCCGCGGGGCTGCCCGGCGTCGTCACCCAGTTCCACCTCGGTGACCTCAGCTTGGTGCGGGAAGAGCATTGGGGCCCGCTGACCGACGGACGCGCCGTCGGGACGGTGCGCAGCCGGGTTCCCGGTGCGCCGGCCACCATCACGGGCTCCGGTGTCCTGTCGCCCACCGCGGGCGGTGCGCGACTCGAATTCTCCGCGCTGGTCGAGGTCCGCATCCCGCTGGTCGGCGGCAAGCTCGAGGCGATGCTGGGGCAGCAACTCAGATATCTGATCGAGCTGGAACAGAAATTCACCACCGACTGGATCGCCGCCCGCTGGTGACCCGCCCATAAACTCGGGCCCATGAATTCGCCCGTCGGCCAGCCACGGGGTTCAATTGTCGGCCAGCCACGGGGTTCAATTGTCGGCCAGCCGACCCGCGGCACCACCGGGTACAACCGCCTGCGCCGCAGCGACCGCTGGCTGGTGCACTCCCCACGGGTCCGGGCACTGCTGCGCGACGCGGCCGAGCCACTCGTCGTCGACCTCGGTTACGGCGCGCTTCCGGTCACCACGGTGGAGTTGGCCGCGCGGCTGCGCACGGTCCGGGCCGACGTGCGGGTCGTCGGGCTGGAGATTCACCCGGAGCGGGTGCGGCTGGCGCGTGAATTGGCCGGCGACATCGTCGAATTCGGTCTTGGTGGCTTCGAATTGGCCGGTCACACACCAGTTTTGGTCCGCGCGTTCAACGTGCTGCGGCAGTACGACGTCGCCGACGTGCCCGCCGCGTGGGCGGAGATGACGGGGCGGCTGGCACCGGGCGGGCTGCTGGTCGATGGCACCTGCGACGAGTTGGGACGACGCTGCTGCTGGGTGCTGCTCGACGCCGCCGGACCGGTGAGCCTGACGTTGTCGTGCGACCCGTTCGCCATCGAACGGCCCTCCGATCTGGCGGAGCGACTGCCGAAAGTGCTTATCCACCAAAATGTTCCGGGCCAGCCGATCCACCGGCTGCTGCAGGCCGCGGACCGCGCCTGGGCCACCACCGCCGGACACGGGGTGTTCGGGCCGCGCGTCCGGTGGCGCGCCATGCTCGACCTGCTGGTCGACGAGGGCCATCCCCTCGAGCCGCCGCGGCGCCGGCTGCGCGACGGCGTGCTGACCGTGCCGTGGTCCGCCGTCGCGCCGAACGAATAGGGTTCGCCGTATGCCGTCACCCCGCAGCCGACTGCAATCGCCAGTCGTCCTGGCTTCGGCCGCGGCAGTGATTGTCGTCGGCCTGATCATCGCGGCCGTCATGAGCAAGCCCCGGCCCGCGCCGACACCGGCCGGACACCCGCCGACGGCCGCCACGGTCGCCGTGGCGGCGCCGCCCCCATGCCAGCGGCTCGACGCCACGGTGGCCGCGCTCACGCCGCGCCAGAAGCTGGCCCAGCTGCTGATGGTCGGGGTCAAGAACCTGGCCGACGCGCAGGCGGTCGTCCGCGAGCAAGAGGTCGGCGGCATCTTCATCACCAGCTGGACCGACTATTCGATGCTCGGCGCTCCCCTCGCCGCCCTGGCGCAGGAACCGCGGCCGCTGCCGCTGGCAGTCAGCGTCGACGAAGAGGGCGGGCGAGTGCAGCGGCTGAAGAACCTCATCGGCAGCCAACCGTCACCGCGCGAGCTGGTCGCCGCCGGGAAGACCCCAGAACAGATTCGCGAGATCGCGCGGCTCCGCGGCCAGGCGATGAAAGAACTCGGCATCACCATCGACTTCGCGCCCGTCGTCGACATCACGGCCGCCGCCGACGGCACCGTCATCGGCGACCGGGCCTGGGGTGACACCGCCGAAGCCGTCACCGCCTACGCCGGGGCGTACGCGGACGGCCTGCGCGACGCCGGGCTGCTGCCGGTGCTCAAGCACTTCCCCGGCCATGGCCACGCGTCCGGCGACTCACACAAGGGCGGCGTCGTCACCCCGCCCTTGGCCCAGCTGGAGACCCTCGACCTGGTCCCCTACCAGTCCTTGACGACGCAGCAGCCCGTCGCCGTGATGGTCGGCCACATGCAGGTACCCGGGCTCACCGAGACCGATCCGGCCAGCCTGTCCAAGGCCGCCTACGACCTGCTGCGCAGCGGTACCTACGGCGGCCGGCCATTTGACGGCGCCGTCTTCACCGACGACCTGTCGAGCATGGGCGCCATCACCCAGCGCTACAGCGTGCCCGAGGCCGTGCTCAAAGCCCTGCAGGCCGGCGCCGACACCGCGCTGTGGATCACCACAAAAGAGGTGCCGGACGTCCTGGACCGCCTGCAGCAGGCCGTCGACGCCCACGAACTGGCGCAGGAACGCGTCGACGACGCGGTGCGCCACATGGCGGTGACCAAGGATCCGTCGCTGGCCTGCACCCGCTGAGGCCGCGGCGATAACTACGCTGATCCGCATGCGCATCGCACTGGCCCAGATCGGTACGGGAACCGACCCCGCAGCCAACCTGGAACTGGTCGCCGACCACACCGCGCGCGCCGCCGATGCCGGCGCTGACCTGGTGCTGTTCCCCGAGGCGACGATGTGCCGGTTCGGGGTGCCGCTGGCGCCCGTGGCCCAGCCACTCGACGGACCGTGGGCGAACGCGGTGCGGGACATCGCCGCGCGATCGGGCATCACCATCGTCGCCGGGATGTTCTGCCCGGCGCTCGGCGACGCTGACAGCCGGGTGACCAACACCCTCATCGCCATCGGCCCGGGCCTGGATGCCCACTATCACAAGATGCACCTGTACGACGCCTTCGGATTCGCCGAATCCGACACTGTCGCACCGGGTTTCGAGCCCGTCGTGATCGACGTGCAGACCGCCGACGCCACCGTTCCCGTCGGCCTGACCACGTGCTACGACGTCCGGTTCCCCGAGCTGCACCTGGAGCTCGCCGAACGCGGCGCCAAGCTGCTGACCGTCCACGCGTCGTGGGCGTCGGGTCCGGGCAAGCTGGAGCAGTGGACGCTGCTGGCCCGCGCCCGCGCGCTCGACACCAGCTGCGTCGTCGCCGCCGTCGACCAGCCGTATCCGGGCGACGAACTCGCCAAGAAGGGTCCGACCGGCAGCGGCGGCAGCCTGGTGACGTCCCCCACGGGCGACATCGTCGCCCAGGCCGGCCTCGACCCGGAACTACTGGTCACGGACATCGACCTGGCCGCGGTCGAGCGGGCCCGGGAGACCATCGCCGTGCTGCGCAACCGCACCACGATTGCGCGTAAGGCACAATCGCAAGGGTGACTGACCCCTGGGCCCGCCCCGCCAATGAGGACGCCGCACCATCTGCCGAGCCCGCGCCGCAGGCACCAGCGGCTCCGGGTGCCCAGCCCACCGAGGTGCTGACGGCCGACAACGCGTCAGTGCCGCCGGCGACCGACATCCCCGCTTACGGCGCCGACGCGCCGGCCGCCCCGGCCTACGGCACCGACGCACCGCCGACGTCGTACCCGGCTCCCCAGCAGGTGCCCGCCACCGATCCGCCGAAGAAGCGCCGCGGTGTCATGGAACTGCTGCGCGACCCGATGTCGCTGGTCCTGATCATCGTGATCGCGCTCGCGCTGTCGGCGGCCGGTGTCGTCGGCGGTGAGTTCTACGCCCGCAGCCGCGGCAACAGCGTCGTGTCCTCGGCCGTCCAGTGCGTCGTCCAGGACAAGGTCGATGTGCAGTTCGGCGCCACCCCGTTCCTGTGGCAGGTCGCCAACAGCAACTACGACAAGATCACCGTGACCACCGCCGGCAACCAGCTGCGGTTCGCCAAGGGCATGAAGGCCCAGATCGAGATCGACGACGTCAAGCTCGATAAGACGGCCAAGTCGGCCGGCACCATCGGGTCGCTCGAGGCCACGGTCACCTGGTCGGCCGACGGCATCAAGCAGACCATCGCCGACACCGTCCCCGTGCTGGGTGGACTGGTCTCCGACGTCACCACCGACCCGTCGTCGGGCACCATCGTGCTGGACGCGCCGATGACCCAGATCATCGCCAAGCCGACGCTGTCCGACGGCACCATCTCGCTCAAGGTGGAGCAGCTGACCGGGCTCGGCTTCCTGCTGCCGCGTGAGTCGATCCAGCCGGCGCTGGATTTGTTCGCCTCGCAGCTGACCAAGGACTACCCGATGGGTATCCGCCCGGAAGCCCTGCAGGTGACCGGTACCGGCGTGACCGCGAAGTTCGGCACCAAGAACGCGACCATCCCGCTGGCTCAGCAGGACTCCTGCTTCTCCGGCCTCTGATCCGCGTGATTTGTGCACGTTTTTCCGCGGTGACCGCGGAAAAACGTGCACAAATCGCTGACTAACCCAGCCCGTCGAGGACGGCGCGGGTACCGGACAGACCCAGCCGGGTGGCGCCGGCGGCCAACATGGCCAGCGCGTCATCAGCGGTACGGATGCCGCCGCTGGCCTTGACGCCCAGGGCCGGGACGGTCTGCGCCATGATCTCCACGGCCTGCACGGACGCACCGCCCGCGGGGTGGAATCCGGTGGAGGTCTTCACGAAATCGGCGCCCGCGTCGGCCGCCGCGCGGCAGACGTCGGCCAGCGTCGGCGCACCGGCGAGGTTCAACAGCGCCGCGGACTCGACGATCACCTTCAGCACCGCCGTCGGGGCGGCCCCGCGGACCGCGGAGATGTCGGCGAACACCGCCGAGATGTCCCCTGAGATGGCGGCGCCCACGTCGATCACCATGTCGACCTCGTCGGCGCCGCGCCGGCCGTCGGCACCGACCACCGACAGTGCCGCCTCGCGGGCCTTGATCTGCGAATCATGCTTGCCCGACGGGAATCCCACGACGGTGGCGATCTTGACGCGCTCGGGCACCTCGACGGCGGCCAGCATCGACGGGGACACACAGACCGCGCAGACGCCGAGATCGGCGGCCTCCCAGCACAGGCTCGCGACGTCCGCGGCGGTCGCCTCGGGCTTGAGCAGGGTGTGGTCGACCAGTGCGGCCACCTGCTCGCGGGTCCAACTCATCAGAACGGCTCCTCTGTGCCACCGGGATTGCAACGCGCTTTCACCATCTGTCTGTCGTCGACCACCGGGCGCCACGGCTCGAGGTTCCAGCTGGTCTTGCCGGGCGCGGCGGCTTCGGCGAAGTACCAGTGGCACATGAACTGGGCACGCATCCCCGGGGTGTCGGCGTCAGGCGCCGAGTTCAGGACCTCGGACCAGGCCTCGTCTCCCGGCGCCGTGGCGCCGAGGCCGGACGCGTGCCGGCCGGCCCACGTCGGATACACCCGCAGGCTCGATGCGCCGTCCCACTGCGTCCACCGGGTGTGGTCGACGTAGGGCGGCGGCGGAACAGTCGGTTCGGCGGGATCAACTGGGTCGGCCGAAGCCTGCGGGGCCAGCGCCAACGCAGCGGCAGCCAGGACCGCGAACCGGATCGCGCGCACCGATTACCGGGATTTCCCTTGAACCTCAATGAGTTTGGGCTTCACATCGACCAGGTAGACACCCGCGGCACAGGCCGCGATAGCCCCGCCCACTGGAACCATTACCCAGACGACGACCGCGGCCGCAGCCAAGATCGCCAGCCACACCGGCTTGGTCAGTTTGTCGACGGCGGTGTAGGCGTCCGGACGCTGCATGGCAGCATGCACGAGCGCGTACAGGGCCATGACGAACACCGCGGACTGCAACGCGAAAAGGACGTAACCCGTCAGGCTTGCGAGGTACACGCCCTCAGCCTATGTGGGTTACGTCCTTGACGTCGAACCTGATTACTTCTGGGTGACCTTCTTGGCCGGGGCGGCCTTCTTGGCCGGAGCCTTCGCAGCAGTCTTGGCCGGGGCGGCCTTGGTCGCAGCAGCCTTGGCCGGAGCGGCCTTCTTGGCGGCCGGAGCCTTCTTGGCCGGGGCGGCCTTCTTGGCGGCCGGGGCCTCTTCCTTCTCCGGCAGCTCGACGCCGACCAGCTTGGCGGCGCGCTCGCCGACGGCGCGGGTCTGGCTGGCCACGTTGCCCAGGGCGTCCTGGGTCAGCTCGGTGACCTGCTCGGTGTAGTTCTCGACACGCTCACGCACGTCCTCGACGCGCTCGCGAACGCTCTCGATGGACGACTGGGCGCGCAGGCGCTCCAGAGCGGCCTCGCCGCGCTCGACCAGCTTGTTGTAGGTGTTCTGAGCGTTCTCGGCGTAGGTCTCGGCGGCCTTGCGCAGCTCTTCGGTGCTGAACTTCTCGCGCAGCTCGTCAACCTGGCCCGGCAGCTCTTCCTGCAGCTTGGTCAGGCGGGCACGGCCCTCTTCGACGCGGGCGTTGGCATCGGTGCGGGCCTCTTCGGCACGCTCACGCAGGCTCGCGACGATCTCGTTGACGGTGGCCAGGGCCAGGTCTGCAGCGCCGACGGCGGCGAACAGGGGGGCCTTCAGGTCCTCGATGGTGGGCTGGTTGGTCTCTTTGTTCTCTGCCATGGTGTTTCCTTTCTGGTTACTGCGTTGGTCAATTGGCTACTTGGTGAGTGTCAGTTATCGTTGTCTGCTCCTCACTTGCGGCTTCCAATTCGGGCTGTTCAGGAAGTGTTTTGGCGTCGGCCTCGTTCTGCTGCCGGAATGACGTGTAGATGTCGAGCAGCACCTGCTTCTGCCGCTCGGTGATCGACAGGTCGGCGATGATGGCGTCGCGCACCTCGCCGGCAGCGCTGGGCTCCAAAATCCCGGCCCGCACGTACAGCACTTCGGCCGAGACCCGGAGCGCCTTGGCGATCTGGTTCAGCACATCGGCCGACGGCTTGCGCAGGCCACGTTCGATCTGACTCAGGTAGGGGTTACTGACTCCGGCCTTCTCGGCGAGCTGCCGGACCGAGACCTGCGCAGCCTCCCGCTGGGTGCGGATGAAGCTGCCGATGTCCTGTGCAGCATTCGACATGACGGCGGCGATATCTGCATCCTGCGCCATGTCGAACCCCTGTCTTCGTCGACCGCTTGTGGTGGGCGATCCGTACGAAAACAACGGTAGGAGAGGGTGCTAACTATTGCAAGCGCTAGCAAGCGCCAGCTAGCACAATCAGACGAGCAGCTCGGCGATCGAGTAGATGACCAGGCCGGCCAACGATCCGACGACCGTGCCGTTGATCCGGATAAACTGCAGGTCACGGCCCACATGGAGCTCGATTCGCCGGCTCGCCTCGTCGGCGTCCCAGCGCTCGATGGTCTCCGTGATGATCGCTGTGATCTCCGTCCCATATTGCGCAACAAGGTGTTTTGCGCCCCTGACGAGCCAGTCGTCGACCTTGTCCCGCAGCTCCGCGTCGTCCCGCAGGGACTCCCCGATCCGCACCACCGAATCTGCAATCCGGGTGCGCAAAACTGACGACGGGTCGTCCACCGATTCGAGGATGATGCGCTTGGCAGTGGTCCACGCCGTCTCCGCCGCCCGCGCCACCTCGTCGCGCGCCAGGATCTGTTCCTTGATCCGTTCGGCCCGGGCGATGGTGTCTTCGTCGTTCTGCAGATCGTCGGCGAAGTCGAAGAGGAACTTCGTGGCCGACATCCGCAGCTCGTGCTCGGGGTTGCGGCGCACCTTGTCGGTGAAGTCCATCAGCTCGCGGTGGATGCGGTCGCCCACCAGGTGGTCGACCCAGCGCGGCGACCACGTCGGCGAGTCCCGCTCGATGACGCGCTCGATGATCTCGCCGGCATTGAGCGACCACTGGAACGCCCGGTCGGCCAGCAGCTGCAGCAGGGCCTCCTGCCGCCGCTCGGCCAGCAGGCTCTCCAGCACCCGGCCGATCGGTGGGCCCCACTGCGGTTCGGCGATGCGCTTGACGATCATCCGGTCCAGCACGTGCTGGACGTCCTCATCGCGCAGCAGTTCGACCAACACCCGCAGGACGGTCGACGCCTCCGCGGCCACCCGCGCGGCGTGCACGGGTTCAGAGAGCCACTTGCCCAGCCGGCTGGCCACCTGCGCGTCGCGCAGCTTGGTCTCGACCACTTCCTGCGACATGAAGTTCTCGCGCACGAAGGTGCCCAGACCCTCGCCGAGCTGGTCCTTCTTACGCGGAATGATCGCGGTGTGCGGGATCGGGATGCCCAGCGGATGACGGAACAGCGCCGTCACGGCGAACCAGTCGGCGAGCGCGCCGACCATGCCCGCTTCGGCGGCGGCCCGCACATACCCGACCCACGGGCCGGTCCAGCTGTACGCGCCACCGCGGGACTGCAGCCAGGTGCACACCGCAAACAGCACCGTCGCGCCGAGCAGGAAGCTCAGCGCGACCGCTTTCATCCGGCGCAGGTTGCGACGCCGCTCTTCGTCGGCCGTCCGGTCGGCGCCGGCAAACGACTCCGCGAGACTGACGTGCGGTTCGATGGGGGCCTGGTGCCTCGGATGGGTTCCAGGTCCAGGCCTGGGTCGGTGTGCCACGTCTCCATCATCCTGTATGCCTGCAACAGGCGCCCCGTATTATTAAGCGGACCTAGCGGAATGGACGTACTGCGACCGTGGCACAGCAAAACGAACCGTCGTCGGCAAAAGCCGACGGGCGTAAACGACGCTGGCATCAACACAAGGTCGATCGCCGCAATGAACTGGTCGACGGCACACTTGAAGCCGTCCGCCGCCGCGGCAGCAACGTCAGCATGGACGAGATCGCGGCCGAGATCGGCGTGTCGAAGACCGTGCTGTACCGCTACTTCGTCGACAAGAACGATCTGACCACCGCGGTGATGATGCGCTTCGCGCAAACCACACTGATCCCCAATATGGCGTCCGCGCTGTCGTCGAACCTCGACGGCTTCGAACTGACCCGGGAGATCATCCGGGTGTACGTCGACACCGTCGCCGCCGAGCCCGAGATCTATCCGTTCGTGTTCGCCAACAGCTCGGCGAGCAAGAGCAAGGCCATCGCCGACTCGGAACAGATCATCGCGCGGATGCTCGCCGTCGTGCTGCGCCGACGCATGGCGCACGCCGGGATGGACACCGGCGGCGTCGACGCCTTCGCGTTCCACACCGTCGGCGGCGTGCAGCTGGCCACCCACTCGTGGATGTCCAATCGCCGGATGACCGCTGAACAACTCATCGACTACCTGACGTTGCTGTCCTGGGGCGCGCTGCGGGGCGCCGTCGAAGTCGGCGGGTCATTGCAGGAATTCAACGCGCAACCGCATCCGTCCCCGACGATCCCGCCGCATCTGATTCACTGAGCGGCGTGACCTCCGATCTGCCGTCGCTGTGGACCCACGAACCGCACAAGCACCTTGAGTTCAAACCCGGTCACCGGGTGGCCGACATCGACCCGGACGCCACCCCCGGGTTCCGCGGCAGCAAGGCCGACGCCCCCGAGCTGCAGACCGAACGCAACGAGCGGTTCGCCGAGCTGCAGGAGCGGCTGTACGCGAACAGCCGCTCCGGGGACCGCCGGTCCGTGCTGCTGGTCCTGCAGGGCATGGACACCGCCGGCAAAGGCGGAATCGTCAAACATGTTGTGGGAGCCGGTAATCCGCAAGGGATCTGGTACTCCGCCTTCGGCAAGCCCACCCCGGAAGAGCTGTCACATCACTACCTTTGGCGCATCCAGAAGGCAGTGCCGCCGGCCGGGCACATCGGTGTCTTCGACCGGTCGCACTACGAGGACGTGCTGATCGTGCGGGTGCACGACCTGGTGCCGCCGTCGGTATGGGAAGGCCGGTACGGCGAGATCAACGCCTTCGAGCGCGAGCTGACCGACGCCGGGACGACGATCATCAAGGTCGCGATGTTCGTCTCGCTCGACGAGCAGAAGAAGCGGCTCGCGGAGCGGCTCGACCGGCCGGACAAGTACTGGAAGTACAACCCCGCCGACATCGATGAGCGCCTGCTGTGGCCGAAGTACCAAGAGGCGTACCAGGCCGTGCTGGACCGCACCTCCACCGCGCATGCGCCGTGGCACGTCGTGCCGTGCAACCGCAAGTGGTACTCCCGGCTGGCCATCACCGAGCTACTGATCGAGGCGCTCGAACAGCTCGAACTGTCTTGGCCCCCAGCCGATTTCGACGTCGAGGCGGAGAAGAAGCGACTGGCGGAGGCGTAGGGCGTAGCACTGACGCCCGGCGTGGCGTGCGCGGCGTGGCGCGCACCTCCTGCCAAGTCCGATCTGAAGCCGTCAGCTTTCCTTGACCGTCAAGGAAAGCTGACGGGCCTGGCCGAAAGGTGCCAAGGGAGAGCGGAAAGCAAAAAGCCGCCCCCGACATCGTCGGGGGCGGCTTTTGTTTGAAAAGCTACTTGACCAGTGTGAACTGGCCGATGTTGGTGATGCCGCGACGGAAGAAGTCGGCGCAACCGGTCAGATACTTCATGTACCGGTCGTAGATCTCCTGGCCCTGCATGGCGATGGCCTCGTCCTTGTTGGCGGCGAGGTTGGCGGCCCACATGTCCAGCGTGCGCGCGTAGTGCGGACGCAGCAGGTGGGTGCGCTCCAGGGTGAAGCCCGAGTTCGCGGCGAGCACCTCGATGTCCTCGACCGCCGGCAGCTGCCCGCCGGGGAAGATCACGTCGCCGATGAACTTCATGAACTTCAGGTCGCTGATGGTCAGCTTGATGCCGTTCTCACGGAAGAACTGCTGGGTGTGCGCCAGGATGGTGTGCAGCAGCATCCGGCCGCCGTTCTCCGGCAGGATGTTGTACGCCCGCTCGAAGAAGATCGGGTAGCGCTCCTGCTTGAAGGCCTCGAAAGCGCCGATCGAGACGATGCGGTCGACGGGCTCGTCGAACTCTTCCCAGCCCTGCATCCGGATCTCGATGCTGCGGTTGGTGTCGATCTTTGCCAGCCGCTCGCGGGCCCACTCCGACTGTTCCTTGCTCAGGGTGATGCCGATGACGTTGACGTCGAACTGGGTGATGGCGCGCTCGAGGCAGCCGCCCCAGCCACAGCCGATGTCGAGGAGGGTCATGCCCGGCTTCAGGTCCAGCTTGCCCAGCGCCAGATCGAACTTGGCGTTCTGCGACTCCTCGAGCGTCATGTCCTCGCGCTCGTAGTAGCCGCAGGTGTAGCCCATCGTCGGGCCGAGCCACAGTGCGAAGAACTCGTTCGAGATGTCGTAGATCGACTGCGACTCCTCGTAATGGGGGGTCAAATCGATGTCGGCTTGTGACATATCGGTATCTATCCTTTGCGGTTACGTTCGCTGTCGCGGGAGGCGCCACGGCCTGGTGCGGCCGGATGACATATCCGTGCGTGCGCATGCCCTAACGGGCCCAGCGAAAAACGACCCGCACGCAAGGTTAACGAAAATTACTGCCAGGCTCCAACCCGGCGTCTGTCAATAGGTGTAGAAGCCTTTGCCAGACTTCTTACCGAGCTGCCCGGCCTCGACCATGCGCAGCAGCAACGGCGGGGCCGCGTACAGCGGCTCTTTGTACTCGTCGTACATGGAGTCGGCGATCAGCTTCATGGTGTCCAGGCCCACCAGGTCGGCAAGCTTCAGCGGGCCCATCGGATGCGACAACCCGGCGACGACGGCCGTGTCGATGTCCTCGACGGTGGCGAAGCCCGACTCGGCCATCCGGATGGCTGCCAGCAGGTAGGGAACCAGCAGGAAGTTGACAACGAAGCCCGAGCGATCCGCCGCTCGAACGACCTTCTTGCCCAGCACCTCGCCGGCGAAGGTCTCGACGCGCGCGGCGGCTTCGGGGGCGGTCGTCACCGAGGAGATGAGCTCGACCAGCGGCAGCACCGGCACCGGGTTGAAGAAGTGCAGACCGAGCACGCGGCTCGGGTTCTTGGTCGCGGCGGCGATGCGCATGATCGGGATGGACGACGTGTTCGACGCCAGCACGGCCTCGGGGTCGGTGATGATCTCGTCAAGCTGAGAGAAAACCTTCGCCTTGACGTTGACGTCTTCGACGATGGCCTCGATGACGAGCTGGCGATCGGCCATGTCAGCCAGGTCGTTCGTGAAGCTCAGACGACCCAGCGCGGCGTCGCGGTCGGCCTCGGACAGCTTGCCTTTCTTGACCGCGTTGTCCAGCGACTTGGTGATCCGCTCCCGGCCGGCGGTGGTCAGCGCCTCGGTCGGCTCGAACGCCAGGACCTGTGCACCTGCCTTGATGCAGACCTCGGCGATACCGCCGCCCATCTGCCCGGCCCCGATGACCCCGACTCGTTCGATTGCGTTGCTCACCGCTGTCCTCTCCTCGTGATTACTTCTGAAGATATGCGACAGGCCCCGCCCAGTTTCTGAGCGGGGCCTGCCGTATCAAGCCAAAGGCTTTAGTGGAACTGACCTTCCTCGGTCGAGCCCTTCAGAGCTGCGGTCGAGGTGTTCGGGTCCACGGTGGTGGCGATCTTGTCGAAGTAGCCGGCGCCGACCTCACGCTGGTGCTTGGTGGCGGTGTAGCCACGAGCCTCGGCCGCGAACTCGCGCTCCTGCAGGTCGACGTAGGCGGTCATGCCCTCGCGGGCGTAGCCGTAGGCCAGGTCGAACATGGAGTAGTTGAGGGCGTGGAAACCGGCCAGGGTGATGAACTGGAACGTGAAGCCCATGGCACCCAGTTCCTTCTGGAACTTGGCGATGGTCGAGTCGTCCAGCGCCTGCTTCCAGTTGAACGACGGGCTGCAGTTGTAGGACAGCAGCTGGTCCGGGAACTCAGCCTTGACGGCCTCGGCGAACTTGCGGGCGACCTCGAGGTCCGGCACACCGGTCTCCATCCAGATCATGTCGGCGTACGGGGCGTAGGCCTTGGCACGCGCGATGCAGGGCTCGATGCCCTTCTGGATGTTGTAGAAGCCTTCGGAGGTGCGCTCACCGGTGACGAAGGGCTTGTCGCGGTCGTCCACGTCCGAGGTGATCAGGGTGGCGGCCTCGGCGTCGGTACGCGCGATGACGACGGTGGGGGTGTTGGCGACGTCGGCGGCCAGGCGAGCCGAGGTCAGGGTGCGGATGTGCTGCTGGGTCGGGATCAGCACCTTGCCACCGAGGTGGCCACACTTCTTCTCCGAGGCCAGCTGGTCCTCCCAGTGGGTACCGGCGGCACCCGCGGCGATCATGGCCTTCTGCAGTTCGTAGACGTTCAGCGCGCCACCGAAGCCGGCCTCACCGTCGGCGACGATCGGGACCAGCCAGTTGTCGACGCTCTTGTCACCCTCGACGCGGGCGATCTCGTCGGCGCGCAGCAGGGCGTTGTTGATGCGACGGACGACAGCCGGCACCGAGTTGGCCGGGTACAGGCTCTGGTCCGGGTAGGTGTGGCCCGAGAGGTTCGCGTCACCGGCGACCTGCCAACCGGACAGGTAGATGGCCTTCAGGCCGGCGCGGACCTGCTGCACGGCCATGTTGCCGGTCAGGGCGCCCAGCGCGTTGATGTAGGAGCCGTCGCCCTTGGTGACGCCGTCCCACAGGATCTCGGCGCCACGGCGCGCGAGGGTGTTCTCCTCGACGACGCTGCCCTGCAGCTCCTCAACCTGGGCTGCGGTGTAGTCGCGGGTGATGCCCTTCCAGCGGGGGTTGGTGTCCCAGTCCTGCTGAATCTCAGCGGCGGTACGTGGCTTTCCGACGTTGGACATTGTGCTCCTTCGTGAGGCCGCGTCGCCGTGGGCGCCAAGATTCAAGTTGATTGTTAACGCTTCGGCGACTTCGCTTGTGTGCTGTTAACGACGATGACACAGCACATACCCGCAGGTCCAGCGGTTACAAGTGCCAACTTTCGCCAACACATGTAGCGAAGTTGCGAAGATTGCGAAGTTGCTGGGGTGCTTGACCGGTTCAGAAGCTACCGAACGGTAACCGAAATGCGCTGGTCAGTACGCTCGTACTGTTAAATCGGCGCACTCAAAGCGTGAACAGGCAGGCGACCGCTTTGACCTCGTCACCGACGACATATGTGAGCGTTGTAACACTGCGGTCACATAGCTCGGGGCCGAATTTCTCGGTCGATCCGGCGGGGTACTCGTGCGTGATGATCTCCAGCCGCTCCCCGAGCGCCACCGCGGCGTCGTGCTCGATGGTCACGCGCAGCGGTGCTTCGAGCAGCTCGGGGCGGTAGGTCTGCAGGTAGTCCTCGACCACCGACCAGTAGACGGAGTTGTTCATGTGGTCGAACAGGTCGATGTCGGTGACGCGGACCGGGAAGTCGACGATCCGGAGCGCGTCTTCGCGACCGCCGGCCTTGAGGTAGCCCTTCCAGCGCAGCCGATCAGTGGAGGCGGTCCGCTTCAGACCCGCCAGGAAGTCGTCCGAGATCCGTGCCGGCCCCTGAGTCTCCAGGTTCATGTTGATCCAGAACGCCTCGGACTCGATCAGTCCGCCCTTACGGCCGTCGATGCGCACCCGCATCTCGCACCACCGGTTCGACGTGCCCGAACACCAGCGCCGCAGCCGCAGGATGTCGCCGCGCTCGAACGGACGGATCAGGTCCACCATGGTGCGCCGGACGACCCAGGCCGGGTGGACGTCTTCGTAGCCCATCTGGCGCAGCTGGTCCTGGCCGACGTCCTGGATGTGCCGGCAGGCACCGTCGAACCGCAGGCGGCCGTCGCGATCGACGTCGGCCATCCGCAGCGGCCAGCTGGTGTCAAAGACGTCGGGATGCCCCTCCGGGACCGGCGCGAGGGTCTTGGCCAGGCCCGCAGCCGGTGCGGCAGTGGTCTTTTCA
Organism: Mycolicibacterium llatzerense; assembly: GCF_025331195.1. NCBI lineage: Bacteria > Bacillati > Actinomycetota > Actinomycetes > Mycobacteriales > Mycobacteriaceae > Mycobacterium > Mycolicibacterium llatzerense. The sequence goes on along the minus strand of NZ_LXOV01000001.1, from coordinate 2,304,726 downwards.
ACGACCTTGTCGATGGTCTCCGCGGTGCTCATGGCGGCCCCTTTCCCAGCGGGCCAACGCGGCTGGATCGTCCAACTCACCCGCGGGCCCGATCCTGCCACAGCCCATTTTTGCCAATTGTGCGAAGACGGTATTCACATGATTGCTAGCCTGGTTTCATGGCGAAGACGTTCGTTGGCTCCCGGGTGCGTCAGCTCCGGGGCGAACGCGGCTTCAGCCAGGCGGCGCTCGCGCAGATGCTCGACATCTCCCCCAGCTATCTCAACCAGATCGAGCACGATGTCCGGCCGCTGAGCGTCGCCGTGCTGCTGCGCATCACCGAGGTGTTCGGGGTCGACGCCACGTTCTTCGCCTCCCAGGACGACACCCGCCTGGTCGCCGAGTTGCGTGAAGCGCTGATGGATCGCGACCTGGGCGTAGACGTCGACATCCCGGAGATCGCCGACCTGGTGAGCACGCACCCGACGATGGCGCGCGCGATGGTCGACCTGCACCGTCGGTACAGGTTGTCCACGGCACAACTGGCCGCCGCCACCGAAGACCGGTTCTCCGACGGCAGTGGCAGCGGGGCCATCACGATGCCGCACGAAGAAGTGCGCGACTACTTCTACACGCGTCAGAACTACCTCCACGAACTCGACACCGCGGCAGAGGAATTCATCCTGCGCATGCACATGCGCCGATCCGAGCTGTCCCGCGAGCTCGCCGAGCGGCTGAGCCGCGTCCATCACGTGCGCATCGTGCAGCGGCTCGAACTCGGCGACAACGTGCTGCACCGCTACGACCCGGAGACCAGGACGCTCGAGATCGGTGGCCACCTGTCGTCGGGACAGTACGTGTTCAAGCTGGCCGCTGAGCTGGCCTACCTGGAATTCGGCGACCTGCTGGAAAGCCTGGTGGCCGAAGGCAATTTCACCAGCGAGGAGTCGGTGAAGCTGGCCCGCATGGGGCTGGCCAATTACTTTGCCGCCGCCGCGGTGCTGCCCTACGGCCAATTCCACGCTGTCGCAGAGGAATTCCGCTACGACGTCGAGCGGCTGTCGGCCTACCACTCGGTGAGTTACGAGACCATCGCGCACCGGCTGTCGACGCTGCAGCGGCCGTCGATGCGCGGTGTGCCGCTGTCGTTCGTCCGGGTCGACCGGGCCGGCAACATGTCGAAACGCCAGTCCGCCACCGGCTTTCACTTCTCCTCGTCGGGCGGCACCTGCCCGCTGTGGAACGTCTACGAGACGTTCGCGAACCCCGGCAAGATGCTGGTGCAGATCGCCCAGATGCCCGACGGCCGCAACTACATGTGGGTGGCGCGCACCGTGGAACGACGGGCCGCGCGGTACGGCCAGCCCGGCAAGACCTTCGCCATCGGGCTGGGTTGCGAACTGCGCCATGCCAATCGGCTCGTCTACTCCGAGGGGCTGGACCTGTCCGGCGGGGCCGCGACGCCCATCGGCTCGGGCTGCCGGGTATGCGAACGGGACAACTGCCCGCAGCGGGCATTCCCCGCGTTGGGCCGGGCACTGGACCTCGACGAACACCGCAGCACGGTGACCCCGTATGTGGTGAAGCGGGGATAGTCGGTCGGTTCGCACCTAACATGACGCCATGGGGAACTGCCTGAGCCGTCTCGTCCAGCGCCTGTTCCGACGTCGCGCAAAGGCACCAGCCCGGGTTGGGCACGGACTGCCTTCGACGCTCTACCCCGTAGCCACCGCACTGTCGGGTACCCGGCCCGGCCACGGCGCGGGTGTGGCACCGGGGACGGTCAGGAACCTCGGCCCGATCGCCGGCACCGGAGCGCGCAGCGGGATTCCCGGGATCGGCGCGGCAGACCTCGGCGAGATCATCGCACTGCCCAATGGCCGGTTGGTGTCGGTGTTCGGCGACTCGTTCAGGGGCGACCGGGTCGGTGGCCCCGACTGCGACCACTACCGCTCGGTCGCCGTGCCGGTTGCGGGCTGGGACGACGACGGCCGCGCGATCTACGGCAGTCCCTTCAACCGAACCGGAGGCCCTGGCGCGCCGAACATCCTGTTCCCGCCGCCCGCCGAAGCATTGAAACTCGATGCCGATACCAACACCCTGCCCGGCGGCGCCATCGTGGTCGACGACACGACCTACCTGCTGGTCGCCGGTACCTCCGCCCTGATTCCGACGGCGGGTTCGTGGCTGGTCGAGGTCAACGACGATCCAGCGGCCGGCTGGCCGGCCGTGCCCGGTTCATGGCGACCGGGCGATGCCGCGCCGTCTCAGGTCAGTGGCTATCTCGCCGGTGACGGCATGGTGTACATCGTCGGCAATTGCTTCGATCGCAGCCGGGGCGTCACGCTGTACCGGGTGTCACCGGCAACGGTCACGGACCGGGATTCCTGGCAGCCATGGACCGGAACTGATTGGGGCACAAAGGAAGACGAGCCCCGTGTCCTCAGTGGGCAGCAGACCTTCGGTGAGCTCAGCTTGCGTGAGGTCGGCGGGCAGGTCGTGCTGGCGGCGTTCAACAGCAGCCAGAACGTCTGGCAGGTCGAGGTCCGGGTGAGCACCGACCCGACCCGGCTGTTCGCGGGATCGGTGCCGGTGATCGTTGCGGCACAACAACACACCCCGGCGGCGCCCAACTTCATCTTTCAGCCCTACGGCGGCTACGTCGTCCCAGGGTCGACGCTGGCCAACCTCAACCTTGTCGTCAGCCAATGGAACACCGGATGCGATGCCGCAGGCGAACCGCTCGGGGCGCCCTACGATTCACAGCAAGTGATCGTCAATGCGGTCGGCGCACCATGATCAGGCGCGTGGCACCGGCTACGTTTGCGCTCGTCGCGGTCGCCTGCTGTCGACCCGAATCCAGTACTGACACACTGCGATTCCCGGATCTGGCCAACTACACCCCGGTCGATGTGGCCGGCTTCCAGGTCGATGCCTCGACACCCGGACACCGTGCTACGCAGGTCGTCTTCTTGACGCCCGACGGAATCACCTGCGCCTTCAGCGTTCCCGCCGCAGCGGGCTGCACGGGCAACAACTTCCCCGGCGTACCGCCGGCCGCCGCGGGGGTGAATTCCATTGCCACCAACTCGGCTCTGGACACCACCAACGCGCCCATCGCCCGCACGCCGGCCCTGAAAACCCTGCCGCCTTTGCACACTCTCACGGTCAACGGCGTGACCTGCGGCGTCGACGACAAGCGCACCACCGCGTGCAAGGATTCTCAGGGACGCGGATTCGTCATGTCCCCCAAGGGCACTACGTGGCTGCCCCGCGTGTGACGACAACTCAGACAGTCGGACTTTCTGACTCCTCGCCGGTCAAACGCTCGATCGCCGGCGCAGAGGTGCCCGGATACGAGAAGAACGTGGCGTAGAAGCCATAGGCCAGTGTCGAGAACGCTCCAATGATGAGCAGCCCGAACATGATCGGGTACGCCGCCATCCAATCGGACAAGTAGCGGATGCACAGCATCATGCCGACGATGATGGACACGCCACCGGCGATCAGCCGTAGTCGGGCATGGGCAGTTGGCCGGACCGGTTCCCGCAGCGCCGATTCGACCGTCAGGCACAACGCCGCACCGACCACGAGGTCGACGCCGTAGTGGAAGCCGAAGCCCAGGGTCGCGGCCAGGGTGCCCACCAGCCAGCACGTGCCGCCGATGCGCAACCACCGCGGTCCCGACCGGGAGTGGATGAACACAGCCAGCGCCCACGCCGTGTGCAGTGACGGCATGCAGTTACGCGGGGTCGACGTGTCGAAGGCAATGGCAGCCGGTGTCCCGTCAACGGGCGGCAGCAGCGCCGGCCAGAAGTCACCGACCTGAAATCCGCCACCGGCCGGGCCGAACGCGTAGGTGGGCCCGACCAACGGGAACATCAGATAGATCAGCGGGCCGATCAGACCGAGCACGAGGAAGGTCCGGACGACGAAGTGCCGGGGCCACCGTCCACCCGTGGTCACGTTCCGCAGCTGATAGATGGCCACCACGGTCGCGGCGGCCGAGAGTTCGAGATACACCCAGTGCAGCAGGAAGTAGAGCACCGAATGGTGCTGGACCAGCTGCCCCAGCACCCAGGACGGCTGCCCGAGGGCGACGTCGGCCCGCACCGCGAACTCATCGAGCACGGTGGGGCGCGTCAGCGACGTGATGGTCAGCCAGGCGTCACCGGCCTTGGTGGCAAGGACGAGCAACAGGCCGGTGGCGACGCCTTTCAGCGCGGTGTCGCGTCGCGCGCCGGTCCACCGCGTCAACGCGAATACGCCAAGCCCGGTGAGCACGACCAGCGCGCCGCTGCCCATCGCCGAAGGCAGGCCGACGTACTCCCGGCCGACGACAAAGAGCACATCGAGCCCGAACGCAGCGCCCGCAATCGGCAGCCGGTACTGCCGTGGGACCGCGACCAGGGCCACCACCAGCGCCGCCCAGGGCACCGTGAACCCCGCCGGAGTTCCGACGTAATCGCTGATCAAGCGCTCAAGCGGGCCCCGGAAGCCACACAACATGGCCGTGATCTGCAGCGCGCACATGAACGTCGCGACCAGCGCAATGCCGATCGCGACCTTCGTCCGGGGCGGTACACCCTCCTTAAGAAAGGGTGAATGTTCGGTGAACACGCCATAGACGATAGGTCGTCGGGCGCCGCTACCAGCAATTTGCGACCAATTTGCGATCTCGGCCCATATTCACTGCGCTCGCTGCACTCCGTGGATGACGTAGGCAAGTTGTTGGCGTTGTTCGTCGATCGCGCGCCGGCGCGCCTGCCGTTGATCCTCACCTTCGGCTCGATCCACGACCAAGGGCGCCGCGCGCAGCACGATCCCGCGCACCCGGATCACCTGGGCCACCACCGAATTCGGCTGGCAGTACTTCGTGGTCTTCACGTAGCTCTCCCTGAGCATGACGCCCTGGTAGCCAGAGACCAGCTCCCCCTCGACCCGTACCGGCGGGATGGCTTCGAGGTGTGCGTCCTTCGCCTTGTCCGCGCAGACCTCGGGGACGAACGGCTGTGCGCTGCACCGCTTGACCCAATCGTTCACAGCCGTGATGCCGTCGAACCCGTCATGCTCGCGGAAGACTGTCGCGACTTCGAGCGCGTCCACCAATCGATCGGCGCCAGGTCGGGGCGACAACAGTGGGTCGGCCGAGCAGTCCGCCGGGGGTGCATCACCTGGCTGCGTTGCCGGCGCCGACAATCGCACCACGCGTCTGCCGCTCTTGACCGGTGGCGTCATGGCCAGAGCCGACAGCCGCGCCGCCGGCCACGACGCGATGCTGGATGCCTGGACTGTGTCGGGGGCGTGCCCGGCAGCACGCCGGACGAAGCCGTTGACCAACTGGGCTACGTCGTGGACCGTCACTCCCAGAGGACCCCGGGAAATGAACCTCGCCCGCAACACAACTCCGTCTCGGGCCACGACGATGGTTCGGCCGTCCGGGCCGTCGTCGGATGCCTTCCAATACTTGTCACCCGCGGTCTGCGTGACATCGAATTGGATTGCATCGGCGGGCATTCCGGGGATGTTGCGAAACGTCTGGACAGCCCAGGCGCCGTACACATCGTGGTAGGTGGCACAGCGGGTCCCCCAAGCGGCCGCCTCGTCGACGACGCTCTCGCCGGGGCGGGTTCGCCACAGCTCAACGCTGATCGAGCCACCGTCGCGATCGACGCTGGCCCGGTAGGTGGCCGAGAGTTGCGGTCCGTCCGGGTCGCCCGGCTCGGGATACCTCGCGCACTCGGTCCGACGCTGTGCGGAAAATTCATCATTGCGTGGCACCTCGTATCCGACCTCAGCCGTTCCCGGCACATCGGCCAGCGTCGGCAGATACCGCAGTAGCGGATGCTCTGCGGCGCGCGATATCGCCACATCTGCGACCCGGTCAGTACAACCAACCAACATCAGTGCCACCGTGAAAATCACGGCTCCCACCCGTTTCCGCCCCATGGCTCGACCCTATGACGCCGTCGCCTGTGCCAGACTCGGGAATTGTGAACACCATCGAGCCGGCCCGCATCGAACCCGGCGGCTTCCGTGAGCTGGGCCCGCTCAACTGGGTCATCGCCAAGATCGGCGCCAAGACCATCCGGGCTCCGCGGTTCACCCTGTTCAACGTCCTCGGCCAGCATCATCTGCTGTTCCTGACGTTCCTCCCCTACTCCGGCATGCTGCTGGGCCGCAGCAAGCTGGGGCTCAAGGATGCCGAGTTGGTGATCCTGCGCGTCGGGCATCTGCGCGGCAGCGAGTACGAGCTGCAGCAGCACCGTCGTCTGGCCCGCAGCCGCGGCGTCGATGCCGAGACGCAGGCCCGGATTTTCGAAGGCCCGGACGCCGAGGGCCTGACCGACCGGCAGCGCGTCCTGATCACCGCGACGGACGAGTTCGTCATCACCCGGTCGGTGTCCGATCAGACGTGGAAATCGCTGGCGTCATACCTGGATCGCAAGCAGCTCATCGAATTCTGCCTGCTGGCAGCGCAATACGACGGGCTGGCGGCGACCATCGCCACGCTGCGCATTCCGCTGGACTTCCCGGACTGACCGCTCGGCTACAGGTAGGTGACTCCGAGTACCGCCAGCGTCATCAAAACCGGCGCGACGGGCAGGCACCACAGGAACGCGGACTTCGCAAAAGCCTTGCGCTCCTGAAACTTTCGAGCGAAGAACACGGCGGCGCCGGCCACCACGAAGACCACGCCGGACATCACCAGCACCCAGAAGCTGATCCTGGTGGTGTCCATCGCGAGTGAGATGGCCACCAGCCACAACATGTGGCCGACGACCAAACCGCCTATCGCGGCAACAACATTCGCGCGCAAAACCGGCTCAGAAGTTGATCATGTGGCCGGCCAGGCCGTGGATGGCCTCCTGCAGCGCCTCCGACAGCGTCGGGTGGGTGTGCACGTTGCGGGCCAGCTCGTTGACGGTCAGATCCCACTTCTGGGCCAGCGTCAGCTCGGGCAGCAGCTCGGACACATCAGGCCCGATCAGGTGCCCGCCGATCAGCTCGCCGTACTTGGCATCGGCGATCAGCTTCACGAAGCCGGTCGGGTCGGCCAGGCCGTGCGCCTTGCCGTTCGCGGTGAACGGGAACTTGGCGACCTTGACGTCGTAGCCCTCGGCCTTGGCCTGTTCCTCGGTGAGCCCGAAGCTGGCGACCTGCGGCTGGCAGAACGTGGCGCGCGGCATCATGCGGTAGTCGCCGAGCGCCAGGGTCTCGGCACCGGCGATGGTCTCGGCGGCGACGACGGCCTGCGCCTCGGCGACGTGTGCGAGCTGCAGCTTGGCGGTCACGTCACCGATCGCGTAGATGTGCGGGACGTTGGTGTGCATGTAGTCGTCGATCGCGATGGCGCCGCGGTCGGTGAGCGCCACACCCGTCGTCTCCAGGCCGTAACCCTCGACGTTGGGGCCGAAACCGATGGCCTGCAACACCTTGTCGGCCTTGAGCTCCTGGCTGACGCCGTCCTTGCTCACCACGACCGTCACGTCCGAACCGTTGTCGGTGATCGACTCGACCTTGGTGCCGGTGAGGATCTTGACGCCCAGCTTCTTGTACTGCTTCTCGATCTCCTTGGAGACCTCGGCGTCCTCGTTGGGCAACGCGCGCGGCAGGAACTCGACGATCGTCACGTCGACGCCGTAGTTCTTCAGCACGTAGGCGAACTCCATGCCGATGGCGCCCGCGCCGGCGATGATGATCGAGCCGGGCAGCTCCCGGGTCATGATCTGCTTCTCGTAGGTGACGACGTTCTCGCTCAGCGAGGTGCCGGGCACCAGCCGCACCGACGAACCGGTCGCGATGATCGCGTTGGCGAAGGTGATGTTCTCGGTACCGCCGGCGTTCAGCGCGACGCTCATCGAGTTCGGGCCGGTGAAGGTGCCGTAGCCCTCCAGCTCGGTGATCTTGTTCTTCTTCATCAGGAAGTGCACGCCCGCGACGCGGCCCTCGGCGACCTTGCGGCTGCGGTCGAACGCCGCACCGAAGTCGAAGCTGGCCTCGCCACTGATGCCGAAGGTCTTGGCTTCCTTGTTGAAGATGTGCGCCAGCTCCGCGTTGCGCAGCAGGGCCTTGGATGGGATACATCCCACGTTGAGACAGACGCCGCCCCAGTACTTCGGTTCGACGATGGCGGTGGTCAGCCCCAGCTGGGCTGCGCGAATGGCGGCGACATATCCGCCGGGACCGGCTCCGAGAACGACGACGTCATAGTGAGTCACATGCACACCTTATAGGCGAGCGGTGCTTGGCAGGCGGGAGACCGATTCAACCGGCTACGTTCCCGGCAGTGGGCACGCTTCCTCGGCACGGTCGACGATCAGCGTGCCGTCCCGGACGGGCCGCGCGCCCTGCGCGTACTGGGCGCCGACGATGGGCGGCTGGGCCGCGAGCTCGGCGTTCTCCGCCTCGGCGAACACCCGACCGCGCGACAGGAAGCGTTTGCCTTCGGGCGCCTCCAGGCTGAACCCGCTGCCTCGGCCCGCGACCACGTCGATGATCAGTTGCGTGTGTTGCCAGGCCTCGAACTGCGGGCCCGATATCCACACCGGCACGCCGTCGGCTCCGACGTCGAGCACCGCAAGCAGCACGTCCCGGTCCCCCACGATGAAATCGCCATCGGGATAACACATCGGCGACGACCCGTCGCAGCATCCGCCGGACTGATGAAACATCAACGGCCCGTGCTGGTTCTGCAGACTGCGCAGCAGTTCGGCGGCATCGGCGGTGATCAGTGCCCGTGATGGCATGCAGCCACCCTACGCCGGAGGGTAAGAATGTCCGGGTGACTTCTGATTCCCTCGGCCCCGCCGATGCCGATCCCGTCGCTCCGCTCGCCCCAGAAGCCGATCCCGTCGCTCCGCTCGCCCCAGAAGCTGATCCCTACCTGTGGCTCGAGGACATCACCGGCGACGACGCGCTGAACTGGGTGCGCGAGCACAACGAGCCGACGATCGCCGAGTTCGGCGGCGAGCATTTCGAGCAGATGCGCGCCGACGCCCTCGAGGTGATGGACACCGATGCCCGCATCCCGTACGTCCGGCGGCGCGGCGAGCTGCTCTACAACTACTGGCGCGACGCCGAGAACCCCCGTGGGCTGTGGCGGCGCACCACGCTCGACAGCTACCGCACCGACGCCCCCGAGTGGGACGTGCTGATCGACCTCGACAAGCTCGCGGCCGACGAAGACGAGAACTGGGTGTGGGCCGGTGCCGACGTCATCGAGCCCGGCCTGAACCTCGCCCTGATCGCGTTGTCCCGCGGCGGGGCCGACGCGTCGGTGGTCCGCGAGTTCGACATGGAGGCAAGGCAATTCGTCGACGACGGATTCAACCTGCCGGAAGCCAAGTCCAGCGTCTCCTGGGAGACGCCCGACACGGTATTGGTGGGCACCGATTTCGGGCCCGGCGCCATGACCGAGTCCGGGTACCCGCGGATCGTCAAGCGGTGGCACCGTGGACAGCCGCTGTCCGAGGCCGTGACGATCTTCGAAGGCGCGGCGTCCGACGTCAGCGTCGGCGCGGGCTACGACAGCACACCGGGTTTCGAGCGGTTGATGGTGTCGCAGTCCACCGACTTCTTCAACCGCGAACGCTACGAAGTCCGCGGCGACGAGCTGATCCGCATCGACGTGCCCACCGATGCCGCGATCTCCATCCACCGCGAATGGCTGCTGATCCGGCCGCGCGTCGAGTGGGCGGTCGGTGACACGACCTACGCGGCGGGGACACTGCTGGCCGCCCGCTATGACGATTACCTGGCCGGAAACCGGGATCTGAGTGTGGTTTTCGAGCCCGACGAGCACAGCAGCATGCAGAACTTCGCGTGGACCCGCGACCGGCTGCTGCTGCAGACGTTGGTCGACGTCATCGGCCACATCGAACTGGTCACCCCCGGCACCTGGGTGCGCGAGGACATTCCGGGCGTGCCGAAGCACGCCACCACCGTCATCGTCGACGTCGACGAGTACGGCGACGAAATCTTCTTGGACTCAAGCGGATTCGACAGTCCGTCGCGCCTGCTGTGGGGACACGCCGGCGGCGCGGTGGCCGAGATCAAGCGGGCCCCGGGATTCTTCGACGCCTCTGAGGTCGAGGTGTCGCAGCATTTCGCGACATCTGCCGACGGCACCCGCATCCCGTATTTCGTTGTGGGACAACGTGGCGTCACCGAGCCGCGCAAGACACTGCTGAGCGGGTACGGCGGTTTCGAGTCGTCGATGCTGCCCGGCTACGCCGGGGTGCTCGGCCGGCTGTGGCTGACCCAGGGCGGCACCTACGTCGAGGCCAACATCCGCGGCGGCGGTGAGTACGGCCCGCGCTGGCACACCCAGGCGATGCGCGAGGGCCGCCACCTGGTCTACGAGGACTTCGCCGCCGTCGCAGCCGATCTGGTGCGCCGCGGCATCACCACCGTCGAACAACTCGCCGCCGAGGGCGGCAGCAACGGCGGGCTGCTCATGGGCGTCATGCTGACGCGGTATCCGGAGTTGTTCGGTGCTCTGGTGTGCAGCGTGCCACTGCTGGACATGAAGCGGTATCACCTGTTGCTCGCCGGAGCCTCGTGGGTGGCCGAGTACGGCGACCCGGACAACCCCGACGACTGGGAGTTCATCTCGAAGTACTCGCCGTACCAGAACATTTCGGCCGAGCGGACCTACCCCGCGCTACTGATGACCACCTCGACGCGCGACGATCGGGTGCATCCGGGCCACGCCCGAAAGATGACGGCGGCACTCGAGGCCGTCGGTCACCGCGTCAACTACTACGAGAACATCGAGGGCGGACACGGCGGGGCCGCCGACAACTCGCAAGCAGCGTTCAAAGCCGCGCTGGTGTATTCGTTCCTGGAGCGCACCGTCGGGGCGTGATTTGTGCACGTTTTTCCGCGCCGACCGCGGATTTTCGTGCACAAATCACTGTCAGGAGGCGGCCGCCGCTGGCTTGGGCTTGCGGACCACTCGGCGGCCGAGGTTGCCCAGCAGCGTCACGAGCACGCCGAGCACCACCAGTCCGCCGCCGACGGCCAGGGTGATGTTGAGCCACTCGTGGGCGTTGGCGATGGCGGTATCGACCATGACGTCGGCCACCTGGCGGACGTTGCCGGTGGTGCGGTTGAGCCCGTCGTTGATGTAGCGCCGTCCCGCCTCGATCCCGGCCCAGCCGGCGGCGCCGACGATCATGGTCGAGATACCGAGGGCGGCAACGGTTTTTCCGCGGGATCGAGTAACCGCCAGAGTGAGCAGGGCGAAGATGCCCGTCAGCACGCAGATGCCGATCCGCGCCCACGGTCCCCACGTCGTCGCGGCCCGGAACTGGCCCGGCCGTACCGACTGGGCCGAATCGGTAATCGGTACTTCGATTTTCGACGGCACGCGGATGCCGAGCGCTGACAGCGTCGCCTTGAACGACCGGTCCGACAGCATCGGCGACAGATCGATGGTCCAGCGGCCGGACGCATCCGAATGCGCCATGGTGTCGGTGAACAGCCAGTCGTGCGCAAAGCCGTTGGCGGTGCCGAACTGGCCCGGGAACACCGAGCTGGAGGTGTAGAGACCGGCGGCACTCGACATGGTGCTGGTGCTCAGGTCATATCCCGCGCTGGTGGCCAGCTTGTTGATCTGGATGCCCAGCTCGCTGGCCGTGGCCTTCTGCAGCTCATGGTTCTTGGCGGCTGTGGTTGCCAGCGCGACGTAGCCGCCCCGGTCGACAAGTGTGTGCTGCGCCCAGCAGACCGGCACAGCCACCGCCACAGCGACGGTGGTGACCAGCCACAACAGCAGTGTCGCGACGAATCGCAAGCGCCCTCCTACGTTGGTGGGCGCCGCCTCAGTCCGACAGCGCCCGTCCCACGATCAGCGGGTCGGCGTGCCCGACCACCTCATGGTCCTTGTTGTCGTAATCGAACTTACCGAGAACATGGCGCATGGCGTTGATCCGGGCACGCTTCTTGTCGTTGCTCTTCACCACAGTCCACGGCGCGACCTCGGTGTCGGTCCAGGCGAACATCTCTTCCTTGGCCGCGGTGTAGGCGTCCCACTTGTCCAGCGAGGCCAGGTCCGTCGGGGACAGCTTCCACTGCCGCACCGGGTCGACCTGGCGGATGGTGAACCGGGTGCGCTGCTCGGCCTGGGTCACCGAGAACCACAGCTTGGTGAGGCTGATGCCGTCGTTGGCCAGCATCTGTTCGAAGAGCGGTGCCTGGCGGACGAATTCAGCGTGCTGCTTGGGCGTGCAGTAACCCATGACGCGTTCCACACCGGCCCGGTTGTACCAGGAGCGGTCGAACAGCACGATCTCGCCGGCGGCCGGCAGGTGCGTGACGTACCGCTGGAAGTACCACTGGGTGCGTTCCCGCTCCGTCGGCTTCTCCAGCGCGACGACGCGGGCGCCGCGCGGGTTGAGGTGCTCCATGAACCGCTTGATGGTGCCGCCCTTGCCGGCGGCGTCGCGGCCTTCGAAGACGATGACGTGCCGCAGCCCGTTGGCCTGGCTCCACTTCTGCAGCTTCAGCAGCTCGATCTGCAGCAGACGCTTCTGCTCCTCGTACTCCTGCCGGTTCATCCGGTCGTCGTACGGGTAGCCCTCACGCCAGGTGTCGACCACTTCTCCGCTGTGCACCAGCACCAGTTCGGGATCGTCGTCGTCATCATCGCGGACTGCGTAGCCGTCAACGGCAGCGGTGTCGAGGGTCACCGGCTGAAGGTAACCGCCGGGCCGAACCTGGCGGTGACGTCACGGTGAACAACAGGTGGCGCTACTTGGCGGTGCGCTTCGACCGGATCAGCGACACCTTGGTCAGCACGTTGTTCATGCGGGCCAGGGCCTTCATCGAGTTGCGGTAGTAGTTGCCGCCGGTGCCCTTGCTGGTTCGTGGCTCCACCACGGTCTCCTGGCGGCAGAACTTGCGGATGCCCTCGGCCCCACCGAAGCGCGCGCCGATGCCCGACGTCTTCCAGCCGCCCATCGGGGCGGTGGTGCACATCAGGTTGGCCAGCACGTCGTTGATGTTCACCGCACCGCAGTCGAGCTGCAGCGCAACATCTTTGGCCCGCTGCACGTCGCCCGAGAACACGGTGGCGCTCAACCCGTACTGGCTGTCGTTGGCCAGGCGGACCGCGTCACCGACCGTGGCGACCTTCATGATCGGCAGCGTCGGACCGAACGTCTCCTCGGTCATGCACGCCATCGAATGATCGACGTCGACGAGCACCGTCGGCGGGTAGAAGCTGCCCGGGCCGTCGGGGCGCTTGCCACCGGTCAGCGCCCGGGCACCGGCCGCCACGGCCTCGTTGACGTGCCGCTCGGTGATGTCCACCTGGCTGGCGTCGATCTGGGCGCCCAGGTGGTAGCCCTCACCGGCACCCACCTTGAGGTTCTGCACAGCCTTGACGACGGCGTCGACGAACGCGTCGTAGGCCGGCTCCAGCACGTAGACGCGCTCGACGGACACACAGGTCTGCCCCGCGTTGAACATCGCGCCCCAGACCGCGGCGTTCGCGGCCAGCTCCACGTCGGCGTCCTCCAGGACGATCATGGGGTCCTTGCCGCCGAGTTCGAGGCTGACCGGGGTGAGACGACGGGCCGCGCGCTCCATGACCTTGCGGCCGGTGGCTGTCGAGCCGGTGAACTGGATGAAGTCGGAGTTGTCGATGACCGCCTCGGATATCTCGCGGGCACCCTGTGCCAGGGCCAGCACCTCGGGTGCACCGGAGTCGGTCCAGCCGCGCAGCAGCAGTTCGGCGGTCAGCGGGGTCCGCTCGGACGGCTTGAGCAGCACGGCACAGCCGGCCGCGAGCGCCCCGATGGCATCCATCAGCGCGTTGGCCACCGGGTAGTTCCACGGCGCGATGACACCGACGACGGCACGCGGGCGGTAGTGCACGGTGATCTTCTTGACCGACAGCATCGGCATGGGGGCCGGCCGGGTATCGGGCGCCAGCGCCTTCTCCATGGTCTTGACCACGTACGAGATGATCAGGATCGCCAGCGGGATTTCGGCCTTGGCGTCGACCATCGACTTGCCGGTCTCACGGACCAGCAGGGTCTCGATCTCGTCGCGGTGATCGTTGAGCCACACCGCGAAACGTGCCAGTACCTTCGCCCGGCCCTGCGGCCCGCGGGCCTCCCACTCTCGCTGCGCGGCCCGCAGGCCCGCGGCGATCCGTGGTACGTCAGCCGGGTCCGTCCAGCGCACGGTCCCAGCGATGGCCCCGGTGGCGGGGTCGTAGATGGTGCCGGAACCGGGCGATTGGACGTCAGACGTAGCGGTCATACGGCCATGGTAACGACCAGGTGTGACACGGGTCGCACCCGGCTTGACGCGTGTCAAAAAATCGCCCCGGCGGCATCACGGCCGCGCCTCAATAGACCGCGGGCGGAGCTTTCGCCGCAGCCAGACGCGCAGCCAGGCACACCACACTGGACCCGAACAGCAACGCGCCGAGGGTGTCGGTGAAGTAGTGGTAGGTGAAGGCCTGGCCGAGCATGCCCAGCGGGACGAAGACGCCCGCCAGCACCCGGGTCCACAGCACCGCCCCGGCCGCCACGACGATCACACCCAACACGGTCACCATCAACACCGTGTGCCCACTGGGGTAGGCCAGTGCCCCGCCCTTGTGCCGGCCGAACAGCTCCTTGAGTCCGCGCTCGACGAACACCGCCAACTGCGGCGTCAGCGCGATGACCGCGGCGAGGCGCCAGCGCTTCTGCCACAACGTGATTCCCACCGCGATCACCAGCATCACCATGAGTACGCGCGGATCCGTGAAGAACAGCAGCCAGCCCGAATACGGCTGACCGGCCCGGCCCGCATGCTGGAAGACGTCGTCGACGGGCGTGGAGCCCGTGCCGACGCCCCACCCCAACAGGGCCATCATCGCCAGCCCGACCGGCGGCCACCAGCGGACGAACTTCTCGACCGTCATCTGTGCGCGGCGATGCCCCGCACGTACGCGGCCTGACCCAGATGCTGCGCGCAGTCGTCGACGATGCTGACCAGTCGCACGCTCGCGGTGACCGGTGGATTCCAGCGTCGGTCGACGATGCGCTCGAGCTCCTCCGGCGTGACGGTCGCGACGTACTCCAGCGTGACCTTGTGCACCGCGCGGTAGTAGCCGACCAACAACTCGACCGGCGGCCGCACCTTGCCGACATCTTCGGGAGTGTGGCCGTACCCGATGTCGTAGCCGGGCGCATCACTGTGCGGCAGGTCGAGCGCGAACCGCTGCTCCCAGCCTTCACTCGTCCACACCTGCTCGACACCCGCGACGTCGCACAGCTGCATGTCCTGGCACCGCGCGCTGTGCCACAACAGCCACGCAATGCTGTTGGCCTCCGGCGTCGGACGCCAACACGACACCTCTTCAGAGAGGCCGTCGGTGACCTCGTCGACGTGCTCGATGAGCCGAGTGAACGAGTCGCGCAACAGTTCTCGCGCCGCCGCGGTGTCAGACATCTATCCGGCCGCGCCGTGGAAGACCGCCTCGACGTTGTTGCCGTCAGGGTCACGGACGAACGCACCGAAGTAACCGGGGTGGTATTCGGGCCAGAGCCGGGGCGCGTGCAAGGACTCGGCACCGAGTGCGACTGCCGCGTCGTGGAATGCGCTCACCGCATCGACATCGGCGGCCTGAAAAGCAAAGTGCACCTCGCGGTTCGGGCCCGACGCTTCCCCAGCACTGGCATCGGCGATCCAGAAGTCCGGCTTGCCGTCGCGGCCGTAGCCGATGGCGATTCCGAAGTCCATCTGCCGGCTGAACCCGAGCACACCGAGTACACCGTCGTAGAACTGCTGAGATTTGGCCCAGTCACTGCAGTTGATACCGAAATGGTCGATCATGCCCCGATCGTGCCACGGGGCACCGACAACATCGCCAGCGACGAACCCGAAGGCCCGCCGCTGGCGATTGTGCAGTTGTGGGTCAGTTGTCGGCCAAGGTGCGGTAGAGCGCCTTCTTGGCCTCGGCGACCGCCGCGGACAGCGTCGTGACAGCCGCCGACAGGTCGGCCTTCTGCGCGTCGTTGCCGGTGAACTTGATCGTGCGCGCCAGCCCGGCGAGCTCGAACAAATCCTTGCGCAGCTTGATGACGTCGCCGAACTTCCCGGCCTGCCCGAGGAACGCCTGCACCGTCTCACTGCTGACGCCGCGCCAGGCGAGCAGCTGCTCACCGAACTCGGTCAGCGTCGCGACGCCGTCCTCGACCGTGGCCACGCCACGAGCCGCGAGCAGCGAGAGGACGAACTCGACCTTGTCGACCGGCGGGGTGAATGCGCCGTCGGTGATCTCCGAAACCCGCTGCGCGAGCTGCTCGGCCGTGGCCGGGCCTTCCTGTAGTAGCGCGGCCGCCGCAATCGCGGCACGCTTGATACGACCCCGGAAGAAGTGGTGTCCGGCGCCCGGCCCGAAGCCGCCGCCGAAACCACCGCCGAAGCCCGGGCCGCCGGGGCCACCCGCGCCGGGACCGAAGCCCCCGAATCCCGGGCCGAAGCCCCCACCGAATCCGGGACCAAAACCAGCTGAGAACATCGCAATTCCTTTCATTGTTTCGATGCATCTTGTACCTATCACGATACATCGGTTTTGCAATGCCTAGCCGTTCTAATCTTCAACTCAAAGCCAACTCACAGATCTGATGAGGGCCTGAGTCGTACGTTGTTCACATGAACGCAGCGGGCGCGGCCTACGACATCGTCATTCGCAACGGACTCATCGCCGACGGGCTGGGTGGCGCACCGTTCCGGGGCGACGTCGCAGTTCAAGACGGGTTTATCGCCGCAGTGGGCACCGTCGAAGGAGCCGGCGCCCGCGAGATCGACGCCACCGGCCTGCTCGTCACGCCCGGCTTCGTGGACCTGCACACCCACTACGACGGACAGGCCATCTGGTCGGACCGGATGACCCCGTCTTCCGCTCACGGCGTAACCACCGCGGTCATGGGCAACTGCGGCGTCGGCTTCGCACCGTGCCGGCCCGACGACCACGACGTGCTCGTCGACGTGATGGCCGGGGTCGAGGACATTCCCGGCGTGGTGATGGTCGACGGCCTGCCCTGGACCTGGGAGACCTTCCCCGAATTCCTCGACGCGGTTGATGCGGGACGCCGCGATATCGATGTGGCCGCGTTCCTGCCGCACTCCCCGCTGCGGGTGTATGTGATGGGCCGGCGCGGCGTGAATCGAGAGCCCGCGAACGCGGAAGATCTGGCCCTGATGCGCAAGCTGGCGGCCGAGGCCGTGGAGTGCGGCGCCCTGGGGTTCGCGTCGTCGCGGCTGACGCTGCACAAGACCTCCGGCGGGCAACCCATCCCGAGCCACGACGCGGCCCAGGTCGAAATCGAGGCCATCGCCCGCGGCGTGGAAGACGGCGGCGGCGGACTGATCCAGTTCGTGCCCGATCTACTTGCCGGCGACTACGAGGTCGCCCTGAAAACCGTGTTCGACGTGGCGGCCGACGTCGGCCTGCCCGTCACGTTCACCCTGGCCGTCGGCAACGCCGGGCCGGCCACGTTCGAGGACGCGCTGCGGATGGTCGAGAAGGCCAACACCGACGGCGGTTCGATCTCGGCACAGATCTTCCCGCGCCCCATCGGTCTGGTCATCGGCCTGGAGCTGTCCGGCAATCCGTTCGTGCTGTATCCGTCATACCGCGAGATCGCCGATCTGCCGTTGGCCGAACGCGTCGCCGAGATGCGCAAACCCGAAGTACGCCAACGCATTCTGAACGACACCGCAGCCGCCGACGGCCATCCCCTGATGTTCGCGGCGCAGGCGTGGGACTACATGTTCCCGCTGGGCACTCCCCCGAATTATGAACCGGCACCGTCGGATTCGATCGCCGCGCGGGCCGCCGCCCGCGGCGTCAGCCCGCTCGAAGAGGCGTATGACCGGGTGCTCGACGACGACGGCCACGCGATGCTGCTGGTGACGCTCGCCAACTTCCGCGACGGGTCACTCAACACGGTGGCCGAACTGATCCAGCGCGACGACGTCATCCTCGGCCTCGGCGACGGCGGCGCCCACTACGGAATGATCTGCGACGCTTCATTTCCCACGTACCTGCTGACGCACTGGGTGCGGGACCGCGCGGCCGGCCGACTGGACCTGGCGCACGCCGTGAAGGAGCTGACCTCGGTCCCGGCGCGCGTCGCCGGGCTGGCCGACCGCGGCCGAATCGCGGTGGGCTACAAGGCCGACCTCAACGTGATCGACCATGACGCACTGACGCTGCACAAGCCGACCATCGCGCACGACCTGCCGGCCGGTGGGCGTCGCCTGGATCAGACCGCCGACGGATACGTCGCGACCATAGTGTCCGGCGAGATCATCGCGGAGAACGGTGTGCCGACCGCGGCTCGGCCAGGCCGGTTGGTCCGCGGCCGGCAAGCGGCGCCGGCCTGAGGCTGCGGCGACCTATCCTGACGTCATGAGCGTGAAGGTGGATCTCGACAAGCTCGGCGACACCCTGGCCGACTTCCCGTTCGGCTTCCTGATCACCGTCGGTGACGATTTTCGCCCGCACACGGTGGCCGTCACTCCGGTGTTCGGCGGCGGCGCGCTCACGATCGAACCCGTCGGAAACACCACCCGAGGCAACGCCGGCGCCCACCCGGTCGTGACGGTGCTGTGGCCGCCGCGCGAACCCACGGGCTACTCGCTCATCGTCGACGGGACCGCCGAAGCCACGGACGCGGGCCTGCGGGTGGTGCCGACGCGAGCGGTGTTGCATCGCAGCCCCGAAGGCGTGCACGACTGCGTTTCACTCAAACAGACCTGAGTCATCCACCGGCCGACACCCCTGCGTCAGCCGTCGCGAAGGTCAGGCAGCTGCATCCGCGCCGGTCGGATCGGAATGCGCACCGCCGGCAGGCTTGTCGGCGGTCTCGGGCACTGACGGCTTGTCGACGCTGCTGGGAGCCGTCGACTTGCCCGCGCCGGTCTGCGCAGACTTGGCACTCGGCCGAACCTTGTTGCCGGACTTGACCTTGTCGGCCTTCTTATCCGGCTTGCCGGTTGCGCTGCCCTGGGTGTCCGGCTTTGTCTCCGGAGCCTTGGCAGCCTCAGGGGCCTTGGAGGTGTCCGTGGTCTTCGGGGCGTCGGATGTCTCCGGGGCTTTCGTGGTGTCGGGAACCTTCGCGGTGTCAACAGCCTTCGCGGCGTCGGGAACCTTCGTGGCGTCAACAGCCTTCGAGATGTCCGGAGCCTTCGACACATCCGGCACCGCGAGCTTCACAGCGTTCGCGCTCGGCCCGTCGGCTGCGGGGATGTCGCCGGCCGCTACCCCCGCGACCGCGGCCGTCGATACCGGTCCTGCCCCCGCGGCCGTTGTCGCAGCCAGGGTCGGCGGTGTCGGCGTCGGAAGGTTCGACAGCAGATTCTCGAGCCCCTGCTGGATGTTCGCTTCCAAATTGGTCGCAAACTGGCCGACAGGTCCCGGAAGCGTGGTCAGCGGGTAGCCGAGATCGTGGATCAGGAAGCCGGCCAGTCCGCCCTGCGCGTCGGAGCCGAGGAGCCCGTAGACCAGATTGCTGACCAAGCCGGGAATGTCCTGCGGGGATTTGATGGCCGACTCGATGGTTGCCGCCACGTTGTAGGGCAGGAAGCCGACGTAGTCGGCCACATCCCACAGCGCCCACACCGGAGCCAGCGGAGCGTAATTCACCGAGCTGATGAGGCGCCCCGGGATGGTCGCCCAGAACGCATCGGTCGCGGCGACGCCGGCGAACGGATCGGGCAGCCCGCCAAGCGCGCTACCGATGAGATTGGCGATGCCGTCGGCGATGCCGTTGATCACGCCCGGAGCAGTGGTGCTCGGTCCCAGCGGATAAGGCAACGCATAGGCGATACCTCCGATGGCGTTCGCTCTGAAATCCGCCGGGAACGTGTAATACGGATACGACTCGGCCGGGTTGACGTACCGATTGACCAGCCAGCTCAGCACCGAAGCGGCATAGTTCGGCTGTTGTACGGCAACCGCGATGGCGGTCAGCGCGTCGAACGGCAACGAGACCACCGTTTCGATCGGAATGACAACGCTTGCGGCGACTCCGTCGACGAACCAGCCCACGCTGCCGAGCGCATCGGTGATCAACGAGGTGTTGACCACGTTGGCCTCGATGGCCGGTAGCGCGCGTTCCGCCGCCCCCAGCGATGCGCCCGCCGCGACCACTCCGGCGGCCAGAGTCGCCGCGGCCAATTTGGTCGGCATCAACCGAATCGAAGCATTCATGGCAGCGACCCCCTCGGAAGTGTCGGGCAGCTGGACGACGCAGCGCCGCGAAGGAACCCAATATTGACTTATCTGTAAATATTTACCAGATTCCCAGCAACTTCGCAGGTTGTTCAGCAGCCAACTCGCGGTGAGCGCCGAGTGGCCAGTTACGACACGGATTTTCGAAAAATGCGTGCAACAACTGGCCAGTGGGCGGACACGAAAAAGCCCCGACTCGCCAAGCGAGCCGGGGCTTTCCCGTAAAAAGAGCTGGACTTAGAAGTCCATACCGCCCATGCCACCGGTCGGGTCGCCCGCGGGCGCTCCGGCCTTCTCGGGCTTGTCGGCGACGACGGCCTCGGTGGTGAGGAACAGCGCCGCGATGGACGCCGCGTTCTGCAGCGCCGAGCGGGTGACCTTGACCGGGTCGGCAACGCCGGCGGCCAGCAGGTCCTCGTACACGTTGGTCGCGGCGTTCAGGCCGTGACCGGCGGGCAGGTTCGACACCTTCTCGGCGACGACGCCCGGCTCCAGACCACCGTTGAAGGCGATCTGCTTCAGCGGAGCCGACAGCGCGACGCGCACGATGTTGGCACCGGTGGCCTCGTCACCCTCGAGCGACAGGGCGTCCAGGGCCGGAGCCGACTGCAGCAGGGCCACGCCACCACCGGCGACGATGCCCTCTTCGACGGCAGCCTTCGCGTTGCGAACGGCGTCCTCGATGCGGTGCTTGCGCTCCTTGAGCTCCACCTCGGTGGCAGCGCCGGCCTTGATGACTGCAACGCCACCGGCCAGCTTGGCCAGGCGCTCCTGCAGCTTCTCGCGGTCGTAGTCGGAGTCGCTGTTCTCGATCTCGGCGCGGATCTGGGCGACACGGCCCTGGATCGCGTCGGCGTCGCCGGCGCCCTCGACGATGGTGGTCTCGTCCTTGGTGACCACGATCTTGCGGGCGGTGCCCAGCAGGCTGACGTCAGCGGTGTCCAGCGACAGGCCGACCTCTTCGCTGATGACCTGGCCACCGGTGAGGATCGCCATGTCCTGCAGCATCGCCTTGCGACGGTCACCGAAGCCCGGGGCCTTGACGGCGACGGACTTGAAGGTGCCGCGGATCTTGTTGACGACCAGGGTCGACAGGGCTTCGCCCTCGACGTCCTCGGCGATGATCAGCAGCGGCTTGCCGGACTGGATGACCTTCTCCAGCAGCGGCAGCAGGTCCTTGACGGTCGAGATCTTCGAGCTGACCAGCAGGATGTAGGGATCCTCCAGGACGGCTTCCTGGCGCTCGGCGTCGGTCACGAAGTAACCCGAGATGTAGCCCTTGTCGAAGCGCATACCCTCGGTGAGCTCCAGCTGCAGGCCGAAGGTGTTGCTCTCCTCGACGGTGATGACACCCTCGTTGCCGACCTTGTCCATGGCCTCGGCGATCAGGTCACCGATGGACTGGTCACCGGCCGAGATACCGGCGGTGGCAGCGATCTGCTCCTTGGTCTCGATGGCCTTGGCGGAAGCCAGCAGCGACGCGGTCACAGCCTCGACGGCCTTCTCGATGCCGCGCTTCAGGCCGAGCGGGTTGGCGCCGGCAGCGACGTTGCGCAGGCCTTCGCGAACCAGGGCCTGGGCCAGCACGGTGGCGGTGGTGGTGCCGTCGCCCGCGACGTCGTCGGTCTTCTTGGCGACCTCTTTGACCAGCTCAGCGCCGATCTTCTCGTACGGGTCCTCCAGCTCGATCTCCTTGGCGATGGACACACCATCGTTGGTGATCGTGGGGGCGCCCCACTTCTTCTCCAGGACGACGTTGCGACCCTTGGGGCCCAGCGTCACCTTTACCGCGTCGGCGAGGCTGTTCAGGCCACGCTCGAGGCCGCGACGGGCCTCTTCGTCGTACGCAATTGTCTTGGCCATTGCGAAGTAATTCCTCCGGTTGGGAATTGCACGTCTTTGGTCAGGCGCAGCGCCCGCGACGGACGACCTGGGGCTGTGCTCGCAGATGCGGCCCCGGCCTCACTGTCCCGACCTAGCACTCACCTATCGAGAGTGCCAAGGTTGTTTTTAGCACTCAGGTAGGGCGAGTGCAAGGTCGTTCACCGTCCGCGAACCGCGGTTTCCGCCTCAGCGCGGTCGCAATCCGTCCATCATCAACTCGACAACCCGCTCGGCGGCGTCGGCGTTGTAGCGCTGCGCGGCCTGCGCCGCCACGAGCAGCGTCTTGATCTCGGGCACCGAGACGTCAATGCGGACGGCGCCGGCGCGCTGCGCCGCCGTCAACAATTCACCGAGCAACGCCAGGAATTCATCCTCGACATGGGGCACCAAGGCGTTGACGTCGATCCCGAGGCCGGCGAGCGCGTCGACGAGGCCCTGATCGGTCTCTCCCCACTGGACCAGTGACCGCAAGAAATCGAACAGCGCGTCACTCGGAGCGTCCGACGCCAAACATGCCCGACCGACATCCATGACCGACTGCAACCGATCCTCGATCACCGCACGGTAGAGATCGTCCTTGGTCGGGAAGTGTCGGTAGACGGTGCCGGCACCGACGCCCGCCCTCCGGGCGATCTCGTCGATGGGCACCGAAAGTCCCTCGTCAGCGAAGGTTTGATAGGCGACTTCCAGCACGCGCGCCCTGTTCCGGGCCGCGTCAGCACGCAGCGGCCGCTTCGGTTTGCAGATCATCATGCTCCCGGGAACAAATTAAACGGGGCTACCGTTCCGGATATGTGAAACTTCCGGGGCGCTCGCCCCGGATGAGGCCCAGGCTACCGAGGAACCGTCATGACCAAGTGGACAACCGCCAGCATTCCCGACCAGACCGGACGTACGGCCGTCATCACCGGCGCCAACACCGGGCTCGGCTACGAGACCGCAGCCGCACTCGCCGCCAAGGGTGCGCACGTCGTACTCGCCGTCCGCAATCTCGACAAGGGCAAGGACGCCGTCAACCGCATCCTCCAGGCCACCCCCGACGCCGACGTCGCCCTCCAGGAACTCGACCTCAGCTCACTGCAATCGGTCCGGGAGACCGCAGAACAGCTGAAGTCGGAGTACCCGGCGATCGACCTGCTGATCAACAACGCCGGCGTGATGTGGACGCCGAAGCAGACCACTGCAGACGGTTTCGAGATGCAGTTCGGCACCAACCACCTGGGCCACTTCGCGTTCACCGGCCTCCTGCTCGACCAGCTGCTGACGGTGCCCGGCTCCCGCGTCGTGACGGTCAGCAGCCTGGGCCACCGGATTCGCGCCGCCATCCATTTCGACGATCTGCAATGGGAACGCAGCTACAGCCGGGTGGCGGCCTATGGCCAGTCCAAGCTCGCGAACCTGCTCTTCACGTACGAACTGCAGCGACGACTGACCGGCGCGGAGACCGTCGCGCTCGCCGCGCACCCGGGCGGATCGAACACCGAGTTGGCTCGCCACGTGCCGCTGCCGCCCGCCGTCGTGACACCCATCGCAGAACGGCTCTTCCAGAGTGCCGCGATGGGCGCCCTGCCCACGCTGCGCGCCGCGACCGACCCGGCCGCATACGGCGGCCAGTACTACGGGCCGGACGGACTGTTCCAGCAGACGGGCCACCCGAAGGTCGTCGGCTCGAGCGACCAGTCACATGACACCGAGTTGCAGCAGCGGCTGTGGGCGGCGTCCGAAGAACTGACCGGGGTGACATTCCCGGTCTGACCATGGAAAAGCCCTGTGGGTTTGTGCGACAAGGGGTTTCGCACAGACCCACAGGGCTCCAGGACACCGAAGGGCTGCTAGTGGGGGTAGCCGATGTTCAGCAGGCCATTGCGCCCGTCGCCCACGGTGACGACGCCGCCGCTCCCGTTGCCGATATTGACGATGCCGGTGCTCCCATTGCCTATGTTGGCGACGCCGGTATTGCCGTTGCCCAGGTTGAGGATGCCCTTGTTCCCGACACCGAAATTGAGGACGCCGGTGTTGAAGGCGCCGCCGTTGAGCACACCGTCGTTGCTGCCGGGCCCGAGGTTGATGCCGGAGTCGGCGGACGCAGCGCCTGCGCCGAGCAGCGCGATTGCGCCAGCACCGGCTACTGCCGCCCCCAAGAGGACGGTTGAACGGATCATCGACATGACTTCTCCTTCGCTAGCCCGAATATTGATAAACCAAGGGTAGACAGTTTGCCAGCGATTGAAAAGGAATTCGGCAAATAACGCTACTAACTTGAGCGTATCCCCGAAACATATGCTCGATCAGAGTTCCATCAGGCGGATCAGCCGAACGACGCGACTACAAGATCAGCCAATCTCAGTAATTACCAACGATATTCATAGCCATCCCGAGTGCGTTCGATATTGACGATGCGAATCAATTTCGAACGCAATTGTCAAACCCTCGCTTGCGCACGTCGTAAATACAACTGATGTGGCAAATTTTGATCCATACAGAGTATTTACGCGACCGGGCAATTATGTAACCCGCAGAGGCCGAGTATCCATTTGCTGTCAGATCCCGGCAAAACAACCGCCGTGCCAGGTCCAACCGCTCGCCATAGAACCCGTCGGGCCTCAGGCTGAACATGTGCGCCCGCAGCGCGACCACAGGCCCACCTGGCGCCGTCGAACGACCGTTCCCAGCGGCCCAAAGGCGCCCGATCGGTTGACCACAACCGAAATGAACGTGTTCTAAATATATTCTCCACACCATCCCGCCACCCCCGTCGACCACGGCCACGGAGGCTGCGGTCACCAGCTCGGTAACCCGCCAAAATATGCACGACAGCCGACTTTTCCGCAGGTGAGAATGCCTTTTTCAAGTTGATCCCAGTACCCGCGGTCCGCCGATATGAACGGACACACACTTTCCGCAAGATGTTCACAGCTTTCGATTACGGGTGTTAGTCTCCTCACGTTTATTTACCGGGGTGTCATATCTCACACCCGACGCGCGAGGAGGATCGTGGGCAAGCACAGGGCAGTGGGCACGAACAGCTGGTGGAGTGCAGCGGGGCCGCTCGCGGCTGCGGGATTGACGAGCGCGGCATTCGCCAGCGCGGGTGTGATGCTGCTGCTGGGTCCCGATTCGCCGACGATGCAGTCGGTGACCGCGGACATCAGGCTCGTCAACACCGAGAGCTCGAGCGGCGACAGCGGCGCCAAGTCGGGCAACTCGAGCCCCTCCAAGGCCACGGACGGCAAGACCAAGAGCCCGACGAAGCCCAAGCCGCCGACCAAGCCCAAGCCCCAGCCCGGTGAGACGCCGGCCTCCGGCGGCACCGGCAGCACGACCGACACCCCGCGAACCCCACGCCAGCAGGCGCAGGACCGCATGCGCCAGTACGCGGACGATGCCAGAAAAGCGCTCAGCGACCTGGCGAAGGGTCCCAAGGTAAAACCCGCTCCGGGCACCAAGCCAAAACACGCCAGCACCGCCGGCGACACCTCGAGCGCCACGACCGGCAGCTCCAACGCGGGCACCCCGGGTACCCGCCCCGCGCGGGGTCCGCGGTCGACGGCCGGTGTGGTCACCGACGGCCCAACCGGCGGGCACAAAGCCACCGAATCGGGCCCCAAGCCGACGACACCGAACACCACAACCAACCCGGCCGGCGCCACGACCCCGACCGGTCCGAGCGGCCCGTCGGCCCCGTCCGCACCGGGAACCGGGGCGGTCATCACCGCTCCGACGACCAAGGCGTTCAACCCGATCAGCAGCCTGCTGTCCGCGGTCAACCTGGGCGCCATGCTGGTCCCCCACACACCGACCAACCCTGACCAGATGCCCGGCGTCTGGGCCGTGATGGCCTGGGTGCGCCGCCAAGTCGAGTACGGCGGCGCCAACAAGCGAATGCACCCGGCCGCCCCGGCCTCCGTGGCCGCGAGCGCCCCACCGGCCACCAACCCGTTGGCCAAGCCCACTCCGCTGGGCGCCGTCAACCCCTTGGCCGCGCCCGCTCCTCTGGCAGCTGTCGGCCCCCTCGCCGTCCCCACCATCGTCCTACCCACGTTCGTCGACCCGACTGTGCTGGTCGCCAACTGGATCTATGGGAACGTGCACTTCGGCGTGCAGAGCTGGATCAACAGCCCCATCGGCTGGGTGGTCGACACCGGGATCAACCTGTTGGCCGGCCAGTACCTGATCGGCAACGGCGCCAACGGCAACGTGATCAACCCCAACGGTGGCAACGGCGGCCTGTGGTTCGGTGACGGTGGTAAGGGCTACTCGAGTGGCCTTCCCGGAGTTACCGGCGGCAACGGCGGCAACGCCCGCGGCTTCGGCAACGGCGGCTCGGGCGGCAACGGCTACTCGGGTTTCGGCATCTTCACCCCGACTAACGGTGGTAACGGTGGCAACGCGGGCGGTATCGGCAACGGCGGCAAGGGCGGCGCGGGCGGCAACGGTGCCAATGGCGCCGATGGCCTTGCCGCGCTTGGCCAGAACGGTGGCAACGGCCAGACCGGCGGCAACGGCGGCATCGGTGGCATCGGTGGCAACGGCGGCCACATCTTCGGCATCGGCGGCACGGGTGGCGCCGGCGGCAAGGCCGGCAACGGCGGTCACGGCGGCTCGGGTGTCCTCGGCGGCGGAGCCCTCGGCGGCGGCGGGAACGGCGGCAACGGCGGTAACGGCGGCGTCGGCGGCAAGGGTGGCAAGAAGGTCGGGTTCATCGGCACGGTCGGCGCCGGTGGCACCGGTGGCGCTGCCGGATACGCCGGCAACGGCGGCAACGGCTCCGACGGCAGCTCCTCGCTGATCCCGGACGGCGGCAAGGGCGGTGACGGCGGCAATGCCGGCACCGCGGGTGCCGGCGGCTTCAACGGCAGCGGCAAGAAGCAGGCCGCGACCGGTAACGCCAGCGCTACCGGTGGCAACGGAGGCAAGGGCGGCAACGGCTTCGACACCATCACCGCGATCGGCGTCGCAGGCAACGGCGGTGCCGGCGGTAACGGTGGCTCCGGCGGCACTGCCGGTAACGGTGGTAGCGGCGGTGCCGGTGGCACCGGCGGTAACGGCGCCAATGGTCTTGCCGCGCTTGGCGAAAACGGTCCGAATGGCGGCCACGGTGGTGCCGGCGGCAACGGTGGCGCCGGTGGCACCAACTCCGGCAACGGCGGCACGGGCGGCGCCGGCGGTGGCGCCGGCAACGGTGGTTCCGGTGGTTCCGGTGTCCTCGGCGGCGGAGCCCTCGGCGGCGGCGGTAACGGCGGCAGCGGCGGTAACGGTGGTGGCGGCGGCAAGGGCGGCGCCGCAGCACACGGCACCGTCGGGGCCGGCGGCCAGGGCGGTGCGGCCGGGACCGGCGGCAATGGCGGCAACGGCTCGGACGGCAGCTCGTCGCTGATCCCCGATGGCGGCAAGGGCGGTAACGGCGGCAACGCGGGCACCTCGGGCGTCGGCGGCTTCAACGGCGCGGGCCTCAACCAGGCCGCCAGTGGCGCGGGCGGCAACGGCGGCAGCGGCGGCAAGGGCGGTAACGGGTTCAACACGATCACCGCGATCGGCGTCGCAGGCAACGGTGGCGCCGGCGGTAACGGTGGTTCCGGCGGATCCAACGGCAACGGTGGTAACGGCGGCGCGGGCGGCATCGGCGGTAGCGGCGCCGATGGCCTTGCCGCGCTTGGCCAGAACGGCCCGAACGGCGGCCATGGTGGTGCCGGCGGCACCGGTGGCGCGGGTGGCACCCAGGCCGGCAACGGCGGCAGCGGCGGGACCGGCGGCGCGGCCGGTAACGGCGGCAGCGGCGGATCCGGTGTCCTCGGCGGCGGCGCTCTCGGCGGCGGCGGCAAGGGCGGCAACGGCGGTAACGGCGGCGCCGGCGGCAAGGGTGGCGCCGCGGCGCACGGCACCGTCGGCAACGGCGGCAAGGGCGGAGCGGCCGGTAACGGCAGCAACGGCGGCAATGGCTCCGACGGCAGTTCGTCGCTGATCCCCGACGGCGGCAAGGGCGGTGACGGCGGCAATGCCGGTAACGCAGGTGCCGGCGGCTTCAACGGCAACGGCGCCAACCAGGCCGCCAACGGCGCAGGTGGCAACGGTGGCAACGGCGGCAAGGGCGGCAACGGCTTCGACACCATCACCGCGGTCGGCGTCGCGGGCAACGGCGGCGCCGGCGGCAACGGTGGTTCCGGCGGCACCGACGGCAACGGCGGTAACGGTGGTTCCGGCGGCACCGGCGGTAAGGGCGCCAATGGCCTTGCCGCACTTGGCGAAAACGGCCCCAACGGCGGACACGGTGGTGCGGGCGGCACCGGTGGTGCGGGCGGCACCAACGCCGGTAACGGCGGCAGCGGCGGGACCGGCGGCAATGCCGGCAACGGCGGTAGCGGCGGTTCGGGCGTCCTCGGCGGCTTCACCGGTGGTTCCGGTGGTGCGGGCGGCAACGGCGGCGGCGGCGGCAAGGGCGGCGCCGCAGCTCATGGCACCGTCGGCAACGGCGGCAAGGGCGGCAACGCCGGAAACGGCGGCACCGGCGGTGCGGGCTCCGACGGGATTTCCTCGATCCAGCGCAACGGCGGCACGGGCGGTACCGGTGGCACCGCCGGTAGCGCCGGGGCAGGCGGCTTCAACGGCGCCGGCGCCAACCAGGCCGCCAACGGCGTTGGCGGTAACGGAGGTGACGGCGGTCGGGGCGGCAACGGCTTCGACGCCCTCACCATCCTGGGCACCGCCGGCCGCGGTGGAGACGGTGGCGCCGGCGGCTCGGGTGGCCTGACCGGTAACGGCGGCGCCGGCGGCGCAGGCGGTACCGGCGGCAACGGCGCCAACGGAACCATCGGGGCCTCGCTGGGTGCCACCGGCTTGTCCGGCAGCAATGCCGGCGCGGGCGGTAACGGTGGCGTCGGCGGCGCCGGCGGAACCGTCTCGGGCGTCGGCGGCGGAGGCGGTGCCGGCGGCACTGGCGGCACCGGCGGGTCCGGCGGTGTCGGCGGGCTCCCGGCATTCGGGTCCAACAACTCGGCCGGTATCAGCGGCGGCGGTGGCTTCGGTGGCACCGGCGGTGCAGGCGGTGCCGGTGGCACCGGTGGTGCCGGCGGATTCTCTGCGAACGGCCTCGACGGTGCCGGCGGTACCGGCGGCATCGGCGGCAATGGTGGCACCGGTGGCGACGGCCAGACCGGCGCGAACGGCACTCCGTTCATCAACGGCAATGCCGGTTCCACGGGCGGTGTCGGTGGCCACGGCGGCGCAGCGGGCGTCGGCGGCAACGGCGGAACCTCCGGCGACAACGTCGGTGGTGCCGGCGGCAACGGTGGCGTCGGTGGTACCGGCGGCACCGGTGGTGACGGCGGCAAGGGCTACAACGACAACGTGACCCAGTGGGGCAACGGCGGCAACGCCGGTGCCGGCGGCACTGGTGGCACCAGCGGCAACGGCGGTAACGGCGGCACTGGTGCGGGCACCGGCGCCGGTGGCAACGGTCCTGCCGGCGGTGCCGGGGGCGCAGGCGGTTCGGGCGGCGCCAACGGCGGCCACGGCACCCACGACGGCAGCGACGGTGCTACGGGCAGCACCGGCGCCAGCGGTACCGGAGGCACCGGCAATCCGGCCGGCGGCACCGGAATCCTGATCTAGCCACAGATGCCGAATGCGGTGTGGCGCCAATCGGCGCCACACCGCATTCGTCTATTCAGGACTGCCTCCGGCTGCTGTCACCTCCGCAGGTCCAACAACTCCTCCTGGAACCCGCCGAATCGCCGACCGGGCTCGACGAGATGCACTTCCAGAATCCAATGGCACTGCCGCCCTTGGGAATCCATCCGCCGCATCGGTAGGTCCGAGCCGGGTGCGACATAGGAGTCGATCTCGTGGCCACGGATCTTCTCGTGCGGAAACTCCCCCACGAGGTGTCCGGCGATCGCGCCACCGAATTCCCAGCCGGCAGCTCGACTCAACCCGACGACGTGGTCGAACAACTGCGCGCCGGTGATATCCGGAGTCGACTCGAAGTGCGCCCGCGCCGCCTCCCACACTTTCGGTAAGTCATTGCGCAAGGCCAACTTTCGCTGATCGTCACCGAGCACGAAGGTACGGCCGAAGTCGGCTTCCCATTCCTCGAAGAGCGGGCCGAGGTCGACGAACACGATGTCGTCGTCGGCGATCACCCGGTCGGGCGGGTTCTCCCGCGCCGTCGCGAGCGTGTTCTCGCCGCCATGCACGATCCGCTTGTGCCAGTGCCGGGTGACGCCGAGGATTTCGGCCGCGAGATCACGGATCTCGTCGGTCACCTGACGCTCGCCGACGCCGGGCCGGATCAGCCCGCGTTCTTCGATGGCGACGAACAGTTCCGCCGCCTTGTCCTGGGCATCCAGAAGCCGCGCGGCCCGCATGCCCTCGTCAAACTTCTCCACCGCACCGATGCTAGGCGGGCCGCACGAACTCCCAACCGGCCGCCCGCATATCGGCGATGGCCCCGGCGTAGCCGGCCGCGGTACCCGAGCCCGGATGGTTCATGTGGGAGATGACGACGGAACCAGGTTGCGCACCAACCACATTCGCGCGCACCCGAGCGGCCGGCAGCGTCGCGCCACAATCGCCGTTGACGCTGAAGCCGAGCGGCTGTAGCCCGAGGTCATGCACGATCTGCACGGCGACGTCGTCGTAGTGGGCCGTGCCCGGACGGAACCAGGTGGGCGCCTTCCCGGTCAGTGCGGTGAGCTTCATCTGGTTGCCCCACACCTCGTCGACGACCTCGGCAGCCGACCGCGTGCCCGCGATGCCGTAGGCGGCACGGCCGCTCACCGACAACGGCACGTGCCGGGTGCCGTGGTTTCCGATCTCGAAGAGCGGATTTGCCGCAAGCTGTGCCGCCCGGTCGGGGTGCTGGTCGACCCACCGGGAGTTCAGGAACAGCACGGCCGGCACGTTGTTGCGCTGCAGTGTGTCGAGCAGTGCCTCGTCGACTCCACCGCGGCAGGCATCGAAGGTCAGGGCGATCTGCCGGCCGTTCGGCGGGATCGACGTGACGATCCCGGGCAGTGCCATTCCCCACTGGGTCGGCACCCGGCGCGCGTACTGGCCCGCGACGGCGGCCGGATCCAGTGCGGCGGACGCCTGCGCGGCAAATGCCAGCGAACCGGCGGCAGCAGCCCCAGCAGCCAGGAATGCGCGTCTGGTTATCACCGCTCGGACGCTAGGCCGGGACTCTGAACAACGAGTGTCGAGAGCCTGTCAGTTTGCCGAGAACTGCGAAAGGTACGACCGCCCTATTGTGGGAACCGAGCAGCCGTCTCCGATCTCGATGGCCACAGGAGTCGATCATGTCGTTGGTAGTACCGCCTTATCCCCCGGCCCGGTACACATCCGATCAGCCAGAAGTCAGTGCCACGCTGCGGCGCGGTGACGAGCCGGCCGACTACGACTCCCACGGCGTGATCCAGTACCACTACCTGGCGAACCAGAAGAAGACCGCGGGCGACTACGGCCTGTACCGCGTCGACATCGCCCCGCGTGGCGGCGGCCCGGGACCGCATTTCCACCGTGCCATGTCCGAGGCCTTCTTCGTGTTGTCCGGCACCATGACGCTGTACGACGGCACGGACTGGGTGCAAGCCGGCACCAACGACTTTCTCTACGTCCCGCCAGGCGGCGTCCACGGCTTCCGCAATGAGGCCGACGAGCCCGCATCGGTGCTGATGCTGTTCGCTCCGGGAGCCCCGCGGGAGGCGTACTTCGAAGGATTCGGCCAGCTCGCCGAGATGACGGACGACGAACGCCGCGAGTGGTTCATCCAGCACGACAACTTCTTCGTCGAGTAACACCGCTGACCCACGACCGCGCACGCTCGCGTGCGCGGTCGTTTTCTGCGTCTTCCTGCACCGCTGCTGTGCACATTGAGTCATTTGTCTCTACCGGCCAGTAACACAAACATCCCATGATGTGCGTTGCCGTCAATTTTTGCTCGATCCGTGATCGAACCGACGGTTTAGTCAGGTACACGCTGCGCCATGGACCGGCTGCAGCGAATGAGAGGAAACCATCTTGCACGCCGCCGTTCGATCGTCCGTCCTTTCCGGAGCCACACTGCTGACGGCGGGAGCCATCGCAGTCGCCCCGATCCAACCGATGGCCCACGTGCCGTCGATCCCCTCGATCAGTCATGCAATGTCGACCGCCGCCGTCAACCTGACCAGCAGTCCGTTCGACCTGTACGGCCAGGTGCTGGGGACCGCCGTCGGCAACCTGCAGGCTGACGTCAAGTCCTACATGGAGATGGGCCTGTTCCCGATCCTGCGCCAGGTTCTGACCAACCAGGTCGGCACCATGACCGGTCTGGTCAACGCCCTCGGCGACAGCGGCAAGGCCGTGGTCACCGCGCTGACCACCAAGGTCCCCGGCTACCTCGGGGCCGCTGTCGGCGACCTGGGCAAGGCCAACATCGAGGGCGCGCTGAACAACCTCCAGCTCGCGATCCTGCTGCCCGTCATGGCCGCCATCAATCCGATCGGGCCCCTGCCGAAGGCCCTGGGCAACCTCATCTCGCAGCCGCTGCAGAGCATGATCAACATCGCCAACGATCTGCCGAACCTCATGCTCGAGCTCGGCGTCGGCCTCATCGGCCCGGTCGCCGGCACCCTGGGCGCCGTGGGCACTGCCACCCAGAACGTCATCAACGCGGTGAAGGCCGGCGACCTCGGCAAGCTGGCGACCGCCGTCATCCAGGCACCGGCCACCATCATCGACGGCCTGCTCAACGGCGGCTACGGACCCAACCTCGGCGCCCTGCTGGGACTCGACATCCCGGGCTTCAACATCTATGGCGGCGGCCTGTTCGGCGGCGGGGCAACCGTCCCCGGCGGCACCACGATCGCCGGCACGGTGCAGGCCATCGTCGCCGTGGTGAAGTCGATCCTCACCGACATCACCCCCACCAAGACACCGGCTGCGACCGCCGCAACGACGACGGCCACCAAGGCCGTCTCCGATGTGGCTTCGGTGCCGTCCACCACGGCCGCGACGGTGACGCTGAGCACCGCCGCGACGACGAAGGCCGTGACGACGACGGACACCGCGACCGACAAGGTCAAGACCACCGGGTCGACGGGCGAGTCCACCGGTACGACGACCGAGGGCACCACCAAAGCCGGCGGTTCGGCCACCGATGGCACTGGTTCGGCTACCGGAACGTCAGGCGAGGGCACGTCCACCGGCTCGGCGACCGACAGCGGCACCAAGACCGGCACTTCGACGGGCTCGGCCACCGGCAGCGGCACCAAGACCGGCACCTCGACCGGCTCGGCCACCGACAGCGGCACCAAGTCCGGCACCTCCGCCGGTGACACCAAGACCGGTTCCGGCTCCGGCAGCTCGACCTCCAACTCCAGCTCCGGCAGCTCCAACGCCGGCAGCAACGGCAGCTCGGGCTCGGCGTCGGGCAGCGATGGCACCAAGACGACCACCCCCGGTCGCAAGGGCCATCAGGGCAAGTCGGGCTCCGACTCGGGTTCGGGTGCGGGCGCAGGTTCGACCTCGGGCTCGGCGTCCGGATCTGACTCGGGCGCCAAGGGCGGTAGTGCCAAGGGCTCGCACACCGACTCGAAGACCAAGTCGAAGTCGCACAGCGCGGCCTGACGCGTAAGACCAGTCGGCGGCGGCGGATTCTCCGTCGCCGCCGACTTTCCATTTGGGGCCATTTGGGGCCGACGGCGGTTCTCAGGTCAGCGCGGAAAGACCCGTCGTCCAGGTCGCCGGGCGCGCCACGTCATGAATCTGATGACGGCTGGTGACGCCGAGCTTGGGAAACGAGCGATACAGATGGTTGGACACCGTCCGCACCGACAGGTTCAAGATGGCCGCGATCTGCGGATTGGTGTACCCCTCGCTGACGAGGTAGACCACGTTGTGTTCCTGCGAGCTCAGCGCATCGGTCTGCACCGATGACGAACGCGGACGCACTCCGGCCGCCCGCAGTTCACGGGCGCACAGCTCGACCCACGGCGCCGCGCCGAGATCCTGCATGACGGTCAGTGCCGCGGCCAGCTGATGCTGGCAGTCCCGTCGCCGGCGGTGCCTGCGCAGCCATCCGGCATAGCTGATGCGCAGCCGCGCCCGCTCGAAAGGCCAACGGCTGCCGGCCGGATCGGACAGCGCCTCGGCATAGCGTGCACCCGCGGTGTCTGGATTGAGTACGGCGTCCGCATGAGCGACCAGCTGGGTCAACCGCGGTGACACGGATCTGGGCAGATGCCGCAGAATCCGGGTCAGTTGCTCGCGGGCCTGATCGATTCGCCCGGTCAACACGGCGGCCTCGGCGTAGTCCGCCAGCGCCAGATACGACGCGCAGGTGTGCAGCGGCAATCCGGATTCGTCGAACAGCTCCGACAATTCGGCGTAGGCGGTGGTGTTCTGGTTCTCGGCCAGCGCGATCGAACCCGCGACGTGGTGCATCCACGCCGCCAGCACGGGCCGGTCCCGGAAGTCGGCCAATTCGGTGGCCGACTTCAGGCGCGCACGGCTGGTGGCGGCCTGCCCGCGCCGGGCAGCCACCGTGGCGATCACCAGGTCCGCGATCCGGGCCACCACGGGCACATCGGCGACCGCCGCCGAAGAGCTCATCGCGGTCGCCGATTCGACGGCCTCGTCCCAACGGCCCGAGTCGACGAAAGCCCAGGACAGCGCCGTTGAGGCCAAGCCGCCGAAGCGCGGTGCCAGCGCACCGGTGTGCGCGCCGCGCAGGCAGCGCACCGCCAGGTCCGGTTCCCCGGCCAGCCAGGCCGACGCACCGACTGCGGTGAGCCCGACGGAGTCGCCGACCTGACCGGCCAGCCCGATGATGTCCGGCAACTGCAGATGTGCCAGGTGCGGGTCGGTGGCGGTTCGGATCCAGACGCTGTCGGCGCGCGCAGACACCGAGGCCGGCGGCTCGGCGTCCTCCAGCTGCCTCAGCAGGCGTGCGACGCCACACCGCCCCGCGGCATCGTCGGCGATGAAAGTGACCGTCGCGGCGACCCGAAGCGACTCCCAGGCGACCGCGGGGGCGATATCGACAGCCAGGCCGGCCGCCTTGAGCAACATGTCCAGCACCTGCTGGTTGTTGGCGTCCCAGCAGCGCGCCGACCCCAACTCCGTATGGGCGCGTACCTGAGATATGAGGTCGT
Organism: Mycolicibacterium llatzerense; assembly: GCF_025331195.1. Classification (NCBI taxonomy): domain Bacteria; kingdom Bacillati; phylum Actinomycetota; class Actinomycetes; order Mycobacteriales; family Mycobacteriaceae; genus Mycobacterium; species Mycolicibacterium llatzerense. The sequence goes on along the minus strand of NZ_LXOV01000001.1, from coordinate 2,269,485 downwards.
CGACACCGTTGAGGGCGCGCCGGCTCAGCTCCGCGGACCAGTTGGGATCGCCGGCGTTGCGCGCCAGGGGCGCCGCCCGCACCAGACGCCGGGCGTGCTCGCCGACATCGCTGGTCAGCATCGCCGCGCGGTGCATGACGGTCGCGGCCGCCAGATAGCCATCCCGGCGCAGTACCTCGTCGCAGGTGTCGGCCAACTGCGCGGCCAGCGCGTCGTCGGGTGTGAGCGCCGCTTGCGCGCGATGCCACACCTGCCGGTGCGGTAGCGCCACCAGGGCCTCGGCCAGACGAAGATGCGCCGCCGAGCGCGCCGCCGACGGTGCCCGGTGATAGGCCGCCGACCGCATCAGTGGGTCCAGGAACCGCACCCGGCTCGATTCCACCCGGATGATCCCGGCGACCTCGGCCGGCGCGAGGGTGTGCGCATCCGCGAGCGCCGCGGGCATCAGGTGCCGCAGATCTTGTTCGGAGGCCGACGCGAGCACGAGCAGCGCGGCGCGGGTCGGCGCGGGTAACCGCGCGAGACGGCGACTGAAGATACCGAGGCTGGGTGCGGGCAGCGCCAACGGTTCGGCGGCCGGCCCCGCCGTGAGCACATCGGCCGCGGCTGTCTCGGCGAAGGCGATCACGGCTGCCGGGTTACCCGCGGCCGCGGTCAGAACCTGCTCTCGCCGCAGTCCACGCGGCACGTACGGCTGCCGCTCGAGCAGCGCGGCAGCATCGTCGCGCTCCAGCGGCCGCAATTCGATCTCGACAGAGCGGCCGTCACCGCTGAACACCTTTCCGGCCGTGGCCGGGATCGCCAGCACGACGGTCAACAACCGGCCTGCGCTGCGGCGGGCGGCGAACATCATCGCGGTGCGCGACGGTTCGTCGAGCCACTGCCCGTCGTCGATGCAGACCAGGACCGATTGCCGCTTCTCGACGGCGTCGAGCAGCCCGAGCAGGGCCATGGCGACCCGCACGGTGTGGAGTTGCTCCCCGCTCGGCGACTGCAGGGCGGTTTCGATGACCCGCTGGTACTGGTGGGCCTCACCACCCCAGCAGCCGAGCGCGTGGACGAGTTGGTGCACACCGGCGAACGGGGTATTCGATTCGCCCGGGGTGCCGGCGATCGACAGCACCCGAAAACCGACGGACCGGGCATGCCGGCAGGCCACCTCGAGCAGCGCGGATTTGCCGGACCCGGCAGCGCCGGACACCACCACCGTGTGACCGCGCGGGGTGTCGCTGATCGCGGACATCAACCTCGAAAGTTGTTCACCGCGACCGACGAGTTCCGGCGTCAGCGTGGCCGACCGTTGCGGAAAGGGCTCGGCGACCACACCACCTCCTGTGACCCACGTCCCACCCGATTCGGAACGTTAGGCAGACCTCACGGCGCTGTCAACTATCCGGTTAGTTAGCAAACTGGCCGGGGTCGCTAAGATCTCGCAAATGGGGCACCCGCGAGATTCCGACGCCACTCGGGCGCGGCTCATCTGCGCGGCAACTGCCGAATTCGCCGAGTACGGCATCGCCGGAGCGCGTGTCGATCGCATCGCCGCCAACGCAGGCGCGAACAAGGCGCAGATTTATCACTACTTCGGCAGCAAAGATCAGCTGTTCGACGCCGTGTGGGCGGCGATGACGCAGAGGTTCTTCGCCGACAGCCCGGTGGTGGCCGACGACCTACCCGGCTACGCGGCCCATCTGATCGACGTCTATGCCAGCCAGCCCGAGGTCGGCCGGCTGATCGCCTGGCACCGGCTCGAGCGAGCCGACGATTCCAGCTCGGGCTTTCCCGGCGAGACGATGCACGAGCAGATTGCGTCGATCGCCGCCGCCCAGGCCGACGGCAAGCTCACCAGTGAGCTTCCCGCGCCGGTGCTCTTCACGCTCGTACTCACCATCGCGTCGATGTGGCACAACCTCAGCCCCACCTTGCTGACCGTGATCGGCGTCGACGACCATGCCGAGCGCAAGGCGATCGTCTGCGACGCGGTGACACGGCTGATCACGACCTCGCGCGGCGACACCACCGAGGGGCGCGCCGGGACACGCCGGACAAATGTGCATCCGCCAAACCCGTTGCCCTAAACTGCCCTTCGACCAAGGAGGAGTCTTCGGGTGCGGGCATATGCAGCGCCCAGCACCCAGGCTTTACGGGGCTGGCAACGTCGGGCTTTGGTGCGGTATCTGACCGCCAAGCCGCGGGATTTTCTTGCTGTCGCGACCCCTGGTGCAGGTAAGACGACCTTCGCCCTGCGGATCGCCGGTGAGTTGCTGACGGAGCGCACCGTCGACCAGGTGGTGGTCGTCGTCCCGACCGAGCACCTCAAGACCCAGTGGGCCGAAGCGGCGGCTCGCGTCGGCATGTCCCTTGACCCCAAGTTCAGCAACTCGGTCGGCCACACGTCCTCGGACTACCACGGCATCGTCGTCACCTACGCCCAGGTGGCCAGCCATCCGACCAGGCACCGGGTGCGCACCGAGAATCACAAGACGCTGGTGATCTTCGACGAGGTCCACCATGGCGGCGACGCGAAGAGCTGGGGCGAGGCCATCCGCGAGGCCTACGACGACGCGACGCGACGTCTCTGCCTGACCGGGACCCCGTTCCGGTCCGACGACAGCCCCATCCCGTTCGTCAACTACGAACCCGACGGCAGCGGCCATCAGCAGTCGGTGGCCGACCACACCTACGGCTACTCCGACGCCCTCGCCGACGGAGTGGTGCGGCCGGTGGTGTTCATGGCGTACTCGGGTGAGGCCCGCTGGCGCGACAGCGCCGGCGAGGAGCACTCGGCCCGCCTCGGTGAACCGCTCAACGCCGAACAGACCGCCCGCGCCTGGCGCACCGCGCTGAACCCTGAGGGCGAATGGATGCCCGCCGTGATCGCGGCGGCCAACAAGCGGCTGGGCCAGCTCCGCCGGCACATCCCGGACGCCGGCGGCATGATCATCGCCACCGACCAGACCACCGCCCGCGCCTACGCCAAGCTGCTGCACTCCATCACCGGCGAGGAAGCGACCATCGTGCTGTCGGACGACCCGACGGCGTCGGCGCGCATCTCGCAGTTCTCGGAGAGCAGCAGCCGCTGGCTGGTGGCGGTCCGCATGGTGTCCGAAGGCGTCGACGTGCCCCGGCTGGCGGTCGGGGTGTACGCCACGAGCGCGTCGACTCCCCTGTTCTTCGCGCAGGCCATCGGCCGGTTCGTGCGCCTGCGGAAGAAGGGTGAGACGGCCAGCATCTTCCTGCCGTCGGTGCCCAACCTGCTCGAGCTCGCCAGCGAGCTGGAGCGCGAGCGCAACCACGTGCTGGGCAAGCCACACCGCGTGTCCGACGGGCTCGACGACGAGCTGCTCGAGCAGGCGCAGAAGAAGGAAGACGAGAAGTCGGAGCTGGAGAACGGCTTCGAGATGCTCGGCTCGGACGCCGAGCTGGATCAGGTGATCTTCGACGGTTCGTCGTTCGGTACCGCGACGGAGGCCGGCAGCGACGAGGAGGCCGACTACCTCGGTATCCCCGGTCTGCTGGACCCCACCCAGATGCGTGACCTGCTGAGCAAGCGCCAGGACGAGCAGCTGCAGAAACGCAGCGCCAAGGCCGCCGCCAACCCGGGCGTCCCGCAGCCGCCGCTGACCACGCACGGCCAGCTCCGCGAGCTGCGCAAGGAGCTGAACCTGCTGGTGGCGGCGTTCCATCACCGCACCGGCAAGCCCCACGGCTGGATTCACAACGAGCTGCGGCGCCGGCACCCCGGCCCGCCGGTGGCTGCCGCGACCCGCGAGCAGCTGCAGGACCGCATCGCCGCGCTCCGGAACATGCAGCGCGAGCTGACGGCCTGAATCTCTAAAGCCCGAGCAACTCCGGGAGATCGGCGACCGAGTCGACCACGTAGTTCGGCTGCATCGCGAATTCGTCTGCGGCCCAACGGTCCAGCGTGTCCTGCCGGAACTTGCCGGTGCGCACCAGCACGCCGGTCATCCCGACGACCTGGGCCGCGAGCACGTCATTGTTGAGGTCGTCGCCGACCATGTACATCTCTTCGGGCTCGACGCCGAGCCGCGCGGCCGCGGCCAGGAACCCGGCCGGTGCGGGCTTGCCGACGGCGGTGCCCTGATAGCCGGTGGTCTGTTCCAGGCCGGCCAGATAGAGCCCGGTATCCACCCGCAGGCCGTCGGCGGTGTTCCACGCATTGCTGCGGTGCATCGCCACCACGGGGACGCCGCGGGCCATCCAGTCGTAGACCCAACTCAGGGTCAGATGCGTGTAGTCGGGTCCCGCGCCGCCGAGGAGCACCACGTCGGGCGTGTCGGGCTGCTGCGGTCCAGCGAAGTCGGCGGCGTACACCAGATCGACGCCGGGCATGTCCGCACCGATCTGGCCGTTGTTGACCAGGAAACATCGGGCACCCGGGTAACGGTCGCGCACGTAGTCAGCGGTCAGCACCGCGGCGGTGACGACCTCGTCGGATGCGACGTCAATGCCTGCGGCACAAAGCAATTCGGCGATCTGCTGGCGGGTCCGGGTGGTGGTGTTGGTCAGGAACGAGCGGGCGATCTGACGCTCCTCCAGCGCCCGCAGAGTTTCGGCCGCACCGTCGATCGGACGCCACGAGGTCACCAAGACACCATCGATGTCGAAGAGGACCCCGCCGATTGCCATGCTGCCGACAGTAAACGCCCGCCGCTCCCGCGCAACTCAGGCGGTCCGCTCGGTAGTGTCTTCGGCCATGACCACCAAGTGGACCGCCAATGACGTGCCGGACCAGACGGGGCGGGTGGCGATCGTCACCGGCTCCAACACCGGGTTGGGCTATGAGACGGCGCGCGTATTGGCCGGCCAGGGCGCGCGCGTGGTGATGGCGGTGCGCGACACCGCCAAGGGCGACGCGGCAGCCGCCCGACTCCGGGCGAGCACCCCGAACGCCGACGTCACCGTGCAGAAGCTGGACCTGGGTTCGCTGACCTCGGTCCGCGCCGCGGCCGACGACCTGCGGGCCGCGTACCCGCGGATCGACCTGCTGATCAACAACGCCGGCGTGATGTACCCGCCCAAGCAGATCACCGCCGACGGCTTCGAATTGCAGTTCGGCACCAACCATCTGGGTGCCTTCGCGCTCACCGGCCTGCTGATCGAGAACCTGTTGCCCGTCGCGGGCTCGCGGGTGGTGACGCTCGGCAGCATCGCCCACCGCATCCTCGGGAAGATCGACTTCACCGACCTGCAGTGGGAGAAGCGCCGCTACAACCGCGTCGCCGCCTACGGTCAGTCGAAACTGGCCAACCTGATGTTCGCCTACGAGCTGCAACGCCGGCTCGTGGCCACCAACGCCGAAACCATCTCGGTCGCGGCCCATCCCGGCATTTCCAACACCGAGCTGATGCGCCACATCCCCGGCTCCAGCCTGCCCGGCTTCAACCAGATCAGCGGGCTGGTCGCCAACAGCCCCGAGGTCGGCGCCCTGGCCACGTTGCGGGCCGCTGTCGACCCGGCCGCCCGCGGCGGCGAGTACTACGGCCCGTCCGGGATCCGGCAGCTGGTCGGCCACCCGGTGCTGGTCCAGTCGAGCGCGCAGTCGCACGATGCAGGCATCCAGCGCCGGCTGTGGACGGTGTCCGAGGAACTCACCGGCGTCACCTTCGCGATCTAGCCCGATGCGAACTGTCGAGGAACATCAGCAGGTCGTCGCCGGCCTGATCAGCGCCCGGCCGGCCGTCACCGTGCCGCTGGCCGACGCCCTGGGGCTGGCCCTTGCCGACGATGTGGTGGCGCCGCTGTCCCTGCCCGGTTTCGACAACTCGGCCATGGACGGCTATGCCGTGCTGGCCGTCGACGTGGCCGCGGCCTCTGCCGAGAACCCGGTGAAACTGCCTGTCGCCGAAGATATTCCGGCCGGTCGCACCGACCTGCTGACCTTGGCGCCCGGCACCGCGCACCGGATCATGACCGGCGCGATGCTGCCGGCCGGCGCCACCGCGGTGGTTCCCGTCGAATCCACCGACGCGGCGACGGACATCGTCTCGATCTTCTCCTCCAGTTCGGAGGGCCGGCACATCCGGCGCGCCGGCGAGGACGTCACCGCCGGGATGACGGTGCTGCCGGCCGGTGAGGTGCTGTCTCCCGCGGCACTGGGCCTGGCGGCGGCCCTCGGCTTCGCCGAACTGAAAGTGATTCCGCGGCAACGGGTTCTGGTGCTGTCCACCGGAACCGAACTGGTCACGCCGGGCACCCCGCTGCAGCCCGGCCAGATCTACGAGTCCAATGCCGTCATGCTGGCCGCAGCGCTGCGCGAAGCCGGAGCCGACGTCATCACCGCACCCGCGACGTCCGATGACGTCGCGCTGTTCCGGGAAACCCTGGCCGGTCACGCCAAAGACGTCGACTTGATCGTCACGACGGGCGGCGTCAGCGCGGGCGCCTACGAGGTGGTGAAGGACGCCCTCTCCGGAGATGTCGAGTTTGTGAAGGTCGCCATGCAGCCCGGGATGCCGCAGGGTGCAGGCACGGTCAATGGCACCCCGATCATCACGCTGCCGGGTAATCCGGTTTCGGCGCTGGTGTCGTTCGAGGTGTTCATCCGGCCGCCACTGCGCGCGGCGATGGGGCTGACGGCCCAAAGGCCGCGCCGCTCAGCGACCCTCACCGAGAAGCTGACGTCCCCCGCCGGGAAACGGCAGTTCCGCCGCGGCGTCGTGGGCACCGATGACGAAGTGAGCAGCTACGGCCCGCCGGCGTCGCACCATCTCCGGTGGCTGGCGACGGCAAACTGCCTGCTGGACATCGGCGAGGACGTCGTCGAGTTGGCAGCCGGATCTCCCGTGCCCGTCTGGGATCTCAGTTAGAGCCCCCCTAAACCGTAGAATCGAGTCCCGATGGCCAGACCTGCGCGCCCCCCAGCTGACACTCCAGATTCCGAACTGTCTCGTTTGGTCGATCTGGTCCGCTCGACCGTTCCCCCGATCCACCCGGCCGGGCTGCCGTTCGTCGGCGGTGCCCTCGGCGTCGCCGCGCTCGGTGCCCGCACGCCGTGGCTCCGGGTGGCCGGCTTGACCGCGGCCGCCGCATGCGCCGGGTTCTTCCGGCATCCGTCGCGGACACCACCGAGCCGGCCCGGCGTCGTCGTCGCCCCGGCCGACGGTCAGGTGACGCTGATCGACGAGGCCGTGCCGCCCGCCGAGCTGAACCTCTCGGACGAGCCGCTGCCCCGGATCAGCATCTTCCTGTCGGTGTTCGACGCGCACGTTCAGCGCGCGCCGGTGGCCGGCGAGGTCATCACCGTCAAGTACAAGCCTGGCCAGTTCCTGTCCGCCGACAAGGCCGAGGCCAGCGAGAACAACGAGCGCAACAGCATCTGGCTGCGAACCGCCGACGGCCACGACGTCGTCGCGGTGCAGCTCGCCGGTCTGGTGGCCCGCCGGATCGTGTGCAACACCCACCCGGGTGCGCACCTGGCGCTGGGTGAGACGTACGGCCTGATCCGCTTCGGCTCGCGCCTGGACACCTACCTGCCCAAGGGGTCGGTGATCGGCGTCGAGGTCGGGCAGCGCGCGGTCGGCGGCGAGACCGTGCTGGCGGAACTGCCGAGCGGGTCGCCGGCATGAAACCCCGGATCAAGACTCCGCAGGTAAGCCTGCGGAAGCTGGTCCCCAGCGCCCTGACCGTCGCTGCCATCTGCCTGGGTCTGACGGCGGTCAAGTACGCCCTCGATCACCGTCCGACCGAGGCCATGGCGCTGCTGGCGGGTGCCGCGATCCTCGACGCGCTCGACGGGCGCGCGGCCCGCATGCTCAACGCCACGTCGAAGATGGGCGCCGAGATCGACTCACTGGCCGACGCGGTGAACTTCGGTGTGGCACCGGCGTTCATCGTGTACGCCACCCTGCTGGAGCACAACACCTCGCCGCTGGCGTGGATCGTGGTGCTGCTGTACGCGGTGTGCATCGTGCTGCGGCTGGCGCGGTTCAACGCCATGCTCGACGTGGAGGGCCCGGCGTTCGAGAAGGAGTTCTTCACCGGCATGCCGGCCCCGGCCGGCGCGATCGGCGCCATCGGTCCGCTGGCGGCCAAGATGCAGTTCCCCGGCCCGTGGTGGGATTCGCACTGGGGTCAGGTGTTCATCTGCGTCTGGCTGATCGGCGTCTCGCTGCTGGTGGTGAGCACCGTGCCGATGCGCAAGGTGCACACCTTCGCCATCCCGCCGAACATGGTGCTGCCGCTGTTGGCCTTGCTCGCGATCCTGGTCGCTGCCTCGGTGATGTACGGCTACATCGTCATCCTGGTGATCATCGTGGCATACGTGCTGCACATCCCGTTCGCCATCCGCACCAAGGCGTGGCTGCGCGAGCACCCCGAGGTGTGGGACGACAAACCCAAGGAGCAGCGGCAGGCGCGCCGGGCCATCCGCCGTGCGCAGCCGCGGCGCACCGACCGCCAGCACCGCCGCTCCACTGCCCGGCTCCGGTTGCGTAGGCCGGGTCCGCGGCGATGACACAGGCCCTGCAGCCTGCTTCCGACCCGACCGGCGCGCAGCTTCAGCTCACCGCCCGACTCAACACCTCGGCACTCGACGCCCGTCGCGGCGTGGTGATGCTGCACCCCGAAGCGATTGCCGCCCTGGGCATCCGCGAGTGGGACGCGGTGTCGCTGACCGGTACCCGCACCACCTGCGCGGTGGTCGGCGTGGCCGCCACCGGGACTCCCCCTGGCACCGCGCTGCTCGACGACGTGACCCTGTCCAATGCCGGCGTGCGGGCCGACGCCCCGGTGCTGGTGTCCCCGGCGACGGTGTACGGCGCCCGGTCGGTGACCGTCAGCGGTTCGCGGCTGGCCAGTGGCTCGATATCGCCCGCGACCCTGCGAATGGCGTTGCTGGGCAAGGTGATGACGATCGGCGACACGGTCTCGCTGCTGCCGCGGGACCTGGGTCCGGGCACCTCGACGTCTGCGGCCACCTCCGCGCTGGCCACCCAGGTCGGCATCACCTGGACCTCGGAGCTGCTCACCGTCACGGGCGTGGACCCCGCCGGCCCGGTCAGCGTGCAACCGAATTCGGTGGTCTCCTGGGGTGACGTAACCGTCGTCACCGCGGCCACGCAGCCCGTGATCTCCCCGGCGGAAACCGTTGAAGTCCAAGCTCTTTCGATCGACGATCTGAAAGGCATGTCGGCCCAGGTGACCCGGCTGACGGAGTGGCTCAAGCTGGCTCTGGACGAGCCCGAGTTACTCGAAACATTGGGCGCCACAGCCAATCTCGGCGTGGTGGTGTCCGGACCCGCGGGCGTCGGCAAAGCCACGCTGGTGCGCGCGGTGTGCCGCACGCGTCGCCTGGTCGAACTCGACGGTCCGGAGGTCGGGGCCTTGCGGGCCGAGGACCGATTGGCCGCGGTCGCCGCTGCGGTGAGTTCTGTCCGCGATGGCGGCGGTGTTCTGCTGATCACCGACGTCGACGCCCTGCTGCCGGCGGTCGCCGAGCCCGTGGCCACGCTGATCCTGACCGAGCTGCGCAAGGCCGTCGCCAGCCGGGGTGTGGCGTTCATCGCGACGTCCGCCGTGCCCGACGGCGTGGACGCCCGGCTGCGCGCCCCCGACCTCTGCGACCGCGAACTCGGGCTGACCCTGCCCGACGGCGCCACCCGCAAGGCCCTGCTGGAAGTGCTGCTACGGTCGGTGCCCGCCAAGGAGCTGAACCTCGACGAGATCGCCGAGCGCACACCGGGATTCGTCGTCGCCGACCTGGCCGCGCTGGTGCGGGAAGCCGCGCTGCGAGCGGCTGCCCGCGCCAGCTCCGACGGCGCCGAACCGGCATTGACCCAGGACGATCTGACCGGCGCACTGTCGGTGATCCGGCCGCTGTCGCGGTCGGCGACCGAGGAGGTCGCCGTCGGGTCGGTGACCCTCGACGACGTCGGCGACATGGTGGCCACCAAGCAGGCGCTGACAGAAGCAGTGCTGTGGCCGCTGCAGCACCCGGACACCTTCGAGCGGCTCGGCGTGGAACCGCCACGCGGCGTGCTGCTCTACGGGCCACCCGGCTGCGGCAAGACATTCCTGGTGCGTGCCCTGGCCAGCTCCGGCCGGTTGTCGGTGCACTCCGTCAAGGGTGCCGAGCTGATGGACAAGTGGGTGGGCTCCTCCGAGCGCGCCGTGCGCGAATTGTTCCAGCGCGCACGCGATTCCGCGCCGTCGCTGGTGTTCCTCGACGAGATGGACGCGCTGGCGCCGCGGCGCGGGCAGAGCTTCGATTCGGGCGTCACCGATCGCGTGGTGGCCTCACTGCTCACCGAACTCGACGGCATCAATCCCCTGCGCAACGTCGTGGTGGTGGGCGCCACCAACCGGCCGGACCTCATCGACCCCGCGTTGCTACGCCCGGGCCGGCTGGAGAAGCTGGTGTTCGTCGAGCCGCCCGATGCCGACGCCCGTCGCGAAATCCTGCGTACCGCAGGCAAATCCATTCCGCTGGCGCCCGACGTCGACCTCGGCGAATTGGCCGGCGACCTCGACGGCTACAGCGCCGCTGATTGCGTAGCCCTGCTGCGCGAGGCCGCACTGACCGCGATGCGCCGGTCCATCGACGCGGCCGCCGTCACCGCGGACGACGTCGCCAAAGCTCGGGATACCGTGCGGCCGTCGCTGGATCCCGCTCAGGTGCAATCACTTCGGGAGTTCGCCGAGAGCCGGTAGGCGATTGCCGCCCACTACTCGGCCAGGTTCAGGACCGCATGGATCGCGGCGCGGACGCGGCGTTCCAGCTCACCGGTATCCGCGCTGTCGAACTTGCCGTCCAGGAACAGGAACGCCAGGCCGTGCACCAAGGCCCAGACGGCGTCGCTCAATGCGTCGGCATCCGCGTCCGCAAACACCCGGGCGATATTGGCCCGGAGGTAGGTGGAAATCGCCGTAACCGCCTCGGCGCGCTCGGGACTGCCTGCGTCGCCTTGCTCGGTGAACATGGCGCGGAACAGGGCGGGACGCCGGAGCGCGAACTGGACGTAGGCGATGGCGACGTTGGCGATCTCGTCCGTCGTCGACGGGGACGGGCTGACCGCGACCAGGTCCTGAGCCAGCTCGCGATAGCCGACGGCCGCCACGGCTGACATGAGGGCGTCGCGGTCCTGGTAGTGCCGGTAGGGGGCAGCGGCGGTGACCCCGGCGTGGCGGGCGACAGCGCGCATCGACAGCGCCGCGGCGCCCCCCTCCTCGAGCAGCGCGAGCGCCGAGTGCACCAGCGCGGTCCGCAGATCGCCGTGGTGGTACGTCGCTTTCGACGGCGTCATGAGTCCTGCCTCACAAATGTTGACACTGTTTACATTGCCCCATATAAATGTGAGCAGCGTTTACATCATACCGACCCGAAGGCAGCCGATGTCTCCCACACTCTTCACCCCCTTCACCCTCGCATCCGGTCAGACGCTCCGAAACCGCATCGCCAAAGCCGCGATGGAGGAAGGGCTGGCCGGAGCCGGACAGGCTCCCGACGATCGGCTCATCGCGCTGTACCGCCGCTGGGGCACGGGTGGCGCGGGCGTCCTGATCACCGGCAATGTCATGGTCCACGCCGAGGCGCTCACCGGACCGGGCGGCGTCGTCCTCGACGCGAACTCGCCGCTGGCGCCCTTCAAGGACTGGGCCAAAGCCGGCAAGCAGGGCGGCGCGAAGATGTGGATGCAGATCAGCCACCCGGGTCGCCAGGTCAACGCCAACATGCCCGGCGTGGTCTGGGGCCCGTCGGACGTCGCGGTGGATATGGGCAAGCACAGCAAGCGGTTCGGCCGGCCCAGCGCGATGACGCAGCAGCAGATCAGCGCCACCATCCAGCGTTTCGTCACCACTGCGGCCCGTGCCGAAGAGGCCGGCTTCGACGGCGTCGAGGTGCACGCCGCGCACGGCTATCTGCTGTCGCAGTTCCTGTCGCCGTTGGTCAACACCCGCACCGACGAATGGGGCGGCTCGCTGGAGAACCGCGCCCGCCTGCTGCTGGAGATCGTGCGGCAGATTCGGCTGGCAGTGAGCCCGGAGTTCGTGGTCGCCGTCAAGCTGAACTCCGCCGACTTCCAGCGCGGCGGCTTCGACGCCGACGACGCCGTGCGCGTCATCGCGATGCTCGAACCGCTCGGTGTCGACGTGGTCGAACTGTCCGGCGGCAGCTACGAGAGCCCGGCCATGACCGGCCGCCCGACGGACAACCGCACCGCGGCCCGCGAGGCGTACTTCCTCGAGCTGGCCGCAGAACTCGCCAAGACCAGCCGCATCCCGCTGATGCTCACCGGCGGCATCACCCGCCAGGACACCGCGAACACGGTGCTGGCCAACGGCATCGACATCGTCGGCATGGGCACCGCCATTGCCGTCACGCCGGACCTGCCCAACCGCTGGAGCCACGGCGACGAAGCTGTCGCGCACCTGAAGCCGGTGACGTGGTCCGACAAGACACTGGCCTCGGCGGCGAGCATGGCGCTGGTGCGCTACCAGATGCGGCAGATCACCCGCGGTGCCGAACCGACGGGGCGCACGTACCCGCTGTGTGCCCTCATCGTGGACCAGCAAGTTCAGCGCAAAGCCCTTGCGCGCTACCGCAAATGGCTGCCCACTCAGCCGTCCGACCTGAACTCCCCCATTGCTTTGAAGGACCACCGATGAACCAGCCGATCCCCCACAACCACGTCGCGATCATCGGCACCGGCGTCGGCGCCCTCGCGGCAGCCGTCCGGCTGCACCAGTCCGGCATCGCCGACGTCACGCTGATCGACCACGCCGACGACGAAGTGGCCGCATTGCACTGGCAGGCGGTTCGGCAGCGCTGGCACATCACGACCGCCACCGGCGAGCGGACGGCGGCCCACGTCGTCGTCGATACCGACGCTCCGGCCGAGCCGGCGATCCGGACCGCGCGACGAATCACGCCCCGTCACTTCCGTGCGATCTCGAGCCTGTCGGACAAATACTTTCCCGACGACAACCAGGACACCGGCTCCGAGACCCGCCAATTGCCGCTGACCGACCGGCTGTTCGGCGCCGACGGCGTCTCCATGGCCGAAAGTTGGAACGGTGAGCCCGTCGCCTATCTGGGGACGTCCGTCCATGGTTTTCCGAACTGCTACTTGATGCTCGGCCCGAACATCAGCGTGCGGCACAACTCCGTAGAGCAGGTGCTGGAGTCCCAGGCGAACTACATCGCCGCATCGGTGACCTACGCCCGCGACTTCGGCTTCGCCGCCGTCGAACCGACACCAACCGCCCAACAGAACTACACCAACGCCTGGCAAAGCAGCACCGCCGACTTCCGCCGTCGCACAAGCCGTTTCGTCCCGGTCGATCACCTGGTCCAGCGACCGGGGCGGGAGTTGGTCAGCGCGGCGGTTCGTCCCGCCACTGAAAGCTGTTGACATACTTGCCCATATCCGCGGCCAGCTCCAAGCTGGCCCCCGTCGGCGGGCCGGACCCGGGGCCGAATTCCTGGAACGGCCCCGCTGCGGCGGCGACGAGCGCCAGATCGTCTTTCACGGCCACCATGACCAGGATGCGGGTCCGTGAGGCGACCACGTTCTGGCCGTCCGGCCAGTCGTCGGCAGCAACGCCGTATCCGGGCTGGTAGCCCACCAAGGTGTTGGGCAGCTCGTAGGCCACCCGCGAATCCGGGAATGCATCCGTGAGCAGTGTCGTGGTGATGTCCTTGGCGTCCCGTCCCCGTGCCGGTTCACCCCAGAGCCGCATGACCCCGCCACTGCCCCCGGTGTACTGCGCCGTCACACCGTTGTCGTTCATGGTCACCGAGTACGCCGTACCCGGTGCCGGATAGGAGACGCTGAAGGCGCCGTCGGGTGCGGTGAATCTGGGGTTGGTCACCACGGGCTTACCCATCAGCGGGTGACCACAGTTCGGCGGACACTGGTAACGAGCGACCGGTTTCGTTGTGGCAGCGGCTGTCCCGACCAGCCCGAGGGCCACCACGATGATCACTGTGGTCCAGGTAGCCACCAGCCGTCGCGTGGTCATCGTGCTTGTTCTCGGCGCCGCGTCGTCGGTGCCTTCGTGCCGCGACGTCAATTGCAGGACCAGCCGCAGCAGCAATAACCCCAGCAGGGTGAACCCCACGTGCCAGGCCATCTTCGCCCACTGCGAGATTCCTGCTGAGTCCTCGTCACCGAGCCACACGTGTGCCAGCACCGGAACGATTGCGATCAGCAGCACGCGCAACCAGACCCGCCGGCCGCGGGGCCGGAACCACAGTGCGGCGCCGAGCATTCCGGCTGCGGCAGCTGCCGTGATGGGGATGGTGATGCCACGAATCGCGGCCTCGATGAAGAAGTCCGCCAATGGCTGGTCATGGTCGACCAGCCCGGAATCCAGCTGGGCGAACATCCGGACCATGGTTGTCGCGGCCGTCACGCCCAGCGCGCCGGTCGCACCGATCACATAGCCGTACAACGACTTTCGATCGCCTGAGTTGAACAGCCGGATGAGCAAGGTGGGCGCGATCACCACCAGGGCCTCCACCGCCGAGAGCCCGGCCTCCACCGTGCGCAGATGCACTGCGGCAACGCCACTCTCGAGCGGGACGCCGTATGCGCGCGCAACCACCGCGCCGGACCCGAAGGCGAACGCGACGCCGAATCCGATACCCAGACCCGCACTGACGAACACCCGAGCCCGCTCCGGTCCGTGGTAATCGAGCTGCCGGACGTAGAGCGCGAACAGCAGCGGAATCCCCACGGCCACAGTGGAGATGAACAGGCCGAGCAGCCGCAGCGCCGACGCGCCGACCAGCGCGACGAAGAAGACTGCCAGTCCGATCTGGAACGACCGGTGGGTGCGCGCCGGAAGCTGCGGAAAGAGCGAACTCACCAACCCGATGCGGCTCATCCGGACGTCCCCTGCGCTACCAGCAGGCTGCGCGCCAGCCTGTCGACATCGGGTGTGCCCAGACCGGTGACGGAGTCGAAGCCGGGACCAGCCATCGCCACCGCGTTGCCGCCGACTGTGACGTCGTGCAGCGCCGACAGCCGACCGGCCCGCTGCACCCGATACAGCAGCTGATTCAGATCGCCGAGCAGTCGTCCGCCATGGTCGAGCAGGTACTGGTCGATCACGGCAGCCATCCCGGCCCAGACCGGCGCAGACATCGAGGTGCCGCCGGCGAGCACTGTTTCGCCGCCGAACACCATGCGGGCGCCGGTGAAGAAGTCCGCGACCGCAGAGACGTCGGGGATGAGCCGCTTGTTGCGTCCGCGTTCCGACGGGACACCCCGCTGCCACGCCGGACGGTCGAAGAGGGCGGACGTCCCGCCGCCACTCCCATGGGTCAGCGGCACGTCGAACCAGGCCAGCTCACCGAGCCACTGGCCGTGTTCGTCAGTGGACAGTGTGGTGCCGCCGACGGCCGTCATCTCGGGCACCGAGGCCACCGAATCCAATCCGATGTCGTCGATGCTCGGCGGTGCCGACCAGTCCTGCCCGCCTTTGCATTCCAGCCCGGCCAGGTCGCCACTCGCGTCGAAGGCGGTCGTGCCGCTGCGGTGTGCCCGCGACAGCGCCGAGCGCACCGGCGCCAGATCGGCTGCGGTCAGCATCTTGTCGCAGCCCCAGCCGATCGACAGGCTCCACTCGGCGCCGGGGAACCGCCGGTCGGCGTCGGCCATCATCTCGCCGATCTTGCGGTAGGCGCCGTCGCCGGACACGGTCGGCCGGGCATTGACGTAGACGGTCTGGGCATCGGGGGCGATGGCGTGGGCCATCTGGAGATCCATCGTCGTCTCGCCGGTGCGCTCGGACGGCATGTCCCCCACCACGATGGGCGTGAAGCGCGGCAGCTGATTCAGCTCGGCGAACTTGTCGAGATCAGATTGATCGAAGCCATCGAAACCGAAGATGACGATGGTGCGGCCCTTGCCGGTGTACCCCTGATCGGTCAGCGGCATGACGTTGTAGGCCCGGCGCAGATCCTGCGCGGTCAGTCCGCCTGCGGGAACGTCGCGGGACACGATCAGCGGCCGCGACTCCCGGAACGGCGTGAAGCCGAGAAGCCTGCCGAATCCGGTGAGCTCGGCGGCCAACGACGGCGGCAACTCCGGTTGGCTGGTCGCCGCATAGAAGGTCTGCCCGCGGCGCCCGCGGTAGTCGCGGACGTCGACGCCCAGCGCTCCGGCCATGGCGCGCGCCGTGCCTTCGACGGTGGCCCAGTTGTCGCCAGGGCGCCACTGCACCGAAAGCCCTGCGTCCCTTGCCCATTCGATCAGCCCGTCGGGCCGGGTGGCACGCGTCAGCGCAGCGGTGAGTTCGACGTGCGCTGCAGCTGACGGCCCCAGATCGACCGAGGCCGTCAGCAGATGCGCCAGTGGGCCCGACAGTGCCAGCTGTCCACCCCGCTCAGCAGGCGGGCCCGCGGACGCCAGCGCCGTCAGCCCGGCTGCTACCAGTACTGCGCCGATGCGCCGTACGGCGCATCGGCGACCTACTGGGATGGGGCTCCCGTTCTAGTGCGGAGCGGTGACGACGTTGCCCGGCAACGCGGTCTGCGGTCCCGGAGCCTTGACCGACGGGGAGAACGAGTTGCCACCCTTGGTGGGCCCGCCCTTCTCGCTCGGGGTCACCGGCGATGACGAGGCCGGTGCCGACGTCGTGGTGGTGGTGGTGGTGGTCGTGGTGGTCGGCTCTTCCTTCGCCTTCTCGCCACAGGAGGCGAGCAGGCCCATCGCGAGTCCGGCGGTCACGGCGAGGCCGGCCACCATCTTCTTGCGGGTCGAGTTACGAACGGTGGTCATACCGGTTCTCCTTTTGTCCATTCCGTTCGCCCCGACAGCCTTAGCTACGAAGAAACGGGCATCGCGATCGTAATCCCGATTCGCTTCCCACAGCATACCGATCAGGATGATTCAGTGTCGGGACATCTAGCCCATAACCGGGACACCTGGGCGTTCTGGCAAACATTCCGTGGACCGTCGGTCGCCACAGAGTTCGCCGACCGTCCCGATTTGACTGTCCAGGTCAGACCGGCCGGCCATCGACCTCGATCGCCACGAAGTGGAACGCACACACCTCGCCCCGGAACTGCCGCTGTGCGGATTCGGCGGCAGCGGTCAAGATCGCTTCGGCCTCGGCGCGGGACGGCCGGGTTGCCGCCTCGACCCGGCTGGTCACAGTGGCCGAATGGCTACCGTCATCGAACACGTACCAGCCCTGGAGCTCGAACACCGGCACCGGTTTCGGTCCCGGCCGGCGCGAGCGCAGCCACCGCCGGTCGTCGTCGGCCGCAGTACCGTCGCCACCGAGCAACAGCGCATAACCAATCCAGGTGAAGACCAGCACCGCCACCGCGACGACCACGCCGACACCAACTCCGACCACCGCACCGCTGCGGCCACCGAGCCACCAGCCCAGCACGACCGGACCGCAACTCGCGAGTGGAACCAGCACCAGTAGGGCGACGATGACGAACGACCGCCGTTGTCGTTGCGTCTCCCATTTGCTCATTCGCCCGGTCCAGCCAGCTCAAATGCAGTGCGGGCACAGATCATCACGCGACGATATGGCCTGCGATTTGGAAGCGGGTTGGGACCATCGTCACCGGCTCGAGCACGGCTCCGCCGCGCTAGGTCCAATCGGAATCCAACCGGGCTGTCGACACTATTCACCATCCCGGAGCGCCAGCAGGAGAGACGTGACACCGTGACAAACCCTCCCGACCAACGGTCCGGGCCGGCGCCGTCGGTCGACCCGCCCGGGCGCTGCCGGTCGTTCGCCGATCCAGGATTCGGGCGGGTTCAGCCTCCCGAATGGCGCGTCCTGGTTTTCGACATGGCACGCACAGGAGAACCAGACGATCCCCGTGAGGTCTCCGGATTCGCGACCCTCGAGCAGGCCCGCGAATTTGCGCGGCGCCGGACCCGCGCCTCGGTAGAGGAACTGCGCACACCCGGGATGCCCTCCGACTCTTTGCGACGGCTCTGGCTGCACTACGGCGAAGACTGTCACGTCGTCGCCGACGGCTATCGCGGCCATTCCGAACTCGACCGATTCATCGCCGAGCCGGCCGGCCCTGATGAGTGCGCTTGGCAAGACCTGGCGTGATGCGAGAGCTGACCCGCTACCACGAAGACCGCACCGAAGTGGTGGTCTACCGCGACGGCGACGACCTGATATTCGCGACGGACTACGACGACTACGGCCGACACATCGTCGGCCAGGAGCACCTGAGCGTCGCGGACTTCCTCGCCTGCGGGGAGGGCCCTTGGCCCTGGTATCAGTTGCCCCCGGGCCGCCGGGAAGGGGCGCTTCAGGTGGCCACGGCCCTCGGCGTCTCACACGTGGCGTGGACCGCGCCGCTGCCTGTCGATGTGCTCGAGTTGTTCATCGCGGCGCACGGCGGGTTCGGTGTCCGGCCGGTGCACGTCTTGCTCGACATTGGCATGGACCCGGACCCGCTCGATCACTGTGGCGCGTCCCCGCTCTGGTATTCACTGGGTGGTGCACGCCCGCACGCTGCGCTGGATCTCCTCGCCGCGGGCGCCGATCCAGGCCGGCGCATTGCAGTGTCGGCCCGCGGCGACAGGTTCACCACGATCCTGCACCGGATGGCGGCCTGGTGCGTGGTCGACGCGTTGACGGTTGCGCTCCGCAGCGGCACCGACCCCGACGTCGTCGACTCCGAGGGCGCCACACCGATGCACGCAACCGACTACCGCTTTGACGACACCTTTCCGGCTGTGGTGCATTGCCTGACGGACGCCGGAGGTGACGTCGACGCGATGGCTGCGGACGGCGTGCGGCCGATCGGCCGCGCCGCACTGCGGTTGATGCCGAGAACGGTCGCGGCACTCATCGCCGCCGGTGCTGCACCTGGGCCTGGACTCGACGCCCTGCTGTCCCAATGGGCGACGATGCACGCCGGACGCCGCAAATTCGACGCGCCGAAGTCATCGAGATCATCGACTTGCTGCTCGCCGCGGGCGCCGAGGTGACCAACCGTCACCTGGAACTCGCGGAGGGAGCGGCTGAAGCAACCGTCATCGCGGCGCTGCACCGGCGCTAAAACCGTTGACGCAATACACAATTGACGTGTTGACGGGAACCGCGCCGTAGCTGGTGAGGGAGTTGTGGCGGCAAGGGGACCATCACCCCCACGCAGTGGTCACTGCCCTTCGGCCAGCGCCGCGAGCCGGGCCAATGACGCCTGCAGCCAGTCGGCAGACGTCCGCCTGGCCCGGTTCAGCCGCTTCTCGTCGGTCAATGCGGTCCAGTCGTAGGTATGAGTGACGCGGGTGTGCCCGTCGTCGATGGGCTCGAGCTCCCACCGCCACAGGTGCCCCGGCTGCGGCAGTCCGGGTTCGGACGGCTTCCACGCGATGCGCCGCCCCTCGACGAATTCCACGACGTGGTTCTCCCGGTTGGCGCCGAGGGTCAGACCCATGACGAACACGTCGCCCACCGCGTGGACGCGTTGGCCGGCGGGCGCCTCCGCCAGGTTGTCGTTGCCGTCCCAGCGCGGCTGCTGGGCGGGATCGGCGATCAGTTCGAAGATCCGCGCCGCTGGGGCGGCGATGTCACGACTTGCGCTGACGACTCGAATTTCGTTGTCCACAAGTCATATTCAACCCTAAGTCGGCAACCGCCGGTTGATGAACAGCGCGGAGATCACCGCGCAGGTCAGAGCGAAGACACCCAGCCGCAGCCACGCTGTCCCACCGGGCCCGCGGATGATCTCGTAGCCGATCTGCTGCTGGATGGCGTCGTAGCTCTTGTTCAGGTCCTCGATCTTCGCCGCCGTGTACATCTGCCCGCCGGACAGCTCGGCGACCCGCTTCATCGTGGTGTCGTTGACCGGAACGTTGACGCTCTGGTCGTCGACCTTGATCTTGCCGCCCTTGGTCCCGAACGCGATCGTCGAGATCGGGGTGTCCGACTCCTTCGAGGTCCGCGCCGCGGTGTACGCGCCGTGCGGGCTGTCCGGGTTGCCCGGCCGGTTCTCCGCGCCGTCGGACAGCAACACGATGCGTTTCGGCGGTTTGTCGGTGTTACCGCTGCCACCGAGCACGTCGGACAGCGTCGAGATCGCACGCAGGGCCGCGAAGATGCCGTCGCCGGTCGCGGTGCCGTCGTCCACGGACAGGTGATCGAGGGCAGTGATGGTCGCCTGGTGGTCCGGTGTCGGCGACACCAGCAGGTTGGTGTTACCGGAGAAGGTGACCAGCCCCAGGTTCACGCCGGGGGTCAGTTTCTTCGCGAACTGCTTGGCGGCATCCTTGGCCGCCGCCAACCGCGTCGGCGAGACGTCGTCCGCGGTCATGGATCGTGAGACATCCATCACCAGCATGATCACCGCACGGTTGCGCGGAGTCTTGATCTCGTGGGTGGGGGCCGCCAGCGCGACGGTCAGGGACAGCAGCGCAGCCACCGAGAACACCATCGGCACGTGCCGCCAGCGCGTCGGCTGCAGCGGCACCACATCGGTGCGCGGCTGGTCTCCGGCATAACTGCGGAGTCGGCTGGCACGGTTGCGCTGTGCCGCCAGATATACCGCCACCAACGCGATGGGCAGCAGTGCGGTCAGGAGCAACCAGGGGTGGGCGAAGCCCGACAACGACACCGATCCGATTCCCGGAAGACTCATCGGCGCCCCGTCGCGTTCGTCACCATAAGTGAAAAGTGTAGGAGTCGGTGCAGTGTGCACCCGGTAGCGGGCCTGTGGCCTGCGAGAACCGCCAGACCACGGCACTGGTGGGCGCCCCGTAAGCTGGCCGCGGACCGTCCCCGACACCTGCCGGAGGCCCATGCTCACCGTTCTGTACGTGCACGCTATCGCCACTGTGCTCGCTCCGCTGTTGGTACGGCGCTGGGGACGGCAGGCGTTCTATCCCCTTGCCCTGGCGCCCGCCGGCTCGCTGGTCTGGCTGACCCTGAACTGGCCCGGCACGGGCGAGCAGACGCTGCACATCGACTGGGTGCCGCAGCTGTACATGGACATCACGCTGCGCCTGGATTCGCTGGCGGCGATCATGTCCGTGCTGGTGCTGGGCGTCGGCACCCTCGTGCTGCTGTACTGCGCCGAGTACTTCCACCACGCCGACGGGCACACCGAGAATCGGTTGCCCAGCTTCGCCGCCGAGCTCGTCGCGTTCTCCGGCGCCATGTTCGGACTGGTGTGCAGCGACAACACGCTGCTGCTGTACCTGTTCTGGGAGCTGACGACCGTGCTGTCGTTCCTGCTCGTCGGCCACTACGCCGAACGCGCCACCAGCCGGCGCGCCGCGACCCAGGCGCTGCTGGTCACCACGGCCGGCGGTCTGGCCATGCTGACCGGCATCATCATGCTGGGCACGCTCGCCGGCACCTACCGGCTGTCCGGCCTCGTCGCCAACGCGCCGACCGGTACCACCTCGTCGGTGGCCGTCGTGCTGGTGCTGATCGGTGCGCTGTCCAAGTCGGCCATCGTGCCGATGCATTTTTGGCTGCCGGGCGCCATGGCGGCACCGACGCCCGTCAGCGCCTACCTGCACGCAGCGGCCATGGTGAAAGCAGGCGTGTACCTGATCGCCCGCATGACGCCCGGTTTCGCCGATCACCAGCCGTGGCGGCCGACGGTGGTGGCACTGGGGCTGGCGACGCTGCTGCTGGCCGGTTGGCGCGCCGTCCGCGAGTACGACCTCAAACTGATCCTGGCGTTCGGCACGGTGAGCCAGCTCGGTTTGATCACGGTGATGGTCGGGGCCGGCGGCGGAGATCTGATGCTGGCCGGGCTGGCCATGCTGTGCGCGCACGCCATGTTCAAGGCCGCGCTGTTCATGGTGGTCGGCATCATCGACCACGCCACCGGCACCCGTGACATCCGGAAACTGGCCTGGCTCGGCCGGCGCAGCCCCGTGCTGTTGGGCATCGCCGTCGCCGCTGCCGCGAGCATGGCCGGGCTGCCACCGTTCCTCGGCTTCGTCGCGAAGGAAGCCGACTTCGAAACCCTGTGGCACAGCCCGACGTTGGGCGCGTCGGCCCCGTTCGTGCTGGCCACCGTGGCGTTCGGCTCGGTGTTCACCATGATCTACAGCCTGCGGTTCCTGTACGGGGCGTTCGCCCGAAAAGGCTTGCCGAATCCGACGATTCGCGTCGCGGAGATGCACCGCCCCAGCCTCGGTTTCCTGCTGCCGCCGGGCATCTTGGCGGTCGCCGGTCTCGGATTCGGACTGCTGCCGAACGCGCTGGACCACGCCATCGCCGACTACACGGCGACCATGCCGGGCAGCTCCGGGTATCACCTGGCGCTGTGGCACGGTGTCAACTTCCCGCTGGCGTTGTCCGCCGCGATCGTCGCCACCGGCGCGGCGGCATTCGGCTTGCGGCACCGGCTGGAACGGTTCCGGGTGCCCTATCTCCCGCTCGGCAACGCCGACCGGATGTACGACGCGGCGATCCGGGGCGCGGACCGGTTCGCCGTGCGGCTGACGGCACTGACCCAGCGCGGATCGATTCCGACGACCCAGGCCATGATCCTGTCCACCCTCGCCGTGCTGCCCATCGCGGTGCTGCTCCTGGGCGAGCGCGACCACCCCGAGCTGCGGTGGTGGAACTCGCCGATCCAGGTGGTCGTCGGCCTCATCGTGCTGGCAGCGGCGATCAGTGCGACGGTGATGCGCAACCGGCTGGCGGCGGTGCTGGTGGTCGGTGTCACCGGCTACGGCTGCGGCACGCTCTACATCTTCTACGGGGCGCCCGATCTGGCACTCACCCAATTCCTGGTCGAGACACTGACTTTGGTGGTCTTCCTGCTGGTGCTGCGCACCCTGCCCGCCGAGTCCGACGCCACCCACATGAAGCGGCACCGGCTCCCCCGCGCGCTGCTGGCCACGGCGGTCGGCTCGTCGGTCACCGCGCTGGCGGTCTACGCCATGGCCGCACGCAACACCCGGCCGCTGGCCGAACTGCTACCCGACGCGGCCTACTACCGCGGGCACGGTGCGAACACCGTCAACGTGCTGCTGGTGGACATCCGGGCCTGGGACACGCTCGGCGAAATCTCGGTGCTGCTGGTCGCCGCGACCGGCGTGGCGTCAATGGTGTTCCGGCACAGGCGTTTCGGATCGGCGCCCCGGGTCCCCAAAGACCATCCGTCGACGCCCGACACCACCTGGCTGCGCGGCAGCGATCTGCGCGATCCACGGCACCGTTCCCTGGTCCTCGAGGTCGCGACACGCATGATCTTCCCGCTGATCATGGTGCTGTCGGTGTACTTCTTCTTCGCCGGGCACAACACTCCCGGCGGCGGTTTCGCCGGTGGCCTGACGGCCGGCCTGGCGTTGGTGCTGCGGTACCTGGCCGGGGGCCGTTACGAATTGGGCGAGACGCTGCCGCTGGACGCAGGCAAGGTGCTGGGCGCCGGCCTGACCCTGTCCGCCGGCACCGCGACGGCCTCGCTGCTGCTGGGTGCGCCCGTCCTGTCCAGCGCGGTGGTGAAATTCACGCTGCCCCTGCTGGGTTCGGTGAAGGTGGTGACGGCGCTGTTCTTCGACCTCGGCGTGTACCTCATCGTCGTCGGCCTGGTGCTGGACATCCTGCGCAGCCTGGGCGCCAAAGTCGACGAAGAGTTGTACGCACCACGTGAGGTGGCCACCCGATGACGACCTATCTCGTTCCCCTGGTGCTCATCGGCGGCCTCACCGGCACCGGTGTGTACTTGCTGCTGGAGCGCAACCTGACCCGAATGCTGTTGGGCCTGTTGCTGATCGGCAACGCGGTGAACCTGCTGATCCTGGTGATGGGTGGCGAGTCCGGCAATCCGCCGGTGCGCGGCCGTACCAGTCACGGCCAGACCGGGACCGCCGATCCGCTGGCGCAGGGCATGGTCCTGACCTCCATCGTCATCACCATGGGCGTCGCCGCGTTCGTGCTGGCGCTGATCTACCGGGCCTACCGCCTGACCACCGTCGAAGAGGTGGGCAACGACCCCGAGGACAGCCGCTTGGTGGAGCTGTCGTCCACCGACGCCCCGGCGGTCGAGGAAGACCGCGGCGAGCCGGCCGTCGTCACCGACACCGACGCACCCGCCGAACTCGACGCGCTGCCAACCGAATCGGAGCCGGCGTGACGACGGGCGCGGTGCTGGCGCCGCTTCCTGTTCTCATCCCGATCCTCGGCGCCGCCGCGACGTTGTTCGCGGGACGCCGTCCCCGGTTGCAGCAGATCATCGCGCTCGTGGCGCTCACCGCGATGACGGCGGTCTGCGCGGCCCTGGTCTACGTCGTCGACCACTGCGGCACCGTCGCGGTCCACGTCGGCGGCTGGGGCCAGACCGAACCCGGGATGGGACCGCTCGGGGTTGTCCTTGTCGTGGACCGGCTTTCGGCCCTGATGCTGGTGGTGTCCGCGATCGTGCTGCTGGCGGTGGTCTGGTACGCCATCGGGCAGGGTATCCGCGACGGCGGCGACGAGCAGCCGGTGTCGATCTTCCTGCCGACCTACCTGGTGCTGTCGGCGGGCGTGTGTATCGCGTTCCTCGCCGGCGACCTGTTCAACCTGTTCGTCGGCTTCGAGGTCCTGCTGGCCGCGAGCTTCGTACTGCTGACCGTCGGCGCCAGCGAGGAGCGGGTGCGCGCCGGTATCGGCTACGTCATGGTGTCCATGGTGTCGTCGGTGATCTTCCTGATCGGCATCGCGCTGATCTACGCGGCCACCGGCACCCTCAACCTGGCCGAGTTGGCGAACCGATTGGACGGCATCACGCCGGGCACCCGGGCGGCGCTGTTCGCGGTGCTGCTGGTGGCGTTCGGCATCAAGGCGGCGGTGTTCCCGCTGTCGGCGTGGCTGCCCGACTCCTACCCCACCGCCCCGGCGCCGGTCACCGCGGTGTTCGCCGGCCTGCTCACCAAAGTCGGTGTGTACGCGATCATTCGGGCCCACACCCTGCTGTTCCCGGGCGGCGCACTGGACAACGTATTGATGGTCGCGGCGCTGCTGACCATGTTGATCGGCATCTTCGGCGCCATGGCCCAGAGCGATATCAAGCGGCTACTGTCCTTCACCCTGGTCAGCCACATCGGCTACCTGGTGTTCGGCATCGCCGTGTCCAACCGGGTCGGCATGGCCGGCGCCATCTACTACGTCGCGCACCACATCGTCGTGCAGACCACGCTGTTCCTGGTGGTGGGACTGATCGAGCGGCAGGCCGGCGCGTCGACGCTGCAGCGCCTCGGCGGACTGGCGGCGGCCAGCCCGCTGCTGGCCTTCGTGTTCATCATCCCCGCACTGAATCTCGGTGGTATCCCGCCGTTCTCGGGGTTCATCGGCAAGGTGGCGTTGCTGCAGGCCGGCGCGACGAGCGCGTCGGTCCTGGCCTGGGCGCTGGTCGCCGGGTCCGTCATCACCAGCCTGCTGACGCTGTACGTGATGGCGCGGGTGTGGACGCTCGCGTTCTGGCGCGCCCGCGCCGACGCGCCCGAAAGCCTGGTGACGGGGGCGCCGGCCGGGCTGTTGGTGCCGACGGCGGACGTGGCCGTCGACGATCGGGCGGACGTCGGCCGGATGCCTGTCGGGATGCTGGCTCCGACCGCGGTCCTGATCGTGGTGGGGCTGGCCCTCACGGTGTTCGCCGGGCCAATCTTCGGGTTCGCCGAACGCGCTGCCGACCAGGTCGCCGACCGCGGCCAGTACGTCTCGGTGGTGTTGACGCCATGAGGCAGTGGTTACCGCGCGCCGGCATCCTGGTCTGGCTGATGGCCGTGTGGATTCTGTTGTGGGGCAACGTCTCCGTCGCCAACGTCCTGGGCGGCCTCGCCGTGGGCCTACTGATCACCGTGTTGTTGCCGTTGCCGCAGGTTCCGGTGGCCGGCCGGCTGCACCCGCTGTCACTGGCGTGGTTGGCCCTCAAGGTCGCCTATTATCTGGTGCTGTCGTCGGTCCAGGTGGCCTGGCTGGCGATCAGGCCCGGTCCGCCTCCGCTGACCGCGGTGCTGCGGGCCCGGCTCGAGCTCAAGTCGGATCTGGTGCTGGCGCTCGCGGTCAACGTCATCAACCTCATCCCCGGCTCGATCGTGCTGGAGATCGATCAGGCCCGGCGGTTCATCTACGTCCACGTCCTCGACGTCGGGTCCGAACGTGCGGTACAGCAGTTCTACCGCCAGATCGCCGAAGTGGAGCGGTTGATGATCGCCTCGTTCGAACGTGAATCCCATTGGCAGCCAGTGGAAGCGGACCCCGCATGAACACCATTTGGATCATCGCCGCGGTCATGCTCGTCACCGCCGCGGCCATCACCGTGTTCCGGCTGCTGGCCGGTCCCGGCACCCTCGACCGGCTGGTCGCGCTGGACACGTTCGTCGCCGTCACCATGTGCGGCATCGGCACCTGGGCGGCCTACAGCCTCGACACCACGGCGACCTACAGCTTGACGGCACTGGCCCTGATCACCTTCGTCGGCTCGGTCAGCGTGGCCCGGTTCCGCGTCCGCGATACCGATACCAACACTGAAGCCGAGCCGCCACGATGAATCTCTTCGACGTTGTCTCAGGCACTTTGGTGCTCTGCGGTTCGGCACTGGCGCTGACCGCCGCGATCGGCGTGGTGCGCTTCCCGGACACCTTGACGCGGATGCACGCCGCCTCCAAACCTCAGGTGCTGGGACTGCTGCTGGTGCTGACCGGCGCCGCGCTGCGGCTGCGCGGGCACGCCGACGTGGGCATGCTGATCCTGGCCGGGTTGTTCACCCTGATCACCGCGCCGGTAGTGGCCAACCGAGTCGGCCAACTGGCCTACCGTGAGCAGAGTTTCCGCGACGACCTACTGATCCGCGACGAATTGGAAGACCATGGCGCGAACTGACGACGACTCCTGGGACATCACCGAGAGCGTGGGCGCCACCGCCCTGGGCGTGGCGGCAGCCCGGGCCGCCGAATCCGGTTCGGAGCGCCCGTTGTTCGACGATCCCTGTGCCCGGATCTTCGTCGACGCCGCGATCGCACGGGGCTGGTCGTCACCGTTCACCGCGGCCGACCCCGGTCCGGCGCAGGCCGGCCGCATGCGCATGCTGATGGCGTACGTGCCGTCCCGCACCAAGTGGTTCGACGAGTACTTCGCCTCGGCCGGCGCCGATGGCATCCGGCAAGTGGTCATCCTGGCCGCCGGATTGGATGCGCGCGCCTGGCGGCTCCCGTGGCCGGACGGCACCGTGGTTTTCGAGATCGACCAGCCGAAGGTGTTGGCGTTCAAGGAGGAAACCCTGGCTGCCCATGGGGTCGAGCCGGTCGCCCGGCACGTCGGCGTACCGATCGACTTGCGCCAGGACTGGCCGGAAGCATTGCGGCAGAGCGGTTTCGACCCCACTCAGCCGACGGCCTGGCTCGCCGAAGGGCTACTGCCCTACTTGCCCGCCGAAGCCCAGGACCTGCTGTTCGACCGCCTCCATGAGCTCAGTGCACCCGGCAGCCGGGTCGCGGTCGAAGGGTTCGGCCCGGAGTACTTCAGCGCGGCCAAGCAGCGCATCCGGGAGGAGCGGATGGACGCGGTCCGCGCCGAAGCGGCCCGCAGCGGCAAGCCGATCTTCGACGTCAGCGACCTGTTCTACATCGAACCGCGCGAAGACATCGCCGAGTGGCTGACCCGCCACGGCTGGCAGACCAGGTTCGAGACCTCCGCCGAGGTCACCGCCCGCTACAAGCCCGAGATCGCCGGCGAGGTGCCGGACGTGGGCAGCGAGTTCGTCGACGCCAAGCTCAGTTGAACTTGAGCTTCACCTGCTCGCCGCTGACGTCGGCGCTGGTTCCGGTGACGTACGAGGTCACCGTGCCACTGGTGGTTCCGCCGCGGCGGCCCTGGCCGCTGACCTGGTAGTGCACCTCACCGCTGATCCGGACCTCCATCCGGTATTCGTCCAGATCACCGAGTTTGACGGCGCTCATGTCGGGCTGACTCCACGTCACGGTGCCGTCGACCAGTTCGCGGTCGCTGATCTTCACGGGGCACGGTGACGGCGGGACCAGCGAGCGCGACGACGAGCAGCTGCCGTACGCCGCGTCGAGCAGCTTGGTGATGGTCTTGGTGCCGGAGTCGTTGAGCGCGAACTTCGGCTGCAGGTAGGAGCTCGACGAATATCCTCCGATGGCGTCGAGCAGCAACGGCTTCGTGTTGGTGACCGACACGTACGGGCTGGTGCTGCCGAGCTCCAGGAAGCCCGGGAACACGTAGATCGCGGATTCGTCGCTGATCTCCTTGCCGAACACCGTCATCGTCTTTTCTGCGGCGTTGTTGGAGCTGCTCAACGTTGACAGATCGAGCTTGATGGCGGCATGGGCCAGCTGCCACTTGCCGCCTTCCTTCTTCACGTTGATCGTGGCGTCGGAGTTCTTGTCACCGAACTTGGCCGCCACATGGACATCGCCGCGCCCGATGGATTCCATGGTCTTGTCTTCGTTCAGGATGCGGATCTCGCTGATCGGCCATTCGGCGATCTGCTTCTTCAGCACGTCGCTGGAGAGGAACTCCTTCGAGGCCGGCTGGTCGCTGCTGAAGGACAGCGCGGCCTCGGCGTTACCGTTCGACAGCGCTTCCAGGTAGCCCTTGACCACTTCGCTGGCCGAGCTCGATTCGCCGCTGCCACCCGAGCCGAACGAGTCGTAGACGTAGTAGATGCCGCCACCCACGACGACGAGCACCACCACGATGGCCGCGATGATCAGCGGCACCTTGTTCTTCTTGGGCGGGGTGGCGAACGGCTGGGCGCCGTAGCCACCGGGCGCTGCGGGCGCACCCGGCCATCCTTGTCCAGCTCCGGGCGCCGCCGGTGGGGTCCCCCACCCCTGCGGCGCGGCACCTGGCGCGCTCGGCGCCTGGCCCCAGCCACCGGTCTGCGGCGCGGCCGGCTGGCCCCATGCCGGTGTCTGCGGCTGACTCACCGGAGGCTGGCTCAACGGTGGCGGCGTCTGCCCTGGCCACCCCGGCGCGGCCGGTGGCTTGGTCTGGTGAATCGCCGTCTCTTCTTCGTCGGACGACCTACCGGCGCCCCCACCTGGGTTGGGACCGTTGTAACCGCTCCCCTGCCAACCCGTCATTAGCCCTCCCCGTAACGCATGAACTGTGTCCAGGATAGGGGGTGTGGCACCACCCTGGCTGCACGGAAGTGCCGAACCCTGTCATTCCTCCGACAGTTGGAACTCCACCATCGCCGTGATGCTCTCGACCGCCTCGTCGAGCGCGTCCAGCCGGGCCGCCGCATTTGGCGCAGCCAGCACCGAATACTTGTCAGCCTGACCGATCGGCAATAGGGAAGCCAGAGCGTACAGGCGTTGTCCCACATCGGGTTTGACGGTCCTGGCCAGGATCGAGCCCCGGTCCCGCAGCCGCGCGCCCTGAATCGAGGCGATGCGTTCGAACAGCGCGATGATCCGATCCTCGATCGCCACGATCGACGACTCGGGCACCACCGGCCCCGGCTCGTCGGGCCATCGCTCGATCTCGGCGCGCGGATACGGATCGTCGTTGTGCCACTGCAGGATTCGGATGCGATCGGTCACACTGCAGCTCAACATGTACCGGCCGGTCCCCTGCGGCTGACACCGGTCGATGCGCGCCAGCGCCCCCACCGAGCACCGGGCTTCGCCGCCGCCGACCTCACGGCCGGCCGAGATCAGCACCACACCGAACACCTGCTCCGCGGCGGCCATGCAGTCCCGCACCAGTTCGCCGTACCGCGGCTCGAAGATCCGCAACGGCAGTTCGTCGCCGGGCAGCAGCGCGGATTCCAGCGGGAACATCGGCGTGATGGCCACGGCTACAACTCCAGCTCCGACACCAACGCGTCGACGACTTGCAGCAGGTCCCCGTCGGTCTCCTCGGCGACGCGGCGCTGCCGTTGATAGGACCCGCCCAGGGTGTAGATATCGGCGACGCGGGCCAGCTCGTCGGCGCAATTCAGCGATGCCGCAACAGGTTCCAGCCGGTTCAGCAGGTCATCCAGGTCGTCGGTGACGAGCCGCTCATTGCTGTCCGCATCGAGGATGATCTCGGCGTCCAGCCCGTAACGCGATGCGCGCCACTTGTTCTCCTGTACATGCCAGGGCGGCATGGTCGGCAACTGCTCGCCGGCGTCGAGCCGGCGGTCCAGGTCGACGATCAGGCAGTGCGTCAGCGCAACCAGCGCACCGAGCTCGGCGATGTTGGACACGCCGTCGAAAATCCGGACTTCGATGGTCCCCAGATGCGGCGACGGCCTGATGTCCCAACGGATTTCGTTCATGTGGTCGATGATGCCGGTCTTGCGCTGGTCGTAGACGAAGCGCTCGAAGTGCGACCACTTCTGGAAATGGAACGGCAGGCCCGCGGTCGGCAGCTGCTGGAACATCATCGCCCGGTTGCTGGCGTAGCCGGTGTCCTCACCGTCCCAGTACGGCGACGACGCCGACAGCGCCAGCAGGTGCGGGTAGTGGTTCAGCAGCGACGTGATGATCGGCATCACCTTGTGCGCCGACGAGATCCCGACGTGGACGTGCACGCCCCAGATCAGCATCTGCCGACCCCACCACTGGGTGCGCTTGATCAGCTCGGCGTAGCGCTGGCCTTCGCTGAGCTGCTGGCTCTCCCATTCCGCGAACGGGTGTGTCCCGGCGCAGAACAGCTCCATGCCGCGCTCCCGCACGATCCGGCGTACCGGACTCAGCGTGGAGCGCAGATCGTCCATGGCCTCGCCGACGTTGTCGCAGACGCCGGTGACCACCTCGACGGTGTTGCGCAGCAATTCCTTGTGCACGTGCGGTGTCTCGCCGATCTCGGCGATGACCGCGGCGGCCTCGTTGCTCAGGTCACGCGTGTGGGCATCGACGAGAGCGAACTCCCATTCGACGCCGAGGGTCGGTCGTGGCGACCCGGCGAAATCGATCCGCGGTGGGGTGTGGCTGTCCGCGCTACCCGGCAGAGATGACACCGCACGCCACGCGCTTGCCGGAGTCACCGGTATTCATCGAAGTCTCGTCGGCGCCCGGGACGGCACCCTGAATCTGGGCGTACCGATCGGCCGGGATGTTGCCGAAGTTGTCGGCCTTCTCGTGGATGATCAGCGCGGTCTTGTTGCCGGCGAGCAGCTGCTCGGCGGTGACGGCGTCGGTGGTGGTCACCAGCTGCGCGGTGCCGTCATTGCGGACCTGCAGCGAGGCCAGATCGCCGCTCATCGGGTGCGCGGTGTGACCCGGAGCCTGGTAGTGCCCGCCGGCGGACAGGAAGTCGCCGGGCGCGCCGCCGGCCGGTGCGACCGAGTTCGGCTCGCACTTACCGGTCGAGTGGATGTGCAGACCGTGGAAGCCGGGTGTCAGCACGCCGCCCTCGGTCGTCTTGACCGTCAGGGTGGCGAAGCCGCCGTTGAACAGGAACTCAGCGGTCGCGACCGTCGCACCGTCGGGGGTCTTCAGCTCGGCAACCAGCTTCTCGCCGATCGGCGCCGCCTGCGGGGCAGCCTTTTCGCCGGCCTTCTCACCATGGCCCTGCGGGGCGTGCTCGACACCGGTCCAGACCGCCGGCGTGGTGCCGGGCACGGAGCTGGGAACCTGTCCCGGAGGGGCACACGCAGCCACCACGGGCGCGATGACCGCAGCGGCGGCAAGGAAGCGAATCGGAGCTGAGATCGGCATGCCCGAGAGCCTAACCGGTCACCAAAACGATCACGCCCGGTCCCTTGTCATTGAGCGCCGGGATACGCGGTTCGACCGGCGCCTCGAGGATTTTGCCGACCGCCTCGGCGGCTTCCTTCTCCCCGGCCGCGTCACCGAAATACACGGTCGTGGCGGCCGGCGGGGCGTCCACGCTCAGGTTATCGGTCTCCGTCACGTTCCACTGCGCCTCGTGCAGCTTGTTGGCGACGGTCTGCGCCGCGCCGGCAACCTCGGAGATGTTGAAGACCTTCACGTCGGCTTTGGCCGGCGCGGGCGTCGTCGACGTCGTCGTCGCACTGGCGGACGCGGCGCTGCTGGAGCTGCTCGACGAGCTCGACTCGGAGCTGCTGTCCGAACTCAGTGACTGGAACGCCACGAGCAGGAACACGACACCGAGGAACAGCAGCACCATGACCATGGCGCGCAGGGGTAGTCCGGAAGACTCTCGCTGATTCATTGCTCCCCACCTTATCGAGGCGGACCCTCAGGGCAGAAAAGCTAGGTGATTTCGAAACCGAGCCGACGCGCAGCCTTGGCCTTCTGCCGGCTGGCCCGCTGCCGGCGCAGTCGCTTGACCAGCATCGGGTCCGCGGCCAGCGCCTCAGGTCGATCGACCAGTGCGTTGAGCACCTGGTAATACCGGGTCGCCGACATCGAGAACAACTCCTTGATGGCGTCCTCTTTGGAACCCGCGAACTTCCACCACTGACGTTCGAAACCAAGAATGTCGTGTTCGCGGCGGGTCAACCCGTCGGCGAGCTCAGAGTCGTCCCCGGATCGCTCAGTACGCGCCATAGCGCCGTCCATTTCGCCCCTGGACCCTTTCTCTGATCTCGGTATATGCCAGCCTGTTTCGTACGTCACAACGGATCTGGGACACACCAGGTGGTTCGGCGAACATTCAACCACGGCGGACGGTATTGAGCCGTGATCGTTACCCGCGAGTCGGATCACGGTTACATTTGCCGGACTCCTCAACGCGGCTGGCGCCTCAACGCTGGATCGTCGTCCGCCTAAGATTGCTCCTCATGGCTGTACGTCCAATCTGCATCGTCGGTGACCCTGTTCTGCACACCGCGACCACTCCGGTGACCGTCGGCGCCGACGGATCCCTTCCCTCCGATGTCGTCGCGCTGATCGACGACATGTACGAAACGATGGACAAGGCCAACGGCGTGGGCCTCGCGGCCAATCAGATCGGTGTCGGGCTGCGGTTGTTCGTCTACGACTGCGCCGACGACCGCGGCCAGACCGAGCGCCGGCGCGGCGTGGTCATCAACCCGGTGCTGGAGACCTCGGAAATCCCCGAGACCATGCCCGACCCCGACTACGACGACGAGGGCTGCCTGTCGGTCCCCGGCGAATCGTTCCCGACCGGCCGCGCCACCTGGGCCAAGGTCACCGGCGTGGACGCCGAGGGCAAGCCGGTCGAGCTGGAGGGCACCGGACTGTTTGCTCGCATGCTGCAGCACGAGACCGGGCATCTCGACGGCTTCCTGTACCTCGACTGTCTGATCGGCCGTAACGCGCGCGCCGCCAAGCGGATGGTGAAGTCGAACAAGTGGGGCGTGCCCGGGTTGAGCTGGATGCCGGGCGAGGTCGACGACCCGTTCGGGCACTGATGCCCGCTGGCGGGCGCGTCGGTAGCCGCGTCTCGCTTCGCTACCGGTTGCCCGAGTCGGAGGTTGAGGCCTTCACCGACGTCGTCGGCCACATCGAGGCACTCACCCCGTTCGTGGTGGTGCGCACCAAATCGGGTGAGCGCGTCGAGATCAGCCCGACTGACGTGATGGCGGTCCGGGAGCTGTCGCACGCCCCGGTGCGCAATTCGGAGATTCGCGCGGTCGAGCATGCCGCCGCCCTGGCCTGGCCGGGTACCCAGCAACATTGGATCGACGGCTGGCTGCTGCGGGCGGGTGGACCGACCAAGCGAACCAACTCGGCTGTGCCGCTGCTCTTTTCGTCGGATCTGACGGCGTTGCCGGCGATCGCCGACTGGTATGCCGCACTCGGTTTGAAACCGTGGGTGGCGCTGCCGGAACGGTTGCTGCCGGTCCGCGCCGAGGGCGTGGAGCCGAATCGGGTGCTGACCATCGCCTTGTCGGGCGGTTCGGATGCCGCGCTGCCGTCGCACCCCGACGACCAGTGGCTGCGGATTCACGGGGCGGACGTGCCCGCCGAGGTACTGAGCGCCGTCGTCGACGGAGAAGTGGCGTTCGCCACGGTGGACGATGTCGCGATCGGGCGTGTCGCGGTGACCACGGCGCCCGGCGGCAGGGTGTGGGCGGGGTTGTCGGACGTCGTCGTGCTCGAGTCGGAGCGTCGACGCGGACTGGGCCGCGCCGTCTGCGCGGAGATGCTCGCCTGGGCTGCGGGCCGCGGTGCGACGCACGCCTACGTTCGGGTCCCCGACGACGACGCAGCGGCGATAGCGCTGGCCGAGTCGATGGGTTTCCGGCTGCATCACCGCGCCAGGTACGTATTGCTGTGACGCCGAAACTACGGTTTCTCGCGCGACATCGTCGGCACACGAGAAACCGTAGTCTCGGCAGGTTCTAGCTAGTGCGCGTCGGCACCTGCGTGGGTCGAACCACCTTGGCTTGCAGTGGATTTCGCCGGGGCCGGCTTCTTCGCGGCCTTCGGCTTCTCCGACTTCTGCTTGCTCGGCTTGGTCTCGGACTTCGTCTCCGACTTCTTGGTCTCGGACTTGGTGTCCGATTTGGTGTCCGACTTGGTCGAGTCTGGCTTCGTCGTCTCCGGCTTCGTCGTCTCCGGCTTGGTCGTCTCCGGCTTGGTCGTCTCGGGCTTCGTCGCCTCGGGCTTCGTCGTCTCCGGCTTCAGGTTGTCGGACTTCGCGGGCGTAGCGGGAGTCTCCGAGCCGGCCTGGGTGGCGGGCTTCACCTGGGTAGCCGGCTTCACCGCGAGAGCAGTCTGCGGGATCGAGGTGACCGAGTTGTCTGTCGTCGCCTTGGTCACCGACACCTCGGTGGCGGCGGTCGGATTCACGGCGGGTGCCTTGGGGGCCAACGGGTTTCCGGTACCGCTCCAGCCGATGGCCTTGGCCAGAATGTGCCCCAGCGACATCAGCGCACCGATCGGTCCGACGCCCTGGCCGGCGATCGGCAGGTCGAGCGGGAACCCCATGACGCCGGTGGTGACGACCTGACCGAGCGAGTTGAGGATCGAACCGCCGATGTTGTTGGCGGCGCCGGTGACGGGGTCCACCCCGGTGACGCCGGGCGTGAGCAGCCCACCGAACTGAATGCTCAGATCGTGCAGGGTCGTCTCATGGGTCAGGAGTCCGGAGCCGTTGATCAGTGGCGCCAGCGCGCCAAGGTTGAGGTTGGCGCCGTTGAGGAAACCGCCGACCACCTTCGCCGGGATGTTGATCACGTGCTGCAGTGCGGCCATCGCGTCACCGGCGGACAGCGCCGCTCCGGCCGCGGTGAGGCTGTTGACCAGCGCTACCACCGGGCTGATCGCCGGGCCCGCCAAGCCGATCAGGACGCCGCTGAGCGGAGAGGCAAGAAAGTTGAGGACCTGGGTGATCACCTGCGTCGCCCGCGGGTCGTTCTCCGTCGGGAGCAACTTCGGCATGATGTTGAGAGCCATGTAGTGCCAGCCGTCGAGCGATCCGAAGGCCTGACCGGTGTTGTAGTCGGTGTTCAGGAGCGTGGCGGCCTGCACCACGGACTGCACGTTCTTCACCACCTGACCGAGCACCGTCCCGATGCTGCCCGGGTTCTTCAGAATTGCTCCGAGGTGGCTCACCTGGTTGGCCAGAATCTGCTGGAGCAGCACGGCCGGCGCCGCGGCGAATTCCTTGCCGAGTCTCTGCGCACTGGCACCGGCCGTCTCGAATACGTCCTGCCACGGCTGCAGCGGGTTGTACGCGGCGGTCAGCTGCACCGCGGCCGTGCTGACCGAAGGCAGCGCCGGCAGGTGGGTCGTGGCGGGTGTCGACGCCAGCAGTGGGCTGACCACGATGGCCGCCGTGGTCGCTGCGCAGATACCCGCCTTGGTATGGCGACGGACCGCTGAATCCATGAGAACGACTCCTTCTTTCCGAGCTGATTGGGGTTGATGTGGGCACGACAAAGCGCTCGGTTGACTGACGGAGAGTTCTGGCGGGAATCGGTGGGCCTCCCCCGAGCAGGGAGACCCACCGACTGCTGACTACTTGCTCGAAGCGCCCGAGGCGTGCGAGCCGGCACCACTATCGGCACCGTGAGTCGAACCACCCTGGCTTGCAGTGGATTTCGCCGGAGCCGGCTTCTTGACGGGCTTCGGCTTCTCCGACTTCTGCTTGCTCGCCTTGGTTTCGGACTTCTTGGTCTCGGACTTCGTTTCCGACTTCGTGTCGGACTTGGTATCCGACTTGGTCGAGTCGGGCTTGGTCGAGTCCGACTTGGTGTCCGACTTGTGGTCATCGGCCTTCGTCGGCGTCGCCGGTGTGGCGGGCGTCGCCGGGGTCGCTGGCGTGGCAGGCGTCTCCGGGGTCGCCGGGGTCGCGGGAGTCGCGGGCGTGGCCGGAGTTGCGGGGGTCTCCGCCTTGGCCGGGGTTTCGGCCTTGACTGGCGTCTCTGCCTTGACCGGGGTCTCCGGCTTGGCCGCGGCCGGGGCGACGGCCTTCACCGGGGTCACCGACAACGCGGGCTGCGGGATCGAGGTGATCGAGTTGTCCGTGGCCGCCTTGGTCACCGACACCTGGGTGGCGGCAGTCGGATTCGCGTCGGGCGCCTTGGGGGCCAGCGGATTACCGGTGCCGCTCCAGCCGATGGCCTTGGCCAGCAGGTGGCTGAGGTTCACCAGCGCACCGATCGGCCCGATGCCCTGGCCGGCGATGGTCAGAGGATCGTTCGGGGCAAGCGACGTGAGAGCGGTCAGCCCGAGGGAGTTCAGGATCGAGCCACCGATGCCACTCATGTCCATGCCGGTCACGCCGGCAGTGAACAGGCCGCCGAACTGGATGTTGAGTTTCTGCAGCTCGTTGCCGGCGGGCATGGTCTTGGTGATCAGCGGTGCCAGCACATCCAGGTTGAGGTTGGCTCCGTTGAGGAAGCCGTTCACCATGGCAGCCGGGATGTTGATGGCAGCTTGCGCCGCGGCCATCGCGTCACCACTGGCGAGCGAGGTGGCAATCTTGGTGATGCTGTTGACCAGCGCCACCACCGGGCTGATGCCCGGACCCACCAGACCCATCAGGACGCCGCTGAGCGGTGACGCCAGCACGTTGACCACCTGCGTGACGATCGCGGACGCCTGCGGGTTGCCCGCCGTCGGGAGCATGTTCGGGATCATCTGTGCCACCAGCCCGTGCCAGATGTCATTCGAATCGGCGATGGTCCAGTCTTCTGGCTTGGTCCCCAGCAGCGTGGCAGCGGTGATCGCCGACTTCACGTTCTGGCCGACGTCCTGGATCACGGCGCCGATGTTGCCGGGGTTCTGCAGGATCGCCCCCACGTGGCTGATCTGGTTCGCCAGGAACTGCTGCAGCAGCACCGCCGGCGCTTCGGAAACCTCGGCACCGATGCGCTTCGCGTTCTCCGACGCGGTGTTGAACGCGGCGAGCCATGGCTGCAGCGGGTTGTACGCCGCGGTCAGCTGCACTGCCGCGGTACTGACCGAAGGCAGCGCCGGAAGGTGGGCGGCGGCAGGCATCGACGGCAGCAGCGGGCTGACCACGATGGCCGCCGTGGTCGCTGCACAGATACCCGCCTTGGTATGGCGACGGACCGCAACATTCATGAACAAACTCCTCCAGTTGTCTGCTTACTGGCGGGTAATTTACCGACGAGTAACTCAGTTAATCCAGGGTTTTTGACGAAGTCGTAACGAATCAATAGCGACCACCGTTACTTCACGGCCCATGCCATGCCGGTCGCGGTCTTAGCCGGTAAACCACCATTAATAGTCCGGCTAACCTTCCAGGCAAATGGCCAGTCGGCAAACCCATTTACGTGGCTGAGCGACCGCTCCGCGAGGCCCCGAGCGCACGCGCCCACCACCCCGATATATTCCGATTAGTAATGCTCAGGCGCCATATTTACGTCGTGACCGGCAACACACCACATCGTGATCGTGACTCGGATCTCACATCCACCAACCGCGGCCGGTGAGGCTCGTCCGGGACGTCCCGTACCCGTCCCGAGCAAATCGGATACGGGCCGGATCGGCGTCTCGGAGCAGTTGCTGCACCCGCCCGCGCCGACGGCGGTGCGGGCACCGGCCAGTGTCCACATACTGAGACCAAATGTGGGACGGGGTGTCCCCGGCAATATCAGCAAGCACCTTTCGGGCCTCAAACCGGAGCCACCGCTGACGCCGACCGGCAGTTCGCCAAGTATCTTGGACCGGCGGTGGAACTCACCGAAGAGTCAGGTTGGTCAGGGGTTGCGGGTGCAAGAGAATGCGGCGCTGTCGGCCGCCGAGCTGCTCGAACTCAACCGTGACGTTCAGGGCTCGCGCGCAGTCCGGCTGCTGGCCACCAACAACCTCGGGGTGTACGCCACCCTGATGGAACGGCACCTCAGTGACGGCATGGTCGCCGAGACCGAGCTGGTGGTCCGGCTGGAACGCGATCTGGCGACCCTCGGCGAGACCGACGACCAGCTCGGCCAGTCCGGCCTCGCCCTGATCAAGTTGTGGGCCAGCCAGGGCTGGCTGCATCGGGTGGCCGAGAACCGTGCCGGAGCAGAACGCAACGTCTGCTACCTGACCCAGGACGCGCGCCGCGCACTCGACTTCGTCCGCGGCATGCGCCGGGGCGACAGCATCGCCACGGGCGGCTCGATCAGCGGCATCGCATCCCGCATGCGCCAGATCGCCACCCGCGCCGGCAATGACCCCGACCGCATCCGGGCCGGCATCGAAGCCGACATCGCCGCGCTG
The DNA here is from genome assembly GCF_025331195.1 of Mycolicibacterium llatzerense. NCBI lineage: Bacteria > Bacillati > Actinomycetota > Actinomycetes > Mycobacteriales > Mycobacteriaceae > Mycobacterium > Mycolicibacterium llatzerense. Next base: position 2,230,996 of record NZ_LXOV01000001.1, on the reverse strand, counting down.
CACCGCGAGCTCGACGAGCTGGAAGCCGGCCTGCGACCCGAGCCCGACGTCACCGACATGTACGACGAGGCCCGCGCCATCGCGCTGCAGATGGAACGGTTGATCACCGACATCGGGCTGTACGGCACCATGATCGAGCAAGCCACGCAGGCGCTGGACGATCCCATCGACACCAACATCGAGTACCGCGACCGGCAGCGCCAGATGTACGCCGACTACCAGGCGGCGTGGGATTCGGCGGGCCGCGATTCGCACCGGGCGTTCCTGCGGATGATCAACGACCCCGACCAGCGCGCCGAATTCGAGACCGACATCGCCACCGTCGCCTCTGCCCTCCCGGAACTGGACCCGGCGATGCGCAAGGTGATGGCCGGGTTCTTCGAGCTGATCGGACATCAGATCGACGAGGTCGAACGCATCCAGCAGCGCTGCGCGCAGCGGGTCAAGCGGTTCACCGCGGTCGGCACCATGGAGTCCAGCCGCGGCGTCGCCCGGCAGCTCAACGAGGCGATCGGCGCGGCCCGGACGCTGCTGAAGTCGTCACTGACCGACTCCCGGCTGGACATCGAGGTCCCGCTGGCGCGTCACGCCATCAGCTCGATCGGCGCGCTGAGCTTCAAGATCGGCGACCTGTCAGCACCCAGGCAGGCTGAAGCGGCACAAGGCGACGTCGACCTGTCCAGCTTCGCGGCGCTGACCACCCAGGTCGATGCACCGGCGATGTCCGAGATGCTCAATTCCGCGGTCGCCCGCCGACCGGTGTCGCTGGCCGAGGCCGTCGCACTGCTCGATTCGGCATACCTGGGCCACGTCATCGTGTTGTGGTCGTGGGCCCTCAAGCAACCCTCGGGAGCAGGCGACCCGGGTGACAACACCATGTCGGTGCGCTTCCGTTCGCTCGACGGCCGAGACCGCGAGATCGAGGTGCCGTATCTGATGTTCACCGAGCCAGTTGCGGTGGCGGGAGCCTTACATGACTAGCCTTGGCGGAGGCCAATAATGACCGACAGCCCAATCGATTTCGCCTCGCTTCCCGAGGTCGACGGCGCCAGCCGGGTGGCGCAGCAGCGTCGGCCCCGGTTCGACGGCGACGTCAGCGCCATGCCGGACCGAGCCTGCTGGGCACTGCAGCACCTGCTGACCCGCCGCTACATCAGCAGCGAATCCGATCGCGACATCTACAGCTGGATCCTGGAGTACCGCAACGAATTATCGGTGCGGCTGTCCGAACTCGACCTGCAGCTGCGCATCTCCGAAGGCGTCGACATCGCGTTCATCGAGCAGGCCCGCTACGAGTCCGCCAAGGGCATCAAGGTGTTGCGGCGCGAGCCGCTGGGCACCTACGACTCGATTCTGGCGCTGCACCTGGCGCAGATGATGCGCGCCGGCGGAGACCAGAGCTTCCTGATCAGCCGCGACGAAATGCACGGCATGTTCACCGGGGTGCTCAACGAAACCGACCGCGACGCCGTGACTTTCACCGCCCGGATCGACGCCGCCATCGCGCGTCTCACCGGTCTCGACATCCTGCGCCGCAGCCGCGACGACGAAGACAGCTACACCGTGAGCCCGGTGATCACCGCAGTGATGACGGCCTCGGTGATCACCGAGTTGCAACAGCAGTTCGAACAACTCACGGGCACTGGGGGATCCGATACAGATGTCTGAGCAGTTCCACCTGTCCCGGCTCCAGATCATCAACTGGGGTGTGTTCGACGGCTACCACACCATTCCGTTCAGTGCCGGCGGTTCGCTGGTCGCCGGCGCCTCCGGCAGCGGCAAATCGTCACTGCTGGACGCCATCTCACTCGGCTTCCTGCCGTTCAACCGGCGCAACTTCAACGCCTCCGGTGACAACACCGCAGCCGGCTCGAGCGCCGGCCGCCGCACCGTCGACAAGTACGTCCGCGGCGCGTGGGGCCAGCGCAGCGACGCGGGCACCAGTCAGGTCATGTACCTGCGCGGCGACGGCACCACGTGGTCCGCGGTCGCGGTCAGCTACACCAGCAACACCGGCCGCACCATCACCGGCCTGGTGCTCAAATGGCTTACCGGAGAATCACGTTCGGACTCCTCGAGCCGGTTCGTCATCGGCGACGGCGATCTGGACATCGAAGACGTGTGCAACCGGTGGGCCGCGGGCCGGTTCGACACCGGGGTGTTCAAGGAAAACGGCTGGCGGTTCACCACCAAGGTCGAGTCGCAGTACCTCGCGCAGCTGTACGCCTCGATCGGCATCCGGGCCTCGGACGCCGCGCAGCAGCTGCTCGGCAAGGCCAAGTCACTGAAAAGCGTTGGTGGACTGGAGCAGTTCGTCCGCGAGTTCATGCTGGACGAACCGGACAGCCTGGCCCGGCTGCCCGAGGCCCTCAAGCAGATCGATCCCCTCGTCGAGGCCCGTGAACTGCTCGCAGTGGCCCAGCGCAAGCGCAAGATCCTCGGTGACATCGAGGCGATCCAGGTGCGCTACGCCTCCGAGTCGACCGACCTCGGCATCATCGATCTGGTCGACCTGCCGATGGTGCGGGCCTACACCGACCACGTCCGGCTGCGGCACTGTCCCGCCGAGATCGAGACGCTCGACGCGACCATCGACCAGCTGGAGCACGAGAACGCCGACCTGACCCGGCAGCTGAATCTGGCCAAGGCCGAGGGCGATTCGCTCAATGCCCAGATCAACGGGGCGTCGGCGAATGTCGCCCCGCTGCAGTCGCAGGTAACCGCGGCCGAGGCGCAGGCCGACGATGTGGCCCGCCGGCGCGCGGGCTACGAGGAGATGGTCGCGGCCCTTGGCGTGGAAGTGCCCGACAGCGCCGACGAATTCTGGAATCTGCGCGAGGAGTTGACCCGGCAGGCCACCGAGATGCTGGGCAAGTTGGAGTGGGGCCGCGATACCTCCACCGACGCCGAGTACGCGCAGAAGTCGGCGCGAATCCTGCGCGACAACGCGGCCAAGGAGCTCAAGCGCGTCGAGCACGTGGGCTCGGCGCTGCCCGAGTCCGCGGTCACGATGCGCGACCAAATCTGCGCGGGTGTGGGCATCGACCCCACCGAACTACCCTATGTCGCCGAGCTTTTCGATCTGCAGCCCGAGCACACGCGGTGGCGCCTCGCGGTGGAGAAGGTGCTGCGCTCGGTCGGCCTGCGGCTGCTGGTGCCGGATCAGCACTACGCCAAGGTGCTGCGGTTCGTCAACGAGACCAACATGCGCGGACGCCTGGCGCTGCACCACGTCCGGGCCGGCTCCTCCGGTCGCGAGGCAGAACCGAACACGTTGGCGGGCAAGCTGTTCCTGGTCAAGCCGAAGCATGCCTGCGCCGCCGAGGCCGTAGATGTGATCGCCGCGGCCGGTGACCACATCTGCGTGGACACCCCCGACGTGTTCGTGCGGTTCCGCCGCGCCGTCACCGATACGGGTCTGTACAAGGACTCCGACCGGCTGGCCATCAAGGACGACCGGCGCCCGATCAAGCCGTCCGAGTACATCTATCAGGGCGACATCAGCTCCAAGCTGGAGGCGCTGCACACCGAACTCACCGAGGCCGAGGAGGCCTTCGGCGCCGCCCGTCGCGCCGCGGATGAGATTGCGGCGCAGCGGCAACGCTGGCGCGACCGGACGGCGGCCTGTAAGGCCGTGTACGAGCAGTTCCCGCAGTGGAGCCAGATCGACACCGACACCGCCGAAGGCCATGCCGACCGGCTCCGCGAACAGTACGACCTGCTGCTCGCCGACCACCCCGACATCGAGGCGCTGTCGGCCCGCGCCGAGGAATGCTGGGTCGACATCCAGACCCTGATGACCCGGCGCGGCGCCATCCAGACCCGGCGCGACGATCTCGACGGCCGTCGTACCAAGCTGATGGACCTGCAGGACCGGCTGTCCCCCGCCCACGTGTCGGAGCACGCGACAGATCTGTTGCGCCGCTACGCCGCTGACGTTCCGGTGCCGCTGGAACTGCTCAACCCCGAGCCGCACCGCGAGGCGTTGTTCGCGGCCATCCGCCGCGAACGCGACCAGCTCACCGAGAGCCGCCGGCGCTCCTACGAGGAACTGTCGCGGATCGTCGCGACGTTCGACACCTCGTTCCCGGACGCCATCCCGAACGACTCGGATGACTTCGACGAGCGCATCTACGACTACGTCGCGGTCTGCCGCCACATCGACGAGCGCGAGCTACCCGACGCCTACGACCGCATGATGCGGCTGATCACCGAACAGGCGCCCGACGCGATCCTGACGCTGCACCGCGTCGCCGAGCAGGAGACCCGGCGGATCAGCGAGCAGATCGATCGGGTCAACACCGGTTTGGGCGCAGTGGAATTCAACCGCGGCACCCGACTCACGCTGCGCGCCAACCCGCGCAGCATGGTCGCTGTTTCCGAGCTGACCGACATCGTCAAGGCCATCTCGCGGCGCATCGCGGAGGTGGGGCTGGGCGACAAGAAGGCCATCCTCGACCAGTACGCCGACATCCTGCGCTTGCGAAACCGGTTGGCCGGCAACAACCCCGAGGACCGGGCCTGGACCCGCGACGCACTCGACGTGCGTAACCGCTTCACGTTCGACTGTGCCGAGTGGGATGTCGCCAACGACGAATTGATCCGCACGCACAGCAACGCCGGCGACAACTCCGGCGGCGAGCAGGAGAAGCTGATGGCCTTCTGCCTGGCCGGCGCGCTCAGCTTCAACCTGGCCAACCCCGAAAGCGGCGACAACAAACCGGTTTTCGCGCAGCTGATGCTCGACGAGGCGTTCTCCAAATCCGACCCGCAGTTCGCCTCGCAGGCCCTGCAGGCGTTCCGCAAGTTCGGCTTCCAGCTGGTGATCGTCGCAACGGTGCAGAACGCCACCACCATTCAGCCGTACATCGACGGCGTGGTGATGGTGTCCAAGTCCGAGGCCACCGGTCGCAATGCCCGGCCCGTCGCCAATGTCGCCACCAAAACCATCACCGATTTCACCGCCCTGCGTCGGGAACTGAAAGTTCCCGAACCCGTCTGATCGGAGCGTCATGCGTATCGCCACCTGGAACGTCAACTCCATCCGCACCCGGGTTGACCGGGTCACGGACTGGTTGTCCCGCGCGGACGTCGATGTGCTGGCCATGCAGGAAACCAAGTGCAAGGACGACCAGTTCCCGACCATGCCGTTCGCGGCGCTGGGATACGAAGTGGCGCATGTCGGACTCAGCCAGTGGAACGGTGTGGCGATCGCGTCCCGCGTGGGCCTCGATGACGTGCAGGTCGGTTTCACCGGTCAACCTCAGTGGCAGGACGCCGACGAGGCCCGCGCCATCGGCGCCACCTGCGGCGGGGTCCGGGTGTGGAGCCTGTATGTGCCCAACGGCCGGACGCTGGACGACCCGCACCTGCCGTACAAGCTGAAATGGCTTTCCGCCCTGCGGGATACCGCGACCGGCTGGCTGGCGGACGACCCGTCGTTGCCACTGGCCCTGACGGGCGACTGGAACATCGCGCCGACCGATGAGGACGTCTGGGACATGGCCGAGTTCCAGGATTCGACGCATGTCTCCGAGCCGGAGCGCGCCGCGTTCCGCGCCATGAACGACGCCGGATTCGCGGACGTGGTGCGCCCGTTCACCCCGGGCCCGGGGGTCTACACCTACTGGGACTACACCCAGCTGCGGTTCCCCAAGAAGCAGGGCATGCGCATCGACTTCGTGCTGGGCTCACCGGAATTCGCAGCCCGCGTCACTCACGGCGAGATCGTCCGCGAGGAACGAAAGGGCAAGCAGCCCAGCGATCATGCACCCGTGCTCGTGGAATTGGAGAAGTAGATGGCAGCCCTCCCGATTGTCTATGCCACCGAACCGGCCAGCCTGCGCGCCCGCATCATCCACTTTTTTGCGTCATTGTTCTTGGCCCGCATCCTGATTCGCGCGCTGACCAGGGCAGGGTACGAGGCCACGTCACGCCGGATCGTGCGGGTGGGACACAACGTCAACCGGCTCGCCAGTCTGCAGCGGCGTCGACTGCCGCGCGGCGTTCGATTGGTCGCCGAACCCTGGAACGATCTGCCGGCCGAGTGGGTTTCGCCCGCTGACGTCGACGCGCCGATCACCGACGGGGTCATTCTCTACTTCCACGGCGGCGGATTCGTCCTCGGTGATCTGAACACCCACCTGCGCGCCGTCGCCGCCCTATCGCGCGTCACACGATTGCCGTTGGTACACATCGAGTATCGGCAGTACCCCGAGGTCGATCTGGAGACGACGATCCAGGACTGCCTCGGCGCCTACCGCGAGCTGCTGAGCCGGGGCGTCGATCCGGCCAAAGTCATCATCGCCGGCGACTCGGCCGGCGGATTCCTGGCGTTCGCCACCGCGCAGCAGGCTCCGAAGCACGGGCTCCCGAGTCCCGCAGGGGTGGTCGGCATTTCGCCCCTGCTGGAATTGAACAACACCGCGCGCGCTGCGCATTCGACCGCGTCGACGGACGTCTTCGGGATCGCTGCCGGCTTCCCGGTTATCACCGAGCGCATCTGCCCCACTGGAAATCTCGACCAGTTGGAGCCCATGTCCGGGCCCATGGATGCGATGCCGCCGTCCCTGATCGTCGTCTCCGCAACGGAATCACTGCTATGCGACGCCGAGCGGATGCAGGACAGGCTGCACCAAGCGGGGCGCTCCTGCGAGGTCATGGCCTGGCCCAGTCAGCTCCACGCGTTCCCGGCCATATTTCCCGGACTGCCCGAGAGCCGTCGGGCGTACGCGCGGATGGCCAGTTTCATCGCCGAATGTCTTTCTGGCACAGCCACCGACGTACCACCCGCGCAGTCCGCCTAACGCAGGAGCTGCTCCACCGACTCGACAAGCGCTTCCTCGACCCGGCGTAGCGGCAGTTCTGACTTGGTCGACTGCGACATCACAATGGCGCCCTCCACCGCGGCGACGGTCAGCGTCGCCTGGCGCGCCGCATCGTCGGCTGACAGCCCAGCGGATTCCAGCCCGGCAGCGATCCGGCGCTCCCAGTCGAGGAAGACCTCACCGGCGGCGTCGGCCGCTCCGGGGGCCTCACTGCGTCCGAGCGCGGCCGCGACGATCGGACATCCGATCTCGAAGTCGCTACTGGTCAGATTCGCGATCCACATCTCGACGAAGGCCCGTACAGCGCCCACCGGGCCCCGCTCACCGATCAGACGATCGATGCCGTCGGCAAGCATGTTGCCCGCTGTGACGGTCGCGTCAGCCACGAGTTCGGCCTTGCCGCCGGGGAAGTTCAGGTAGAGCGACCGGCGTGCGGTACCGCTGCGTTCGAGCAGCTGACTGAGTCCCGTACCCGAAACGCCCTGGCGCCGAATCAGATCGATGGCTGTGACGACGAGCCGGTCGCGGGCACTCATGTGATGCATCTCCCTGTCCTACGGCATTGTTCGCATACCGTTCGGTCTACTAGCGTCTCCCTCCAATAGTAGACCGAACGGTGTAGTTCCGGTCTCGAATCGAGGGGGTCCCGGTGGGGCACAACAGCAGGTTTTTCGCTGCAACCAGCCGTTTCTGCGCCAAATGGGCGTGGTTGGTCATCGGCTTCTGGATAGCGGTGGCCGGGCTTCTCAACGTGGCCATCCCCCAGCTCGAACAGACCGTCGCAGCCCACTCCGCGCCGTTCATGCCCACCAACATCAAGGCCGCGCAGACGCTGCGCGAGATGTCCGACGCGTTCGGCGTCCCGCGGTCGTCCGCCGTGGGCAGCGTGGTGCTGGTCGACGAGCGCGGCATCAACGCGGCCGACGAGGCCCTGTACCGGGACATCGTCGCCACGCTGCAGCGCGACAAGGCCAACGTCGCCTACGTGCTCGACACCTACGACAATCCGCAGTTGCGCGACATCGCGCTCAGCCCGGACCACAAGGCGATCAACCTGGTGATGGCCGGCACCGGTGACGTCGGGTCCACCAAGGCACACAAGAACACCATCGAGGTCCGCAATCAGCTCCAGGCCCTACCCAAACCGCCCGGGGTCGGGGTGTACCTCACGGGACCGTCACCGACATTGGCCGATCTGTTCAGCGCCATGGACTTTTCGCTGCTGATCATCACCGCGGTGTCCGTCCTGCTGATCACCCTGGTGCTGCTGATGGTCTATCGGTCCCTGGCCACCGCGATGGTTCCGTTGCTGACCATCGGCATCGCCCTCGGCGTGGCCCGCCCGATCGTGTCGCTGCTTGGCATGGCCGGGGTACTCACCGTCTCGAACTTCACCATCTCCCTGATGACCGCGATGCTGCTCGGTGCCGCCACCGACTACGCCATCTTCATCCTGGCCGGGTATCACGAGGCCCGGCGCAGCCAGGTACCCGTCGCCGATGCGATAGCTCAAGCCGGACAGCGGGTTTCGGGCATCCTGATCGCGTCGATGTTGACCATCGCAGCAGCCGCCACGGCCATGGGGTTCACCGAGCTGGGCATGTTCAAGGCCGCGGGCCCACCGATCGCCATCGCGATCGTCGTCGGCCTGGCCGTCTCGATGTCACTGCCCTACGCCCTGCTGTCGATCCTCGGCGGGCGCGGCCTGGCCGAACCCCGGCCCCTCAACGACCGCCGCTGGCGCCGTATCGGGTCGACCATGATCCGCCGGTCCGGAGTGCTGGTGGCCGCATCGCTGGTGATACTGCTCAGTTCCGCAATGGTTCTCACGACTTTCCGGGTGAACTTCGACGAGAACTCCATGCAGCTCGACGACACCGAGAGCGCCATCGGCTACCAGAAAACCTATGCGCACTGGGGTGTCAATGAGGCGGCGCCGGAGTACCTGATCGTCTCAGCCGACCATGACATGCGGAACACCGACGACCTGGCCGCACTCGACCGCGTCGCCGGCCGCATCGCCGGCATGCCCGAGATCGCCTACGTTCGCTCGATGACCCGGCCGGCCGGAAAGCAGTTGCCGCAGACCACCATCGGTTACCAGGCCGGCATCGTGGCCGACCGGCTGGGCGATGCCAAGAACCAGGTCAACAAGGCCGTCCCCGACATGCACCGGCTCGACTCCGGTGCGGCTCAGCTGCGCGATGGCGCCGCCTCCGCGGTGACCCAGATTCCCCAATTGGTCTCGGGCATAAAGCAAGTGACCGGGCTGGCCCATCAGGTACTCGACGGATACCAGGCCGCCGGCGCGGGGCTGTCGACGCTGACCGACGGCACCGTGGATGTCCGCTCGGCATTGGCCGATCTCAGCTCCTCCACCGGATTGCTCGATGCCGCGTTGCAGGCCATCGACGGCAACGCACAGGTCGCCGACGCCGGCCGGCTGGTGAGTTCGGCACTCGGCGCCGCGCTGGATCCGCAACCCGGACCGGACTGCCTGATGAACCCGGTGTGCAGCCGCGCCCGGGCGGACATCGCCGACCTCGACGCCATCTCCAACGGCGCGGTCAGCCGCGCGCTGGTGCAGACCCAGCGCCTCAGCGCAATCCCCCAAGTCACCGTCGAGAAGGTGCGCGCCGCCGAGCCGGCCATCCGAGATGCCTTGGCCACGTTGCAGAAAATGGTCTCGAACCTGCCGGGTGGTTCGCCGGCGCAGGCGCGCGTCCAGCTGACCGAGCTGGTCCGTGGCGCCGATCAGCTCAGCGCCGGGATGACCCGCCTCGCGGTCGGGCTCGATCAGGTCAAGGGCGGCGTGGACCGGGTGGTCGACATGTCCGGCCGGCTCACCGACGGACTCGGCCAGGCGACGGACTATCTGACAACCCTGAGCACGCACACCGCCGACGGCCCGGCGAGCGGCTTCTACCTGCCGCCGCAAGGCTTTTCCGACCCGAAGTTCCGGGCCGCGCAGGACCTGCTGTTCTCCCCCGACGGCAAGACAGCGCGCATGCTGGTGGTCTGGAAGATCAATCCGTACAGCGCCCAGGCGCTGGACGCGTCGCGTGCACTGGCTCCGGCCGCGGTTCAGGCCGCCTCTGAAACCTCCTTGCAGAACGCACATTTCGCCAGCACAGGACTGGCTACACTCTCCGCCGACATGCGCGACCAGGTGTGGCACGACTTCGCCCTATACGGCATCGTGGCGATCCTGGGTGTGCTGCTGGTGTTGATCGCGCTGTTGCGCAGCATCCTCGCGCCGGTGTTCATGGTTGCCGTGGTGACGCTGTCGTTCGCGGCTGCCGCCGGATTCAGTGTGCTGGTGTGGCAGCACCTCATCGGGGTCGACGTGGACTGGTCGGTGTTCCCGGTGTCCTTCATGGCGCTCATCGCCGTCGGCGCGGACTACAGCATGCTGTTCGCCGCACGCATCCGCGAAGAGTCCGGCGACGGCATGATCCGCGGCATCATGCGCAGCTTCGGCAGCACCGGCAGCGTCATCACCACCGCTGGAATCGTGTTCGCGCTCACCATGTTCGCGTTGATGAGCGGCCGGGTCATCAACCTGCTGCAGATCGGGTTCACCATCGGCGTCGGCCTGCTGATCGACATCACCCTGGTGCGCACCGTGCTGGTGCCGGCAGCCATGGCCATGATCGGCAACCGCATCTGGTGGCCGAGCAAGCCCATGCCCGCGACGACACACTCGACGCCTGCACCCGTGACCGTCGACGCTTAGGTGGTCTAGCCGGACCAGGCTTCCGTCAACCGTCGACGATTAGGCCCACTAATCGTCGACGGTTGACGATACCTGTCCGAGAGCCTGCGTGGCCCCAATCCTGCTGCAGTCCTTGTATTTAGGTGTCCTAACCGTCGCCGAAGCAAGCCCGCACTTTCCGCGCGTTCTTGTCGGTAGGCGAGAGTAGAGTCGCTTGTATGTTCGAATCGAATAGTGATCCCCACGCCGCGCCCGCGGCGGTCGACGCGATCACCCTCGCCACCCGGGAAGAGAACGCCGCCGGTGCCCGCCGCCTGGCCGCGATCGGTGACCTGTGGGCGCTGCGGGCTCCTGATGATGATGTGGAAAAGCGGTATTGGGCGATCGACGGGTATTCCGGGCTGGTGGTCGAGGTCGCCGCCGCTCTCGGGGTGTCCCGCAAGCGGGCGCAGGCGCAGGTGGACCGGGCGGTGATGCTGCGCACCCGGCTGCCGAAAGTGGCGGCGGTGTATGCCAAAGGCCTGATCGATGCGGTGCTGGTCGCGATGATCGTCTCGCGCACCGACCTGATCATCGACGACGACGTCGCCGCGCAGGTCGATGCCGACCTCGCGGCCAAGATCGTGTCCTGGGGCCGGTTGTCGAAACCGAAGATGGAACAACGCATCGACGCGATCATCGCCGCCTCCGACCAAGCGGGGGTGCACGCACCCAAACCCCCGTCGCAGGCCCGCTACCTCGACATCCGTGCATCCGGCCCGGGATGCGCCAGCGTCTGCGGAACGGTGGACGCGGCGACCGCCGCCGTGCTGGACGCCGCCCTCGATGACCTGGCCCGCGGGGTGTGCAAGAACGATCCGCGCAGCCATGACCAGCGCCGCGCCGCCGCCATTGATGCCCTGGCCCGGGGTGGCCGGCTGCAGTGCCAGTGCGGCGACGCCGACTGCCCCGCCACCGGGGTGGAGCTGCCGGCGCCGACCGTCGGGACCCGCGCGGTGATCCACGTGATCGCCACCGCCGACGCCCTCGACGGTGGTGCGCCGGGATTCCTGCCCGGGTACGGGCAGATCCCCGCCGACCAGGTGACCCAGCTGGCCGAGGGTGCGACGGTGCGGCAGGTGCACATCCCGCCGGATGTCATCGAACCGCGGTACCGGCCGTCGGCCACGCTCGCCGAGTTCGTGCGCTGCCGCGACCTGACGTGCCGCTTCCCCGACTGTGACCGGCCCGCTGAAGCCTGCGACCTCGACCACACCGTGCCCTACCCGGCTGGGCCGACGCACCCGTCAAACCTCAAGTGCCTGTGCCGATTTCACCACCTGCTCAAAACGTTCCACGGCTGGACCGATCACCAGTTCCCGGACGGAACCGTGGTGTGGACCGCGCCCACCGGGCACACCTACGTCACCAAACCCGACGGTGCGCACTGGTACCCGCAACTCGGCAAGCCGACCGGAACCCCCGAAATCACTGGGGAGCCGGTGCGGAAACCGGGGCGGGGATACTGCATGCCCAAACGCAAACGCACCCGAGCCCAAGAACGCCAACAATGGGCGAACGAAGCCCGGATGGTCAACGAAGAACACATCGCCGACGACCAATGGCGCCGCCGCCTCGAACTCGAAAAGATTCTGGCCGCAGAACAATGGGACGAACCGGCACCGTTCTAGGCGGCGCCGGTTCATACGCGTTCGTTCCGGGTCCCGGCGCCATACCGGTTGCGGTCCAAGGCTTCTCGACTGTTGAACGTCGTGTCAGCACACTCGAAGTAGCACTGGAATCGGGAACCGTGTTGTCCTCAGCCCTGCCGTTCGTAGCTACGGGCACCCCAAGAATTGACAGGTCGCGTTGGTGTTCTCGCCCGCGACCGTCCGATAGTGGGGGTGGCCACCGTACCAGCCGTCTTCGGCGGTCATGCCGACGACCTGGGGCGGCATTCCGCGGTGTACCAAGTTGTATCGATGGCAGGTCGTCCAGTCCCAGTCGACCTCGGTGAAGCCTCCGGGGACCGGCTGGCCCGGACACCAGGTGCCCGAGGAGGGTTCTGCCTGGGCAGTGCCGGCACTCAACCCGAAAGCGGCCAGACTCATCCCGCCGGACAACAGTGCCGCCGCGGCCAGTCGTGCGATTCGTCGCGTCATGTGAACTCACCTGTCTCTGCTGCTGATTGGTGAAGGAAGCATGCAGCCCGACGCTTGGCAGATTCTTGGCTTGCCCCCACGGGGCAGCCGAGCACGACCCGGCACCGGTCCGGTCCCCGGGTCGGTTCGGCGCCTGCGGCTAAACCAGTTCCGGCACCCGCAGGTGAGCGAAGGCCACGTCGAACTCGGCCTCGTCCAGCTCGGCCGCACCGGTTTCCTTCATGCGCATCTGCTTCATCGTGCGCGCGCCATCCCGGTTGCGCTCCATGGCTTCTCGGCTGTCGAACGTCGTGCAGGCCACGCCGCGTCCGGTGTTCCGATTGACCAGCAGGCTGGTGCTGCAGAAGCCCTCGAGCGCCTCACTGTCGGGGACGATGTTCATCTTGAAATGCTCGATGGCGGCGTCGGCGTGGGCCGGGTCGACATGTCCCCACGTAACCCGCGCGCACGCGCCCTCGGGCATCTGGCGAGCGCGGTGCAATATCGCGATGTCCCACTCGTCAACGGTCGGGGCGCCGCCACTGAACATCTGGGTCGCCTTTTCGCGAATCGGCCGAACCTGCTCGGCGACGGCGTTCATCGCGTCCTGGGACTCCCACGCGGTCACCACGATGCACCGGCCGGACTCCCGGTCGGTGAGCAGCGACATGCCGACGAACCCGTCGAGACCTTGGAGTTGGGGCATCACTTCATCGCGGAGGTGAGCCACTCCCGAGTCGATAGCCGAGGGTTGTGCGTTGATAGTGGTAGAGCGTGCGTACACGGCCCACCCCCTCTATATCGGGGCAGCGCCCCAGCGGCGCCGCCGGTCCACCGATATACGTTCCTCCGATGTTCGGCGGGTGGCAATAGCCGATCGACACGGGTCTCGATATTGACGAGTGAGGACGAATTCCGTTCTGCGAGAACAGGAATTGACGACTAGCTTCGTTTTACGCCGGGAAGCCGGTCGACGAGCCAGCCCAGCCGGGCCACCGTGGTATCGAGCGGCTCCACGACTTCGGCGAGCCGCTTCAGGCTCGGCAGGGTCGCCGCGATGGAGTTGGCACCGTGGGCGATCTTCTCGGCAGACGTGTCGATGCCGGCCGCGGCCTCGGTCAACGTGGTGATCTGGCTGGCGATCAGTTCGGCGTGCCTGTCGATGCCCGCTGCGCTCTCGCTCAGGGCGGCGATGTTGTCGGCGATGAACTGCGCGGATTTCCGGAGTTCGGCGACATCGTCCATCAATGCGAACACCGCTTGGACGAGGGTCTTCGGCCCGCGCTTCCGTTTGCCGGAGGAAGCCTCAGCTCCGTCTGCCTGCGCCATGACTCACGCCTTCCGTTCGACAGGAGCCCCCTTGTCCTTGGCCTCCTGCTGGTACTGCCGCAGCTCGGCTCGCACCGCTTCATCTAACGCGCGGTCAAGGCTAGCGTGGGCAGAACGGCGGGATACACGGCGCATGGCATCGATCAGGTCGGCGGCCCAGGCAAGTTCGACGTCGTTGCTGGGGTACCAGCCCGTCCCCCGCTGCCGGACCACCTCGGTGTGCCCGGCCCGGGTCATGGCCCGGGCCGCTTCGTCGAGCTTCTTGTCGACCGCGGTGGTGGTCTTGAGGATCGCCGCCAACGGCATCCCGCGGGAGATGAGCCTGGCGAAGTCGTCGATAACCCGCCGGTCAGGTACCAGGTAGGCATCCTTGTCGTCCGTCGGCTCGATGATCCGGCCGGCGACGAGCCGTCGCAGCGTCGCGCCGTCGAGCCGGCCCAGCGCCATCTCCAGCTCTTGGCGCGTCATGGTCTGCGCCTCGGGGTTCGACCACGGCGAGATCACCAACTCCTCGAGCTCGGCGAGGTCCAGCACCTCGACGAGCCCCTCACCGCGCTGCAGGCCGGTGAGGAACTTCAGGATGTGCTTGACGGTGAAGCCCTCGCTGAGCAGCCGGACGATCGCCTGCAACTGGCTCAGGTGCCGATCGGTATAGATCGCGACCCGGCCCCGGCGCTGGGGCCGGGGCAGCAGGCCGTTCTCCTGGTAGACGCGGACGTTCCGGGTTGTCGTCCCCGCTTCGCGCGCGAGGTCGTCGATCCGGTACTCAGCCACCAGCGGATTCTATGCGGTCAGGACCGACGCACCGCTGGTCTGTTCAGCAGTGATCTTGAAGTCGTGCAGATTGACCGCCTTCAACTGGTTGACGTACTGGGTGGCGAACCCCGGGAACATCGTCGCGTTGAAGCCGTCCTCGGTGAGGTACCAGCTCTGGCAGCCTGAGTTCCACGTGGTGGACTGCAGCCGCTGCTGGATGTCCTCGTTGTAGCGTGCCTGCACCTCGGGACGCACGTCGAGCGACTTCCACCCGAACTGCAACAGCTTGGAGATCGCCTCGACGATGTAATCGATCTGCGCCTCCATGTACACCAGCGCGGAGCTGTGGCCGGGGCCGGAGTTGGGTCCGAAGGTGAAATACAGGTTGGGGTAACCGGATACCGCGACGCTGCGGTAGGCGTACGCACCCCGGCTCCATTCCGCGGCGAGCTCCCGGCCGTCGATGCCGATGACGGGGAACGGGGTACCGGCCTTGGACACCTCGAAGCCGGTGGCGAACACGATGGCGTCGAACTGGTGCTCGATGCCTTCGACCGTCCGGATTCCCTTGGGCGACAACCGCGCAATGGGCCACGTGACCAGCTTGCAGTTGTCGGCCTGCAGCGCCGGGTAGTAGTCGGCGGTCATCAGCAGCCGCTTGCAGCCGGCCGAGAAGTCGGGGGTCAGCTGCCGGCGCAGCCACGGATCCTTGACCTGCAGGCGCAGATTCGCCAGGCTCACCGCTTCGACGACCCGGGTGAACGGGCTGTCCCACACGACACCGAGCGCGACCGACTCATGGCCCCAGAACCACGCCGAGCGGGCGAGTTTCTCGGCGAAGGGCACGTCCTTGTAGATCCGCTTCAGCCAGCCGCTGGTCGAACCGTTGAGGCGCGGGATCACCCAGCCGGGCGTGCGCTGGAACACCTTGACCGACTTGGCGACCTTGACCAGTTCCGGGACGATCTGCACGCCACTGGCGCCGGTGCCGATGACCGCGACCTTCTTGCCGGTGAAGTCGTAGTCGTGATCCCAACGGGCACTGTGGATCTTGTGGCCCTCGTAGGTCTCGATGCCTTCGATCTTCGGGAAGCTGGCGTTCGCCAACGGCCCCGAGGCGACGATCACGGCGCGCGCCTGCACGGGTTCGCGACCCTCGAAGTTGACGGTCCACTCCCCCGCCACCTCGTCGTACTCCACGCCGGTCACGTTGTGGCCGAAGCGGATATGCGGCGCGATACCGAACGACTCCACCATGTTGTCGATGTAGCCGAGGATCTCGTTGCTGCCGGAGTAGGTGTGTGACCAGTCCGGATTCGGCGCGAAGCTGTAGGAATACAGGCGCGACGGGATGTCGCACGCCGCACCGGGATACGTGTTGTCACGCCAGGTGCCGCCGACGCGCGTACCACGTTCGAAGATCTCGAAATCGGTGATGCCCTGGTCTTTGAGACGGATGGCGGCGCCGATGCCGGCGAACCCGGCACCGATGATGGCTACAGAGAGTGTCATTGGTGAATTCCTTTACGCGACCGGCTCGTAGGTCATCTCGTCCGACCAGCTCGGCGTGTACCGCACCAGTGGCATCGGGATGGCGCCGGTGACGACCACCAGCGAGTCGGCCAGCCAGTGGTACTTCGACGTGCGGTCGATGACCTTCTTGGCGTGCCATGAGACGAACCGGTACATCGGCACCCGGCGCGCGAAAGCGCTGCGCTCACCGACGCTTTGGAAGCGGCGCATCGCCTGGTACAGGCGCTCCTCGTTGACGCCCATGGCGACGATGTTGTCGCGCATCTTGTTCAGCAGCGGGAAGTAGCTCAGCGTGCCGACGACCAGTGCCGGGTTCATCCAGCTACCGACGAAGTCGACGGCCAGCTTGCGCATGTCGGCGTGGCCCAGGATGTCCATCACCTCGAAATCGACGGCCAGGTGGCGGGATTCGTCGGAGTTGATGCGCTTGAAGACCTCTTGCGCCACCGGATCCTTGACCTCATCGGTGATGAACTTGATCAGTGCGCCGTCCAGCGCCACCTCCAGCATGGGGATGACGGTGCCCAGGATCGACAGCGACATGCCGTCGGAGAACTTGTCGAGCCAGGTGATCACCAGCTGCACGTTGACGCTCGGCGGCGGCACCTCGTCGTTCTCGAGCATGCCCCAGCGCCGCATCAGCGCGAGCTCGGCGTTGGCGTGCTTCTGCTCCTCGGCGTGGAAGTGCTCGTAGATGCTCTTGAGCGTCGGCGTCGGCGCCTTGCGGGCCAGCGCGGCGAAGCCACGGGCGCCCACGTTCTCGATCCACATCAGGTCGGTCATGAACGGCTTGAGCTTGGCCCACAGTTCCGGCTCGATCAGCTCGGCGCCCGGTGCGTCCCAGTCGATGTCGGCCAGGGCCCACTGCTTGTCCTTGATGCGCTGCAGCATCTCGTCGAGATCCATTGCCATGATGGGTTCCTTTCAGTCCTTGGGAAGTACGCGTCCGAGTAGTCCGGCACCGCGGACGTACAGAGCCGGGAAGTGTCGCTTGAGATGCCAGATGACGGTGGCGTCGAGCTGCGGCACCACGTAGAGCCGGCCGCCGTCGTGCGCGTCCAGGGTGCGGGCGGCGACGTTGTCGGCGGACAGGCCGGTCCAGCGAGCCAACTGCTGGCTCAGGCTCATCGAGCCGGGGGTGATGCGGCCGTCGGTGAAGACGTTGGTTTTCACGAACGTCGGGCACAGGACGGTGACGGCGACGTCCGTGCCGTCGAGTTCGGCGGCGAGGGTTTCCGACAGCGACATCACGCCGGCCTTCGACACGTTGTAGGCCGCCATCGACGGCGCGGCGGCGAACCCGGCGGCCGAGGCCACGTTGATGATGCCGCCCCTGCCGGCTTCACGCAGCAGCGGAGTGAAGACCTCGCAGCCGTACACCACACCCCACAGGTTGATGCCGAGCGCCCAGTCCCAGTCCTCGAAACCGATGTCGCCCACCGGCTTTCCACCGATGCCGACACCCGCGTTGTTGATCACCAGCGTCGGTGCGCCACCGAAGATCTCCTGCGCCTGCTTGGCCAGGAGCTCGATGGCGGTGCGGTCGGCGACGTCGCACTGCACGGCGTGCCCCTTGCCGGTCGGCAGCTGGTCGATCAGCGCGACGGTCTCCTTCGCGCGCTCCAGGCTGATGTCCGCGCAGATGATCTCGCCGCCCCGGCGCGCGAGCTCGAGGGCGAACGACCGCCCGATGCCGCTGCCGGCGCCGGTGACCACCGCCTTCGCTTTGTCCGAGCGGCGCTGGCCGCGAAAGACATTCAGGATTGTGTCAAGGCCGATCATCAGCACACCTCTTCGAGCTCGTTGGATCGCTTGTAGGCATCGGCGATGAATGCCGCGGCACGGCGCAGTGCCGGGCCGGCCTCGGGTGCCAGATGCGGCAGGGCCTGGAAGACGTGCACCATGCCGGGCCAGACCTCGAGCGTGCTGGCACCGCCGGCGCGGCGCAGTTCGGCATCGAGGTAGCGGGCGTCGGCGCGCAGCATCTCGAAGCCGCCGACCTGAATCAGCATGGGTGGCAATTGATCTGCCTTGGCGAAGTCGAGGCGCAGCCGCGGATCGGCCAGGTTCTGCCCTTGGGTGTACAGCCCTACCATGCGCGCAGCCGCGGTGGCCGACATCGCCGGATCGCGGTACGACGCCTTCTCCTGCTCCAACGCCAGCCCGAGCGTCACGTCGATCAGCGGCGAGAACAGCACCACGCCCGCGGGCCGGAAGTCGGCGTCGCCGGCATGCGCCAGCAGCATGTCGCAGGTCAGGTGACCGCCGGCCGAGTCGGCGCCCATGACGATGTCCGACGCCGCATAGCCTTCCGACAGCAGCCACCGGTATCCGGCTTCGACGTCTTCGGCCGCGGTCGGGAACCGGTGCTCGGGAGCGAGGCGGTAGTCCACGACGAACATCGGCAGGCCCGTCGCCTCGGACAGGCGGGCCACCAGCTTGCGGTGGGTGCGCGCCGAGCAGATGACGTAGGCGCTGCCGTGCACGTAGTAGCCGGCGCGGCGGCCGAATTCGACACCCGGCCCGAGGACCCATTCGCCCCGCAGGTGCGGCGTGCGCACCGGGATGATTCGGGTGCCGCCGGGCATGGAGCCGGCGACCTCCATGATGGTGGCAATCAGTCCGCGCCCGAACCAAACGCCGGGCGTGTTCATGGGGATCACGCTGGTCAGATTTCCGAGCGTCCAGCGGGTCACGGTGGCCGAGAGCGTGGAGCGCAACGTTGCGCGGCTGGGTACCTCGGGCAGCGTTGCCCGATCAGTTTCCGTCACGCCGAATAGGTCACCACTAACTGTGCCATTTGTCAATGGCACAGTTAGTGACGACAATCTGACCTGGTCCTACGACGGAAGGCTTATCCATGACCGCATCGACAGCGTCCAGGTCACACGAGTTGACCGTGGTCGAGGTGATCACCGAGACCCCCGACGCCGTGTCACTGGTCCTGACGGCCGCGCACGACGCGCGTGACCAGTTCACCTACCAGGCCGGCCAGTTCCTGACATTGCGCATCCCGGCGCATGGCGGTGCGGTCTCGCGGTGCTATTCGCTCTCGAGCAGTCCGTCCACCGACGAGCACCTGAAGGTGACCGTGAAGCGCACCGCGGGCGGCCTCGCATCCAACTGGCTGTGCGACCACGCCAAGGCCGGAATGACGCTGGAATCACTCACGCCCGCAGGCGCTTTCACCGTCCGCCCGGCAGCGGGCGAACTGATCTTCGTCGCCGCCGGCAGCGGCATCACCCCGGTCATCTCGATGATCCGCGCCGTGCTCCTGCAGACCGGCCGCCGGGTGACACTCGTCTATGCCAACCGCGACCGCGAGTCGGTCATCTTCAACACCGAATTGACGGAACTGCTTGCGGCACATGTCGACCGGCTGACTGTCGCCCACTGGCTCGAGTCGGAATCGGGCCTGCCCACCCCGGCCGGGATGCGTACATTGCTGCCTGCCAAGCCTGGTGCCGACACCGCCGCCTACCTGTGCGGCCCAGCAGCATTCATGGACGTGGCCGCGGCCGCCCTGCACGACGCCGGCGTCGCCCGCGAGCACGTGCACCGCGAGGTCTTCGTCTCCCTGACCACGGACGCTTTCGCCGCGCCGGAGCCGGCAAGCGATGCTGGCGCGGACGGCGAGTCCGCCACCGCCACCGTCGAAATCGACGGCGATACCCACGAGATCAGTTGGCCCAAGACCCAGGTTTTGCTCGATACCCTGCTGGACAAAGGTATCGACGCGCCCTACGCATGCCGTGAAGGCAACTGCGGCGCGTGCGCGTACACCCTCCGTCAGGGCGAGGTTAGCATGCGCGTCAACGACACCCTCGACGACTACGAACTCGGCATCGGCGTCCGGCTGGCGTGCCAGTCACTACCCGAATCGGACTATCTGACAGCCATTTTCGACCGCTGATCGGCCGTCACGCCTCGTTGTCGGCGCCGGGCTCCGTGGCGTACGTACCCGGATTGAACATCGACGCCACGGCGCCCAGCAGCATCATGATCGCCGCCGCGCCGAACACCACGACCAGCCCGGAGTGGAACGGTTCGGTGATCAGCTGCGGGAAGAACGTCTGGCCGGTCAGCGTGCCTGCGTTGATGCCCGGCTGCTGCAGGGTGTGGAACGGGGCCAGCAGCTCGGCTATCGGGTTGTAGCCGAGGAAGGCCGCGAACAGGCTGCCGACCGGAGGTAGCCCGGCCACCTGCTGCGCGACGTCGGCCGAAACCCCCTGCTGCTGCAGGCCGCTGGACAGCGCGGACGGCAACGTGTTGGCCAGCCCGACGATCATCAGCGAGAAGAAGATGCCGATCGACAGCGAGTTGCCGGCGTTGAAGAACGTCGACCGCACCCCGGACGCCGCACCACGCTGCGCGGCCGGCACGCTCGACATGATGGCGGCCGCGTTGGGCGCGGTGAAGATGCCGCCGCCGACGCCGTTGAGGAACACCAGGACGGCGAACTGCCAGTAGTCGAAGTTGACCGGGATGATCAGCAGCGCAACGAAAGTCGCCGCCATCAGCAGCATGCCGCCGACCGCGAGCGGCCGGGCACCGAGCCGGTCGGACAGGGTTCCGGCGACGGGTGCCGCCACCAGGAAGCCGACCGTCGCCGGCAGCAGATAGATACCCGCCCACAGCGGCGTCGATTCGAAGTCGTAGCCGTGCAGCGGCAACCAGATGCCCTGCAGCCAGATGATCAGCATGAACTGCAACCCGCCGCGGCCGACCGAAGACATCAGGCCGGCGAGGTTGCCCATGCCGAACGTCGCCGATTTGAACAGCCGCATGTCGACCATCGGCGACTCGACCTTGAGTTCGACGATGCAGAACGCGACCAACAGGAGCAGGCCGACGGCGATCGATCCCAGCACCGCGGGGCTGGTCCAGCCCGTCGGCGAATCACCGTACGGCTGAATGCCATACGTGATGCCGAGCAGCAGCACCGTCAGGCCCACGCCGAACGTCGCGGTGCCCGCCCAGTCCATTCGGCCCGGACTGCGCGAGCCCAATTCGTGCAGCGAGCGGTAGCTCCAGATGGTGCCGATGATGCCGATCGGGACGCCGACCCAGAACACGGCCTTCCACTCCCATTCGGAGAGGAATCCGCCGATCAGCAGACCGAGGAACGAACCGGCAACGGCGGCAACCATGTTCACGCCGAGGGCCATGCCGCGCTGGTTGGCGGGGAAGGCGTCGGTCAGGATCGCCGACGACGACGCCATCAGCATGGCGCCACCGATGCCCTGGATCACGCGCCAGGCGATGAGCCACACCGCGCCGCCACCGAGATGAAACGGATCGAACGACAACGCGACGGCCGCCAGCGTGAAGACGACGAAACCGATGTTGTAGATCCGGACCCGGCCGTACATGTCACCGAGGCGGCCGAACGGCACCACCAGCACGGCCGTCACCACGAGGTAGCCCATCAGCATCCACAGCAGGTAGCTGACGTTGCCCGGCGCGAGCGGGTTCAGCCCGATCCCCCGGAAGATGGCCGGCAGGGAGATCAACACGATGGACGCATTGATCGAGGCCAGCAGGATGCCCAGTGTGGTGTTGGACAGCACGACCCACTTGTAGTGCGGGTGGTCGTGGTCCATCTGGACACGGCGGCGTGCGGTGGCGGCGAGCGCGGTGTCGCGCTGCCCGGTGAGCTCGGCTTCAGTCGTCATCAGTCGGTCTTCGCTCCAATATCAGAAAAACATATGTTAGCTATACAAACGACCGCATGACAATTCCGTCCCGCTCACCGGCCCGCAACGCACCCTTGCCTTCCGGCGCGCATCGACTACGGTGAACAGCGTCCGCGCGGGAGCGCACACCCTGGTGCGCTGAGAGGACGGCTTCATGGCGCCGTCGACCGTATGAACCTGACCGGGTAATGCCGGCGTAGGGAGTAAGCAGATGTCTGCAATTGCTGTATTCAACGACCTTTCCTGCGGCCCCATCCAGGGCAGCACGAAGGTTTACCGGGAGCTTCCCGACGGTGGAAAGGTCCCGTTCCGCCGGGTCAACCTGACCACCGGCGACCACCTCGACCTGTACGACACCTCGGGCCCGTACACCGACGAGAACGCCACCATCGACCTGGAGAAGGGCCTGCCCGCCCGTCCCGGTGTCGTCAAGGACCGCGGCACCCAGTTGCAGCGCGCCCGCAACGGCGAGATCACCGCCGAGATGGCGTTCATCGCCGAGCGCGAGGGTGTGCCGGCCGAGCTGGTGCGTGACGAGGTCGCCATCGGCCGCGCCATCATCCCGGCCAACCACAACCACCCCGAGCTCGAGCCGATGATCATCGGCAAGGCGTTCGCCGTGAAGGTCAACGCCAACATCGGCAACTCGGCCGTCACGTCCTCCATTTCCGAAGAGGTCGACAAGATGGTGTGGGCCACCCGCTGGGGCGCCGACACGATCATGGATCTCTCCACCGGCAAGGACATCCACCAGACCCGCGAGTGGATCCTGCGCAACTCCCCCGTCCCCGTCGGGACCGTGCCGATCTACCAGGCGCTCGAGAAGGTCAACGGCGATCCCACCAAGCTGACCTGGGAGCTGTACCGCGACACCGTCATCGAGCAGTGCGAGCAGGGCGTCGACTACATGACGGTGCACGCCGGCGTGCTGCTGCGCTACATCCCGCTGACGGTCAAGCGCGTCACCGGCATCGTGTCCCGCGGCGGCTCGATCATGGCGGCGTGGTGCCTGGCGCACCACCAGGAATCCTTCCTCTACACGCACTTCGAAGAGCTCTGCGAAATCCTGCAGCGCTACGACGTCACCTTCTCCCTCGGTGACGGTCTGCGTCCCGGCTCGATCGCCGACGCCAACGACGAGGCGCAGTTCGCCGAGCTGCGCACCCTCGGCGAGCTCACCAAGATCGCGAAATCCCATGGCGTGCAGGTGATGATCGAGGGCCCGGGCCACGTCCCGATGCACAAGATCGTCGAGAACGTCCGCCTGGAGGAGGAACTCTGCGAAGAGGCCCCGTTCTACACGCTGGGCCCGCTGGCGACGGACATCGCGCCGGCGTACGACCACATCACCTCGGCCATCGGTGCGGCGATCATCGCCCAGGCCGGTACCGCGATGCTGTGCTACGTCACCCCGAAGGAACACCTGGGCCTGCCCAACCGCAAGGACGTCAAGGACGGGGTGATCGCGTACAAGATCGCCGCGCACGCCGCCGACCTGGCCAAGGGCCACCCGGGCGCGCAGGACCGCGACAACGCACTGAGCCAGGCGCGCTTCGAGTTCCGCTGGCACGACCAGTTCGCACTGTCGCTGGACCCGGACACTGCCCGCGAGTTCCACGACGAGACGCTGCCGGCCGAGCCCGCCAAGACGGCGCATTTCTGCTCGATGTGCGGTCCGAAGTTCTGCTCGATGCGCATCACGCAGGACATCCGCGACGCCTACCCGGACGGGGTCGCGCCCGATTTCGCGGACGAGATCGCCCAGGGCATGGCAGAGAAATCCCAGGAGTTCGCTGACCACGGCAACCGGGTGTATCTACCCTTGACGTCGTGATGCGTCCGTGAACCTTCTGCCTTTGACCCCGCCGGGCGAAACGCCGCTGCGGGTGATGACCATCGCCGGCTCGGACTCCGGCGGCGGCGCCGGCATCCAGGCCGACCTGCGTACCTTCGCGATGCTCGGCGTGCACGGGTGCGTCGCCGTCGCCGCGGTGACGGTGCAGAACTCGTTGGGGGTCAAGGGTTTTCACGAGCTGCCGCTCGACATCATCAGCGGGCAGATCACCGCGGTCGCCGACGACATCGGCATCCAGGCAGCCAAGACCGGCATGCTGGCCTCGGCCGAGATCATCGGTGCGGTGGCGGAGACCTGGCAGAGCCTCGACGGTGACATCCCGCTGGTCGTGGACCCGGTGTGCGCGTCCATGCACGGCGACCCGCTGCTGCACCCCAGCGCGCTGAATTCGGTTCGTACCCAGCTGTTTCCGATCGCCACGCTGGTCACCCCGAACCTCGACGAGGTCCGGCTGATCACCGGCATCGAGGTGGTCGACGCGTCGACCCAGAAAGATGCCGCCAAGGCCCTGCATGACCTGGGCCCGAAGTGGGCCCTGGTCAAGGGCGGTCATCTGCGGTCCAGCGATCACAGCCCGGACCTGCTGTACGACGGCAGCGAGTTCTACGAATACACCACCGAGCGCATCGACACCGGTCATGACCACGGTGCGGGCGACACGCTCGCGGCGTCGACGGCTTGCGCACTGGCGCACGGCTTTTCGGTGCCCGACGCGGTGGCGTTCGGCAAGAGCTGGGTGACCGAGTGCCTGCGGGCGGCCTACCCGCTGGGCCACGGCCACGGTCCGGTCAACGCGCTGTTCAGGTTGCAGGCATGAGTCTCGAGGACATCGCGGGCATCGCGCACGAACCCGACGGGACGCCGACGGGCGTCGTGCTGCTCACGCACGGCGCGGGCGGTAACCGCGACGCCCCACTGATCGTCCGCATCTGCGACGAATGGGCTCGCCACGGCTGGCTCGCCATCCGCTACAACCTGCCCTACCGGCGGCGCCGCCCGAAGGGGCCGCCGTCCAACTCGGCAGCGTCGGACCAGCAAGGCATCGTCGAGGCGATCGAGCTGGCCCACACCCTGACCGACGGCCCGGTGATCGCCGGCGGCCATTCCTACGGTGGCCGGATGACGTCGATGGTGGCAGCACAGAGCGCCGACCTGGCGGCCCTGACGCTGTTCTCCTATCCCCTGCACCCGCCCGGCAAGCCCGAGCGGGCCCGCACCGAGCACCTGGGCCAGATCGAGGTCCCGACGGTCTTCACGCACGGCACGGCCGACCCGTTCGGCAGCATTGCCGAGCTCACGGCCGCCGCCCAGCTGATCCGGGCGCCCACCGAGCTCATCGAGATCACCGGCGCCCGCCATGACCTGGGATCCAAGACCCTGGACGTCCCCGCGCTGGCCGTCGCCGCGGCCCTTGTGTTCGTGGCCCGAAGCGGTACCTGAGGTACCGTCTGAATATGACGACGCAGCAGTTCGACGCGGTCATCGTCGGCGCGGGATTCGCCGGTATCGGTGCGGCCATCCAGCTCAAACGCCTCGGGATCGAGAATTTCACCATCCTGGAGCGCGAGGACGACCTCGGCGGCACCTGGTACGTCAACCACTATCCCGGGCTCGCGGTCGACGTGCCCACCACCACCTACTCGTACTTCTTCGAGCCCAACCCGAACTGGTCGCGCCTGTTCACCCCGGGCCCGGAGATCAAGCGGTACGCCGACGACGTCGCGGCCAAGTACGACGTGCGGCGGCACATCCGGTTCAACGTCGTCGTCAACGGCGCCCGCTGGGACGAGGAAGCCGCGCTGTGGCGCATCAACATCGCCGACGGTGAAACCCTCAGCGCCCGCTACCTGATCACCGCCACCGGCTTCCTGTCGCAGCCGAACATCCCGGCGATTCCGGGCATCGAGACCTTCGCCGGCCGCGTCATCCACACCACCGACTGGGATGACGACTACGACCCGACGGGCAAGCGCATCGCGGTCATCGGCACCGGCGCCACCGCGGTCCAGCTCATCCCCGAGCTGGCCAAGACCGCCGCCGATCTGACGGTGTTCCAGCGCACGCCCATCTGGGTGGTGCCCAAGATCGACCCGCGCTTCGGCGCCCGGGCCAAGAAGCTGTTCGCGCGATTCCCGTTGACGCAGCGCGCGCTTCGCTGGCTCACCGACTCGATCTACGAGGTCATGGTGTCCGTCGGGGTCCGGCACTACGGCATGTTCCGCGGCCGCTTCAACATCTCGGCCTCCGACCTGTCGAAGATGCACCGGTTCTTCGTCATCCGCGACAAGGACCTGCGGCGCCGACTGACCCCGGACTACGACTTCGGTTGCAAGCGGCCGACTTTCAGCAACGGCTACTACCAGGCCTTCAACCGCCCCAACGTGCACCTGCAGGACGCCGGCATCGACCGGATCGAGGCCGACGGCATCCTGGGCAACGACGGCGTCAAGGTCGAGATCGACACCCTGGTGCTCGCAACCGGTTTCGACCTGTGGGAGGCCAACTTCCCGGCCATCGAGGTGATCGGCCGCGAGGGCCGCGATCTCGGAAAGTGGTGGCGTGAAACGCGTTTCCAGGCCTACCAGGGCGTGTCGATGCCGTACTTCCCGAACTACCTGAGCCTGGCGAGCCCGTACGCGTTCCTGGGGTTGAACTTCTTCAACACCATGGAGTACCAGATGCGGCTGATGGACCGGCTTTTCACCGAGGTCAGGGCGCGCGGTGCGACGACGTTCGAGGTCACCGAGGAAGCCAACACGGCGTTCCTCGACCGGATGACCGAACTGCTCGGCGACTCGCTGTTCACGCTCGGCAACTGCGCCAGCGCCCACTCGTACTATTTCAATCCCGCGGGTGAGCCCACGCTGCTACGCCCGTCGTCGACCGAGACGGCAATCCGGGAAGCGTCCGAATTTCCGTTGAGCGACTACAAGATTTCGTGAGCAGAGAGGACCACAGGTGACCGACGCCGCTGAGAACACCGCTGGAAAGAAGGGCCTGCTGGCCGGGATCGGCCTGGCATTGGCCGGACTGGCGCACTTCGTCAAGCCCGACCTGTTCAAGGGCATCACCGCCACGGCGTTCCCGGAGGACATCGACAAGCACCTCAAGGTCAACGGATCGATCGAGACGGCGCTCGGCGTCGGCCTGATCGTGCCGCAGACCCGCAAAATCGCGACCGTCGGCGTCATCGGGTACGTCCTCTACCTGGCCGCCAACGTCGCCCGCAACCGCGCCTGACTTAGTGATTTGTGCACGATTTTCCGCGGTTGGCGCGGAAAATCGTGCACAAATCCCGGTCTAGGCGCGCGCCGGCAGGTGCTTGGACCAGCCTGCCGCGCAGATCACCGTGCACACCGCCGCCATCAGGCCGACGACGGTGAGCATCGCCGGGTAGCTGACGTAGTGGGCCAGCGCGGCGAGCACGGCGGGCAGCAGGAAGCCGACGTACGCCAGCGAGTAGTACACGCCCGACACCCCGGCCAGTTCGTGGGGTTCGGCGATGCGCTGAATCTCCAGCAGCCCGGACACGATGGCGATGCCGTACGCGCTGCCCAGCAGCATGGCCACCAGCACCGCGATGGCCGGTGAGCGCGTCACCGCCGTGGCGACCGCGGCGAACACCCCGGCCGACATCAGCACCATCGACACCACCACCGCGCGGGCGCTGGAATGGTCGTCCAACCGGCGGGCGATCGGTTGCACCAGCACGCCACAGGCGAGCGTCAGCACCGTCAGACCCGCGGTGTACAGCAGCGCCCATGGGCCCAGCCGGTCGGCGACCAGAGCCGGCACGATGGCGTACGCGATGGCCGCCGAACCGAACACCCAAGGCGCCATCGGCGCGACGACGCGGACGAAGCGGCGGTGCGTGGCGGCTGGAACCCGCAACTGGGACAACAGGTCTCCACTGACCCGAGCACCCCGGGTCTCGACCGTCTGCGTCAGCACCAGCCACAGCGCCGGCACGCACAGCGCCGCCTGCACCAGGTACGTCAGCGTCAACGGCAGCGGCGCGAACTGCGCCAGCAGGCCCGAGCACAAGGGGCCGATCGCCAGCCCCAGCGACAGCCAGATCGAGGCCCGCCGGGCGCCGGCCCCCGTCGCTGCGGTGTCATACGGCGGTGCGGACAGCTCCGCGATCCAGGTCGAACCGACGGCCATCGCGACACCCACGCTCAGCCCACACAGCAGCCGGCCGACGAAAAGTGCTGGGAATCCGCCCAATTCACCGGTCGCGAGAATCAGGCTGCCCAGCGCCGAGCTGATCAAGCCCGCGACCATCAATGGGCGCCGGCCGTACCGGTTCGACATGGCCGCCGCGACCAGCAGGCCGGGGATCAGGCCCAGCACGTAGGCGCCCAGCAGGACGTCGACGTCCACGCGCGAGTATCCGGCGCGGTGCACGTATTCGATCAGCATCGGGGTGAATTGGTTTCCGCCCCAACCGATGCAGAAGACACCGGCGGCGACGGCGAGCCATGGCTTCACACGGGCGCGACTCATCGCAGCACCACCTCGTACGTCGACTCGAGGTGCGCCAGCAGGCGGGCGTCGAACGCCGTCGCGTCGCGGACGTCGATGGCCTGGGCCAGCTCGGCGTGTTCGGCGATGAGCCGTTCGACGAGCGTCTGGTCGGCCTGCACGGCGTCGGCCATCATGCGGCGTTGCCGGTCGCCCAACGAGCCGTAGAACCGCTGCGCGATGCAGTTGCCGGCGGAGTCCACGATGTGCCGGTGGAAGGCGTCGTCGAGCTCGGCGAAGCGCGCCAGATCGGTGGCCGCGCCACGCTGCTGGTCGATCAGCCGGGCGAGTTCGGCAGCCACTGCCTGCGCGGTGGCCTCAGAACGGCAGAGGCGGCGCACAGCACTGCCCTCCAGCGCCAGGCGCATCTCGAGCAGGTCGGTGGCCTCACGCGGTGGGATCGGTACGACGACCGCGCCCCGCCGGGGCAGCAGGTCGAGCAGGTCCTCGGCCGCCAGACGCAGGAAGGCCTCGTGCACCGGTGTCCGGCTCACGCCGAGCTCCGCCGCGACTTCCACCTCGCTCAGCAGCTGCCCGCCCTTGACCGCGCCGACCAGGATCTTGCTCTTGGTGTCACGGTAGGCGCGCTCGCTGGCGGGAGTCTGATCAATGGCCACGGGACGACAGTAGCAACTTGCATGCAAGCTTGCATACAAGCAGTGACGGACCTAACTCAGGGCCTGATCAGTGCTGCTGCGGCCCGAAGTTGTTGAAGCCGCCGCGCTCGCGCGGCTGCGGCTGGTAGACCGTCGAGGTCTGCACCGACGTCGACGTTTCCGTCGAGGTCTGCACCGACGTCGAGGTCTCGGTCTGCGTCTGGGTCTCGGTCTGGGTGGCCGTCTCGGTGTTGGTCACCGTCTCCGGAGCGGGCGCCGGCGCCTGCTGCTGACCGCCGCCCGCGCTACCGCCGCCACCACCGCCGTGGTGCTGCTTGGCCGTCGTCGTGGTGGTCGTGGTGCTCGACGGGGTGACTGTCACGGTGGCCGGCGCGTTGTTGCCCTGCGAACCACAGGCGACGGTCAGCCCGCCCATGGCCACGACAGTCACGGTGCCGGCAACGGCCGACCAACGGCGATAGGTGCTTTTCATGGGCACCATTACTAACCCGGCAACCTGGCAACCGGACTCACAGGAACGGCGACTCCAGTTATGCAGTAGCTGTGAAACTCGGCTACTTGCCTGCTTGCCGGTGTCGTTCGTCGTGCAACGGCACACCGTTGGGGCCCGTCAGCGACTGCGCGTACGTGCCGACCGCAAACGCGACGGTGGGTCCGGTCACGGCCAGCGCCGCGCGGTTCAGCTGCTCGACGGTATCGCCCTTCGGCCCGTACCCGGGATCGAAAGCGGCGCCCGCCTGTCCGCCCCACAAGCGCGCCTGGATCGGCGATTTCCGCTGCGACGTGCCGGTCGAGATGCCGCCGACCGGAATCCCGGCGGTGAGGAACGGACCGTAGCCACTGCCCAGATCCATCGTCATGTCGGCGGGCCGCTTGCCGGCGAGATACAGATATCCGGCCAGCGTGCGCTCGAGCCCGGCCGACCCGGCGGGCACCGCGTCAAGCGGGATCTCAGGGTTCGCCTGGCCGGACTGGTCGCCGTCGAACGTGAAGAACCCGGCGTTGGGTGAACCGAGGATGTCGAAATCCAGATACAGCGCAATGTCATTCAGCGGTTCGGCAGCCAACCCGCGCACGTACTTGGTGGCGCCTTCCTGACCCACGGCGCCCGAACCCCAGAACGTGAACCGCACCGCGTTCTCGATCTTCGGCGAGCCGCCCAGCGCTGCGGCCGTCTCCAGCAGTGCCGACACCCCGGTTGCCGCGTCATTGATGCCCGCGCTCGTCGGCGCGCTGTCGAGGTGCGCGCCCGCCAGCACGACGCTGTGCTGGTCGCCGGTCTTGGTCTGAGCCAAGACGTTTCGCGATTTCACACCGGTGTTCTTGGCGTCGAGGGTGAGCTTCACCGGGCTGTTGGTTTTCAGCAGTACGGCATCGGCGTCCTTGCCGATGATGCCCACCGGCGTGTTGAGGTGTTCGTAGTAGCCGGGGCTGAACAGCCCGCGCGGGGCGCCGTTCGCGCTGGGCGGGCTGACCACCAGCACCGCGACCGCGCCGCGGGCCACCGCCGCATTCTGCTTGTCGACCACCGAGCACACCGCGTCGTCGACCACCGCGATGGCTCCCCGCAGGTTGAGGGTGCCGTAATCGTCCGGAGCGCAACCGGCCGGCTTGACAGGGTGCAACGTCGGCGCGGTCAGGCCGCCGGGCGCCGTGGACGTCAACAGCGAGGCCTGCACGACCCCCCACCGACGGCCACCGACGTCGAGCACCGGATTGCCGGGGGCACCGCGTTCCACGCGCACATACTCGGGGGTCTGCACGTCGAACCCTTTGTCCCGCAGCAGGTTCGCGACGTAGTCGACGCTGGCCTGGTAGCCGGGGGTGCCGTCGGCGCGGGTGCCCTTGTTCTCCGCCGCGATGGCGGCGAACTTCCTCAGATGCGTGTAGATGCCGTCGGTGCCCACCCTGCCGGCCAGATCGCGCGCGAGATCAGGCGCGGGCGGCGGCGGTGGGGCCGGTGGCTGCGGCGGTGGTGCACACGACGCCAGAACAGCGGTCAGCAGCCCGGCGGCCAGTGCCCGCCTCATGATGCCGAGACCACGTGCCGGGTCCGGTCATCGCGGACCGGAACGCCGTTGCGGCCACTCAAATCCTGGGCGTACCGCCCCACCCCGAAAGCCACTCCACGACCCATGATGTCCATTGCCGTGCGGTTGATGTGCGCCAAGTCGTCCGTCTTCTTGTGGTAGTTGGAGTCGAAAGGTTTTCCGGCGGTGCCGCCCCACAGCCGGGCCTGCTCGTCGTTCATGTTTTCCTCGTCGCCGGTGCCCAACCCACCCGCCGGGATACCGGCCTTGGTGAAGGCGTCGTAGTCCGACCGTCCGTTGAACGGGTAGTCCTGAGGCGGCTTACCGGCATCGGACAGATACGCCGTGAAGGTGCGATCGATTCCCGCCGAGCCCTCCGGGATACGCGGCACCAGGTCGTCGGCCAGCGGCGGGCCGGACAGGTTGCCGTCGTAACTGAAATAGCCGGCGTTCTCCGAGGCCAGCATGTCGAAATTCAGATACAGCGCAATGTCTTTGAGCGCCTCGACGTCGAGGGATTCGATGTATCGGTCAGAGCCGATCGTGCCCTCCTCCTCGGCGCCCCAGAACGCGAACCGCACCGCGTTCGCGATCTGCGGGGCGCTGCCCAGCTGCAATGCCGTCTCCAGGACCGCGGCCACGCCGGAGCCGTTGTCGTTGATCCCCGGCCCTTCCTTGACGCTGTCCAGATGTGCACCGACCATCACGACGTCATGCTCGGACCCGGTCTTGGTCTGGGCTATCACGTTGCGGGTGTGCTCAACCCGCACACCGGCGTCCAGCTTGAGGGACACCGGCCCCGGGGCGGCCCGCAGCCGAGCCCCGGCCGCCTTCGAGATCAGTACCGCGGGAATTCTCACCGTCGCCTTGGCGCCCAGGGTGCCGCCCCGCGCGGGGACGCCCGCGTCGTCGACGTCGTCCTTGTTGTCGGCCACCACCAACGCGACGGCGCCGTGCACTGCCGCGGTCGCCTCCTTCACCGCGAAGGGGCACGTGCCACGGTCCACCAGCGCGACCGCGCCCTTGATCGGCAGGCCGTCGTAATCGGCACTGTTGCAGCCTGATGCGGGACCGCCTTTGACCGGCACCAGCGGTGCGGTGAGACCGGGGGTGCCGACCGAATACTCCAGCGCCCGCGCCGGTATCCGGGTGCCGGCCACGGTCAGTTCAGGCGTGTTGTTGTACGCCACCTTGACTTCCATATCCGGAGTGACGACGTCGAAACCCTTGGCGCGCAGCGCATTCGCGACGTAGTCCACGCTCGCGTCGTAACCAGGTGTGCCGAACGCCCGGTTCCCACCGTGAGCGTCGGCGATGGCCTGCAGCTTGGCCAGGTGACCGGTCGTCGCCTCGACCGTCACGCTCTTGGACAGCTCGCCGGCGAAGTCATCGGCCGTAGGCTCCGATCGGCCGCACCCCGAGATGCCGACCGCCAGCACGAGCGCGAGCGCGACGCGGGTGCGGACCATGGGCACCACCGTAGCGTGCAGGCTCACAGAAACCGATGCACCGGGCCAGATGGCGAAGCTGGTGGCCGTTCCCGAACGCCCGCAGTGGATGAGCTGAACCGTTTCGGTGGAAGCGCAGCAAACATCAACCGAAATCGGGTATACGGATTCAGTGGACAATCCACCCGGGCCGACCATCTGCCTCAACATGATCGTGCGCAACGAAGCACACATCGTCACCGAGGTGCTCGATGCGGTCGCGCCCTATATCAGCTACTGGGTCATCGTGGATACCGGCTCCGCCGATGGCACCCAGGAGACGATCCGAAATCACATGGCGCATCTCGGAGTCCCCGGGGAGGTCCACGAACGCAGATGGCGCAATCTCGGCGAAAACCGTTCCGAAGCACTGCAGCTCGCCCATGGCCACAGTGACTACATCTGGGTCATGGACGCCGACGACACCGTCCGCGGCCGGCCCGACTTCACGCGACTCTCCGCCGACGTCTACTCCATGCGGATCAGCGACGGGCTGCTGTACTGGCGGCGGCAGCTATTTCGCGACGGCCTCCCGTGGCGATACATCGGCGTCGTCCACGAATACGCCGACTGCACTGAGCCGTTCCACGAGGAGCGCCTCGAAGGCGACTACTTCATCGAGTCCCGCCGACTCGGCGCCCGTAACAACGATCCGCGAAAGTACGAGCGGGATCGCGACCTGTTGCTGGTGGAGGTGCAGCGCGACCCGACGAACGAACGTTCGGCCTTCTACCTCGCCGAAAGCTATTTCAACCTGGGTGATTTCGCCAACGCCCGAATCTGGTCGGGCCGGCGCGCCGAGATGGGCGGCTGGGACGAAGAGACGTTTTACGCCCTATGCCAGGTGGCCCGGTCGATGTGCCGCCTGGGCGAACCGTGGCCGCAGGTCTTGGATGCTTACCTGCGGGCTTGGGCGTTCCGGCCTACCCGCGCTGAGCCGCTACATGCCATCGCCGCCGAGTACCGTGCCCGGGGCGAGTATCAGCTCGGTTATCTCTTCGCACGATGCGCAGCGGAGATACCGCTTCCGGAGGCAGACATCCTGTTCGTCGATTCGTCCGTCTACCAATGGCGTGCCCTCGATGAACAATCCGTCTGCGCATCATGGACCGGCCGGCACGCAGAATCGTTTGCGTTGTGCCGTCAGCTGCTCGCCCGTACTGACATCAACGGCGAGGACCGCAGCCGAATAGCGAGGAACCGCGATCAGTCCGTTCCGGCGCTGCTCGAAGCCGCGTCGGCATACCCTGAAGCATTGGTACACAACATGTCCAGCCACCAGCGGGGTGCCGCGGTGACGATCAGCCTGATCGCGGGACCGGACATCCGAACAACCCAACTGGCGCTCAACACATTCATGAACTGCTGTCTGGACGTAGGCCAGGCACATCGATTCCTGGTGCTCGACACCGGTCTCGCCGGCCGAGACCGGGCACTCTTGTTGGAGCAGTACCCCTTCCTAGAATTCGTCGATCACACCCCTCGACGGAACCACTGGCAGAACTCAGCGCACTGCGCGAGCACATCAATGGCCGCTACTGGTTCCATCTCGACCAGGGGTGGCTGTTCTTCGCCCCCGAGAATTTGGTCGGCAGGATGCGGGCAGTCCTCAACGCCGAGCCGACCGTCGTTCAGGTAGGCGTCAACTTCGCTGACGCACAATCCATCTCCGGCGTGTACGCACGAAACGACATAGTCTTGCGGACCGCTGAAGGCCACCGATACGTCGTCGTCGATGACGCCACCCGCGGTCCGGCGATGATCGACCTATGGCGTCTGGACGCCAAACCCGCAGCTGGGCCACGAACAACCGCCCTTGACGAGGTGTTCTGCATCAAGGGCGGTTGATCGTTCGCGGTTTATCCGCCGGCGCCACCTGCACCGCCGGCACCTCCACCGCCACCGGCACCACCAGCGCCGCCGCTCACACCGAACGTCGCATGGCCCGCGGAGCCGGTGCTGCCCGCGCTGCCGGCAGCACCTGTGTGTCCGGCGCTTCCTGCCGCACCCGCAGTGCCACCGGCGCCAGTGGCGCCCGTACTTCCGGACGCGCCGGTCTTTCCGGGCGTTCCGGCTGCGCCGGTGCTGCCTGTCGCTCCGGTCGCGCCTGTCGCACCCTTCGCGCCGGTGGCACCTGTGCTGCCGGCCGTGCCGCCGGACCCAATTCCCAAGCCGCCCAACAAACCGCCACCACCGCCGGCGCCCGCAGCGCCGCCGGTACCACCCGTGCCGCCCACGCCGCCCTGGCCGCCGTTGCCTCCGGCACCAGGCGCACCGCCGGCCCACCGGTTGCACCGCCGCCACCGGCACCACCAACGCCGGCCGCGCCGCCGGTACCACCCGTACCGCCGGTGCCACCCTTACCACCCGCACCGCCGGTGCCACCCGCACCACCTGCGATCGCGAAGGGCAGCGGGGCAATCGGCGAGATGCCGTCGCCACCGGCGCCACCGGTACCGCCGGTGCCACCGGTACCGCCGGTACCGCCCGTGCCACCAGTCCCACCGGAACCGCCCGTGCCGCCTGCGCCACCATTGCCGCCTGCGCCACCATTGCCACCATTGCCACCCGTGCCGCCGGTGCCACCCGAACCGCCGGTGCCACCGGTTCCGCCGGTGCCACCAATACCGCCGTCACCACCTTGGCCGCCGCCACCGAACAACGTGAGCAGGCCGGCACTGCCACCGGCACCACCGGCACCACCGGCACCGGCCGCAGTACCCTGCAGACCCGTCCCACCGGCACCACCGCCGCCGCCGGAGCCGCCCGGCGTACCGGCACCACCGGTTCCGCCGGTGCCACCGGTTCCGCCAGTGCCACCGGTACCACCAGTGCCGCCTGAAGCACCCGCGCCACCCGCGGCGCCCGCACCACCGGTGCCACCAGTGCCGCCCTTCAACCCGATCAATACAAAGTCGCTGCCCTTGGAGCCGGTCGCGCCGGCAGTGCCCGCAGTTCCCGCGGTGCCCGCGGTACCTGCCGCGCCGGCTGCGCCTGCGGCTCCGGTAGCGCCGGTCGCACCTGCCGTACCGGTCGCGCCGTCGGTGCCAGCAACGCCGTCACCGCCCGCGCCGCCGGTGACGCCAGTCGCACCGAAGCCACCTGCGCCGCCATTACCGCCCTTGCCGCCGGTCCCGAACAGCCCGAGCAGACCCATGTTTCCGCCCTTGCCGCCGTTACTGCCGGCCAGGACGTCGGTGCCGTCGGCGCCGTTGCCGCCTCGGCCGCCACTACCGAACAGCAGACCTGCTGCGCCGCCGTCACCGCCGTTGACTCCTGCATCGGTGCTGTCCCAGCCTGCGCCGCCGTCACCGAACAAGATGCCACCGGCTTGGCCGTTCGGGTGCGCAGCCGTACCTGCCGCGCCGTTACAGATCAGACCGCACGGACTGTCCAATGGGTCCGGCGTCGTCGGGGCGAACGGCTTGATGAGCGCTTTCGGTCCCGGCGGCGACGCGTTCGCCCCGAACAACCCGGTCAACCACCACAAGGGGTTGTTCGGATCCTGCGCAGGCGCCAGCGGGAAGCTGAAATCGGTGAGTTCAACCGCTCGCGGCGACGCTGTGAGCGCGTCCACCGCGCCTGGCGGAATCGCCATTACGATGCCGGCACTCGCGGCTGCGACGCCCAAGGCACCGGTCGCGAGATAATTGACGGACCTCAAGGTCCTGCCGGACTTTTGTTTGCGATGCTTGGACACGATCGAATCCCCTTTGGATTCAGAGCGTTTTGCCGCCCCGCGCTCGGCCTATTGGAAATTACCATGTTTGCCCACTAGCCAACAGATTCCTCAAAAAATCCGCATAAACGCACGTGGAGTGCTGATATTGCTACTGCATAGTAAATATTTGCAGTTTGCAGGAAGAAGGTTTATTAACTATCGCGATTGAATATTTTTAATCGGTCTCATACGCCTCATGCGCCACTCCATGTTCTCCGCTACACGAAAATGGAAACGCGCGGCAGAGAGTCGACTTTGCAAACAAATCTATGCTCGGCCAATCGTGAAAAGACGGGGTGGTTTCCATTTTCTGCGGACGGCATCTTCTTTTGCGGGTGCGGCATCGAGGCGGCGGTCGACCATTGTCGATGCCGCCATCGAGGACACCGATCACGCCAAGTTCGAAGCAAAACGCAAGGGCGGCAACGCCCATCGCGATGGCAGGGAAGGTACATGCTGAGGCTCTCGCGTCGTTTGGCTCGCTACGTGACGGGGATCAGTGCTTTATGCCGATGAGGAGGCGATCGCACCACTATGGAAGGGCAAACGCTTTCCGATGGAAGCGTGCACCGCGCCGACAAGGCGATGTACCGCGCGCGCCGAGCAAGCTGAGAATGGCCTACGTTTCCCGCCGCATACCTACAACCTGCGTTCGGGCGGCGTAGAGGAATGACGCGGGTCTGCGTCGGATCGGTGCCGAGGGGTGGCCGAATGTACCGACAAGAATCGGGTTTCGCCCGAACCTGTCGCTTTGGCCTGATACATGGCGGCATCGGCCTGGCGTAGAAGATCGGTGGGCGTTGTTGGCCGGGTCGGGTCGACGCCGGCAACGCCGATACTGGCGCTGACGGCGATGGTGTGCTCATCGGTGACGATTGGGTTCTCGAGGGCGTGGTGCAGCCGCCGAGCGATCTGCTGAAGGTCTGCGGCGCTGGCTGGTGCAGCGACGAGCACCACGAATTCGTCGCCGCCGACACGGGCGAGGGTGTCGGCCGCGCGGATCGCCCCCTGGAGACGCTCAGCGCAGGCTTGCAACACCACATCGCCAACGTGGTGCCCCAGCGAGTCATTAATCCGTTTGAGTTGATCGATGTCGATGAACATCAGCGCCGCCAGATGAGGGTGGTCGCTGGGCGTCATGGCCGCAGTGATCATCGCCAGGGCGCGGCCACGATTGGGTAGCCCGGTGAGCGTGTCGTGGTGCGCCGCGCGGCGCAGATGCAGATTGGTCAGGTGCTCGGTGGTGACGTCAGTGAGCGACATGACAATCGGCGAACGTTCGGGTTCATCGGGGTTGAGCAAGGTTGTGGTGAACGAAATCCAGGATTGATGGCCATCGTCGCGACGCAGGCCGAGAACCTGCGCGTAGACGGGCTGCCCGGTGCGCAAGGTGATGTTGGCCGGCCGCTGCGGGGCAGGCACCATGTTTCCCTCGGTGTCGAAACCGGGTAGTCCAGCGCGCGCTCAGCATGTGTACTAGGAAAGCGTCCGCCCCCGGGTCCGCGGATGCGGATGGCGGCCGGATTGATGGAGGCGATGGTGCCGTCACGATTGATGACCACGATGCCGCGGTCCAGCGATGTCACCACCGACTGATAGTGCTGTGTGGTATCGAGCGCGTCGGCGCGGTCGGTGCAGATGAGGATGTACCCGGTGTCGACCGCTGCGACAGAGACACGCACCGCCACAGGCCCTCCTGTCAACGTGTATCAGGTGAGGTCGCGGGCACGTCCCTCTGCGGCGATGGCAACCACATCGAGTTCGACGCCGAGCGCGTCGCGGATCAGCTGCCCGAGGGAGTCGGCGACTGATCGCCCGAACAGCCGCTCGGCAGCGATGTTCCATCCGGTGATCAGGCCGTCGACGGTGGCGGTGATGATGGCCTCCGGCGCATGCCGGACATGCAGTTCGTGGTTAATTGTATTGCTGTGCAACACTATTGGCGTGGTCACCGCTCGCAGCACCGTCTGATGGGCGGGGCGACCTTCCCACGGGGTGGCTACCGTGGTGGCTTCGATGTCGAGCGTGGTTCCATCGCAGCGCAGCAAAACCGACATCACTGGTGCCGATGCCTGGCCTGAGTCGCCGGGAGCGGTCAAGGCGCTCAAAATTGCTGCGGGATGCACAAAGTCGGTGATGAGCGCCAACCATCTGCCCCGTCGACTCGGCCATCGTCAAACTCGCCGCCGCGGCGTTGGCGTACACTACACGTCCACGATCGTGCACCAGGACGGCGTAAGGGCTGGTCTCGCTGAGGCTCCGGAAGCTGGCTGCCGATGCACCGACTGACACATTCCACGAGGTACCAGAATCGTGCCCCGTCGCATGATTGTTATGCATGCGTCACGCTCCCATCGGGGCCGACAGACACTGCCCGACGACAGTCGGGACGACCCCTGCCAAGCCTCTCTGCAATGATCGGGCGGTCTTGAGCGTCTGCGCATACCGCTGCGCCGCCGAGTCGGCGAAGTACTTCCCTGCCATGCATCAGTCCCGTCAGCCGGTGCGCGAACACCGTTCCCCGCGTCGCGCCGTCGCGCGACAAACCCCACCAACCACCTGCGAAAAATGACTGGCGCTAGCACTTCTAGCAAATCACTGATGCAGTGCTAATTCAACTTCTGGGCGCAAAGAAGTCGCAAAGAAGTTCTGATCGCGCGCCGACGACCGATCGCGCCATTCACTACCACCCGCCGGGTCATCCCAACATCATCGGCGGTCTTGAACACGTATTACTGACGAATATCCGCGAACTGCACTTGACGCATCCGCGAGAAGACGACTCCTCCCGGAGGTGCGGCCACAACTCCGAGAGGACCACTGACGAGTGTCGAACAGAAATTAACTGTGAATGATATGAGCTAAGTTATTAGCCGATACTCCTACCTAGCGGACCATGCTCACCTATGCGGACCGGTGATCGAACGCTTTTTGGTCAACGGCCCCGCCGCGGCGGGCTCTTGTCCGCGACGCGAACGCCAGGCTCTGCGTTTCAGCCGGGCGGGGTCGGGTCGCTGAATCTGTCCGCTAAGGCCGCGCGCACTGGCGAGGGGACGGTCGGCGCGAACCGTCGCAGGTAAGCCTCGACCCAGGCCGGCGAGGTGTTGAGAAAAGCGAAGTCACTGCCCACCATGTGCCGTATCGCGAGGAGCGGAACGGGCGACTGCAGCGGACGGAAGTCGGCATTCCAGAGACCGCGCTCGGTGCAGCCGTCATAGAACTGGCCGACCATGAGGCCGGCGTCAACGAATTCGGGTTTGAGTGCCTGTTGCACCGCATCGATGACGGCGACGTCGGTCAGATCGGGGAACACGATGAACACCGCCTTGAGCAGGCTCTCGGGGCCATCAGCCGGCTCCAGCTCCAGGAATGTGTCACGCAGTGTGTGCAGCTCAGCTACCAACTTGGAGAATGCCGGTAGTTCGCTGTGCACCGCGGTAATCCACAGCATGTCCTGATCCAACGAGGCGCGGGCAAAAGGGCACACCGGTCCCGCCCGCCCCAGGTCCCTATGCGGTTCCATGAGGTACTCACGAATCCAACCGCGCAGCAGGTGAGCAAATTCTGACGTTTCGTTGTCGGAATCGTCGCCGTCAGATAATTTGCAAAGACCGTCAAGCAGGGTGACCGCCATGTGCACAATCTCCCTGTCTCTGCTAACCGCCGCAGCTGTCGCGATATCCCCGTGGAGGGTGAAAACACCCATGTCAGTGCCCACCGAACGTCGAATCGCGATCGTATATGAACCCGACTCGGTCCCGCTGCTCATACTCACAGAGACGGCGACACGAAACGGGATTCACCTCGTCTGGTTAGCCGGTCAGACCGACGCACGAATACTCAGACGATTCGGAAGCGTTGTCATTACCGACGGCAGTTCCACCGAGAAGGTGACCGCGCAGCTCACACTACACGATGTCGTCGGCGTCACCACATTTGCCGACTCACGCATCGAGCATGCCGCCGCCCTGGCACGGAATATTGGTTTGCCAGCAAACCATGCCTGCACAGCACGGCTACTCGTCGACAAAATCGCCCAACGCCACGCACTGGCCGATGCCGGCGTACCCGGACCCGGGTTTGTCGGCATCGACAGCCCGGCCAGGGCAACCAGCGCCGACGAACTACTCAAGAAGCTGACCTACCCGGTCGTGGTGAAACCGGCGTCGGGGCACGGGGGCCGCGACACCATCTGCATTCCCGATTTCCCGGCGCTGGCAGCAGAATTGGCAATCCGATGCCACGCCAACCCATGGCGACCGACCATCATCGAAGAACTCCTCGGTGACTTCCCACCAACCGATCGCGGCGGCGTCGGCGACTACGTCTCGGTTGAAGTGGTGGTGGACAACGGGCTGCCCTCGGTCCTCGCAATCACCGGCCGCATGCCCCTAGCCGAACCATTCCGAGAAACCGGCGCCTTCCTCCCGGCGATACTGAGCCCAGTCGAGCGACACGACGTCGCAGACGTGGCGCTAAAGGCAGCACTAGCACTCGACGTGCAATGCGGCTGCCTACACATCGAGATCAAACTGACCACGACCGGGCCCCACATCATCGAAGTGAACGGGAGAGTTCCCGGCGGCGGCATCACCGACCTGGTTGCCGCACAAACCGGCATCGACCTTTTTGAATGCGCGCTGAACTCGGCCGCCGGACAGATCGTCGACCGGAGGCCGGGCAACGCAGCCGGGGTCCATTACCAGTTGGCCCTCCAGCCGCCGATCGGCCAACGAGTCCGACTACGACCGGATTGGTCGGCACAGTTGCGCACCGTCGCCGGCATCGAACACGTTGCGCTACGGTCAATGACCGCCGAAGTCGACCTGCGCGACGGCTCCTACGGCTACCTGCTGATGGCACGTGGCTGCGCCGACGACCACGAGGGCTTGCTAGAAACCCACCGGCGTCTGAACACCCTGTTGCTCAACGACTGATACCACTCACGAGACAGGACATCAATGACAGAATTGCACGCGCGAGTGCGCGCGCACCTGGCCGCTGCCGCGGTGACGCACCGGGTGCACGATCACGCCGCCCTGCCCGGCCCCATCTCATCGCCGACGGACTTCGCAGCCGCGCTGGGCTACCCCGTGGACCGGATTATGAAAACGCTGATCTGCCACGAACACTCCACGGGCAGACTGATCGCCGTCACCTGCCCGGTGAACATTCGGGTAGACCTCAAACGTGTTGCCACCGAACTCGGTTGCAGCAGAATCGAAGTCGCCAGCAGCGTGCAATTAGAAGCGACTACCGGCTACCCCCGACTCGGGGTATCACCACTGGGCCTGGACCCCAGTTTCATCGTCGTCATCGCGCAACACACGCTGACCTATGACACCGTTCTGGTCGGTGGCGGAGCAGCCGGAATCGAAATCGAACTCGCCCCCCGCGACTTACAACGCACCACTGACGCAGTTCCCGTCGATCTCCGATAGCGTCCCACCGCACGCGGGTACGAATACGGGCGGCACAGCCGTGCTGGCGAACTCTAA
Source organism: Mycolicibacterium llatzerense (assembly GCF_025331195.1). NCBI lineage: Bacteria > Bacillati > Actinomycetota > Actinomycetes > Mycobacteriales > Mycobacteriaceae > Mycobacterium > Mycolicibacterium llatzerense. Next base: position 2,189,288 of record NZ_LXOV01000001.1, on the reverse strand, counting down.
TTTCTGATCGTTCTCAGCGTGTCTTCAGGTCGTGGCTCCTACGGTCGGGAGGTATATGCCCGGCGTAGCGCCACACCTGACCGAAGGCAAGCATGTTGCCTCGGCCGCCGGTCATTCACACGACCAGAAAGGACAACGCCGTGAGCCGAGAAGGAGAAATGGTCTTTCTCGATGATGTGTTGGTCCAGCATGCTGGACGGCTGCGGCAAAACACTGGGTTGTCGATCCGAACCGACCTGCAGCCGACCTACGTGGTGGGTGACGCTACGACATTGAACCGGGCGGTCACTGCGCTGGTCGAACATGCACGTTGCAACGCCGTATCGGCGATCGAGCTTGAGGTGTACCGCCGAGATGCTCAGGCGGTCATCATCATCCGCGACGACGGCCCCCATATCGCGGTCGCCGACACCGGCCGGATGTCGTCAAAGTGCAACTCCGGTCTGGAGTTGGCTGCTCGGATCATCGCCACTCACGGCGGGACACTTGCCGTGGGTGAACGCGGCGCGTGCACCAATGCAGTGAGCGTGCGGTTGCCGTCCACGCGGCAATCTCTGTTCAATTCGCCTGCACCGAAATGGATTTCGGATGGGCAATGACATCGCGCGCCGCCGAGGACGCACGCTGTGACATCGCTGCCGGAGACGGCAGTGAATGATGGAGCGATGTGGGTCGGTCGTGGGTGGGTCTCGCTGAGGGGCCTGCAAGGCCAGGGCGCCGAGTGAGCCGCCGCGTGGCGCTGAGGGATTTCGCAGGCCGGTGGCGTGGCTGGTTCGGCGGCATTGCGGTCCGCTCAGCGCTGGTGGCCGCGGCGGTGGTGCTGGCCGGCCTCGTGATCGTGGGGTCGGCCTCGACGCTGTTGCTGTACCGGATGATGTGCGCCGACGTGGACAACGCAGCGGAGGCCCGCGCCCAGGCGGTGGCCGATGTGCTGCGCAAGGAACCACCCGATGAGGTGGAATCGGTATTGATGCACACCGATCACCGGATCGTGGCCGTGCAGATCGCCGACGCCGCCGGCACCGTGGTGGAGCGATCCGACAGCGCACCGCAGACCCCGTTGATTCCTGTGCCGCACGAAGGTGCCCAGGTCGGGGTGCTGGCAACCGATGACGACGACGTGCGCGTCAGCACAATCACAGTGGCATCCCGCAAGGGGCGGCAGTACACGGTACTTGTGGGCGGGGGCATCGAGCCGATCGAGCAGATGATCGGCACTGCCGGGCAGATGCTGGCGATCACGGCGCCGGTTGTGGCTGTGGTGGCCGGAGTCGTCACATACCTGCTGGTGCGCCGGTCGTTGCGGTCCGTGGAGGCCATCCGGTCGCGAGTGTCGGCGATCAGTGCCTTCGATCTGGGCGAGCGGGTCCCCGTCGGTCGCAGGTCGGATGAGATTTCCGCGCTGGCGGTGACCATGAACGACATGCTGGCCCGCATCGAGGCCGGCCATGCCGCGCAACGACGGTTTGTCGGGGACGCATCCCACGAGCTGCGGAGCCCGCTGGCAACGGTGGTGTCCGCGTTGGAGATCGGAGCCACCCACCCCGATCTCCTCGACAGAACGCTGCTGACCAACGCATTGTTGCCGGAAGCACGCCGGATGCAGACCCTGGTGGAGAACCTGCTCCTACTGGCGCGCGCCGATGAACGCGGCTTGCCGCTGCGTCGTGTCGAGACCGATCTCGACGATCTGGCGACTGCGGAGGCGGCACGACTCAAACGGGAAACGACGTTGCGAATAGTCTCCGATCTTTCGGCGGTAAAGGCCAGCGTCGATCCGGACGGGTTCGTGCGATTGTTGCGCAACCTGGCCGACAACGCGGCCCGCCATGCCACCAGCGAGGTGACCATCGTCGTGCGCGCCGAGGGTGACAACGCCGTCGTGCAGGTGATCGATGACGGCCCGGGAATCCCTGCCGCCGCACGGGACAAGGTTTTCGAGCGGTTCTTCCGGCTGGACGCCGACCGATCCCGGCGTGGTGGTGGTACCGGGTTGGGGTTGGCGATCGTCTCCGAGATCGTGGCCGCCCACGATGGCTCGGTCAGCATCGAGGACCGACGCTCTGGCGCAGGAACCGTGGTGACGGTTCAGTTGCCGCTTGCCGGTTCGCCGGATTCGAGCCGGTAGCCTGCGCCACGGAGCGTGGTGATCGCCTCCGAGCCGATCTTGCGTCTCAGATAGCCGACATAGACTTCCACCACGTTGTCGGGGCCGTCGTAGTGACTGTCCCAGACGTTGTGCAGGATCTGGGTTTTTGTGAGGACAGTGTCCTTGTGGCGCAACAGGTATGCCAGGAGCGCGAATTCTCGCGGTGTCAGCGAGACGTCCTCGCCACCCCGGTGCACGGTCCGGCGCGCGGGGTCCAGTGAAATGTCGCCGGCAGTCAGCACGACGGGACGCTGCGGTGCGCCGCGGCGAATCAAGGCCCGCAAGCGCGCGGTGAGCACCATGAACGAAAAGGGTTTGGTCAAATAGTCGTCTGCGCCCAGATCAAAGGCGTCGGTCTGGTCGTAGTCGCCGTCCTTGGCGGTCAGCATCAGCACCGGCGTCCAAATGTGTGCGGCGCGCATCTTGCGCAAGACCTCGTAGCCGTTGAGACCCGGCAGCATGATGTCGAGCACGATGACGTCGAACTGCTCGTGGGTGGCCTGCCAGAGGCCCTCGGCACCATCGGCCACCGCGACCACGACGAACCCTTCGGCGCGCAGCCCAGCGGTGATCGTCTCGGCCAGCATGGGCTCGTCTTCGACCAGCAGCACTCTCACCTGCGTAGCCTGGCACAGACTGAGGCGGCGGCCATAAATTGGCCGGCTACATCCCCTGGACGAGTGCGCTGTCGTAGTGCCCGCCGTTCGACAGAGCCGGTGCGTTCTGGGCGCGCTCCTGGGCCTCGTGGACCGACATCGTCGCCGCCACCAGCATCAGGGCTCCGACCATCAGGTTGATTGCTTCTCGCCGGGCTGTCATGTCCATCAACACCTTTCACGGGATTCCAGCTGATCGAAGCCGAGCAGCTGTCGGGTATGCCACCAGACTGACAGCAGGTCGCTGTGAGGACGCTGAGCGCGAACAGGCCTGAAGACCCGCGCACACGTTTCAAACGCAAAACTGCTGAAAAGCCCACCGCCACAGTCTGCTTCAGTGAACGGCACCTGGCTCAGCGGCCGTGATGAGCGGCCGCAGCCGGGTCCTGGCGGCGCGTTCCACCAGCCGGCTCAGCACCGGCCGGGCGACGAGATATCCGGAAACGCTCAGGGTCGCGCCCAGAGCGAGACCGGCAACGACGTCTTGGGGGTAATGCGCACCGACATAGACGCGAGCCAATGCCATGGCCACTGCCGCGATGGCGGCGATGACGCCGAGTCGTCGATTCACCAGCCAGACCCCGGCAGCGACGGCCCCGGCCATCATCGCGTGGTCACTGGGGAAGCCACCGTCGGTGTTGCAATGCAAGACGACGATGTGGGGCAGCGCATTACAGGGACGGGTGGCATTGATGGTATCGGCGATCGGCTGGTTGATGGCCACCGCTGCCAGCACACCCAAAGGCGCCCATACCGCCGCTGCCATCGCACTGGGGTTGTTGGTTCTGCGGGCGATCCACCATCCAGCGAGGAGAAAGCTGGCGAACAGTACAACACCGTCTTCGGCGTATCCGGCCACGACCGGGTGCAGCCACGGGGTGTCCCGGGCGAAATTGTTGATGTAGTAAAAGATTCGGGTATCGAGGTCCATCGCGGCCTTGTCGTTCTGAGTTGCGAATGACTGAAGGAATCAGCGCAGACTGTTCAAAAGCGTTGTCAGAGATTGTTTTTCGTCGTCAACGCTTGGGCTGCTGGATCGGACGGACTTGAGTGCTGCGTCGATTTCCCGGTCCAGCGCCGTCCAGGCGCTGGAGTCGATGGCCTGCAGCCGGTCCTGGTCGTGGTCCCATGCGGTTTCGAGGTCGGTGATCCGCGCTCGGGCGCCGGATTGGTCTCCAGCATCGACCTTTGCCAGCGTGTCTTGGGTGACGTTGCGGAAGTGCGCAATATCGGTCGCCGGGAAGGCACCGACCTTGCCGGGCACCAGAGGCGCGGCCGCCGCGGTCGGCGCGGGCCCTTCCTCGCTGTCGGTGACGGGGCCATGCGGCTGAATCGAGGCCCATTGCAGCAGGGCGCCGGCCGCCAAGACCACGACGGCGTAGTAACCGACGGTGCTCACCGCCGATAGCGTGCGCTTCGGCGCGGGGGCCGCCGCCTGATCGTCGACCTCGATCACATCGATGCGGGTCCAGGTCAGATAGCCGACAGCAGCGGCGATCGCGGCGAGGAAGATTCCACTGGTCAGGCCGTATCCGAGGCCGAGACCGTGTGCGCTGCGCGGTGTGGCAAGCCAGTCGCCGAGGTTGGCGCCCAGCGGGCGGGTCAGGATGTACGCCAGCCAGAACGACAACACGGAGTTGACCCCGACGCGCCAGCCGATGGTCACCGCGGCGATGAGGGTGACCGGGAGCAGTACCGATACCCCGGCACTCCACCCGGTCAGGGTCAAGGTCCAGTCGCCGGCGGCGGTGCCGAGCGCGAAGGTGACCAGGACAGCGAGCCAGTAGAACAGCTCCCGCGGTCGCGTTGTGATGCTGTGGATCGACAGTGTCCGCTCCCGGGCGAACCACACCGCGAACACCACCGCCAGAGTGACAGTGAAGACGGCTGTGCTCGTGGCCATCGGGACGGCAAGGGCGTCGGTGAGCAGATCGGTGTAGAGGGTGCCGGTGACGCTGAGGACCACGACCGTCAGCCAGTAGACGACAGGGACGTAGCGCGGCAATCGCAGCTGGGCCCCCATGACCAGGGCCAGTACGGCGGTGAACAGCACCGCGGTGGCACCGAGACCCACACCGAGACCTTGGTTGATCCAGTCGGCGAAGCTCTCTCCGACCGTGGTGCACAGCACCTTGATCAGCCAGAACCAGATGGTGACTTCGGGAACCTTGCTCGCAGTCACGCGCTTCACGATCGTTGAGGGGCGGGCAGCACCGGTCATGCCTGCGGAAGGTAGTCACCGCTTGCTGAACTGACGCTGAGAACGAAGGGGCCTGTCGTCGGTCCTACAGGTGGACCAGGTGAACACCCACGTGCGGAGCTTCCCCGCGGCTCACTTGCAAAGGCCGGCAATCTTCGTGCTGACAGCTTCGCCGGCTTTCAACCGACCCGCCTGCGCCGGGTCGGCCCCGCCGATCCCGGCCTGCCCGTACATCGAAATATCCTGCAGGTCAACGGCAAACTCGCGAATCGCGGCCGTGAGGTCCGCCGGCGTGGCCCGGTCCAGATGCGTCTGCAAGTACTGAGCACCACTGCTCATGGCCAAACGCGAGACTGCTGTGACCGCCGTAACCGCAACCGGCTCAGAGCCGAGTTCGGTGTGCGTCTGTAGCGCCACCGCCGTGCGCACGGTGGTGAAGGCGGCACACGCGCGAGCCTTCGCGTCGGCGACTTGTTGCTCGGTGGGCTCTGGGACCGATGGCGACGACTGATGTGGTGGCGACACCAGCGCCCAGACCGCAACCCCTAGCGCGATGACCGCGATTCCGAGCGATGCGGGCGCCAACCACTTCGGTTGCAGATCTACCGCAACGGGCTGACGCGAGATTGACGGCGCTTCAGGGTCAGTCTCCGGCATACGCGCGATGGTAGAGCAACAACTGTCCGAATATCGGCGGTTGGACGAAGCCCAGGCAGGAACCGGTTCATTCGAGTCGAGGCCAGCATTCAGCTACCAGAGGGTGGCCGCAGTGACTGCGATCCATGCGGGCGGCGACTTGGTCGGAGTACAAGCCCGACCCAATCGCGGCGAAGTTGGAGCCATCGAAGTACCGAGCCATCTCCAGCAGAATCTCGCAACTCCGCCGGGAAGGCCCAGTGCGCCAAACCAATTCGGCCGTTGAGAGCAGACACCCATGCCCTACGGGTCGCGGCGGGTGACCACCACGAGCGCCAGCATGAACACCGCCGCCGCAACTGCGGCGAAGTAGAGGGCCGCGCCGGCCGGTCCCCACCACAACGAGAACGTCTGGAACCAGGGGGTCCTGGTGAAGGTGTACGCGTTCCCGAAGGGCAGCCACGGTCCCACCCGTGCGCCGACCTGAGGAAGCGCGCCGAGCACCGGTTCCACGACGAACGGCATCAACAACACCACCGCGACCACTGCCGCCGCGTGCCGCAACAACCCGCCCAGACCGACCGCCAGCACCGCGCCCAGCACGGCATACAGCGACATCGTGCCGATCGCACGCCAGACCTCCGCGTTCGAGAAGGACAACTCCTCGGCCTGCTCTGCGGTCACCAACGACGCCGCGAACGCGATCGAGCCCGCCACCATGACCGCGGTGACGACCGCGGAAAGCGCCGCCGTCACGAGCGCTTTCGCTGCCAGTGCCCACGCTCGGTTGGGGGTGGCCAGGAACGTCGTGCGGATCATGCCGGAGCGGTACTCCCCGGTGATCGACATCGCGGACAGGATCATCAGCACCGGCACACCGAAGACGCTGACGCCGATGGCCGCCCGCTCGGGCTTGAGCACCCCGTGCGGACCCAGTGCCGCCGCCTGTATCGCGGCGAACCCCAGACCCACCACCGCAACTGTCAGGATGAGCCAGATCGGCGACCGCGTGGTCTGCAGCTTGATCCGCTCGGCGTTGATCGTCATGGCGCACCCACCGCCCGGTAGTCGACGGCGTCGTCGGTCAGTCGCATGTACGCTTCCTCCAACGAGGCCTGCTGGGCGGCCAATTCGTGCAGCACGATTCCGTGACCGGCAGCCAACTCCCCCACCTGCTCCGTCGAGATTCCGCGAACCAGCAGCACGCCGTCCGCCAATTGCGCCGACGCATCCTGCGCCGTCAGCAACTCATGAAGACGCTCCAGCTGCGGGCTGCGGACCCGAATGGTGTCGCTCCCGGAGCTGGTCAGGAACTCCGCCATGGTGCTCGAGCTGATCAACTGTCCCCGCCCGATCACCAGCAGCCGGTCCGCTGTGTTCGCCATCTCGGCAAGCAGATGACTGGACACCAACACCGTCCGGCCCTCAGATGCCAAGTCGCGCATGAGCGTCCGAATCCACCTGATGCCCTCGGGGTCCAGCCCGTTCACCGGTTCGTCGAACAGCAGCACTTCGGGATCACCCAACAGCGCCACGGCGATGCCCAACCGCTGCGACATCCCGAGCGAGAACGTGCCGGCCTGTTTACCCGCGACATCGGTCAATCCGACGATGTTCAGTACTTCATCGACACGGGCCTTCGGCAGCTTGTTGCTGGCGGCCAGCCACCGAAGGTGAGCGCGCGCCGTGCGATTGGGATGCACCTGACGGGCATCGAGCAGCGCACCGACGCTGCGCAGCGGATGCTTCAGCTCGTGATAGGTCTTGCCCAGCACCGTCGCGATGCCGGAGGTCGGCCTGTCCAGCCCGACGATCATGCGCATCGTGGTGGATTTACCGGCGCCGTTCGGCCCGAGGAAACCGGTGACGAAACCGGGCTCGACGGAACAGGTCAAATCATCGACGGCGCGTTTGCGCCCGAAAACCTTTGTCAATCCCGTCAGCTGGATCATCGCCGGACAACCCCCTTGCCTGATGGCAGCGCCATCAGGCGCACGATACGCGTTCGATCACCATCTGCGCGACGGCGCGCATACCCGCGGCGTTCGGGTGCAGCGGGGCCACCCGGCCCGGCAGTGGCAGATGAAACGCCGTGGTCCAGGGATCGGCCGACCACGCATGGTGCGCACGGCTGGCAGCTGCGACCGGCACCAGTTCACATCCGGCCGCCGCGGCCGCGGCGGCCGTCAGCTCGGCCAGCCGGGCGGCGACGTGCCGGCCCAGCTCGGCATCGGCCGCACCGATCGGTGGTGCGGGCACTCCCGCCGGCGGCAGCAGCGTCAGGTAATCGACGAACAGCACCCGGGCCCGCGGCGCACGTCGACGCACCTCTCGCCCAACGGTTTTCAACGACTCACCCACGACGTCAAGGGCCTGGTCCCGTTCCGCCGGGTCGAGCAGGCCGCGCAGCCGCCCGCCGACGACGGGCACCGACCGCAAGAACCGCGGCAGGCAGGCCGCCCCGAGCATCAGCACATAGCCGGCGTCGTTGCCGCCGATGGTGATGGTGACCAACGACTCGGATCCGTCGAGCGCGTCCACCTGCGGCGGCTCACCGAACTGCCGCTCGGTGAGCACGTGGGCGGTGGTGGAACCCGAAAAGGTCACGTCGACAAGGTCGTAACCGAGCTGCTCGGCGACGAGATGCGGGTAGTTGACCGCCGACCGGCCGGATCGCTTCGGCGCGCCGGGCGCGCCCGGCGCGATGCCGGGCCCGGCGGCCATCGAACTACCGAGGGCGACATACCGCGTCGTCATAGCGCGGGGCTGGATGCCTGCGCCCAGAACCGCTTGGGCACGCGGCCCGCCCGCGAGGCCAGCCGACCCGCGGTGACCGCCGCCGCCATGGCGGCGGCCATCATCGGCGGATCCGAGGCCCGGGTCACCGCCGTCGCGAGAAGCACTGCGTCACAACCCAGTTCCATGGCCAATGCGGCATCGCTGGCCGTGCCGATGCCGGCGTCGAGCACCACCGGCACGCCGGCGGCCGCGACGATCATCTCGATGTTGTGCGGGTTGGAGATGCCCAGCCCCGTGCCGATCGGCGCGCCCAACGGCATCACCGCCGCGCAGCCGGTGTCCTCCAGCCGGCGCGCCAACACCGGGTCGTCGTTGGTGTAGGGCAGGACGACGAAGCCGTCATCCACCAATTGCTCTGCGGCGCGGACCAACTCGATGGCGTCCGGCAACAGGGTGCGCTCGTCGGCGATCACCTCGAGTTTCACCCAGTTGGTCTGCAGCGCCTCGCGCGCCAGTTGCGCCGTCAGCACCGCTTCGGCCGCGCCGCGACAGCCGGCGGTGTTGGGCAGCGCGGCGATGCCGAGCTTGTTCAGCAGATCGAGTACACCGGTGCCGGTTTCGGCGTCGATGCGCCGCATCGCGACAGTGGTCAGCTCGGTACCCGAGGCGACGAGTGCCTCCTCCAGGATCGAAAGATTCGCCGCACCGCCGGTGCCCATGATGAGCCGCGAACCGAACTCCCGGTCGGCGATGCGCAGGACATCGGCCGACGTACAGACCTCAGCCACCTTGCACCGCCGTCACGACCTCGATCTTGGCGCCCTCGGCCACGACGTCGTCCCATTCCGACCGGGGCAGCACCGTCCAGTCGACCGCGACGGCGATGCCCTTGTCCGGAAAGCCCAGGGTGCCAATCAATTCGGCGACCGTGGTGCCTTCGCGAATCTCCACGCTCTCATCGTTGACTGTGATCAGCACAGTGCCACCTTCTCTCTCGCATCGCCCTTCAACAGGTCCGAAATCCGTTGTGCGGTCCAGGCGGCCAGCAGAAAGCCGTTCCTCCCGTGACCGGTGGCCGCCAGGGTGCGGTCATCGAGCCAGCCCACGATCGGCAGGCCGTCCGGGGTCATCGGCCGCAGTCCCGCAGCACATTCGGCAAGTTCGTATTCGCCGAGGGCAGGTATCACCGCACAGGCGTCATCGAGAAGGTCGCGCACTCCGGATACCGCCGGCGCGGTGTCCCGGCCGTGCTCGTACTGGGTGGCGCCTACCACCACACCGTCGGCACGCGGCACCAGATACACCTGCCGACCGTGCACCCGAGCGCGAATCACCCGCTGCGGCACCGGCATACAGCCCTTGCGCCACCGTAGCCGCAGTATCTCGCCCTTCACCGGACGCACCGGCAGCCCGGGCCACAGTGCCGGCGCGTCGATCCCGTTGGCCAGCACGGTGACATCGGCGTCGCGCGTCTTGTCGAGGGAATCGACCGGTCCGGCCCATTGCACACCCAGGCGGTCGCAGTGCGCGATCAGCCCCTCGACCACGAGGCGGTTGTCGACGGCCAGTTCGGTCTCCGCCCGGAAGCCGTGCCGAATCCCCTGCGCCAGCAACGGTTCGATGTCACGGGCCGCGGTGGTGACCGTGACGGGATGCCCCTGCGCCGCCAGCCACTCGGCGACCGTACGGACGTCGGCCGCGTCTGCCCGGTCGACCGCCACCACGAGCGAGTCGCGGGCCGTCACCACGTCGTCAGGCAGGCCGTCGAGGAAGCCGTCATGCCACAACGCCAGCGAGTCCAGCCCCACCTGCAACTGGTCCTGCTCACCCGGCCAGCCCTCGGAGTGCGGCGCGAGCATGCCGCCGGCGACCCAGGAGGCGCCACGCGCCTCGGTCCGGTGCACGCGCACCGACCACCCGTCCAGCGCCGCGCGCCGGGCCACGGCCAGACCGATGACGCCGCCGCCGATTACCGCCATGCCAGCCGGCACGATGATTCCTCTCCCTTCGCCGGCATGATCCGGATCAGGTGTGACGGTAAGGGTAGGACGACCCCACTCTCAGCCCCCGGTCCCGGGACTCCCGTGTGTGCGGCGTCCACGGTAGTCGCTACCGTCGCGCTGTGTCTAAAGCCTTCGAGCGTCTGCAGTCCGCGTCCCTGTACCTGTGCACCGACGCCCGCCGGGAGCGCGGTGACCTGGCCGAGTTCGCCGACGCGGCACTCGCCGGTGGCGTGGACATCATCCAGTTGCGGGACAAGGGCTCGGCCGGTGAAGCACAGTTCGGTCCGCTCGAGGCCAAGCAGGAGCTCGAAGCGCTGGAGGTGCTGGCCGACGCGGCCAGGCGGCACGGCGCGCTGTTCGCGGTGAACGACCGGGCCGACATCGCCCGCGGCGCCCACGCCGACGTGCTGCACCTCGGCCAGGACGATCTGCCGCTGGCCCTCGCCCGCGACATCGTCGGGCCGGATCCGCTGTTCGGCCGCTCGACGCATGACGAGCAGCAGCTGGCCGTCTCGGTGACCGAGGACGTCGACTACTTCTGCGTCGGCCCGTGCTGGCCGACGCCGACCAAGCCGGGCCGCACCGCGCCGGGCTTGGAACTGGTCCGCGCGGCGGCCGCGACGGGTACCGACAAACCCTGGTTCGCCATCGGCGGCATCGACCTGGCGCGGGCCCCCGAGGTGGTGGCCGCCGGTGCGCGGCGCATCGTCGTGGTCCGGGCGATCACCGCGGCCGAGGATCCGGCCGCGGCAGCGCAGGCACTCAAGCAGGCCCTGCCTACGAACTGAGCGGGATACTCGCCGTCACGCTGCGCAGCTGTTCCCAGCTGGCGGCGAATCCGGGATGCAGCGGCAGCGACGCGACGTCGTCCTCGGAGACCCACCGCAGCTCGACGCTCTCGCGGTTGGGCACCGTCGCGAGTTGTTCGGGTGCGTCGGCGATCACCGTGGTGTACGTCCACACCTCGCCCATCGCGATCGCGGTGACCACGGTCGTCCGGACCGTCAGCTGCTCGGCCAGCAGGCCGGCCTCCTCGTAGGCCTCGCGGACGGCGGCCTCCTCGACGGTCTCGTGGCTGTCGCGCGCCCCACCGGGCAGTGCCCAGGTGCCGCCTTGATGGCTCCATGGCGCGCGGTACTGCAGCAGCACCGCCGCTCCGCCGCCCGGCTGCGGCGCCCGCAGCAGAAGTCCGGCCGCACCATGGCGACCCCAGAAGTGGGAGCCGTCAGCCGCGAGCACCCATCCGTCACCGTCGCCCTGCACGAATCCCACAATAGGGAACGTCGCGAAAGATTTGGGGGACCGGGCCGACCGGTAATCCACCCCCTACGCGCCGCAAGCTCTTAGACTTCTATTAAACGAGTTCGGCAGGGCCAACGGGTCAGGAAAGTTGAGGTCGGCGCACACGTGACGGTGGAGTTGGCGCACCCTTCGACCGAGCCGGTGGTATCTCGGTCCCCCGGGACTCCCGCGCACACTCGATGGTGGTTCATGTGGACCACCCCCGGCCGCATCCTCCTGATCGGGTTGATGCTCGCCAGCCTGGTCCTCGCGTGTGCCTTCGCCACCTCGACCACGATCCACGCCCGCCAGCAGGCCCTGACCACCGTGCTCGACCACACCGAGCCGCTGGCGTTCGCGGCCGGCCAGCTCTACACCACGCTGTCAGTCGCCGATGCCGCCGCCGCGACCGCCTTCATCGCCGGCTCGGAGCCGGTGGATCTGCGGCAGCGCTACGAGCAGGCCATCACGGACGCCGCCGTCGCCGTCACGGCCGCGTCCAGTGGCATCACCGACGAGCCCATGGTCAAGGTGCTCGGGCACATCAATGCCGAGCTGGCGGTCTACACCGGCCTGGTGGAGACCGCGCGGACCAACAACCGCGCCGGCAACCCGGTGGGTTCGTCGTACCTGTCCGAGGCGTCATGGCTCATGCAGACCCAGATCCTGCCCGACGCCCAGCGGCTCTACGAGAACACGTCCGCACGCGTGAATTCGGAGACCAGCGGCTCGTCACAGGTGCCCGCGCCGGTGATCCTGGTGGTCGCGGCGACGCTGATGTTCGGCTTCTTTTCCAACCGCTGGCTGGCCCGGCACACCCGCCGGCGCGTCAACATCGGCTTCGTCGCCGGGGGCATGGCGGTGCTGATCATGATCGTCTGGATAGGTGCCACCCTCGTCATCTCTACGGCGGACACCCGGCATGCCCGCAACACGGCGGCATCGCTGCAGACCGTGACCAGCATGGCCATCACGGCGCAGCAGGCGCGTGCGGACGAGACGCTGTCGCTGATCCGGCGCGGCGACGAGAGCGTCCGCAAGCAGTCGTACTACCACCGCATCGACGCCCTCCAACTGCAGCTGGCGGAGTACATGCGCCGGCCCGATGCGATCGGCAAGAAGGACCTGACGGGCGCCGATCAGCTGATCCGCCGCTGGCGCGCCGCCGACGACCGGATCAACGCCTACATCTCCACCGGCAATTACCAGTCCGCCACGCAGGTGGCCCTTGGCACCAGCGAGGACGATTCGACGCCGGCCTTCGACAAGCTCGACGAGGCCCTGTCCAAAGGCATCGACGAAAGCCGCAAGCAGCTGCGCAGCGACATCCTGAACGGACGTCAGGCCCTGTCCGGAGCGACGGTCGGCGCGGCGGCGCTGAGCCTGGCTGCGGCCCTCGCGGTGGCGCTCGGGCTGTGGCCGAGGTTGAGTGAATACCGATGAGTTTTTCGATGCGTGCGCGTTTGGTCCCGGTGATGGTCGCGGTGCTGGTGGCCGCCGGCTGCGGCGAGGCCGCACCGCCGGTGGCGCCGCAGAGCATCACCATCGCACCGCCGACACCGGCGGGCATGGAGGTGCAGACCGCGGTTCCGGACCTGGGCCCGGAGGACAAGTCCGACTGCACCGCGAGCCTGCGGCCGTTCCCGACGCCCGAGGCCGCGGCGGCGGCGGTCACCAACATCAAGGACCGCGGCCGGCTGATCGTCGGGCTCGACATCGGCAGCAACCTCTTCACGTTCCGCGACCCGATCACGGGGCAGATCACGGGCTTCGACGTCGACATCGCCGGCGAGGTGGCCCGCGACATCTTCGGCACGCCATCACAGGTCGAATACCGGATCCTGTCGGACAACGACCGGATCTCGGCGCTGCAGCACAACCAGGTCGACATCGTGGTGAAGACCATGAGCATCACCTGCGAACGACGCAAACTGGTCAACTTCTCCGCCGAGTACTTCTCCGCGAAACAACGGATCCTCACCACCCGGGGCTCCGACATTCGCCGGCCGACGGACCTGTCGGGCAAGCGGGTGTGCGTCGTGAAGGCCACCACCTCGAAGGCACGACTGCAGCGCATCACCCCGCCGCCGGTCCTCGTGGAGGCCATCACCTGGGCCGACTGCCTGGTGGCATTGCAACAGCGGCAGGCCGACGCCGTGTCCACCGACGACGCCATCCTGGCCGGCCTCGTGGCCCAGGACCCGTACCTGCACATCGTCGGCCCCAACATGGCCGAGGAGCCCTATGGCATCGGGATCAACCTGAACAACACCGGGCTGGTCCGGTTCGTGAATGGGACGCTGGAGCGGATTCGCCGCGACGGCACGTGGAACACGTTGTACCGCAAGTGGTTGACCGTGCTGGGCTCGACGCCGAACCCGCCCGTGCCGAGGTACAGCGACTGATGCCCGAAAGCGAAGCGACGACCGGCCCCGTGGACGCGGGTCCCGTGGACGCGGGCCCTGTCGAAGCGGGTCCTGTTGACGCGGGTCCGGACACCGACCCCGGCACGCAGGCCGTTGAGGTGACGTGGGATTCGCTGGCCACCATGCGGCCGATGGGCACGCAGGCGGTGTTCCGGCCGCTGTTCGACGACTCGATGAGCATCCCGGTGCCCGTTCCGCCCGAACGTGAATCGGCGCCCACCAGCGTCGCCACCGCCACGACCCGGGTTTCGCCCGTCCGGCGACTCGGCGGCGGCCTGGTCGAAGTGCCGCGGATGGTGGATCAGGATCCGCTCGCGGCGTTGATGACCAACCCCGTGGTGGCCGAGGCCAAACGCTTCTGCTGGTCCTGCGGCAAGCCGGTCGGCCGCTCCGAAGACGGCAAGCCCGGCCAATCGGAAGGCTCATGCCCCCATTGCGGAAGCGCGTATTCGTTTCTGCCGCAACTGAGTCCGGGCACCATGGTGGCCGATCAGTACGAAGTCAAGGGTTGCATCGCCCACGGTGGGCTGGGCTGGATCTACCTGGCGCTGGACACCAACGTCAACAACCGGCCGGTGGTGCTCAAAGGTCTGGTGCATTCCGGAGATGCGGAGGCACAGGCGATCGCCATGGCCGAGCGCCAGTTCCTGGCTGAGGTCACGCATCCCGCGATCGTGAAGATCTTCAACTTCGTCGAGCACGCCGACAAGCACGGCGACCCCGTCGGCTACATCGTGATGGAGTACGTCGGCGGCACCTCACTGAAACAGGTGAAGGGCGCCAAACTGCCGGTGGCCCAAGCGATCGCCTACATGCTGGAGATCCTGCCGGCGCTCGGTTACCTGCATTCGATCGGTCTGGTCTACAACGACCTCAAGCCCGAGAACATCATGTTCACCGAGGAGCAGCTCAAGCTCATCGACCTCGGCGCGGTGTCACGGATCAACTCGTTCGGATTCCTGTACGGCACACCGGGTTACCAGGCACCGGAGATCGTCCGGACCGGGCCGACGATCGTCACCGACATCTACACCGTCGGCCGTACCCTGGCCGCCCTGACCCTGGATCTGAAGACCGACAGAGGCCGCTACGCCGACGGGCTGCCCGAGGACGATCCGATTCTGGCCCAATACGATTCGTTCGGCCGGCTGCTGCGCCGCGCGATCGACCCCGACCCGCGCCGGCGGTTCGGCAGCGCCGAGGAGATGTCCGGGCAGCTGCTCGGCGTGCTGCGGGAAGTCGTCGCCCAGGACACGAGGACGCCACGGCCCGGCCTGTCCTCGGTGTTCAGTCCGTCGCGGTCGACGTTCGGCGTCAACATGCTGGTGGCCCACACCGACGTCTACATCGACGGTCAGCAGCACACCGAAAAGATCACCGCCCCAGAGATTGTCCGGGCCCTGCAGGTGCCATTGGTCGACCCGGCCGACGTCGGCGCGACGGTGCTGTCGGCCACCGTGCTGAGTCAGCCGGTGCAGACGCTGGATTCGTTGCGCGCCGCCAGGGAGGGGTCGCTCGATTCGGAAGGCGTGGATCTGTCGCAGTCGGTCGAGCTGCCGCTGATGGAAGTGCGCGCCCTCCTCGACCTCGGCGACGTGGCCAAAGCGAACCGGAAACTCGAGAACCTGGCCGACCGGGTCGGCTGGCATTGGCGGCTGGTGTGGTTCCGCGCGGTCGGCGAGCTGCTGGCGGGCAACTATGACGCGGCGACAAAGGATTTCACCGAAGTCCTGAACACCCTGCCGGGCGAGCTGGCACCGAAGGTGGCGTTGGCGGCCACTGCTGAACTGTCCGGATCGGCCGCAGAGCGCGCGTTCTATCAGACGGTGTGGAACACCGACAACGGCGTCATCTCGGCCGGTTTCGGCCGCGCCCGCGTACAGGCGATGGCCGGAGACCGGGAAGCCGCCGTCCACACCTTGGACGAAGTGCCCGCCACCTCAAGGCATTTCACCACCGCACGACTGACCAGCGCCGTCACCCTGCTGTCGGCACCCACCACCGCCGACATCACCGAACGCCAAATCCGTGACGCCGCACGCCGAGTCGAGGCGCTGCCGGAATCCGAGCCGCGGGTGCTGCAGATCCGGACACTGGTGCTCGGCACGGCCCTGGACTGGCTGGCCGACAACACTGCCAGCACCAACCACATCCTGGGCTTCCCGTTCACCGAATACGGACTGCGCCTCGGCGTCGAGGCATCCTTGCGCGGGCTGGCCCGCGTGGCGCCGACCAAGGCGCACCGCTACGCGCTGGTCGACCTGGCCAACAACGTGCGGCCGATCAGTACCTTCTAGCTCGGTGCGGCGCGTCGCGCCTGGCGTGTCGTCTCTCCTGCAACACAGTCGATCCGGAGCCGTCAACTTTCCTTGACCGTCAAGGAAAGTTGACGCCTCCCATTCGAATACGCCAAGAGAGAGGACCGCGCAGCGCGCCGGCTCACCGGTAGCGGTCACGCAATTGCGGATCGTTCTGCCACCATAGGCCGCTCACCGGTGCATCGTCGGCCGTCTCGACGCCGGGTGCGGCAGCCGGTGCAGACGGGGCGGCGAAGGCAGCGGCGTCGAGCTCCGCATCGACCTCGGCGGCCTTGCGCCGTTCGTCAGAACCCAAGGCGCGCATGAGCAAGAGGATGAAGGGCACGCCGAGTACGTCACCCAGAATCCACAGGATGCCGGCGCCGAACGTCTGGTCCTGGCGGATGCCCGGCCCGAAATCGCGGTGCAGGCCGGCGTAGTAGTCGTAGGCGATCACCGGGCCCAGCCACAGCACCACCCCGAGGATGCCGTCGCCGAGGCCCTCGGCCACGCTGATCCCGATGGACAGCAGTGGCGGGTAGCGCCGCGGCACCGGGTCGACCTGCAACCTCGCGTAGAAGTAGCCAAAACCGATGCCCAGCAACACAAGTCGTGTCAGCGACGCGAGCGGTCCGGTCATCGATGCGACGTACCAGGGCGTCAGGTACAACAGCCACGGCGTCGCCAGCATCAGCACGGACGTCACCGGAGGCGACAGGAACACCCGCGCGACAACCGAATTCAGCACCGCATCAACCCGCTGCCCAGCCGCCGGGCCGAGCGCCGCGCGCACCGTCGCGACCGGGCGACTGAGCGCCAGAAAGAACGGCACCACGTACAACAGCAGCAGGAGTTGAAGCGCACGCAGCCAGAACAGCGACGGCGCGTAGACCGCGACGGCGCTGAGCGTCGACAACGCCCACACTGTGATGGCGACCCCGAAGGACCACCGCTGCGCGCTCGGCACCGGGACCCGTCGATGAGCCCAGACCACGGCACCGATGGCGAGCAGCATCAGCACCACCGATATGGGGTCGAACGTCCCGGTCAACAAGGGCACGAGGCGCAAACTACGCCTCAACCCTGGCAGGTTCCTTCAGGCAACCTTGCAGAGGTCGACGCAGGCCCGCGCGATGGCCAGCTCTTCGTTGGTGGGAATGACCAGCACGCTCACCGGTGAGGTGTCCGTGGAGATCCGCCGGGGCCCGCGGTTCGGGGACAGGTTGCGCTCCTCGTCGAGCTCGATCCCGAGCGCCAACAACCCGGCGAGCGCATCGCGGCGGACGGCGGCGTCGTTCTCCCCCACGCCGGCGGTAAAGGTGATGACGTCGGCCCCACCCAGCAGGGCCAGGTACCCGCCGATGTACTTGCGCAGCCGGTGGATGTACACGTCGTAGGCCAGTTGGGCTGCCGCATCTCCGGCATCCATCCGCTTGTGCAGTTCGCGGAAATCGGTGGCGCCGCCCAATCCCGATACGCCCGAGCGGCGGTTCAGCATGACGTCGATGTCCTCGACCGCCATCCCGGCAGCGCGCGACAGGTACATGATGACGCCGGGGTCGACGTCGCCGGAGCGGGTGCCCATCACCAGACCCTCCATCGGCGTCATCCCCATCGAGGTGTCGATCGGCCGGCCGCCGGCGATCGCCGAGGCCGACGCGCCGTTACCCAGATGCAGGACAATCTGATTCACCGATTCGAGGGGCAGGCCGAGGAACTGCGCGGCCTGTTCGCTGACGTACTGGTGCGACGTGCCGTGGAAGCCGTATCGCCGAATGTGCCACTGCTCAGCGACATCCCGGTCGATCGCGTACTCGGCGGCGGCCGCCGGCAGGTCGTGGAAGAATGCCGTGTCGAACACCGCGATGTGGGGCGCATCAGGCAAGAGCGCGCGCGCCTCGGTGATACCCAGCACCGCGGGCGGATTGTGCAGCGGTGCCAGCGGGGCCAGCTCGTCGAGCTTGGCGACCAGCGCATCGTCGATCAATGTGGGCCGGTAGAACTGCCGCCCGCCGTGCACCACGCGGTGCCCGACGGCCATCACGTCGTCGGTGGAGACTCCGACGGAGCTGACGGCGTCGAACACCTGCTGCAGCGCGGCGCGGTAGTCGACGACGCGCTCGACGACGCCGTCGACCAGGGACTCGCCCGTATCCGGCTGCACCAAGCGGTATTTCACCGAGGACGAACCGGAGTTGAGCACCAGGACCGGCTGACTCATTTCGCCCCCTGCGCCTGGATGGCCGTGATCGCGACGGTGTTGACGATGTCCTCCACCAGCGCACCGCGCGACAGGTCGTTGACCGGTTTGTTCAGACCCTGCAATACCGGTCCGATCGCGATGGCACCGGCGCTGCGCTGCACCGCCTTGTAGGTGTTGTTGCCGGTGTTCAGGTCCGGGAAGATCAGCACCGTCGCGCGGCCGGCCACCGGCGAATCCGGCATCTTGGTCGCGGCCACCGACGGCTCGACCGCGGCGTCGTACTGGATCGGTCCCTCGACCAACAGCTCCGGCGCCCGCTTCCGAACCAATTCCGTTGCCGCCCTGACCTTGTCGACGTCGGCACCGGTGCCCGAATCTCCGGTCGAGTAGGACAGCATCGCCACCCGCGGCTCGATCCCGAACTGCGCGGCGGTCTGCGCCGAACTGATCGCGATGTCGGCGAGTTGCTCGGACGTCGGGTCCGGCACGATCGCGCAGTCGCCGTAGGCCAGCACCCGGTCCGCCAGGCACATCAGGAAGATGCTCGACACCGTGGAGATGTCCGGCGCGGTGCGGATGATCTCGAACGCCGGGCGCACGGTGTGCGCCGTGGTGTGCGCCGCACCGGACACCATGCCGTCGACCATGTTGTTGTGCACCAGCATGGTGCCGAAATACGAGACATCGTGGATGATTTCGCGGGCCTGCTCCAGGGTGACGCCCTTCTTCTTGCGCAGTTCGGCGTACTGCGCCGCGAACTGGTCACACAGGTCGCTGGTGCGGGGATTGAGCACCACAGCGGCCGACAGGTCCAGGCCCAGCTCGGCGGCCCGCGCCCGCACCGTCGACTCGTCACCGAGGATCGTCAGGTCGGCAACCGAACGGGCGAGCAGCCGGCCCGCCGCCCGCAGGATCCGGTCATCATCGCCTTCGGGCAGCACGATGCGCCGGCGATCGGCCCGGGCCCGGTCCTGCAATTGGTGCGTGAACATCTGCGGCGTGACGACCGACGGGATCGGAACCGCCAGCTGGGCAAGCAGATCCGCGACGTCGACATGCTCGTCCATCAAGGACAGTGCCGTGTCGACCTTGCGCAGCGACGTAGCCGTCACCCGGCCCTTCGCCGTCGACGCGGCGCGGGCGGTGTCGTAGGTACCCAGCTCGGTGGCCACGATCGGCAACCGCAAGCCAAGGCCCGCAACCAGTTTCGCGATCGCCGGATGCAGTGGCAGGCCGCCGTTGAGGATGAGGCACGAGATCGACGGAAAACCTTCCGCGGCATGGGCACTGGCGATGGCCAGCACCACGTCCGAACGGTCGCCCGGCGTGATGACCGCCATTGACTCGCGCAGCCGCTCCAGGCAGTGCTCGGCTGTCATGCCGGCGACCATCATCCCCATGACCTCGCGGGTCAGCAGCTCTTCGTCACCGCTGATCAGTTCGCCCTGTACCGCGTCCCGCAGCTCCGCCACCGTCGGCGCGGCCAGCAGCGGCTCCTCCGGCAGCACATAGCTTTTCGGCGAGAACCGCTGCAGTGCGGCGGCGACGTCGGCCAGTTCGTCCGGGTCGCACCGGTTGGCCACCACTGCCGCGGTGTGCGCGTGCTGGGCCGTCAGTTCGGCCAGGCACAGCTCCACGACATGGGCCACCTCGCCGGGCGTGCGATCGGCGGCCCGCACCGAGAGCAACACGGGCGCACCGAGATTCACCGCGATGCGGGCGTTCATCGACAGCTCGCTGGGCGAGGCGACATCGGTGTAGTCGCTGCCGACGATCACCACCGCGCCGCATTTGTCGGCCACGCGGTGGTACCGGTCGACGATGTCCGCGATCGCGGCGTCGGGGTCGTCGTGCAACTGCTGATAGGTGACCCCGGCGCAGTCGTCGTAGTCCAGGCCGGCCGTGCTGTGCGCGAGCAACAACTCGAGGATGTAGTCACGACCGGTGCCGGCCCGCACGATCGGACGGAACACCCCGACATTGGCGACCGTGGCCGCCAGCCGGTGCAACAGCCCTAGCGCAATGGTCGACTTACCGGTGTCGCCTTCAGGCGAGGCGATGTAGATCGCGGTGGCGTCAGGCACTGCGTCAGCCTACCGAGCCTGGCCGACCGTCAGCCGAGTTTGCGGAGGCGCGGCTCCAGGTCGGTCTTGAACAGCTCCAGGAACCGGCGCTGGTCCTGCCGGGGGTCGTGGAACACCAGGTGGTTCAGGCCCCAGTCGACGTATTGCTTGACCTTCTCGACGGCTTCGTCCGGATCAGAAGCGACGATCCAGCGCTTGGCGACCTGCTCGATGGGCAGCGCGTCGGCTGCCGCTTCCATCTCGATCGGGTCTTCGATGGAGTGCTTCTGCTCCGCGGTCAGCGACAGCGGCGCCCAGAACCTGGTGTTCTCCAGAGCCAGTGCGGGATCCGGGTCGTACGAGATCTTGATCTCGATCATCCGGTCGACGTCGTCTGGGTTCTTGCCGGCGGCCTCGGCGCCCTCGCGCATGGCGGGGATCAGCTTGTCCTTGTAGAGCTCTTCGCCCTTGCCGGAGGTGCAGATGAAGCCGTCGCCCGCGCGGCCCGCGTACTTGGCCACCTGGGGCCCGCCCGCGGCGATGTAGATCGGGATGCCGCCCTCGGGCACGTCGTAGATCGAGGCGCCCTTGGTCTTGTAGTACTCGCCGTCGAAGTCGACGCGGTCGCCGTTCCACAGCTCACGCATGAGGCGCACCGATTCGCGCAGCCGGGCGTAGCGCTCCTTGAACTCGGGCCATTCGCCTTCATAGCCGGTGGCGATCTCGTTGAGTGCCTCACCGGTGCCGATGCCCAGGAAGATCCGGTCCGGGTACAGGCAGCCCATGGTCGCGAAGGCCTGCGCGATGACGGCCGGGTTGTAGCGGAACGTCGGGGTCAGTACCGAGGTGCCCAGGAGCAGCCGCTCGGTGCGCTCGCCGACCGCGGTCATCCAGGCCAGGGAGAACGGCGCATGGCCGCCGGTATGGCGCCACGGCTGGAAGTGATCACTGACGGTGGCGCTGTCCATGCCCGCCGCCTCGGCAGCCACTGCCAGCTCCACCAATTCACGCGGCGCAAACTGCTCCGCCGACGCCTTGTAGCCCAGTCTGAGTTCAGCCATGAGTCTTTTCTACCCCCTTGCCTACACTCGTCGACATGGCGGTAGTCCTAAGCGCGATCACCGAAAATGTGCACTTCGCCCAGACCGACCTGGTGAACTGGACCCTGGTCAGCGATGACAGCGGGGTGATCCTGATCGACGCGGGCTTCCCCGGCCAACGCGACGATGTGCTCAGCTCGCTGCGTGACCTTGGCTTCGAGGCCGGCGACGTGCGGGCGATTCTGCTCACCCACGCTCATGTCGACCACCTCGGCGCAGCCATCTGGTTCGCCAAAACCCATGGCACGCCGGTGTTCTGCCACGGCGCCGAAGTCGGCCACGCCAAACGCGAGTATCTGGAACAGGTTTCACCGGCAGACCTGCTGGCGCGGGCCTGGAACCCGCGGTACCTGGCTTGGTCGATGCACATCGTCGGCAAGGGCGGGCTGGTTCGCGAGGGCATCCCGACCGCGCAGGCACTCACCGAGGACGTCGCGGCGACGCTGCCGGGCAGCCCGCAGGTGATCCCCAGCCCGGGGCACACCGGCGGGCACTGCTCCTACGTGTTCGGCGACGTGCTGGTGGCCGGCGACGCCGTGGTCACTGGTCACCCGCTGATCACCAAGGGCGGCCCCCAGCTGCTGCCGCACATCTTCAATCACGACCAGGCGGCGTGCGAACGCAGCCTGTCGGCGCTCGGCCTGCTGGACACCCAGGTGCTGCTGCCCGGCCATGGCCCGGCGTGGCGTGGTCCGGTCCGGGAGGCCACCGAGCTGGCCTTGCGGCGCTGAGCCGAGCCGCCCGCCTCAGTGCTTGACCAGCTGAATCAGCAGCAGGAACACCCCGGTGAACATCAGGCCGCAGGCCACCGTCGCAGTGGGCATCAAGACCATGTGGTGGAGCTCTTCATCGTCAAAGATGTTGTCGCCTTGGGCATCACGATCAAGCGGACCGTATATCAGCCGTCCGAAACCAGAGCATCGCACCGCACGAGCTGCCCGGCGGAACGGGTGTTCGGCGGGCGTCTTCGTGGCGTACAACCGCACCGCCAATCCCACTCCGAACACCAGCACCGCGCTGGCCATCAGCAACCACGCGACCGACCACCCGGAGAGCACGCACCAGCGTATCCACCGGATCGCTTGGGCGACCCGAATTCTGCAGCCTCTATGCGGGGATTCGGCCCGCGGTGAGGTTGCTGACGTCGGTGGAGAATTCGGCGGCGTCAGTTCGGCCGGTCGTCACGACTAGTGGACGTCCGGGGTCCGCACGTGCTCGGGACGGAAACCGCGGCCGACGAGCAGCGGCGGAATGTATTGCAGCGGACCCTTTCCCACGAATGACGGCACCGAGATCGGTGACAGGTCGCCGGCCAGATTGGGCTCGATCACGCGGTTCTGGGCCAGTACCTGGCCGGCCTGGATGATGCGGGTCGGCAACTCCCGGCGGCGCTGCACCTTCGCCAGGTCGGCGTCTGCGAGCAGGCCGTTGCGCAGGGGGCCGCACAGGATGTTGGCGGCGGCGACCGCGTCGGCCACCGCCAGGTTGATGCCGACCCCGCCGGCCGGCGACATCGCGTGCGCGGCGTCGCCGATGCACAGCAGCCCGGGCCGCCACCAGGTCTTGAGCCGGTCCACGCGCACATCGAGGTGGCTGGTGTCGTCCCAGGAGCGCAGATCCTCGACATGCTCGCGGAGCTGCGGCCGCACCGACACCAGCCGGGCCTTGAAGTCGTCGAGCGATCCAGCCTGTGGATTGGTGCCTTTCGGCATGAGGTACGCGACCTGCCAGTAGTCGCCGCGATAGATCATCGCCATCAGCAGACCCTTGCGGATGATCCCGAACAGCTCCTGCGGATCGCCTTCGCGCCAGCCGAGCCGGAACCACAGCACGTCCATCGGGCTGTGTGCGCTCGCCATCTCGAGCCCGGACGCCTCGCGCACCGCGGACTTACGGCCGTCGGCGGCCACCACCAGGTCGGCGCGCACCTCCAACTCGGGTGTGCGCACGCCGACCACCTGACCACTCTCGATGATCAGGTCGGTCACTTCGGCGTTGCGGATCAGGGTGAATTCCGGGTAGGCGGAGGCCTTTTCCGCGAGGAAGTCCAGGAAGTCCCACTGCGGCATGAGCGCGATGTAGGGCTCGGGGAAGCGCAGCGCCCTCAAGGCCCCGAAACTGCCGAAGGTCCGCAGGGTGCCGTCGGCGTCCATGCAGATCCGGTTGATCTTGGTGTGCGGCAGCTTCAGGAACTCGTCGACGAACCCCAGCTCGTGCATGATGCGCAACGTGGTGGGGTGGACGGTGTCGCCGCGAAAGTCCCGCAGAAAGTCGTTGTGCTTCTCCAGCACGACGACATCGATCCCGGCGCGGGCCAACAGCAGTGCATGCACCAGACCCGCAGGTCCACCACCGGCTACACAAACCTGAGTCCGCAGGGTGCGCGTCATGCCCTGACAGTAGCCCGCCGGGGCGGCCAAATACGGGCTTCATTTCAAAACTTGACACGTGTAAAGTTTGCGGCCATGGACAACATCAGCGGCAAGACCATCGCGATCACCGGAGCCGCGCGAGGTATCGGCTATGCCACCGCCAAGGCCCTGCTCGCCCGTGGCGCGCGGGTCGTCATCGGTGACCGCGACGTCGCGGTGCTCGAATCGGCGGTCTCCGACCTGGTCAAACTCGGCCAGGCCACCGGGTACCCGCTGGACGTCACCGACCGCGAATCTTTCGAGGTGTTCCTGGACAAGGCCCGCAGCGACGGCGCCGGCCACCTCGACGTGCTGATCAACAACGCCGGCGTCATGCCCATCGGCCCGTTCCTGGACGAGTCGGAAAAGTCCATCCGCTCGGCGATGGAGGTCAACCTGTACGGGGTCCTCACCGGCTGCCAGCTGGCACTGCCCGAGATGATCGCCCGTCGCCGCGGCCACATCATCAACATCGCGTCACTGTCCGGCCTGATTCCGCTGCCCGGCCAGGTCGTCTACAACGCCACGAAGTTCGGCGTGGTGGGGTTGACCACCGCCCTGGCCGACGAGGTCGCGCCGCACGGAGTCGAGGTGTCGGTGGTCATGCCACCGTTCACCCGCACCGAATTGATCTCGGGCACATCGGAAACCATGGCCATCAAGCCCGTCGAACCGGAAGCCATCGCCGAGGCGATCGTCAAGACGCTGAACAAGCCCAAGACCCACGTCTCGGTGCCCGCAGCGCTCCGATTCACCGCCCAGGGCGCACAGCTGCTCGGCCCGCGGGGCCGCCGCTGGATGAACAAGGTGCTCGGACTCGACACCGTGTTCATGACCTTCGACGCCGCCAAACGACAGAGCTACACCGACCGCGCGCAGGCAGCGTTGGGCGTCGTGGAAAAAGATCCGAACTGACCCACCCGCTACCGCCCCGGCAGGCGCGTGGTGATCTCCTGCAGCACCCAGCCGTTGCCGTCCGGGTCCTCGAACGAGGCGAATGACGCATAACTGCGGCGCTCCGGATCGGGACCGTCGACGCGTCCGGCGGTGCCGGCGCGGTGGAATACGCCATCCTCGTCGTGAAAGACCTCGCTCACCTCGATGCCCCGGCTGACCAGTTCTGCACGCGCCGCGACAACGTCGTCGACAATCAAGTACAGGCCCTGGACGGACCCGGGCGCAGCAGCTGAGACACCGGCACCGAATATCACCGACGCGGCAGAGCCAGGCGGGGTCAACTGGATGACCCGGAAGTCCGCGGTGGTCGCGACGTCGGCGTCCAACCGCCACCCCAATGACTCGTAGAAGTCCTTGGCGCGGTCGACATCGGATACGGGCAATACCGCGATCTCGAATTTCATGTCCATGGTGAAGCTCCTTCGTTCCAGGTATTTCGCTGTGCCGCCTTCGTACGGCAAAGGTGGGAGCGCCGCAGCCGGACCGGGAATTCCGGTTCGACTACGAGGCGATTCCTTTCAGCTGCAAGGAGATAGGTCGTGGCCGGGGACGGCCCCGGCACGCACCATGGGGCCATGCGCAGCTCAGCCTGGCTCTCGATCGCCCGCGCCGCGGCGGCGCTGGCCGCGGCGATGGGCATCGGCCGGTTCGCCTATACGCCGATCCTGCCGTTGATGACGGCCCACGCCGACCTCACGGCGCAGGCCGCGGGACAGCTGGCCACCGCCAACTACGTCGGCTACCTGATCGGCGCGGTGGGTGCCGCTGCCTCGCCCCGGCTCGCCCGTTCCGTGGCCGCCTGCCGGGCGTCTCTCGTGGCCCTGGTCGCGACGCTGGCGGCAATGCCATTGAGTACCAACGTCATCGAATGGAGCGCCCTGCGCCTGGTCGCCGGGATCGCCAGCGCGCTGGTGTTCGTGATCGCCGTCAACACGCTCATGGATCACGGCCATCCGGCCCACCACGCCGGCTGGGCATTCAGTGGCGTCGGAATCGGTATCGCCCTGTCCGCTGCCCTGCCGGCCACCAAAGACTGGCAGGGCGCGTGGTGGGCGGCGACCGCATTGGCCGCACTGCTCAGTGCTTGCGCCTGGCACATGCACCCCGGCACATCCGGCGAGACAGCGACAGCTCCCGCGGAACGCGAAGCGGGCGCCCGCGGTCCACTGGTCCTGCTGATGGCCAGCTATTCCCTCGAAGGCGTCGGCTACATCATCGCGGGCACGTTCCTGGTCGCCGCCGTCACGCAGCAGTCACCGGGCGGGCTCGGCAGCGCGGTGTGGCTGCTGGTCGGCCTGGCCGCAGCACCGTCAGCAGCGCTCTGGGCACGCTTCACCGGCCGCTTCTCGTACGCGGCGTTGCTCGTCGCCGCGTTGGTGCTGCAGGCCGCCGGAATCGCCTGGGCGGGAACAGGTAACGGCGCCGCCGCGCTCGTCGGGGCGGTCCTGTTCGGCGGCACCTTCATCGGCATCAGCACCTTGGCTCTGGTCGCGGGCCGCGCGCTGCAGTTCCCGGGTGCCGTCGCGCTGCTGACGACGGGCTACTCGGTGGGCCAGATCGTCGGACCGGTCGCAGTGGCACCCCTGCTGCACAACGGATTTCAGCAGGCGCTGCTCGCCGCCGCGGCCGTCGTGTTACTGGCCGCCCTGGCCGCGCTGCTGATGTGGGTCAGTGGCCGGCAGCCACGCCGCGGCATCGATGCCCAGGGCGCTGGCGTCACGCGTGAGCGCGTCGACGACAGCGTGCACGGCAGGGTTGTCTTCTCCCCGCCGCCACACCAGTGACCAGGTCCACAGCGGTGTCGGTTGAATCACCGGACGGCGCACCAGGTCTCGCGGCAGCGCATCCGTCTGGCCCCGGGGGTTGTTGAGCACCGGCCTGCCCAGTTGCCGGACGTGCTCGAAGAACGTCGGACCCGTGACGCCGCCGTCGTCGGTGCGCATCACCCGCGCGCCGGTATCCGCGGCGAACTGCTCGCCGTAGCGGTTCCACGACTCCCAACTCGCCGTGTCCGAATCCACCAGCACCAGAGTGTCTTTCGCCGCCACCGGCGACTCGTCCGTGCCGACGCACAACGCGAACAGCCGGTCCACCCCCATCAGTCGCGCCTCCAGCGACAACGCTTCCAGGTCGGCGTTCTGCACCCAGCAGATGGCCAGGTCGAGGACACCGTCCGCCACCCGGGTCGCCTGCGTGTGTGACGGCATCACCCAGGTGTCGACGCGCAACTGCGCGACGCCCGCCGCTCGTTCCGCGAGATCGGTCGGGCACCAGTTGACGTAGCCGATGCGAATGGGCTCCGAGTTCGACAAACCGATTGCCCGCCTCCGGAATTCATCGGCCTGGGCCACCAGCGACCGGGCGTGGGGCAACAGCGACGCGCCCGCGGCTGTGAGGCGCACCGACCGGCGATCGCGATCGAACAGTTCCACCTTGAGGTCGCGTTCGAGCGCCTTGATCTGCTGGGACAGCGACGGCCCGGCGATCCGCAGCCGCTCGGCAGCACGACCAAAATTCAGCTCATCGGCAACGGCGACGAAGTACCGAAGTTGCCGCAGTTCCATGGCCACAGCGTAGTAGGCAGCACCTACCAGTAAAGAGCCAATGCGTCCCGTGACGCGGGCATCGGCCCGGCCCCGGCCGCGGTTGTGGAGGACATCAACATCAACCGAAAGGAACCACCCCATGAGCACAACGCCCCGCGTCGCGATCATCACCGGCGCATCCCAGGGCATCGGCGAAGCCCTGGTCGACGGATACCGCAAGCTGGGCTACGCCGTCGTCGCCAACTCCCGCACCATCGCGCCGAGCGACGACCCCATGGTGCACGCGGTCGCGGGTGACATCGGCCGGCCCGGTGTCGGCCAGCAGCTCGTCGACGCAGCGGTCGAGCAGTTCGGCCGCGTCGACACCGTGGTCAACAACGCGGGCATCTTCATCGCCAAGCCGTTCACCGAGTACACCGACGAGGACTACGAGGCCATCACCGGGGTGAATTCACGCGGATTCTTCGAACTGACCCATGCCGCCATCAGGGCGATGGCAGGCCAGGGCGACGGCGGCCACGTCGTCACCATTTCCACCAGCCTCGTGGACCAGGCCAACTCGCAGGTGCCGTCGGCGTTGGCGTCCCTGACCAAGGGCGGCCTCAACGCCGCGACGAAAGCACTGGCCGTCGAGTACGCAACCCGCGGAATCCGCGCCAACGCAGTCGCTTTGGGCACCATCCGGACCCCGATGCATGCGCCGGAGACCCACGAGTTCCTGTCTGCGCTGCACCCGGTCGGTCACATGGGCGACATGTCCGACGTCGTCGACGGCGTGCTATATCTGGAGCACGCCAAGTTCGTCACCGGCGAGATTCTGCATGTGGATGGTGGTCAAAGTGCCGGGCACTGAAAGAGCTGAAGCAGCCGCGACGGTACGCAGCGTTCTCGACCGGTGGCAGGCGGGCATCGCCGCCCACCGGCCGGACCAGGTCGCCGCGGTGTTCACCGAAGACGCTATATTCCAAGGACTTCGGCCCTACAGCGTCGGGCGCCAAGGCGTCTGCGACTACTACGACTCCCAGCCCGTCGGGCTGACGGTGGACTACCGCATCAACGAGATCCGGGAACCCGCCGACGGTGTCGTGCTGGCCTACACCCGGGCAGATTTCACCCTGCCCGACGGGAAAGTCACCAGCCTCAACCTGAGTGTCCTTGCCACGCAAGGCGATGCGGGCTGGCAGATCGCGCACTACCAGGTTTCGCCCGTCACCTGACGAATCAGAACTGCGGCGCGGGATCCCCGACGCGGTAGCCCTCGATGACGTCCAGGTTCGCCATCAACTGCTCGACGGTGAAGCTGTAGATCGCGCCGTCCTCTTCGGTGCCGACGAGGATCAGCTGTGGCTGGTCCGGATCGGAGACCCAGATCCTGGTCACCAACTCGCGCGGATCGTCCTCGGTGGATTCGAAGCCCGACGGCGGGTAGTACCAGATCAGGTATTCGTCGTTGGAGTAGTCGGAATCGAATACCCAACCGCGCGGCAGGATTTCGCCCGCGATCCGCCCGACGGCCTCGACCTCGGCATGCACCTCGTCAGGCAGCCAGTTGGCGTTCCGCGTGGTCTGCCGCTTCTTCCGACGGGCCTTCTTGGTTGCGGACTGCTTGGACATCCGAATCCCCCTAGCTCAGCGCCTGGTCCAGGTCGGCGATCAGATCCTCGGTGCCTTCGAGCCCGACGGAAATCCGCACCACACCGTCGCCCAGACCGATCGCGGCCCGACCCTCCGGCCCCATCGCTCGGTGCGTGGTGGTGGCCGGGTGGGTGATCAGCGTCTTGGAGTCACCGAGGTTGTTCGAGATGTCGATGACCTGCAGCTTGTCGAGCACCTCGAACGCCCGGTCCTTGCCGCCGTCAAGTTCGAACGTGACGACGGTGCCGCCACCGCTCATCTGCCGCTTGGCCAGGTCGTGCTGCGGATGTGACTGCAGGAACGGGTATTTCACCCAGTTCACGCCGCGCACGCCTTCCAGGAACTCGGCCACCCGCTGCGCGGACCGGTTCGAGTAGTCGACCCGAATGGCCAGCGTCTCAAGACCTTTCAGCATTGTCCAGGCGTTGAACGCGCTCATCGCCGGACCCGTGTGCCGCATCAGCTGCTGCACCGGTCCGTTGATGTACTCCTTGTCGCCCAAGATGGCGCCGCCGAGCACCCGGCCCTGGCCGTCGATGTGCTTGGTCCCCGAGTACACGACGATGTCGGCACCGAGCTGCAAGCCCTGCTGCAGCAGCGGCGTCGCGAAGACGTTGTCCAGCACCACCTTCGCGCCGGCCGCATGCGCCAGCTCCGAGACCGCGGCGATGTCCACCAGCGACTGCATCGGGTTGGACGGCGTCTCGAAGAACACCGCGGTCGTCGGCACCGACAGTGCTTCCTCCCACTGCGACAGGTCGTCACCGTCGACGAAGACGGTCTCCACACCCCAGCGCGGCAGGATCTCGTTGCAGACCACGAAGCACGACCCGAACAGGCTGCGCGCCGCGACCAACCGGTCACCGGAGGCGAGCAGCGCACCGAGTGCGGTGAACACCGCGGCCATGCCGGTCGCTGTCGCAAAAGCAGCGGGCGCGCCTTCGATGAGCCGCAGCCGTTCCTCGAACATCTGGATGGTCGGGTTGCCGTAGCGCGAGTAGACGTAGCGGTCGATCTCGCCGGTGAACGCCTGCTCCGCGGCAGCCGCCGACTCGTAGACGTACCCCGAGGTGAGGTACATCGCCTCGGCGGTCTCCTCGAACTCGGACCGCAGCAGCCCGCCGCGCACGCCGATGGTCGCCTGGCTGACGCCGTCCGGTAGCGGCGCCGGGACCCGGACCGAGGGCACACCGTCGGCGTTGAGGCCCCTCACGACTGAACCCACGGCAGTCCGATGGCGCGCCAACCGCTGCCACCGCGATGCCGCTGTCCGTCGAGGTTGCCCTCGAAGCCGTCGAGCACGTTGTACGACGGGCCGATGCCCGCCGCGGTCGCGGCCTCGGCGGCACCGATGGAACGGTTACCTGAGCGACAGAGGAACACCACCGGCCGCTCGCCGGGTGTCACGCCGGCGGCCAGCAGGTCGTCGACGAATCCGTCGTTGCGCCTGCCGTCGCCGGACACCCACTCGATGTACACAACGTCACGACCGAGGCTGGAGATGTCAGGCACGCCCACCCAACGCCATTCGGCGTCGGTCCGGCAGTCGACAAGCACCGCCTCGGGGTTGTCACTGAGCAGGTCCCAGGCCTGCTGCGGCGTGATATCTCCCGCGTAGCTCACGGATGCGAGTCTGTCACAAACTAGCTCGGGACCGGCGAGCACACCTTCCATGCGCCGTCCTCGTTCACCAGCACCACGGGCGCCGTGGGCTTCTGGTCCGGCGTCTTGTCGAAGTGGTACATCAGCACCGCGGTGGCCTGCTGGCCGTCGAACTTGATGTCCGTCACTTCGTCGACGTAGCGCTGCCCGTTCTTGGCCGCCGAATCCTGTTGCTGGGCAAGCACATCCGCCTCGGTGCCGGCCTGCGCCTTGCAGGTGTACGTCTGGAAGCGCGCATAGTCCTTGCGCTGCAGCCCGTCGTTCTGGCCGACGACCGCGGTGCGCACCAGCTGCTCCGGCGTCGGATCATTCCGACCGAACACCCCGATCGCGTTCAGCACAGCGATTATGACCACGAGGACCACAATGAGCGCCAGCGCGGCCAGGAACGGCCCCAGGGTCTGGCGCGGGTGCGATTCCGATTCGGTCATGTCACTTCCCTGTCTGGTTGATCGCCGCTGCTTGGTTGAGCACAGCGGCCACCTGATGCGCACGGTCACGCGCCCGCACCACGTCCGGCGCCGTCGCCAAAGCCACGCACACCTCGCCGGAGAGGCGTACATCGCTCTCGGCGACAGCCAGCGCGTCGGGCAGTGCGCGCGCGACCGCCGCCTTGTCCGACGACGGGCGGCTGACCTCACCGGCCGCCGGCGAGATCATGATGGTGTCGACCGGCAGGCCGAGGACCGCCCGCGCGTGCAGATCGAACTGCGACAGCCGCTGCGACCGCGTCGTCACGAACCCGGCGCCGGTGAGCATCGGATGGACCGTCGCGAAGTACACCTCCTCGGCCCCCGATTCCGCGTCGGTGCCGAGCAGCAGGTCGACGGTGAACAGCCCCGTGCCACCGAGTTTGTTGACGATCCGGGCCGCGATCGAGCGGGCCGCGTCCAGCGCCGACTCCGACAGCAGCTGCGGCTGCCACAGCTCCAGCGGACCGCCGTTGTCGCGGCGGTGACCGATCGGCTCGCAGAACTGCACCACCGGGCCGGCCGGGCCCTGGGTCCGCACCGTCAGCATGGTGAACTCGGCGGCCACGTCGACGGCCGTCTCGGCCATCACCCGGTCACTGCCCGCAGCCACCGCTCGGTGCCAGGCGACGTCGACGTCTTCGGGGCGGGACAGCACCGAGCGGCCCGCACCTTCGGTGTTCGCGGCCGGTGACACCGTGAGCGGCAGCCCGGCGTGCTCGGCCACCGCGGTGAGCTCGTCGACCGATCCGGCGAACCAGAACGGCGCCGTCGGCAGCCCCAGCTCGTTGGCCGCCAAGGTGCGCAGCGCCTCGCGATCGGACGCGAGCCGCAGAGCAGTCGGCGTCGGGAACACGGCGACCTCGTCGAGCCCGGCCAACCCCGCCACGACGTCGGCCGCCAGGTCCGCCACCGCGGACTGGACCACCACCAACTGCGGCGTGTGCCTGTCGATCAGGGCCCGCAGTGCTGCCGCCCCGGCGGGCGCGGCCACCGCGGTCGCCCGCGTCCCCAGCCGCTGGAAGGACAGCACCAGCTCACTGCTCAACTCACCGGTGCCGAGTACCAGAACCGTTGTCCGGTCTACCAACTCATCAGCCAATCTCCCCGTCGCTTCGCTCGCCGCGTCAACCCAATCTGATGTCGACGTAGCACCATCGCCAGCTCTCCCCCGGCTCGACCGACCGCATCACCGAATGACCGGTGCGGCGGTAATGCTCATTGGCGTGTTGGTGCGGACTGGAATCGCAACAGCCGACCTGTCCGCAGGTCAGACACATCCTCAGGTGTGCCCACGTATCCTCCCCAAGTGCCGCACAGTCACCACAGCGTCCAGGCGTCTGCGGCTCCGGTTCAGCTTGACCGACCGCGTCGGCGAGGTGCGCGCAGGTGGTCGGGGAATTTTCTTCGCGCGGACGTGTTGCCCGTGACTGCATCCATTTCCCCAGCATGTTGAACAAGGATAGGGCTGGCTGACCGAGGAGGTTTGAGGACATGGGTGCCCCACTGCTGGCAGTGCTGGTGGCCTCGGTGTTGTTGGCCGCGCTGGCCCGCCGATATGACGTCTCGGCACCGTTGGGACTCGTCGTCGCCGGACTCGCGGTCGGGCTGATTCCGGGCGTGCCGGCGATCGAGATGCAGCCGCAATTGGTCATGTTCGTGGTGCTGCCGCCGCTGCTGTGGTCGGCCGGGCTGGAGAGCAGCTACCTGGCCCTGCGCAAGAACGTCCGCGCCATCGGGCTGCTCGCGGTCGGCCTGCCGCTGGCCACCACATTGGTGGTCGGGTTCGTCGCTTTCCACACCGTTCCGGAGCTGACGGTCGCGGCAGCTCTCACCCTGGGCGCGATCGTCGCGCCGCCCGACGCGGTGTCCGCCGCGGCCATCGGCCGCCGACTGGGGCTGCCGCGCCAGATCATGACGCTGCTCGGCGGCGAGAGCCTGCTCAACGACGCGACGGCGCTCACCGCGTACAAGGTCGCGCTGGCAGCTGC
This sequence comes from Mycolicibacterium llatzerense, assembly GCF_025331195.1. Classification (NCBI taxonomy): domain Bacteria; kingdom Bacillati; phylum Actinomycetota; class Actinomycetes; order Mycobacteriales; family Mycobacteriaceae; genus Mycobacterium; species Mycolicibacterium llatzerense. The sequence continues at coordinate 2,155,863 of NZ_LXOV01000001.1, read as the reverse complement.
CATCGGCGCAGCGGCGACGTGGCAGGGCGCGCTGGGCACCTTCGCGCTGGCCGCGGTGGGCGGTGTCGTGATCGGCGGACTGATCGGCTGGCTGATCGAGTTCATTCGGACCTGGCTCGACGATCCACTGGTGGAGAGCGCCATCGGGCTCGTCGCGCCGTATTTCATCTACTGGGTGGCCGAGGAGGTGCACGGCTCCGGGGTGATCGCGGTGGTGGTCGCCGCGCTGCTGCTCGGACAGCGCGCCACGCGGGCTTCCTACGCCACCCGGCTGCAGGACGACGCGGTGTGGAAGTCGATCCAGCTGGTGCTGGAGTCCTTCGCATTCCTGATGATCGGCCTGCAGCTGCCGACCGTCGTCGACGAGCTGACCGGTATCCGCGCCGTCACCCTGGCCGTGGCGTCGGCCGCGGTACTGGCCACGGTGATCGGGGTCCGCATCGTCTGGGTGTACGTCATGGCCTACACGCCGCGCGTCCTGTTCCGCGGCATCCGGGAACGGGAACCCAGACCGACGGCGTCGCAGGTTTTCATCGTGGCCTGGGCGGGGATGCGCGGTGTGGTCTCACTGGCCGCGGCGTTCGGTGTGCCACTGGTGACCATGAGCGGCGAACCCTTCCCGGGGCGCGCGCAGCTGGTGTTCCTGACCTTCGTCGTAGTGATCGGCACGCTGCTGTTGCACGGTCTGACGCTGCCGTGGCTGATCCGGATGCTCGACGTCCAAAGCGAAGCCGAGGCTCATCAGGACGCTTTGGAACAGGCCGCAGCGTCGAGTCGCGCGGCCGCGGCGGCCGCCGACCGGCTCGACGAATTGCTGGCCCGCAGTAGCGATTCCAGTGCCCAACAGCACGTCGGCGAGGTACTGCAGAGCTGGAACGACCGGCGTCGCAACGCGGTCTGGGAGCGACTGGGCCGCAGCGACGACGACATCGGCGAAAGCCCGGCGTCGGCCATGCGGCGCCTGCGGTTGGAGATGCTGGCGGCCGAGCGCGCGACGTTCATCGCCGAACGCGACGCCGGCAACATCGACGACGAAGTCCTGCGGTCAGTGCTGCACGGGCTGGACCTCGAAGAGGCTGCGCTGAACCGCGAGTGACGCTCGCTTGGCGTGGGCAGTGCGCCGAAGCTCGCTCGGCGAACCTGAGCACACGGCGATTTCCCGAGGTTTCGCGCCACCCAGCCAGACTCGGCGCTGGGCACTTGACTAGCAAAAGCGTTGTGGCCGTTGACTTTGCGTCTACGCACCCCGCTACTCGAACTTTTACGCCCTCAGTTCAGAGTCAACGGCGTCGGGCCGCCGATCCGGGTTGAGTCGGAAATGAGGGCGCAAGCCACTCGCACAAGTGAGCCAAGGATTCCGGGTGAACGCGTTTTCGCACCAGCCCTTGACGCCGCCACCCAAGCGTCCTAACCTACAACCAAATGGTTGTAGATACGTTTCCTGAGGCATTCACCGATGCGGAGATCGACCGGATCTTCCACGCATTGGCGGACGCCACGCGCCGCGACATCGTCGCCCGGACGATGCGCAGCGACCAGTCGGTGAGCGCACTCGCGCGCGGCTATGACATGAGCTTCGCCGCGGTGCAGAAACACGTTGCCGTACTGGCCTCCGCGGCGTTGGTGCATAAAGAGCGCCGCGGCCGGGAACAACTCGTCCGTGCGGTGCCCGAAACCCTGCACCGAGCGGGCGTGCTCCTGGAGCGTTACGCGGCGCTCTGGCACGACCGCGCCGCGACCATCGAGGCGATCCTGGCCGAAGACGGTTACCCGCCCCACCAAACATCAAGCAGCACAAAACGAAAGGACCACCGATGACGGTGCTCAGCAGCGCCACCGACCCGCAGGCCCTCACCATGACGTTCGTGGCCGAGTTCGCCGCCCCGCCGGCACGTGTCTGGCAGGTGTGGGAAGACCCGCGTCAGCTGGAACGCTGGTGGGGTCCGCCGACCTGGCCGGCCACCTTCACCCGGCACGCCCTCACGCCGAGCGGTCAGTCGCGGTACCACATGACCGGCCCCGAGGGCGAGATCGCGCCGGGCTGGTGGACCACGCTCGAAGTCGACGCACCGAACCGATTACTCATCGAGGACGGCTTCTCGCAGCCGGACGGAGAGCCCGACCCCGAGATGCCGACCATGAGCCTGGAGGTGTCGTTCGACGCCATCGACACCGGCACCCGGATGACGATCCTGACTCGGTTCACCGACATCGAACAGCTCGAGAAGGTGACCGCGATGGGCATGGTCGAAGGCATGACCGGCGCGCTCGGCCAGATCGACGCACTGCTGTCCTGATCCACCGAAAACCACTGGAAGGAAACGACATGCCGACGGCCATCCAGCCGTGTCTCTGGTTCAACGACCAGGCCCTTCTTATCAGCACCCATTTTTGAAAAATTGGCGGGTGTCTGCGCGACTACCTGCAGTTTTGCAGCTGACCAGCGGCCCACGCCGGGCTGCAAACGTTGACCCGTGGCGGCGTACTTCGAAATCCTGATCCGCCATGGGCAGCCGCGACGCAATCAATTGCGCTATGCAATAGTTGCAGTAGCATCGCATATGACGGGTACATCGGTCGGGTGGTATTCCGCACGACGTGGCACGTGCCCATGAGGCGCATCCACGGGTGCGGAAAGGGTGACAGCTGTGAAGATCGTCAAACACGTAAGCCCTCCAGCGGGATTGAGCCGGCTGCTGTATCGGCTGCCCCTGTATGCGTTCCGCGCTCAGCTCGGTTGGGTGTGCGGGGAGCGCATGATGCGGCTTCATCACCTAGGTCGAGTGTCTGGTGAGCCACGTCAGGCGGTGCTGGAGGTCGTCGAGCACGATCGGGCCGACGATAGCTTTGTCGTCGCTTCGGGGTGGGGGCCAACTGCTGCCTGGTACCAGAATGTCATGCACGCCCCGGACGTCGTCATTGACGTGGGGTGGCGCACCGTGCCCGTGACCGCGGTAGCGCTTGACGCCGATGAAGGTGCGGACATCTTTGCCCGCTACGCAACGCGCCACCGCCTGGTGGCAACGTTCGTTCTTCCGGGGGTGATGGGGTTTGAGGTCGATGGTTCGGAAGCCGACTTCCGCGAGGCAGGGCGACATATGCCATTCGTCCGATTCATCCCGCGTTCGGCGTAGTCGATCGGCTTCAGCGTCGTCTCTGCGTCAAGCGGCGTCCAGCCCAGCTGACGGCAGCCTCACGCCGTGCAGTCCGGACTCGGAAGTCTTGCCACGCTTGCCTTGGTGGTAGTGAGCTATCAGCAGCTGATTGCCCGGTATCCGCGTGGTGGCGGAGCGTCAGCAGCGACCGGCGAGGCCTTCGGCGAAGGTTGGGCATTCCTGCCAACCGGTGCCCTGATCGTCGATTTCGTCCTGACTAGCGCGATCAGTGTCGCCGCCGGAGCATCAGCGATTATCGCCTATGCCCCCGTATTGGCGCTGTGTCGCGAAGTCCGCTGAACCCCCGGCCCGCCGGGGTTCAGCGTCACGACGCACACGAGGAGTTGCTTCGCGGTCGAGAGGAATTGCCTGGACAACCCCTGAGCGGAGTGAGTCCAAACGGTCGTCAACGGCCTCATCCTCCACGGCGGTAAGACCAGTTCAAGGCACGAATATGCCTATACCGCTGCAGTATTCGTGAGCCGGTCACCGACCCCTTGCCGCACTGATGCCACCGTGATCACGACGCAGGCACGGATCACGTCATGAAAGTTTCGGTAGCATATTGCAATAGTTGCTAGGTGCGGTAATGGATTGACTTCGCGACGAAGCGAGGCGGGCGGGAATCACTCATCAGCCGCGCCGGGACGCGAATATAGGAGTACGCGATGGCCAGTACCCATGCTGCGAACGTTATTGAGCTCGACAGGCGAGGTTCGCACACCCGACGGAACGCATCGATCCAGCGTTCCGCCGATGGCCGGAAGGCCGCCGAGACGGTCCCGCTCAGGAAAGCCAAAACTGCACTCGGCGACGTCACGACCGAGCGCATGCCCCCTCCAGGGGCTGAAAAGCCGGCTGGCTATCGGCCCCGGACCGGCTTTGTGGGCGACATGGCCGCGATGACCTCGTTCATCTGCCGGCGCCTCATAGGCGACTATCAGGTGGACGAGTTCGGCTACGACGCCGAGTTCGCCGAACAGGTAGTGCTGCCGGTGTTGCGGCCCCTGTTCAACGCCTGGTTTCGGGTTGAAGTTGTTGGTATGAACAATATTCCCTCTGACGGTCCCGCATTGATCGTCGCCAACCATGCGGGGGTGTTGCCGCTAGATGCGCTGATGACATCGGTCGCGGTTCATGACCACCACCCCGCGCACCGCGCGCTGCGGATCTTGGCCGCAGACCTGGCATTCGCACTACCCGTGCTCGCTCCCATCACACGAAAAGCCGGTCACACCTTGGCCTGTACGCCGGACGCGCACCGCCTCCTGACCAACGGCGAACTCGCAGCTGTTTTCCCCGAAGGTTACAAAGGGCTCGGCAAGCGCTTCCGCGACCGGTACCGGCTGGCGCGGTTCGGCCGCGGCGGTTTCGCGGCGGCGGCGCTGCGCGCTGGCGCACCGATCATTCCGTGCGCGATCGTGGGATCCGAAGAGATCTATCCAATGGTGACCAACGCGTGGCCTCTGGCCCGACTGCTGGGCCTGCCGTATTTCCCGATCACACCCACGTTCCCGCTAGCTGGCCCCCTTGGCCTGATGCCCCTGCCATCGAAGTGGTCCATCGAATTCGGTACGCCGATAACGACATCGAGCTGTCCGGACGTCGAGGACCCGATGGTGGTGTTTGACCTCGCCGACCACGTTCGTCAAACCATCAGCTGCCTGCTGCGACACCGACTGACCGCCCGGAATAATGTCTTTGCCGGCTAAGCAGATGAGGCAAACCGCAACCGGACCCGACGGGGACGTGGCGGGAACCGGCGATGCCGCGACACACCGCAGGACACCACAACCGCCTCACTGCGGTGCCTCCCACTTCGCAGCGCACGCGTTCGTGACCGCAGTTCTCTTGGCTGCGGTTGTGGTGCTGGCCATTTCCCTGCTATTCGTCGGGCCTCACCGCCCCGGTGCACCGCCGGAGCACACGCCTCGACATGCACCGCAGCTGACCACCCACCGATCTGAAAAGCCCCACACCACAAGATGATCCGACAGGAGCAACCATGACCAACCCCACCACGGCCGAAACTGCGATCGGGCCGCGCTGATGGACACCATCATGAGCCGCCAGCAGCTCACCACCGTTCGCCTACGTCCGGGTGTGCGGGCACTCGACCGTGCCGAGGGGGTATTGATGGCCCTACGGCGCTGCAGTTGCGACGACGCCTTCGACGAATTACTCGAGGCGGCTCGCCGCCAGCATGTGCCCGTCTTCACAATTGCCACCGCGCTCGTTGAGTTGGTCGACGGCAGCGACAATTCTGGTAGCGATCCAGTCGCCTCGGCCGCCGCCACCAGACAATGGGGCGAGCTCATTGACTGCCACCGTCCGCCCAGCTGACGTCGCGGACGTACTCGGGCTTACCTTGGACGCCGACCGCACTCCCCCCGGGGGCACGGAACTGCTGTGAACATGGCTGCACCACAACGCTTGTCGTTGACACGAGACGGGTGAGGCGCGGGCACTCGTCGGGGCCGCCAAAGCGCACCCCCGCGCGTGCGCCAGCGCCGCCCGGTGCGGTAGTCAGACCGATTTGGTGATGCCGTAGTAGGCCACGATGTCGTCGGTGTCGGTGGTGGAGCTGGTCAGCACCGCATAGGACCGCAGGAAGGACTGGCCGACGCAGCCGTCGATCTTGATGTGGGTGTCCTTGAGGGTGACGCGCACCGGTGCCGACTTGAAGGTCTTCTTGTCGACCGGCACCTGGGTGACCGTGCCGGGCTTCGGGTGGATTTCCAGGGTTCCCGACATCGGGACGCTGATACCGGTGGGGATCAGGCCGGCCAGGGTGGAACCGGAAGTGCTGATACCGATCTGACCGATCAGTTTGACCTGGCCGAGCTCGATACCGCAACCGATCTGGTAGCCCGCCTCCAGCGTGCCACCGGCCAGCTTGGTCTTGCCGTTGCCCGTCACCGTGCCGCTGAATGTCCCGCCCACCAAGTACTCACGCGAACTGACGGCAGTGGTCAGCGGGGCGACGGGCAGCTCGGTCTCGTTCTTGGCCACGACCGTCAGGACCCAGCCGTCCGGTGAGGTCACTGTCGCCGGTTCGTCGGAAGCCACGATGCCGGTGTCCACCGGCGGGCCCTCAGGTTCCGCCAGCGCGAGACGCGGAGCAGTTGCCGACAGCAGCACGCCTGCCGCGGCGGTCAAAGCGAAAACGCGGTTCAACATGGGATACAACACCTCTCGGGAAACTCAGATCAAAGTTGGGACGAAAAGGCTTGCGCTAGACGGACTTGGTCACACCGAAGTAGGTGATGACGTCGTCGCTGTTGTCGGCCGCGCTGGTCAAGGTGGCGTACGACCGGATGAACGACTTACACATTCGCGTAGGCCAACGAGGGCATCCGGTGCACAACGAATTCCGAACGTAGGTAGCACCACCACGTCACAGCGCCCATGAGCAGGAACAGCGCTGCATAGGCCCAGAAGGCCGGTGCCATGCTGCCGAAGTGGATCGTCGACAGTCGCAGCGCCTGTTGAAGCAGAAATCCTCCGAACGCGCCAACAGCGCCGACAACGCCCAGCGCCGCACCCGCTTGTCGTTTCGCTGAAGCCGTCGCCTCGGCGGGGTCCTGGCCCGACTCGGCGGCCATTTGTTCGCTACGGCGCCGAAAATTGTCGGGATCATCCGATAGGTCGACCCGTTACCGATACCGGTCAGCACGAACACCGCCAGGAACGCGGCCAGGTACAGGGGAAAACTGTGGAGTCTGAGTGCGGCCATGATCAACGCGATTCCGCCGGCCATGCCGACGAACACCAGGAGGGTGATTTTCGCGCCGCCGGTGCGGTCGGACAGCCATCCGCCGAGTGGCCGGGTGAAGGAACCAACCAGGGCGCCCAGGAACGCGAGGTTGCCGAGGGCCGCCAGGATCGCGACGTGGCTCAATTCGGGAAAGTTCACCTTGATCAGCGTGGGGAACGCGAACGAGAAGCCGATGAACGAGCCGAACGTACCGATGTACAGGAAGGCCATCACCCAGGTGTTGCGGTTGGTCATCGCCAGCTTGTAGGAGGACCGGTCGGGTTTGGCGCTGGTGATGCTGTCCATGAACAGCAAGGCCGAGACCGCGGCGATGACGATGAAGGGCAACCACACCAATGCAGCCAGGGTCAGCCCGAACCGGTAACCCGCCGGGGATTTAGCAACAACAGACGTACCGAGGGTGATCACCAGCGGAATCACCAGCTGGGTAACCGCCACGCCGAGATTGCCGCCGGCAGCGTTGATGCCCAGCGCGAGGCCTTTCTTTCCCTGCGGGAAAAAGAAGGAAATGTTGGCCATCGAGGAGGAGAAGTTGCCGCCGCCGAAGCCGGCGAGCGCGGCAAGAATGAGAAACACCCACATCGGCGTGTCCGGGCGGTTGATGAAAAACGCCAGCCCCAGGCATGGTAGGAGCAGCATGGAGGCGCTGAATGCGGTGAAGGCGCGCCCACCGAACCGCGGGATGGCGAAAGTGTAGGGCACCCGCAGGGCCGATCCCACCAGCACCGGTATTGACGTCAGGAGCAGCGCGTTGCTCACTGCGTGCGGATTCTTACCCCCGACGCCCTCCATAAAGGCAAACCCGGCACTTCCCATGTTGGTGACGACGATGGTCCATATCACCCACACGTTGAAGCCGAGGTGCTCGGATACGACCGAGAATGCCAGGTTCTTCCACGCGGTTTTCTTACCCCCGGACTCCCAGAACGTTGGATCTTCTGGCTCCCAATGGTCCAGCCACCGGCCCCGACGCTGGTATCGAAACATTGTCGCCTTCTCTTGCGGGTCGTCGGCCATCGTTGCGGTCATGTCGGATTCCTTCCGGTGCGGCGAACCCGCGCAACAGATTTCGCGACAACGTCACGAACTCCGGCGTCCGGTGTGCCTGCGCATATTTGCTGCGGTCGGGTTCCGAAGGTAGGAGAGCGCCATTACGGCAACCGGCTCACCGAGTTTCGCGATGAATAACTGGCACGCACTTCGCCGCGGGCCGCGTTGTGAGGTTTGCGTCATGCAACAGTTGCAGTGACGCACTGCAACAGCAGGGCCTAAGCCATGGAGGCAGACGCTCACAGCAACATGGTTTGAGCAACCGCCGCGCAGCCGGGACGCCTAGCACCGTCGGTGCAATGGCCGTGTTGGCTGGATACATGCGGCATCCACACAGCGGGCGCTGCCGACCAATTGATCGGGCCTCCGAGGCGCGGCGGATTTCGCGCTTCGGCGGGCTACTGGGGGCGGCGCAACGCCACTTTTGGTGGCACGGCGACCCAGCCGACTGCGGCGCCGAACATCATTGCGTAACCGCAGGCCGCAACGACGTACACAGCGCCGGCCATACCGGGAGCCACGAAAACGGCGCTGCCCATCATCGCCGCACCAAGAAGGAACACCAGCGCTGCAACAGTTCGCCGGCGACGCCGAATCCGGGGCGCGGATGTCATTTCATCGAACTGACGGGTCAGTCGTGGCGCGTGCAACTCCAACTCGTCCGAGATTTGTTCAAGAATCTGACGTTCGCGCTGCGACGGCTCCATGGCGCACTTCCCTTGCCGCGTCGATAGCCAGGTGATTCCCGCACGTCACTGCCCGGTTCCACGCCGGCCCTTGCTGTATAGTATTGCATATAACAACAGTTGCTGTGTACCCATGTCCCCAGGTTTGGATGTGCGCTGCGCGAAAACTGTTCGACGGACGTCCGCCTTGCTTGTGGGAGGTGCGCTATTCCCGAAGTCGGGCTGGGTGCGGGCCGAATGCGCTATCACGACCGCGGTAGCGGCTCGTGTGTCTTGCTGGTCCATGGATTGTTCGTCAACGGCACCGTGTGGGAGCCGCTGGTTCGTCTGCTCGAAGGACACGTGCGGTGTGTCATACCGGACCTGCCGCTGGGGGCGCATACGTTACCGATGAACGGTGCCGACCTATCCCCGCCAGCGCTGGCCGCAATGCTCGCCGAATTCATCGAGCGGTTGCAGTTGACCGATGTCACCGTGGTCGGAAACGACACTGGCGGCGCCTTGTGCCAGATTCTGTGTGCGCATCATCCCGATGTTGTCGACCGACTGGTGCTGACCAATTGCGATGCATTCGAGCATTTTCCGCCCGCGGTTTTTCGCCCCATCGAGGCGGCCGGGGCATCCGTTCCCGGGCTCATCGCCGGCCTTGACCTGCTGTTGCGCATGCCGTGGTTTCGGCGTGCGGCGCTGACGGCCGTCCCGGTGACGATCCGGCCGCTACCCGACGATGTGCTCGCGGCGTGGTTCGCACCCCTTCGAAACAGCCGCATCCGTGCAGCCCTACAGACTGTGCTGCAAGGGATTTCGGCCAGGCACACCGTAGAAGCCGCTGAACAACTAGCACATTTCCCTCGGCCCGCGCTGATCGCCTGGGGCGCACGCGACCGCTTCTTCCCACTGTCAGACGCGGCGCGGCTCACCCAAACCTTGCCCCGTGCGCGGCTGGAGGTCATCGACAATGCCCGCACTTACGTTCAGTTCGACCAGCCGCGGCGGCTTGCCGATCTGGTGCTCGACCACATGCGGTAGTCAGGGCCAGCCCGGCGGATACCTGCCGGTGGACGGCCCTATCACAACCCCCGGGACCGTCCCGAATGCGGAGATGGTCAGATTGTAAATCCATGAAGCTGACCGCGCGACCCCCGGCGCATTCTGAGTTCGCGGCGACCCGAGGCACGGCGAAATCCCTATCGCCGCAACATCAATCACGTCTGAGTCGGCGTTCTACCGCAGCCAAGAGGCCTTGGTTACATGCCGTACTGCGGCAGCACTAGCGCGTCACTGATTTCGCGGCGCCAGATCCGTTGACCCAGCCAGGGCATCGCGAGCAGTTTGGTGGCTTGATTGCGCGCCCACACCCCCACTGGGGTGGTCGGGGCGAACACTGCGGCAAAGCGGCGAGCGGAGGCTTGTTTTCCTTCGATGAATCCGCGCAGTAGACGCTCCTGGCGCGCAAACGCGCGACGATAATCGGTGTCGGCACGGTTGAGTTCACCAGCGAGCACATACGCCTGTGCCATCGCCAAGCCGGTGCCTTCCCCGGCTAACAGCGATACCGCGCTGGCAGCATCGCCGATCAGCGCGACCCGCCCGCTGGACCACCGGTCCATGACGATCTGGCTCATACGGTCGAAATACACGTCCTCACTGCGCTCAAGCGCCGCGAGAATCTGCGGACACTCCCAGCCCCCCGTTCCGAGGACCTGCCGTAGGGCATGTTTGATGTCGTTGGTCGTGCGTGGGGTGGAGCCGGGTAGCCGATCGTCGGTGAACACCGTGAGAAACATGGTGCGATCACCGCGCATCGCGAAACGGCTGATCATGCGTCCCGGATCGCTGTGGGCGAGATAGACCGATTCGTCGCGTGGTCGATAGCCGGCGACTTCGAACGCCGCCACCTGATAACCCAGGTCGGATTCGAATCGATCGTCGGGGCCGAACACCGCCCGGCGCACCGCCGAGTGCGTCCCGTCAGCTCCAATGACCAGATCGAAGGATTGCGATTGCCCGCTGCGCGAGCGCACTTTCACATCGACGTCGGATTGTTCGATGTCGACCACACGTTCCCCGAATCTGGTGGACACCTGGCCGTCGACGGTGTTGAAGATGATGCGTGCCAGATCGCCGCGCGCCACACTGGTGAATCGTCCGTTTGCCATGCGGCGCAGCGCGCCTGTACTGAAGCCACCAACGCGGCTGCCGTCCTGGCCGACCAGGCGAAGCTGTTCCACGTCGTAGCCGGCCGCGCGCAGTTCCGCGGTGAGTCCCATCTTCTCGGCGACTTCGTACCCGACGCCCCAGAAGTCGACGATGTAGCCGCCATCACGAAGCTGCGGCGCCGTCTCGAACAAGGTGACATCGAAACCGCTGCGGTGCAGCCAGAATGCTGCCGTGGTCCCGGCGATCCCAGCGCCGACGATGGCGATCTTCATGGGTTGACCCGCCGGCCCACACCGCGGCGTGGAATCCCACGAGCGCCCGGGTTGTGCATGCGGCCTCCTCGCGTTGATCGCGCCCGGCGACGCCGCCACCTCAGCGCATTACCTATTATCGCATAATGCAACAGTTGCCGTTCGCGATCATCGGAGGTTGGCGCCGGTCGGCACGACGGCGAGGCGCCGACGACCTCCGTCCGCGCCGTGGCATCGTGCCCTGGAGTGCTCGCTACTGTGCGAGCGGAAGAATGCGCCGACGTAGTGCCGTGCTCTGCGTGGCCTTGATGACGGCACTGGTGTCACTGTCCGGCTGCGATGCGCGGGTGCCCGACCGCCGCGACGATGTCGAACGGCTCAGCGCGCAGCTGGGTTCGATGTCCGGGGTGCAGGCCACTCACGCCGACTACGCCAACCACTGGGCCGCGGGTGCGGTGATGTTCGCCATCCACGTCGACGCCGCCGACGGCCTCACCGCCGACGAGCTGACCTCGATTGTGGAAACCTACCTCCAGAATGTCGCGTCAGGCCGATACCGCGACTACCACACCGAACTCGAGGTCCGTCACGGGTGGAGCGTCTTCGCCGTCGACAGCAGCGACCGGCCGATCGCCAACACGGCGCAAATCCTCGACCAGGCCCGTGACTGGATTGCCCTGCGCACCGCACTGCCGGGGGCCACCGTCGCCCTGCGGTCCACGATCAGTCACCCATTGGCGCACTTGAGTCCGAGGGAGATTGGCAGTTCGAACCGGGCGGACATCGAGCTTCCCGAAGGCACCCACAGCGCGGACATCGCCGGCGCTGTGAGCACCCTCTCGGCCCGCTTCCCCTATCTGGCGGTGTTGAACTGGAGGGTCAGCGCGGCGCGGGCGCAAGATCAGATCGCGTATACCGGGCGCTTCCCGACGGCTGCCGAACTCGACCTCTGGCGCCAATTGACCATCGACCAAACCATCGCCCATACGGACAGCATGCAGATCAACGGACCCGTCACCCCACCGGTGTGGCTTTCCGAAGCGACAGGCACCGATGCCGTCGATGTCGCCCTAGCCTTAGCCACCCGACACCTGCCCCTGGCCGCGACATTGCCCGCCCCGGTCCTCTACACCGCCAGTAGCCAACTTTCCGGCCACATCGGCGGTTACGGGGTCGCGCGGGGCCCGGTCGCGGTCACCATCGGCGGATGCACCCGACGCGACCTGGTCGTCTATCAGCCGACCGCCGGAGAACAGGCGCTCATCCACCACTACGAAACCTGCCAGCGGTGACCACGGCGCACTCACTGCGAAAGCTCGAAACACAAGGCGACCGAGAACCGCCACCGAAATAGGTTGCTGTCAAACACTTTTCACCGTGGAGCGCAGAAGTCGCGCTCCCGAAGAACGGATCGCAATTGCTTCACGTGCACTTGGCGACGAACCGGCGAAAGAGCGGCCAGACGATGGCCACGTTGTAGGCCGCGCCGCCGAGCAGATACGGCCACCAGGTGCCGCCCGCAGACGCCACCCAGAAAGCTTTGGCTGCCCAATAGGGTGGCAGGACAGCGAAAGCCAGGTTCCAGGGCGAATCGATGAACCACGGCAGGCACGGCAGGCCGGCGATCAACATGCCGAGCGCACGCACCATGGCGATGCCTTGAATCTTGTTGTTGGCCAATGCCACGATCAGCAGCAGCGTCGTCACCGCGGACAGGCCCGCGAGGATCCCGATCGGGATCAGCGCCGGCATCAGCCCCGGTTCCAGGATTCCACTGAAGGACATGGTGGCGGTCACGTAGACGGTGGTCACGACCATGACAGTGGCGGCGCGGTACCCGAAGAACGTCGACATGGGCACCGGGGTGACCCGCAAGGCGGTCAGGGTGCCGGCGTCGAGCTCATCGAGCACGAGGAAAGCCGCCAACCCGCCGACGATGATAATGCTGGTCAGCAACAGGAATGCGGTGAGCACCAACGGGTAGTACGGCACCAGGTCGAATTGGTAGCGTTGGGCCAGCAGGTGGGTGACCATCGGAGTGAGTACCGCAACGCCGGTGGTCCAGATCACCGGTGCCACGACGAGCATGACCAGCAGCGGATCACGGTAGGTCCCGCGAATATCGTTGCGGCCGAACGCCGCCAGCGCTTTGGTCGAGCGCAATCCCAGCACGTTGGTCATCACGCGCCTGAGCGTTCGATGACGTAGCGGTCGAACAACACTTTGGCGGCCCGGCACAAGCCCACCAGACACAGCAGCGGATAAACCACGCAGTAGAGCACCTGGCCGGTGCTCAAGGCCACTTGACCGAAGGCCGCGCCGAGCAGCAGTAGCGGACCCTGGATGGGGATGACATACAGCACGGGGTTGGGCCACAGCCCGGAATAGAAGATCAACGGAGGCACGAGCATGATCGCCAACGGGATGGTCGCGGCCAGAAACCAGTCGGTCACCGAGGCGAACGGCAACGACGTGATGAAACCGACGACCAACATCAACAGGGTACCCACAACGACTCCGACGACCAAGGGCAGCGGGTGGTAGGTGAAACCGTCGGCGACCGTGGACACGATGATCGCGACGAACAATGAGATCGACACCAACACAAGAAGCTTGGCGGCCAGGTACTCCCAGAACCGCAAGGGCGTGGAGATGACGGCACCGAGGGTGCGTTCTTGTTTCTCGAAGAACACTGCGGCGCCGATGAAGAAGAACCCGATGATCGCGATATCGCCGACCAGCACATAGGGCTCGGAGACCGGACGCAGGTCGCGCGGCATCGGCAACAGCACAGCCAACCAGATGAGCCCAGAGAAGATGCCGGCGTGCAGGAACTTCTGCCGAACCTGCAAGGTGAATTCCAAACGCGTGGCGGTGGCCAGTCGGGTCATGTCAGCTGCCTTCCGGTCACCTCGACGAACACGTCATCGAGGCTGGCTTCACGACTATGGATGGTCTCGACGTGATGGTTGCGTAGCACCGCGTCAAACGCCGGATCGTCGGCCAGACCGTCCATCGCAAACTCAGCAGTGCCCAAAGTCGCGGTGTCGGTGCGGTATTGGACCCGAACCCGCCGTTGACTACGAGCGATCTTCAACTCGGCCGGGGTGTCGAGGGCAACGATGGCGCCGTCGACGACAAACGCCACGCGATCACACAATTCGTCGGCGGTCGACATGTCGTGTGTGGTCAAGAAGATGGTGCGGCCCTCGGCTTTGAGGCGCAAGATGATGTCTTTGACCTTGCGAGCGTTGACGGGGTCCAGACCCGAGGTCGGCTCGTCGAGAAATAACAACTCGGGATAGTTGATGAGCGACCGCGCGAAGGTCAGCCGCATCTGCATTCCCTTGGAATACTTGGCGACTCGCGTATTCGCGACGTCGGCCAGACCGACCGAATCCAACAACTGCATCGGGTCCGCGGTTGGCCCGTCATACAGCGAGGCGAAAAAGCGCAGATTCTCGGCGCCACTGAGCTTCTGGTAGTGGTTGGGCAGTTCGAAGGACACCCCGACGCGCTGGTAATAGTCCGGGCCCCACGCCTGCGGTTCACGCCCCCACACGGCAGCTTGACCGTCATGGCCCCGCAGCAGTCCGATGAGCAGCTTCTGGGTCGTCGATTTCCCCGCACCGCTGGGGCCGAGGAAACCGAATATCTCGCCGCGTGCGACAGCGAAGTCCATGCCGCGCACCGCGGGCTGGGCCGCATTCGGGTAGGTGAACGTCAGCCCCTCGACACTGATGATGTCGGTGTTCGCCGGCGGTGCTGCATTTTCGCGTGGTGTTCTGTACATCGGGTGCCTTTCGGATCGGTGCAGCCACCTCAGACACAGGGCTGCAACATCTCCGACCAGACTTCCCGGAACACCGGAATCGACTGTACTAACCTTTCAGAAAATAGTGAAGGATGTTTGAGGTGAGGAGGATTCGTCGTGGATATGTCCTCAGGTCTGCAAGATGCGGCCGAGCAGCTCGCTGTGGTGTTGACCAGCCATGGATTGCAGCGGATGACCGCGCGGGTGCTGGCCACGTTGTTGTTCACCGAACAGCCCAACGTCACGATGGGCGAACTGGCCACAACCCTCAATGCCAGTGCTGGGGCCATCTCTGGTGCCCTGAAAATGCTCACCTCCGTCGGGCTGGCCGAACGGGTCGCCGCACCGGGCAGCCGCCGCGACCACTATCGGCTGCGTGACAATGCCTGGGCGATCCTGTTCACCTCGCAAAATGAAACGATCGCGGCCATGCTGGCAGCGGCCAACGCCGGCATCGCCGTCACCGACAGCACCAGCCCAGCACGGCAGCGACTGACCCAGATGCACGACTTCTATACATTTCTCCTGGCCGAAATCCCCGTTCTGCTGGACCGGTGGCACCACCAGACCCAGGCACCCGGCTCGCAGAACATGCCCCTTCCATGAGGCTGTCTCCCGCCCCGCGGACAACGCCCCAATGTCGTTGCCGTGCCGAGAGATTGGCCTGTGGCGCACCAGGAGACCTGGTCCGCGGCACCGACGGAACGTTGCATCTACGCCCGACGCGCGACGGTGCCGCGTAGCCCACGACGTTTCGGAGTGTCGAGTTACGCCATCGCCCTGAGCCTGACTTCCGGCTGGGGACTATGGTGTAACGGGCATCAGGCCTACGTTGCGTCCTTGCTGCAGTTATCTGGCTGCGAGGTATCGGGGCCGCGGCCGCGGTGCGGCGAACGGTTCACCGAGTCGGTTGTCAACCGAATTGAATACAAGAAACACATTCGACCGCGGCAGCGGTGTGATGTTCGATCCCGAACCATGCAGCAGGTTCGCGTCGAACCACAGTGCCGTCCCGGGCGAGCCGGTGAACTGGTCGATACCGTGGTGATCGACCGCCTTGCACAAGGTGGTCTCATCGGGCGTGCCGACCTGCTGCGCCACCAGCGAGGTGCCATGGTGGTTATCCGGGGTTGCCCCGACGCAGGGGTAGAACGTGTGGTGCGACCCGGGAATCACCATCAGTGATCCGTTGTACGGATAGTTGCGCGTCAAGGCGATCGAGCAGGACACCGCGCGGATGTCCGCCATGCCGTCCTCGGCGTGCCAGGTCTCGAAGTCCGAATGCCAGTAAAAGCCGGTGCCCGTGAAGCCGGGCATCAGATTGATCCGGGCCTGGTGGATGTAGACGTCGCTACCGAGCAGTTGGCGCGCGATAGGCATCACCGTGTCCAGATCGACCACTTGCGCGACCAGCGCGCTGAGCAGATGCGGTTCGAAGATCGAGCGGATGGACCCGCGTGGTTCCCGAATGATCCGTGGGTCGTCCGGCTCGAGACCTACTGCGATTCGGTCTGTTTCGCCGCGCAGCGGTCCAATCAGGTCATCAGCGAGAGTGCCCGGGCGGACGAGATAACCGAGCTCAGCGAAGCGCGCCAGTTCGCGCGGCGGCAACGGGCCGTCGGCATTCCCGCCCCACACCACTGGTTCGCTGCGGGGAATGGGCTCGACGGCATGGCCGAGGCGGGTCGGGTAGCGATCTTCGACGATCGCGGTCGCGGCGCCGGGCGCGCTCATGCGACCGACTGCGGGGGTGGGTAAGCACCGTTGGCGTCGTGTACCTCTCGCCCCGTGACCGGAGGGTTGAAGACGCAGAGCATGCGCAGTTGCTCGGCGCAGCGGATCTGGTGTCGTTCATGGCCGTTGAGTAGATACATGGTGCCCGGTCCCAGGGCATGGCGCTCCCCGGTGTCGAGGTTGGTCAACGTGCCGTGGCCTTCGGTGATCCACACTGCCTCGACGTGGTGCTGGTAGTGGAACTCGCTGACCGAGCCGCCTTCGATCGTGGTCTCGTGGAAGGAGAATCCGACCCCGTCGTCGGCCAGGATGATGCGTTTGGACCGCCACGTTCCGGCTGACACGTCGCGGTCAGTTCCGGTGATCTCTGCCGTGGTGCGAACAATCATGGGTGAAGAACTCGTTTCGTCTAAGTCTGCGGTAGTCGGATCACGCGTGGGTCGCCGCGACGGACTCGGCCAGGATGTCCAGACCGGTCAGCAGATCGTCGGCTGACGTGGTGAGCGGCGGAAGTAGTTTGACCACTTCGTCGGACGGACCGCTGGTTTCCATCAGTGCTCCCCGTTCGAACGCATTCCGGCATACTTCGCCGGCGCGTGGGGCGTCCGCGAATCTCAGCCCCTGCGCCATGCCGCGGCCACGGGCCGCGATGCCCTCGTAGCGGGCTGCGATGTCCTCGAGCCGCGACCTGATCAGCTCACCTTTCACTGCGGTATCGATACTGAACTGCGGTTCTTTCCAGTATGTTTCGAGCGCCACAGTGGCCGTGACGAACGCTGGATTGTGGCCGCGGAAGGTACCGTTGTGCTCGCCCGGCGCCCAGACGTCGAGCTCGCGACGAAACAGAGTCAATGCCATCGGTAGCCCGTAGCCGCTGATCGATTTCGATAGCGTCACGATGTCCGGCACAATCCCGGCGGCTTCGAAGCTGAAGAAGGGACCGGTGCGACCGCAGCCCATCTGCACGTCGTCGATGATCAGCAAGATATCGCGGGTGCGGCACAATTCCGCCAGCGCACGTAGCCACTCTTCGCGGGCGATGTTCAAACCGCCTTCGCCTTGAACGGTTTCCACGATCACCGCGGCTGGCCGGTTCAGGCCGCTACCGGAATCGTCGAGGACTCGTTCGAACCAGTGGAAGTCCTCGGTGACACCACCGAAATAGTTGTCATAGGGCATCGGGGTTGCGTGGACCAACGGCACGCCGGCGCCGGCACGCTTCATGGAGTTTCCGGTAACCGACAGCGAACCCAGCGTCATGCCGTGAAATGCGTTGGTAAAGCTGATGATCGATTCGCGTCCGGTGACTTTGCGCGCGAGTTTGAGCGCCGACTCGACCGCGTTGGTGCCCGTCGGCCCGGGGAACTGCACCTTGAAATCCAAATCTCGCGGCCGCAAGATGAGCTGTTGGAACGTCTCCAGAAAGCGCTGTTTGGCTGATGTCGCCATGTCCAGCGAATGCACGATCCCGTCTGATCCGAGGTATTCGAGCAGCGCCTGCTTGAGCGCTGGATTGTTGTGACCGTAGTTCAAAGCCCCTGCGCCTGCGAAGAAATCGATATAGCGCCGCCCCTCATGGTCCGTAATCCAAGAACCACTGGCGGTGTCCATGACGGTGGGCCAGCCACGGCAATAGCTGCGGACCTCCGACTCAACTGCATCGAAGATGCCCGGGAGGCCACTCTCGGTCAGGTGTGCCGCGTCGGCGAGAAGCACGATAGGATCCTTTCAGTCGATAACAGAAACTTCAGTGGGACAGCGCATTTAGCGCAGGGCCTGTCCCGGGGGCCGGGTGTCATCAGTTCGACAGCGGCGCAACGAGTGGGCCGATCCGCAGCATCGGCTCGTCTTCGTGCCCACCGTCGGCATCGAGCAGCTCGGCGGCAAAATGTTGACGTTCGGTCAATGGCACGCCATGACGGCGGGCGAATGCTCCGAAGAACCTGCGAGAGGCCGCATTACCGGGTGCCACGGTCGCTTCCACGGTGACCGGATGGCCCCCGCGTTCGGTTCGAATGCGATGTACCAGCCCGTCGAGCATGGCGCCCGCCAGTCCCTGGCCTTGCGCGTGCGGCGACACCGCGACCTGCCAGACGAACAACACGTCTGGCCGCTGCGGCGGATGGTAGCCGACGATGAATCCACAGATTTCACCCGCCTTTTCCGCGACGATCGAACTCGCCGCGAAATCGGTGGCCAGCAGTAGATAAGCGTATGTGGAGTTCACATCGAGCACACCGGTGGCGGCAGCGATGTTGCGGATCACGATTGCATCCATGCCACGAGGGGTCCGCAGCAAGGCAGTTTCGGCACGTCGGGGCGCGCAGTTGACATCGGGCATCACGGATAAAAGTCACCACCGAACGGTCATCGATCATCGTCAGTTCAAGTCATCGGGTTTGCTGACAGTAGACACACAGCCACCAGCGGATCAAGGCCGCTCATTGTTGCGGTGAACCGCTCAGCACTCCGACAAACGGCCGTCTGATCAGCGGTTTTCACTACCGTTCCATCGCGCCCAAGGCGCGCGCCCCCGTTATTGAATCGTTATACAAATCGAGTTCTGGACGGCTGCAATAGTTTTCGTCCAGCTCCCACTTCTGACCTTCGAAGAGAATCTCTTATCGCGATTGACGGCAACGTCCATGACTAGCACCGGGTCACGAGCGCCACGGCAGTCGAGTGTCACTCTCGGCCGACGACACTCGGCCAAAACCAAGGACCGCGGTCGAGAGCCCAGGCGCCTGATGCATAGGCGAATTCCCCAGGGGGGCAACCTCAAACACACGGCGGGGCGGCGCCGCCGGATGGCCGCCCCCGAAGACGTGCTTATTGCTACTGTGGCACTATGCTAGTGTGATGCCAGTGTCGAGGCGGGCGATCCGGCCATGGGTGACCGATCGCGATATGCCGCAGAGGCGCTCCGAGGCGACGTTGCTGCCAAAGCAGCAGCAACCGATGTTCCGCAGACCGCCGCGGGCGGGCCCACCCCACAACCGCGCCCGCCCCGAGGGCACGGTCGGTCCGCCCGCGGCTTCGGAGAGGACGACACCGCAACGACCGCATTAGCGCCGCGGAATCGACCACCCAGGCCACCCGACAACGCACAATACGCAGACTGCCGCGCAGAATCGCCGCACAAAACCCTCAGGCTAGAAATCGATCTCGGCCGGAGGCTCGCCACCGGCCTCGGTGAACGCCGTGAGCGCACCTACCATGCCCTCACGCTGCCGCGCCGGCATCGCCTCCACGACCCGTACGATTTCGGCCCGTCGGCGAGCGGTAACCGTGCGCACAACTTTGCGGCCGCGCGGGGTCAGCTCGACCACCAGTTCACGGCGCGAGTTGGGATGCGGGCGACGGTCGATCAGACCCGCCGCAACCAATCGTTCCGCCATCCGGCCGATCGTTGAGGGCTGCACGTCGAGCAGACTCGCCAGGGTCGCCAAGTTCGTCGTGCCGCGCGAGGACAAGATCACCAGCACCCGGAACTGGGGAATAGTGATCGTGTCGTCCACCTCGGCAATAGAGCGTGCCGAGATGCTGACCAACAGCCGGGACGCGGTGATCAAGGCATCGGTAATGGCATCGACCGATTGGGCGGTTGTTGTCTTGGTCTGTGCGTTCACCGGACCCTCCTCCCATGCAACTTTAGTCTGCACCTCGACAGATAGCCGACCAGACCCCACACCTCAGAGCGTGTCGCACGCCGACCCAGCTGGTGTCGGCCGCCCAGTGCCGGACCCGGTCCGATTGCCACTTGAACAACTGCACCCAGGGACGTCGTCGCAGCCGAATCGGGTAGCCGATTATCGTACGTAGCGCTATTGTTGCATACTGCAATAGTGATCAAACGCAGCATCGATTGGTGGCGTGCCGCTACCGCTCCCAGACCTGGGCGTGTGCACGGGGCTTTGCACAGCAGGGTGATGCTAGTGCCATTGGCGGTGATGGTCGGCGCACTCACGGGGCTGGGCGCGGTCGCGTTTCGTTGGCTCGTCGAGTTTTTCACTCGGATGTTCACCGGCTATGCCGACTACTCGGCGTTGGGCCGGGTCCCCAGCGCGCACTGGCCGGCGCTGGGCTGGTGGTTTCTGCTGGCCGCCCCCGTGATCGCCGGTGCGGTCTACGGCCCGCTCGTACACCATTTCGCACCGGAAGCGCGCGGCCATGGTGTGCCCGAAGTGATGTTCGCCGTGGCCCGCAACAAGGGAAGGATCAAACCGCAAGTCACCATCGTCAAAGCCGTGGCTTCGGCGTTGTGTATCGGGGGCGGCGGATCAGTCGGACGTGAAGGGCCGATCGTACAGATCGGCTCGGCCACCGGCTCCGCGCTGGGGCAATGGCTGCGTTTGGACACCGACCGGATTTGTCTACTGGTCGCATGCGGAGCGGCCGGCGGTATCTCGGCTACCTTCAACGCTCCACTGGCCGGGGTGTTCTTCGCCCTCGAATTGATCCTGCGCGAATTCGCTGCCGAATCAGCCGGCGTCGTGGTGTTGTCCAGCGTGGCCGCCGCCGTCGTAGGGCGCGCCCTGATGGGCGATCACCCGTTCCTGTCTCTTCCCGGATTCACCGTGCATCGCCCAGTCGAATACGCGCTATATGCCGCACTCGGGGTGGGCGCGGGCGTCGTGGGAACGGTGTTCTCGCGAGTCTTGTACTGGGTCGAGGACGCCTGCGATTGGCTCTGGCGGGGGCCACAGTGGGCCCGGCCGGCCCTCGGGGGAATTGCCCTGGGCGCCTTACTGATCGCACTGCCGCAGATGTATGGCGTCGGCTATCCCGTCCTGCAGAACGCCATCGACGGCCGCTACGCGGCAGCGATGCTCCTGCTGCTCATGGTCGGCAAGATCTTCGCCACCAGCCTCACCATCGGCATCGGCGGCTCGGGCGGGGTATTTGCGCCCACCCTGTTCATCGGGGCCATGGCCGGCAGCGCCTTCGGGGTAGCAGCACACCATCTCTATCCCAGCCTGGCCATCGCAGCCGGCGCCTGCGGCCTGATCGGCATGGGCGCCCTCCTCGGCGGCGCCACCGGCGCACCCATCACCGCAGTGGTCACGTTGTTCGAACTCACCGGCCAATACGCCATCATCCTGCCGCTCATGACCGCCGTCGCCATGGCAGCCGGCACCGCCCGCCTACTCGGCAGGCACACCATCTACACGACCAAACTCTGGCGCCGCGGCGTCGACCTGGACACCACCGCCGATCCAGCCAACCACTTCACTGTCGAGCGGACCGAGCAGCATCCAAGCCGGCCACCAACAGACAGCACAGTCACGACTACTACCAACCCGGGCAATCTGACCGCAAAATCGTTGCACCACAATACTTCCCGGAATCGATTCCGGATCGCGAGAAGAGCGGGATCCGGCCCATCATCGAGACGACCGACCCTCCGCATCGTTGACAAGCCCGTTATTCAACAGAAGAAGCCACCGAAGTACCGATAGGACCACGACCGCCGATGCCACGACATGGCCCGTCGAGGCTCTCGCACGTACCCGAGTCCGAGCAATGCGGGTGGTGCAAGGACCGCTTCGGGATCAGCTGGCAGATCATCCCGTCGAACATGGATCAACTGTTGGGCCGGCCCGCACAGATCCAGACGATGATGCGGCAGAAGAAGATCGTGATCGCCGAGTTGGAGAACGCCTGACCGAACCCGGCAGCGGAGATCGCGCTATCGTGGAAAGTGCCCTTCGACCCTGAGCGTTAACGAGAATCGAAGCGGGACAATGCTTCCACGGCAGAATGCGAGGATTCGCCATCAACACCGCGGGCAAACCCGAAGCCCTGGGCGAGGTATACGAACAAGCGGGCGCGATCGCCACGTCAACGCATGATCCCGACGGCTTGCTGCAATGGACGGTGCAGCTGAGCGACGGATCCACCGCCGACACAAAAGCTTTGGCGAGCACGACGAGCTGGACACCGGTGGATCAGGGGCCGACGTCATGACCCTGTACGGACCGGACACGTCGAACAACAACTTTCGTTCGGCCGGCGACGCCATCGCCTTCGTCTCTGCGCTGCCCGGCCAGGGCTTTTCCTGGATCGAGCAGAAGGTGTCCGAAGGCAGTTACTACCGGGACCCGTACTGGCCGGTGATCGCACAGTGGTGCCGGGACAACCACTTTCCGCACATCGGCTATCACTACGTCACCACCAACAGCCCGGCCGCGCAGGCCCAGACGTGGCTCAGCAATCACGGCGGCGAGTACGCGATGCTCGACTTCGAGGCGAATTCCGGCGACATCAACAACTTCTGGGCGGTGGTCAACGCCTTCAACGACGTCGGGGTGACCATCTCGCTGTCGTACATCCCGCACTGGTACTGGCAACAGATCGGCTCCCCCGATCTTTCCAGGGTGCCCGGACTGATCGCGTCGAACTACGTCAGCGGCACCGGCTATGCGTCAAACCTCTATCCCGGCAACGACAATCAGCGTTACTGGTTCCCGTACGGCGGCACCACCCCACAGATCCTGCAGTTCACCGACGCCGCCCGGATCGGGAATCTGTCGGTGGACTGCAACGCATTCCAGGGCACCCTCGATCAACTCATCTCACTCCTGCAAGGAGGAACCGTGACCCAGCCCGACCCCACCACCGCAACCCTCAACCAGATCCTGGCCATCGTGCAGGACATCCAGACCCAGCTCCGCGGCCCGAACCTGAAAGGCTGGCCGCAGCTCGGTCATAACGCGGCCGGCCAGAACCTCACCGTGGTGGACGCGCTGGCCGCGCTCAGAGCCGACGTGGACGCTCTCAAGGCCTCGTCCGCGGTGTGATCACGGCTCACCGGGGGCGGTGTCGGCACGGAATGCCCGCATCGCTCCGGTGAGCGCCCCGAAGACCCGGTGTGCCGCCGCCAGGTCTGCATCGGGCAGGTCGGCCAGGGCCTGGGTGTTGAGCTGAGCCAGCGGGCTGAAGAACTCCCGGCCGGTGGCGAGGCCCTTGTCGGCGTTCCGCAGGATGACCTTGCGCCGGTCGGCGGGATCGGCGTCGCGGCGCAGGTGTCCCGAGCCGATCATCCGCTCCACCAGGTAGGTGATGGCCGCACCTGAGGTGCCCATCAGCTTGCGCAGCTCGCCCGCCGTCAACGGCGTGCCCGCGGATTCGGCGACCATGATGTGCAGCAATGCCCGAAAGTCATTGGCGCCCAGTTCGTTCTGGACAGCGAAGGCCCGGCCGATCTGGTCGGATTCGGCCGTCAGCGCCCGCACGTCGGCCGAGATCTGCGCTTCCAGGTCGGAGCGGTCCGGCGGCGTTGGCACGCGGAGAGCATAGCGTCCATGAAGTTCATTTGATTAATAGTTAAGTATCTGAAATATTTTCCGGGTGTCCACACGTATCGCATGGGCATCAGCCCTGATCGTCCTGGTGCTCTCCGGTCTGGCGATGGCCCTGCTCGGCAGCGGGGAGTCATCGTCGAAGTCGCCCGTGGCCGTGCCGGCCAGTGCCGAGTCCGCCCGCGCCGACGCGTTGCGCGCCCAATTCCCGGGCGGCGAGACCGCGCCGGCGATCATCGTGGTGACCCGCACCGATGACGCACCCTTGACCCCGGCCGATGTCGCCGCGGCAGGTCCGGGCGCGCAGGTATCGACCGACGGCAAGGCGGCGTTGCGAGTCGCGCCACTGGCGACGGACCTGTCCGGCTTCGACCTCCGCGACGCGGTCCACGACCTGCGGTCTCAGGTGTCGCGGTCGCTGCCCGACGGACTGCGGGCACAGGTCACCGGCGGGCCGGCGTTCGGCGCCGACATCGCCAATTCCTTTGCCGGAGCGAACTTCACGCTGTTGGCGGTGACCGCCGCAGTGGTGGCGCTGCTGCTGATCGTCACGTACCGCTCCCCCGTGCTCTGGCTGATCCCGCTGTTGGTGATCGGCTTCGCCGATCAGGTGGGCGCCGTCGTCGGTACCGCGGTGGCCGCCGCGACGGGACTGAATCCCGACGGGTCGACTGCGGGCATCACCAGCGTGCTGGTGTTCGGAGCGGGCACCAACTATGCGCTGCTACTGATTTCGCGCTACCGCGAGGAGCTGTCGCTGCGCCGTGACCATCGGGATGCCCTACGGGTGGCATGGCGCGCCGCGGCCCCGGCGATCCTGGCCAGCAACGCCACCGTGGTGCTGGCGCTGCTGACGCTGTTGCTCGCCTCGGCGCCGACCAATCGCAGCCTCGGCGTGCAGGCCGCGGCCGGCCTGGTGGTCGCCGCCGTGTTCGTCTTGCTGGTACTGCCGCCGCTGCTTGGATTGTTCGGCCGCCGGCTGTTCTGGCCCTTCATCCCCGAAACCGGTTCACACGCCATGCCGCTCACCGAAAGCGGAGTCTGGCACCGCATCGCCGCGGGGGTTTCCCACCGGCCCGGCCGCGTCGCCACAGTGGCGCTGGCCGGCTTGGTAGTGCTGTGCGCCGGGCTGGTGAATCTGCCCGTCGGCCTGTCACAGACCCAGCAGTTCCGGGTCGAGGCCGAGTCCGTCGCCGGCTACGACACCCTCGCCGCGCATTTCCCCAGCGGCCTGACCAACCCGACCACCGTCATCGCGGCTGCCCCCGAGGTCGCCGAGGCCATCACCCGCACGCCCGGCGTGGTGTCGGCGAGACCAGCGGGGCACTCGGCGTCGGGCCTGAATCAGTGGTCGGTGGTGCTGGCTGCCGCGCCCGCGTCCCCAGAGGCGTTCAAAACCGTTGACGCCCTTCGTAATTCGGTGCACCAAATCGACGCCTACGCCGTGGTCGGCGGCCCCGACGCGCAGGCCCGTGACGCCGCGGCGGCAGCGCAGCACGACCGGCGGATCGTCATCCCGGCGATCCTGTTGGTGGTGCTCGCCGTCCTCTACGTCTTGCTGCGCTCGGCCCTGGCACCGCTGATCCTGGTGGCGGTGACGGTGCTCAGCGCGCTGGCCGCGCTCGGAGTCGGCGGCTGGGCCAGCGTGCACCTGTTCGGATTCCCCGCACTGGACAACGGAACCCCGCTGTTCGCGTTCCTGTTCCTGGTCGCACTCGGCGTCGACTACACCATTTTCCTGGTGACCCGGGCCAAGGAAGAGACCCCGGAATTCGGCAACCGGCAGGGCATCGTGCGGGCGGTCTCGGCGACGGGCGCGGTGATCACCAGCGCAGGCATCGTGCTGGCCGCGGTGTTCTGCGTGCTGGGCGTGCTGCCGCTGATCGTGCTGACCCAGCTGGGCATCATCGTCGGCCTGGGCATCCTGCTGGACACCTTCGTGGTGCGCACCGTCATCATCCCGGCGCTGTTCACCCTGATCGGCCCCCGCATCTGGTGGCCCGGGCTACGCGCCGACCGCTAAGGCTGGCCGGGCAGCAGGCTGACCATCAGGCCATTGGCCTCGGCCAGCAGATTGCCCTCAGGGTCGAACAGTTCGGCAGCGACGAACGTCTTGCGGCCGTCGACCTCGGTGACGCGTGCCTTGGCGGTCAGCACCGTGTCGATCGGGGTGACCTTGCGGTAGTCGACATGCAGGTACGCCGTGCGGCTCATCGGCCGACTGACCGCGTGGATCAGCATGCCGAAAGCCTGGTCGAACAGCAGCGGCAGCACCCCGCCGTGCACGGCGTAGTTGCCGCCCACGTGGTAGCGACTGAACTCGACCTGCATTTCGACGCCCTCGGGCGAGAACTTCGTGACCGTCCACGGCGGCATCAGCAGACTGCCGGCACCCGGCAGCGACGGCACCCGGATGGCCGGGCCGACGCCTTCAGCTGCCTGGAACGGCGCCAGCAGCTTGACCAGTTCCTCGACGTGGTCGGCGGCGTCGTCCCAGGTGTCGCTGTCCGGATTGGCCGAGACCGCCAAATCCTGCAGCCGCCGCATGCCCTCGAGGAAGCGACCGAACCCCGGGCCGGGGTCGGCAACCTCGAATCGTGGGAACCCGCCGTGCTGGTCGATGAATCCTTCGGTCACCCGAGGATGTCCCGGCGCACGATCGTCTGGTCCCGGCCGGGACCGACGCCGATGCACGACACATGTGCTCCGGCGAGTTCCTCCAGCCGCAGCACGTAGTCCTGGGCCTTGGCGGGCAGATCCGAGAACTCGCGGGCCCCGGAGATATCCTCCCACCAGCCCGGCAGTTCCTCGTAGATCGGCTCGGCGCGGGCGATGTCGGCCTGCGTCATCGGCATCTCGTCGGTGCGCTTGCCGTCGACGGTGTAGCCGACGCAGATCGGCACCGTCTCCAGGCTGGACAGCACGTCCAGCTTGGTCAGGAAGTAGTCGGTGATGCCGTTGACCCGGGTCGCGTACCGGGCGATCACGGCGTCGAACCAGCCGCAGCGCCGGGCCCGGCCGGTGGTCACGCCGACCTCGCCGCCCGTCTTGGACAGGTAGGCGCCGTACTCGTCGAACAGCTCCGTCGGGAACGGGCCCGAGCCCACACGCGTGGTGTACGCCTTCAGGATGCCCAGCACCGTGGTGATCCGGGTCGGGCCGATGCCCGAGCCGACCGCCGCGCCACCCGCAGTCGGGTTGGACGACGTCACGAACGGGTAGGTGCCGTGGTCGACGTCCAGCAGGGTGCCCTGCGAGCCCTCCAGCAGAACCGTCTCGCCGCGCTCCAGCGCCTCGTTGAGCAGCAACCGGGCGTCCGCGATGCGGTGCTTGAAGCCCTCGGCCTGCTCCAGCAGGCTCTCGACGACCTCAGCCGGGTCGAGCGCCTTGCGGTTGTAGATCTTGACCAGCACCTGGTTCTTGAACTCGAGAGCGGCCTCGACCTTGTTGACGAGCTGCTCCTCATCGAGGACGTCGGCCACCCGGATGCCGATGCGCGCGATCTTGTCCTGGTAACAGGGACCGATGCCGCGACCGGTGGTGCCGATCTTCTTGCTGCCCGCGTACCGCTCGGTGACCTTGTCGATCGCCACGTGGTACGGCATCAGCAAGTGCGCGTCAGCCGAGATCATGAGCTTCGAGGTGTCCACACCGCGGTCCTCGAGCCCCGACAGCTCGCTGAGCAGCACGCCCGGATCCACCACGACACCGTTGCCGATGACGTTGGTGACCCCGGGTGTCAGGATGCCCGACGGGATGAGGTGAAGAGCGAAGTTCTCCCCCGTGGGCAGTACCACCGTGTGCCCGGCGTTGTTGCCGCCTTGGTAGCGAACCACCCATTGCACACGTCCACCGAGTAGATCGGTGGCCTTACCTTTGCCCTCGTCACCCCATTGGGCCCCGATGAGCACGATTGCCGGCATCGTTTTGCCTCCCGCATCACCTGCCTGAATACAGTGGCAGCCGGTGAGCAACCTTATCCCAGCAGGACGAGAGGAGAGGCCTTGACCGCCAGAGAGGCCTCCGGCGATGTCGTGGCGCTGGTCTTCGGCGACCGCAGGATCCCCCGTGCGCTGGCGGATCTGACGGCCGTCACAGTGCCGTCGGCGAGCGCTCCGACGATCCCCGACGACGCCGTCCGGGTGATCGTCGTCGGCGATCATGCCGACCTGTCGGCCACCCTGGCCCGGCTGCTGCGCGACGACCGGCTCGACGTCGAGGTCGGCTTCGTCCCACCTCTGTCCCGAGGTGGCTGGGGTGCCGCACGTCGCGCCAGAGGCGGTGTCGCCCAACGTGTTCCACTGATCCGGGACGAGACCGGCGCGGTGATCGTGCGGTCCGCGCGCTGGCTGCCGTCGGCCGCCGACGCCATCACCGGAGAGGCCGTCGTCGACGACACGGTGCTGTTCGACGGCGAGTCGAAGGGCGTCGTGATCGAGCCACTGCCCGGCATGCCGGGACTGCGGGCGCGGGCCCTCGGGGCCGGACGTTCGGGGCCGGGGCGGGGCTGGGTTGCCGGCCGCGCGGCGCAGCTCGGGAGCACCGGAGTTTTGGTTGAGCGCGACGGCGTGGCGGCCGCCCGTCCGGCGCGCCGGTCGGCGTTCTACCGCCATATCCAGGGATGGCTGCGGGTCGGCTAGTTTGCAGTCATGACCATGCCTGTCCGGCGCGCAGTCCGTCCCAGCCCCGTCTTCTGGGCGATCGTGGCCCTGACCGCCGCCGGCGGCGCCGTGGCCTGGTTCTGCGGCGCCGAGGTGCGGCCGCTGGCCTATGCCGGCGTCTTCGTGTTCGTCATCGCCGGCTGGACCGTCTCGCTGTGTCTGCACGAATTCGGCCACGCCTACACCGCCTGGCGCTTCGGTGACCGCGACGTCGAGCTGCGTGGCTATCTGACGCTGAACCCCGCGAAGTACGCCAGCCCGCTGCTGTCGCTGGGCCTGCCGGCACTGTTCATCGCCCTCGGCGGCATCGGCCTGCCCGGCGGCGCGGTGTACGTGCGCACCGAGTACATGACGCCGCGGCAGCGCACCCTGGTCAGCCTGGCCGGACCGTTCGCCAACCTGGTGCTCGCCGTCATCCTGCTGGTCGCGACCGCGGTGCTGTTCGACAACGAGCATCCGGTGTTCTGGGCGGGGCTGGCCTTTCTCGGATTCCTGCAGGTGACGGCACTGTTTCTGAACATGCTGCCCATCCCCGGCCTGGACGGCTACGGCGCACTGGAACCGCACCTGAGCGCCGACACGCAGCGCGCCCTGCTGCCCGCCCGGCAGTGGGGCTTCCTGATCCTGATGCTGCTGCTGATCGTCCCCGAACTGAACCGGATGTTCTTCAACGTCGTCTACTCCGCCGTCAGCCTGACCGGCGTGCCGCCGCGGCTCGCGATGATCGGCAGCGCCCTGACCCGCTTCTGGTCCGCCTGGTAGGGATTTGTGCACGATTTTCCGCGGTCACCACGGATGATCGTGCACAAATCCCGGGGCGCCTTGCGACATATGCGTAGTTCTGCATATATTGCTGGCATGGGTGCCGGACACGATCACAGCCATGGCCCGAACGCGCGCGCCAGCCGCATGATCATCGCCGCGGCCGTGCTCAGCGTCTTTTTCGTCATCGAGCTGACCACGGCGCTGTTGATCAACTCGATCGCGCTGTTGGCCGACGCCGGCCACATGCTGACCGACCTGGTCGCGATGTTCATGGGCCTCGGCGCCGTCCTGCTGGCCCGCCGCGGGTCGACGTCCGCCGCCCGCACCTACGGCTGGCACCGCGCCGAGGTCTTCACCGCGGTCGCCAATGCCGTCCTACTGATGGGCGTCGCGGCGTTCATCCTCTACGAGGCCGTCGAGCGCATCGGCAACGCGCCGGAGATTCCCGGTGTGCCGATGATCGTCGTCGCCCTCGCGGGACTGCTCGCGAACCTCGTCGTGGTCCTGCTACTGCGCTCCGACGCCGACAGCAGCCTCGCCGTCAAGGGCGCCTACATGGAGGTCGTCGCCGACACCGTCGGCAGCGTCGGCGTACTGATCGCGGGCATCGTGAACGTCACGACCGGCTGGCCCTACGCCGACGTCGTCGTCGCCGTGCTGGTCGCGCTTTGGGTGCTGCCACGCGCCATCGCGCTGGCCCGCGCCGCGCTGCGCATCCTGTCCGAGTCCTCCCCCAGCCACATCGACGTCGACGAGCTGCGCGAAGCGCTGGCCGCCGTCGACGGCGTCACCGATGTGCACGACCTGCACGTGTGGACCCTGGTGCCCGGCAAGGACATGGCCACCGCGCATCTGACGTCCAGCGCGGACTCCGCCCGCGTGCTGGAATCGGCGCGCGCCGTGCTGTCCGCTCGCGGACTCGACCACGCCACCGTCCAGGTGGAGCCGCCGGAGGCCGACGGCTGCCACTGCGAAGCGGACTAGTTAGAGACCCAGCTCGCCACGGGCCGCCGGATCGCAGTCGTCCAGCAGGTCCAGGCAGCGCAGGTACTCGTCCTGCTCGCCGATCGATTCCGCCGCCTTCGCCAGCACCGCCACGCACCGCAGGAAGCCCTGGTTCGGTTCGTGTGCGAACGGCACCGGGCCGAAGCCCTTCCAGCCGTTGCGGCGCAACTGATCCAGCCCGCGGTGGTAACCGGTCCGGGCGTAGGCGTAGGCGGTGATCGTCTGACCGTCGGCCAGCGCGGCCTCGGCCAGGGCGGCCCACGCGACAGAGGCCGTCGGGTGCGCCGCAGCAACGTCGGTCGCAGATTTACCGGCGGCGAGAGCGTCCTCGGCCTCGAAGTTGGCAGGCAGCAACACCGGATCCGGACCCAGCAGATCACCCATTCGCGTCATGGCCGCCATTGTGCCGTGCGGCCGCTCGCTCAGATCCCGCAGGCGGGAGATTAAGCTCCTGGTAGGACGTCGCGGCCTGCTCCAGGACGCGTAGGCCCAAGTGCGCGATCTGATCTCGGGAGGACAGTCACCCCCATGTCGAACCCAGCCGCCATGTCGAACCCGACGGGACCGGACGACCGTCGCGATGCCGATCAGCGCGCTGCCTCGACAGGCGACGATGCGGCGGCGGCAACCGAGATCTTCGAGCCCGCGGACCCGGCGACCGACCCGACCATCCCGGTGCGGCGCTTCACCGCGCCGTCGGGCTTCGACGGCAAGACGCAGATCATCGCCCCGCTGCCGGACCCGGAAACCGAGATGATGCCCCCGGCCGCGCCGCAGGTGATCCCCGGCACCGGCAAGACGCAGAAGGACCGGCGCAGCTGGGGCTGGGTCATCGCACTGGTGCTGGTGATCGCGGCCATCGCCGCCGTCGCGGTGCTGGGCACGGTGCTGCTCACCCGCGGCCATTCGGCCATGAACGCCGAATGGCCGGTCACGACGCAGGATTTCGCGAATCCTGCGGCATGACCGGCCAGTGAGCGGTGCTGGCTACTTGCCCAGCCCCGCCGAGACGCTGCGGCCCGTGCTGTGCAGGTCGTTGCACGCTTCGATGACTCGCTGCGTCATGGACGCCTCGGCCTTCTTCAGGTAGCTGCGCGGGTCGTAGACCTTCTTGTTACCGACCTCGCCGTCGATCTTCAGGACGCCGTCGTAGTTGGTGAACATGTGCGCCGCGACCGGGCGGGTGAACGCGTACTGGGTGTCGGTGTCGACGTTCATCTTGACGACGCCGTAGCGCAGCGAGTCCTCGATCTCCGACTTCAGCGAGCCCGAACCGCCGTGGAACACGAAGTCGAACGGCTTGGAGCCGGCCGGCAGACCGAGCTTGGCGGCGGCCACCTTCTGCCCCTCGGCCAGCACCTCGGGCTTGAGCTTGACGTTGCCAGGCTTGTAGACCCCGTGCACGTTGCCGAAGGTGGCGGCCAGCAGGTACTTGCCGTTCTCACCGGAGCCCAGCGCGTCGATGGTCTTCTCGAAGTCTTCGGAGCTGGTGTACAGCTTCTCGTTGATCTCGGCCTCGACGCCGTCCTCTTCACCGCCGACGACGCCGATCTCGACCTCGAGGATGATGTTCGCGGCCGCCGTCAGCTTCAGCAGTTCCTGCGCGATCTGCAGGTTCTCGTCGATCGGCACCGCGGAGCCGTCCCACATGTGCGACTGGAAGAGCGGGTTCTCGCCGCGGGCGACGCGCTCGGCCGAGATGGCCAGCAGCGGCCGGACGAAGCCGTCGAGCTTGTCCTTGGGGCAGTGGTCGGTGTGCAGCGCGACGGTGATGTCGTACTTGGCGGCGACGACGTGGGCGAACTCGGCCAGCGCGACCGAGCCGGTCACCATGTCCTTGATACCGAGACCGGAGCCGAATTCGGCACCGCCCGTGGAGAATTGGATGATGCCGTCGCTACCCGCGTCGGCGAAACCTTTGATCGCCGCGTTGATGGTTTCCGACGACGTGCAGTTGATGGCCGGGAACGCGAAGGAGTGCTCCTTGGCGCGGGCCAGCATCTCCGCGTAGACCTCGGGCGTGGCGATGGGCATGTTTTTCCTCTCGGCGAACCTGCAGTCTGGGCCAGTATGTCAGCCACGTGAAGCTGAAGTGCGGCACCCGGGGACACCCGGTCAGACGGTCAAGACCATCCGGTAACGCGCGTGCCCGCTGTTCATCCGCTCGAAAGCCTCGGCGGCCTGCGCGAGCGGCCGTTCCTCGACGACGGCCCGCACGCCCGTCAGCGCGGCGAAGTGCAAGGTCTCCTCGATATCGCGCGCGGTGCCCGACGGATGCCCGATCACCGAGAAGCCGCCGTTGATGAGATCGAGCGGGCTGATCGGCAGTGGCTCGGGGGTGACGCCGACCGTCACGAGTTGCCCCTCAGGTGCGAGACCAGCAACGGTCGCGGCCATCGCCGTCGCGCTCGCGGCAGTCGCGAGCACCACAACTGCCCCACCGAGACGCTGCAGTTCGGCGGCGACGTCCGCGGCGGTCGAATCGATGTAGTGCTGGGCGCCGAGTTCCTTGGCCGCGGCCTCGCGCTCGGGACCGCGGGCGATCGCGACGGTCTCGAAGCCCATGGCCCGGGAGAACTGCACGCCCAGGTGGCCCAGGCCACCGATGCCGATCACCGCGACCAGGTCACCGGCTTTGGCGCGCGTCTTGCGCAACCCGTTGAACGTCGTCACGCCCGCACAGCCCATCGGGGCCGCCTCGGCGAACGAGAATCCGTCCGGGATGCGGGCCAGTGCGGTCGCGGGCACTGTGACCGACTCGGCGTAGCCACCGGGATAGTGCCAGCTCGGCACCTCCATGCGCACGCACTGCATGAAATGACCCTGGCGGCACGGCACGCAGCGGTTGCAGTTGCCACCGAACCAGCCCACCGCGACGCGATCACCGACGGCGAAATCCTCGACGCCGTCGCCCAGTTCGGCGACGGTGCCCGCGATCTCGTGGCCGAGGGTGATCGGCCACGACAGCCCAGGAAAGTGGCCCGCGTGGAACTCCCGGTCGGTGCCGCACACCCCGCACGCGGCGACCGCGATGCGGACGTGGTCGCGCGGCGGCGAGACGGTGTCGACGTCAGCAAGTGCGAGCGGACCGTCGGCCTGCGCAACGTGAACTGCCCTGTGAGTGGCCATGCGCCGACCCTACGAGGGATGTGCGGTTGACGGAACCACCTGCAGACACCGGTATCTTTGGGCCCCATGACGACCACCATCTCCGCCATGCCGGGTTTCCTGGACCCGATGACGCTGATCGGCTACTTCGGGACATGGGCGCTGGTCGGGTTGCTGGTGGTCATCTTCATCGAGTCCGGCGTGCTGTTCCCGGTGCTGCCCGGCGACTCACTGCTCTTCGTCGCCGGCCTGTTCGCCGCCAAACTGGCCGCCGGCACCGCCGATGACAAGATGCAGGAGGCCAACTTCCAGCTCTGGCAGCTGCTCGTGTTCATCCCGATCGCGGCAGTCCTCGGTGGCCTCGTCGGCTATTTCGTCGGCCGGTTCATCGGCGTCGAGATGTTCAAGCCGGATGCGCGGTTCCTCAAGCAGAAGTATCTCGACGAGGCGCACGCTTTCTTCGAGCGGCGCGGCCCCTTCGCGATCGTCATCGCCCGGTTCGTGCCGATCGTGCGCACGCTGGCACCGCTGACGGCCGGAGCGGCAAAGATGAACTTCGCCGTGTTCACCATTTACACCGTTCTCGGTGCTGTGGTGTGGGGCGTCGGGCTGACACTGCTCGGCTACTGGCTGGGCCAGTTCGCCATCATTCAGAAGCTCATCGAGCCGATCTTCATCGTCATCGTCGTCGCGTCGGTGACGCCGATGATCTGGCACTGGTACCAGCGCCGCAAGGCCGCCGCCTCGCAAGGCTGAGCCGCCTCGGCAAACGGGTTCGAAAAACTTTGGTCACTTTGTTTGCGCTGGTAACAGTGGGCAACTAGCGTCACATTTCCCGCGGCTTCTTGTCGGTGCTTCGAACTAATGTTCGATGTATGGGATTGACCGATCCGGCCGCTGTCGAGGCGGCGTACGCCGCCTACGAAGCCGCGCAGGCTCGGCTCGCGGCCCTGGACTACAGCGGTCTGGATGTGCGGACATTGTTGGAGGTGCAGTCGCGCCGCGAAACCCTGAGGTGCGCCGCCGAAGCGGTCGATCACCAGATCCTGGCCGCAGCCCAAACCCAAGCCACCGCCAAAGACATCGGCGCAAAAGACTGGCCTGAGGTGTTGCATGTGCGGCACCGCATCAGCCGCGAAGAAGCCCGTCGGCGGGTGCGCGACTGCGACAACCTGGGCCCCCGCGCGGCCATCACCGGGGAGGCGTTGGGCCCGGTGTGGGAACTGGTCGCCGCCGCGCTGGCCGAGGGGGCGATCAACGCCGAGCACATCGCGGTGATCACCTGGTTCTTCCAGAAGCTGCCGTTATGGGCGGCCGACCCCATCACGCTGGCGCAGTGCGAGACGGATCTGGTGGCCGACGCGAGGGTCAAGACCCCCGAGGACCTACGCAAAGCCGCGGCGGATTTGTTGTACCGGTTGGATCAGGACGGCCCCGAACCCGACGACGGCGAGCCCGACCCGAAACGCTCGTTCGTCATGGGCAAGCAGCGGCCCGACGGCCGCACTGACGTCACCGCCCAACTCGACCCCGAAGGCCGGGCCTACTGGCAAGTGCTGTTCGACAAATACGCCGCCCCCGGCATGTGCAACCCCGCCGACCCACACCCCTGCTACGCCGGGATCCCGACGCAGGAACAGATCGACAACGACACCCGCACCCTCGCGCAGCGCCAGTACGACGCCTTCAAATTCGTGGGCCGGATGATGCTGGCCTCCTCCTCCGGGGTGCACAACGGCTTCCCCGTCGCGGTGGTCGCCACCTGCACGGTGGCCGAGTTGGAAAAACGTGCCGGGACGGCGCTCACCCACACCGGGACCAAACTCCCTATCAAAGACCTGATCCGGATGGCCGCCCAAGGGTCGGACAACTACCTCGCGGTGTTCGATGAGCACACCGGCCAACCCTTGTATCTGGGTCGGGCGGCCAGAACGGCCAGCACCGCGCAGCGCCTCGCGCTGTTCGGGCGGGATTTGGGGTGCACCCGCCCGAACTGCACCGCACCCGCCTCGCGCTCGCAGGCCCATCACCTCACCAACTGGCGCGATGACGGCCTGACCAACATCGACACCATGACCCTGGCCTGCGGCCGCGATAACCGCCTGGCCGACACCGGCGGCTGGCACACCACCATGGGCCCCGACGGCAGAACCCACTGGACCCCACCACCACTACTGGATGTCGGCCAACCTAGGACGAATCAGTATCACCACCCCACCCGCTACCCGGCCGAGAGCGGAGATAGTGACGACGGTGAAACAGACAGTCCCACAAGCTGACCCGGCGCACAACGGCGCCGTTCATCCACGACGCCTCGCCGCGCCGCGCTGCCGGCCGGCCTACAGGCCCAGCGCACCCGCCAGTTCACGAAGGCTCGGCCGCGGGTCGGCGGTCGGATGCTCCGCGAGCACCTGCACCACGACGTGGTCGGCGCCGGCGTCGAGGTGTGCCTTCACCTTGGCCGCGGCGTCGTCGACGCTGCCCATGCCGACCAGGGCGCGGGCCAGTCGCTCGGATCCACCGCGGACCAGATCGCTGTCGTCGAAGCCCTGGCGCAGCCACGAGTTCCGGTAGTTGGGCAGGCCGCTGTAGACGTTGAGGTGATCGTGGGCGCGGCGCAGCTGGTCGGCGTCATCGCCACCGATCGCCACGGCCTGTTCGGAGACGATCCACTTGTCCGGCCCGAGGATTTCGCGGGTCGTCGCGGTGGCGGACGGCAGGACCAGGTACGGATGCGCACCGTCGGCGCCGCTTCCCGACAGCTCGATCATCTTGGGGCCCAACGCCGCGAGCAGTCGCGGGGGTCGGCCCACGCCGGGTTCGATGGCGTCCGGCACGGCGGCCATGCGCTCCAGATAGCTGCGCATGGTGGCGAGCGGCTTTTCGTAGGTGCCGCCCATCCCGCGCTCGACCAGCGGCCCGTGACTGACGCCGAGGCCAAGCACGAACCGGCCCGGGTACAGCGCGGTCAGCGTGCGGGCACCGGCCTCGGCGGCCGACGGCAGGCGCACGTGGATGTTGGCGATGCCCGTGCCGACCACCAGCCGGTCGGTCGCCGCGAGGAATGCTGCCGACTCGGTGAGACACTCCTTGCCGACGGTCTCGGGCAGGAACAGCGAGCCGTAGCCCATGGCTTCGATGTCGCGGGCCACCGCTTGCGCGGCCGGCATGGCCCAGCTGTCGCTGGCCCACCAGACGCCGATGCGGGACGGAAAGTCGATGCGCGCGCGTTCAGTCACCACTCCACCATCGCCTACCGCCGGCCGCGCCGCGACGCGGGGGTCACCCCTGCAGCCGGCCCGACAACTCGTGGGCCTGCTCGAGAAGCAGGCGCCCCAGTTCGCGTCGACGGCCCGCGCGGAACCGGGTCTCGACGCCGGTGAGACTCAACGCCCAGCCCGGCAGACCGCGCCGGTCGAACACCGCTGCCGCCATGCCCCAGCTGCCTTCGACCAGCAGCGCGGGATTGACGGCGTAGCCGGCGCGCCGGGTCTGCTCGATGCGTTTACGAATGGCGGCCTCGGAATGCGTTGGCCCCCATTTGGTTTCGGGCTGCTCGCGGGAGAAGTAGTCGTCGACCTCGGCGGCCGGTAGATGGCTGAGGATGGCCAGCCCGGCGCTGGCCACCCCTAGCGGGAACCGGATGCCGACCTGCAGGACGTGCGAGCGCAACGGGAAGCTGCCCTCCTCGCTGAGCACGCACACGGTCTGATCACCGCGGCGGGCCGAGAAGAACGCACTCTCGCCGGTCTCGCGGGCCAGCCGCGTCACGACCGCGCGCGCCTGATCGGTCACGTCGTGGTGCTGAGCCGCACCGACACCGAGCAGATACAGCTCGGGTCCGAGTGACCAGCGGCCGGTTTTCTGATCCCGGCTGACCAGATGTTCGTCGGCCAACGCGGTGAGCAGTCGGTGCGCCGTCGGCCGAGCCAGGCCGGCCAACTTTCCGAGCTCGGTGGTGGACGCCCCGTCGGGTTCGGTCGTGGCGACGGCCCGCAGCATCGCCCCCACGCGCGCGACGACATTCGGGCCAGTCATCACCACATCGTATGCGTTCACTGAATGAACGCACATAGCGGCAATGCTCATTCTGCGAACACTTTTGACCGGCTTCCAACAGAGACTTGCCATGTCAGCGGCATGCCGGGAAAAGTGGTTCCCGCGTTTACTGGATGAACGGAGTGCCATGACCTCGAAGGTGTACGCCTCGGCCGCCGAAGCGGTCGCCGACATCGGTGACGGCGCCACGCTGGCCGTCGGCGGATTCGGTTTGTGCGGCATCCCCGACCAACTCATCGATGCCATCGCCGCGTCGAGTGCCACCGACCTCGAGGTGTTCTCGAACAACTGCGGCGTCGACGGCGTCGGACTCGGTGTGCTGCTCGGCCTCGGCAAGGTGCGCCGGGTCACCGCCTCGTATGTCGGGGAGAACAAGGAGTTCGCCCGTCAGTACCTGTCCGGCGAGCTCGAGGTGGAACTCACCCCGCAGGGCACCCTGGCCGAGCGGATGCGCGCCGGCGGCGCCGGCATCCCGGCGTTCTACACCCCGGCCGGCGTCGGTACCCCGGTCTCCGACGGCGGCCTGCCGTGGCGCTACGCCGCCGACGGTTCCGTCGCTGTTGCCTCGCCGCCCAAGGAGATTCGCGAGTTCGACGGCAAGCGCTACGTGCTCGAGGAGTCGATCAACGCCGACTTCGCACTCGTGCACGCGCTGCGCGCCGACACCGCGGGCAACCTGGTCTTCAACAAGACCGCGCGCAACTTCAACCCGCTGGCCGCGATGGCCGGACGGATCACCATCGTCCAGGTCGAGGAACTGGTGCAGCCGGGTGAGATCGACCCCGACGACGTTCACCTCGCGGGCGTTTTCGTGCAGCGCATCGTGCACACCGGGCCGCAGGACAAGCAGATCGAGAAGCGCACCGTGCGAGAGGATTCCAAGTGACCGGCTGGAACCGTGACCAGATGGCTGCCCGCGCCGCGGCCGACATGATCGACGGCGAGTACGTCAACCTCGGCATCGGCCTGCCCACCCTGATCCCGGGCTTTCTGACGGGCGACGTCCACGTCACCCTGCACTCGGAGAACGGCATCCTGGGGACGGGCCCCTACCCCACCGACGACAACGTCGACCCCGACTTGATCAACGCCGGCAAGGAAACCGTGACTGTGAATCCCGGTGCGGCGTACTTCGATTCGTCGCTGTCGTTCGGGATGATCCGCGGCGGCCACATCGATACCGCGGTACTCGGCGGTATGGAGGTGTCGCGCACCGGCGACCTGGCCAACTGGATGGTGCCCGGCAAGATGGTCAAGGGCATGGGCGGGGCCATGGACCTGGTGCACGGCGCGTCGCGGGTCATCGTGCTCATGGAGCACACCGACAAGGCCGGTAACCCCAAGATCGTCCCGGTCTGCACGCTGCCGCTGACCGGTCAGGGTGTGGTCGACCGGATCATCACCAACCTGGCCGTCATCGACGTGCCCGGCGACGGCACGCTGATCCTGCGCGAGACCGCCCCCGGCGTGAGCGTCGACGATGTCATCGCGGCGACCGGCGCCGAGCTGACGGTTCAGCTCGACTAGGTAGTCAATTACGCCGTTCGGCTGATGTGTTGCGTCCGCCTCGGGCCCGATAGTGACTTCTATCGGAACCGAGGGAGACATCGATGACCATCGCCGCCGGCCACGCCGTCAACGTCACAGACGCGAACCTGCCCGTCATCGACTACGAAGCCGTCGACGACCCGGCTACCGCGCACCGGATGATCAAGGAGGTCCGCCGGTACTCGCCCGTGGCCATCGGGCCGCACGCACCCGAGGTGCTCAGCTACGAGTTGGTCCGTACCGTCCTGCGCGACTCGCGCTTCCATCAGCCCGGCGTGCGTGGTCTGATACCGCGCGGAGTCACCGGAGGTCCGTTATGGGATCGCATCGGCAGTGCGCTGCTCAGCCTCGACGGCGATGAGCACACCCGGCTGCGGAAGCTGGTGTGCAAGGCGTTCACCGGCAAGGCCGTCGGCCGGCTCGATGCGCTGATCGACTCGATCCTGGCCGAGTTGGTCGATCCCGTTGCGGCCGCGGGGCATTGCGATATCGTCGCCGACATCGCCCAGCCCTATCCCATCCCGGTGATCTGCGCGCTGTTCGGCGCGCCCCGAACCGACTGGCGGATGATCTCGGATTGGACCGACGACATCTTCAAGATGTTCTGGTGGGATGTGGCTGCCCACGAATCCGAAATCCTCACGGCCTGGCAGAAATTCGACGACTACATCGATGCGATGATCACCGAGCGCCGCACCGCGCTGACGGACGACCTGCTGTCGGGTCTCATCCGGGCGGAGGACGACGGCGACCGGCTCAGCCATTCCGAATTGCTCATGCTGTCCATGGGGATCCTCGCGGCCGGGACCGACACCACGCGCAACCAACTCGCCGCCGCCGTCGACACCTTCTGCGATCACCCGGACCAATGGGCGCTCCTGGCAACACATCCCGAGTTGGTGCCCCAGGCGGTCGACGAGGTGATGCGGTTCGCGCCCATCGTCCTGAACGTGCCACGGTATGTCACCGAAGATGTGGAGCTGTCGGGGTTCTTCTTTCCGCGGGACTCGCTCGTGGTCGCCAATACCGCTGCGGCGAACCGCGATCCGCAGGTGTACGACAACCCCGATCAGTTCGACATCACGCGGCATGAGGCACCGCCGATGCTCACGTTCGGCGGCGGTGTGCACTACTGCCTGGGCTCACATCTCGCGCGCCTGGAACTGGTCCGTGCGCTCACGGTGCTGACGCAGCGGATGCCGAACATTCGCCGTACGGGTCCGGCGCCGTGGAAGCCGTTGATGGCGGTCAGCGGGCCGCAGATACTGCCGGTCGAGTTCGACGCCGGGCATTGATCATGTGAGTGCTTGTCATTCTTCCGCGCGGGTACCCCGATTTGGGCAGGCTGTCAGGAGCCGCCATCGGGTCACGACGCAGAAGAGGAGCACTTCATGAGAATCGGCATCATCGTGGGATCGATTCGGGAGGGCCGTAGCGGTGCCGCTGTCGGCACCTGGGTGGCCGAACAGGCGGCCGGGCGCGCCGACGCCCAGTTCGAGCTCATCGACCTGAAAACCTTCGACGTGCCGCTGCTGACCTCCGCGACGGTCCCCGCCGCGGCCAAGAAGCAGTACGAATCGGAGAACGTGCAGCGGTGGAGCGCGGCGATCGACGCCTGCGACGGGTTCATCTTCGTCACCCCCGAGTACAACCACGGTGTCCCTGGCGCACTCAAGAACGCGGTGGACAGCCTCGGTTCTGAATGGTTCGGCAAGACAGTGGGTTTCGTGTCCTACGGTGCCGACGGCGGGGTGCGTGCCGTGGAACAGTGGCGGCAGATCGTCGCCAACTTCCAGATGCTCGACGTCCGCGCTCAGGTGTCGTTGTCGCTGTTCACCGAGTTCGGCGCCGACGGCTTCACCCCGCTGGAACGGCGTGCCGGAGAACTGGCCGGGCTGTTGGACCAACTGATCACGTTGACCGCGAAGGTGAGCAGCTGAGCTCAGCC
Organism: Mycolicibacterium llatzerense; assembly: GCF_025331195.1. Taxonomy (NCBI): domain Bacteria; kingdom Bacillati; phylum Actinomycetota; class Actinomycetes; order Mycobacteriales; family Mycobacteriaceae; genus Mycobacterium; species Mycolicibacterium llatzerense. The sequence goes on along the minus strand of NZ_LXOV01000001.1, from coordinate 2,114,840 downwards.
CGCGGCGCCCTGCAACACTTCTCGGCCCGGCGCCGTGCCGGCAATCAACGGCAGGTCCCGCCGCGGCCGCGACGGCCGACGCGTGAACGTCCGCGACACCACGCCGCGCACCAGCGGCACCGGTGACCACCAGAACCACCGGCCGAGCAACCCCGCGATGCCCGGTACGACGAAGGTCCGCACGATCAAGGTGTCGATGAGCAGGCCGACGCCGATGGTGGTGCCGACCTGCTCGATGCTCAGCACGTCGCTGGACAGCATCGCGAACATGGTGATGCCGAAGACGATTCCGGCGGTGGTCACCACGCCGCCGGTACCGCCGAACGTCCGGATCATGCCGGTCTTCAACCCCGAGTCGGACCGGGTCACCTCTTCGCGCAGCCGCATCGTCAGCAGCAGGTTGTAGTCGGCGCCGACGGCCACCAACGCGATCAGCGCGATCGACGGCACCGCCCAGTGCAGGTCTTTGCCCACGAGGTCCTGCCAGATGAACGTACTGACGCCGACGGCAGAAACATAGGACACCACGACGGTGCCGATCACCACCGCGGCCGCCACCGGGCTGCGCAACATGATGAGGATGATCAGGAACACGAGCGCCAGCGCGACGCCCGCGAGCAACAGGAAGTCGTCCGACACATAGCCACGGAGCTCCGCGGTGCCGGTGCCGAAACCAGTGACATACACGCTGTTTCGGACCAGCGTGCCCTCTTTCGTGGACTCCTGGACCGCGGCCAGGATCTCGGGCGAGCGCAGCGCCCCGTCCGTGCCGAACACCTTGCCGTCGCCGTAGACGAGCAGCCGCGTCGACCGGCCGTCGGGCGCGAAGTACAGCCCGGCCGCGCGCTGGAAGCGCGGGTCCTGCCACGCGCGCTGCGGCAGGTAGAAGCCGCCGGCCCCACTGTCCTGGAAGTCCGCCCGCACTCCGCGCAGATAGTCCGTCAGCCCGGAGAACATGCCGCGGGTCTCGCCGACGGTCTTGGTCAATTGTGTTGTGACTGCTCCGAGTTGGTCGACAGCGGCGCGCATCGAGCGCACCGAGGCCTGCGCGCCGGTCAGCGACCGGGCCATGTCCGTGGTCCCGGCGCCGAACTGCCGGGTGCTGTCGGTCAGCGTGCTCGTGGCCGCCACCACGGAATCCATGGGCTCGACGACCTTGAGCACCAGCGAGCAGATGCCGTCATTCGCGCAATTCGGGTTGGCATTGGTGAAGCCGCGCAACGGATCCATGTACTGCGACACCGATGTGACGTTGTCCCGCAACTGCTGCATGCCGCCGTGCATGGCGTCGATCCCCGAGCCCAACTGCCCGAGGCCACGCACGCTGCCGCCCAGCCCGTTCTGCAATTGCGTTATCGCCGAGGAGAACTGGTCCAGCGTCGCGGACAGCTGGTTGACCGCGCCGAGCCGCTTGCTCAGCTGGGCCACCCCGTCGTCGAGCTGGTCGGCGATGGTGCCGGCCTGATCGGTCAGTGCCGCCTGCTCGGGCAGCGAACCCGCCGGCCGCGATGCCGACTGCACCATGCGAATCCCGGGAATCTCCATGATCTTCCGCGTCACCCGTTCGACCGCGATGACGCCTGCCGGGTTGCGCAGGTCGTGGTCGGTCTCGATGGAGACGATTTCGGGCAACAGCCTGTTGGGCGGGAAGTGCCGGTCCATGGCCTGGTAGCCCCGGTTGGCATGCGTGGAATCCGGTTGCGCGGCAAGCTCGTCGAAACCCAGACGGATGCCGGCCACCGGGATGGCACAGACCACCAGAACCAGCGACGACGCCACCAGTACCGGCCCAGGCCACCGGGCGACGACGGTCCCGACCCGGCGCCAGCTCCGGCCGGGCACCTTCACCGCGGCGCGACGGCGGGGCTGTGCCAGACCATGTCGGCCGGCCAGCCCGATGAACGCCGGCAACAACGTCAGCGATGCGAACATCCCGGTGAGAATGCCGATAGCGCAGGGCAATCCGGCACTACGTAGCATGCCGACCTGAGCGAACAGCAGGCACGACAGCGCAGCCGCGATGGTCAGGCCCGACGCGGCGATCACCGGCGCGACACTGCGGTTCGCGATCACCAGCGCGTCCTCGTGATCGACGCCCGCGCGGCGCTGCTCGTGATAGCGGCCCAACAGGAAGATGCCGTAATCCGTTGCCGCCCCGAGCACCATCGCCGCCAGCAGCGATACCGAGAAGATCGACACCTCGATCAGGTCCCGCTCCCCCAGGGACGCCACGACGCCCCGCGCGACCCCGAGTCCCAGGCCGACGGTCAGCAGCGGGATCGCCGACGTGATCACCGAGCGGTACACGACGAACAGCAGCACCGCGATCAGGACGACCGTGACACCGGTGATCATCAGCATCTGCTTGTCGATCGCGCTGAGCTCGTCGGCGATGGTGGCGCCCGGTCCGGTGACGTACGCGTGCAATCCTGCGGGGGCGGGGGCGGCCGCGACGATCCGCCGCACCGCATCCAGGGCGGCGTTCGCCTTTGCGGCGCCGAGCTCGCCGCGAATCCGCAGCATCGTGTAGACGGCCTTGCCGTCGGTGCTCTGCGCGCCTGCCGCCGTCACCGGGTCGGACCACAGGTCCATCACCGAATCCACGTCCTCGGTGTCCGCGCGCAAGGTGCCGAGCAGGCGGTCGTAGTAGGCCCGCTCCGGCGCGCCGAGCGGGCGGTCGCCCTCCAGCACCAGGTAATTGAGGTTGCCGCCGGACCCGTCATGGAACTGCTCGTCCATCTGGACACCGGCGAGGTTTACCGGGGCATCGGCGGGCAGGAAGCCCCGCGCGTGGTTGTGCGCGGTCGTTTCCACCTGCGGCACAAGGAGATTGCCCGCCGCCGCGGCCAGCACCCACAATCCGATGATCAGGACCGCGAAGCGGCTGCAGAATCTTGCGATGACGTCCCACATGGATTCTGAAACTACGAGTGACGAGGGTCCCGAAGCGTCGTGCTGCGGACGAGACCGGGCCTCCTACCGTGGTAGGAGGCCCGAGCCGTCCCGCGAATGATGTGTAAATCCCGGTACCGGCTCTACGCTGGCACTATGGCTTGGCTCCGTGACTTCGCGCTGCGTCGGCGCGGGCTCGTGGCCTACCAGTACCCGTTCACGGTCCCCATCGTGATGTACACCGGCACGCTGGTGGTCGCGGCGACTGCCGCGACACAGCGGGATTTCACCAAACCGTGGCTGCTGTTCGTCGCCGTCGGCCTCGTGTTCGCGCCGATCCTCGCGTTCATCGTGGGCGGCTACAAACCGTCCACTGCCGTCAGTGCGGCGTCGGTGCTCGCCGGGGTGGCACTGCTGTTGTTGTGCTGGCCGCCGGTCTTCCTCGACGCAGCGCCATTCCTTTTGATGTTCATGCTCGGAGAGGCGTTCGCGCTGGGTCCGATGCGCATCGGCCTCGCGAGTCTGCTCGCCAGCGCGCTGCTGTTGCTCGGCGCGTCCCGCACGGGACACCTCAGCACGTTCGTGCCCTACCTGCTGTTCTTCCTGGCCATCGCCGCGATGATGGGGCACATCCTGCAACTGCAACAGCGTCTCGTCATCGAGGAACGCGCACGCCAGGACGTCCTCACCGAACAGGCCGCAGCCGACGAGCGCCGACGCATCGCCCGCGAAGTGCACGACGTCATCGCCCACTCCCTGTCGGTGACCATGCTGCACCTGACGGGCGCCCGGCGCGCCCTGCAGGAGGACAACGACGTCGACGAGGCGGTGGACGGCCTGCTCGACGCCGAGCGTCTCGGCCGGCAGGCCATGTCGGACATCCGGCAGACGGTCGGTCTGCTGGGCGCGCGCGACGCCGCCCCGTTGCGGCTGGCCCCCGAGCCGGGGTTGTCCGACCTACCCGATCTGGTGACGAGTTTCGCCGACGCGGGCTTGCGCGTGGAGTCGAGCATCGAGGTCGACCCGGCGTCGGTCACTCCGGGGATCGGCCTGGCGCTGTACCGGGTGGCGCAGGAGTCCCTGGCGAACGTCGCCAAGCACGCCCCGTCCTCGGCGGCGCGGCTGCGGCTGTATGTGGAGAAGGGCACGGCCATCCTGTCGGTCGACAACGAGCTGCCGCGACCTGTGGCCGGCGGGACACCGGGTGCGGGGCTCCCCGGGATGCGTCAGCGCATCGCGTTGCTCGACGGCGAGTTCCAGGCCGGTCCCGGACCGCAGGGGTGGACGGTGCGGGCGCGCGTGCCGGTCACCACGGCGACCACCGCGCACTGCGCCATGCACCGAATCCGGCTGTTACGCAACGGGATTTCCAATGTCTGACGGCGCCATCCCGAAAGACGGTTCAACCGTCGATGTCCTGCTGGTCGACGATCAGGAACTCGTCCGCTCGGGCCTGCGCCGGATCCTGCGACGCAAGGACGGCTTCTCGATCGTCGGTGAATGCGCAGACGGCGACGAGGTACCACGGGAAGTGCTCCGGTGCAGTCCTGATGTGGTGGTGATGGATCTGCGGATGAAGCGCGTCAGCGGCGTCGACGCGATCCGCGCGCTGCGCGCCGGCGGCGGCCCGCCGGCCTTGGCGCTCACCACATTCGACGACGACGACCTGCTGTCCGCTGCGCTGCGCGCGGGGGCGTCGGGCTTCGTCCTCAAGGACTCACCGGCCGAGGAACTGATCCGGGCGGTACACGCCGTCGCGCGCGGCGAGGCGTACCTGGACCCGGCCGTCACCGCGCGCGTGCTGAACGGCTACCGGCGCGCGCCCGGCGCACCGTCGGACGACGTCGCCGATCGGCTGACCTCCCGCGAACTCGATGTGCTGCAGCTGATCGGGTCGGGCGCGACCAACGCCGAGATCGCCGGCCGGCTGGTGATCTCGGAGGTGACGGTGAAGAGCCACATCGGGCGGATCTTCACCAAGCTCGACCTCCGCGACCGAGCGGCCGCGATCGTCTACGCGTACGACCACGGCGTAGTTGCCCCGAAGTAGCGGCCGCCCCTCCTACCCGGCGGCGAATTCCTTCAACTTCGCATCCAGCTGGTCTTTGTCGGGGTAGCCGTACATTTTGTGGTTCGAGCCGTTGTACAAAGCCACTACCGGGCAGCTGGTCGAAGGGCCGCTCACCGAACCGAGACTCTTGATTCGCTTGCCGGTTTTGGCCTCGCGTAGCTCCACGTCGTAGTCGACCGAGTAACGACTTACGCGGTCCTTGTCGCCGCCGCTGTCGTAGTCACAGGTGCCCTCTTTCTTCTCGGTGCCCGACTGCCGTGACAGGCAAGCGACGACGCTGATCGATGACGGCGGCAACCCGTACCCGGAATATCCTCCTTCGGGGCTCAGAATCGACACTTTTGGCCACGTACCTCTGGCCACAGACTCGTAGAACGCGATGATCTTGTAGGGCTTCTGGTAGTCGGCGGCATTGCTCACCGAACCGTTCTTGCAGACGGCGTCGAAATCTTCCGAACTGGTCGCAGTAATCGGCGGTTCACCCCGAACGCTCGCGGAAATGCCGGCTATCGCCGCGATGACCACCGGTATGGCGAGCACCGCAACGACGATGCCGACGACGCGACCGGTGTTCTTCTTGGGCGGTGGCGCGTACTGCGGCCACTGGCCCTGCGGCATCTGACCGTACGGCGCTTGGCCGTACGGAGCTGGCCAATACGATTGCGGCGCACCGTAACCCTGCGGGCCGTGCCCTTGGTTGCCCGGCTCGTGGTTTCCCTGATAGCCGGGCGGCGGGTACGGAGGCTGCGTCATTCGTCGATCGTAAGCACCGCCGACGCCTAGGTTTGACGCCAAATACCGCCCGCGGTCGCGCCGAAGTAGGCGCAGCGCACGGCCTCAGTCGGCGAACACCCCGCGCATGGCGTCGGCGCCGAACATCGGCCCCATCATGGCCGAGAAGTCGGGGCCGCGGCGCAGCTTCTGGCCGCCGTCGACGTTGATCAGCTGGCCGGTGATCCACTGCGATGCGTCGCTGAGCAGGAACAGCGCCAGGTTGGCGACGTCCTCCACCTCGCCGGCGCGGGGCAGCGGCGTGCACTCCCGGTAATCCTCCCGCAGCGGCTCGAATTCGAAGATGCTCGCCGCCACCAGATCGGTGCGGATCAGGCCGGGGCGGATGCTGTTGGCGCGCACCCACGAGGCGCCGAGTTCGTCGGCCGCCAGCTGGACCAGGTGATCGAGCGCGGACTTGGTGACGCCGTACGGCCCGAACCAGCGGTGGGTGTTGCTCGCCGCGATCGATGAGATGCCGACGAACGAGCCGCCGCCACCGCGCACCATTTCCCGCGCGGTGTGCTTGACGACGTACATGCTGCCGTTGACGTTCAGGTCGACGGTCTGGCGCCACATCTCCGAATCCAGGTGCGTGACGGGCCCGACGGTCAGCGAGCCACCGGCACAGTGCACGGCACCGGAGAGCTTGCCGTTCCACGCGGCTGCGGTCGCGACAGCGGCGGCGACGTCGTCCTCGTTGGTGACATCGGCGGTCTGGAAGCGGATGGCGCCCGGTCCCCCGGCCGCGGAGATCTCGTCGACGGCGGACTGCAACGTGGCCTCGGTACGGCCGACGATGAGCGCGTTGCCGCCGGCGGCCACGACGCCCTGCGCGATGGCCTTACCGATGCCGCTGCCACCGCCGGTGATCAACACCGTCCGGTCCGTCAGCCAACCCTGGACTGAAAATTGCACCGACGTACTCCTCTGGACAGATCGACGGGGACACGTCCTGTATACACTTTTCAAAAGTTGTACACAATGCTGGTCGGGCGGCCAATTTCCCCGTTCGCCACACAGCACCTGGGCGTACGCTGAAATTTTCCCCGACGAAAGCGGTGACGCCATGAGCATCCAGATCCATCGACGTCTCCTGGTCGCCGGCGGCTTCGCCGTCGCGACGGTCGCCGCACCCGCCATACTCGCGCTGAGCGGCCCCGCGTCCCCCGCACTACTCGGCGAAACCAACTGCCCGCCCGGTATGACGGCGAACCCTGTCAGCGGGTCCTGTTTCGCGAGCGGCAACGACCAGGCACCCGGCCCTGTCGAAGCGGCACCCAACCAGCTTGGCCAGGTCGACGGCATCCCGTGCACCGGCCACAACACCGGCGAATGCATCGGCCTCTCGGAAGAACAGGTGCCCGAGGTGCACCCACACTCGTCGGTGAGTTCCAGCCCGTAACAACAGTCGCCTAAGGTTGTGTAATGCCTGCAAAAACTGATCCCGCCGATATCGGCGACGTGGAGCCCCTGGCCGACAGCACCGCCCGTCAGGCCCGTCGTGTCGTGGCCGCGTACGCCAACGATGCCGACGAATGTCGCATGTTCCTGTCCATGCTGGGTATCGGGCCCACGAAGCTCGACGCGTGACGGCCCGCGGAGGCAACGACGCTTCTGCGGCGTCCACCGCGAGTCCCAAAACCTCCAAGGGCGGCAAGTCCGCCGCGAAACCCGTCGGCAACTCCGACTTCGTCGTGGTCGCCAACCGGCTGCCCGTCGACATGGAACGGCTCCCCGACGGTTCGGTCACCTGGAAACGCAGCCCCGGCGGCCTCGTCACCGCGCTGGAGCCGCTGCTGCGCAAGCAGCGCGGCGCCTGGATCGGCTGGCCCGGCGTCGCTGACAGCGACGAAGATCCGATCGTCCAGGACGAGCTCACGATGTGTCCGGTCAGCATGTCGGCCGACGAGATCGCCGACTACTACGAGGGCTTCTCCAACGCGACGCTGTGGCCGCTGTACCACGACGTCATCGTCAAACCCATCTACCACCGGCACTGGTGGGACGCCTACGTCGCGGTCAACCGGCGCTTCGCCGAGGCCACGGCCCGCACCGCGGCCAAGGGCGCGACCGTCTGGGTGCAGGACTACCAGCTGCAACTGGTCCCCAAGATGCTGCGGGAGCTGCGTCCCGACCTGACCATCGGGTTCTTCCTGCACATCCCGTTCCCGCCCGTCGAGCTGTTCATGCAGATGCCGTGGCGCACCGAAATCATCGAAGGCCTGCTCGGCGCCGACCTGGTGGGCTTCCACCTTCCCGGCGGTGCGCAGAACTTCCTGGTGCTGGCCCGTCGACTGCTCGATGCCAACACATCGCGCCACACCATCGGTGTCCGGTCCCGGCTCGGCGAGGTGAGCCACGACGGCCGCACGGTCAAGGTCGGCGCGTTCCCCATCTCGATCGACTCGGCGGCGTTGGACGCGCAGGCCCGCAGCCGCACCATCCGGCAGCGCGCCCGTCAAATCCGCGATGAGCTGGGCAACCCACGCAAGATCATGCTGGGCGTGGACCGGCTGGACTACACCAAGGGCATCGACGTGCGGCTGCGCGCGTTCTCGGAGCTGCTCGCCGAAGGCCGGGCCAACCGGCACGACACCGTACTGGTCCAGCTGGCCACTCCGAGCCGCGAGCGCGTGGACAGTTACAAGGTCATGCGCGAAGACATCGAGCGCCAGGTCGGGCATATCAACGGCGAGTACAGCGAGGTCGGTCACGCGGTGGTGCACTACATGCACCGGGCGATCGGCCGCGAGGAACTCATCGCGTTCTTCGTCGCGGCCGACGTCATGCTGGTGACGCCGCTGCGCGACGGCATGAACCTGGTGGCCAAGGAGTACGTGGCGTGCCGCAGCGACCTCGGCGGCGCCCTCGTGCTGAGCGAATTCACCGGCGCCGCAGAGGAATTGCGGCAGGCATACCTGACCAACCCGCACCACCTGGACGGGGTCAAGGACGCCATTGCCGACGCCCTGACCCAGTCCCCCGAAGAGGGACGACGTCGCATGCGCGCGCTGCGTCGGCAGGTTTTGGCCCACGACGTCGACCGCTGGGCCCGGGCGTTCCTCGACGCCCTGTCGCACACCCGCGACTGACGCACCAAGATTTCAGGCCCCGGAGCAACCGCTCCGGGGCCTGAATCATGTTGGGGTACTTAGAAGATCGGCGTCATCTCGTCGATCAACCACTTGCCGTCGATCTTGCGGTAGTCGACCTTCAGCCGGCTGCCCTCGTAGTTGGGCTGCTTGCGCTCGTCGGTGATGACCCGGTTCACGAAAGCGAGAACTGTGCCCGAGTCGCGGTGCGACGAGATCATGCCCGCGCCAACGACATTCACCTGACTGATGAGCTTGCGCTTCACCGCGTCGTTGAAGATGTTGTTCTTGGCCGTCAGTTCCTCGTACCGCTTCCGGAACGCCGGCGTCATCAGCGTCAGCGCCTGCGTCGTGGACCGCTGCACGCTGCTGTACTCATAGCCAAGGATCTGTGGGATCTGGGACCTGGCCAGGCTGGGCAACTCGTCGGCCGTCGCCTGTTCGCCGGAAAGCTCCACGTGATTCCAGAACGCCGACCCGCCGAGCGCCCCGAGCGCCACCACGGCGACCGCCAACAGTGCGCCGAGCGCCACCAGCAACCGGTTCATCAGTTGCCTCCGTCCGGGTACTTGATGTCATAGGCACTCATGTGGCCGCTGTCGTCCTCGCGGATGAACACCCGCTGCCGGTACGGCGTCGACGGCTGGTTCACCCCGTTCATGTCGGACAGCGTCACGCGGACCGTCACCAGCACCTTCGCGATGTTGGAGGTGTTGTCGATGCTCTCCAGCGCCGCCGCGGTGATGACGGCCTCCGAGTTGGCCTGCGTCTGCTTGAACAGGTACTTCAGATTGTCGGCGTTGTTGCTCTGGTTCATCATGTCGCGCAGCGGGCCGGGGCCGATGCCATTGACGAAGCGGTTCACGCTCTCGTCGACGGTGTTCTGCGTGTAACTGAACATGTTGACCACGGTCTGCTTCGCGGTGTCGACGAACCGCTGATCACGGTCCTGCGTCGCCTCGATCTGCCCGTTGCCGTGCCAGAGGAACCAGGTGCCGCTCGCCAGTGCCGCCACGAGCACGGCGACGACCGCCAGGCCGATGGTCATGACCAGCGACCGGTGCGGTTGCCGTCGCGGTGCCTGGATCGCGGGCCGCGCCTTGGTGGTCACCGATTCGGTTGATGATGTCTTGCTCGCGGTCGACGGAATCGCCACGTCGAGCACTGTTGCCTCTGCTGAACCGGCGGTGCCGGCGGGCCGTGAGGCCCGCCGCCGCGCGCGGCTCACCGGCGGCTTCGACGTCTCGTCCGTCGCAGCCGGTTCGTCACTCATTAAACCTGCCTTGGATCCTTCATCAGGTCGACCCAGGACTCGCCTGCGTCGCCGTTACTCGAGCCGGCGTTGAACACTCCCGTACCGCCGGCAGGGTCAGCGAAGACCCCGGTATTCGCATCGTACGTCGTGCTCTGCGGCCCCTTCGGCCCGCTTGCCTGCGGCTGGCCCTCGGGGCCGGGCGCCGGCGGGTTGTTGATCGCGTACGGCGGAGTCACCTGATCCGGCGGCGCGAAGAACGGCCAGGGCAGCGGCTGCGGACCCGGATCGCTCGGCGGGTACGGCAGCGGGAACGGCGCGTTGGGCGCAGGTCCCGGCCCGGCGGGCACCCCCGGCGGCAATTGCACCGACGGCGGGCCCGGGTCGTAGTCGGCGCCCGGCGGGATCATCGGGAACCGGTTCGGCGGGGTGATGTTCCGCGGGTCGTTGATCGGGGTGTCGTACGGCACTGGCGGACCGCGCCACGGGTTGCTGCCGAGCGGCACGTAACCACGCGGGTCACGGCAGATCTGCACCGTGGGGGCGCGCTTGCCCGGGTACTCCATGCACGGGTAGTTGCGGGCACCGCGGACGGTGCTCGGATCGCTCTGCGCGGTCTTGCAGTAGAGGTCCTTCGGCAGGTCGCGCACGGTGGTGTCGGCCGGTGTGCGGTTCTCCGGTGCCGGGATGAAGCCCGTCGAACATGCCGGCTGGCCGAGGCTGATCTTGAAGTCCAGCTTCGCACCTTCGTCGATGGGCACGCCACCGGCGTCGGTCAGTAGCGCCGCGATCAAGGCCGGGAAGATCACCAGCGCCTGCTCGATCGACTTGTGATAGATCACGCCGATCCGGCCGAAGTTGGCGAGGTTGGCCGCCAGCACCGGGAACGTCGGGCGGATGCCGTCGAACGTCTCGTTGACGGTGTCGACGGCGCCCGGGACGGTCTTGAGCACCGACCGAATCTGCGGGTCGGCCTGTGCGGCTTCACCGGTCAGCGTCGCGAGGCTGCTGGCCATGGTCTTGAGATCCGCGCCGGCGCGGATCTGCGCCTTCAGCAGCGGGCCGGCCTGATCGAGCAGCTTGTTGATCTCGTTGGTATTGGCGTTGGCCTCGTCCACCAGCAGCCGCGACGACTGGATCATCCGCGACAGCTCCGGACCCGATCCGTTGAACGCCTTGAACGACTCGCGCAGCAGGTCCTGCAACCGGGTGTTGCTGATGCTGCTGACCAGACTCTGGGCCTGGTTGAGCAGGTCCACGATGTCCTGTCCGACCGCGGTCCGGTCGACGCCGATGGTGGCGCCGTCCTTCAGCATGTTCTTCGAGGCGCTGGCGGGCGGCACCAGGTCGATGTACTGCTCACCGATCGCGGACACGCTCTTGACCGTGGCGGTGACGTTCTCCGGCACCGGGGTGTCGGTGTTGAGCCGCATCCGGGCCGTCACACCGTTGTCGGTCAGGCCGACGTTCGTCACGCGGCCGACCGTCACGCCGCGGTAGGTGACGTTGGCGTTCTGGTAGATGCCGCCACCGACGACGAACTTGGCGTCCACGTTGTAGACACCGAGACCGACAGCGGCCGGGAGGTGCAGGTAGGACGTCGTGATCAGGGCGAGGCAGATGACGGTGACGACACCGAAGATCGCCAGCTGGAAACGCGCAAGACGGGTCAACAACATTACGGCTTCGCCCCTCCATGTTGCGTCGCTGTGCCTGCTGGAATCTTGAACGGGTCGGCGGCCTGTCCGGACAGGTTCGCCAGCGCGCCCAGCAGGAAGTCCGGCGGGTTGATCACTTCGTCCAGGTGCCTCATGTTCGGGTCGAGACCCCCCGAGGTCGCAAAGATGGTCTCACCGAGGCGTCGCAGCGTCAGGTCGAACGTAACGTAGACGTTCAGGTAGTCACCGCGCACCGCGTTGCGGAAGTACTTGTTGGAGAACGGGAATGTGGGCAGCAGGTCCAGGTCGTGGATGAATTCGTCGGCGTTGTCGTTGAACGCCTTGATCACCGGGAAGATGTCCTTGAAGTCCGCGGCGAAGTCATCCTTGGTTGCGGACATGACCTTCGCGCCGACCACCGCGAGCTTCCGGAGCGCGGTGAACGCATCTACGATGTTCTTGCGGTTGTCGTTGAGGACCTTGATAGCACCGGGCAGCGTGTCCAGCGTGCGGCCAAGGCTGTCCGTGCTCTTCGCCAGGATCGAGGCGAAGCGGTTCAGCCCGTCCATGGCCCCGATGATGTCGGTGGTCTGCTTGTCCAGGGACTGGGTGAGCTCGGCCAACCGCGGGATGAAGTCGACGAACTGCCCCGCCCGGCCGGCGACCGCGGCATAGGCCTCATCGGTGATGTCCTGCAGCGCACCGAGATTGCCCTTGTTCACCACCAGGCCCAGCGACGACAGCACCTCTTCGGTGGTCGGATACCGGCCGGTGTGCGCCAGCGGAATCTCCGAGCCCTGCTTGAGCCGGCCCTGCGGCGCTTCCCCGACAGGTTCCGACAGCTGCACGTGCTGCGAGCCGAGCAGCGAGGTCTGGGCGACCTTCGCCCGCGCGTTCGCCGGCAGCTTCACATCGCCGTTGATCGACAGCTTCGCCGCGGCATAGAACGTGCCGTCCGCACGCTGGACCGCGTCCAGGCCCGACACGCTGCCGACGGTGACGTCGTTGACCATCACCGGCGAGTTCTGCGGCAACGTCGCGACGTCCGGCAGCTGCACCGTGACGGTGTAGGAACCGGCGCCGTGGCCCTGGGTACCCGGCATGTCCAGCGAGTTCAGGCCACCGAACTGGCAACCGGCGAGCACCACGGCACTCGATCCGAGTGCCAGGACTTTTCCAACCGTCTTCATCAGTTGCCTCCGGCTTCAGCGGGCAGCGGTGCGCCCACCGGGGCTGCGGGCGCCGGGGCGGGGCCGGGCAGCGGACCAGAACCGTTCAGCGGCGTCGAGCCCGGTCCCACCGGCGGCGTGGCCGGCGAAATCTGACCCGGAATGGCCGGCGGCGGCAGGATTAGGTCGCTGAGCGTCCCGTCCGGCTGGACCTTCGGCGGGACGACGCCAGGGGCGGCGTTCCACTGCAGGTACGGCACCGGAGTCTGCGCCTTGGCTTCAGTCTGCGGGGTGTCGTAGATGACCTGGCCCTTATATGCCGTGATGCTGTTGATCGGATGGAACAGCACGGGCGGGTAGTTCATCGCGATCCGGCGCAGCACCGGACCCATGCGCTGACGGCAGATTTCCGCCCGCTTGTAGTTGTCCGGAGAGGCACCGATGTCGAAGTTGCCGCCGCACAGGAATTGCACCGGGTTCGCGAAGTTTGGCAGCGACAGCAGACCGTCCAGCGAGCCCTGCGCCGGGTTGTAGATGTTGTAGAAGTTGGCCAGACCGTTCGGCGTGATATGCAGAACCTGCTCGATATTGTCGCTGTTGTCGGTCAGCACCTGGGTGAATTCGGCCAGCTTGCCGACCTGGTCGATCAGCGCCGCGTTGTTGTCCTTCAGCAGGCCCTTGACGTCACCCAGCGCCTGGTTCAGGGCGCCAAGGGTCTGGTCCAGACCGGCCGAGCTCTCCGCCAGCACCTGCGAGACGGACGCGACGTGGTCGGTGAACTGCACGATCTGCTCGTTGCTGCCGGACAGCGCGTTGACCAGAATCTGCAGGTTCTTGATGGTGCCGAACAGGTCGCCACGCGAATCACCAAGGCGCCCAGCGGTTTGCGACAGTTCACGCAAGGCGTTGCGGAACGAATCGCCCTTGCCATCGAGGGTGTCGGCGGCCTGGTTGATGAACGCACCGAGCGGACCCTGCGGGGCACCGTCCTGCGGGCCGAGCTGAGCGCTGAGCTGGGTCAATTGCTTCTTGACGTCGTCCCACTCGACCGGGACACCGGTCCGGGCCAGCGGCACCTCGGCGCCGTTGGCCAGCGCCGCTCCGCCGTTGTAGACGGGGGTGAACTGCACGAACCGCGCCGCCACCAGGTTCGGCGAGATGATGATCGCCCGCGCGTCGGCCGGGATCTTCACGCCGTCCTTGACGGTCATGCTGACCTTGACCGAATTAGCCTGCGGCTCAACCGAATCGATGGTGCCGACCGGAACCCCCAGCACTCGCACCTCGTCGCCGGCGTACAGGCCCACGGCGTTGGTGAAGTGAGCGACCACCTTGTGACCGCCATGTGACGGCCACAGCAGATAGGCGCCGGCAGCCACCAGCGCGACCACCACGGCTACGACCGCAAGGATCGCGCCCCGCGAGTTCATGTTCTTCATCATGGCGACTTCGGCCTCACGACGATCCGTTCAGAGATGTAGCCCTTCAGCATGTCGCCGAGGCTGGCCGGCAGCTTGCCCGGCTGGAAGTACGTGTCGAGCAGGACTTCCGACATCGTCGAGGGCGGTAGGCCGTACAGGTTGATGTTGAAGCCCGGGCCGTTACCGACCACCTCGCCGAGCGTGGTTGCGTAACCCGGCAGGCGCTTGAGCGCCTCACTGATGTGCTCTTTGCGTTTCAGCAGCTCGTCCAGCACCAGGTTCAGCTGCTTGAGCGCCGGCCCGAACTCGCGCTTGTTGTCCGCGACGAATCCGGAAAGCTGTTGCGACACACCGCGAATACCGGAGATCAGCGTGCTGATCGACTGGCGCCGCTCGTCCAGCGCGGCGAACAGCTGATTGCCGTCGATCACCAGTTTGTTCACCTGGTCGGCACGTTGCGCCAGGGTGTCGGACACCTTCTTGGCGTGGCCCAGCAGCTGCTCGAGCGCCTGGTCGCGCTTGTTGAGGCTCCGAGACAGGGCTGCCACCCCGTCCAGCGCGCCGCGCAACTGCGGCGTCGCGTCGTGCAGCGTGTCGGTCAGCACCTTGAGCGCCTGCTCCATCTGCGGCTTGTCCAGCTCGCTGCTGTTCTGGCCCAGGTCCTGCAGCGCGGTGTTGATCGTGTACGGAGTCGTGGTGCGGCCCAACGGGATAACCGTTGCTTCCTTCGTACCCTTCGGGGTCACCCAGAGGGACTTCTGACCCAGCACCGTGTCGGTCTTGATCGACACCAGCGACTGGTCACCGACCCGGATCTGGCGGTCGACGGTGAAGTTCACCTTCGCGGCCGTACCGGCGAGCTCCACGGTGCCCACCTTGCCGACCTTGATGCCCGACACCCGGACGTCGCTGCCCGGCGTGATGCCACCGGCGTCATTGAAGAACGCCGAGTAGTTCTTGCCCTGCGGAAAGAACGGCAGTCCGGTGTACCCGAACGAGATCAGCACGAGGCACGTCACGAGGAAGACGCCGAGTACGCCGGTGCGGACCGGATCCTTTTCCGGCTTAGCCATTTTCGGAGCACCTGCCCTTCGACGGATCCGCAGGACCACCGAACGGCACGATCAGGTCGCTGCCCGCGGGGCCGCTCATCTTGATCTTGACCGAGCAGTAGTAGATATTGAAGAACGCGCCGTACGCACCCAGGGCGTTGAGCCGCAGATAGTTCTCTGCGAGGTTCTCGATGACCGGGTTCACTTCGGCTCGGCGCTCGTACATGCGCTGCGCGAACGGGCGGGCGTTCTCGATGACGCCCTGCACCGGGCGCCGTGACTTCTGCAGCATCTCGGTCAGGTCGTTCTCGGCCGAGGCCAGCGGGCCGATGGCACCGGCGATCGGGTCACGCCCCTCGGCCAGGCCGCTGATGAGCTGCTGCAGCCGGTCGATGCTGGTGTTGAACTGGGAGCCCTTGGCGTCGACCGTCGTGAGCATCGTGTTGAGGTTGGTGATGGTGTCGCCGATCAGCTGGTCCCGCTCACCGAGCGTCTGGCCGAACGAACTGGTACTGGACAGCAGGTCGTTCAGCGCGCCGCCCTGCCCCTGCAGGGCCTCGATCATGGCGGCGGTGATCTCGTTGACCTTCTCGCCGTCCAGGCCCTTGACCACCGGGCGCAAACCACCGAGCAGCGCGTCGAGGTCAAGCGCCGGCTGGGTGTTGGCGAGGACGACGGTGCCGCCGGGGGGGAGCTTGCGCAGCTCGCCGGGGCCGGAGGCGATTTCCAGGTACCGGTCACCGACGAGGTTCTGGTAGCGGACGAGGGCACGGCTCGAGGTGTAGAGCTGGTACCGCTCGTTGAGGGTGAACTTGACGTCGACGGTGTTGTCGCTCTTGAGCTTGACGCTCTTCACCGAACCGACCTGCACGCCCGCGATGCGGACGTCCTCACCGGCCTTGAGCCGGGACGCGTCGGTGAAGTTGGCGTGGTAGGTGGACGTCGAGGCGAATCGGAACTGGCCGAACACCACTACCAGGCCGGCAGCGACCAGCAACATCACGACGGTGAACACCGTGACGTTGATCATTTCGCGCTTGTGTCTCATGGGCGGCCCCACTCACTCGCGGACATCAGTAGCGGTCCCTCTCTGCGTAGGCACCGGAGAACAGGAACTGCAGCGTCGAGGGAGCGTCGAACTGCAATTCGGTGTTCGGCTGGTATGGGATGTAGGCGTTGTCGGTCACCAGGAACGGCGTGTGGTACCACGAGCCGCCGTACTGTTTGGACGGGACGTCCGGAAGGCCACGGCAGTTCGGGCCACCGGAGGCGTTCACCATCGGCAGGCTCTCGGGGTAGGTGTAGTTGGGCGCACCCGGGAAGAAGTTCGAGGACACGAACAGACCCGGCTTGACGCCACCGAAGACCGGACCGAAGCGGTCCACTGCCTTCGACACACCTTGCAGCAGACACGGCAACTCGGGTGAATAGTCGCCCAGGACCTTCAGCGGCGCGCGCAGCCGCTGGATGGCGGCGATGTAGTCGTCGGCGGCCGGCGAGATGGTCGCGTACGCGTTGTTGGCGAACCCGGTGGATGCCAGCAGCGCCGCGTTCAGGTCGTCCTGCTCGTCGGTCAGTGTCTTGCTGACGGTCGGCGCGTTCTCGAAGACCTTGGCCAGGTCGGGCGCGGCGTCACCGTAGATGCCCGCGACCACGGCGGTGTCCTTGAAATCCTGCTGAAGGGTCGGCAGCTTCGGGTTGAAGTACTGCAGGTACTTGCTCAGCCCGGCAACCGCGGCGCCGGCGTCGTCGCCGTGGCCACGCAGGCCTTCACCGAGCGCGGTCACCGTGGCGTTCAGGTTGACGGGGTCGATCTTGTCGAGCAGGTCCGTCAGCGTCTGGAAGACGGTGTTCATCTCGATCTGGACATCCTTGGCCTGCACCTGCGCGCCGGGACGCATCGCATCTTTCGACGGATGCTCCGGCGGGAGGAACTCGACCGACTTGCCGCCGAACACCGTCGTGCTGCCGAGCCGGACCCGGGCGTTCGACGGGATGTACCGCATCTGGTCGCTCAGGACGGCGAGCTTCAGCTTCGCCTGGTCACCGGCGTACTCGATCGCCTCGACCTTGCCGACCTGGATGCCGCGGTACTTGACCTTGGCGTCGGGGTCCATGACCAGACCGGCGCGGGGCGCCATGACCGAAACGGTGTCGGTGGGGGTGAAGGCCGCGGTGTACGACAAATAGGTGAACACCACGGCGGCCAGGATGATGCTGATCAGCACCGCCGCCGCGAGCCTCACATGACTGCGTTTGGGACCACCGGAGGACATCGTCTACGCCCCCTATCCGGAGAGGTTGAAGTTGCCGGACGCGCCGTACACGGCCAGGGAGATGAGCAGGACGATGGTGACGACCACGATCAGCGAGGTCCGCACGGCCTGACCGACCGCGATACCCACGCCGACGGGTCCGCCGCTGGCGTTGTAGCCGTAGTAGGTGTGCACCAACATGACCGCGACGGACATGACGATGGCCTGCAGGAATGACCACAACAGGTCGGTGGGCACCATGAAGGTGCTGAAGTAGTGGTCGTACAGACCGGCCGACTGGCCGTTGATGTACACCGTGGTGGCCCGGGCCGCGAAGAATGACGCCAGGACGGCCAGCGCGTACAGCGGGATGACGGCGATCAGACCCGCGATGATGCGCGTGGACACCAGGTAGGACACCGAGTGCACGGCCATCGATTCGACGGCGTCGATCTCCTCGGCCACGCGCATGGCGCCCAGCTGCGCGGTACAGCCGGCGCCGATGGTGGCGGCCAGCGCGATACCGGCGATGATCGGCGCGACGATGCGGACGTTGAGGAACGCGGACAGGAAGCCTGTCAGCGCCTCGATACCGATGTTGCCCAGCGAGGAGTAGCCCTGGACGGCGATGACGCCACCGGAGGCCAGCGTCATGAACGCCGCGACGCCGACGGTGCCGCCGATCATCACCAGCGCGCCGGTGCCCATGGTCATCTCGGCGATGAGCCGGATGGTCTCGCGGCGGTAGCGCGTCAGCGCGTTGGGGATGTAGCGGAAGGATTCCCCGTAGAACAGCGCCTGCTCACCGATGCCGTCGAAGACGCCGGGCACAGCCCGGAACAATCGTTTGAAACGGAGGGTTGCGTCGTAACTCATGGCCGAATCACCTCACCAGTACTCGGACGCCGATGGCGGTCATGATCACGTTGATGACGAACAGACAGATGAAGGCGTAGACCACGGTCTCGTTCACCGCGATGCCGACGCCCTTGGGGCCACCCTTGACGGTGAGGCCGCGGTAGCAGCCGACCATGCCGGCCAGCAGGCCGAACAGCACGGCCTTGATCTCGGCGAGCATCAGCTCGCCCAGGCCGGTCAGCACCGTCAGGCCGTTGATGAACGAACCCGGGTTGACGCCCTGCAGGAAGACGGAGAAGACGTAGCCGCCCGAGATGCCGATGGCGCACACCAGGTTGTTCAGCAGCACCGCGACAAAGGTCGACGCGAGAACGCGGGGCACGACCAGCCGCTGGATCGGGTCGATGCCGAGCACGCGCATCGCGTCGATCTCTTCGCGGATGGTGCGGGCACCAAGGTCGGCGCAGATTGCGGTGGCGCCGGCGCCGGCGACCACCAGCACCGTGACGACGGGGCCCAGCTGGGTGACCGTGCCGAATGCGGTACCGGCGCCGGAGAGGTCGGCGGCGCCGATCTCACGCAGCAGGATGTTCAGCGTGAAGGCGACCAGCACGGTGAACGGAATGGCGACGAGCAGGGTCGGCACGAGCGATACGCGGGCGATCATCCAGGTTTGTTCGAAGAACTCCCGGAATTGAAAAGGGCGACGCCACATCTTTGTGAATGTGTCGAGGGCCATTTCGAAGAACCCGCCGACGGCCCGGGCCGGAGCCGCAAGCTGTTCGATCAACCTTCGACTCCATTCTCGGTGCGGGCTGAGCAGTCACGGCGAAGAGTGGGGTTTCCCTCTTCCACAGCGGCCTGATCACCACGTTGTAATGCATGGCTCTTGTGAGCCGGCTCATAGTAGCTAGAACATGTTCGCAGTGGCAAAAGAACAGCAAAATCACTGGGAAACGACATATAATCGCAGCTCAGGATATATTTTGACGTTGCCGCCACTGTAACAAGTTCTCGTGCCGACGCGGCGCTTTCGACGCCGCGTCAGCACTCGATCCGGGACGTTCAGTCCCTCGACTCCATCAGGGCAGTCGCCGAGAAATTCCGCTCCGGATCGCGGTCAGCAAAATATCCGCGCAACGTGGCACTCAGTTGTGTCATGTCCCACTCAGCGGACGACGCTGTGAAGTGGCTCTCCACGGTCGGGGCTGCTACCAGGGTCACAGTCGGACCATAAACGATGAAGAGCTGGCCATTCACGTTTTCCGACGCGGGCGAGGAAAGGAAACGCACCAATTTCACAACGTGTTCCGGCGACAGCGGGTCGACCTCTCCTTCACCAGGAGCCGCACCGAACACATCTGCCGTCATCGCGGTGCGCGCCCGCGGTGCGATCGCATTGGCGCGGACGCCGTAGCGCTCCAGACCGCGGGCCGCGGTCAGGGTCAGCGCCGTGATGCCGGCCTTGGCGGCGCCGTAGTTCGCCTGCCCCACCGGACCGGCGAGGCCGGCCTCGGACGACGTGTTGACGATCCGGCCGTACACCTTGCCGTCGGCCGACTCCTTGGCCTTGGCGCGCCAGTAGGTCGCGGCGTTGCGGGTCAGCAGGAAGTGGCCGCGGAGGTGGACCGCGATGACCGCGTCCCAGTCCTCGTCGGTCATGTTGAACAGCATCTTGTCGCGGGTGATGCCGGCGTTGTTCACGACGATGTTCAGCCCGCCCAGGCTGTCCGCGGTGGCGACCAGTTCGTCGGCGGTGCTGCGGGCGCTGATATCCCCGGCCACCGCAATGCCTTTGGAGCCGGCGGCCTCGATCTCGGCGAGCACGTCCGACTTGTCCAGTGCGCCGGCCATGTCGTTCACCACGACGGTGGCGCCGGCCTGCGCCAGGCCGATGGCCTCGGCGCGGCCCAGTCCCGCGGCGGCACCGGTGACCACGGCCACCTTGCCGGAGAGGTCGGTGGAGTCCAGTTCGCTAGTCAATTTATGAATACCTCTAGTCTTTGCGGAGAAGGGCGGCGCGGGGGCATTCCGCGATGGACTGCTCGGCCAGTTCTACCTGGTCGGCAGGCACCGGATCGGCCTTGACTACTGCATAGTCGTTGTCGTCGAGATCGAAAAGGTCCGGCGCAATTCCCACGCAAACCGCGTTTCCTTCACAGCGATCGTGATCAACTTCAACCCGCATGACACCCTCCTGAGAGCCCGGATTTCGACGGTGAGGCCAACATAACGACCCCGCCATGGCGATGCCAGTGTGGCACGCTCTGGACCCCAAGACTAGAACGTGTTACAAGTTTGAATAGGCACGGGTCGATGAAAGCGGCCCCAGCAACGTGACAAACGGACCAGAGACCTACCCCAATTCAACTGATAAAGGATGAGTTCGATGCGGATCGGCTACACGCCCGAGCAGGAGGAGCTGCGGCGCGAACTGCGCTCGTACTTCACCAAGCTCATGACCCCGGAGCGCGCCGAGGCGCTGGCGTCCAACGACGGCGAGATGGGACGCGGCAACGTCTACCGCGAGACCGTCGAGCAGATGGGCAAGGACGGCTGGCTGACGCTGAGCTGGCCCAAGGAGTACGGGGGCCAGGCCCGCCCGCCGATGGACGGCCTGATCTTCAACGACGAGGCCGCCATCGCCAACGTCCCGGTGCCGTTCCTGACCATCAACTCCGTGGCACCGACGATCATGCACTTCGGCACCGAGGAGCAGAAGAAGTTCTTCCTGCCCAAGATCGCCGCGGGCCAGCTGCACTTCTCCATCGGCTACTCCGAGCCCGGCGCCGGCACCGACCTGGCGTCGCTGCGCACCACCGCGGTCCGCGACGGTGACGATTACGTCATCAACGGCCAGAAGATGTGGACGTCGCTGATCGCCTACGCCGACTACGTCTGGCTGGCGGCCCGCACCAACCCCGAGGCCAAGAAGCACCGCGGCATCTCGATGCTGATCGTGCCGACCACCGCCGAGGGCTTCTCCTGGACGCCGGTGCACACCATGTCCGGTGTGGACACCAGTGCCACCTACTACCAGGACGTCCGGGTCCCGACCTCCAGCCTGGTCGGCGAAGAGCACGGCGGCTGGAAGCTGGTCACCAACCAGCTCAACCACGAGCGCGTGGCCCTGGTGTCGGCGCAGCCGATCTTCGTCGCACTGGACGGGGTTCGGGAATGGGCCCAGAACACCAAGGACCACCACGGCAAGCGCCTCATCGACTCCGAGTGGGTGCAGCTGAACCTGGCCCGGGTGCATGCCAAGGCCGAAGTGCTGAAGCTGATCAACTGGGAGCTGGCCTCGGCCACCGACTCCGCGCCCTCCCCCGCCGACGCATCGGCGGCCAAGGTCTACGGCACCGAGCTGGCCACCGAGGCCTACCGGCTGCTGATGGAGGTGCTCGGCACCTCGGCGACCCTGCGCCGCGACACCCCGGGTGCGCTGCTGCGTGGCCGGATCGAGCGCTGGCACCGGTCCTGCCTGATCCTGACCTTCGGCGGCGGCACCAACGAGATTCAGCGCGACATCATCGGCATGGTGGCTCTTGGCCTGCCCCGAGTGAACCGGTAAGGACTGACATGGATTTCAAGACAACCGAAGCATCTGAGGACCTCGGCGGCCTGGTCCGGTCCATCACCGAATCGGTGGTGACCCCGGAACGGCAGAAGGAGCTGGACAAGCTCGACGAACGGTTCGACCGTGAACTGTGGGACAAGCTGATCGATTCCGACATCCTGTCGACCACCGCACCGGAGTCGGTGGGCGGCGGTGGTTTCGGTCCGCTGGAGCAGTCCGCCGTGCTCGTGGCACTGGGCCGTCAGCTCGCGGCGGTGCCGTACCTCGAGTCGACCATCCTGGCCGCCGGTGCCATCGCCGAATTCGGTTCGGCCGAGCTGCAATCCGAGTGGGCCGCCCCGGCGGTCGCCGGCAGCAAGATCGTCGTGCCGGCGCTCGACGGCGAGATGGGCCAGGGCCCGGTGCAGGCCACCGGCAGCGATGAGACCGGCTACAAGCTCACCGGCACCCGCACCCAGGTCGCCTACGGCCCGGTCGCCGATGCCCTCCTGGTGCCGGCCGAAAGCGATTCCGGCGTCAAGGTTTTCCTGGTCGCGGCAGCCGACGCGGGCGTCACCGTCACCTCGCTCGACACCACCGGACACGGCAGCGTCGCGCACCTGGATCTGCAGGGCGTGACCGTCGCCGCTGACCGCATCGTCGGCGGCGCCGAGGTGCTCGCCTGGCTGCAGCTGCGGGGTGCCCTGGGCCGCACCGCATTCCAGCTCGGCGTGGTGGAGCGCGCGCTGGAGCTCACCGCGTTGTACGCCCGCGAGCGCGAGCAGTTCGACCGCCCCATCGGCAGCTTCCAGGCCGTGTCGTCCCGGTTGGCCGACGGCTACATCGACGTCAAGGCGCTGCGCCTGACGCTGACCCAGGCTTCCTGGCGCGTGGCCGAGGGGCTGCCAGCCGAGGTGGACGTGAACACCGCGGCGTTCTGGGCCGCCGAGGCCGGGCACCGGGTGGCGCACACCGCGGTGCACGTGCACGGTGGTGTCGGCATCGACATGGATCACCCGGTGCACCGCTACTTCCTGGCCGCCAAGCAGACCGAGTTCGCGGTCGGCGGGGCCACCGGGCAGCTGCTGCAGATCGGGCGCGAACTCGCCGAGACGCCCGTCTAGATTCGACCGATGTCCTCCCGGCCCACCGTCAGCGATCTGCTGCGCCCGCTCCTCGACGTCACCGACCGCGGGTTGTACGACTGCACAACGGCGCCGGACGACTCCTCACAAGAAAATGATGGCGGCCCAGCCGGTTTCACCAGCTGGGCCGACCACATCGTCGCGGGCGCGCAGTTGGCCGCGGCGCTGAAGGCGCGGCTGGACCCGGCCAAACCGCCGCACATCGGTGTGCTGCTGAGCAATACGACGTTCTTCTCGTCGCTGCTGGTGGCCGCCGCGCTGGCGGGGCTGGTTCCGGTCGGCCTCAACCCGACCCGCCGCGGCGCGGCGCTGGTCGGCGACGCCGAGCGCTCCGACTGCCAGTTGGTGCTCGCCGACAATCCCGACCTGGTCCCGGCCGGTCTGGAGGCCGCGGGCATCGACGTCATCGACGTCGAATCCGCTTCGTGGGCAACCGAACTCGCCGGATTCGCCGGCACCCCGGTGCACTTCGCCGACGTCGATCCCGACGACCTGTTCATGCTGATCTTCACCTCGGGCACCAGCGGTGACCCGAAGGCCGTCCGGGTCACCCACGACAAGGTGGCGTTCCCGGGCCAGATGCTGGCCGACCGCTTCGGCCTCGGGCGCGACGACACGTTCTACCTGGCCATGCCGCTGTTCCACTCCAACGCCGTCATGGCCGGCTGGGCCGTGGCGCTCGCCGCGCAGGGGTCGATTGCGTTGCGCCGCAAGTTCTCTGCCTCCGGATTCCTGACGGATGTGCGGCGCTACGGCGCCACCTACGCCAACTACGTCGGCAAGCCGCTGTCGTACATCCTGGCCACCCCGGCCCAGCCGGACGACGCCGACAATCCGCTGAAGTTCATGTACGGCAACGAGGGTGCCCCACGCGACCTGAACCGGTTCGCACAGCGCTTCGGTGTCATCGTCGTCGACGGTTTCGGCTCCACCGAGGGTGGTGTCGCGATCGCCCGCACCCCGGACACCCCGGCCGGCGCGCTGGGACCGCTGACCGACGAGGTGGCCATCGTCGACGTGGAGACCAGCCTGCCGTGCCCGCCGGGCGTCGTCGGCGAAATCGTGAACCCGACCGGCCGGGGCTGGTTCCGCGGCTACTACAACAACGACGCGGCCGAGGCCGAACGCATGGTCGGCGGCGTCTACCACACCGGCGACCTGGCCTACCGGGACGCGGCAGGGTTCATCTATTTCGCTGGGCGCCTTGGCGATTGGATGCGGGTCGACGGCGAGAACCTAGGCACCGCACCCATCGAGCAGGTGCTGCTGCGGCACCCTGACGTGGTCGAGGCAGCCGTCTACCCGATACCCGATCCCGCCGTCGGCGACCAGGTGATGTCGGCACTCGTCCTCCTCGACCACGCGGAGTTCTCCGCGGACGACTTCAGCGCCTTCCTTGCCGCACAGGAGGATCTGGGCCCCAAGCAGTGGCCCCGGTTCGTCCGCGTCGCCACGACGCTGCCGCGGACCGAGACGTTCAAGGTCATCAAGCGGCAACTGTCGGCCGAGGGTACCGACTGTGCCGACCCGGTCTTCGCGATCGCCCGCTAGTCGTGTACCGGGACGGCCTCGACGAGTGACATCGGCCCGGCCGTCGGGACCACGCGGGTCTGCCGAAGTCCGGCGCGCGCCAACAACTCTGCGTACTGCGAGGCGGTGCGTTCCTGCCCGCCTGCCGTGACCAGCATCTCGAGGTCGACGAGCATGCCGGGGTGATTCGGCATGCCTTCGGGCAGCACGAGTTCGATCAACGCGACGGTGCCCGTCGGTGCCATCACCGACCGGATGTTGCGCAGGATCGCCAACGCACTGTCCTCGTCCCAGTCATGGATGATCGTCTTCAGCAGATAGGCATCGCCGCCTGCGGGGACCGACTCGAAGAACGAGCCACCGGTGACGGTGATGCGGTCGGACACCCCGGCCGAGTCGAGCACCGGACCCGCACCCGCCACGACGGACGGCAGGTCGAACAGCACGCCGCGGGCGTCAGTGGCCTGCTGCAGGACTGCCGAAAGCAGTGCGCCGTGCCCGCCACCCACGTCGACGATGGTGCCGAAGCCGCGGAAATCGTATGCCGGCAACAGGGTTTCGATCACCATGCCGGACAGTCCGGTCATCGCGTTGTTGAACGCCGCGGCCAGGTCAGGATCAGTCTCGAAGTAGTCAAAGGGCGCCATGCCGCGCAACATCTCTATCGACGTCTTGCCGGTTTGTACCGAGTACAGCAACTGGCCCCAGTGTTCCCAATGCTTGGGGTGGCCGATGAACTGGAGCATCGGCGCCATCGATCCCGGTACATCCGACCGCAGCGCCTGGCCGAGCCGCGTGAGCGCGAACCGTCCGCCACGCTCCTGCTTGAGGACTCCGTTGCTGGCCAGCGCCCGCAGCAACCGGAATGTGGCCGCGGGATCGGAGCCCACGCGTCGAGCGACGTCTTCGGCGGTCGCCGGAGCAGCTGCGAGCATGTCGATGATGCCGAGCTTGGACGCCACATACATGGCCTGGGTGAGCCAGCTGCCCAACACCATCTCGAACATCGTGAGGTTGGCCGGGGCAACGGCCTGGCGTAGTTGGCTCAAGCCTTCGCGGACCCGGCCGATGCCGTCGATGAGCCAGCCGGGCGGTGGTTTCTGCGCGTTTGCCACGCGCTCACAGTAGTGCCACAGCTAATCCACACGCTAGAGCCGGTTTCGCGCCGGCTCGACCCCGGCTCACAGGATCACTGCGAGCTTGGTCCACTAGTCTCGCCACATGAGAACGTCCGCGATCACCGGCCTCGTCGCGGCAGCGACCGCACTGTCCATGGTGCTGGCCGGCTGCGACTCGGGAAAAGATGCGAGCGCGGCGTCCGACAGCCCGACCAGCGCCGCGCCGACGACAGCGGCCGCCGCTGCGGATGCGGGCAACAGCAAGGCAAGTGACGGCCCCAACCCGACGATCGCCAGCTACATCAAAGACCACAAGATCACCGAACAGCAGGTGCACCGCACCGACAACGGCGAGCCGAAGGTCGACCTGCCGAAGCCGGACGGCTGGAAGGCCACCGGTGACGACAATCCGCCATGGGCGTACGACTCGATCATCTACAACGGACCCGTCGACCCGGCGAACTACGCGCCCAGCGTCATCGCGCTGCTGTCGAAGCTGACCGGCGACGTCGATGCCAAGGCGCTGATGGCCACCGCGCCCGGGGAGATTCAGAACCTGCCGGGCTTCACGCCATCGGGTCCCGGTAGCGAAACCAAGGTGCGCAACTACCCCGCCTACCGCATCGCCGGCACCTGGGTGTCCGACGGCAAGACGAAGTTCGTCGCGCAGCAGACGGTGATCTTCCCGTCGGGCGGGGCAACCTATGTCCTGCAACTGAATTCAGACGGCGCGGTGGACCAGACGCCGATCATCCAGGCCGCCACCGACACCGTCGCGCAGCAGGTGAAGATCACGCCCTAGCGCTCGCGCAGGGAAATCAGTTGTCGCGGATGGCATCCAGGCGCTTGGTGGCCGCCTCGAACTCGGCGACCAGATCGGCGATGATGACCTCCACCGGGCGGATCTCGTTCATCCGGCCGACGATCTGACCGACCGGCATGGCGACCGCGGTCGGATCATCGGAAAGGCTCATCCGCTGATGCGCCTCTCCAACGAGAATGTTCTGCAGTGGCATCGGCAGCGCTTCGGGCGCATCCGGTGCGTCCCAGGCGTCGGTCCAGCGGCTCTTCAGAATCCGAGCGGGCTTGCCGGAGTAGATCTTTCGGCGCACGGTGTCGGCGGAGGTGGCATTCAGCAATGCCTCCTGGATCACCGAGGCACCCGACTCGCGACGCACACCCAGGTCATATTCGGCCGCGGTGAGGAATGCCGAGCCCATCCAGACGCCCTGCGCACCGAGAGCCAGGGCAGCGGCCAGCTGCCTGCCACTGCCGATCCCACCGGCAGCGAGCACCGCGGCCTTACCGTCCACGGCGTCGACGATCTCCGGCCACAGCACCACGGAACCGATCTCACCGGTGTGCCCACCGGCCTCATGCCCCTGGGCGATGACGATGTCCACTCCGTTGGCGACGTGGCTGAGCGCATGCTTCGCGCTGCCGGCCAGCGCGGCCACCGGGACACCTGCCTCGTGGACCTGCTCGATGACGTCATTGGGCGGGGACCCCAGCGCGTTGGCGATCAGCTTGATCGGATGGCGCAATGCGACCTCGACATGGCTTCGCGCCACCGAGTGCAGCCAACCCAGCACACCGGTGTTGTGCTCACCCTCGGCGGGGAGCGGCGGAACCCCAAGATCAGCAAGGGTTTTCGCGACGAAGTCCCGATGAGCCTGGGGAATCAGCTTGTCGATGTCGACCGCGCTGCCCTCGGTGGGGACCTTGTTGGGCATCACCACGTCGACGCCGTACGGCTTACCGTCGGTGTTGGCGTCCATCCAGGACAGCACGTTTTCCAGCTCGTCGGGATCGTTGAACCGGACGCAACCCAGCACACCCATGCCGCCCGCGCGGGTCACCGCCGCCGCCACCTTCTCCGACGGGGTGAAGACGAAGATCGGGTACTCGATGCCGAAGCGATCGCAGAGTTCGGTTTTCATGTCTGTTTCCTAACTAGGCTTGCACGCCTGCGTGTTTGGCGTGCACCTCATCGGCCGGGCGGGCCTCGGTCTGGTCCTTGGCCCAGCGGTAGTCGGGCTTGCCCGCCGGGGACCGCTTGACCTCGTCGACCAGCCACAGGCTGCGCGGCACCTTGTAGCCGGCGATCTCGCTGCGGACGAACGCGTCCAGGTCGGCCAGCGCGGGCTTGGTGCCCTCGCGGGGCTGCACGACGGCCGCGACGTGCTGACCGAAGCGCGGGTCCGGCACACCGACCACCAAGGCGTCGAACACATCTGGGTGACCCTTGAGCGCGGCCTCGACCTCTTCGGGGTAGATCTTCTCGCCACCGGAGTTGATCGACACCGAGCCGCGGCCCAGCATCGTCACGCTGCCATCGGCCTCGACCTCGGCGAAGTCGCCCGGGATGGCGTAGCGCACCCCGTTGAACGTCCGGAAGGTCTCGGCAGTCTTCTTCTCATCCTTGAAGTAACCGACCGGGATGTGGCCGCACTTGGCGATGATGCCGCGCACGCCCGAACCCGGAACCACCTCGTTGCCGTCCTCGTCGAGGACCTTGGTGTTCTTGTCGATGGTGACGCGTGGGCCGCCGGTGTGCGACTGCCCCTTGGCGACGATGCTGGTACCGCCGAAACCGGTCTCCGAGGAGCCGATCGAGTCGGTGATGATCCGATTCGGCAGCAGCTCGAGGAACTTCTCCTTGAGGCTGGTGGAGAACAGCGCGGCGGTACTGGCCAGCAGGAACAGCGAGGACAGGTCGTAGGTGTTGCCCTCCTCCTGGTGCGCCAGCAGGGCGTCCAGGAGCGGGCGGGCCATCGCGTCGCCGGTGAAGAAGAGCAGATTCACCTTGTGCTCGTGGATCATTCGCCACGCGGCGTCGGCGTCGAACTCCGGCATCAGCACCACGGTGTGGCCGGTGAACATGGCCATCCAGGTGGCCGACTGGGTCGCGCCGTGGATCATCGGCGGGATGGGGAGCCGGATCATCGGCGGGTTCGCGGCGGCCTGCTTGGACAGATCGTACTCGTCGGCGATCGGCTCGCCGGTGGCGAAGTCGGTGCCGCCGAACAGCACTCGGTAGATGTCCTCGTGCCGCCACATGACGCCCTTGGGGAATCCGGTGGTGCCGCCGGTGTACAGCAGGTAGATGTCGTCTTCGCTGCGCGGGCCGAAGTCGCGCTCGGGTGAGTGCTCGGCGATGGCGGAGTAGAACTCGACGCCACCGTAGCGCTGGAAGTCACCGTCGGAACCGTCCTCGACGACCAGGATGGTCTTGAGCAGCGGCAGCTCGGGTAGCACGTTGGCAACCCGGTCGGCGTACTGGCGCTCGTGGATCAGCGCAACCATGTCCGAGTTCTCGAACAGGTACTTCAGCTCGCCCTCGACGTAGCGGAAGTTGACGTTGACCAGGATCGCGCCGGCTTTGATGATGCCGAGCATGCCGATCACGATCTCGATGCGGTTGCGGCAGTACAGCCCAACCTTGTCGTCCTTTTTGACGCCCTGGGACTGGAGGTAGTGAGCCAGGCGGTTGGCCTTCTCCTCCAACTCGGCGTAGGTCAGCTTTTCGTCGCCACAAATCAGGGCGACACGGTCCGGCACAGCATCGATGGCGTGCTCGGCAAGATCTGCGATATTCAGAGCCACGGTACATAAACTAGAACGTGTTACATTTTGTGACAAGTCTAACGTTCTCGAGCCCGGAGGAAGGCACCTGTGAGCGAGCCCGAAAAAGGCCCCGACGCCCTCATTGAGCAGCGCGGACACACCCTGATCGTCACTTTGAACCGGCCCGAGGCCCGCAACGCCCTTTCTGGCGAGATGCTCTCGATAATGGTCGAGGCCTGGGACCGCGTCGACAACGATCCCGAGATTCGCACCTGCATCCTGACCGGTGCCGGCGGCTACTTCTGCGCGGGCATGGACCTCAAGGGCGCCGCCAAGAAGCCGCCGGGGGACTCGTTCAAGGACGGCAGCTACGACCCGTCGCGCATCGACGGTCTGCTCAAGGGCCGCCGCCTGACCAAGCCGCTGATCGCCGCGGTCGAGGGCCCGGCCATCGCCGGTGGCACCGAGATCCTGCAGGGCACCGACATCCGCATCGCCGGTGAGAGCGCCAAGTTCGGCATCTCCGAAGCGAAGTGGAGCCTCTACCCGATGGGCGGTTCGGCGGTGCGCCTGGTGCGCCAGATTCCGTACACCATCGCGTGCGACATGCTGCTGACCGGACGGCACATCACCGCGGCCCAGGCGCTGGAATACGGGCTGATCGGGCACGTGGTTCCGGACGGCACCGCGCTGGAGAAGGCCCTGGAGATCGCCGAGGTGATCAACAACAACGGCCCGCTGGCCGTGCAGGCCATCCTCAAGACCATCCGCGAGACCGAGGGCATGCACGAACTGGACGCCTTCAAGCCCGACACCGCCAACGGCATCCCGGTCTTCCTGTCCGAGGACGCCAAGGAAGGCCCGCTGGCATTCAAGGAGAAGCGCGCACCGCAGTTCAAGATGCGCTGATGCACATCGCCGTGACGGGCGGCACCGGCTACGTCGGTGCCCACACCGTCCGCGCCCTGCTGGCAGCCGGGCATTCCGTCCGGCTGCTGGTGGTCCCCGGCGGCAACGACGACGCGGCGCTCGACGCTCTGTGCCAGCTGGGTCCACTCGAGGTGCTGGCCGGCGATATCCGTAATCCCGCAACGGTTTCCGAGCTACTGGCCGGATGCGACGCCGTGCTGCACGCGGCCGGTGTCGTCGGCACCGACAGTCGCCGCACCCAGCTGATGTGGGAGATCAACGCCTACGCCACCGAGGCCCTGCTGACGCAGGCCGCCGAGTTGGGGCTCGACCCCATCGTGTCGGTGTCGTCCTACAGTTCGCTGTTCCCGCCGTCCGACGGCATCATCGGGCCCGACACTCCCCCGGCCCCCGGCCGCAGCGACTACGCCCGCACCAAGGCCTACGCCGATCTCGCGGCCCGGCGGCTACAGGCCGAGGGCGCTCCCGTCGTCGTCACCTACCCGTCGTCGGTGGTCGGGCCGGCCTTCCACACGGCAGTCGGTGTGACGCAACGTGGTTGGGATCCGATCGTGCGGTACCGCGTCGCCCCGCGACTGCGCGGCGGCATGCAGATGATCGATGTCGGCGACGTGGCCCGCGTTCACACGGCGCTGATGCAGCCCGGCCGTGGACCGAAGCGCTATGTCTGCGGCGGCGTGCTGCTGACGTTCGACCAGATGGTCGACGCACTGCAGTCGGCCCTGGGCCGGCCGATCCGCCGGCTTCCCCTGTCGCCCAGCCTGTTTCGCGGCGTCGGCCGAGTTTCGGATTTCGCCGGGCGCTGGCTGCCCCTGGCCGAGGGCCTGAGCCACGAAGCCGCCGTGCTGCTGACGGCGGCCGTACCCACTGACGACAGCCTGACCTTGGCCGACCTGAGCCTGACCTGGCGCGACCCCCGAGAGTCGATCGTCGAATCATTTGCGTGATTCGTGCATGATTTTCCGCGGCCATCACGGAAAATCGTGCACATGTCCGAACCCAGTAGGCCTCTGCTGCGCGGCCTGCTGCTGCAACTCGCGCTGCGGGCGCTGCTTGCGGTGTTCATCGGGTTCGGCTTGCTGTTCGAGCCCCCGAACGCCAACGTGCGGCTGCACTGGGGCATCTTCGCCTGCTACGTCGCGATGGTCGCGGCGTGGGGATTGTGGGCGCGGCGCTCGGCCGATCAATCCGACCAGCGAACCAAGCGGGTGTCGGCACTGTTCCTGCTGTGCGCGGATCTGACTGTGGTGGCGGTCATTTCAGTGGACAGCGGGCTCAGTTCGCCCGAAACCTGGACGTCCGACGTCCTGCAGCATGGGCTGTTCCTGATCCCGCTGATCGCGGCGGCGCAGCTCGATCCCGCCGTCAGCGCCATGATCGCGATCCCGACCGTCGCCACGTTCTTCGTCGTGAACTGGATCGACAGGGAAGCCAACGGTCACGAGCCCTGGGGCTCGATCCTGTTGCGCACCGCCATCGTGTTCGGCCTGGCCGCCGGGTCGGTCGCGCTGTCGTGGATTCAGCAAGCCAAGACGCGGACCATCGCCGATCTGGCCCAGGAGCGGACCCGGCTGCTCGAAGAGGTGATCAGCCTGGAGAAGCGGGAGCGTCAATCGCTTTCGGAGCGTCTGCACGACGGCGCGCTGCAGTACGTCCTGGTGGCCCGGCACGACATGGAGGACGTCCGCGACGGGTCGGTCGAGGGCATGGACCGCGTCGACTTCGCGCTCGCGGAATCCTCCCGGCTGCTGCGCGACGTGGTGCGTGAACTGCATCCCGAGGTGCTGGCCCGTTCCGGCCTCAAGGCCGCGATCACCTCACTGGCCGACGGTATCGCCGCACGGACCAGCATCACGGTTCACCTGGACGCCGACGGCTGGCCAGAGAGCCTGCGCACCAACGTCGACCATCTGCTCTACAGCGCGGCCCGGGAGTTCTCGACCAACGCGATCAAGCATGCGCATGCCGACAACCTGCGATTCAGGCTGGCGCACAACGGCAGTCGGGCCGAACTGAGCATCGCCGACGACGGCGTCGGCATTCCGGCGGACCGGCTGGCGCAGAGCGTCGAGGACGGTCACATCGGGTTCGCCTCGATCTGCACGAAAGTGCTTGCCACGGGCGGCCAATTCACGGTCACCGGGTCGCCCGGCACCGTCATCTCGATGGCGGTGCCTGCGACCCCCAGTTAGAACGCCGCGCCCTGTTCGCGGTCGAGGTAGGTGCTGGACTTGTTCTTCAGGAACACCAGATACACCAGCAACGACACCCCGATGCAGACGGTGACGTACCCGATGAACAGCGGCACCTGGTCGCGCGCCTTGAGCGCCTGATAGATCAGCGGCGCGGTACCGCCGAAGATCGAATTGGCCAGTGCGTAGCCGACTCCCACGCCCAGGGCCCGCACATGCGCGGGGAACAGTTCGGACTTCACCAGCGCGTTGATCGACGTATAGCCGGTCAGGATGACGTAGCCGACCGCCAGCAACAGGAACGTCGCGATCGGCGAATGCGTCTGCGGCAGATAGGTGATCAACACATAGGTGTAGACCAGGCCGCCGAAACCGAACCACAGCAGCAGGGGTTTGCGGCCCACCCGGTCACTGATGATCCCGCCGATCGGCTGCAACAGCATCAGGAAGATGAGGCCGGCCAGGTTGATCCACGTCGCTGTCATCGCCTCGGTCTTGTACGTGGTCTTGACGATGGCGGGGGCGTTCACGCTGTAGGTGTAGAACGCGACCGTGCCGCCGAGCGTGATCAGGAAGCACAGCAGCAGCGGCCGCCAGTACTTGGTGAGCAGTTCGCGCAGCGAGCCCGCACCGGTGTCTTTACCCGCCTTGATCGCCGCGAGCTGTTCCTCGGACAGCGACTCGTCCATCGACCGGCGCAGCCAGAACACCACCACCGCCGCCACGCCACCGACGGCAAAAGCGATGCGCCAACCGAATTCGTGTACCTGATCCTTGGTGAGCGCGGTCAGGATGATCAGCAGGGTGAACTGGGCGAGCACATGCCCGCCGACCAGCGTGACGTACTGGAACGAGGAGAAGAAGCCGCGCCGTTCCCGCGTGGCCGCCTCCGACATGTACGTCGCGGAGGTGCCGTATTCGCCGCCGGTGGCGAAACCCTGCACCAGCCGGCACAAGATGAGCACGACCGGCGCGGCCGCCCCGATCGTCGCCTGCCCGGGCACCAGCGCGATCACCATGGAACACATCGCCATCAGCGACACGCTGAAGGTCAGGGCGGCGCGCCGGCCGCGACGGTCGGCGTACCGCCCGAAGAACCAGGAGCCCACCGGCCGGGTCAGGAACGTGACGGCGAAGATCGCGTAGACGTAGATCGTCGAATTCTGGTCCGCCTCATCGAAGAATTGCTTCTCGAAGTAGGTGGCGAACACGGTGTAGACGTAGACGTCGTACCACTCCACCAGGTTGCCCGAGGAGCCCCGGATGGTGTTCCAGATCGCGCGGCGGTTTTCGGCTTTGGTCGATGAGATCATCGATGTGGTCATGCCGCCCATCATTGACGCAGGCGACTACACCGTGCGACGGAACCTGCCGATTCCTTGCATTCCTTGCACAGTTCTCACATTGGCCGGCACCTCGGCTCGCTACAGCACCCGGGCTGTCGGGGTGAACACCACCGGCATGGCCTCGGGACCGCTGACGAAGTTGGCGGCGCGCAGCGGGATCTCCGCACCCTCGGCCAGGCGGAGGTCGGGCAGCCGCTGCATCAACCGCTCCGTCATCAGGCGCAGCTCCAACCGGGCCAGCTGGTTACCCATGCAGAAGTGGGTGCCGAAGCCGAAAGCCAAGTGGCTGTTGGGGGTCCGGTCGATGTGGAACTCGTCAGGGTTCTCGAACTGGTCGCCGTCGAAGTTCGCCGCCTCGAACATCAGCATGACCTTCTCGTCCTTCTTCAGCTCGGTGCCGTAGAAGACGGTGTCCGCGGTCAGGACGCGGCACATGTTCTTGATGGGCGAGGTCCAGCGCAGCATCTCCTCGATGGCACCGGGCATCAGCGAAGGATCGGCGACCAGCCGGTCCCACTGGTCACGGTGCCGCATCAGCTGCTCGGTGCCGCCGGACAGGGTGTGCCGCGTGGTCTCGTCGCCGCCGATCAGGATCAGCAGCGTCTCCATGACGATCTCGTCGTCGCTCAGCCGCTGACCTTCGACCTCGGAGTTGATGAACACCGAGAACAGGTCGTCGGTCGGGTTGGCGCGCCGGTCCTTGATCACGTCCATGGTGAAAGCGGTATATGCCGCAAAGGTTTCCATCAGTTTCTGGATCGACGACTCGTCCAGGTGTGAGGACAGCCCGGACACCAGCTCGTCGGACCAATCGAGCAGCATCTCGCGCTCTTCCGGCACCACACCCAGCATGTCGCCGATGACGGCCATGGGCAGCGGGGACGCCAGATCGCGGACGAAGTCGGCCTCGCCCTTCTCACAGATGTTGTCGATCAGGGCGTCACACAGCCGCCCGATGGACGGCACCTTGTCCATGACGCGCTTGCGGGTGAAGCCGGCGTTGACCAGCTTGCGCCGCACCAGGTGCGCCGGATCGTCCATGTCGATCATGTAGGGCATGCCCGGCTGATCGGGGCGGATACCGCCGGCGTTGGAGAACAGCTCGGCGTTGCGCTCGGCCTCGAGCACGGACTGGTACGTGGTCACCGCGGCCTGCCCGGTGCGGTCCCGGAACACCGGCTCGTTGGCCCGCATCCAGCGGTAGGCCTCATGCGCGGCCTGCCGGTCGGCATAGAACCGGCCGTCGGCCAGGTCAACGTCGGGGCGGGTCAGAACACTGGTCACTTGATCTCCTGAGCGTCGGCGAAAGTCATGTCTACGTTGTCAGCGGAACCGGAAAGCATGGCGCGTTTCGGCAATCCGAGCGCCGCCAGTTCCTGGGCATAGGGGTGGTCACCCAGTCGCACCGTCACGCCACCGGGCCGGTAGCGCACGCCGGACGGCCGCATCACGCCGACGGTCTCCCGGGTGACGCCGTCGAGGTGCGAATACGTCGGGGGCGCTTGCGGTTTGGACGGTGCGGGCACCGGGAAGCCCGGCCGGAAGTCCATCCCGACGGCGAACCGGCCGTCGATGGTGACGTCGAAGGAGAAGTTCTTTCCGTCGTCAATGGCGAAGTCCGCCATCACCTTCGGATAGCCCCAGATGTTCCGGCCGGCCTCCAGGGTGAAGGGCTGGTCGACGGGCAGGTGATGGATGAAGGCGCCCGCCGACTGCAGGGCGCGCAGGCCCGACGCGTTCGAGCCGGGCGGGTTCACCATGATGTTGGTGCCGTACTCGTAGTACTGGCCGAGGTCGCTGTCGACGTAGTGCATCAGCATCAGCACGGCCACTGCGCGGCGTGGGCGGAACCGGCACACCTGCAGGCCGCTGTAGTCGATCATGCGTTGCGCGGCATCGGCGTCGACCGAGAACATCGCCATGTGCTGCGTTGCCTTGCGGACGCGCACCGGCATGGTCAGCACGGTGCCCGCGATGGTGTGCTGCGAGGGCGCGGGCCCGGTGGCGTCTGTCACACCACAAATCTAGAACACGTTATAGACACTTCGCAATAAGTGTCTACTGCCGCATTCGCGAACCGACGCAAAACTGCACTTCGGCGGGCCAAAGAGACAGTTTTGCGTCTGCTGGCGAGACTGACTAGACCAAGTCAGCCAATTGCTTGATCTGCTCGACCGACTTGGCCCCGACCACCATCATGGTGACGCCGGAGGCCTCCCAGGCCTTGATCTGTTCCTTGACGTAGTCGAGGTTCCCGACGATCGCGGAGTCGTCGACCAGCTCGTCCGGAATGACCTTGGCGGCCTCGTCCTTGCGGTCGGTGCGGAACAGCTTGGTGACGTCGTCGACGACCTCGGAGTAGCCCATGCGGCGGTACACCTCGGCGTGGAAGTTGGTGTCCTCCGAGCCCATGCCACCCATGTAGAGCGCGAGGTGCGGCTTCATCATCTCCATGACCATGGGCCGGTCGTCGGTGACGACGATCTGTGCGGTGGCACAGATTTCGAACGTCTCGCGGGTCCGACGGGCACCGGCGCGGGCGAAGCCCTCGTCGAGCCACTCGTTGTACATGCCGGAGATCCGTGGTGAGTAGAAGATGGGCAGCCAGCCGTCGGCGATCTCGGCGGCCAGCGCGACGTTCTTGGGGCCTTCGGCGCCGAGCATCACCGGGATGTCCGCGCGCAGCGGATGGGTGATGGGCTTGAGCGGCTTGCCCAGACCCGTGGTGCCCTCACCCGACAACGGCAGCGGGTAGTGCGGGCCGGCGCTGGTCACCGGGGCTTCGCGGGCCCACACCTGGCGCAGGATGTCGACGTATTCGCGGGTGCGGGCCAACGGCTTCGGGAACTTCTGCCCGTACCAGCCCTCGACGACCTGCGGGCCCGAGACGCCCAGGCCCAGGATGTGGCGGCCACCCGAGAGATGGTCGAGGGTCAGCGCCGCCATGGCACACGCGGTGGGCGTGCGGGCCGACATCTGGATGACCGAGGTACCCAGGCGCATCCGGGTGGTTTCCCGGCCCCACCAGGCCAGCGGGGTGTACGCGTCCGAGCCCCAGGCCTCCGCGGTGAAGACGGTGTCGAACCCGGCTTCCTCCGCTGCCGCGACGAGCGTCGCGTGATCGGTCGGCGCCTTGGCGCCCCAGTATCCGAGCTGCAAACCGAGTTTCATAGCGCTGCCTTCCCGCACATGCTTGCCACGATTGTTAGAACCTGTTCTACTCGATGCCGTGAGCGCTAGCCAAAGCAGCCCAGCCCAGATGGCAGGCCATGAGCCGCCCCTTTCAGCTCCGCTGAAACTGTCATTCGACTACACCCGTTCAGTAGGTCCGGTCCTGAGTCAGTTCTTCACCGCGCTGCGCGGACGACGCGTCGTCGGCACCCGCGGTTCGGACGGCCGGGTCCACGTACCTCCCGCCGAGTATGACCCTGTCACCTACGAGGCCCTGACCGAGGTGGTTCCGGTTTCCAGCGTCGGCACCGTCGTGTCCTGGACCTGGCAGCCCGAGCCCCTGGAAGGGCAGCCCCTGCAGCGTCCGTTCGCCTGGGCGCTGATCAAGCTCGACGGCGCCGACACCCCGCTGCTGCACGCGGTCGATGCCCCGGAGGGCTCGCTGAAGTCCGGTGACCGCGTCCGCGCGCACTGGGTCGACGAGCCTGTCGGTGCCATCACCGACATCGCGTACTTCGTGCCCGGCGAGGACGCTGTTGAACCGCTGCCGGCCGACGATCGGGATCCGATCACCATGCTGGTCGTGCCGTCGTCCATCGAAATCCAGCACACCGCTTCGCATCCCGAGACCGTGTTCCTGCGCGGCCTGCAAGAGGGCAAGCTGCTCGGTGCCCGCACCAAGGCCGGCCGCGACGGCAAGCCCGGCGCGGTGCTGTTCCCGCCGAAGGAGGCCGACCCGGCCACCGGTCTCGAACTCGACGAATTCGTCGAGCTGGTCGACCGCGGCACCGTCACCACATTCGCGATCATCAACATCCCGTTCGCCGGGCAGCGCATCAAGCCGCCGTACGTGGCCGCCTACGTGCTGCTCGACGGCGCCGACATCCCGTTCCTGCACCTGCTCACCGAGATCGACGCGGCTGAGGTCCGGATGGGTATGCGGGTGGAGGCGGTGTGGAAGCCCCGCGAGGAGTGGGGTCTTGGCATCGACAACATCTCGCACTTCAAACCGTCCGGCGAACCCGACGCCGACTACGACTCGTACAAGCACCACCTGTAAAGGGCCACAATGACTTCCAGTGACGTAGCGGTCGTCGGGTTCGCGCATGCCCCGCATGTGCGCCGCACCGACGGCACCACGAACGGCGTCGAGATGCTGATGCCGTGTTTTGCAAAGCTGTACGCCGAGTTGGGTCTGAAGCAGACCGATATCGGCTTCTGGTGCTCCGGTTCTTCGGATTACCTTGCCGGCCGGGCATTTTCGTTCATCTCGGCGATCGACTCGATCGGCGCCATCCCGCCGATCAACGAATCGCACGTGGAGATGGACGCGGCCTGGGCGCTGTATGAGGCCTACATCAAGATCCTGACGGGCGAGGTCGACACCGCGCTGGTCTACGGCTTCGGCAAGGGCAGCGCCGGCACCCTGCGCCGGGTGCTGGCCCTGCAGACCGACCCGTACACCGTCTCGCCGCTGTGGCCGGACGCCGTCTCGATGGCAGGTCTGCAGGCCCGCTTCGGTCTGGACGCCGGGAAGTGGACCGCCGAGCAGATGGCTCAGGTGGCGCTGGATTCGTTCGCCGTCGCCGAGCGCGTCGACCGGCTCGAGTCCGCGGCCACCGTGAGTGAGCTGCTGGACCGTCCGTTCTTCGCCGACCCGCTGCGCCGCCACGACATCGCGCCGATCACCGACGGTGCCTCCGCGATCGTGCTGGCCTCGGCAGACAAGGCGCGGGAACTGCGCGAAAACCCCGCGTGGATCACCGGTTTCGAGCACCGCATCGAGACCCCGATCCTGGGCGCCCGTGATCTGACGGTCTCGACCTCGACCGCCGCATCGGCCGCCGCCGCCACCGGTGGGGACGTCGGCTCGATCGACATCGCCGAGTTGCACGCACCGTTCAGCCACCAGCAGCTGATCCTCGCCGAGGCGATCGGGCTGAAGGACTCGACGAAGGTCAACCCGTCCGGTGGCGCATTGGCCGCCAACCCGATGTTCTCGGCCGGCCTGGAGCGCATCGGCTTCGCCGCCGAACACATCTTCAACGGATCGGCGAACCGCGTACTGGCCCACGCCACGAGTGGTCCTGCGCTGCAACAGAATCTGATTGCCGTTCTGGAGGGCAAGTAGCAATGGCCAAGAATCTCGCCGCCGTCCTCGGCACCGGGCAGACCAAGTACGTCGCCAAGCGACTCGATGTGTCGATGAACGGCCTGGTGCGCGAAGCCATCGATAGAGCGCTCGCGGATTCCGGGTGCACCATGGCCGACATCGACGCCGTCGTGGTCGGCAAGGCACCGGACTTCTTCGAGGGCGTCATGATGCCCGAGCTGTTCATGGCCGACGCCACCGGCGCCACCAACAAGCCGCTGATCCGCGTGCACACCGCGGGTTCGGTGGGTGGCTCGACCGCGATCGTCGCCGCCAGCCTGGTCAAGTCCGGCAAGTACCGCCGCGTGTTGACCATGGCCTGGGAGAAGCAGTCGGAGTCGAACGCCATGTGGGCGCTCTCGATTCCGGTGCCGTTCACCAAGCCGGTGGGCGCCGGCGCGGGCGGTTACTTCGCCCCGCACGTGCGGGCCTACATCCGCCGCTCGGGCGCGCCGGAGAACATCGGTGCCATCGTGGCGGTCAAGGACCGGCTCAACGGCGCCAAGAACCCGCTGGCCCACCTGCATCAGCCCGACATCACCGTCGAGAAGGTGATGGCCTCCCAGATGCTTTGGGACCCAATCCGTTTCGACGAGACGTGCCCGACCTCCGACGGTGCTGCCGCACTGGTCATCGGCAACGAGGAAGTCGCCGACGCCCGCGTCGCCGAGGGACATCCGGTCGCCTGGATTCACGCCACCGCGCTGCGCACCGAACCGCTGGCCTACTCGGGCCGCGACCAGGTGAACCCGCAGGCCGGCCGCGACGCGGCTGCAGCCCTGTGGCGCGACGCCGGCATCACGAGCCCGATCGATGAGATCGACGTGGCCGAGGTGTACGTGCCGTTCTCGTGGTTCGAACCGATGTGGTTGGAGAACTTGGGCTTTGCCGCGGAAGGCGAAGGCTGGAAGCTCACCGAGGTCGGCGAGACGGCCATCGGCGGCAAGATTCCGTTCAACGCCTCCGGCGGTGTGCTGAGCTCCAATCCCATTGGCGCATCCGGCATGATCCGGTTCGCCGAGTCGGCCATCCAGGTCATGGGCAAGGCCGGCGACCACCAGGTCGAGGGCGCCCGCAAGGCACTGGGCCACGCGTATGGCGGTGGCGCACAGTACTACTCGATGTGGGTGGTCTCGAGCGACAAACCGGGCAAGTAGCTGCCATGAAGTACACCGTGAGCGTCGCGATGGGCCCGATCGAAGACATCGTCGAGATCGCCAAGACCGCCGAAGAGGTCGGGTTCGACGCGATCGCTCTACCGGATTCGTTGTTCTACATGGAGAAGCAGGCCGCGGACTATCCGTACACCGCGGACGGTTCGCGGATGTGGAACGCCGAGACCCCGTGGGTGGACCCCCTGATCGCCGCCGCGGCGATGGGGGTCGCCACGAGCACGATCCGCTTCTACACCAACGTGATGAAGCTGGGGTCGCGCAATCCGCTGCTGTTGGCCCGTCAGGTCGGCTCGGTCGCCAACCTGACGGGCAACCGGTTCGGCTTCGGCGTCGGAATCGGTTGGGCGCCGGAAGAATTCGAGTGGTGCGGGCAGCCGTACGCCAAGCGCGGAGCCCGCGTCGACGAGATGATCGAGGTCATCAAGCTGGTGCTGGCCGGCGGCATGGTCGAATTCCACGGCAAGTTCTACGATTTCGACCGCCTGCAGATGAGCCCGGCGCCGTCGAAACCGGTGCCCTTCTACGTCGGTGGCCACACCGACGTCGCGCTCAAGCGCGCCGCGAAGATCGGCGACGGCTGGACCAGCGCCATGATGACCTGCGAGCAGCTCGCCGGCACCGTCACCCAGCTGAACACGCTGCGCGCCGAATATGGCCGCGCTGACGCACCTTTCGAGATTCAGGCGGTGTGCATCGACAAGTTCGGCGTGGGCGGGCACCGCGAACTGGCCGCGGCGGGCGTCACCGACAACATCGTCATCCCCTGGATTTTCGACGGTTTGGCCTTTGACGCGCCGATCGAAAAGAAGAAGGATTCACTGAAGCGGTACGCCGACATCCACATCCACTCCGGCTGGCAGGACTGACATGACAGTTTCCGATCCGAATCACCCCGCACACTTGGCCGGCAAGCGTTCCCGCGATGCCGTCGCCGCCCGCGACAAGGAAGCCTGGCTGGCCAATTTCGCCGACGACGCCATCGTGCAAGACCCGATCGGACCGTCGTTCCTGGACCCCGAGGGCAAGGGACACAGCGGCAGGGAAGCCATCTCGGCGTTCTGGGACAAGGCGATCGCTCCCGCCGACAAGCTGGTGTTCAACTTCGAGACCACCTACCAATGCGGTGACGAGGAAGCCAACGTCGGCAGCATCGTGACCACCATCGCCGGGCGCGACTTCACGACTCCAGGCGTCTTCACCTACCGCGCGAACGAAGCCGGGCAGCTGCTGGCGCTGCGCGCCTTCTGGGAGGCTCCGCGCTCGTCGTAGCTAGAACGTCCAGGAGCCCGAGGGTTGCAGGACGAAGCCGTGGCCGCCGGCGGTGCTGTCGATACACGCGGTGACACCGCCCGGGGCGACGCCGCACGTGGCCGTCCCCAGAGACACCTTCTGCGTGGGCGCAAGCAGTGCGCCACCGGCCAGATCGGTCGGGCAGTCACCCTGGTAGCGGCTGATCGTCCCCTCATTGGCTCCGTGTAACTGCGCCATCCCGAAATCGCACGGCGCCTTCGCGGAAGGGTCGACAGTGACAGCCACACCTGCGGCTCCGGGCACTGGCCCATAGCAGCGGACCGCCGTCCCGGCCCCGGCCAGTGCGCCGATGTCGCACGACAGGCCGTCGGGGGTGGCGAACTTCACCACCTGCTGCGTGGTGTTCCGGTAAGGCACCAGGTGGGTGTTGGTGGCGATGTCGAAGTTCGCAAAGTCGGGAAAGTTGGGTGGCGGCGCGGCGTGCGCGAGCGGGGCCGTGAGCACCACTGCGGCAGCGGCCAAGACGAAGAGCGGCAACTTCATGGGCCCAGTCTTGGCCGAACGTCGGCCCGAATGTCAGATTTCCGCGAAATCCGCCACGCAACCGCCCTACAGCTCTTCCAGCCCTGCCAGATAGCGCTCGGCCAGCTCGCGGTAGGCCTGCGGGTTGGTGTTGATCCACGTCTCGGCGCCGGTCCCGGCAATTGGGCCGCGAATCTTGGCCGGCGAGCCCATGACCAGCACTTCGTCGGGAATCTTGGTCCCGGCGGCCACCAGCGAGTGTGCGGCGACCAGGCTGCGCCGACCGATCACCGCACCGTCGAGCACTGTGCTGTTGTTGGCGATCAGCGCCTCGGCACCGACATGCACGCCGTGCACGACGCACAGGTGGGCAATGGTCGCGCCTGGCCCGATATCGACCGGAATACCGGGAGGGGCGTGCAGCACGGACC
Source organism: Mycolicibacterium llatzerense (assembly GCF_025331195.1). NCBI lineage: Bacteria > Bacillati > Actinomycetota > Actinomycetes > Mycobacteriales > Mycobacteriaceae > Mycobacterium > Mycolicibacterium llatzerense. The sequence continues at coordinate 2,072,260 of NZ_LXOV01000001.1, read as the reverse complement.
CGTCCTGCACGTTGGCGCCGTTGCGGATGACGACGGGCGCGTAGTCGGCGCGCAGTACCGCGTTGAACCACACAGATGCCCCGGCCTCGACGCGGACATCGCCGATCAGGACGGCGGTGGGGGCGATGAAGGCCGTGGGGTCGACGACCGGGCTACGGCCCTCGAAGGAGTAAAGCGGCATGACATAGATATACCGCAGGTCGGGACGCTTGCATTGCGCTGCACCAAGTAAAAACTGTAACGTGTTCTAGTTACTCGGCACAGATTGGGAGGCCAAGGTGAGCACCGAAACCGCGGGGGTTCGCGAGATCGATACCGGCGCGCTGCCGGACCGCTTTGCCCGTGGATGGCACTGCGTGGGTCCTGTGAAGGATTTCCTGGACGGCAAGCCGCACTCGTTCGAGGCATTCGGCACCAAGTTGGTGGTGTTCGCCGACTCGAACGGTGACCTGAAAATCCTCGACGGCTACTGCCGCCACATGGGCGGAGACCTGTCACAGGGCACCATCAAGGGCGACGCGGTCGCGTGCCCGTTCCACGACTGGCGCTGGGGCGGCGACGGCAAGTGCCAGCTGGTGCCCTACGCCAAGCGCACGCCGCGCCTGGCCCGCACCCGCGCTTGGCACACCGACGTCCGTGGTGGCCTGCTCTTCGTCTGGCACGACCACGAGGGCAACGCGCCGACCGACGAGGTCCGGATCCCGGAGATCCCCGAGGCGGCCAGCGACGAGTGGACCGAGTGGCAGTGGAACTCGATGCTGATCGAGGGCAGCAACTGCCGCGAGATCATCGACAACGTCACTGACATGGCGCACTTCTTCTACATCCACTACGGCCTGCCGACGTACTTCAAGAACGTCTTCGAGGGCCACATCGCCAGCCAGTACCTGCACAACGTGGGCCGGCCGGACATCGGTGGCATGGGCACCCAGTACGGCGAGGCGCACCTCGACTCGGAGGCCTCGTACTTCGGGCCGTCGTTCATGATCAACTGGCTGCACAACAACTACAGCGGCTACAAGGCCGAGTCGATCCTGATCAACTGCCACTACCCGGTCAGCCAGGACGCGTTCGTGCTGCAGTGGGGCGTCATCGTCGAGAAGCCCAAGGGCATGGACGAGAAGACCACCCAGAAGCTGGCCGACGCCATGACCGACGGTGTCAGCAAGGGCTTCATGCAGGACGTCGAGATCTGGAAGCACAAGACCCGCATCGACAACCCGCTGCTGGTCGAGGAAGACGGCGCGGTCTACCAGATGCGTCGTTGGTACCAGCAGTTCTACGTCGACGTCGCCGACATCACGCCGGACATGGTCGACCGCTTCGAGCTGGAGATCGACACCACCGTTGCCAACGAGAAGTGGCAGGGCGAGGTCGCCGAAAACCTCCGCATCCAGGCCGAAGCCAAGGAAGCCGCGGAGCAGTCCAGCTGATGACCCAGCACGACGAACGGACCCAGGCTCCCGACGCCGAGAGCCTGGCCCGTTCGATGCTGCAGTTGATGGGTCACGGCGACGAAGATGACCACGCACATCCGGCGTCCGACTCGCCTGCGAGCGGATCCTGGTCCAAGGCACCGGATTTCGCCGACGACCCGGTGCGCTTGGCCGCCGTTCGCGAGGCCACGGCGGCTGATCGCCAGCGCTACCTGACCGCGGGCCTGGTTCCGGTGGACTGCCGGTTCTGCCACTCGACGGTGGCGGTGAAGAAGCTGGGACCCGAACACACTGCAGTGCAGTGGAATTCGGGAGCGACGCAGCGATGCGCGTATTTCAGCGAGATCCGCGCCGGAGGCGGCGACCCCAGTCGCAGCCGCTCGTGCCCGAAGATGTCCGACAGCATCAAGCATGCCGTCGCCGAGGGGTGCCTGGAGGAGTTCTCCACCGCCCCCTCCCCCGGCGACGGCTGAGTTCTCCCGCGAGCAGACACAAAACTGCCCCTTTTCAATTGAAAAGGGGCAGTTTTGTGTCTGCTCGGCAATTACAGGTTGGCGAAGCGCTCCTTGACCTGCTCCTCGGTCAGCCCGTAGTCGGACAGCGAGTAGGTGTGCTTCGGCGCCCGCGGGCCCTGCTGGCTCTGGGCGTGGCTGTCGACCATCGCCTGCCGCGCGGCGTCGGTGAACTCCAGATCGAAGGTGCGGTAGATGCCTTCGACGGCGCCAACCGGATCCTTGATGAACTCGAAGTAGTCGACGTCGCAGAACTGCTTGGGATCATGCTTGGCCCGCTCGGCGTCGAACAGTTCCAGACCGCGCGACCAGGTTTCGAGCGCGTCGTCGCCGATCACCTTGCCGGTGAAGGAGTTCGACCAGCCGGCCGTGGTGTGCTGAGACAGCGAGCACATGGACGCCAGGATGGTCTCGGCGGGCCGGTGGCACTGCACGACGAGCGCATCCGGGTACACCTTGAACAGCGCCTCGAGCGCGAACAAGTGGCTGGGATTCTTGAGCACCCAACGCTTCTCGGGCTCATTGAGTCCGATCAACTGCAGATTCTGGCGGTGCCGCTGGTAGGACTTGGTCCAGTCCTGACGGGCCAGCCACTGGGCGTACGACGGGACGTGCGCCAGCGTCTCGTACGACACCGAATGCAACGACTGCCGCAGCAGCTGCCAGCATTCCTCGACCTCGTCGGCCGTCATGAAGTGCAGGCCGGTGTAGTCCGGGTTCTCCTCGTGCGCTTGCTTGAATCGGGCATCCAGCGCACTGAAAACCGGGTTTTCCGACCAGGTTTCACGCGGCGGCCGCGGCTGCGGGAACTCTGCCAGCCACATCTCCAGCCCCTGGTGGGCCGGGTCGGCAGTCAGCAGCCGGTGGATCACCGTGGTGCCGGTGCGCGGCAGGCCCGTGACGAAGATGGGCCGTTCGATCGGCACATCGGCGTGCTGCGGGTACTGCTTGAACGCGGCGTTGGACACCAGCCGCGCCACCAGGGCGTTGCGGGTGAAGAACCGCTGCATCTTGCTGCCGAGCTCGGTCAGGTCGGCTTCGCGCTGGTACGCATCCAGCAGCACGCCAAGGGCTTCCAGGTAGTTGTCGTCGTCGCCGCCGAAATCCTCCAGCCCACAGGCCTTCACGGCCGAGGCGTGCAGGTCCTCGATGGTGCCCACATTGGTGCGTGTCATGCCTTGTACTCCCCGCAGTTCACATCCAGGGCCTGGCCGGTGATGCCGCTGGACAGGTCACTGGCCATGAACAGGATGGCAGAGGCCACCTCGTCCTCGGTCGGCAGCCGCTTGAGATCGGAGCCGGCGGCCGATGCAGCGTAGATCTGCTCGACGGTGGTGCCGTACTTCTGCGCCTGGTGGCCGAAGTAGCCCTCCAGGGTCTCGCCCCAGATGTAGCCGGGCAGCACCGAGTTGACCCGGATGCCCTTCTCGCCCAGCTCGGTCGAGAGGGTCTGGGACATGGCCAGCAGCGCCGACTTCGCCATCTTGTAGGCGCCGTACTTGGCCTGCGAATGCCGGACGACCATCGAGTTCACGTTCACCACAGAGCCTTTGGCGGCTTCCAGCGCCGGGGTGAAGCCCTGGGTCATGCGCAGCGCGCCGAACACCGTCAGCTCGATCGCATCCCGCATGTGCTCGAACGTGGTGTTGGCGAACGGCTTCATGGACGGCACCCGGAACGCGTTGTTGATCAACACGTCTGCCTTGCCGAACTCCTCCAGGGTGCGAGCCACCACGTTGGCGACCTGCTCGTCGTCGGTGATGTCGGTGCCCACAACCAGTGCGCGACGACCCAGCGCCGTCACCTGCTTGGCGACGAGCTCCAGCCGCTCCACCGTGCGGGCGGCCAACACGAGGTCGGCACCGTTCTCCGCACATCGGCGGGCCAGCGTCGTCCCGAGCCCGGGCCCGACACCGCTGATCACCACTACCTTGTCATCGAGCAGTCCGCTCACGGTCAGCCCACCATCCTTTCGCCAATAAGCTTCTGCCGCAGCGCAATCCGCGCGCGCCAATCTTCGTCGGAAATCTTGTTGCTCTCATAGAAGGGCAGCTTCGACGCCACCTCATCCAGGGTGACGACCTCGCACGTCGGGCCGTCCTCGGCCGTCAGCTCGCGGGACACCCGCTGCCAGCGGAACTGCAGGTAGCCCTTGGCGTGGCCCAGCGTCTCGCACCAGTTGGTCACGCCGGGGTTGTTCTCGGACACCACGATCCGAATCTTGCCGTCCGGATCCGCCTGCGCCTGAGTGCCGTTCAGCGACGTCTGGTGGTTGATGTAGTCCAGCGAGATGTACCAGAGGCTGCCCAGCTGGAAGCCCAGGTACGGGGCGTCCGTCACCGGAAGCGTGATGACCATGGCCTGATCGGGTGTCATGTCGTAGTGCCCGACAGCCGAGTACTGCGTCGCCAGTCCACCCGGGGTCAGTCGCGGCGCGGTCAGGGTGTTGACCGGCAGGTTGTCGTAGAACCACTTCGGGAACTGCAGCCAGGTCTTGACTCGCTGCACCAGCTGCTTACCGGCGACGGCGTACCGCTTCTCGATCAGCTCACGGGTCAACGGGTCCGGCGCGGTCCCCGCGGTGTCGGTCCGGGAGATGGCGAACGAACCGCGCTGCGCCGACCAGTCGTTGTAGACCTCGCGGATCACCAGCTGCGCCGGGGTGGCCGGCGTGAACCGCCACTCGAACGTGCCGTCGGCGGCGATGTCGAGCTTGCGGTCGTCGAACGCCGTCTCGCTGTCCGGCACGTTGGCGTCGGTGTACTCGCCGCCGAGCAGCTGGAAGCTGACGTCGGTGGTGGTGCCGCGACGCCCGGTGACGACGTATTCATGTCCGGGCTGCACACGGGTGCCGAAGTACATGGTGTCGGGGTTGTCGAGGCCCATCTTCTCGAAGGGGCCCGTGCCGCTGTGCAGGAACGGGTGGTCCTTGTCGAAGTCGAACGCGACATGCGTGCACGACGCGATACAGCCGGCGAGGTACTGCAGGCCTTCGAGCAGGTCGGCGTCGGTTTCGATGAACGGCGCGGCGGCGACGAGGCGCTCCGCCTCGGCGACGGCGTCGATGAACGACTGCGTAAACATTCGGTAGCACCCTTCCGTTCCAATATTGGAACGTATCGGTAGATATTCCGAATGAAGAGTAGAACGCGTTGCAGTTGTCGTCAATGCCGCGCAGGTCAACAGGCCGACCAAACTCCCTGACACCGGTCCATATTTGGACCGGTGTCGTACATTCCTTGCCATGACTGACATCGGCCGCGCGTCGCCGCCCACCGCCCGCGTCGTGGCGGTGCTGGACTTCCTGGCCCGTCATCCCCAGGAACAATTCGGGCTGTCCGAATTGGCGCGCCGGCTCGACCTCAGCAAGCCCACCTGTCTGGGTATCGTCACCACGCTGGCCGAGGCCGGTTATCTGGTGCGCGACGCGGCCGAGAAGACCTACCGACTGGGCCCCCGGTTGATCACCCTTGGCCATACCGCGCAGGAGTCCATGCGGATCAGCCCGGCCGCGCGGACAGAACTGCGTCGGCTGTCGGAGACGTTCAATGCCACAGCGGCGCTGTCAGCGGTGATCGACGACCGCATCACGCTGCTGGAACTCGTTGCGCCGCCGGGCAGTCCGGAACCGGTACAGGTCGGGCAGAGCTACCCGTTCGCCCCGCCGGTCGGCCTCATGTTCGTGCTGTGGGACGAGCGTGCGGTCCGTGATTGGCTGGGCAAGGAGCCGACGATCCCCCTGCGCACCGACAGTGCGCGGCTGGAGCGGGTGATTGCCGAGTGCCGCGAATCGGGCTATCTCGTCGAGCGGCTGACGCCCGGTGGCCGGCGGCTGTACGCCATGATGGCCGGCATGTCGAGCAACCTGCCCGACGAATTACGGGTCCTGCTGGGCGAACTCGTCTCCGACATCGGCGAGCGCGTGTACCTGCCCAGTGAGTCGGGCGGGCGATCCAAGCACGACATCAGCGTCATCGCCGCGCCGGTGTTCGACCATCACCAGCGTCAGGTCATGGTGCTGTCACTGCAGATCGGCCGTGCGCTGACCGATGCAGAGATCAGCAAACGCGCCCGCGGGCTGGTTGCCGCGGCCGCGACGCTGACGACGCAGCTCGGCGGATCTCAGCCCGGCCGAACGTGAGTTCGTGTGCGAAATCCGTTGGTGGATGGGCACATTCGCTCACGTTCGGCGAGTGAGAGCTAGATGCCGTTGAGCACCGCGAGCGCGTCGGTCGGCGCGACCTGCAGGCCGCAGCGATCCTTGAAGGCGGCCAGCGGCGCCTGGATGCCGCGCAGCGCGTCGGCCTGGTCCGGGTGCTCCTTGAAGTAGTTGTCGAACTGGCTCATCGCGGTGAACGCCGGTTGACGGGTGGCGTCGAGCAGCGAGCTGTCGGCATCCGGGTGCGCCGCGAAGTAGTCCGACAGCTGCAGGGTGACCGAGCTGATGGTCTTGGCCAGCGTCGCGGTGCTGCAGTCGGCAACGGTGGCGGCCGGCGCCACGGTGGTCGTCGTGGTCGTCGTCGGCGCCGCAGTGGCGGATGTGGTGGGTGCGGCCGAGGTGGTCGGCGCAGCCGTCGCAGACGTGGTCGGTGCGGCTGTCGTGGACGGCGTGGGCGTCACCGGCGTCGGATCCGCCGACGCGCGGGGCACGACCAGCGCGGCACAGGCAGCGCCCAGGGCGATGAAGCCGAGGGTGGAACGGCCGAAGGTAACGGCACGAGTCATGGAATCCTCCTTGGTTCTGGCCGCATCCTTCTTCCCCGGCCTCTGGGGGTATTTCGCTCGCTGCGGTACTGCTGTTACACAAGCGCTCAAAGTTGCAGGTCAGCGCGGCTCTGTACAGCAAATATTCGCTTTCCAGGATTAGCTCGACTGTGTTGCTATTGGGCATGCAGCATTCGTCCTGGCCGCTGGCAGAACTGGAGGTGATCACTCCGGTCCTGCGGCTGTGCCATGTGACCGATGGCCTGGCCGACGAGCTCGCCCGCCTGGCCGCCGAGGGCATCCACGACCCGGCCACCATGCCGTTCGCGGTGCCGTGGACCGACGCGGTCTCCCCCGAACTGGAGCGCAACACCGTCCAGTACTTCCAGCAGACCCGCGCCGAGGTATCGACAGAGCATTGGGATGTGCCGATGGCCGTCATCGTCGGCGGCGACACCGTGGGCGTGTGCACGGTGACGGCCGACGGCTTCCCGGCCCGACGGACCGTGTCGACCGGCTCGTGGCTGGGCCGTCGTCACCAGGGCCGCGGGTTGGGTCGGGAGATGCGCGCCGCGGCGCTGCAGCTGATCTTCGCCGGATTCGACGCCGACGTCGCCCGCACCGCCGCGTGGCACGACAACGCGGCCTCACTCGGCGTCACCCGGTCGCTGCCCTATGAGCGGACCGGGTCGTCCCGCCAGTCACGGCGCGGTGTCTTCGACACCATGCTGGAATTCACCATGGCCCGCGCACAGTGGGACACCATGCGCCGCAGCGATATCCAATTGGTCGGCGTGGACGCCGCGATAGATCAGCTGGGGCTGCGCCGGAGCTAGCTCAGTGGCCAGTTATCGCACGCATATTGCGAAAATGCGTGCGCCAACTGGCCGCTCGGCGAAGGCACCGTCAGCTGACGGACGCGATCCCGAACGGCAGCACTGCGGGCGCCCCGGCGGCGCGCAGCACCTGCGTCGCCATGGTCAGGGTCCAGCCGGTATCGACGAGATCGTCCACCAGCAGCACCGGACCGCTGACGTCCAGGGCGGGGACCTCCCACGAATCCACCAGCGCCGCAACCCGATACGCCGAGTTGGCCGCGGTCACCGGGCGCCGCTGTGGCCGATAGTGCAGCGTGCCGAGGTTCTGCAGCCGGCCGAGTTCAGCCAGCCGGGTCACCAACGAGCCGATCAACTGCGGGTGGCTGTCGGAGTCCAGGCCCATCACCGCTACCGGTCGGGCATCCCAGTTCCACGCCTTCAGCACCGCAACCGCGGCCTGCACCACCTCGTCGGGCGCCTCGCCGTCAGGCCCGTCCAGCAGCTGCCGCAGCCGAGCACCCCAGCCGAGGTCGGTCAGGCGCCCGATCACCCGACCCGGCTCGGCTCCGCCGGAAATCCGTCCGGACAACTCAATTCCCAAGGAGCGCAGGCCTGTCGGCCACTGCTTTCGCGTAGCGAGCTCGACGCCGGGTCGCATCAGTTGGTCCCGTACCGCCGACGCGGCGCCGGCGTCGACGTCCGCGGTGTAGTGCGCACCCGCGCAGTTGTCGCAGCGGCCGCAGCCTTGGCCGTCGAGTTCGGGATCGTCGAGTTGGCTGCGCAAGAACACCATTCGGCACTCGGTGGTCGATTGGTAGTCCCGCATGGCCTGCTGTTCACGCTGCCGCGCGGCGTCCAGATTCCGGTAGCGCTCCTCGTCGTACGACCACGGTTCACCGGTACTGATCCAGCCGCCTTTGACGCGACGCACCGCACCGTCGACGTCGAGCACCTTGAGCACCATCTCGAGCCGCGACCGGTTCAGGTCCACCAGCGGTTCCAGCGCCGCGGTCGACAGCGCCCGGTCCATCTCGAGTTCGCCGATCACCTTGCGCACCAAGGCTTCCGACGGGAAGGCGACCGAGGCGAAGTATCGCCAGATGTCGGCGTCCTCCTTACCCGGCAGCAGGATCACCTCGGCGCTCGAGGTGGCACGGCCGGCACGGCCGACCTGCTGGTAGTACGCGATGGGCGACGACGGGGCACCCAGGTGCACGACGAAACCCAGGTCCGGTTTGTCGAACCCCATGCCGAGCGCCGACGTGGCGATGAGCGCCTTGACCCGGTTGTTCAGCAGGTCGGCTTCCAGCTGTTCGCGTTCGGCGGTTTCGGTGGAACCGGTGTAGGACGCGACGGGGTGCCCCTGCTCACGCAGCAGCGCGGCGATGTCATGCGCCTGCGACACCGTCAGGGTGTAGACGATCCCGGACCCGGGCAGCGAATCCAGTTGCGCCGCAAGCCATGCCGCGCGTTGCGCCGGTCCCCCGGCGTGCACCACCGACAGCCGCAGAGACTCCCGGTCCAGCCCACCGCGCAGCACCAAGGTGTCGCCACCGCCGACGCCCAGCTGCGCGGCGACGTCCTGCACCACGCGGTCGTTGGCGGTCGCGGTGGTGGCGAGAACCGGTATACCCGAACCCAACTCACCGATCAGCGTGCGGATGCGCCGATAGTCCGGGCGGAAGTCGTGACCCCAGTCGGAGACGCAGTGCGCCTCGTCGACCACGACGAGTCCGGCATCGGCGGCCAGTGCCGGCAGCACCGTGTCGCGAAAGTCCGGATTGTTCAACCGCTCCGGACTGACGAGCAGGACGTCGAGGTCGCCCGCGGAGACTCGCTGGTGCACCTCGTCCCATTCGGTGACGTTGCTTGAGTTGATCGTGGCAGCGCGGACGCCCGCTCGTTCGGCAGCAGCCACCTGGTTGCGCATCAGCGCCAGCAGCGGCGAGACGATGACCGTCGGGCCGCGGCCGGCGGCCCGCAGCAGCTTGGCGGCGATGAAGTACACCGCGGACTTACCCCACCCGGTGCGCTGCACCACCAGCGCCCGGCGGCCCTGCACCACCAGTGCCTCGATGGCCACCCACTGGTCGTCACGCAGCACGGCGCCGGGACCGGCGAGCTGTTCGAGGAGCGCCTGTGCGTCAGTACGCGTAGGTGTTGCGGGGCTTGGGAATTGGGTCGGCACTGGTCACTTCCATGGTCGGGACGAAATTCGTGGACGGGCTGGACGTCCCGGGTATCACCTTGCCCTGCACCTTCAGCCAGGTGTCATCCGGGTGCGGACCGACGGCGCCGGTCAGGTGGACGCGGGCCAATTGCGCGTCGGCGGCGCAACACACGATCACGACCCGGGCCAGATCGCCGCCCATCGTGAATCCGGTGACGGTGATGGTCCTTCCCTCAAGGCTTTTCGTGGAGTCGGCGGCGGCCCGCAGCACCACCTCCGGCAGCGACACCGCGCCGTCGGCCGGGAGCGGGGGAAACGCCCGCTTCGGCGGGGCCACCGCCGCGGTGACCGTCTCGGCGCCGACCGGGCTCATCGGCGGCACGGCGACGAACGCCGTCAATGCCACCGGCACGAGCAGCAGCCACGCCAGCACGCCCCGGTGGTGATGCCCGCCTGGCGGCCCGTGGCGCAGGTCCCGCACCAGGCACACCAGAGCCAGCGCCACCAGCAGGACGGCGGCCACCAGCAGCCATGGGAACAGCGCCGGTTTCACGAAATTCAGGTAGGTGCCCTTGACTGCGATCAACCCCGTGCTCAGCCCGATCAGCAGCACCAGGATGTTCTGCGTTTCCCGGCTCATCGCACGTCCCCGAGCACCAGCAGCCCGACGGCCGTGGCGCACGCCGCGGCCACCACCAGGGTCACGGGTGCGAATCGCACCGCGAACGGCCGGCCGAACACGCCGGCCTGCATCGCGAACAGCTTGACGTCCACCGCCGGACCGACCACCAGGAACACCAGTCGCGGCACCAGCGGGACCATGGTCAGGCTGGCCGCGACGAACGCGTCGGCCTCGGAGCACAGCGCCAGCACGACGGCCAATAGCGCCATGGTCACCACGCCGACTGCCAGATTGCCCGCGACGTGCTCGAACACCCACGGCGGCACGGCCGCGCGCAGCACCGCCGCCGCGCCGGCACCGATCACCAGGTAGGCCGCGGACTGCAGGAAGTCGTGCCGGGCCGCCTCGGTGAACACGGTGAATCGGGACGCGCCCTCGTCGTGGTGGGTGGGCAGTGTGCGGGTCACCCATTCGGCGCGGCCCCAGCGCTGCCACAACAGGCCCATCACCACGGCCGTCAGCAGCGACGCGACGCAGCGGGCCACCACCATCTGCGGCTGGCCGGGAAACGCGACCGCTGTCGCCACCAGCACCACCGGGTTGATCGCCGGTGCCGACAGCATGAAGGTCAGCGCGGCCCCGGCCGTCTCGCCGCTGAACAGCCGGCGCGCCACGGGCACCGACCCGCATTCGCATCCGGGCAGCGCGGCACCACCGACACCCGCCACCGCCACGGCGAGCGCAGGCCGGCGCGGCAGCAGGCGGGCCAGCCGTTCCGGGGTGAGATAAGCAGCCACCAGGCCACTGACGATGACGCCCAGCACCAGGAACGGCAGGGCCTGCACGAAAACCCCGCAGAACACCGTGGCCGCGGTGGCCAGGCGGGCGTGGTCGGTCAGTAGGCCGCTGACCCAGGAACCCGACAGCGCCAGACCGGCGAGGCCGACGAGCAACAGCTCCATCGACCCGGCCCGCCGTCGGCGCTCCGGCGCCAGCGTTGATTCGTCCCCGGCCATGCGCCCATCTTGCCGGGGAAGTCTGACAAGTCGCTCGCTACGTCGGGACGACCGGGATACGGCCTGCGCTTGCGCCGCCGTCGACCGCCAGATCCGCGCCCGTCATGTACGACGACGCATCCGACGCCAGGAACGCCACCACCTCGGCTACTTCCTCGGGGGCACCGACCCGGGTCAGCGGTGCGCCGGGGTGCCCGCCGAGGCCACGTTCGATCGGCAGGTGCGCCACCATCGGGGTGTCGATCATCCCGGGGTAGACGGTGTTGACGCGAATTCCCATGGGGCCCAACTCGATTGCGGCCACCTTGGTGAAGCCGCGCAGGCCCCACTTGGAGGCGCCATAGGCGCTGTACCCGGCCAGCCCCTGCAGCCCGGCCTGCGACGAGATGTTGATGATCGAGCCGCCGCCGCTCGCGCGCATGGGCTCGACGACAGCCTGGGTGCCGAGGAACGGTCCGGTCAGGTTGACGCGCAGCTGCCGCTCCCACGACTGCGCGGTGTGGTCCATCAGGGGTTCGACGGTGCAGATCGCCGCGTTGTTGACCAACGCGTCGATCCGGCCGAACTCGCTCAGTGCCAGCTCGACCGTTGTCAGCCAATCGCTTTCGCTGCCGACGTCGTGTCGCTGGAAGCGGGCGGCGTCGCCGATCGACGCGGCGACCGCCTCCCCCTCCTCGACCAGGACGTCGGTGAGGACGACCTTCGCGCCGCGGGCGGCGAACAGCCGCGCCTCGGCCTCACCCTGACCGCGCGCCGCGCCCGTGATGATCGCGACCTTGCCGGTCAGGTCCATGACTAGTCGCTGTCCTGGTCGATACCGGTCAGCATCAGCTCGGAAACCCGGCGCGGGGTCTCCGTGAGGTAGGCCATCGCCGCGATGCGCTTGGGCAGGATGACGTGCTTCTTCTCGTGCTCGACCGCGTCCGCGATGGCCTCGGCGACCATGTCGGCGTCCAGCGGCTCCTGCGGGATCATCCGGAACTTGAGCGACCGCTCGATGGTGCGGCGAGCCGGCGCGAACGACCGGATGTGGTCGATCATGTCGGTCTTGACCTCACCGATCTGCACCAGCGTGGTGTTGACCGGCTTCTGGCGCAGCTCGGAGCGGATGCCGGCGGTGAAATGGCTGAGCCCGGCCTTGGAGGCGCCGTACAGGGTGACGCCCGGTCCGGTCGAGATGGCGCCCATCGAGGACACGTTGACGATGTGGCCACGGCCCCGCTTGATCATCCGCGGCATCACCTGACGACACAGCTCCATCGGCGCAATCAGGTTGACCTGCAACAGGTCTCGCACATCCTGCGACGACGCCTCGTAGAAGCGGCCGACCCGGTCGACACCGGCGTTGTTGATGATGACGTCGATGGGACCGTCGGCCTCCACCCGGTCGATCAGCGCTTCGACGGCTGCGGGGTCCATCAGGTCGGTCGGATATGCCTTGCCGCCGAGCTCCTTGGCGAGCTCTTCGAGCTGGTCAGCATTCCGGGCAACCAGCGCGACGTCGGCGCCGCGGCGAGCCATCGCCTGCGCGATGTTCTTGCCCAGACCACGGCTGGCACCGGTGACCAGAACCCGGCTGTTCCTCAGTTGCATATCCCTACTCCATTCAAAAAGCGTGCAGACACGGACCGGCAAAGCCCCCTCCAGCTCCGCGTCGCGACGCCGAGTCAGCTCATGGTGTGCACGCTAAACGGGGTGCGAGCCGAAATTCAGAGGTAGTTCCCAATCAACGAGACAACATGTCCGCTGGCTCACATTTTTGGCCTCATAGTGATGTATGCGACGTTTATCGGGCGAGGACAACAGCTTCCTGGCGTGGGAAAGTGCCGTCCAGCCGCAGCACACCATCAAGGCCGTCGTGCTCGATCCGGCACAGGGCCATGAACCCATCACCTTCGAAGCTGTCCGGGCCGCACTGCCCGGCCTCGTCGACCGCGTCGAGCCCCTGCAGTGGCAACTGATGTCGCCGCGGTTCGGTGCCGGCCGGCCGTGGTGGGTCACCCGTCCCCGGGGCGACTTGAACTACCACATGAAGCGCGCCACCGCCGCCGCTCCCGGCACCGACCGCGAGCTGGGCGCGGAGATCGCGAAACTCTTCGAAGAGCCCCTCGAGCGGGACCGCCCGGCGTGGCAGATGTGGTACATCGACGGCCTGGCCGACGGCCGCGTCGCCCTCGTGCTCAAAATCCACCACGCCGTCGCCGACGGCATGGCGTCGCTGAACCTGCTCGAGCAGTTCTACAGCCGGGACCCCGCCGACCGGCTGCCCGAGCCGTCGGCCCGCCCGGCGCCCGACGAGCACCGCCCGCCGGCTGCCGAATGGCTGCCGATGGTGGCGCGGCAGCAGGTCAAGTCGCTGACCAAATTCCCGAAGGTCGTGGCCCGCACAGCCAAGGTCACCCGCACCATCCAGGACCGGCAGAAGTCGGGCAAGCCCGGCTATGCCGAGGCCTTCATCCCACCGGCTCTGCCGTTCAACGAGCCGCTGACCGCCAACCGCGGATTCGCATTCGTCAACGTCGAGATGGACCAGATCAAGCGGGTGACGAAGGCGTTCGGCGTCAGCGTCAACGACGTCTTCCTGGCCATGTGCAGCACCGTCCTTCGCGAGTACCAGGCCTCGCGCGGCCCGGTCGGCGACGACACCATGACCGCCGTGGTGCCGGTGTCGATGCGCCCGCAGGACGGCGACCGCTGGGGCAACAAGGTGGCCCGCTGGAACGTCGAACTCGCCACCAACATCGCCGATCCGGTGGAGCGGTTGAAGGCCATCTCGGCGAACACCGCCACCGCCCGCGAGGTGCAGAGCGAGCGCGACGCCTGGCTGCAGCACGACTGGATGGAGTACTGGCCGCTGTTCAAGGTCTACTCGCGGGTGCTGCCGACCATCGGGGCGCAGGTCAAGAAGCGCCCGATGTTCAGCATGATCGCGTCGAACATGCGCGGCCCGCAGCAGACGCTGTACTTCGGCGGCGCCCCGGTCGAGAAGCTGATCTCAACCGGCCCGCTGGTCTTCCCGATGGGCATGAACATCACCGGCTGGAGCTACCAAGGCGGCATGCAGATCTGTGTGCTCACCTGCACCGACCAGGTCAAGGATCCGCACGGCATCGCCGACCGCCTGCCGGCGGCGCTGGCCGAGCTGGTCGCACGCTGCGAGACCGCGGCGGACTCCGTCAACAGCTGACCCGGCTACGCAAAACGCCGGCCGCCCCTTTCGGGACGGCCGGCGTTTTCGTGTCTCGGTCGGTCAGGCCTTGCCCTCGGCCCGCTCCCGCTGGATCTCGAGCGCGATGTCGATCAGCTGGTCCTCCTGGCCACCGATCAGCTTGCGCTGGCCGACGCGGAGCAGCAGCTCGTGGGCGGGCACGCCGTAGCGTTCGCCCTGGCGCACCGCGTGCTTGAGGAAGCTGGAGTACACGCCCGCGTACCCCATCACCAGCGCGTTGCGGTCCAGCAGGCACTCGGCCGGCATCGCCGGGGCGACGACCTCTTCGGCCGCGTCGGCGATGTCGAAGAAATCGATGCCGGTCTTGACGCCGATCTTGTCGAACACCCCGACCAGCGCCTCGACCGGCGCGTTACCCGCACCGGCGCCGAACCGGCGGCAGGAGCCGTCGATCTGCTTGGCCCCGGCACGCACGGCCTCGACCGAATTGGCCACGCCAAGACCGAGATTCTCGTGTCCGTGGAAACCCACCTGCGCGTCGTTGCCGAGTTCGGCAACCAATGCGGCCACGCGGTCGGCGACACCTTCGAGCACCAGCGCGCCCGCGGAGTCCACGACGTAGATGCACTGGCAGCCGGCGTCGGCCATGATGCGGGCCTGCGCGGCCAGTTTCTCCGGGGAGATGGTGTGGCTCATCATCAGGAAGCCCACGGTCTCCAGGCCCAGTTCCCGGGCGAAGCCGAAGTGCTGGATCGCGACGTCGGCCTCGGTGCAGTGGGTGGCGATGCGGCAGATCGAGCCGCCGTTGCCCTGCGCGATGCGGATGTCTTCCTTCGTGCCGACACCCGGCAGCATCAGGAAGGCGATCTTGGCGGTCTTCGCGGTCTCGGCCGCGATGGTGATGAGTTCCTGCTCCGGGGTCTTCGAGAACCCATAGTTGAAGCTCGAACCACCTAGCCCGTCACCGTGCGTGACCTCGATGACCGGAACGCCGGCGTTGTCGAGGGCGCCGACGATCGCGCGCACCTCGTCACCGGTGAACTGGTGGCGTTTGTGGTGCGAGCCGTCACGCAGCGAGGTGTCCGTCATCCGGACGTCCCAGGCGGCGTCGAAGAAGATGTCTCCGGGTTCAAGTGCGGTGCTCATGCGTTCGCTCCCACGATTTCCTTGGCAATTTCTTCGCCCACCTTGGTGGCCGCGGCGGTCATGATGTCCAGATTTCCAGCGTAGGTCGGCAGGTAGTCGCCGGCACCCTCCACCTCGACGAAGATGCTGACGACGTGCTGGCCGCCGTTGACCACCGACGGCTCGTCGAACTGCGGCTCGTTGAGCAGCCGGTAGCCCGGCACGTAGGTCTGCACGTCAGCGACCACATCCTTGACCGACTGGGTGATGGCGGCGTGGTCCGCATCTTCGGGGATGGCGCAGAAGATGGTGTCGCGCATGATCATTGGCGGATCGGCCGGGTTCAGGATGATGATGGCCTTGCCGTCGCGGGCCCCACCGATGTTGCGCACACCGGCGCTGGTGGTCTTCGTGAACTCATCGATGTTGGCGCGGGTGCCGGGGCCTGCCGAAGCCGACGACACCGACGCCACGATCTCGGCGTAGGGCACGCCGCCCTGTGCCTCGACGGCACGGGCCACCGCGTAGACCATCGGGATGGTGGCCTGGCCACCGCAGGTGACCATGTTGACGTTCATCGAATCCAGGTGCGCCCGCAGGTTGGCCGGCGGGATCACGCCCGGGCCGACGGCGGCCGGGGTCAGGTCGATGGCCCGAATGCCGGCTTCCTCGTACCGCGGCGCGTACGCCTTGTGCACGTAGGCGCTGGTGGCCTCGAAGATGAAGTCCGGCTTCTCGCTCTGGGCCAGCAGCCAGTCCGCCCCTTCGGCACTGGTCTCCAGCCCGAGCTTGCGGGCGCGGGCCAGGCCCTCGCTCTCCGGGTCGATACCGATCATCCAGCGCGGCTCGAGCCAGTCCGACCGCAGCAGCTTGTACAGCAGGTCAGTACTGATGTTCCCCGAGCCGACGATCGCGACGCTCGCTTTGGACGGCATGCTCACTCCTCTTTTGAAACTTTGGGTATTAGGCGAAAGACAGGTGGACGGAACCCAATCCGGCGAATTCGGCGACGAAGTCGTCGCCCGGCTTGGCATCGAACGCCCGCATGCAGGCGCCGGGCAGCACCACGTCACCGGCCTTCAGTCGCACGCCGAACTGGTCGACCTTGCGGGCCAGCCACGCCACCGCGGTGACCGGGTTGCCGAGCACCGCGTCGCTGCGGCCCTCGCCGAGCACCTCGCCGTTGCACTTGAGCACGGCGTCGATGTTGCGAATGTCGATGTCCTTCGGGGACACCCGCTCCTTACCGAGCACCCAGCCGGCCGAGGACGCGTTGTCGGCGATGGTGTCGCACAACTTGACCTGCCAGTTGGTGATGCGGGTGTCGATCAGTTCGATGGCCGGGGCGAACGCAGCGGTGGCGGCCAGCACGTCGTCCTCGGTGCAGCCGGCCCCGGGCAGATCGTCGGCCAGTACGAACCCGACCTCGACCTCGACCCGCGGCAACAGGTACTTCGAGGTCAGCACGGGCTGATCCTCGAATACCTGCATGTCGTCGAGGAGGTGCCCGTAATCGGGTTCATCCACATTCATCATTTTCTGCATGGCCTCGCTGGACAGGCCAACCTTGTGTCCCACCACGCGGGCACCTTCTGCGACACGCTGACGAATGTTGAACAGCTGAATCTCGTACGCGTCGACGACGTCGATGTCGGTGTACGTGTCGGTCATCGGCGACATCGCGACCCGGCTGCGCTCAGCTTGAGCCAGCGAGGCGGCGAGCTCGGCACGCACGTTGTCGGACAGCATTCGTGAATTCCCCTAACTTCATGGACCGGCGCAGTTGTCCACAGGCCGGGCAATTCTATAACGTGTTCTACATGACTGGACAGGAGTACGACGTTGTCGTCGTCGGCAGCGGTGCAGCCGGTATGGTCGCCGCCCTCACCGCAGCCCATCAGGGCCTTTCGACAGTAGTCGTTGAAAAGGCCCCACACTATGGAGGTTCCACTGCGCGGTCAGGTGGCGGCGTCTGGATCCCGAACAATGAGATTCTGCAGCGTGCGGGGGTCAAGGACACCCCGGAAGCGGCCCGCACCTACCTGCACAAGATCGTCGGCGACGTGGTGCCCGCAGAGAAGATCGACACCTATCTGCAGCGCGGCCCCGAGATGCTGTCGTTCGTGCTCAAGAACTCGCCACTGAAGCTGTGCTGGGTGCCCAACTACTCCGATTACTACCCGGAGACCGAGGGCGGCCGCGCCGGCGGACGGTCCGTCGAGCCCAAGCCGTTCAACGCCAAGAAGCTCGGGGTTGACGAGAAGGGCCTGGAGCCGGCATACGGCAAGGTGCCGCTGAACATGGTTGTGATGCAACAGGATTACGTCCGGCTCAACCAGCTCAAGCGCCACCCGCGCGGCGTGCTGCGCAGCCTGAAGGTCGGCATCCGCGCCACCTTCGCCGGCATCACGGGCAAGAACCTGGTGGGCATGGGCCGCGCCCTGATCGCGCCGCTGCGCATCGGCCTGCAGAAGGCCGGCGTCCCCGTCGAGCTCAACACCGCGCTGACCGACCTCTACTACGAGGACGGCCGGGTTGCGGGCATCTATGTCCGTGACACGAATGCGCCGGAAAGCGCTGAACCGCAACTGATCCGGGCCCGCAAGGCGGTCATCCTGGGCAGCGGTGGCTTCGAGAAGAACCAGGAGATGCGCACCAAGTACCAGCGTCAGCCGATCACCACCGACTGGACCGTTGGCGCCAAGGCCAACACCGGCGACGGCATCCTGGCCGCCGAAAAGCTCGGTGCGGCACTGGAAATCATGGAAGACGCGTGGTGGGGCCCGACGGTGCCGCTGCCCGACAACCCGTGGTTCGCGCTGTCCGAGCGCAACTCCCCCGGCTCGATCATCGTGAACCTGAGCGGCAAGCGGTTCATGAACGAATCCATGCCGTATGTCGAGGCGTGCCACCACATGTACGGCGGCCAGTACGGCCAGGGCGACGGCCCGGGCGAGAACGTGCCGGCGTGGCTGCTCTTCGACCAGCAGTACCGCAACCGCTACATCTTCGCGGGTCTGCAACCGGGACAACGCATTCCGAAGAAGTGGACCGAGGCCGGCGTCGTCGTCAAGGCCGACACCATCGAAGAGTTGGCGAAGGTGACCTCCTTGCCGGTCGATGCCCTCAAGGCGACCATCGAGCGGTTCAACGGCTTCGCCCGCGGCGGCGTCGACGAGGACTTCGGCCGTGGCAACAGCGCCTACGACCGCTACTACGGCGACCCCACCAACAAGCCGAACCCGAACCTGGGCGAGATCAAGCACGGCCCGTTCTACGCGGCCAAGATGGTGCCCGGCGACCTGGGTACGAAGGGCGGCATCGTCACCGACATCCACGGCCGCGCACTGCGTGAGGACGGCTCGGTGATCGAGGGGCTGTACGCGTCGGGCAACGCCAGCGGACCGGTGATGGGTCACACCTACCCCGGCCCCGGTGGGACCATCGGCCCCGCCATGACCTTCGGATACCTTGCGGCACTCCACGTGGCAGGAAAGGGCTGACATGCCGATCAATCTCGATGAGGCCATCGGAGCCGAACTCGCACCCGTCGAATTCTCGTGGAGCAGCAGCGATGTGCAGCTGTACCACCTGGGCCTGGGCGCCGGCGCCGATCCGATGAGCGAGCGCGAGCTGCGCTACCTGATCGATGACAAGCCGCAGGTCCTGCCGACCTTCGGCAACGTGGCGCAGAGCTTCCACGAGACCAAGGCGCCGTCGGTCAAGTTCCCGGGCATCGACATCGAACTGAGCCGGGTGCTGCATGCCAGCGAGGCGATCTACACCGACGCGCCGATCCCGCCGTCGGGCACGGGCCGCGCCGTCACCCGGTTCACCGAGATCTGGGACAAGGGCAAGGCCGCGGTCATCTGGTCGGAGACCACCGTGACCACCCTCGACGGCGCTCCGCTGTGGAAGCAGAAGCGGTCCATCTTCGCCCGCGGCGAGGGCGGCTTCGGTGGCGACCGCGGCCCGTCGACCTCGGCGACCGAGCCCGACCGGGCACCGGACCTGCAGATCTCCCTGCCCACGCTGCCGCAGCAGGCGCTGCTGTACCGGCTGTGCGGCGACCGTAACCCGCTGCACTCGGACCCGGCGTTCGCCAAGGCCGCCGGCTTCGACCGCCCGATCCTGCACGGCCTGTGCACCTACGGCATCGGCTGCAAGGCCATCGTCGACAACGTGCTCGACGGCGACGCCGGCCGGGTCCGGTCCTACGGCGCGCGCTTCGCGGGCACCGTGATTCCGGGTGAAACCTTGCAGGCCAACCTTTGGCGTGACGGTGAACGAATCACCGGCGTGCTGACGGCGCCAAGCCGGGACAACGTCGTCGTGCTTGCTGGAATCGAGCTCACCGCGTCCTGATCAGGACATATCCGGAATCGGCCGCCCAAACGGCGGCCGATTCCGGCAAACTAGGGGCAGCGGCCGGGTCACCGCTGCGGCGTCTGCCTGCATCCACAGCTGACGCTCAACCTGCTAGCTTGCGTAGTAGTCAGTATTCATCCGACTACACGAGACTCAACTTCCGTGGGGGAAGCCGCCCGTCGGACGACTTGGAGACAGAGGAGCCACATCACCATGAATACCCGCAAGATCACCATCGCTGTCGGCGCAGCCGCCGCATTCGGCCTGATCGCCACACCGTTCGCGCTGGCAGACTCCACTCAGCCCGCAGGTGTCGCGCCCGCCCCCACCACTGTGGCATTCGGCGCGGACGGCAAGCTCGTCAACGGAAACACCGTCGGGGAATGGGAGATCAGCAACCTCAAGCCCAGCACCGATGTCCTGTCGGAGCACCTCAACGGCACGCTGTGGGAAGCGACGGCGGAGTACACGGCTGAGCGCGGCAACTCGCAGCCGTTCGTGCCGAACCTGAACGCCCGCACCGCAAGCGGTGACAACTACCGCGTGCTGTGGGGCGTCGCCTCCCCGCAGGGCATCAACCCCGCCGGACTCTCCGAAGGTCAGGAATCCAAGGGCAAGATCTACTTCGACGTGACGGGCGCTGCTCCGACCAGCGTCGTATACACCGACGGCGACCGCGAAGTGATCAAGTGGCAGGGCGCTGAAGCCCCCGCTGCTGCCGCTCCGGGCACCGCACCGGCCCGTGGCGCCACCCCGGTCACCGCCGCGACTCCGGCTGCTGCGCCCACCGCCGCTCCCGCTGCCACCCCGGCAGCTGCTCCCGCCGGCCTCGGCAGCGCCGTGCCCGGCGCCACCCCGGCGGGCGCTGTTCCGGCCGCCACGGGTGCGCAGCCTACGGCCGGCACCACCACCGGTGCGGTTCCGGCGGCGACGCCGAACGGTGAGACCCCTGCTGCCACCCCGGCCAGCACCCCGGTTCCTGCCGGTACCCCGGTTCCCGCCGGCACTCCGGCTCCGGCCGGCACCCCGGCGGTTGCCCCAGCTCCGGCGGGCACCCCGGCGGCTGACGCTCCGGCCCCGGCCGGCGCTCAGGTTCCGGCGGGCACCCCGGCCACGGCTCCGGTCGCCGGCCAGGCTCCGGAAGCTGCTCCGGTTCCCACCGCCGCCGAAAGCGGCCCGGGCACCGCTGCCACTGCCGGTGGCGCCGTTTCGCAGGCTCCGCTGACCCCGGCTCCGGCCCCGGCTCCGAGCCAGGCCATCGCCGGCCAGCCCGCGTCCAGCGCGGGTCAGGGTACCGCCGCCCCGGCCGGCAACCAGCAGGCCGCTCCGGCTGCTGCCCCGGTCATCCCGACCCCGGCACCGGCGTCCTAACGGTCGAACATCGAATTGGGGCCAGTCGCGATCATCGCGACTGGCCCCAATTTCTTTGTCTGGCTTGTTGTTTGGCGTAACTACATCTGACGGCCGACGTCACCGCCACGCTGCGGCGGCGGAGCCACCGGGGCGATCGGCGCGGGTCCCGGGTTGGACGTGCCCGCGCTGGGGCCCGCTGCCGGCGGCTGGACCGGAGCGGACGTGTGCCGACGGGAGTCGCGGGCATCCTGCTGGGCCTCGCGCCGATCCTGCTGCGACTGCCGGTTGTCCTGCTGCTGTTGCCGGTTGTCCTGCTGGGATTGCCGGTCGTTCTGCTGGTTCTCCCGGGTGTCCTGCTGAGCCTGACGCTGTTCCGGGGACATCGGTGCGCCGCCGCCGGCCGGGCCACCGGGCTGGCCTTCCGAGGGTTCCCCGCCCGGCATGCCGCCTTCCTTGCCGCCGCCCTTGCCCATGGCCTGCTGGATCATCTGGCCGAACTGACCGGCCTGCTGACCCATCTGTCCCATGCCGCCGCCCTGGCCGGCCATCTGACCCGCCTGCTGACCCATCTGACCGAGCTGGCCGAGCATCTGACCCAGCTGACCGACGCCCTGCCCGCCCTGACTGTCGCCCTTGTCGTATGCCGATTGGGCGGCATCGACCTTGCCGGAGAACATGCCCTCCTTGGCCTGCAACGAGGCCACGTTGGCGGTCATGTCAGCGGCCATGGCCGGCAGCACGGCAGCGATGGTCGCGCTCATGGCATCCTCGCCGGGCTGGATCATCGGCATGTCGGGCAGCTCGACGGCCGCCGCATTCCAGCTGATGTTCTCCGGTGTCTGCAACGGTGAACCCATCAGATATCCCCCCTAATCACCAGTCGTCGTCGACGTCTTCGTCATATGAGCCATGGTCCAGCGCTTCGGGCACGGCCAGCTGGTTGATCCGACCGCCGCCACCACCACCTTCGCGGTGCCCCATGCCGCCCATGGCACCCATCGCGCCGCCGGCACCAGCTGCGGCTGCAACCGGGGCCAGGCCACCGGCACCCATGCCGCCTGCCACGCCCGCGGGCATGACTCCGGGTCCACCCGCGCCGGGACCGACCATCTTGGCGAGCAGAGGCGTCTGCACGGAGGCCGCGCCGACACCGCCGCCACCGCCGCCGGGCATGCCGCCCTTCATCAAGCCGGCGCCGGTCGCCGCACCGGAACCACCGGCCAACGGATGGTTCGAGAACGCACCGAACGGCGAGGCGCCGAGTCCGGCCTTGCCCTGGCCACCGCCGGAGAACAGGGATGTCAACTGCTGCAGCGGCTGCGAAAGTTGTTGCAGCGGCTGCATGGCCTGCTGCGGCAGCTGCCCGAGCATCTGCGGGAGCTGTCCGGCCATCTGCATCATCTGGCCCATCATCTGGCCCATCTGGTCGCCACCCTTGGACGCCGACTCCGCGGTCTTCTGCGCTGTCTCCGCCACCTGCGGCGGCACGCCGGGCGTCGGGATGCTCGGGGGTGCGCCGACGAAGTTGGCCACCTCGGTGGCGCTGGCCGTCACGGCGGCGATGTTCTGGGACAGGCCCATCTTGATCCGGCTCTGGATCAGCTCCTGCACGTTCGGAAACGGCGCCGCTGACAGGGCCATGCACTCCGCCTGGACTTCCTCTGCGGTGGCGTTGACCAGGTTCTTGGTCTTGATGACCGCGGCCACCATGGACTGCAGCTTGGCGGCGATGGCCGCCGCCTGCGCGCCGTTGGCCTCGTGACCGCCGATGATGGTGCCGGCCTCACCTGCCGCCGCCGCAGAAGCCGCGCCCATCCACTGGCCGGTGAGATTCATCAGCTGGCTGGTCTGCTGCGGCACCACTGATCCGGTGATCTTGGTGGCCAGCTTCGTATAGTGCGCGGCCGCTTCTTCGAGCTGCTCCTCATTGACGTTGGGCCACCCCGGCCCCGTCACCGTCTGCGATCCGAACGGACTGCTGTCCGGCTGAATCCCCATAGACACGGCCCCCTTCCCCAGACATACCGCGTCCGTTCGAGCCTACCGCCCCTACGGGCACCTACCCGACGCAAAATGACGGTGCGGTCGTTTGCGCGGGATGCCTATGGATTCGGCTGATCCTGCCGGGCGAGCAGCCGGGCGTAGCCGGTCCCCATGGCCAGCAGCACCAGGCCCACGACGATGAACACCGCCACCCGGAACATGCCGTTCAGGGTGCCGAGATCGAACAGGAACAGCTTGGCCATCGCCGCGGCCACCAGCGCCAGGCCGCCGCCGATCGGCAGTGACCGCTGCGCCTTCTGTTGGCGCGCCGCGTACCCGAACAGAGCTGCCGCCACCGCGATCCAGCCGATCGTCGCGACCATGTGGCCGGCGAAGAAACCGCCCTTCACGCCGCCGATCAGCACGCCGGCGGTGACGGTCAGCATGGTGGACGCGTAGGCGGCGACCGCCACCGCGCCGGCCCACATCAGCCGGACTTCGTCATCGTCACGCTTGCCGGCCCACGACCACACGACCGCCACCACCGCAGCCACGGCCAAGATGCTGGAGATGATGGTGGAGACCGCGCTGCGCGTGCTCAGCTCGACCGCGCGGAACAGCAGGTCCGGCGGCGAGTAGCTGAGGTAGACGGCACCGCCGACAGCGCCGAACCCGGCAGCCACCCAGCGGGCGATCGCGTCACGACGGCCTGCGACGGCCACCACGACCGACATCGCGAGCAGCACCGCACCGCCGGTCCTGCCGTCGAAGGCCACCAGCACCGCGACCAGCGCGCACACCGCCGACACCGCCGACCAGATCCGTTGCACCACACCGGCGAGCCCGGGCAGCCGGTTGCCGGCCAGCACGACCGCGAGGAACAGGGCCGCCACCGCGGCGATGATCGACGCGGCGATCATCGGGCGGACCACCCCGGCGATGAACAGCACCGGCACCGCACCGCCCGCGGTGGCCAGGGCCAGCAGTGTGCGGTTGGTCGTCTTGGGCAACAGGATCAGCGCGCCGGCGACGGCGAGGACGGCTGCCGCTGCGCAGGCGCCCGCGAGTCCCGGACTGCGGTTGGTGCCGAATGACGCCGAGGCCAGCGCCAGCAGCAGTGGAAAGGTGCAGACCACGGTCCGCGCCACGTACATCCAGACCCAGTCCTTGCCGATTTGCACCGGCAGCGACGCCGCGGACAGCGCCAGCATGAATCCGATCAGCAACAGCGAGACACCGTCGGCCACCACCGGCGCCAGCACCGCCAAGGGCACCAGCACCAACAGCGCGAGCTGCTGAGAGTCCCAGCGCCGGGCCAGGGTCAGACCGCCGCCGCCGATCACCGCCGCCAAGACCAAACCGACTGGCGCAGAAAGCCATTCATAGACCGTCGTGACCGCGACCACGTCGATGTACGCCGCGGCGATACCGGTGGCGGCCAGGGCAACCGCCCCCACCGTCCCACCGGGCCGCGTCTTCAGCCGGATCGCCCCGACCACCAGACCGGCGGCCAGCACCGCCCCCGCGCCGACACGGAACTCGGGCCGCAACAGCCCGGCCTGCGCGGCCAGCACCAAGAGCAGGGCGACGCCGATCAGCGTCACCGCGACACCAGCGGCGGCCAGCACCTTGCCGATCCAGCCCTCCGAGCGCTCGGGCCGCGGCTGGGATGGCTGCTGTGGCTGGGGTTGTGGGTACGGCACCGCCGTCGTCGGCTGGGGCTGAGGTGCCGGCTGCGGCGCCGGTGCCGTGACCGGCGCGGCCTGGGCCGACTGCCAATACTGCTGCGGTGCGGCGTACGCGACGGGCTGCGGCGTCGGCTGCTGGTGCGCCATCGACCGATCGAGTTCGGTGAGGCAGGCCGACACCCAGGCCAAATGATGGGACATCGCTGCGACATCCTGGGAAAGCCGGGCAACCATCGCCCGCTGCGGTTCGGTCATCGTGACATCATCGCGCCGAGTGACCCCGATCCGGATGAGTAGGACTACCCGACTACCGATCGTGACCAGACACAAAACTGCCCCTCTTCCGTAGAAGGGGGCAGTTTTGTGTCTGCTCGTGAAGGGACTCAGCCCAGGATGAGGCCCGACGTCGGGACGCCGGTGCCGGCGGTGACGAGCACGTGCTCGACATCGGGCACCTGGTTCACCGAAGTGCCGCGCAGCTGGCGGACGCCCTCGGCGATGCCGTTCATACCGTGGATGTACGCCTCACCGAGCTGACCGCCGTGCGTGTTGATCGGCAGCTTGCCGCCGAGCTCGATCGCGCCACCCGCGATGAAGTCCTTGGCCTCGCCCCGGCCGCAGAAGCCGAGCTCTTCGAGCTGCAGCAGCGTGTACGGGGTGAAGTGGTCGTAGATGACCGCGGTCTGAATGTCATTGGGCGTCAAGCCACTCTGACCCCACAGCTGCTTGCCGACCAGGCCCATCTCGGGCAAGCCGAGCTCGTCGCGGTAGTACGAGTACATGGTGAACTGGTCCTCGCCGGCAGCCTGCGCCGCCGCCTCGACGACGACCGGACGCTGCTTGAGGTCCTTGGCACGCTCGGGCGTGGTGACGACGATCGCGACGCCACCGTCGGTCTCCTGGCAGCAGTCCAGCAGGCGCAGCGGCTCGGCGATCCACCGCGAGTTCTGGTGGTCCTCGATGGTGATCGGCTTGCCGTAGAAGTGCGCCTTCGGGTTGGTCGCCGCGTGCTTGCGGTCGGCCACCGACACCGCACCGAAATCGGCACTGGTGGCGCCGTATTCGTGCATGTAGCGCTGCGCGACCATGGCCACCGAGGCAGCCGGGGTGCTGAGCCCGTGCGGGTAGGACCAGCTGTACTCGACGCCGCGGGAGTCGGCGTTGACGGTGAGACCCGTCATCACCTGGCCGAAACGGAACTCCGAGCGCTCGTTGAAAGCCCGGTATGCGACAACGACTTCCGCGATACCGGATGCCACCGCCAGCACCGCCTGCTGGACGGTCGCGGCCGCGGCGCCGCCGCCGTAGCCGATCTGGCTGAAGAACTTGAGCTCGCCGATGCCGGTCGAGCGGGCCACCGCGGTCTCCAGGTTGGAGTCCATGGTGAAGGTCACCAGACCGTCAACGTCCTTGGGCGACAATCCCGCATCGTTCAGGGCGTCGGTGACCGCCTCGGCGGCCAGCCGCAGTTCGCTGCGGCCGGAATTCTTGGAGAAGTCGGTGGCGCCGATGCCGGCGATGACCGCCTTGCCGGAGATGCTCACTGCGCGGCTCCCATCGTGAGCGTGGACGTGGCGATGACGTGATCGCCAAGACTGTTGCTGCCCACCACTTTCAGCGTCACCAGGCCGCCTTCGACAGCGGTGACCTCACCGCGGAAGGTGATGGTGTCGTAGGCGTACCACGGCACACCGAGGCGCAGCTTGATCGACTTGATGATGGCGTTCGGGCCGGCCCAGTCGGTGACGTAACGCCCCACCAGACCGGTGTCGGTCAGGATGTTGACGAAAATGTCCTTGGAGCCCTTGGCCTGTGCCTTGTCCCGGTCGTGGTGCACGTCCTGGTAGTCCCGGGTGGCGATGGCCGTCGAGACGATGAAGGTCGGGTCGCCGTAGATGGAGAGCTCGGGCAGCTTGGTGCCCACGGTGGTGCTGACAGTGGCGGTCACTTTGCGGCCTCCCATGCGTACAGGGTCCAGGCCGGACTGATGTCGCTGTCCGGAAAGTCGATAAACGTTGCGGAGACGGGCATTCCGATCTTCACGTCGTCATGCTCGACGCCGCGCAGCTCACCGAGCATGCGCACGCCCTCTTCCAGCTCGACGAGCGCGATGATGAACGGCAGGCTGCGGCCGGGCACCTTCGGCGCGTGGTGCACGACGTAGCTGAACACGGTGCCCTGGCCCGACGAGACGACGTAGTCGATCGGGGCGTCCTTGTCCTGCCAGATCGCGGGCACCGGTGGGTGCTGCAGCGAGCCGTCGGGCCGCTTCTGGAGCCGCAGTTCGTGGGCGTTGACGCCGTCCCAGAAGAACTGCGTGTCCCGCGACGAAGACGGACGCATCAGCTTGTCTGGGTCCAGATCGGCTGGGATTGAACCGGTTTCGGCAGCTTCCTTGCCCTGCTTGTTGGCGGGCAGGAACTTCATGATGCGCCAGTCCATGTCGGCGACTTCCTCGTCACCGACATGCCAGCGGATCTTCTGGTTGACGAAGTAACCCTCGCCCAGCGCGGTCTGCTTCGGGCCCACCACGTCGGTGACCTCGGCGCTGATGCTGACGCGCTCCCCCGGCTGCAGATAGCGGTGGTAGGCCTGGTCGCAGTTGGTGGCGACGACGCCGACGTACCCGGCGTCGTCGAACAACTTCATGATCCGGGCCAGCGGATCGTCGTCGGACCGGGTGCGGCCCAGACCCATCATGGTCCAGACCTGGATCATGGCCGGCGGCGCCACGATGCCGGGGTGCCCGGCAGCCTTGGCGGCCTCCTCGTCGACGTAGATCGGGTTCTTGTCGCCGATCGCATCGGTCCAGTGGTGAATCATGGGCTGGTTCACCGGATCCCGGCTCAGGGTCGGCTTGCTGCGCCCGGCGGCGACGATCTCGTCGATGCCGGCCTGAAGGTCACTCATCGCTTGTCTCCCTTACCGCGAAACCCGCGGCACCTTGAGGCCCGATGCCGCGATCATCTCGCGCATGACCTCATTGACGCCGCCACCGAAGGTGATGACCAGGTTGCGCTTGGTCATCTTGTCGAGCCACACCAGCAGGTGCGCGGTGTCCGCGTCAGCCGGGTTGCCGTAGCGGCCGACGATCTCCTCGGCCAGCCGTCCGACTTCCTGAATACGTTCGGTGGAAAAGACTTTCGTCGCCGCCGCGTCGGCGACGGCGATGGTCTCGCCGGAGGATGCGACCTGCCAGTTGAGCAGTTCGTTGACGCGCCAGATCGATTTGATCTGGGCGAGCAACCGGCGTACCTCGGCATTGTC
Source organism: Mycolicibacterium llatzerense (assembly GCF_025331195.1). Taxonomy (NCBI): domain Bacteria; kingdom Bacillati; phylum Actinomycetota; class Actinomycetes; order Mycobacteriales; family Mycobacteriaceae; genus Mycobacterium; species Mycolicibacterium llatzerense. The sequence goes on along the minus strand of NZ_LXOV01000001.1, from coordinate 2,044,029 downwards.
GATCGGCGTGACGCCGTTCGACCCGGGCTTGGAGGCCCAGGCGTGCACCTGGTCGTAGATGCCCGCGACGCGACCGGACGGCCCCAGCCCCACCCGCTCGTGATTGAGCTGGGTGGTGATCAGCTTCCAGCCACCGTTCTCCCCGCCGACCAGCATGTCGGCGGGCACCCGCACGTCGTTGTAGTACGTCGTATTGGTGTGGTGGGCACCGTCGGACAGGATGATCGGGGTCCACGAGTAGCCCGGGTCCTTGGTGTCGACGATCAGGATCGAGATGCCCTTGTGCTTCGCCGCGGTCGGGTCGGTGCGGCAGGCCAGCCAGATGTAGTCGGCGTCATGGGCGCCGGTGGTCCACATCTTCTGGCCGTTGACGATGAACTCGTCGCCATGCCGCACCGCGGTGGTCCGCAGCGAGGCGAGGTCGGTACCAGCCTCGGGCTCGGAGTAGCCGATCGCGAAATGGATGTCACCGGAGAGGATTCCGGGCAGGAACTTCTTCTTCTGTTCCTCGGTGCCGTATACCTGCAGGGTCGGGCCCACGGTCTGCAGGGTGACCAGCGGCAGCGGGATGTCGGCCTGGTTCGCCTCGTTGATGAAGATCTGCTGCTCGATGGGGCCGAAGCCCAGGCCGCCGTATTCCTTGGGCCAGCCCACGCCGAGCTTGCCGTCGCTACCCATCCGCTTGATGACGGCACGGTAGGCGTCGTTGTGGCGATCGGTCTCCATCGCCGCCGCCTCTTCGGGCCTGATCAGCGTCGAAAAGTATTCGCGCAGTTCGGCTTGCAGCTTGCGCTGTTCCGGAGTCAGTTCGATGTACATCAGGCTCCCACCAGGTCCAGACGGTGCGACGGACCACCCAGCAGTCGGGTCAGGTCCTTGATCGACGAGTAGTAGCGGTCCATCGGGTAGGTGATGTCCATGCCCATACCGCCATGCAGGTGGTGGCACAGCCGCATGGCCGGCGCGGCCTGCGAGGTCAGCCAGTACCCGAGGATCTCCAGATCCTCGGCGGCATCCAGCCCCTCCGAGAGCCGCCACGCCACCGACGTGGCGAGCAGATCGATTGTCCGCGAAGCGATGTAGATCTCGGACAGCTGCGCCGCCACGGTCTGGAACGTCGACAGCGGCCGGCCGAACTGCTCCCGGGTCGCGACATAGTCGGCGGTCAGACGCAGCGCGCCGGCCACCAGACCGGCACCGAACGCGCCGATCATGGCCAGCGCCAACTGGTTCACCCGCGCGACGGTGGCGCCGGTCAGGACGTCCTCGTCGGGCACCGCGACGTCGGCGAAGGTCACCACGTACTCGTCGGAACCGTTGGCCGTCGGGGTCGCGGTCACGGTGACACCGGCGGCTTGCGGTGACACCACGACCACACCGCTGTCGGTGGTGACCAGCAGCCACTGCGCGGTTTCGGCATAGGCCACACCGATTTTGGTGCCGTTGAGCTTGCCACCGGCAAAGCTGGTCGACGGCGCCTCGGGCAACTGGGCACCGGGCTCGTCCAGTGCGGCCGAGATCACCGCGCCCTTGGCCACCTCGGCCAGGTACCGGTCCTGCTGCGCTTCTGTGGCCAGTTCCAGCAGCGGCACCAGGGCGAGCCCGATAGTGGCCAGCGCCGGTCCGGTGGTGCCGCGCCGACCGATCTCGGTCAGCGCGGTGGCCGCCTCCAGCAGCCCGAGCCCGTCACCGCCCAGCCGATCGGGCACCGCAAGCGCCACGACGCCACCGGAAACCAGTGCGTCCCAAGTGTTTTCCCGCTCCAGCACGGATGTCACCACGTCGGCGACAGCCTGCTGCTCCGGGCTCGGTGTGAAATCCACCCGAATCCTCCTTGATTCGTGTTACCGGGCTACTCGCTCAGTTGCCGTCAGTGCTGGACGGGGCACTTGCCCGTGTAATCGACCTGCCAGTGCTTGATGCCGTTGAGCCAGCCCGACATCAGCCGCTCTGGCTCGCCGATCGAGACCAGGTCGGGCATGTTGTCGGCGATGGCGTTGAACATCAGGTTGATGGTCATGCGCGCCAGGTTGGCGCCGATGCAGTAGTGCGCACCGGTGCCGCCGAAGCCGACGTGCTGGTTCGGCGTGCGCAGGATGTCGAAGGAGTGCGGGTTCTCGAACACCTCGTCGTCGAAGTTGGCCGAGCGGTAGGACATGACGACCCGGTCACCCTTCTTGATCGTCACGCCACCGAGCTCGGTGTCCTCGAGAGCGGTGCGCTGGAACGCGGTAACCGGTGTGGCCCAACGGACGATCTCGTCCGCGGCGCTCTCCGGACGTTCCTTCTTGTACAGCTCCCACTGCTCCGGGTTCTGCGCGAAGGCGATCATGCCGTGGGTGATCGAGTTACGGGTGGTCTCGTTGCCGGCCACCGCCAGCATCACCACGAAGAAGCCGAACTCGTCGTCCGAGAGCTTCTCGCCGTCGAAGTCCGCCTCGATCAGCTGGGTGACGATGTCGTCGGTCGGGTTCTTGGCCCGCTCCGCAGCCATGTTCATGGCGTACGTGATCAGCTCGAACGAGGACGCGGCCGGGTCGATGTGCGAGTACTCCGGATCCTCACCGGCGGTCATTTCGTTGGACCAGTTGAACAGCTTGTCGCGGTCTTCCTGCGGCACACCGAGCAGGCCGGCGATGGCCTGCAGCGGCAGCTCACAAGAGACCTGCTCGACGAAGTCGCCGGTACCGGAAGCTGCCGCGGTCTCGGCGATCTTCTGGGCCCGCTCGTTCAGCTCGGCCTGCAGCCGGCCGATGGCGCGCGGGGTGAAACCACGCGAGATGATCTTGCGCAGCCGTGTGTGCTGCGGGGCGTCCATGTTGAGCAACACCGCGCGCTGCACGTCGACGGCGTCGCGGGTCATGGCCTGCGGCCAGACCGGAATCGCACCGTCGGGCGCGCTGCCGAAGATATCGTTGCGCTTCGACACCTCCTTGACGTCCTCGTGGCGCGTGACGATCCAGTAGCCCTTGTCACCGAAGCCACCGGTGCCGCCGGGCACGTCCACCCAGTGGACCGGCTCGGACTTACGCAGTTCGGCCAGCTCTTCAATGGGGAGGCCTTGGAGGTTGCGGGTCGCGTCCAACAAGTCGAGATCGGACGGGATCGGGCAGGGCATGGTGTCTCCTTGGGGAATCCAACGCCTCAGAACACGGTCCTGAGACAAATCCTTCTAGTTCCTGTTGCGACCATTGAAACATGCCTTCACCGCAGATCAAAGGCCCAACCCAATCGTTGCTTGTCAGACTAATGAAACGTGTTCTAGCCTGACCTCATGGGTAATCCTGTCATCGTTGAAGCCACTCGCAGCCCGATCGGTAAGCGGGGTGGCTGGCTGTCCGGCCTGCATGCGACCGAACTCCTGGGCGCGACGCAGAAGGCTCTCGTCGAGAAGGCCGGGCTCGACGCCGGCGACATCGAGCAGCTCATCGGCGGCTGTGTCACGCAGTACGGCGAGCAGGGCAACAACATCACTCGGCAGTCCTGGCTGGTCGCCGGATTGCCCGAGCATGTCGGCGCCACCACCATCGACTGCCAGTGCGGCAGCGCCCAGCAGGCCAACCACCTGATCGCGGGCCTGATCGCCACCGGCGCCATCGACATCGGCATCGCCTGCGGTATCGAGGCCATGAGCCGGGTTCCCCTGGGCTCCAACGGCGGTGGCGCCCGCGCCGCGTCGTGGGACATCGACCTGCCCAACCAGTTCGAGGCCGCCGAGCGCATCGCGAACCGCCGGGGCATCACCCGCGCCGACATCGACGCACTGGGCTTCGCCTCGCAGGCCAAGGCCAAGCAGGCCTGGGCCGAAGGCCGTTTCGACCGCGAGATCTCGGCCATCGAGGCGCCGGTCATCGACGAGAACAAGCAGCCGACCGCAGAGCTGAACTGGGTCAGCCGTGACCAGGGCCTGCGCGACACCACCCTGGAGGGCCTGGCCTCGCTGAAGCCGGTGATGGAGGGCGGCATCCACACCGCAGGCACCTCGTCGCAGATTTCCGACGGTGCCGCCGCGGTGCTGTGGATGGACGAGGACAAGGCCAAGGCGCTCGGCTTCAAGCCCCGCGCCCGGATCGTCGCGCAGGCCAACGTCGGCGCCGAGACCTACTACCACCTGGACGGCCCGGTGCAGTCCACCGCCAAGGTGCTCGAGAAGGCGCGCATGTCGATGGCCGACATCGACCTGGTCGAGATCAACGAGGCCTTCGCGTCCGTCGTGCTGTCCTGGGCTCAGGTGCACAAGGCCGACATGGATAAGGTCAACGTCAACGGCGGCGCCATCGCGCTGGGCCACCCGGTCGGTTCGACCGGCTCGCGGCTCATCACGACCGCGCTGCACGAGCTGGAACGGACCGGCAAGTCGACCGCGCTGATCACGATGTGCGCCGGCGGTGCGCTGTCCACCGGCACGATCATCGAGCGCATCTAGGAGCAGGGTCGCCACCATGGCCGACGGGGAAATGAACGACAGGCAGCTGAAGATCCTGAATTCCAAGGGGATGCAGGTCGGCTTCAAGTGGATGTCGCGGATCAACACCTGGGCGTTCCGCGCCACCGACGGCCGCATCGGCGCCAAGTGGCGGCTCGGCTCCAAGCCTGTCGCCGCCCCTCCGCCGGTCGGCATCCTGACGACCATCGGGCGCAAGTCGGGCGAACCCCGCGACAGCCCGCTGCTGTACCTGCGCGAAGGCGGTCGGATCGTCGTCGTCGCCTCACAGGGCGGCCGCGACACCCACCCGATGTGGTACCTGAACCTGGTTGCCAACCCGAGCGTGAAGTTCCAGGTGCGTGGCGAAAAGTTGCAGCTGACCGCCCGCGAAGCCACCGACGCCGAACGTGACGAGTACTGGCCCAAGCTCGACGCCATGTACCCGGACTTCGTCGACTACCGCTCGCACACCGACCGGAAGATTCCGATCGTTCTGCTCGACCCGGCCTGATCACAGCCCCGAAAAGCTCCCCTGGACTGCATTCGCGCCAGGGGAGTTTTTGGATCCGCGACAAGGTTGCCGGCGCTGAACCGGTCAGGCCTGGGGACCGTGGTCTACAGAGGGGACTCTCACGATCGGAGAAACTCATGAAGCGCTCGATCATCCTGCCTTGCCTGGTCACCGCGTTCGTCGCGCTGACGCCCGCCGGCGTCGCACTCGCCGACAACCCGCACGCCCCCGGCACCTCCGGCCAGCCGGGCAAGCAAGCCAGCGACGATCCCGCTCTGAAGCCGCCGGGCTTCAGCAGCCCAGGGTTCGCCAATGCGGAGCAGCACTACGCGGGCAGTGCATTGAATCCGAACCGGGGCAACACCGACAAAGCGGTGAGCCAATACGACGTCGCCGGCTTCCAGTGGCAGCAGCACCACTAGGCGTGACGGCCTGGTGCCCAGCAAATTTTCGGGGCTAGTTAACGGCGGAGACTAGACAGATTCGCAGATGTGTACATAGTGTGGCGTGGCGCACGTGCAATGCCGCATGTGCGCCCACGCACAGCCTGAGTCACATCTGGAGCCGTCTATGTCATCAACGTTCCGCACGGGGATTCCCCACACTCGAACACTCAAACGCGCAGGACAGGCTGTGGCGGTCGTCGTCACCGCGGCCTTCATGTTCCTGGCCTCGGCGTTCTCCGCCTGGGCCGCGACAAACATCACCATCACCTTCGTGCGCCACGGCGAATCCCAGGGCAACGCCTCGGGCCTCATCGACACCAAGATCCCGGGTCCCGACCTGACCGCGACAGGTCAGACCCAGGCCCAGACCGTGGCAGGCGTCCTCGCCAATGACGGCCTGGCGCACGACGCCATCTTCGCCTCCGACATGGTGCGTACCCAGCAGACCGCGGCGCCGTACGCCACCGCGACCGGCATGCCCGTGACGGTGCTCAGCGGCCTCCACGAGGTCCAGGCCGGCATCTTCGAAGGCCAGTCGCAGGACTCCGGCTTCGCCCGCATCCTGTACGCGCTGATCCCGCTGTCCTGGGCCACCGGCAACCTCCTGATGCCGATGCCCGGTTCACCCGACGCCAACGGCGCGGTCTTCCAGGACCGGTTCAACGGCGCGGTCGACGACATCTACGCCAGCGGCGCACAGAACCCCGTCGCATTCGCACATGGCATGTCGATCATGGCCTGGACCTTGATGAACGTGGAGAACCCCGACCTCACGCTGATGCTCAAGCACCCCCTGGGCAACACCGACATCGTCAAGGTGACCGGCAACCCCGAGGACGGTTGGACCCTGGAGAACTGGGGCGGCGTCGCCGTCACGCAGAATCCTGCGCTGCCCACCAAGCTGTTCGTCAACGTCCGCGACGCTGTCAAGGTGCCGCAGATGGCGCTGTACAACGTGGCCAAGGCCCTCGGCACCGGCAATATCGCCAACATCGCCAACGCCATTCGCGACGGCGTGTTCGACACGGCCAAGGCCGTGGTGAACCTGCCGATCAATGTGGTCAAGAGCGTCGTGAAGTCGGTTCAGACCGGCACCGTCTTCAAGGCGGCGCCGCCGCCGGCGTCGGTGCAGGCCGTCACGCCCAACGCTGCCGCCGCGGCGAAGGACACCGACAGTGCCGACAAGCCCTCGGCGACGCCGACGATCACCAAGCAGGTCTCCGCCAGGAAGCCTGCCGTGACCGGCGCCAAGGACAAGACGGTCAAGGCCACCGAGGAAACCAAGGTCGACACCACCAAGGTCGACGACGCCAAGACCGGCGACACCAAGACCGGCGACACCAAGTCCGAGACGGCCGACAAGCCCAAGGTCGAGAAGCCCAAGAAGCAGAAGAAGGACAAGGCCGCCAAGGCCGACTCCGCCAAGTAGCCGCAGCAAAAAAGCTCCCCCAGAACAGGATTCGTTCTGGGGGAGCTTTTTGCAGTGTCTGTCTGGTGGCAGGGTGACGCCCTGGTTTCCAGATCAACGCGGTGCGCCGTCATTGGCGAGTTCACTCTGAACACATGGCGGTGGTTACTCGATGTTTTGCGCCGCCAGTTCCGAGTCAACGCAGATGGGCACCCGCGGTCAGCTGCCGTAGACCGGAACCGGCGGACGCTCCTTCGTGAGCAGATCGGCGACCACGGGGCCCAGCTCGGCCGGGTCCCACTTGGCGCCCTTGTCGATCTCGGGACCGTGCGCCCAGCCCTCGGCGACGCGGATCTTGCCGCCCTCGAGCTCGAACACCTTGCCGGTGACGTCGCGCGACTCGACGCTGCCCAGCCACACCACGAGCGGCGAGATGTTCTCCGCGGCCATGGTGTCGAACGCCTGATCCTGGGTGTTCATCGCGTCGGCGAAGACGGTCTCGGTCATGCGGGTACGAGCCGACGGCGCGATGGCGTTGGCGGTGACGCCGTAGCGGCCCATCTCGGTCGCGGCGACCAGCGTCAGCGCGGCGATGCCGGCCTTGGAGGCGCTGTAGGTGGCCTGGCCGACGCTGCCCTGCAGGCCGGCGCCCGAGCTGGTGTTGATGATGCGCGCGTCCACGGTCTCGCCGGCCTTGGCCTTGGCCCGCCAGTACGCCGCGGCGTGCTTCATGGTGGCGAAGTGCCCCTTGAGGTGCACCGCGGTGACGGCGTCGAATTCCTCTTCGGTGGCGTTGGCGAACATGCGGTCGCGCACGATGCCGGCGTTGTTCACGAGCACGTCGAGCGTGCCGTAGGTGTCGACGGCCTGCTGGATCAAGGCCGCGGCCTGCTCCCAGTCGGCGACGTTCGAGCCATTGGCCACGGCCTCGCCACCGGCCGCGACGATCTCGTCGACCACGTTCTGCGCGGCGCTACCGCCACCGGCGGGCGAACCGTCCAGGCCGACGCCGATGTCGTTGACCACGACGCGGGCACCTTCGGCGGCGAACGCAAGCGCGTGCTCACGCCCGATTCCGCCACCGGCGCCCGTCACGATGACCACGCGGCCGTCGAGCAATCCCATTGATCTCTCCTACTGTGGTTGGTTACGGGCGCTGGCCGCCCTACTTGTTGGCGCTGGACGTTTCCAGGTACTGCGGCGGCTCGCCGCCACCATGCACTTCGAGGGACGCACCGCTGACGTACGACGCGGCCTCGGAGGCCAAAAATGCTGCGGCCCAGCCGATATCGGCTGGCTTGGCCAGGCGCTTGAGCGGGACCGTCGCGGCGACGGCGGCGACCGACTCGGCATCGCCGTAGAACAGTTCGGACTGCTCGGTCTCGACCATTCCGACGATCACGGAGTTCACTCGGACCTTGGGCGACCATTCGACGGCGAGCGTCGTGGTCAGGCTATCGATGCCGGCCTTGGCGGCGCCGTAGGCACCGGTGCCCGGGCTCGGCCGATGCGCGCTGACGCTGGAGATGTTGACGATCACGCCGCCGGAGTCCTGCTGCTGCATCACCGCGTTGGCATGGGTCGAAACCAGCAGTGGCGCAATCAGGTTGAGCTCGATGATCTTGGTGCTGAACTTGGCCGACGCATCAGCGGCGAGCGCGAACGGCGAGCCACCGGCGTTGTTGACGACAACGTCCAGCCGGCCGTGCTTGGCGACGATGGCGTCGATCATCGCCTTGACCGCCGCGTCGTCACGAACGTCGCAGGCGTGGAACTCGTAGGGCAACCCCTCGACCTCGCGCCGCGCGCAGGTGATGACGGTCGCGCCCTGCTCGGCGAACACCGCGCTGATGCCGGCTCCGACGCCGCGCACACCGCCGGTGACCAGCACCACGCGCCCGGCCAATTGCAGATTGATTCCAGCAGTCACTGTGCTAGCGTACCAAGCAAGTGCTTGCTTAGGTACCCGTCCCCCAGGAAGTGACTGATGACCATCACCACCAAAACAGTCGAACCGGGCATCGTCTCGGTCACCGTGAACTACCCGCCGGTCAACGCCATCCCGTCGGCAGGTTGGTTCGAGCTGGCCGACCAGATCACTGCGGCCGGGCGCGACAAGAGCACCCACGTGGTGATCCTGCGCGCCGAGGGACGTGGCTTCAACGCCGGCGTCGACATCAAGGAAATGCAGAACACCGAGGGCTTCGGCGCGCTGATCGACGCCAACCGCGGCTGCTACGAGGCGTTCCGCGCGGTGTATGAATGCCAGGTCCCGGTCGTCGCGGCGGTCAACGGTTTCTGTGTCGGTGGCGGCATCGGCCTGGTCGGCAACGCCGACGTCATCGTCGCTTCTGACGATGCCAAGTTCGGTCTGCCCGAGGTCGAGCGCGGCGCCCTGGGCGCGGCGACCCACCTGTCCCGCCTGGTCCCGCAGCACATGATGCGCCGGTTGTTCTTCACCGCCGCCACCGTGCCCGCGACGACGCTGCAGCACTTCGGTTCGGTGCACGAGGTCGTCCCGCGCGAAGAGCTCGACGAGGCCGCGCTGCGCGTCGCCCGCGACATCGCCAGCAAGGACACCCGCGTCATCCGCGCCGCCAAGGAGGCGCTGAACTTCATCGACGTGCAGCCCGTCAACGCGCGCTACCGCATGGAGCAGGGCTTCACCTTCGAACTGAATCTGGCCGGCGTGTCCGACGAGCACCGCGACGAGTTCGCGGGGACCAACAAGGGAGCCAAATAGAATGGCAGACAAGACAACAACTCTCGAAGCCGCAGTCGCCGAGATCGAAAGCGGCATGACCATCGGCATCGGCGGCTGGGGTTCCCGCCGCAAGCCGATGGCGTTCATCCGCGCACTGCTGCGCACTGACGTCACCGACCTGACCGTCGTCACCTACGGCGGGCCGGACCTCGGATTGCTGTGTGCCGCAGGCAAGGTCAAGCGCGTCTACTACGGCTTCGTGTCGCTGGACTCGCCGCCGTTCTACGACCCGTGGTTCGCCAAGGCCCGCATGAGCGGCGCCATCGAGGCCCGCGAGATGGACGAGGGCATGCTGCGCTGTGGCCTGCAGGCTGCCGCACAACGTCTTCCGTTCCTGCCGATCCGCGCCGGCCTCGGCAGCGACGTCCGCGCCTTCTGGGGCGACGAGCTCAAGACCGTCACCTCGCCGTACGAGACCGACGGTGCGCACGAGGAACTCGTCGCCATGCCGGCGCTGAATCTCGACGCCGCGTTCGTGCACATGAACCTCGGCGATGTGAAGGGCAATGCCGCCTACACCGGCATCGACCCCTACTTCGACGACCTGTTCCTGATGTCGGCCAAGCGCCGCCATCTGTCGGTCGAAAAGATCGTCTCCACCGAAGAGCTGGTGAAATCGGTTGTGCCGCAGCAGCAGGTCATCAACCGCATGATGGTCGACACCGTGGTCGAGGCCCCGAACGGCGCCCACTTCACCACCAACGAGCCCGACTACCGGCGCGACGAGAAGTTCCAGCGCCACTACGCCGAAGCCGCCGGCTCGGAGGAGACGTGGGCCGAGTTCGTCAAGACCTACCTGTCCGGAACCGAAGCCGACTACCAGGCTGCGGTCCGTAAGTTCGCCGAGGCTCAAGCAGCCCAGAAGGAGGCCGCCAAGTGAGTGACGCAACCCGCGCCGAGGTCTGTGCCGTCGCCTGTGCCGAATTGTTCCGTGACGCAGGGGAAATCATGGCCAGTCCCATGACGACCGTCGTGCAGATCGGTGCCCGCCTGGCCCGGCTGACCTTCTCCCCCGACATCGTGATCACCGACGGCGAGGCCCGCATGCTGGCCGACACCCCGGCGATCGGCGCCCCGTTCGCCGTCGAGGGCTGGATGCCGTTCAACCGCGTCTTCGAGACCCTGGCCTGGGGCCGTCGCCATGTGGTCATGGGCGCCAACCAGATCGACCGCTACGGCAACCAGAACCTGTCGGCCTTCGGCCCGATCCAGCAGCCGACCCGCCAGATGTTCGGTGTCCGCGGCGCACCCGGCAACAGCATCAACCACGCCACCAGCTACTTCGTGGGCAACCACACCAAGCGCGTGTTCGCCGACTCGGTCGACATCGTCTCCGGAATCGGTTGGGACAAGGTCGATCCGGCCAACCCGGCGTACCGCTTCCTGAACGTCTACCAGGTGGTGTCCAACCTGGGTGTGTTCGACTTCCACGGCCCCGAGCACCAGATGCGCGCGGTGTCGCTGCACCCGGGTGTGACGGCCGAAGAGGTCGCCGACAACACCTCGTTCGAGGTGCACGGCCTGGACGCCGCCGGCGAGACCCGCCTGCCGACCGCCGATGAACTGCAGCTGCTGCGCGAGGTCATCGACCCGAAGTCGCTGCGGGACAAAGAAGTGAAAGCGGTCTAGTCCTGATGTCCAAGCTCAAGACCCCGCTGACCGAGCTGGTCGGCATCGAGTACCCGGTCGTGCAGACCGGCATGGGCTGGGTGGCCGGCGCGCGTCTGGTCGCGGCCACCTCCAACGCCGGTGGTCTCGGCATTCTGGCGTCGGCGACGATGACGCTGGAAGAGCTGCAGACCGCCGTCGCCAAGGTCAAGGCGGCCACCGACAAGCCGTTCGGCATCAACATGCGTGCCGACGCCGGCGATGCGGCTGCCCGCTGCGACCTCCTGATCCGCGAAGGAGTCAAAGTCGCCTCCTTCGCCCTGGCTCCCAAGCCCGAGCTGATCGCCAAGCTGAAAGACGCAGGCGTCGTGGTGATCCCGTCGGTCGGCCTGGCCAAGCACGCCAAGAAGGTGGCGAGCTGGGGTGCCGACGCGGTGATCGTGCAGGGCGGCGAGGGCGGTGGCCACACCGGCCCGATCGCCACCACGCTGCTGCTGCCGTCGGTGCTCGACGCGGTCAAGGACACCGGCATGCCGGTGATCGCCGCGGGTGGCTTCTTCGACGGCCGTGGCCTGGCAGCCGCGCTGTCCTACGGCGCCGCCGGCGTCGCGATGGGCACGCGGTTCCTGCTCACCTCGGACTCGACGGTGCCCGATGCGGTCAAGCAGCGGTACCTGGACGCCGCCTTGGACGGCACCGTGGTGTCGACCCGCGTCGACGGCATGCCGCACCGCGTGCTGCGCACGGGCCTGGTGGAGAAGCTCGAAAGCGGTTCCCCGGTACGCGGTTTCGCCGCCGCGATCGGCAACGCCCAGAAGTTCAAGAAGATGTCCGGCATGACCTGGCGGTCGATGGTCAAGGACGGCCTGGCCATGCGCCACGGCAAGGACCTGACCTGGTCGCAGGTCGTCATGGCGGCCAACACCCCGATGCTGCTGAAAGCCGGTCTGGTGGAAGGCAACACCGAAGCGGGCGTGCTGGCCTCGGGCCAGGTGGCGGGCATCATCGACAGCCTGCCGTCATGCGCCGAGTTGGTGCCCCAGATCGCCGCCGAGGCCATCGAGCACCTGCAGGCTGCCACCAGCTACATCGTGTAGGTCACTTTCTCTGCGCGAGCAGTCGTGTAAACCCCCTGAATCGCTTGATTCAGGGGGTTTTCACGTCTACTCGGCAGGAACCACGGTCATGCCGTGCCAGCGTTTGACGTCCGGCAGGGTGATGTCGAACAGGTCGAGGGCACGGCCGACGGTCTGGTTGACGATGTCGTCGAGGGTCTGCGGGACGGTGTAGAACGCCGGCACCGGCGGCATGATGATCGCGCCGTTGCGGGTCGCCTGGGCCATCAACTCGATGTGCCCGGCATGCAACGGTGTCTCGCGCAGCAGCAGCACCACGCGCCGCCGCTCCTTGAGGCAGACGTCGGCGGCCCGCACGACGAGAGAATCGTTGTAGGACTGCGCAATTCCGCTCAGGGTCTTGATGGAGCACGGCGCGACCAGCATGCCGGCGGTGATGAACGAACCGGATGACACCGTCGCCGCGATGTCGCGTGGGTTGTGTACCTCGTCGGCGAGGTCGCGGACGTACTCATGCGTGTACTTGGTCTCTTGGGCGATGGTGCGGTGCGCTGCGGTGGTGACGATGGCGTGCGTCTCCACGTCGGCGACGTCGCGCAACAACTCCAGCGCCCGGATGCCATAGACGGCGCCCGACGCACCGGTGATCGCCACGATCAATCGCTTCATGTGTTCCCCACTCCTGCAGCCGCTGCGGCGATCGTAGCCAGCGCCGCGTCCTCGTCGCTGGTCAATGGCCGGTCCGACTGTGCGCGCACCACCAACGCCAGCGCCTCGGCCACCCGAGCGACGGTGTCCCCGCCGGCCGGCTCGATATCAGGCATCAGCGCGTCCAACTCATCGAGCTCGATCAGCTCGGAGCGGATCTCCACGGCCTTGAGCTGCTCCCGCAGCTCGGTGGTGGCCGGGCTGGGCGCCGGCGGTGGCCCCGACTTGAGCCGCCGTCGCACAGCACGCAGCGGACGGACGATCTCGCTGTGCCACTGGGCCACTCGCTCGCTCGCGGCTGCGAGCGTGTCCGTCGTCAGCTGACCTGCGACGCCCACCCGAGCCGCGAACAACAGCAGGTTCACGTCGAGACCGAAGCGGTCCTGCAGCAGCACGCACGCCTGCTCGACCCCGTCTTCGCGATGTACCCGCAACGCAAAATCTGGTAACTGCACGGTGACCAATTGTGGTGTTCGGTGACCCGACCTGGCTAGTCGTAGTAGACAGTTATTTGCCGCGACCGAGATAGACCAGAGTAAGGATGGCGCTGGACGATGCCCTTCGACGACTTCCGCTCGTTTCTCACCGCGTTGCGCGACGAAGGGCAACTCATCGAAGTCGATCGGCCGGTGGCCCTCGAGCTCGAAGTCGCCAAGGCCATGCGCAAGAGCGCCGCGACCGGTGGGCCGGCCATTGTCTTCAACAACAATGGCACCAAGTTCCCGCTGGTCGGTGGCATCTACAACTCGCGCGCCAAGGCGCTGCTGGCCTACGGCTGCACCGAGGAGAACGCATTCGGCGACATCGTGAATCGGCTGAAGACCCGCATTCCACCGGTGTACGTCGATGACGGCCCAGTGCACGAGAACGTGATCCTCGGCGATGACATCGACCTGTCGATCCTGCCGGTGCCGAAGTACAGCCCGGACGACGGTGGCCCGTACATCACGCCCGGAATCGTCGTCAGTCACGACCCGGAAACCGGCGTGCCGGACATCGGGCACTACCGCTGCGAGATCATCGACAGCAAGACCATGACGCTCATGGCGATCCCGAACCACCGCTTCGCCAAGAACCAGGCCAAAGCACTTGCCATGGGGCACAAGACTTTCCGGGCTGCGCTCGTGATCGGTGTCGACCCGATGATCGCGTACTCGGGCCCGATCCAGGTGCCCGAGGACACCAACGACTGGGAAGTCGTCGGCGGGATGCGCGGTGCGGCAGTGGAGTTGGCGAGATGCCGGACCAACGACGTGTCGGTGCCGGCGCACGCCGAGGTCGTCATCGAGTTCGAGGTCGACTTCACCGAGAACGTCACCGAAGGGCCGCTGGGCGAATACACCGGGTACTACACGCCGGCTTCCCCGAAGCCGGTGGTGCGCCCGACCGCGATCACCCATCGCAACGATGCCTACTTCCAGGCTCTTTTGACCGGCCGCCCCACAACGGAAAACCATATCCTCAAGCAGCTTTCGTTCGAAGCGTCGTTCTTCGACATGATGCGCCAACAGTTTCCGACCATCGAGAAGGTGTCGATCCCCGCGTCGGGCGGCGTCTACTTCCGCGTGGTGATCTCCATGCGCCAGCGCTTCGCCGGCGAGGCCCGCAGCCTCATCCTGGCCGCGATGGGCAGCAACCTGCGGCCGAAACAGGTTGTCGTGGTGGACCCCGACATCGACGTCTACGACTCCGAACAGGTCGAGTGGGCCATGGCGTTTCGCACCCAACCGGCGCGCGACGTCATCATCGTCGAGGGCCTGCCCGGCGGCCCGCTGGACCCGACGGCCGACGAATCCCTGCCGCCAGATCAGCGCACCGGATCCGCGATCGGCACCGACGCGACCTATCCCTACGGCACCATCGTCAAGAAGGTCGGCGACGTGTGCGGACCGGCACTCGAGGAACACGGCGGTCGCGTCGTCGAGGTCGCCGATGTGCCCGGCTGGCGGGAGTACGAGTTTCCGGAACTGGACGAAAAGACCCTTCCCACAACCACTTCTGAATAGGACGCGCGATGCCGCAGCAGACCCTGACCGAGTTCGTCGAGGAGATGGAGAAAGCGGGTCTGCTCGTCCGCGTCACCGAGGAGAAGCGGGTCGACGAGCTGCCCGCGGTGATGGAGGCCAACCCGCTGACGGCCGTGCTGGTGGAGAACGTCAAGGACTGCGAATTCCAGTTCCTCGCCAACGCGTACTCCAACCAGGATCAGTACGCGTGGGGGCTCGGCTGCGACAAGAGCCAGAGCGGCTTCATGATGAGCGAGCTCGCCAAGGGCCGCATCAAGCCTGAGATCGTCGACACCGCGCCGTGCAAGGAAGTCATCCTGACCGGTGACGACGTCGACCTCACCCGGCTGCCGCTGTTCCTGCACCACGACCGGGACGGGCACGCGTACACCAACGACAACCTGGTGGTCAGCCGGCACCCCGACACCGGCATCCACGACTGGGGCATCTACCGCAGCATGTTCCGGTCAAAGACCGAGAAGATGTTCGACATGACGTGCACCTCGCACCGGGCCCGCATCAATGCCATTGCTGCACAAGAGAAAGGGCAGAACCTCGAGGTAGCCATCGTCCTCGGTGGCCCGATCCTCGACAAGGTGGCGTCGCTGACGGGCGTGCCCGCCGACACCGACGACTTCGAGGTGCTCGGCAGCTTCTACGGGCACCCGGCCCGGTTGGTGAAGTGCGAGACCATCGACGTCCTGGTGCCCGCGAACGCCGAGATCGTGCTGGAGTGCGAGCTGATGGCCGCCGAGGGGCTGACGCACGACGAGGGTCCGTACGGCGAGTTCAGCGGCATGTACGGCGGCGGCATCAAGCACAATTACCGAGCCGTGGTGAAGGCCATGACCTATCGCACGGGCGGCATCTTTCAGCACGCCACCATCGGCGGCGCGCACCCCTGGTACACCGACAACATGTTGCAGCTGCCCGCGGTTGAGGCAGATATCTTCGGCGCCTTGAAGTTCGCGGGCATCAACGTCAAAGAGGTCCGGTGCCCGCTCGGTGGTCTGTCGAACATCGCCTACGCCAAGATCAAGCCCAACGGGGGCGGTGATGCGAAGCAGGCCCTCGGCATCATGCTGACCTGCTCCAAGCTCGCGCTGCCGAAGATCGCGATGGTGTTCGACGAGGACATCGACATCTGGGACGACAACGCCGTGCAGTTGGCCATGGCGTTCCGGTACATGCCGCACCTCGACACCGTGCTGCTGCCGGGCGGCAACACCATGACCGTGGACCCGATGATCGGGTCCGATGTCGCACCCGGCACCGCGTCGAAGATCGGCTTCGACTGCACCATCCCGATGGGGCCGCAGTTCACGCGCAGCAGCTTCGACCGCAGTTCGGTGTTCGTGCTGCCCGACCCGCCGGCCGATGTGGTCACCCTGTCGGAGGACGACCTGACCGCCGCCATGGCCGACCTCATCCGCGAGCAGCCGCGCGCGTGGAAGGAAATCCTGGAGCACTTCAACGGCCAGCCCTACCGCACGATCTACCGGGCGTTCAGCAATCTGCGACCCCAGTTGGGCCGCTGCGACGACGCCCCGTGGTACCGGTACACGTTCTCCGACGGAGACTTCGCGGTTGCCGAGCCGGCGACGCTGACGCACAACTACGACCCGCGGCACCGGCCTTAAGCTCGTCCACAGCAACATTCCTGCAGTGAGTCAATTGGCGGGGATCGCGTTGGCTTCTCGCGACAACATATCCGCGCAATTGCGCCAGATCTTCGGCCGCTGGGGATGTCGCCGCCGCCCTCCGGCCTCCGTAACGTAGCCATCGACCACAGCGGCAAGGTTCCTACCTGCACAGGCTCGACATCCGCACCAGAGAGGCGTCGCATGACTGTCATCGGCGGTGTGGCCTACGTCGTCGTCACCTTGCTCCCCGTTTTGACCCTTGCCGCGATCAACGCCATGGTCCGCGCGATCGGTAGGCGCCGCGGACGGCCAGACCCCGCAAACGAGGACTCATGACCACGCTGACCGCCGCCCCCAACCGGGCCGACGCCCCGAGCGTCCCCAACCCGACCTTCATGCGGTACGTCCAGAACCCGATCTGGAACTTCCTGTGTGACCACTACTTCCGGCTCGAGATCGACGGCTGGCACAAGGTGCCCGACGAGCCGTCGCTGCTGATCGGTATCCACTCCGGCGGCTCCCTGACCATGGATGCCTGGACCCTGGTGCATTCCTGGTACCGGCATTTCGACGGGCAGCGGGTCCTGCACGGCACTGCGCACGACGTGCTGATGGGCGCGCCCGGTCTCGGTGACTACTTCCGCGCCGTCGGGGTCATCCCGGCTTCGCGCGACGGTGTCACGGGCGCTTTGGCCGCCGGCCGTGACGTCGTGGTGTGGCCCGGCGGCGAACTCGACGCGATGCGCACCTGGCGCGACCGCGACAAGGCGGTGCTCGCCGGCCGCAAAGGCTTTGTGAAGCAAGCGATCCGGTCCGGTGTGCCGATCGTGCCCGTCGCGACGATCGGTGGCCACGACACCGTCTTCGTGTTGAACGAAGGCAAGTTCCTCGCCAAGTGGAGCGGCCTCGGCAAGCGCTTGCGCGGCGCCAACATGCCGATCATCGCCGGCTTCCCGTTCCCGCTCGCCATCGAAATCCTGCCCGCACATCTGCCACTGCCCGCGAAGATCCGCACCGAACTGCTCGACCCCATCTACGTCGACACCGACCCCGAACGGGCGAACGATGCCGCGTACGTCGACAAGGTGTACGACGAAGTGCAGTTCGCGATCCAGTCCGGCATGGACCGGCTGGCCAAGCGCCGCAGCTTCCCCGTGCTCGGGTGATAGGCGCAGCCGATCAGTTGCTCGGAACTTCCACTTTGACGGTCACACGTCGGGTACGACAACCTGATTGAGTCAGTCGTTCATCGATCGGAGTGGGCCCATGCGCACGGTCTACACGCGCGTGCGCAGGGCCATGACCCCGCCGATGGAAGACCACCGCCCGGCCTTGCGGGTGGCGCTCGGTCTGGCTGTCCCCGGCGTCGCGCTGCTGGCAGCCGGGCGCCCCGACCTGATCATCTACGCGGTGTTCGGTGCGATCACCGGCATGTACGGCCGCACCGAAACCCGCGGCCGCCGGTTCGCACACCAGACGCAGGGCGCGGTGATCCTGGTCCTCGGCGTGGCCATCGGGGTGGCGCTGGCCAATTCCCATGTCCCACCGGCGGTCCTGGTCATCGCCGCCGTGACGTTCGCGTCCGTCGGATCGGTGGTGACCGACTACCTCGCGCTCAAACCGGAGGTTCCGTTCTACGGCGTCTTCGCGCTCGGCGCCATCGCCACGGTGCCTGCCGGCCGGGTGGCGCCGGCGTCCGCGATATTGCTCTGTGCCGCAACAGCTTTGTTGTGCGTCTTGGTCGGCGTTCTCGATGCGCCCCGCGCAGCGGCGCCGGTGACCCGACCGACGTTGCCGAACCGTCGCGACGTGCTGATCCACGCGGGCCGCTACGCGCTCTCCATCACCGCCGCGGGTACCGCCGGCCTGGCTCTGGGTGTCGACCATGCCAACTGGGCCATTGCAGCGGCAGCCGGGCCGCTCGCCGCCGCGGATGCCAGCGGTCGCATCAGGCGCGGAATCCACCGCCTCGGCGGCACTTTCATCGGCCTCGCCGTGGCGGCCGCGCTACTCGTGCCCGGGCCCAGCGAGTACGTGCTGGCCATCTGTGTCATGGCGCTGCTGTTTCCCACCGAATTGTTCATGGCCCATCACCATGCGGTCGCGCTCGGCTTCTTCACGCCGTTGATCATGCTGATGACCGATCTGGCCGTACCCACCGAACCGCTTGTGCTGCTGGCAGATCGCGGCATCGACACCATCATCGGCGTCACCGCCGCGATCGCTGTATCGATGCTGCTGCCCGGCACCCGCGAATAGGCGTCGCGCGTGGCCAGTTCCGTTGGCGCTTCGCCTAGTTGGTCGACGGTGTTGGTGGTGGTTCGAATGGTTGGTACCACCACCAACACCAAGTTGTGCAGTTCGGTGAGACCGCCGTTCTCCCAATGAATGATGTGATGCGCGTGCAAGCCGCGGGTGGCCCCGCACCCGGGGACGACGCAGCAGGACGGCCCTTGAGCAACCGATCACTGGCCCGGCCACCCACCACACCGCCACCCGGTTGCGTAAGGCGGTGAAGCTCGAGCCGCGCCCCGAGCCGGAGCCGGAGTCGAAGCCCGAACCTGAGCGGTCGATCAAGAAGACCACCCACGACGACGGCCGGCCCAGCCAGCTCCGTCTGGACACCAAGATTCAGCCGGCATGGACGCCCTCGCCTCGGGCCACGCGGTGCGGCAGATCGTTGAGTTCTGAAGGCTTCAACGTCGGCGTGAAGTAGCGACGCAAAAAGCGCAACCTACTCGGGCTCCGCGGATTCTCCACGTTCCCAGTGCAATTGGGTCAATTCGGGGACCGAAACTTGTCGTACCCTTCTGCTTTGATGGTGTCATGTCCACCGCTGCAACGGCTTTCGATGTTGAGGCGTCGCCGTGTGAGCGTATGGATGCGTTCTTCGATGAGATCGGTGAGCTGACCGGGCAGCGCAACGCGATCGACGCGCGGCTGGTGGAGATTGCGGCCGAGATCGATCGCGATGGGTTGTGGGGTGCGACCGGTGCCCGGTCGCTCACGTCGTTGGTGGCGTGGAAAACGGGTGTGTCGCCGCGTAATGCGGAGGTGATGGTGGCGGTCGCGCACCGTCTGGAGGAGTTTCCGCGGTGCGCTGAGGCGATGCGTGAGGGTCGGTTGTCGTTGGATCAGGTCGGGGTGGTCGCCGAACACGCGGCCGAGGGTTCTGATGAGCACTATGCCCAGTTCGCCGAAAGTGCCACCGTCACCCAGCTGCGCAAGGCCGTGAAGCTGGAGGCCGCGAAGTTCGATGCCGCAATGGCCTCGCACCAGGATGCGTTGGTCGCGGACTGGAAACGCGACCACGAGAACGACGAGCGTGTGTCGGAGCAGGCGCCGCCATTCCCGAACCAGGTGGACGGGTTCATGAGCCTGGTCGAAGCCGGCTGGGACAGTGACGTGGATCGTCGGCCGCACGGGCAGCACACCACCGTCGTGGTGCACCTGGACATCGAACAGCGCTCGGCCGCTCTGCATCTGGGTTCGGTACTGACCGATGAGGAACGTCGGCTGTTGTTGTGTGATGCGACGTGTGAGGTGTGGCTCGAGAAGCACGGTCAGCCGATCGGTGCGGGACGCGCTCGCAGGCCGGACCGCTCGCACCACCAGCGCAGCCGGCGGCTGATGGTCCGGGTGCTGCGTCCCGCACCGATCGGCTGACCGTGCTTCTCGAGCCACACCTCACACGTCGCATCACACAACAACAGCCGACGTTCCTCATCGGTCAGTACCGAACCCAGATGCAGAGCGGCCGAGCGCTGTTCGATGTCCAGGTGCACCACGACGGTGGTGTGCTGCCCGTGCGGCCGACGATCCACGTCACTGTCCCAGCCGGCTTCGACCAGGCTCATGAACCCGTCCACCTGGTTCGGGAATGGCGGCGCCTGCTCCGACACACGCTCGTCGTTCTCGTGGTCGCGTTTCCAGTCCGCGACCAACGCGTCCTGGTGCGAGGCCATTGCGGCATCGAACTTCGCCGCCTCCAGCTTCGGCAACCGGATCGTGTACGTCGTGGAACCGTCATCGTGGGTGGTCTTCTTGATCGACCGCTCAGGTTCGGGCTTCGACTCCGGCTCCGGCTCGGGGCGCGGCTCCAGCTTCACGGCCTTGCGCAGCTGGGTGACGGTGGCGCTTTCGGCGAACTGGGCATAGTGCTCATCAGAACCCTCGGCCGCGTGTTCGGCGACCACCCCGACCTGATCCAACGACAACCGACCCTCACGCATCGCCTCAGCGCACCGCGGAAACTCCTCCAGACGGTGCGCGACCGCCACCATCACCTCCGCATTACGCGGCGACACACCCGTTTTCCACGCCACCAACGACGTGAGCGACCGGGCACCGGTCGCACCCCACAACCCATCACGATCGATCTCGGCCGCAATCTCCACCAGCCGCGCGTCAATCGCGTTGCGCTGCCCGGTCAGCTCACCGATCTCATCGAAGAACGCATCCATACGCCCACACGGCGACGCCTCAACATCGAAAGCCGTTGCAGCGGTGGACATGACACCATCAAAGCAGAAGGGTATGACAAGTTTTCGCTCCTGAAACACCCCGGGCGTGAAGCCCGGATGCGCCGAGAAGCTTCTAGTCTCCAGCCGACTTCGTCACCGTCACCTTGACGTTCTTCATGATGGGCTGGTCGCTCTGCGTGCTGAAATCGCCGATGGCGCACAGCACATTCATCTCGGGCATGTACCCGGCCGCGTTGCCGCGCGGGATGCCGTAAGGCACCGCCTTGTAGCGGCGCAGCGAGCGGACGCTGCCGTCACGCGCTGTCGCGACGATGTCGACGTCGTCGAACTCTTTGATCCCGCGGTCGCCCATGTCGCGCTCGTTCATGAAGATCAGCGTGCGCAGGTTCTTGATGCCGCGGTACCGGTCGTTGTCGGAGTAGACGGTGGTGTTCCACTGATCGTGCGACCGCAGCGTCGCCAGGATCAGGGTGCCTTCGCTGACGGTGTCGTCGGGCAACTCGACCGCGGAGAACTCGGCGCGGCCGGACGGGGTCAGGAAGATCAGCTCCCGTGCGGGCTGCTTGATTCGGAAGCCCAGCGGCAGCCGCACCCGACGGTTGAAGTCCTCAAAACCGTTGAGCACCTTGGCCATGGTGTCGCGGATGCGGTCGTAGTCCTCGACATACCAGTGCCACGGCGTCTGGCTCTGCGGCAGCGCGGCCGCGGCGATACCGGCGATGATCGCCGGCTCGGACAGCAGGTGCGGCGATGCCGGCTTCTTCATGCCGACCGACAGGTGCACCATGCTCATCGAGTCCTCGACCGAGGTGGACTGGATGCCCTCCTTCTGGTGGTCTTTCTCGGTGCGGCCCAGGCACGGCAGGATCAGGGCCTGCCGACCGTGAATCACGTGGCTGCGGTTGAGTTTTGTGCTGACCTGCACGGTGAGGTCGCATTTCTGCAGCCCCTCGAAGGTGTATGCGGTGTCCGGTGCGGCGCTGGCGAAATTGCCGCCCATGCCGATGAACACCTTGACGTCGCCGGTGTGCATGCCCTCGATGGTGTGGACGGTGTCGAGGCCGTGCGCGCGCGGCGGATCGATACCGCAGACTTCACCGAGCCGCTCCAGGAAGGCCTCGGCCGGCCGGTGGTCGATACCGCAGGTGCGGTTGCCCTGCACGTTGCTGTGGCCGCGCACCGGCGAGGGGCCGGCGCCTTCACGGCCCAGATTGCCGCGCAGCAGAAGCAGATTCACGATCTCCCGGACGCTGTCGACGCCGTGTTCGTGCTGGGTGACACCGAGGCACCAGCTGATGATGCTGCGGTCGGCGTCGCGGTAAATCTTGGCGGCCCTGCGGATATCGCGCTCCGACACCCCGGACTTGTAGACGATCTCATCCCACGAGGTGGCCTCGACCGCGGCCCGGTAGGCCTCGAACCCGCTGGTGTACCGCTCGATGAACTCGATGTCGAGCGCTTTCGGGTCCGTTTCCGACTGTTCCAGAACAACTTTGGCGATGCCACGGATCAGGGCCATGTCCCCGCCGATCCGGGGCTGCAGGTTCAGCGTGCTGGTCTTGGTGGACTTGAACGTCGCCATCCGCAGGAAGTCGTGCGGGATGATGGTCTTGGTGGCGCCGGCCTCGACGAGCGGGTTGATGTGCACGATCTGCGCGCCGCGGCGGTAGGCCTCCGACAGTGCGGTGAGCATGCGCGGCGCATTGGAGGCGGCGTTGACGCCGATGACGAACAGGGCGTCCGCGGCCTCCCAGTCTTCGAGGTCGACGGTGCCCTTGCCGGTGCCCAGCGACGCCTGCATGGCGCGGCCGCTGGCCTCATGGCACATGTTGGAGCAGTCGGGCAGATTGTTGGTCCCCAACTCCCGGGCCAGCAGCTGATAGAGGAACGTCGCCTCGTTACCCAGCCGGCCCGAGGTGTAGTACGACGCCTGGTTCGGGTCGTCGAGATCGGCCAGGGCCCGGCCGACGAGATCGAAAGCGTCGCGCCAGCTGATGGGCTTGTACCGGTCGGTCGCGGCGTCGTACACCATGGGTTCGGTGAGCCGGCCCGTGTCTTCGAGCGCGAAGTCGCTCCACTCCGCCAGTTCCGAAACCGTGTGCTGGGCAAAGAATTCCGGCCCGCAGCGCTTGTGCGTCATCTCCCACGTGACGTGCTTGATGCCGTTCTCGCAGATGTCGAGCTTGAGGCCCTTCATGTCGTCGGGCCAGGCACAGCCGGGACAGTCGAAGCCGCCGTCCTCGTGGTTCATCTTCATGATCGCGTGCGGCCCACTGATGGGCTCGCGCTCGCGGGCCAGGAACTTCGTGACGCTGATCGCCGCGCCCCAACCGGCGGCGGGATGGTGATAGGGCTTGAACTCAGGTTCGCCGTGCTCGTCTGACTCGGTACGCTGCTCAGTGCTCCGGTCGGTCATGGGTTCAAGTCTGCTCGGCGGAGGACACCCGAGTCCAAGGGCAATTTCCGTGAGTCTGATAGGCGCCGCCTATCAGACGTGGTCGAATAGTCCATGCTCTTCCGCCAGCTCGAATATTTCGTGGCGCTCGCCCGCGAGAAGCACTTCGCGCGGGCGGCTGCGGCCTGCTACGTGTCGCAGCCGGCACTGTCCGAAGCGATCCGCAAGCTCGAGAACGAGCTCAAGGTTCCGCTGGTGCGGCGCGGGCAGAACTACGAAGGTCTGACGCCCGAAGGCGAACGGCTGGTGTTGTGGGCCCGCCGGATTCTGGCCGATCACGACGCGCTCATCCACGAGGTCGCCGCGTTGCAGACCGGCCTGACCGGCGAACTGCGGCTGGGCGTCATCCCCGCGGCCTCCGGCACCGTGGCACTGCTGACCGATCCGTTCTGCCTCGAACACCCTTTGGTACGAGTGCAATTGGAGAGCAGCCTGCGTTCGGCGGGCATCGTCGAACGCATCCGCCGCTTCGAACTCGACGCTGGAATCATCTACCCAGACGGCGTCGACACCGCGGGCCTGACGGTGACGCCGCTGTACGAGGAACGACAGGTGCTCATCGCCGGCGCCGACCTGCTTGCCGGCCAAGCTGATCCGGTCACCTGGGCCGACGCCCTCGAATTGCCACTGTGCCTGTTGAACACCGGGATGCGGGGCCGGCAGCTGCTCGACGACGCGCTGTCCACCCACGGCTTGGCCGCGACCCCGCGACTCGAGGCCGATTCAGTGGTGTCCCTGCTGGCCCACGTCAGCAGCGGCCGGTGGGCGAGCATCATCCCGCAGACCTGGCTGCACACGCTGCGAACGCCGGACGGAGTTCGGACGGTGCCGTTGGACGATCCCCAGGTGACGGCCAGGGTCGCGCTGGTCACCAGTGCCGCTGAACCCGGCTCGGTGCTGGCGCGCGCGCTGGTCGCGACCACGCGCCGCGCAACGATCAGCCCCGACTAGCGATACCAATCGGGCAACTGGGCGGGGCGCAGATCCGTCGTGTCACCCGGGCGAGTCAACGTCAGCACAGCCCGCACGATCTCGGGGCGGGCAGCCAACGAGTCGGCGACGAGGTTGAGCTGGGCAGCCACGTTCGATTCGGCCGCGTCGCCGACGAGGTCGACGGCCGCGACGAGATAAATCCGGTCCGCGCCAACACATTCCATGTGCAGATAGCTGACGCGCTCGATGTCCTCATGGTCCAGCAGGGCGCGCAGTGCGTTGTTGCGGGCGAGCGGGGTGACACTCTCCCCCGTCAGGAAATCCATGTTGCGCCCGATGAGAAACAGCGCGACGGCGCCGAGCAGTACACCGACCAGGATTGAGCCGATCGCGTCCCAGACCGCATTGCCGGTGAGCTGGTGCGCCAGGATGCCGCACGTCGCGATGACGAGGCCGATGAGGGCCGAGAGGTCCTCGGCGAACACCGCGCGCAGCATGGGGTTCGACGTGACGCGGATATAGCGCAGCGGATGGATTCGTCGCTCCAGCGCGCCAGATTTGGTCTGCGACAACGCTTGCAGGAACGAGGACCCCTCCAGTACGAAGGAGACCGCGAGCACCGCATAGGCCCACCCGTAGGACGTCGCCTCGGCCTCGCCGTGCAGCGACTGGATGCCGTGCCAGATCGACACCACGGCGCCCACGGTGAACAACCCGAAGGCCGCGAACATCGACCAGATGTATCCGGCTCTGCCGTAACCGAGTCGGTGTTCGGCGTCGGCCGGCTTGTCGGACTTGCGGGTGCCGATCAGCAGGAACACCTCGTTGCCCGTGTCGGCCCAGGAATGCGCGGACTCGGCGAGCATCGAGGCGCTCCCGGTGACGACGGCCGCGGCGGTTTTCGACACCGCGATCAGAGCATTGGCACCGAGCGCGACGACGACCGTCAGGAGACTCTCGCCGCCCGAATCACTCATGCCCTGAACACTAGAGCCCGTCAGTAGGCGTCGCCTGGCTGAACCGCCCGGACCGGTCCGCGGCGCGGTGCCGCGGGCTGCGGTTCCTGCGCCCACTGCGCACCGCTGGCCTCCATCAGGCGGCCGATCTCCTCGATGTGCATGTCCGCGAGGTCCCACACGTCGGGCACCAGTTCGCGGTCGACGATGAAGCCGAAGTCCAGGCGATCCAGGTAGCTCACCACGGTGACGTTGAGCCCCTGCCCTTCGGTGACGATCGACACCGGGAACTGATTGACCAGCTGCGCCCCCGCGAAGTACAGCGGCTTACGCGGACCGGGCACGTTCGAGATCACCAGGTTGAACGGCGTAGCGGCAATCCGGTGGGCCAGCCCGAAGCGGGACGCCAGCCGCATCGCGGATGTCGACAGCACCGGGGCCGAGACCTGCGCCATGTCGCCGAGCTGACTGGCGGGCACGAGATCCAGCAGCCGCTTCGCGTCGAGCATCGCCTCGCGGCAGCGGGCCACGCGCTCGAGCGGGTCCTCGCAGTCGGTCGGCAGTTCGGGGAAGATCGCCGACACCCGATTGGTCCACGGATCCTCTTCGTCGCCGGTGCGGATCGACACCGGCACCATGGCGCGCAAGGGTCTGTCCGGCAATGCATCGTGAGCCAGGAGGTACTGACGCAGAGCACCTGCACAGATCGCCATCACGATGTCGTTGACCGTGCCACCGGTAGCGGTCTTGAGCTGCTTGACGTTTTCGAGCGACGCCGTGCGCATGGCGAAGCGCCGGTGTCCGGTGATGGTCTTGTTCCACGGCGTGGGAGGCGCGGACGAGGTGGGCAACGGGATCCTCGGCCCATCTTCCTTACCAAGGCGGGCAAGGGATTTGATGGCCGAGCCGGCCTTGCTGGCCGCGCTGCCGACACTGTCGATGCCGGCCGCGTCGGCGAGCTGACCGACCAACCGCGTCTGGAACCGCAGCGCCTTGGCGGGATGACCGGCAAGGTTGATGACGGCCTTCCGCAAGAGTTCGATGCTGCCGGGCACTGCCTCGGCTTCCCAATCGGGTCCCGGTCCCGGCGAGGCTGCGTCGGGCACCGTATCGGTGAGGGCGTTGAGCATGATCTGCCCGGCGGCGCCGTCGATGGTGGCGTGGTGGTACTTCGTCAGCATCGCCCAGTTCCCGGTGTCGAGCCCGTCGATGACGTACACCTCCCACAGTGGCCTACTGCGGTCCATCGGCCGCCCGACGATGCGGGACACCTGGTCGGCCAACTGGTCGACCATTCCCGGTCGCGCCAAATGGATTTCGCGGATGTGGAAGTCCAGGTCGAAGTTGGGGTCATCGATCCAGTACGGATGGTCCAGCCCGAGGGGCACCTCCACGAGCCGACGCCGCAGCGGTGCGAGCTCACCGACCAGCGACGCGAACTTCGCGTACACCGCGGAGTAGGGGTCGAACTCCTCGTTGGGCCGCTCGAAGATCATCAGCCCGTTGACGTGACCGAACGTCGTCGGCGTCTCCAGGTACAGGAACGTGGCGTCGAGGCCGCTGAGCTGCTTCACGAGTGTTCTTCTCCTTGATGGGTTTTGGGCTCAGCTGGTGAGCAGCCCGCCCTCGACGGGCAGGGTGATTCCGGTGACGTAGCTACTGGCATCGCTGGCCAGGAAGATCAGCGCGGCGCTGAGTTCCTCTGTGCGCCCTAGCCTTCCGGCGAGGGTCCGGGGCAGGATGGTCGTCTCGAAGTAGTCGTCCTCGTACTGCTCGGTCATCTCTGAGGCGAAGAAGCCCGGCGCCAGGGCGTTGACGCGGATGCCCTTGCGGCCCGTCCACTGCTGGGCCAGGTCGCGGGTCAAGCCGATCAGCCCGGCCTTCGACGATGCGTAGGCGGCTTGCGGGAGTCCTGCGGTCGTCAGGCCGAGGATGCTGCTGACGTTGATGATCGAGCCGCCCGGCCGCATGTGCGCGGCGCATGCTTGAGCCATCCAGTAGCACCCGTTCAGGTTCAGGTCGATGACCGACCGGAACTGCTCGGGCGTTTCGCGCGTCGCCGGGACGGCAGTGCCCACTCCCGCATTGTTCACCAGAATGTCGACGCGCCCGAAGGAATCGACAGCGGCCTGCACCAGGCCCTTGCAGTCGTCGGGGTCGGTGACGTCGGTGCGCACCGCGACAGCCTTGCGACCTGCGGCTTCCACCAGCGCCTTGGTCTCGGCGAGCCGATCTTCGCGTCGTGCGCCGAGTACGACGTCAGCGCCGGCCTGAGCCAGTGCCTGCGCGAATCCGACGCCGAGGCCACTCGAGGCACCGGTGACGACCGCGACACGGCCGTCGAGGCGGAAGAGATCAAGGATCGAAGCTGCGTCGTTCTGGGTCACTCGTGCATCATATCTAGATATGTTGCACACACGAGACTGATCGAGATATATCTCACTCGAACATCAACAGCTACCATGATGCGAGGTGCCCGCGACAACACAGGAGGTGCGGCATCACCGAGACACCGCTGGGACGCATGCTCGCGTCGACCGACCGACGCCCCGACCCGATCGAGGCGTTCCGCATCGCGCGCCGCTGGTTCCTCGAGGGTCGCCGCATCGAAATGCAGGAACTGGCAACCGAACTCGGTATCAATCGGGCCACCCTGTTCCGCTGGGTCGGCGGCCGCGACGAACTGCTCGCCGAAATCCTGTGGTCGCTGGCCGAACCCACCCTGCGGGCCTCCATCGACGCGGCACCCGGGCACGGCGCCGCACACATCGCGCGGGCCGTCGGCCACTACGCCACCGTGATCGACGAGTCCGGGTTCTTCCAAGCTTTCCTGCGGCGCGAACCCGAACGCGCCCTGCGGATTCTGGCCACCCGCGCCGGCACTTTCCAAGGCAGGTTGGTCGCGGCGATCGAAGAACTGCTCAACGACGAGATCGCCACAGGTCAGCTCGCCCCGCCACTCCCGTCGCGCGACCTCGCGTTCCTCATCGTGCGCATCGTCGAGTCGTTCGTCTACGCCGACATCATCACCGGCGAGCCACTGGAGGTCGGCAAGGCCGAGCAGGCCATCGGCGCGCTGCTGGGTCACCGACCCGCGTAGGTCGTCACCGTCGGGGACCGACATCTCCCATTCCCGGAGGGGCGGGAATCACCGGCGGAGGCACCGTGACCGTGACTGTGGCGGTGGCCGTGCTGGCACGCGTCGACGGTGTCATCGGCGGCGTCGACGGACCGACCGGAACTCCCGGGATGATCTCCGTCGAAGTCACCGTCGTGCTCGTGCTGGACGTGGGCTTCGACGGCGGCGGCGACTCAGATGAACAGGCACTTGCACCGAGGGCAGCTGCCACGGCCATGACGACGACGGACTTGAACATCCTTCCCGAATGCCCGCTCAGCTGAACGCGTAAACAATCTGGCCAGACGCAAAACTGCCCCTCTCCATAAGGAAAGGGGCAGTTTGTGCCTGCGAGCACAGGTATCAGAGGCGCTCGATGATGGTGACGTTGGCGGTGCCGCCGCCCTCGCACATCGTCTGCAGGCCGTAACGACCGCCGGTGCGCTCCAGCTCGTTGAGCATGGTGGCGAACAGCTTGGCACCGGTGGCGCCGAGCGGGTGGCCCAGAGCGATGCCGCCGCCGTTGGGGTTCACCTTCGCCAGGTCGACGTTGAGGTCCTTGGCCCAGGCCAGCACGACGGACGCGAAGGCCTCGTTGATCTCGACGACGTCGATGTCGTCCATGGTCAGGCCGGTCTTCTCCAGCGCGTACTTGGTCGCGGGGATGGGGCCGGTCAGCATCTTCACCGGGTCGTCGCCGCGGCAGCTGATGTGGTGAATCCGGGCCCGCGGCTTGAGGCCGTGAGCCTTGACCGCCGCCTCCGAGGCCAGCAGCGTGGCCGACGCGCCATCGGAAATCTGGCTGGCCAGCGCGGCGGTCAGCCGGCCGCCCTCGACCAGCACCTTCAGCGAGGCCAGCTTCTCCAGGGTGCTCTCGCGCGGACCCTCGTCAACCTTGAAGCCGTCGATCGGGATGATCTCGTTGTCGAAGCGGCCCTCGCGGATCGCGGCAAATGCCCGCTGGTGGCTGTTGAACGCGAACAGCTCCATGTCCTCGCGGGAGATGTCCCACTGCTCGGCGATCATCTCGGCGCCGCGGAACTGCGAAATCTCCTGGTCGCCATAGCGTTCCACCCAGCGCTTCGACTCGTTGGTCGGCGAGGTGAAGCCGAACTGCTCGCCGACGATCATGGCCGAGCTGATCGGAATCTGGCTCATGTTCTGGATGCCGGCGGCCAGGATCAGGTCGGCGGTGCCGGACATGATGGCCTGCGCGCCAAAGGAAATGGCCTGCTGCGAGGAACCGCACTGCCGGTCGACGGTGGTGCCGGGGACGCCCTCGTCGTAGCCGGCGGCCAGCCAGGTCAGCCGGCCGATGTTTCCGGCCTGCCCACCGATGGCATCAACGCAACCGACGATGACGTCGTCGAACGCAGCGGGGTCGATGTCATTGCGGGCGAAGATGCCGCGGTAGGCCTCCACGCCGAGGTCGATCGGGTGGTAACCGGAGAGGCCACCACCCTTCTTGCCGACGGCGGTGCGCACAGCGTCGATGACGTACGCCTCAGATGCGGCCATTTCTCATCTCCTTCTTTGGGTGAAACTCATTTGGCGGCAAGGTGTTACGGCGTTACCGCAACACCGCCGAGCACAATGTTCAGGTAGTGCCGACCCACGTCCTCGGCGGTCAACTTGCCGCCCGGCTGGTACCAGCGCACCGAGACCCACGTGGTGTCACGGATGAACCGGTACACCAGGTCGACGTTCAGGTCGGACCGGAAAACGCCTTCCGCCATCCCCTGCTTCAGGACGTCGACCCACATCTTGCGCTGCTCGCGATTGCGCTCGTCGACGAAGCCGAACTGCGGCAGGATGCCCAGCCGCTTGGCCTCGTCCTGGTAGATGACGACCTGCGCGTGCCGGTGCTCGATGGCGTCGAAGGACGCCATGAAAAGGCCTTTGAAGCGCTCCAGCGGATCGGGCTCGGTGGCGATGATCTGCTCGTACCGGGTGAACAGCCAATCGAGGAAGTCCCGCATGACCTCTTCGACCATCTGTTCCTTCGATTTGAAGTGATGGTAGAGACTGCCTGAAAGGATGCCGGCCGAGTCCGCGATGTCCCGGACAGTGGTTGCCTTCAGCCCACGCTCAGCGAACATCGCCGCGGCGAGCACGAGAAGCTCGTCGCGCCTGCTCGCGGGCTGACTGGGCGGTGAAGACGCCATCCCGACAGCATAGCAACCAAGCGCTTGTTAGGTCGATTGTGGTGGCTAGTGACTGTCACCACTGCGTGGGACAGATTATGTATCACCCGCCCAACGTGAGCTTGATGGCCAAAAATCGCCCAAATCTCGCCAACTTCCTCACGTTCGGCGAGGTGGCGGGGCCATAGGCTGACGAGGTGGGGGACGTGGCTTTCGCGGTGGCTGTTGTCGGGCTTGTCGTCATGGCCTTCGCTGTCTTTCGAGACGACAAGGATTACGCATGCCCGACCTTCTGGACTGGCGCGGCGATCACTACTGCGGCCGCTATTGCCATCGGCCTACCGCGGGGCTGGACTGAAACCCTCGGTGGGATCGCATTCTCAGCGGGCTGCATCTGGTTCATCGCGTACATCCACACGCGCTTCATTACATTCGGCGGCAGAACCTGGACGTTCTACAGCGCGGAACGTCAGCCCTACGGCTCGCACGTCAGCACGCCGAAGATGTGGTGGGTGTTTGCATTGGCGGCAATCGTCTTCTCGTACCCGGTATATGCCTTCGCAAATAGCCACGGCCACGCTTGGGAATTGGTTGCCTATGTCGCGATCGCGCCACTCGCCGGCGCACGCTTCGGTTACCTCGACCGGCTTCTGAACAACCCAGTAGCCGCTGGCCAGTACGTCCAGTTCGCGCTCATCTCGATCCTGACGGTCGGACTCTTCCCCGTCGGCTACCTGGCGATGTACTACGGCGGGCGGCGCTTGATCACGAAACAACAAGAGCACGGCCGACATTCGCGCCGCTAGTCGCGGTATGACCAATACTGGTCGCAGTAATCGGGCAGGTCCGTGCCGACCGGCCTGTCTGCGTTCGACCGGGACAGGTTGAACAGGTACCACGGGTCGTCGTGCGCGCGGTCTGCTCGCACGCAGGCGCGGAGACGCTCGGGCAATCGGTGCAGCGCGGGATCGACGTCCGACGACAGCCGGGAAAGGTACTCGGCGTCGAGCTGGCCGGTCTGCTCGAAGCGGTCGATGTTGCGATCGGCGACGAGGCGCTCGGGATTGAGTGCCGCCAGCCCCAACAGCGCCACGACCCCGGCCGCCAGCACAGCGTGCGGCAACCAGCGTCCAGACATTCGCACCCCCGCCGCGGCGACCAGTAGGAACACCGCACCCAACCAGAGTTCGATGGTGATCACCATCAACCGGTCGGTGCTGAATCCGTACGCCTGCTGATACAGCCACATCCGGTGGATCGCCGAGATCACCACGACAACCGAAGTGGCACAGAGGATTCCGGCCAGTAGCCGAAGCACGCGCCGGTCACCGTCGGTCACGCGCCCCGCCACCCGAATCACCCCGCTCAGCACCAACAGGGTCAGCGCCGACACCCACAACAACTGCCAGAAGCCCTGCCGCGCGTACTCGGCGTACGTCAGCCCCTCGGTTTCCAGCACGTGGGTATGACCGCCGAACAGCACCGCGGCCTGCACCGCCACGAACGCGATGAACAGCGCGTCGAGCACCCCGAGCGGCACCGCCCACTCCCAGCGCGGCACCGGCTTCATCGGCTTGGGTGCGAGGACATCCAGCCGCGGCGCGAACCGGGTCAGGTAGGCGCCGCCGAGCACGAACGCCGCCACTATGCCGAAAACCACGACGCGGGCGACGACGTCGACACCGTCGAACCGCGGCACCAGCTTGCCCACCAGATGCGCGAAAGCGGCGTCCGCAGAGGCGAACAGCGCACCGAACACCAATGTCAGCAGCACGGTGAGCCCGATGACGGCGGCAACACGAATCGGGTTGGCGATACCGACCCGGCCCGACACTCCGCGTCGCGCCCAGCCGAGGACGCGAGCCGGCAATGCCCACGCCAGGAACGGGCCGGTCACGACGGCGGTCCAGGTGCGCCCACCGAACAACGTGCACCACCCGACGATCCAGGCCGCCATGATGCACAGCACGCCCAGCCAGTCAGCGGCCAGCAGTGCGGGTACCGCGAGTAGCGCCAGGGTCAGCGCCACGCCGACCCACTCGGTGCGCGTCGGGCGACGCTCGGCGGTGCCGTACACGACGGCGAAGACCATCACGCCGACGACGAGGTAGCCGATGCTCAGCGACGACGGCCGCCACAACGCGGTGCCGAGCAGACCAGCGAGGACGGCCAGCAGGACGACCCGACGTGGCGCCGCCGCCAGCGGGCTGATCGGCCACACCCGCCGCGGCAACATCGTCCAGCCGGGCTCGCCACGTCGCGGCAGCGCCGGCCCGATCAGCGGCGGAACCATCGGCTGCCCTGGGTAACCCATCAACGTCGTCATGCCGACTGCTCCTCTGATTCCGGAATGCTCACCCTGAAGCGGCATCCCACCTTCGTCTCCGCCACGTCGATGACTCCGCCGTGCAATTCGACTGCCCAGCGGGCGATCGCCAGGCCCAGACCAGTTCCGCCGTCAGACGTGGCACCGCGGGTGAACCGTTCAAAGACCCGCTCGCGCTCCGCCGACGCGATACCCGGCCCTTGATCGGCGACCTCGAGCCGCAAGCCCGATGCCTCGCGGGTCGCCCGCACCGTCACACTTCCGCCGGCCGGGCTGTGCCGAATCGCGTTGTCCACCAGGTTGACCACCACCTGCCGTAACCGTGCCGGATCGGCCACTGCCGTCAGCCCCGGCGGAGACACCTCGACCACCACCGGCACGTCACCGGCCGATACCGAAACGTGCTCGACGGCAGCGCGCAGGAACGCGTCCACATCAAACCGACTGATCTGTAATGGAATTGCCCCACCTTCGAGCCGGGACAGGTCCAGCAGATCGGTCACCAGCTCGCCGAGGCGCTCGGTCTGCGACAGCGCCAACCGCATGGTCTGCGCGTCGGGCTCGACCACACCGTCCACCACGTTCTCCAGCACCGCCTGCAATGCGGTGATGGGCGTTCGCAGTTCGTGGGATACATTGCCGATCAGCCCGCGCCGGTACTCGTCGGCGGCGCCGAGATCGGCTGCCATCTGATTGAATGCCGTTGCCAACTGGCCGATTTCATCACGCGAGGTGGCTCGGACCCGAATACTGTAGTCGCCCTTGGCCATTGCGCGGGCCGCGGCGGTCATCTGCCGCAGCGGAGAGGTCATGCCGTGCGCCAGAAACTGGGTAAACAGTAGTGAGGTCAGCAGTGCGGACAGCAGCGCGTACCGGAACTGCCAACTCGCGCCGATCCAGAAGGTGAACGAAGCCAACAGGATTGCCCCGCCCACCAGCAGTCCCATCTTGATTTTGAAGGACGCGAACGGGTCCAGCGGTCTGGGCAGCCGGTCCCACAGATCGCCAAGGGCGCTCACCGCGGTACCTCGAGGGCATAGCCAACCCCGTGGACGGTCCGGATCAGTTCCGCACCGAGCTTGCGACGCAACGCCTTGACGTGGCTGTCGACCGTGCGTGTCTCGGCCCCCGACCCCCAGCCCCAGACGTGTTCCAGCAGCGTCTCCCGGGCCACCGCGGCCCGGGGACGTCCGGCGAGGAAGGCCAGCAGATCGAATTCGGTTCGGGTGAGATGGATTTCGTTGTCACCCTGATGCACGCGACGCTCGGCGAGGTCGATGCGGTACTCCCCCACCGACAGCGACTGGTCTCCGGTCGCCCGGTCCACGCGACGCAGCAACACCCGCACCCGCGCAACCAGCTCGCGCATGCTGAACGGTTTGGTCAGGTAGTCGTCGGCCCCGATCCCCAGACCGATCAGCATGTCGGTCTCGTCGGTGCGCGCAGTCAACATGAGCACCGGCACCGGACGCTCCGCCTGGATGCGCCGGCACACCTCCAGCCCGTCGAAGCCGGGCAGCATGACATCCAGCACCACCAGGTCGGGCTGCGTCGATGCTGCCGCGGCCACCGCCGAAGGCCCGTCGACGGCCGTCTCGACCTGGAACGATTCGGCTCGCAGCCGGGTCGCCACCGCGGACAGGATGGTCGGCTCGTCGTCGACGACCAGGATTCGCTTCACGCTTTCCGACTGTAAGCGCGGTTTGTGGGGCTTACCGGCAGCGATTGTGAAGAAACGGTGCAGACTTGCGACGAGTGCCCGCACTTAGGCTGGCGGTCGTGAAGGAAGATCGTGGTGCTCCGGCGGGCCCGGTTGGAGTCTTGGTACTCGCATTCATCGGCGGCACCGTCGGCTCATTCATCGGCGAGTCCACCGCCGAGGCGGTCTATAAGAAGGTATTCGGGTGAACCAGGTCGACACGGGACTTGTTGTAGCTCTATTGGGGCTCGCGGTGATGGCCATCGCCGGCTTCAACGAAGAAGCTGATTACGCGCGCAAGATGTACTGGGTCGGCGCGGTGATCATGGCCACAGCCACTGCCTTCGCGGTGTTACCCCAAGGGCGGATGCCGGCACTCAACGCGGGTGTGGGAATGGCTGGAGCTTCCGTTTTCGTCGCATACGCCCGGACACCATTTCTCCGCATTCGCGGGAAAACACGTCGATTGTTCAGCGACGGCCCTGAGGCGTACGGGTGGGGCCTCAGCACGCCTAAGACGTGGTGGCTCTTCGTTATCGGAGCGGTACTTTTCGGGTACCCGGCATACGACTTCGCCAACCAGCGCTACCCCTACTTGATTCTCGGCCTGTATATCTCGTTCACGCTGTCGGTCGGCGCCCGCTACGGCTATGTCGACCGATTTCTCGACCACTCATTCGCGGCCGGTCAGTACGTGCAGTTCGTGCTCGTCTCGATCTTGACGCTCGGGCTATTCCCCGCGAGCTACCTGGCGATGTACTTCGGCGGTCAGCACTGGATCACAAAAAGTGAAGCGTACGAACGGCATTCGCGCGCACGCGCCAGCCGCGAGCAGACGTAAAACTGTCGAATTCGCGTCGAAACCGACAGTTTTACGTCTGCTCGCGAAGGAAACTCAAGCGCGCTGGCTGGACACCGAGATAATCTCGCCGGTCAGGTAGCTGGAGTAGTCGCTGGCCAGGCATGCGATGGTCGACGCGATCTCCCACGGCTCGGTGGCGATGATTTCTTCGTACCGGCTGAACAACCAATCAAGGAAGTCCCGCATGACCTCCTCGACCATCTGTTCCTTCGATTTGAAGTGATGGTAGAGACTGCCTGACAGGATGCCGGCCGAGTCCGCGATGTCCCGGACAGTGGTTGCCTTCAGCCCACGCTCAGCGAACATCGCCGCGGCGAGCACGAGAAGCTCGTCGCGCCTGCTCGCGGGCTGACTGGGCGATTCAGACGCCATCGCAACAGCATGGAAACCAAGCGCTTGCTAGGGTAGGTCGGGCCGGTGTTGACTTGGCCACTACGTACACAAAGATCGAGTGCTCACAGGGGTCACGCACGTTGAGGCGATCGCGGCCCTGAGAGCGGGCGAGGTCACACGCGCGGTTCTCGACCGCGACCGATAGATGGGGTGCGTAAAGCGTCGGGCGCTTCGATTCGAGCCCTATGCTTGCGCGCAGCATGACTTGAAATGGATGAGTAGCAGGAGATCATGAGCACGACACAGCCTGCCCTGGAGGGTATCCGGGTCATCGACATGACCCGCGTCTTCGCCGGCCCGATCAGCGCGCAGATACTGGGCGACCTCGGCGCTGACGTCATCAAGGTGGAGCGGCCGGGCAGCGGTGACGAAGGGCGCGGCTACGGTCTTGCCTCGGTCGAGGGCAAGGATGGCAAGGACCTTCGCCAGTCCGGCTTCTTCACCGCGTCGAACCGCAACAAGCGGTCGATCACGGTCAACCATTCCAAGCCGGAGGGGCAGGACATCCTGCGTGCCCTGGTCAAGACCGCGGACATCCTGATCGAGAATTACAAGGTCGGCGACCTCAAGCGGTTCGGGCTGGACTACGAGAGCCTGAAGGCGATCAATCCCCGCCTCATCTACTGCTCGATCACCGGCTTTGGCCAGACCGGGCCGATGGCGGCGCGCGCGGGCTACGACGGGTTGTTCCAGGCGAGCGGCGGCATGATGGCCGTGACCGGCATCCCCGAAGGCCAGCCCGGCGCGGGACCAGTGAAAGCCGGTCCCAGCCTGGTCGATTTCGTGACCGGCCACAACAGCGCCATCGCGATCCTCGCCGCGCTGAACCATCGCAACAACACCGGCGAGGGCCAGCACATCGACATGGCGCTGCTCGACAGTTCCGTAGCGATGATCTGCCACATCATGCAGGACTACCTCATCAGCGGCGTCCAGGCGGAGCGTCTGGGCAATGGCGGCAACGGCGGCGGACCCGCTGACCTCATCCATGCGCGCGACGGCATGACGTACATTACGGCCGGCAGCGACGCCCACTGGCGGCGCATGTCGGAGTTGATGGGCCAGCCCGAGCTCTACGCCGACCCGCGCTTCGACACCAACGCCAAGCGGGCCAAGATCAATCGCGCGGAGTTGATCGACATCATCAACGTGTGGAGCCGGCAGTTCACGACGGAGGAACTTCAGGCGAAGTTCGACAGCGTGGGCATCCCGGCCGCGCGCTATAACGATCTGGCGGAGGTCTGGGATGATCCGCAGGTGCAGCACCGGGGCCTGCGCGCGACGACGCCGCATGCATGGGCCGCCGCCGGATCGGTCGACCTGATCGGCAGCCCGCTGGCGGGTATGGGTGCCACGCCAGCGACGATCCGCCTCGCGCCGCCAGTGATCGGCGAGCACAACGCGGAGATACTCGGCGAACTGGGCTACGACGCGGCGCGGATCGCGGGCTTGCAGGAGCAGGCGATCATCTGATCGAGAGGGTTCGCCACCAGGTCAGGCTCGCGAGATCGCGAGCCAGCCGCACATGAAAATGCCCGCCTAATTGCGGCAACATTGTCGCAATTAGGCGGGCAAGTGCATATATCCGAACCTCGCGGCCGGATGAAAACTACGCCCGCTGGCTCGACACCGAAATGATCTCACCGGTCAGGTAACTGGAGTAGTCACTGGCCAAATACGCGATGGTGGTGGCGATTTCCCACGGCTCGGCGGCACGGCCGAATGCCTCGTCGGAGGACAGCCGGTCCAGCAGCGCGGCATCGGCCGACTTCTCCAGGAACTTGTGCCGCGCGATGCTCGGGGACACCGCGTTGATCCGCACCCCGTACTCGACGGCTTCGATTGCGCTGCAACGGGTCAGGGCCATCACCCCGGCCTTGGCGGCGGCGTAGTGCGACTGCGAGTGCTGGGCGCGCCAGCCCAGGACACTGGCGTTGTTGACGATCACACCACCGTGCGGGGCACCGCGGAAGTACCGCAGCGCCGCCCGGGTCGCGCGCATCACCGAGTTCAGCGTGACGTTCAGGACGCGGTCCCACTCGTCGTCGGTCATGTCGACCAGCGGGGTCTCGCCACCGAGGCCGGCGTTGTTCACCAAAACGTCCAAGCGGCCCATCGTTTCGACGGCTGACGTGATCAGCGCGTCGACGGCCTCAGTGGAAGTGACGTCGCAGACGACGGCCTCGACGCGGCCCAATCCCAATGCCGCCAGCTGATCACGGGTCTCATTCAGACGCCGCTCGTGGTAGTCCGACACCACAACATCGGCACCTTCGAGAAGCGCACGACGCGCGGTCGACGAACCGATGCCTGTACCGGCGGCGGCAGTCACCAGAACAACCTTGCCCTTCAGCAGGCCGTGGCCCTCAACCTCGACGGGTGCGATTGACAGATCCATCAGCCCTTGGCCTCTCGGGGTAGGCCGAGCACGCGCTCGGCGATGATGTTGCGCTGGATTTCGTTGGACCCGCCGTAGATGGTGTCCGAACGCGAGAACAGGTACAGGCGCTGCCACTCGTCGAACTCGCCGCCGGGCAGCGTCAGCCCGGCCATGCCCTGCACGTCCATGGCGAT
This sequence comes from Mycolicibacterium llatzerense, assembly GCF_025331195.1. Lineage (NCBI taxonomy): Bacteria > Bacillati > Actinomycetota > Actinomycetes > Mycobacteriales > Mycobacteriaceae > Mycobacterium > Mycolicibacterium llatzerense. Next base: position 2,005,489 of record NZ_LXOV01000001.1, on the reverse strand, counting down.
CTCGCCGAGCTCGCGATGCCAGTTGGCCCACAACAGCTTTGACACGTTGTCCTGACCGGGCTGCTCGACGTCCATGGTGGCCATCGCGTACGACCGCATGGCCTGCAGGCCGGTCCACGACTCGGTCAGCTTGTGCCGGATCAGCGGGTCGTCGATGACGCCGGACGACTTGGCGACGCCGATCAGGCCTTCGAGTTCACGCTTGTAGCGGATCTGCTGGCCGAGCGTTGAAACACCGCGCTCGAAGGTCAGCGTCGCCATCGCCACGCCCCAGCCCTGACCGGGCTCACCGACGACCAGCGACGCGTCGCAACGGGCGTCGTCGAAGAACACTTCGTTGAACTCGGAGTCGCCGGTCAGCTGAACGATCGGACGGATCTCGACGCCCGGCTGGTCCAGCGGCACCAACAGGTAGGACAGGCCGTGGTGACGCTTTGAGCCCTTTTCGCTGCGCGCCACGACGAAGCACCACTGCGCCCAGTGCGCCAGCGAGGTCCACACCTTCTGGCCGTTGATGACCCATTCGTCGCCGACGAGTTCGGCCGAGGTCGAGACGTTCGCCAGGTCGCTGCCGGCGCCGGGCTCCGAATAGCCCTGGGCCCACAGTTCGGTGACGTTGAGGATGTTCGGCAGGAAGCGCTTCTTCTGTTCCTCGGTGCCGTACGCGATGAGCGTCGGGCCGAGCAGTTCCTCACCGAGGTGGTTGACCTTGTCCGGGGCGTCCGCCTTGGCGTACTCCTCATAGAAGGCGACGCGGTGCGCGACCGACAAGCCGCGGCCACCATGCTCCTCCGGCCAGCCCAGGCAGGTCAGGCCCGCCGCGGCCAGGTGCTGGTTCCACGCGCGTCGCTCTTCGTAAGCCTCGTGCTCCCGACCGGGGCCACCAAGGCCTTTCAGAGCTGCGAATTCACCGACGAGGTTGTCGGCAAGCCATTGCCGGACCTCAGCCCGGAACGTCTGGACCTCTATCACCCTTGTAGGCTAACCTACCAAGCACTTGCTTTGTTAGAGGGAGTTCCGATGAGTGGGTCCGACGGCACCCAGCAGCCTGGTCGGCAGACCCCACCGGAGACCTACACCAAAGAACATTTGGCTAACTTCAAGACTCCGCGGTCAGGGCGAGCGAAGCGACGGGAAAGACAAACGGAGAGACGAGTCGGTAAATGGATCTGACATTCGACGACGAAACCGAGGAATTCCGGGCCGAGGTCCGCGACTTCTTGGCGTCCAACAGGGACAAGTTCCCCACCAAGTCCTACGACATCCTCGAGGGCTTCGAGCAGCACCGGGTCTGGGACAAGGTGCTGTTCGACGCCGGCCTGTCTGTCATCGCCTGGCCCAAGGAGTACGGCGGCCGCGACGCCACCATGCTGCAGTGGGTGGTGTACGAGGAGGAGTACTTCAAGTCCGGCGCTCCTGGCCGGGCCTCCGCCAACGGCACCGCGATGCTGGCGCCGACACTGTTCGCGCACGGCACCCCGGAGCAGATGCAGCGGGTCCTGCCGAAAATGGCCTCCGGCGAAGAGATCTGGGCGCAGGCCTGGTCCGAGCCCGAGTCCGGCAGCGACCTGGCCTCCCTGCGCTCGACCGCGACCAAGGTCGAGGGCGGCTGGAAGCTCAACGGCCAGAAGATCTGGAGCTCACGTGCTCCGTTCGGCGAGCGCGGCTTCGGCCTGTTCCGCTCCGACCCGGAAGCCCAGCGGCACAAGGGCCTCACCTACTTCATGTTCGACCTGAAGGCCGAGGGCATCACGGTCCGTCCGATCGCCCAGCTGGGCGGCGAGACCGGCTTCGGCGAGATCTTCCTCGACGACGTGTTCGTCCCCGACGAGGACGTCATCGGCCAGGTGCACAACGGCTGGACCGCCGCCATGAGCACGTCGAGCAACGAGCGCGGCATGTCGCTGCGCAGCCCGGCCCGCTTTGTCGCACCGGCCGAACGCCTTGTCGCGCAATGGAAGGTCGACCAGAACCCGGCCCACGCCGAGCGCGTCGCTGACGCCTGGATCAAGGCTCAGGCCTATCGTCTGCACACCTTCGGCACCGTCACGCGGCTGGCCAGCGGTGGCGAACTGGGCGCCGAGTCCTCGGTGACCAAGGTGTTCTGGTCCGAGCTGGACGTCGCCCTGCACCAGACCGCGCTCGACCTGCGCGGCGCCGACGCCGAGCTGTACGACCACTGGACCGAGGGATTGCTGTTCGCCCTGGGCGGCCCGATCTACGCCGGTACCAACGAAATTCAGCGCAACATCATCGCCGAGCGCCTGCTGGGCCTGCCCCGCAAATAAGAGAGATTCAGACCGTGTTCTTTGAATTGGACGAATCGCAGCGCGATTTCGCTGCGAGCATCGATGCCGCGTTGGGTGCCGCCGATGTCCCCGCCGCGGTGCGCGCATGGGGCGGGGTCGAGAAGGCGGCCGACGCTGCCCCCGGCCGCAAGGTCTGGTCGACCCTGGCCGACCTGGGCGTCACCGCACTGAACGTGCCGGAGGAATTCGACGGCATCGGCGCGCATCCGGTGGATCTGGTTGTCGCCCTTGAGCGGCTGGGCTACTGGGCCGTGCCCGGTCCCGTCACCGAATCCATTGCCGTGGCCCCGGTGCTGCTGGCATCGGATAAGCGTTCCGAGGGGCTGGCCTCCGGCGAGCTCATCGCCACCGTCGCCCTGCCGCCGCTGGCCCCGCGGGCCGTCGACGCCGATACCGCCGGCCTGATCCTGCTGGCCGGCGACGGCCAGGTGCAGGACGCGACCATCGGTGCCGAGCACCAGTCGGTCGACCCGGCCCGCCATCTGTTCGACGTGACCGCCACCGGCGAGGCCCAATCGGCCGACACCGCAAAGGCTTTCGAGTTCGGTGCACTGGCCACCGCCGCACAGCTGATCGGCGCCGGCCAGGCGATGCTCGACCTGGCCGTCGAGTACGCCAAGCAGCGCACGCAGTTCGGCACCGTGATCGGCTCCTACCAGGCCATCAAGCACAAGCTGGCCGACGTGCACATCGCCGTCGAGCTGGCCCGTCCGCTGGTCTACGGCGCCGCTCTGGCGCTGGCCGACGGCTCGCCGACACTGGCCCGCGACGTGAGCGCCGCCAAGGTCGCCGCGAACGAGGCCGCGCTGCTCGCCGCTCGTTCGTCGCTGCAGACCCACGGCGCCATCGGTTTCACCCAGGAACACGACCTGTCGCTGTTGCTGCTGCGCACCCAGGCGCTGCGCTCGGCGTGGGGCGACTCGACGTGGCACCGGACCCGCGTGCTGGAAGGACTGTGATTGTGAGCGAAGAACGGGAGATGCTGCGCGCCACCGTCGCAGCGCTGGTCGAGAAGCACGCGGGCCCTGAGGCCGTCCGGGCCGCCATCGAGTCCGAGAAGGGCTACGACGAGAACCTCTGGCAGCTGCTGTGCGAGCAGGTCGGCGCCGCGGCGCTGGTCGTGCCCGAGGAGCTCGGCGGCGCCGGTGGCGAATTGGGCGACGCCGCAGTCGTGCTCGAGGAGCTGGCCAAGAACCTGGTCCCGACGCCACTGCTCGGCACCACGCTGGCCGAACTGGCTCTGCTCGCCGTCGGCGCGGAAGAGCCGCTCGAGGGCCTGGCCGAGGGAACCTCCATCGGCACAGTCGTTTTCGATGCCGGTTACGTCATCAACGGCGACATTGCCGACGTGGTGATCGCCGCGCAGGACGGCCAGCTGACCCGCTGGACCGACAACACCGTCACCCCGGCCACCGCGATGGACCCGACCCGCCGGCTCGCCGCCGTGGCGCCCGGCAGCACCGCTGCCCTCGGTGCCGACCCCGGCCTGGCGGACACCGCGGCCATCCTGATGGCCGTCGAGCAGGTGGCTGCCGCGAGCCGCTGCCTGGATCTGACTGTCGCCTACTCCAAGGACCGCGTGCAGTTCGGCCGCCCGATCGGCAGCTTCCAGGCGCTCAAGCACCGCATGTCGGACATGTACGTCAAGGTGTCGGCCGCCCGGTCGATCGTCAACGACGCCATCGCCGACCCGACGCCCACGAATGCGTCGCTGGCCCGGTACATGGCCACCGAGGCGTTCAATGCCGTTGCCGGCGAAGCGATCCAGATGCACGGCGGTATCGCCATCACCTGGGAGAGCGACATCCAGTTCTACTTCAAGCGGGCGCACGGCAGTGCCCAGCTGCTCGGGTCGTCGCGGGAGCACCTGCGTCGCCTCGAAGCCGAAGTTCTGCTCTGACGTCGTCCTGCTTTAACGTCGAAGCATGACCAATCCGGTAGCGCTGCGCGCAGGCATCCCACCGTTCTATGTGATGGACGTGTGGCTGGCCGCGGCCGAGCGCCAGCGCAGCCACGGCGACCTGGTGAACCTGTCGGCGGGACAACCCGCCGCACAGGCACCGGCGCCCATCCGGGCCGCCGCCGCTGAGGCACTGGCCAACGACAACCTCGGATACACCGTCGCGCTGGGCATTCCGGAGCTGCGTGAGGCGATCGCCAAGTCGTACCTCGACCGGTACGGCGTCGAGGTGGAACCGGACGCGGTGGTCATCACCACCGGGTCCACCGGCGGCTTCCTACTCGCGTTCCTGTCGTGCTTCGACGTCGGCGACCGCGTCGCGGTGGCCAGCCCGGGCTATCCCTGCTACCGAAACATCCTGTCGGCCTTGGGTTGCGAGGTCGTCGAGGTGCCGTGCGGACCCGAAACCCGTTTCCACCCAACCATTTCCATGTTGGATCAGCTGGACCCGCCGGTGAAGGGGCTGATCATCGCCAGCCCAAACAACCCGACGGGCACCGTGCTGCCGGCCCAGGATCTGGCTGCCATCGCCACCTGGTGCGATGACAACTCCGTGCAGTTGATCAGCGACGAGCTCTACCACGGCCTCATCTACGACGACGCGCCCGCGACCAGCTGCGCCTGGGAGACCTCGCGCAACGCCATTGTGGTGAACAGTTTTTCGAAGTACTTCGCCATGACCGGCTGGCGGCTGGGCTGGCTGCTGGTGCCCGAGCCGCTGCGCCGGGCCGTCGACTGCCTGACCGGCAACTTCTCCATCTGCCCGCCGACGCTGCCGCAGTACGCGGCCGTCGCGGCGTTCACGCCGGAGGCCATCGCCGAAGCCGACGCCCTGGTGCACCACTACGCGGAGAACCGGGCCCTGCTGCTCGCCGGGCTGGCCGAGGTGGGCCTCGACAAGCTGGCACCGGCAGACGGCGCGTTCTACGTATACGCCGACATCTCGAAGTACTCGACGGACTCACTCGCGTTCTGCGAGAAGCTCCTGGCCGACACCGGTCTGGCGATCGCACCGGGCGTCGACTTCGACACCCGGCACGGCGGCTCGTTCGTGCGGTTGTCGTTCGCCGGACCGAAGTCCGACATCGAAGAAGCGCTCCGCCGCCTGGGTCCCTGGCTCGCCGCGTACTGACGTGCCTGCTGCCGGCCGCTGAGGCGTTTGCCACACAACCACCGAGATCAGACGGCAGCCCGGTACCATCGGTCCGCAATGTCCCAGGAAACCGACAACCCAGAACCGGAAGTTACTGACGACTTACCGGTGAACCGCGAGGGCCTAGAACGGCACGGCATCAAGCTGTCCACGCCCATCGGGGAGATCGCCATCGCGATCTCGACGCCGCGCGGTGGTTTGGCGATCCCGAAGCGATTCGATCCGCTCGGCCTGGCCAACCGCGCCCTCGGCGTCGCGAAGTTCGGTTTCAAGCTGGCGGCCTGGGGCGGCGAGCAGATTGCGATCGCGACCAAGACCACCGTCGAGGCCATCGAGATGTCCCCGGACCGCACTCCGGCTCCGGCGCCGCAGAAGCAGCAAAAGCAGCCCGCCACCCAGTCACTGCACGGCAAGCTCGGCGGCCTGCTCGACCGCGCCCTGGATCAGAGCACTTCCGACGGTAAGACCGAGCTCTATCACCGGCTGCTCGATCAGCTGGTGGCCGACGAGGCCCGCATCATCGGCGCGCTGTCCGACAACGAGTCGTCACCGCTGGTGAACATCTACCCCCGGAACCGCAGTGTCGCGACGCTGGAGAACGCGTGCCTCATCGGCCGCACCGCCAATGTCGCCCTGCCGCTGATGGTGCCGCAGTACGTCAGCCACCTGCTGGCGCTCGGGTTGGTCGAGACCGTCCCCGAGGATCCGGATCTGAAGGCCGACTACGAAATCCTCAGCGCGGAATCGATGGTGCTGAAGGCCATCAAGGACGCCTCCCGCGGTCCCTTCCCAGCGCGCGTGGAGAAGCACGCGCTGCGCCTCTCGGAGCTGGGCCGCGGGCTGTGGGAAGCCGCCATGCAGGACGGGTCCTAGCTCACCCGACCACTGCTCGCTCGCTGTCGGCGCGGTCCACGTCGGCCAGATCGATCCCCTTGGTCTCCTTGGCGAACGCCAGCGCGACCAGCGTCACCACGCAGGCCCCCGCCAGATACAGCGCGATCGGCACCGACGAGTGGAAGTCCTTCAACAACCGCACCGCGATGATCGGCGCGAGTGAACCGGCGAAGATCGCCGTCACCTGATAGCCAAGGGACACACCGGAATAGCGCATCCGGGTCGGGAACATCTCGGACATCAACGCGGGCTGCGGCGCATACATGAAGGCGTGCGCCACCAGGCCCGCGGTGATCGCGCTCATGATGACGAAGTACTGCTTGCTGTCCATCATCGGGAACGCGACGAAGCCCCAAACCGCGGTGAGCAGCGTCCCGATCAGGTACACGGGCCGGCGGCCGATGCGGTCGGAGAGCTTTCCCACCAACGGGATTGCCACCAGGTGCGCCGCGTGGGCCACCAGCAGGTACCACAGGATCAACGAAGTGCTCACGCCCGCATGCACTTTCAGATAGGTGATCGAGAACGTGACCACCAGGTAGTACATGATGTTCTCGGCGAACCGCAGACCCATGGCCGTCAGCACCTTGCCCGGGTAGTACCGGAGCACCTCCACCACGCTCAATGACGATGCCTTGAACGCCTCGGCTTCCTGTTGCGCCGCAACGAAAATCGGCGCATCGGTCACCTTGGTGCGGATGTAGTAGCCGACCAGCACCACCACCGCCGACAGCCAGAACGCCACCCGCCAGCCCCACGACAGGAACTCCGATTCGGGCAACGTACCGGTCAGAGTCAGCAGCACGACGGTCGCCAGGATGTTGCCCACCGGCACCCCGGCCTGCGGCCAGCTGGACCAGAATCCCCGGCTCTGCGCGGGACTGTGCTCGGCGACCAGGAGCACCGCACCGCCCCATTCGCCGCCGACCGCGAAGCCCTGGATGAACCGCAGTACCACCAACATGGTCGGTGCCCAATAACCGATCTGCCCAAAGGTCGGCAGGCAGCCCATCAGGAAGGTGGCCGAACCGACCAGGAGCAGCGAGAACTGCAGCAGCGTCTTGCGGCCGAACTTGTCACCGAAATGACCGAACACCACACCGCCGAGCGGGCGCGCGACAAAGCCCACCGCGTAGGTGACGAAGGCCGCGAAGATCGCGTCGAGATCGCTGCCGCTCTGCCCGAAGAACACCTTGCTGAACACGATCGTGGCAGCGGTGCCGTACAGGAAGAACTCGTACCACTCCACGACGGTGCCGGCCATGGAGGCCAGGACAACCCGACGCAATCCGGACCGGATCGGCGCGCTCATGGCGCGACTATAGCCAGGTGTCCTCGGTTGTCGTGGTCAAGAACGCCTCCAAATCATCGCGCCATTGCGCCGGGGTGTTCTTGTCCGGCTCGATGCCGGTGTACTCGCCGCGGTAGAACAGCAGCGGACGGGGCTTGACCGCCGGGGGCTCAGACATCGACTGCACCGCGCCGAACACCACGAAGTGGTCGCCGCCGTCGTGCACGGAATGCACCTCGCAGTCGATGTGCGCGAGCGTGCCGTCGAGCACCGGGGAACCCAATCCCGAAGGGCTCCAACCGATTCCGGCGAACTTGTCCTCGGCCCGGGAACCGAACTGCGCCGACACGTGCTGCTGGTTCTCGTGCAGCATGTTGACGCAGAACTTGCCGCTGGCCTCGATCGCTTTCCAGGCCCGCGAGTGCTTCGTCGGGCAGAACAGGACCAGCGGGGGATCCAGCGACAGCGCCGCGAACGACTGGCAGGCGAAACCGACCGGCACACCGTCATGCACGGTGGTGATGACGGTGATGCCGGTACAGAACTGCCCGAGCACATTTCGGAATGTGCGGGGGTCGATCTGCGGTGTCTCGGTCATTGGCCGGAGCCTACTTGAACCCGACGCTGAAGTCGTGGCCCCACAGGCTGATGCCGACGCTCTCGCGGGCGATCCAGCTCTCGTCCTCGACTTCGAGTCCCTCGCAACCGAATTCCATGTCGAAGCCACCCGGCGTCTTCATGTAGAAGGACAGCATCTTGTCGTTGATGTGCCGGCCGAGGGTGGCCGACATCTTGACCTTCTTGCGGTTGGCGCGGTCCAGGCAGAGGCCGACGTCGTCGGAGTTCTCCACCTCGACCATCAGGTGCACGATGCCCGTCGGGTTGGGCATGGGCATGAACGCCAGCGCGTGGTGACGCGGGTTGCAGCCGTAGAAGCGCAGCCACACCGGGTCGCCATCGGCCGGGCGGCCCGCGATCTGCGGTGGCAGCCGCATCGAGTCACGCAGCCGGAAGCCCAGGACGTTCTGGTAGAACGCCTGAGCCGCGGCGTCGTCGTCGCAGGTCAGGACGACGTGTCCGAGGCCCTGCTCAGCAGTGACGAACTTGTGGCCGTAGGGGCTGACGAAACGACGACCCAGGTACTGGATGCCGTAGAACACCTCGAGGGTGTTGCCGGCGGGATCCTGGAAGCTGATCATGCCCTCGACCTTGCGGTCGAGCAGCTCGTCCTTGGTGCCCTCGGAGAAGGCGACACCATTCGCGGTCAGGGTTTCCTTCAGCTGCTCGAGGGCAGGCGCATCGGCGACCTCCCAGCCCGAGGCCAGCAGCCGGTCCTTCTCGCCCGGCACGATCACCAGGCGAGCCGCGACGTCGTCCATCCGCAGGTAGAGAGCGTCAGGGTTGGTGCCCTCGCCCGCCATCATGCCGAGCACCTTGAGCCCGAACTCGCGCCAGGCCGCCATGTCGGTGGCCTCGATGCGCATGTAGCCGAGGGCCTTGATCACAGTCATTGACCGAATATCCCCTTAGACCATGGTGTCTGCAGGCGGCAGACCGAATTCGTTGTTGCCGAAGATCAGGTAGGCCCGCTCGGGCTCGTTGGCGGCGTGCACCCGACCGGCGTGGGCGTCACGCCAGAAGCGCTGCAGCGGAGTGCCGTTGGCCAGCGCGGTGGCGCCGGCCGCCTCGAAGAGCCGGTCGACGGACGCGATGGCGCGGCCGGTGGCGCGCACCTGGTCGCGACGGGCGCGGGCCCGCAGCTCGAACGGAATCTCCTTGCCGGCGACCAGCAGGGCGTACTCGTCCGCGACGTTGCCGATCAGCTGACGCCACGCTGCGTCGATGTCGCTGGCGGCCTCGGCGATGCGGACCTTGGCGAACGGGTCGTCCTTGGACTTCTCACCGGCGAACGCCGCACGGACGCGCTTGCCCTGGTGCTCGACGTGCGCGTCGTAGGCGCCGTAGGCCATACCGACGATCGGCGCCGAGATGGTGGTGGGGTGCACGGTGCCCCACGGCATCTTGTAGACCGGGGCGGTGTTGGTCTGGTAGCCGCCGGCGGTGCCGTCGTTCATCGACTTGTACGACAGGAAGCGGTGTCGCGGCACGAAGACGTCCTTGACGACGACCGTGTTGCTACCGGTGCCACGCAGGCCGACCACGTTCCACACGTCGTCGATGGTGTACTCGGTGCGCGGGATCAGGAAGCTGCCGAAGTCGACCGGGCGGCCGTCCTTGATCACCGGGCCGCCGAGGAACGCCCAGGTGGCGTGCTCCGAACCCGAGGACCAGTTCCAGGCGCCGTTGACGATGTAGCCGTCACCGGTCTCGGTCACGACACCCGCACCCATCGGCGCGTACGACGACGAGATGCGCACGGTGGAGTCGTCGCCCCAGACGTCTTCCTGGGCCTGCTGATCGAACAGTGCCAGGTGCCAGTTGTGCACGCCGATGATCGACGCGACCCAACCGGTGGAACCGCAGGCGCTGGCGATGCGGCGGACCGCCTCGTAAAACTGCGTGGGATCGGCCTCGAGGCCGTCCCACTGGGCGGGCTGCAGCAGCTTGAAGAAGCCGATGTCGTTCAGACTGTCGATAGACTCCTGCGGCACCTGGCGCAGGTCTTCGGTCAGCTGTGCGCGCTCGCGCAGCACCGGCAACAGGTCGTCGATACCGGCCAGCACGGCCTGCACGTCGCGTTGTTCAATTGACGTCACGGATTGCCTCCCGGGGAGTGGTCATCTAGACAGAAGATTAGAACACGTTACGATTTGTGTCGAGCACGGCTCTCCTACAGCAGGTAGACCCGCAAAAGTGGGCTTCTATAACCTGTTCTAGTTAGTGACCGTGGGCTGGCTTGAAAGAAGGGTGATGGTTGTGGACGAGCCGCTGGGCAGCCACGTGCTGGAACTTGTGGTGGCCGACGTCGTCGCAGAGACCGCCGACGCACGTGTGTTGGTGTTCAAGACGCCTGACGGCAGCGACATCCCGGCAGACCGGCTGAAGTACTCCCCCGGTCAATTCCTGACCCTGCGCGTCCCCAGCACCCGCACCGGATCCGTCGCCCGCTGCTACTCGCTGTGCAGTTCGCCGTACGCCGACGATGCGCTGACCGTCGCGGTCAAACGCACCGCCGACGGCTACGCGTCGAACTGGCTGTGCGACAACGCGCATGTCGGCATGCGGATGCACGTGCTGGCGCCGTCCGGCACCTTCGTCCCCAAGAACCTGGACGCCGACTTCCTGCTGCTGGCCGGCGGTAGCGGCATCACCCCGATGCTGTCGATCCTCAAGTCCGCACTGTCCGAGGGCACCGGAAAGGTGACGCTGTTCTACGCCAACCGCAATGAGAACTCGGTGATCTTCGGCAAGGCGCTGCGCGAGCTGACCTCGCTGTACCCCGACCGGCTGTCCGTCGTGCATTGGCTGGAGTCGGTGCAGGGGCTGCCCAACCCGACCATCCTGGCCACCCAGCTGGCGCCCTACGTCACGCGCGAGGCCTTCATCTGTGGCCCGGCGCCGTTCATGGCCGCCACCGAGGAAGCGCTGCTCAAATCCGGCGCCGACAAGAGCAATGTCCATCTCGAGGTGTTCCAGTCACTGGACTCCGACCCGTTCGCAGCTGTCGTGCTCGCCGAAGATGACAGCGATGAGGGCCCGGCCACCGCAATCGTCACGCTCGACGGCGAGACGCACGAGCTGCGTTGGCCGCGCAATGCCGTACTGCTCGACGTGCTGCTCGACAAGGGACTGGACGCACCGTTCTCCTGCCGCGAGGGGCACTGCGGAGCGTGTGCGGTGCTGATGAAGAAGGGCGACGTCGACATGGCCATCAACGACGTGTTGGAGCCGTCCGACCTCGAAGAGGGCCTCATCCTCGGATGCCAAGCGGTGCCCAAGACGGATTCCGTCGAAGTCACCTACGACGAGTAGCGAACGGATTACTTTCTTGACTGTGAACCGGCTTACTGCAGCAAGTGCGGCCGCTGTGCTGACCGCGACCGCCCTGATGTCCCCCGTGACGGCTGCTGCCGCAGTCAATTCAGCGGACGCCTTCGTGCCGGTCGACGAGGGCACCAAGATTCAGATTCACGTGACCGCGCAGTGCTCGGGAGGTGCGTGCACCTTCAACACCGCCACGAACCTGGTGGTCGGTGGCAATCCGGTTCCGCTGCCGCCGAATACCTGGGCTCGCGAGAACATCACGCTGCGCAGCGCCAACCGGAACGTGTACCAGGACGTCTCGTACAGCGCACCGACCGGCGCGCCGCCTATCAACCGTGGCTCGTGGAACGGCCCGGTGAACTCGCGGCAGCTCAAGTCCCAGAACAGCGCTTTGGTTTCGGTCACCTTCAACGGCGGCGGCACGTTCGAGGAGTTCGCGGTCGACGGCACCTCGCTGCCGCTCGACGTCCGGACCGGCAGGCCGAACACCGAGTCCAATTTCATTGCCTGCGCGGACATTCAGGTCACCTACCCAGGGGTGAACCTCACCACGCCGACAGCCTGCGCCACCACCCACTTCTGAGTCGCCGAACGTGAAGTAGATCGCGAACTTTCGCGAATTCTTCGCTATCTACTTCACTCTCGGCGGTCGGATTCGAGCAGCTCGCTAAGCCGTTGCAGCGCGTCGACGAGGCCATCGACATCGTCGACCCCGATGGCCTCGTCGATGTAGCCGTTGACGGTCGCCAGCGCGGAATCCAGCCGGCGCAGGGCATCCGCGCCGGCGTCGGTGGGCCACAGTTCCCAGGCGCGGCCGTCGCTCTCGCTGGGCCGGCGTTCGACGAACCCCGCCTTCTCGAGGCGTCCGACCATCGCCGTGACCGCCGACTCCCGCTGGCCGAGCTGCGCCGCGACGAGCGACTGCCGGCACCCGGCATGGCTCACGATCAGCATCAGCGCGGCAGCCTGCGCTGTGGTGATGCCGGCCTCTTCGACGAACAGCCGGTCGGCGGTGGTGCGCAGCCGCTGCGCGACGGTCTGCAGCTGGAAATACGCGCGCCGCCTGCCGGCCGGCGACCTGTTCTTCGAATTCACCCTTGCATTATTACTTCACTAGTGAAGTAATTGAGGGATGACACGAGTTATCGACGCGTGGTCCCAACAACCGAACGAGTTGTTCATGCGCCAGCAGTGGCTGCAGCCACTGCTGCGCTGGACGCGCCAAGAAGATCTACCGGCCCTGCCCATCGACGTCACGCTGAAAGCGATGGACGACGCCGGCGTCGAGAAGTCGCTGTTGTGTGCGTGGGTCGGGCCGTACGGCGCACTCATCGACAACGACGAGACGGCGGCACACGTCCGCGCGCACCCCGACCGATTCGCGGGCGTCGCCTCCGTGGACCTCACCCGCCCGGTGGATGCCGTCCGTGAATTACGGCGTGCGGTAACCGATCTGGGCATGGTTGCCCTGCGCGTCGTCCCGTGGTTGTGGAACCTGCCACCGAACGACCGCCGCTACTATCCTCTGCTGCAGGCCTGCGTCGAACTCGGCATCCCGTTCTGTACGCAGATCGGGCACACCGGCCCACTGTGCCCGTCCGAGCCCGGCCGGCCGATCCCCTATCTGGAAACGGTCTTACTCGAATTCCCGGAACTCGTGGTCATCGGCGGCCACGTCGGAGCACCGTGGATCGACGAAGTGTTGTTCCTGGCCAAGAAGTTTCCGAACTTCCATATCGACACCTCCGCCTACGCCGCGCACCGCCTGCCCCCGGCATTGGTGGATTACCTGCGCGGATCCGGCCGCACCCGAGTGCTTTTCGGGACCAACTGGCCGATGCTGTCCGCGCAGCGCTGCCTGGAGCGACTCGACGAGCTGAACCTCGACACCGAGGCGCGCGAACTCTATCTCGGCGGGAATGCGGCCCGGATTTTCGGCGTCTGATTCGTCACCTGGGATCGAATCAGCTTGTGCCACCGGCGATGCCGGTAGCGGAAGATGCTGGCCGCGCCCAGCGCGACCACACCGGTGAACCACCCGGCATCGATGTCGATGGTGTCGGCATACCGGCACCGCCCCGGGCCGATCGACTCGGCGTGCAGAGTGTGATTCCACGACCTGATCCGCCCGCCGTACTCATGGGTGCGAATGGTGTGTGTGGCCTCGTCGACCGACAGCACTTCGATGGTGTGCCGGTAGGCGGGCAGCACGTGAAATGCCATGAGCCAGCCGGTCCCGCGCTCCCCCGCGTGTAGCGGCTCGGTGCGGCCGGCGAGCGCCGGCACCCCGAACAGACCTCGGCACAGGTACAGGAAGGTCGCCGGCAGCTGCATGTCGCGCCATACCCGATCCAGGTCGGCGGACAGCTCGGACTCGATGTACACCGTCTTCACGATGACGCTCCTTTGAGTTAGGGTCACCTAATCATCCGCCGGTGAGAAGCCGGTGACTACTCGCTTTCCGCGCGGAGGTGACCGTGGCACCACCGGATCGGTTTCGCGCCCGCAAGCAGCCGAAACAACAACGATCTGCCGAGACCCGGCAACGGATTCTCGATGCGGCTGCTCGCGTTTTCGCCGAGTTCGGCTACCGCGGCGGCACCACCAATCGCATTGCCGAGGCCGCGAACATCTCGATCGGCTCGCTCTACCAATACTTTCCGAACAAGGACGCGATCCTGGCCGCGCTCACCGATGCCCACATCGATGCCGGGGCGGCACTGTTGACGGCACGGGCGGCGGCGGGGGTACCGGCCGCGCTCGAGGACCAACTGCGGCTGTTCACGCGCGCGACCATCGACAACCACCGGGACGATCCACATCTGCATCAGGTGTTGTTCGCGGAGGCACCCCGGTCACCCGCGCTCCTGGCCCGGCTGCGCGATGCCGAAGAAACCGCGGTGGCGGCCGCATACGCTCTGCTCGCCCGACATCCCGAGGTTCGGGTCCCCGATCTGAAATTCGCGGCCCGGATGACGGTCGCGACCATCGAGTCGCTAACCCACCGGCTCATTGCCTGCGCGCAGCCCGCCGACGCACGGCAGTTGGAGGATTCGATCGTCGCGATGCTCACCGCATATCTGCGGGGCGAGTGACGATTTCGGTTCAGCTCCGCGCGGCCGCGAGATCCTGTTCCGACGCCGCGGCGTCGGCCTGACGTCCCCACCGAGCGGCCAAAGTCGCGCAGGTGATGAGCTGGATCTGATGGAAGATCATCAGCGGCAACACAATCAGGCCCACCGGGTGGCCGGCGAACAGCACGGTGGCCATCGGTAACCCGGTCGCGAGGCTCTTCTTCGATCCACAGAAGATGATCACGATGCGGTCGGCACGGTCGAACTTCAACAACCGCGCCACCCCCGCGGTGATGCCGAGCACCACCGCAAGCAACACCACGCTGACTGCGATCACCGCGAGCACATTGGTGACCTTCATTCCCGTCCAGATGTGTTCGGCCATACCGGCGCTGAACGCCGCGTACACGACGAGGTAGACCGAACCGCGGTCGACGACCTTGGTGAGAGTGGTGTGAGACAGCACCCGGTGCAGCTTGGACCGCAGCAGCTGACCGGCGAGGAACGGCAGCAACAGCTGCACGACGATCTCCAGGACGGAGTTCGCCGACACCGTGGCAGCGCCGGTGGTCTGCATCAGCAGGGTCACCAACAGCGGGGTGAGGAAGATGCCCAGCAGGTTCGAGGCCGATGCGCTCACGACAGCCGCCGCGACATTGCCACGGGCGATTGAGGTGAATGCGATGGACGACTGCACCGTGGACGGCAGCAGGCACAGATACAGCATGCCGGTGTAGAGCTCGTCGGTCAGCACCGACGGCACCAGCAGCTTCATCGCCAGCCCGAGGAGCGGGAACAGGACAAAGGTCGCGGCCAGCACCGTGGTGTGCAGCCGCCAATGCTTCAGCCCCTCGAGCGCCTCACGCGGGTGCAGGCGAGTGCCGTACAGCAGGAACAGCACGGCGATCGCGACCTTGGTCGCCGTCTCGACTGCCTGACCTGCGTCACCACGGGCCGGCAGCAGCACGCCGATGGCCATCGCCGCGAACAGCCCGAGCAGGAAGCCGTCGATGCGGAGCTTGGCGAGCAGGTTCACGGGAAGAACGTACTGCTCTGCCAACTCATAGCGCTAGGCGATAGATCTGATATCTCTAACCGGATATCGTGATGAATGTGTTCGACCCCGAGCTGCTGCGCACCTTCCTCGCAGTCGACCGCGCCGGCGGATTCACTGCCGCCGGCCACCTGCTGGGGCTCCGTCAATCGACGGTGAGCGGCCACATCGCACGGCTGGAGCAGGCCGTCGGCCGCGAGCTGTTCCGGCGCGATACCCGCAATCTGGCGCTCACCGCCGACGGCGCGGCGATGGTGGGCTTCGCGCACGACATCCTGGACGCACAAGCCAAAGCCGACCGCTATTTCTCCGAATCGCAACCCACGGGCCTGATCCGGCTCGGCGCCTCCGACGATCTGGTCGGCCGGATGCTCTCCGACGTGCTGGTCGAGTTCAGGCGGTCCTATCCCGGCGTCGACCTGGAGCTGGTGGTGGGCCTGAGCGAGAACCTCAAAACCCGAATGGCCGCAGGCGAATTGGACCTGATGGTGGCCAAACGGCTGCCCGGCGAGCAACACGGCGAACTGCTGTGGCGAGACCGCCTCGTGTGGGCCGGCCGGCCCGGTCTGACCGACATCACCGACCCGGTGCCGATCGTGACCTACCCACCGCCGAGCCTGACCCGCCACGTCGCACTACGTGAACTGGAACGTGAGCGCCGCAGCTGGCGCATCGCGTGCGTCAGCGACAGTCTGCTCGGCCTGCAGGCCGCGGCACTTGCCGGACTCGGCATCATCGCCCATTCCGAATCGGTTCTGCCGCCAGGGCTTCAACCGCTCACCGACAGCCGACTGCCGAATCTCGGCCATCTGGAGTTCGTCCTGCTGCACCGGCGCAGCACGCCGTCCGAAGCCGAGGTCGCGCTGCACGACGCCATCGTCGCCGGCGCACATCGCATGCGGCGCTGAAGAACTCGGCCGAGATCGACGAAATGGTCGCTTACCGAACGGCTTTCGCAACCATTTCGCCGATCTCGCCCCCGATCAGCCGGCGTTGGCCGCCTGATGCGTCGACGACGCCGCTTTCCCCTGCTTACCGGTCTTCGCGACCTTCGGGGCCTTCGGCGCGTTCTGTGCTTTCTCGGCCTTCTTAGCCGGCTTGTCCGTCTTGCCTGCCGAATCGGAGTCCGACGAGGTTGCGCCCGACGGCTTGGCGCCGGATTCGGCCTTGGTGCCGGGTTCGGCCTTGGTGCTGTCCTGGTGAACCGGTTTCGTGGTCTCGACCTTGGCCGGTTCGGCTGACACCGGTTCCGCAGCGGGAGTGGACGTGTCGACCTTCGTCGGCTCCGCGACCTTCACCGGCTCCGCGACCTTCACCGGCTGCGTTTCCGGAGCCTCGGTCACGACCGGGGTCGCAGGCTTCGGATCCTCCTTGGTCACAGACGCTTTCGACTTCGCCGGACTCGCCGACACCTTGTCGGCGTCGCCGACCTTGACCGCCGCGGTGGCCGCCGGCTTGATGGCCGGCGCCAGGGCCTTACTCGCCATATCTGCCGCAGCCGGCACAGCCGCCGGGCCGTCGGCTGTCGCCGCGACCGGGGTGTTCGGGGCCGGAGGCTTGATCGCGTTGGCGATCGTCTTGAGGGCATTGATGACCTGAGCGACAAACCCGTTGGTTCCGAAGACGCCGGACTGACCCTTGAACGGTCCATATCCGTTCAGCACGGCATTGACCATGGTCGCCGGAAAGTTGATCACCTCGCTGACGGCCGTGGCCCCGTCTCCGGCCTTGACCGCGTCGAGGAATTTCTGGCCAGTGTCGGCGAACGCCTGCACTCCCTGACCCATCGTCGACAACGCGCCAACGGCCAGTTGCACGCCGACGGTGCTGAGACTGCCGATGACGTTGGTGACGTTCTGGGCGATCTTCTTGGGAATGTCGAACTGCAGCAGGGGGAACATGACGCCGAACACCCCGCTGAGCGCCAAGCCGTAGAGGCCAGTCACGCCGTTGTAGAACTGACCCGAGGCCAACTGCTGCAAAGAGGTCCGGAACACCCCAGGCGCGCGGTTTGCCCAGAAGCGCAATCCATTGCCCATCTGCTCACCGATCGAGATGATCTGCTGCGCGTAGCCGACCTGATTGGCAATGACCTGACGAACAATCGGGAACGGGTCGGCGGCGTACGCCTGACCAAGTTTCCCGATGTCACCGACCGTAGTTGTCAGTACGTCGCCCCAAGCCGCGATCGGGTTGACGAACGCGGTGAGGTCGACGGTCCGCGTCGACACCAAGCTCGACGGTGCCGCCAGATGAAGTTGTGGCGGCGGGACCGTCAGTGGACTGATGGCGATGACGCCGGCGGTCGCGACTGCGATTCCCGCCGTCGAATATCGGCGCAACTCGAATGCCATAGATTCTCCTTGGACTCTGGGGTGTCAGCACTTCTGGCCGCGCAGACGGTAGTGACCAAGCCGAAAACAAACATTCGGAATCTGTAACAAGTTCTAATTTCTATTGACGGGCTCGCAGGTTTTACACAGAATCTTTCGAGAAAGCCGTCACGAGCCGACAAATCACGGCGCATGATCGTGGCCAAGCTGGATACCCCGGAGGTTCGGCGTGGCCCTCAAGCCATGGAACGACGACCGGCCCATGACGCCTCGCATCGTGGTCGGCGAGAGGTCCGTCGACAGTCGCAGTATGTCGCTGCGGTTCGCGACCGAGCGGATCGAACGCACCACCGACTGGTGTTGCCACGATTCGAGTCGGCACCTCATCTACATCCACCGGCACGGTGAACTCCGGTCGATGGAGGCCAACCTGGACTGGGGCCCGACCGATCGCACGCTGCCGCGCATCGGCGATACCTGGGTGGTGCCGGCAGGCGTGCGCTGCACGTCGGTCGTCACCGGCGACATCTCGGGCTTCTGCGAAATCTCGATACCCGAGAACGCACTGGGCGAGGTCGTGCACGTGCCCCGGCGCAAGCATCACGATCCACTGATGCTGGCGTTGGTGACCAAGATGCGCAGCGTCGCTGGCCGCGACGACGCCCTGGCCCGGCTACTGCTCGATTCCGCCGGCGAGACACTGCGATTGCTGATCCGGGACACCTACACGGTCGCGCCACCGCCGGACGCCGAACGCGACGCCCTGCACCCGTCAGCGCGGGCGTCGATCGTCGAGTTCCTGGAGAACAGCCTGGAATCCGACATCAGCCTGGAATCGCTTGCGCGCCTTGCCCAGATGTCGGTGGCGACGTTCATCAAGGCGTTCCGGGCCGCGTTTCACACGACGCCGTACCAGTTCCTGCTCGACCGCCGCATCGACCGGGCGAAGACGCTACTGTCCTCGACGCGGCTGTCGATCACCGAAATCAGTGCCGCGGTTGGATTTTCGACACCCAACCACTTCGCCACCACATTCCGGCAGCGCGTCGGCCTGACCCCGCGAGACTTCCGCAGGGGCCGCTAGCGCGGCAGACCCAGCAGGCGCTCGCCGGCCACGGTCAACAGGATCTGCTCGGTGCCACCGGCAATCGACAGGCAGCGGGTGTTCAAGAAGTACCGGACGTCCGGCGAATCCTCGATACCCGCACCGTCCTGGGCATCCATGATCGTCTCGGCCAGGGCCTGGCGGTAGCGCACACCGATCAGCTTGCGCACGCTCGACGGGGCACCCGGGTCGTGGCCGCCGACGGCCATCTGCGCCGTCAGCTGATCCAGCAGCGAACCAACCTGGGCCGCAACGATCAGTGCGCCAAGGCGTTCCGCGTCGGCGGCGTCCAGCTCGCGGTCGCCGAGCACGTCCAGCAAGTGCTCCATGCCCTTGTCCAGCGCGCCACCGGCCGCCATGGCGACGCGCTCGTTGGCGAGCGTGGTGCGGGCCAGCGCCCAGCCGCCGTCGACGGGGCCGATCACGCAGTCGTCCGGCACGAACAGGTCGTCCAGGAACACCTCGTTGAACAGCGCCTCGCCGGTGATCTCGCGCAGCGGACGGATGTCGATGCCGGGCGAGCTCATGTCGACGACGAAGTAGGTGATGCCCTTGTGCTTCGGCGCGTCAGGGTTGGTGCGCGCCAGGCAGATTCCCCAGTTGGCGCGGTGCGCGTTGGAGGTCCACACCTTCTGGCCGGTCAGCTTCCAGCCGCCGTCGACCTTCACGGCCTTGGTCCGCAGCGCCGCCAGGTCCGAGCCGGCGCCGGGCTCACTGAACAGCTGGCACCAGTACACGTCACCGGTCAGGGTGCCGGGGATGAAGCGGTCGATCTGCTCGGGAGTGCCGTGACCAAGGATGGTCGGCGCGGCCCACCATCCGATCGAAATGTCCGGGCGCACAACGCTTGCGACACTGAGCTCGTCGTCGATCACCAGCTGCTCGCCCGGCGACGCGGCGCGACCGTACGGCGCGGGCCAGTGCGGCGCCATCAGGCCGGCCTCGGCCAGCGCGGCCTGGTGCTTCTCGACGGGCAGCGCGGCGATCTGGGCCACCGCGGCGGCGATCTCGGGACGGGTCAACTCGGCTTCGCCGGTGTCGACGTGCAGCTGGCGGCGCAGCCCCGAGCGGGTCAGCGCGGCCACCCGGCGCAGCCAGATGCCGTGGCCGCCGAGGATCTGCGCGGTGGCGTACGAGCGCCGCAGGTACAGGTGCGCGTCGTGCTCCCAGGTGAAGCCGATGCCACCGAGCACCTGAATGCAGTCGCGCCCATTGTGTTTCGCAGCGTCGATGGCGGCCGCGGCGGCCACCGCCGCGGCGATGGACAGCTGCGTGGCATCACCGTCGATAGCGGCTTCGGCGACGTCGCTCGCGGCGACCGCGACCTGCTGCGAGCGCAGCAGCATCTCGGCGCACATGTGCTTGACCGCCTGGAAGCTGCCGATCGGCTTGCCGAACTGCTCACGCACCTTGGCGTATTCGGCAGCCGTCTGCAGCTGCCAGCGGGCCAGACCGGCGGCCTCTGCGGCCAGCACGGTCACGGCCAGGTCGGCCACCGGCGCGTCGATGACGGTCGCCGCAGCGCCGTCCAGCTCGACCCGGGCCAGCGGGCGGGAGAAATCGGTGGCCTCGAGCGGCGTGACCGTGACGCCGGGCGCGGTGGCGTCCACCAACAGCCAGACGTCGCCGGCGGGCAGGATCAGCAGGCCGTCGGGCAGGGCGCCCAGCACGAACTTGGCGGTGCCGGTCGCGGACTGGCCGTCGAAGGCGATGTCGGAGCTCAGGGCCAGGCCGGCGGTGCGCTGCCCGGAGGCCAGCGCCTCCAGCAGCGCGGCGTCGGTGATCACCAGAGTTGCCAGAGCGGTCGTGGCCACCGGACCGGGCACGAGTGCGGCGGCGGCTTCATCGACCATCACGCACAGGTCCGCGATCGATCCACCGGCGCCGCCGAGGTCCTCGGACACCGCGACGCCGAAGGTCCCTAGTTCGACCAGACCGTCGTACGGGCCACGCCAGGAGTTAGCGTTGTCATCCTCGGCAGCCCGGACCGCATCAATGGAACCCGACGCGACAGCCCAGCTACGGACCATTTCGCGGACCTCGGCCCGCTCAGAGTCGATAGTTGTGGAAGTGATGGACACCATGCGCTCCTAGCGTTTGGGCGAGAAGAACACGCTTCTCACTAGAACGTGTTCTAATGGTGACAGCAATCAGACGTCAAGTCGATCGCCATTACAGCAGGACACTTGGGTGTCCCGGGGCGCCTGGAGGTGGGAAATTACCGCACACTTTGCGTATCGTTTTCACCCAATGCGCTACCCGAAGGAGCTGACCGCGGCATGCCGACGCCAGCAACACCTGAATCCGATTCCGCCGTTCGCCCGAGGGAGGTGACGACCATGGCTGTACTCGCCGAATCCGAACTCGGATCCGAAGCGCAGCGCGAGCGCCGCAAGCGCATCCTCGACGCCACCTTGGCCATCGCCTCAAAGGGCGGTTACGAGGCTGTTCAGATGCGTGCGGTGGCAGAACGCGCCGACGTCGCCGTGGGCACGCTGTACCGCTACTTCCCGTCCAAGGTGCACCTGCTGGTGTCCGCGCTGGGCCGCGAGTTCGAGCGCATCGACGCCAAGACCGATCGCGCCGCGCTGACCGGCGGCACGCCGTACCAGCGGCTCAATGCGATGGTCGGCAAGCTGAACCGGTCGATGCAGCGCAATCCGCTGCTGACCGAGGCCATGACGCGCGCATTCGTGTTCGCGGACGCGTCCGCGGCCGGTGAGGTTGATCACGTCGGCAAGCTGATGGACTCGATGTTCGCCCGCGCCATGAGCGAGGGCGAGCCCACCGAGGACCAGTACCACATCGCCCGCGTCATCTCCGATGTCTGGCTGTCGAACCTGCTGGCCTGGCTGACCCGTCGCGCGTCGGCCACCGACGTCAGCAAGCGGCTCGATCTGGCGGTGCGCCTGCTGATCGGTGACGGGGAGCAACCTAATATCTGACCGGTGCTCCCGGCTGATCTGATCGCGGCGCTCGACACCGTGGCCGCGACGCCCCGACTGCTCGTCACCTCCGATTTCGACGGCACCCTGTCGCCGATCGTCAACAACCCTGCCGACGCGCGCGCGTTGCCTGCCGGGTCTGCCGCCCTGCTGGCGTTGGCGGACCTGCCGCACACCTTCGTCGCGCTGGTGTCGGGCCGTGCGCTGGAGGTCCTGCGCGAACTCTCCGGCATGCCCGCGTCGGTACATCTGGTCGGCAGCCACGGTGCCGAGTTCGACACCGGGTTCACCCAGACCGTCGACGGCGCGCTGCTGGCCCAGATCGTCGATTCGCTCACCGAGATCGCAAGTCGGTATCCGGGCGTGAATGTCGAGACCAAACCTGCCAGCGTCGCCCTGCACGTGCGCAACGCCTCGGCTGACGACGGCGACGCGGCGCTGGCCGCCGCGCGGACGGCCGGCACGCAATGGACCGCCGAAGCCACCGAGGGCAAGGCGGTGCTGGAGTTCGCGGTGATCACCACCAACAAGGGCTCGGCCATCGATGCGCTGCGGGAGCGCGACGACGCGACCGCCGTGGTGTTCCTGGGCGACGACGTCACCGACGAGAAGGCCTTTGCCCGGCTGCGCGACGGCGACGTCGGGGTGAAGGTCGGTCCGGGACCGTCGGCCGCGCAGTACCGCATCGACTCCCCCGAGGACGTCGCGGAGGCGCTGGCGTACCTGGCGGGGCGCCGCGCGCGTTAGGCCGGTGGGCCCGAGGTGCGGCCGCGGACCAGCTCGGTGCCGAGCACCTCGATCGCCGGGATCCCCGACCGCGGCGGATTGTTCAACAGGTATCCGGCCCGCCGGCCCTTCTCCAGGCTCGGCTGGGCCACGGTCGTCAGCCCGCGGGCCAACGCCTCGGGGACGCCGTCGAATCCGGTGACGGTCATCTGGCCCGGCACGTAGATGCCGCGGGACCGCAGGTGGTCCATGGCCGAGAGGGCCAGCACGTCGGCGGTGCACATCAATGCGGTGATGCGCGGATTGGCTTGCAGCGCAACAGCGGCAGCGGACCCGCCGGAACTCGGCAAATGCTCGTAGGTCTCCACCACGGTCAGGGCATCGGGGTTCAGCCCGGCGCCCGCCATCGCGTCGCGGACACCGAGAATCCGTTCGCACTGCACGTGAAAATGCTGCGAGGTGAGCCGCTCCGGGTCCGCGACGGCCGACTGCGCATCGCCGTGCGGCCAGTGCCGCCCGAGCCGCATCGTCAGTAGGCCGATCTCCCGATGACCAAGTCCCACAACATATTCCGCGATCTCCTGCATGGCCGCCCGATCGTCGATGCAGACCCGGGAGGCCCCCTGGACGTCCTTGGGCTGGTCGACGATGACGATCGGGACGCCGCGCTGTTGCACCACCGCCAGGTAGGGATCGTCGTCGGAGGCGGCGTAGACCACGAACCCGTCGACCCCGGCGGAGAGCACCGCCGCGGCACCCTCCTCGACCGACCGATTCGGGCCGGCCGCCACCAGCAGCAGGCCCTGCCCGGCCTCCTCGCACGATTCGGCAAGCCCGGCAACGAAATCCAGCGCCGCCGGGTCGCGGAACGAGTAGTTGAGCGACTCGGTGATGATCAGTCCGAAGGCGCCGGCCTTTCGGGTGCGCAGGGAGCGTGCGACCGGGTCGGGGCCGGCGTAGCCCATCTCCTTGGCCGCGGCGAGCACCCGCTCACGCAGCTCTGGGGAGAGCTGGTCGGGCCGGTTGTAGGCATTGGAGATCGTGGTGCGCGAGACCTTCAACTCGGCAGCCAGCGAGGCCAGGGTGGCCCGACGCCTCGGGTTCGGACTCCTCGGCATCTTTGTGACGCTAGCGCATCCGATTCGCGCCGCAAGGCAATGGTGCACTAGATTTATTGCAAACGGTTTTCATTAACACTAGCCCGCAGGAGCCGCCATGACCCGGACCAGCCTCATCGCCCTGTCCGCCCTCACCGCGCTGACCATCGCCGCCTGCGGGTCGCAAGGCGACTCCGCCCGTTCGGCGAAGGTCGTCGCCACCACCAACGTGTGGGGCAGCGTCGCCACCGCGGTCGCCGGCGGGCATGCCGACGTCAAGGCGATCCTCACCAACGACGCCGCCGACCCGCATTCGTTCGAAGCGAGCCCGGCCGACGCCGCAGCCATCGCCGACGCCACCTTGGTCGTCATCAACGGCGGCGGCTACGACCACTGGGCCGACGACGTGTTGAAGAACCACAAGAACGTCACCACCGTGGATGCGTACTCGCTGCTGCCGCACAGCGCGGCGGGCGAGGCCAACGAGCACGTCTTCTACAACATGGCGGTGGCCAAGGCCGTCGCCACCAAGATCGCCGACGACCTGGCCGGGTCCGATCCCGCGCACGCCGACGCATACCGGGCCAATGCCGCGGAATTCGGCAAGAAGACCGACGAAATCGCCGCGACCGAGCACGCCATCGGGCAGAAGCATCCCGGCAGCGCGGTGGTCTCCACCGAACCCGTCGCGCACTACCTGCTGTCCGCCTCCGGCGTCGTCGACCGCACCCCGCACGGGTTCGCCGCCGCCGCCGAAGAAGGCCACGACCCCGCCCCGGCCGACGTGGCCGCCGTGCTCGACCTGATCAACGGCCACCAGGTCGACGCGCTGGTGGTGAACAAGCAGACCGAGACCGCCGTCACCAAGCAACTGCAGGATGCCGCCCGCAAAGCGGCACTGCCCATCGTCGAGGTCACCGAGACGCTGCCCGCCGGACAGGACTTCCTGACCTGGCAGCGCCAGACCGCCGAGGCACTGGCACACCAGTTGGATACCGCAGCCGTTGCGGCGCGATAAGCCGAGATAATTTGTAACCCGTGCCTACTGATCCCTCGTCCACCACGGCGGTCGCCGAACTGACCGGCGCGCGGCTGTCATTCGGTGACCGCGTGCTGTGGGACCGGCTGGATCTGACGGTGCGCCGCGGCGAATTCATCGCGGTGCTCGGCCCGAACGGCACCGGCAAGACCTCACTGCTCAAGGTGCTGCTGCGCCAACAGCTGCTGACGGCCGGCCGGATGACCACCACCGGCGCCATCGGTTATGTCCCCCAACACCGCTCACTGGACACCGGGCTGACGCTGCGCGGCCGCGATCTGGTCGGGCTCGGCTGCGACGGGCACCGCTGGGGTTTCGCCGGCCCACGGAAGCGGGCACAGCGGCGCGCCGTGGTGACCCAGGCCCTGGGCCAGGTCGACGGCGCCCGGCTGGCCGACGTCCCGGTGTCGGTGATGTCCGGCGGCGAACTGCAGCGAGTCCGCATCGCGCAGGCCCTGGCCTCCGATCCCGCGCTGCTGCTGTGCGACGAACCGCTGCTCAACCTCGACCCGGCCAACGCGAAGCTGGTGTCGGGCCTGATCGACCAGCGCCGCAAGGACGCCGGCACCGCCGTCTTGTTCGTCACCCATGAGGTCAATCCCGTGCTGCAGTACGTGGACCGGGTGCTGTACCTGGTCGACGGCCGCTTCCGGATCGGCACCGTCGAGGAGGTCATGACGTCCGAGACGCTGTCCGCGCTGTACCGCGCCGACATCCAGGTCGCGCGGATCGGCGGCCAGTACGTCGTGGTCGGCCAGGACGGTGCGGGCGTCGACAACTCTGAGCATGCGAGCGGGCATTGTCATGAATGAGGCTGTGAATGCCTTTTGGAACCCCGCGCTGACCGCGGACCTGCTGAGCCGTGACTTCGTCCAGCAGGCGGTACTGGCCGCGGCGCTGCTGGCGTTGCTCGGCGGCCTGATCGGTCCGTTCATCGTGATGCGGCAGATGTCGTTCGCGGTGCACGGTTCCAGCGAGCTGTCCCTGACCGGCGCCGCGTTCGCGCTGCTGACCGGGCTCAACGTCGGCCTCGGCGCCCTGGTCGGAAGTGCCCTGGCGGCAATCCTTTTCGGCATCCTGGGGCAGCGGTCGCGGGAACGGGACTCGGCCATCGGCGTCGTGCTGGCCTTCGGCCTGGGCCTGGCCGTCTTGTTCATCCACCTCTATCCCGGCCGGACCGGCACCAGTTTCGCGTTGCTCACCGGGCAGATCGTCGGCGTCGGCTATTCGGGTCTGACGCTGCTGGCAGTGGTCACCGTGCTGGTGGTCGCGATCCTCGCGGCCTGCTACCGGCCGCTGCTGTTCGCCACCGCCGACCCGGAAGTGGCTGCCGCACGCGGGGTTCCGGTGCGGGCGCTGGGCATCGTGTTCGCCGCACTGGTCGGCGTCGCGGCTGCCCAGGGCGTGCAGATCGTCGGGGCACTGCTGGTGATGTCGCTGTTGATCACCCCCGCCGCCGCGGCGGGCCGGGTGTTCAGCTCCCCCATCACCACGATGGTGGCGTCGGTGGTGTTCGCCGAGATCGCCGCAGTCGGCGGCATCGTGCTGTCACTGGCGCCGGGCGTCCCGGTGTCGGTCTTCGTGACGTCGATCTCGTTCGGTATCTACCTGCTGTGCTGGGGCGCGGGACGAGTCAGTCGCCGGTAGCAGAACCAACCACCCTTCGCTACGCTCGCCCCACCGGTCGTCCGGGCTCGTTGCTCCACTGCGACCACGAGCCGGGGAACAGCGCCACCTCTCGACCCGCAGCCGCCAGCGCGGCCACCGCCACCGCCGCGGTGACGCCAGATCCGCAATAGACAGCGTCCACGTCGGCGCCGTCGGTGCGCAGCGTGCCGTCGGCGGCCAGCACGCTCGGCAGATTGACCGCGCCCGGAATGTGTCCAGCCACGGGATCGATGGGTTCGACGTCGCCGCGGAACCGTTCCGGCGCGCGGACGTCACCCAAACGAGGCCCCAGCGCAGCGGCCTCATCGGCGGTCAAGGTGGGCATGGCACCGGCGTAGAGGTCCTGGTGGGTGACGGTGACGTCGCCCGGTTCCGGCTCGACGTCGCCACGGTCCAGCGGCCCACCGGAGGTGGTCCACGCCGCCAGCCCGCCGTCCAGGATGCGGACGTTCTCGATGCCCGCGGCGCGCAGCACCCACCAGGCGCGAGCCGAGCCGGCGCGGTTCCAGTCGTCGTAGATGACGGTCGGCACGCCCTGGCGCACACCCCACCGGCGCCCGGCCTCCTGCACCGCGGCACCCGACGGCAGCGGGTGCCGGCCCCGCCCTGTCACGGTGTGGTCGGACAGCTCGTCCTCCAGCGAGACGTACACCGCATCGGGAATGTGCCCGGCCAGGTAGTCGTCGCGGCCGTCGGGCTTCGGCAGCTGCCAGCGCACGTCGAGCAGCGTCACGTCGCCGGCGGCGATCAGCTGGGCCAGACCGAAGGCGGTGATGAGAACGTCGTCACGAGTGGACATGGCGGCAAGCCTAGGCTGGCAGACATGTCAGCGGTGGACCTCAATGCCGATCTCGGCGAAAGCTTCGGGGTGTGGCGCCTTGGTGACGACGACGCGATGCTCGATCTGGTCACCAGCGCCAACATCGCCTGCGGGTTCCATGCAGGCGACCCGGCCGGGCTGCTGCGGGTCTGCCGGGCCGCCGCCGAACGCGGCGTACGGATCGGCGCGCAGGTGGGCTACCGCGACCTGGCGGGCTTCGGCCGCCGCTACATCGACGTCAGCTCCGATGACCTCACCGCCGACGTGATCTACCAGATCGGCGCCTTGCAGGCCCTGGCCCAGGCCGCCGGGGCGACCGTCAGCTACGTCAAACCCCATGGCGCCCTGTACAACACGATCGTCACCGACCACGCGCAGGCGCGCGCGGTGGCCGCCGCGGTGCATGCCGTGGATCCTTCGCTGCCGGTGTTGGGGCTGGCCGGTTCGGCATTCTTCGCCGCCGCCGGCGAGCTCGGATTGCGCACCGTGCCCGAGGCTTTCGCGGACCGCTCGTATCGCCCCGACGGACAACTGGTGCCGCGCACAGGGCGCAATGCGGTGCTGCACAACGTTTCGACCATCGCCGATCGGGTGGCCTCCATGGTGACCGCGGGACGGGTTGCCGCCGTCGACGGCTCCACCATCAAGATCACCGTGAATTCGATTTGTGTCCACGGCGATTCGCCCGGCGCCGTCGACATCGCCCGCGCGGTCCGCGAACGCCTGACCGCAGAGAACGTACAGATCGAGGCCTTCTGCTGATGCGACTGAAACTTGGCCGGCCCGACCTGGCCTCCTATAGCCGCTACTTCGATCAGCCTGCCGCAGACGTCGGCTCGCCGCTGACCGTCACCTGGGCGGGCGTCACCACGATGCTGGTCACCGCGACGGATCCGGCCGGTTCGACGTCAGCCCTATTGACCGACGGCTTCTTCTCCCGGCCGAGTCTCCTGTCGGTCGGATTGGGCAAGTTGAGCCCGGCACTACCTCGCATTGATGGCTGCCTGCACCGCCTCGGCATCGACCGACTGGACGCGGTGCTGCCGGTGCACACCCATTTCGACCACGCCATGGACTCCGCGGCCGTCGCAGCGCGGACCGGCGCGAAACTGGTCGGCGGCACCTCGGCCGCCTTCATCGGCCGCGGCGGCGGGCTCACCGACTCCCAGCTGACCGTTGCCATCCCCGGCGAGTCGATCGCCTTGGGCGCCTTCGACGTAACGCTGTTCACCGGTCACCACTGCCCGCCCGACCGGTTCCCCGGCACCATCACCGCCCCGGTGGTGCCGCCGGTGCGGGCGTCGGCGTACAAGTGCGGCGAGGCCTGGTCGACGCTCATCGCGCACCGCACCAGCGGGCGCAGCCTGCTTGCCGTCGGCAGCGCCGGGTTCGTGCCGGGCGCCCTGGCCGGGCAGCACGCCGACGTGGTGTACCTCGGGATCGGGCAACTCGGCCTGCAGCCCGAGCAGTATCTCCTCGACTACTGGAACGAGACGGTCCGCACCGTCGGCGCGCGCCGCGTGGTGCTGACGCACTGGGACGACTTCTTCCGACCCCTGCACGAACCGCTGCGCGCCCTGCCCTACGTGGGCGACGACCTGGACGTCTCGATGCGGGTGCTGGGCCGCCTGGCCGCCGAAGATGGCCTGCCCCTGCATCTTCCGACGCTCTGGCAACGCGCCGATCCCTGGCTGTGAACACCGCTCTGCAGGAGGTCGGCCGACTGCTGCCCGTGGTCGGATTCCTGGCCGCCGTCCTGGTGCTCGCCAAGCTCTGCGACGACGAAGGGCTGTTTCACGCCGCCGGCGTGTACATGGCCCGGCACAGCTGGGGCGCAGGTCAATCCGCGGCCCGGCGGCTGCTGGCGACCGTGTTCCTGATCGCGGCCGGGACCACCGCCGTGCTGAGCCTCGACGCCACCGTCGTCCTGCTAACGCCCGTCGTATTGTCGACCGCACGCACGCTCGGGGTGCCGGCGCGGCCACACGGCTATGCCGCGGCGCACCTGGCCAACACCGCGTCGCTGCTGCTGCCGGTGTCGAATCTGACCAATCTGCTGGCGTTTTCGACCGCGGGCCTGAGCTTCACCAGTTTCACCGCGGCGATGACGCTGCCCTGGCTGGTCGCCGTCGCGGCCGAATTCGTGTTGCTGCGGTGGCTGTTCCGGCGTGAGCTACGGGTCGCCATGGTGGACCGGCCGGCCCCACCCCCGCCGGAGATCCCGTACTTCGTCCTGACCGTGTTGATCCTGACGCTCATCGGCTTCGGCGCGACGTCGCTACTCGGATTGGCGCCGGCGTGGGCCGCGTTCGCCGGCGCCGCGGTGCTCGCGATCCGGGCCGTCGTCCGCGGTCACGAGACGGTCTTCGGCATCGTGCGGGCAGCCAACGTGCCGTTCCTCGTCGCGGTGCTGGCGCTGGGTGTGCTGGTGAGCGCGGTACTGGACCTCGGCCTGGGTGGCGCGGTGTCTGCGCTGCTGCCGCACGGCACCACGCTGCCGGCGCTGCTCGGCATCGCCGCGGTGGCGGCGGTGCTGTCGAATCTGATCAACAACCTGCCCGCGGTGCTGGTGCTGCTGCCCCTGGTCGCCGCCGGCGGCCCCGTCGCGGTGCTGGCGGTGCTCATCGGGGTGAACATCGGCCCCAATCTGACCTACCCCGGATCGCTGTCGAACCTGTTGTGGCGCAACGTGGTCCGCCCAGAGATGACCGCGCGGGCCCGGGAGTTCACGGCCGTCGGGCTGGTCACCGTGCCGGTCACGCTGGTTTTGGCCGTGACCGGATTATGGTTGGGCTGTTCGTTGTTGGGGATGCACTGATACGGGAGGGGCTTGGAAGATCATGGCCGACAGCTGGAACCAGCAGATCATCGATGAATTCCGCGCCAACGGCGGCAAGGTCGGCGGCCAGTTCGCGAACCTGACGCTGCTGGTCCTGCACACCACCGGCGCCAAGAGCGGTCAGCCGCGGGTGAACCCGGCGGCCACCTTCGACAGCGACGGCAAGCTGTGGATCGTCGGCTCCGCCGGCGGCGCGGACGCCGATCCGGCGTGGGTGCACAACCTGCGGGCAAATCCCAACGCCCACATCGAAATCGGCACCTACGAATACGACGTCGTGGCGCGTGAACTGCCTCGTGCGGAGCGCGACGCCGCCTACGCCCACATCGTCGAGCGCGCGCCCGGGTTCGCCGAGTACGAGAAGAAGACCGACCGCCTCATCCCGGTCTTCGAACTGCAGCGGCGCTGAATCAGCGCGGTTACCTGAACGAGAACAGCGCGCGTCGATTCGTAGCCGGGCGGCGTTGCGGCCGAGCGGACCAGGCGCTTCGTAGGCAAGATGGCTGTCGTGGACGTGAGCCGCAGAACGCTGATTGTGGGAGGTACGTCGGCGCTCGTCGGCGCAGGCGTCGGTGCCGGCGCCACCGGGTACCTCACCACCAAGCGCACCGGCCCGGTGCTGTGGCAGCGCGCTGACCGCAGCGGCGCACCACCGGTCACGGGATTGCACACCCAGTTCGGCGCCGACGCAGCTACCGAGGCCGTGGTGTCCTGGCACACCGCCGCCGCAGTGACGAACCCCCGCATCACGGTGGGCACCCCCGACGGCGGGTTCGGCAATGCCGTCGCAGCCGAGACCGTCACCTACCGAGACGCGGCCTCCCGCACCGAGATTCGTGTCCACCATGCACGGTTGACTGGCCTGGCACCCGACACCGACTACGTCTACGCCGCTGTACATGATGGCGCCAGTCCCGAGCTGGGCACAGTGCGTACCGCACCTCGGGGCCGGGCGCCCATCCGTTTCACCAGCTTCGGCGATCAATCGACCCCCATGCTGGACGCCAAGGTGGCGGCATCCTTCGGCAGCGACCACGTCGGGTCCCCGGCCGCGGGTGACATCACGACCGCCGTCGAGCGAGTGGCCCCGCTGTTCCACCTGGTCAACGGCGACCTCTGCTATGCCAACCTCGCTCACGACCGGGTCCGCACCTGGTCGGAGTGGTTCGAGAACAACACCCGGTCAGCGCGGTATCGACCGTGGATGCCGGCACCGGGAAACCACGAGAACGAGTTGGGCAACGGCCCGATCGGCTACGGCGCCTACCAGGCCTATTTCGGGCTGCCGGACTCCGGTTCCGATCCCGAACTCCGCGGCCTGTGGTACGCCTTCACCGCCGGCTCGGTCCGCGTGATCATCCTGGCCAACGATGACGTGTGCTACCAGGACGGCGGCAACTCATACGTGCGCGGCTACTCGGGCGGAGCCCAAAAACGTTGGCTGGAACAAGAACTGGAGCGGACTCGGAGCAGCAAAGAGATCGATTGGGTGGTGGTGTGCATGCACCAGACAGCGATCTCCACAGGCAACAAGACCAACGGCGCCGACCTGGGCATCCGCGAGAACTGGCTGCCCCTGTTCGACCGGTTCAACGTCGACCTCGTGGTCTGCGGGCACGAGCACCACTACGAACGTAGCCATGCACTTCGCGGCACCTTACCCACCGACACCCTGACGCCGAATCCGGTTGATGCACAATCTGGTTCGATCGATACCAGCAAAGGCACAGTACATCTGGTCATCGGCGGCGGAGGCACGTCGATTCCGTCGAACGCGATGCTCTTTCCCGAGCCGCGATGCCGCGTCCTCATGTCCGTGGGCGAGGTGAACCCCGGCACCGGAAGAAAGACGCCGAACTACACCGAGGAAGCGGCGCCCTGGTCGGTCTTCCGGGACCGGGAAAATCCTTGCGGCTTCGTGGCTTTCGATGTCGATCCCGGCCAGCCTGGCGGCAACACGTCGATGGACGCCACCTATTACGCGGTGAGCGGTCCGTTCGGCGAGGTCCGGGCGGTCGACAAATTCACCCTCACGCGGCCCCGCACCGACCGCTAGTCCCTTCGCTGCCGGGCGATTTCGGCGAGCACCACACCGGCTGCCACCGACGCGTTCAGCGACTCGGTGGGCCCGGCCATCGGGATCGAGACGATGTGGTCGCAGTTCTCCCGCACCAATCGCGACAGGCCCTTGCCCTCGGAGCCCACGACGACGACCATCGGCCCGGAGGCGTCCAGCTCGTCCAGCGTGGTGTCGCCGCCGGCATCGAGCCCGACGACCGTCAGGCCGGCATCGGCCCAATCCTTCAGCGTCCGATTCAGATTCGTGGCCCGCGACACCGGCAGCCGGGCCGCCGCGCCGGCGCTGGTGCGCCAGGCCACCGCGCTGACCGACGCCGAACGCCGCTGCGGGATCACCACGCCGTGCCCGCCGAACGCCGCCACCGAGCGCACGATGGCGCCCAGGTTGCGCGGGTCCGAGATGTTGTCGAGCGCGACCAACAACGCCGGCATGGAGTCGGTGGTCGCGGACTTCAGCAGATCGTCCGGATGTATGTACTGGTACGGCGGCACCTGCAGCGCGATGCCCTGGTGCATGCCATTGCTGGTGATGCGGTCCAGGTCGTGGCGCTGCACCTCGAGGATCGCGATGCCGGCATCGCCTGCCCGAGTGACGGATTCGGTCAGCCGCTCGTCGGCCTCGGTCCCGAGCACGACGTAGAGCGCGGTGGCGGGCACGCCGGCCCGCAGGCACTCCACCACCGGGTTGCGGCCGACCACGACCTCGACATCGTCGGTCTTCTTGTGCCGCCCCTGATTCGAGCGCGCGGTCTTCTGCGCAACCTTGTACGCCTTGTGATTCGGGCGCTGGTCGGCGCGCGGAGTTGCGCCCTTGCCCTCGAGGCCGCGACGGCGCTGACCGCCGGAGCCGACGGTCGGGCCCTTCTTGGTGCCGTCTTTACGAATTGCGCCGCGGCGCTGGGAGTTTCCAGCCATCGTCAGGCCCCATCAGTCAGGGCCCATTGCGGGCCATCAGCGGTATCGGTGACCTCGATGCCGGCCAGCTTCAGCTGGTCGCGGATCGCGTCGGCGGCGGCCCAGTCGCGGTTCTCGCGGGCCTCGGTGCGGCTCTTGAGCGCCCACTGCACCAGGGCGTCAACAGCATTCAGTGCGGCGGACGTCTCGTCGCGGGTTTCCCAGCGCTCATCGAGCGGATCGCAGCCCAGGATGCCCATCATGGCCCGGATCGACGACGCAGCCTCCATCGCGCCGGTGTGATCACCGGCGTCCAGTGCCCGGTTACCATCCGCGCGGGCGGCGTGCACCTCGGCCAACGCCGCGGGCACCGCCAGGTCGTCATCCAGTGCGGCCGCGAACTTCTCGGTCCAGGTACCGACCTCGACGGCACCCACCCGGGTGCGGACCCGGTGCAGGAATTCCTCGATGCCGGTGTAGGCCTTGGCCGCGTCCTGCAGTGAGTTCTCGGAGAACTCCAGCATGGACCGGTAGTGCGCACTGCCCAGGTAGTAGCGCAGCTCGGCAGCCCGAACCCGTTGCAGCACAGCCGGAATCGCCAGGACGTTGCCCAGCGACTTGCTCATCTTCTCGCCGCCCATGGTGACCCAGCCGTTGTGCAGCCAGAATCGCGCGAACTCGTCACCGCAGGCGTTGGCCTGGGCGGTCTCGTTCTCGTGATGCGGGAAGATCAGGTCCATACCGCCGGCGTGGATGTCGAACTCGGAGCCCAGGTACTCCTGGCACATCGCGACGCACTCGGTGTGCCAGCCGGGGCGGCCCCGGCCCCACGGCGTCGGCCACGACGGCTCGCCGGGCTTGGCGCCCTTCCACAGGGTGAAGTCCCGGGGGTCGCGCTTGCCGGTCGCCACGCCCTCGCCCTGGTGCACGTCGTCGATGCGGTGGCCCGAGAGCTTGCCGTAGTCGGGCAGGCTCAGCACGTCGAAGTAGACGTCGCCATTGGCGGCGTAGGCATGCCCGCGCTCGATCAGTTTCTCGATGACCTCGACCATCTGGGTGATGTGTCCGGTCGCCCGCGGCTCAGCCGACGGCGGCAGCACCCCCAGCGCGTCGTAGGCGGCCGTGAAGGCCCGTTCGAAGGTGGCGGCCCACTCCCACCACGGCCGGCCGGCGTCGGCAGCCTTGTTGAGAATCTTGTCGTCGATGTCGGTGACGTTCCGGATGAACGCGACGTCGTAGCCCTTGGCCGTCAGCCAGCGCCGCAGCACGTCGAACGCGACGCCGCTGCGCACATGGCCGATATGGGGCAGGCCCTGCACGGTTGCGCCACACAGGTAGATGGATGCGTGTCCGGGCCGCACCGGGGTGAAGTCCCGCACGGCACCGGTCATGGTGTCGTAGAGCCGTAGGCCCTCGAGACGGTGTTCGGTCACGACGGGCCAGCTTACCGGCCTAATCGAGCGAGACCACCAGCGCCGTCGCAATCGCGGCCAGACCCTCGCCCCGGCCGGTCAGTCCGAGGCCGTCGGTGGTGGTCGCCGAAACCGAGACAGGAGCGTCCAGCAGCGTCGACAGCACCTGCTGCGCCTCTTCCCTGCGGGGAGCGATTTTCGGGCGGTTACCGATCACCTGGACCGCCGCATTGCCCACGCGGAAACCGGCAGCGGCCAGCAGCGTGGAGACATGTTTGAGCATGTCGGCGCCAGTGACGCCGCGCCATTCGGGACGGTCGGTGCCGAACACGCTGCCCAGGTCGCCGAGGCCGGCCGCACTCAGCAAGGCATCACAGAGTGCGTGCGCGGCCACGTCGCCGTCAGAGTGCCCGGCACAGCCGTCAACACCTTCGAATGACAGGCAGAGCAGCCAGCATGGCCGCCCTGCCTCGATGGGATGTACGTCGGTACCGAGACCGATACGGAAGTTCACTGCTCCGTTGGGGCTGGCGTTCAGGACGCCGCGGCGAGAACCTCGTCCAGGATGGTGGAGGCCTTCGCGTCATCGGTGTTCTCGGCCAGAGCCAGTTCACCGACCAGGATTTGACGAGCCTTGGCCAGCATGCGCTTCTCGCCGGCGGACAGACCGCGCTCCTGATCACGACGCCACAGGTCGCGAACGACCTCGGCGACCTTGTTCACATCACCGGAGGCCAGCTTCTCCAGGTTCGCCTTGTAACGACGGGACCAGTTGGTCGGCTCCTCAGTGTGCGGGGCGCGCAGCACCTGGAACACCTTGTCGAGGCCTTCCTGACCCACCACGTCGCGAACACCGACGTATTCAGCGTTTTCTGCGGGTACTCGAACGGTCAGATCGCCCTGCGCAACCTTGAGGACGAGATATTCTTTCTGCTCGCCTTTGATGGTCCGGGTTTCAATCGCCTCGATCAATGCTGCACCGTGGTGTGGGTAAACGACGGTGTCTCCGACCTTGAAAATCATCAGATTCGGGCCCCTTTCACATAGCAATGTTAGCACGGGCGTCGGACACCCGCGGATCAACAATGCAGGTCAGGGGCCATGCAGATGCGTGAAAGGGGTTGACAGCACGGCATTTACGTGCAGTGGCGAGGGCCACATTACGGCCGAATTGCACCCGATTCACGTCCCATTCACCGGTCATTCGCGGCCGGAAATACGCCTGAACCAGGCCGATAGCGGGCCTCCGCTACCGCCGCCCACGGCCACCTACTACTCTGCATAGTCGAACGCCGGACCAGTCCGGGGAGCACAGCAGACATACCCAAGGCCGTCACGCGCATCGCCGCTGGCGCCCAAGCAGGAGGCTTGAGTGAACCGCATGAAATCGCGCACTTCTGCCGTCACGCTGGCCGCCTTCGGGCTGGCCACCGCGGTGACGCTCACCGGCTGCAGCGCTGGCCAGGTCTCGCAGAGCGCGAACCAGCTGCCTGCGGTCAACGGCACCGCCACCAGCATCGGTGACGAGAAGGCCGGTGTGGACCTGCGCAACGTGTACCTGCGCGCCCCGCAGACCCGCGACTTCGTCAAGCCCGGCACCATGGTCGAGCTGCTGTTCGTCGCCACCAACAAGTCGCCCGACAACCCCGACAAGCTGGTCGGCATCACCTCGGACACCGGTGAGGTGCTGGTCAACGGCGGCACCACGGTGCCCGCCGGCGGCGTGCTGCTGGTCGGCACCCCGGACGGCCAGAAGCAGACCCTGCCGCGCTCCGAGGACGCCACGACCTCCATCGCGATGGTCGCGCTGACCAAGCCCATCTCGAACGGCCTGAACTACAGCTTCACGTTCAAGTTCCAGAACGCCGGCGAGAAGACCATCGAGGTCCCGATCTCCGCCGGCGAAGCCCCGCGCCGCGAGGCCGGCGCCGGCGAAGCTGCTCCGGCACCCGCCGGCGGCGGCGAGGGCCATCACTAACCTCGCCTCGTTCCTCGCAGCCACTTCCGGTCGCGCTGCGGGAAGCACCCACACCGCCGGCCTGACGCAATCTGTCGGTACCAACGACTAAGTTCGCGGCATGGCCAGAACCGGTTCGAAAGTACGTTCGCAGTTTCGGTGCTCGGAGTGCCAGCACACCACGGCCAAATGGGTGGGACGCTGCCCGGACTGCGGCACCTGGGGCACGGTCAATGAAGTAGCGGTTCTGAGCTCGCTGACGCCCGCGACGCACCGCGCTGTCGCACCCACCTCCCCTGCCGTTCCGATCAGCTCGATCGATCCGGGCACCACCAGGCACTTCCACACCGGGATCAGCGAATTGGACCGGGTGCTGGGCGGCGGTGTGGTGCCGGGTTCGGTGACGCTACTGGCCGGTGATCCCGGCGTCGGCAAGTCGACGCTG
The DNA here is from genome assembly GCF_025331195.1 of Mycolicibacterium llatzerense. Taxonomy (NCBI): domain Bacteria; kingdom Bacillati; phylum Actinomycetota; class Actinomycetes; order Mycobacteriales; family Mycobacteriaceae; genus Mycobacterium; species Mycolicibacterium llatzerense. Next base: position 1,968,450 of record NZ_LXOV01000001.1, on the reverse strand, counting down.
CTGCTCGAAGTCGCACACCGCTGGGCCATGTCCGGGCGACGGGCGCTCTATCTGTCGGGAGAGGAATCGGCCGGGCAGATCCGGCTGCGCGCCGAGCGCACCGGTTGCACCCACGACAACGTCTACCTGGCCGCCGAGTCCGACCTGCAGACCGCGCTCGGCCACATCGAGGCGGTGCAGCCCACTTTGGTGGTGGTGGATTCGGTGCAGACCATGTCGACCGCCGAGACCGACGGCGTCACCGGCGGCGTGACGCAGGTCCGCGCCGTCACCGCCGCGCTCACCATGGCCGCCAAGACGACGGGCATCGCCATGGTCCTGGTCGGCCATGTCACCAAGGACGGCGCCATCGCCGGGCCGCGCTCGCTCGAGCACCTGGTGGACGTGGTGCTGCACTTCGAAGGCGACCGCGCCTCGACGCTGCGCATGGTCCGCGGCGTCAAGAACCGCTTCGGCGCGGCCGACGAGGTCGGCTGTTTCATGTTGCACGACAACGGAATCGAATGCGTTGCCGACCCGTCGGGGCTGTTCCTCGACCAGCGGCCGGCCCCGGTGTCCGGCACCGCGGTAACGGTCAGCCTGGACGGCAAGCGGCCCCTGATCGGCGAGGTGCAGGCACTGATCGGATCGCCGTCGGCCGGCTCCCCGCGCCGCGCGGTCAGCGGCATCGACTCGGCCCGCGCGGCCATGATCACCGCGGTGCTGGAGAAGCGGGCGCGCCTGCCCGTCGGTACCAACGACATCTACCTGTCCACGGTCGGCGGTATGCGGTTGACCGACCCGTCGTCGGATCTGGCGGTGGCACTGGCCATCGCTTCGGCGTACACGGACCTGCCGCTGCCGGCCACCGCGATCGCCATCGGCGAGGTGGGTCTGGCCGGCGATCTGCGCCGCGTCACCGGCATGGACCGCAGGCTCGCCGAGGCCGCCCGACTCGGCTTCACGACGGCCGTGGTGCCCACCGGAACCGAGTCGCCACCGCGCGGTCTTCGGGTCCTGCCGGCCGAGAACATCACCGCGGCGTTGCGGGTGTTGCGCAAGATCACAGAGAATGTGGACCGGACCGGGTAGAGCCCGGCCGGAAACCCGAGGAGTACACCGATGTCGGTGAAATCGGCCAATCGGTCCGGACGGGGCAACGTCGTGCACCTGGCCCGACCGACGCTGCGCGAGACGTTGGGCAAGCTGGCGCCCGGAACGCCGCTGCGAGACGGTCTGGAGCGGATCCTGCGTGGCCGTACCGGCGGGCTGATCGTGCTGGGCTACGACGACAGCGTCGAGGCCATCTGCGACGGTGGCTTCCCGCTGGACGTCCGGTTCGCACCGACCCGGCTGCGCGAGCTGTCGAAGATGGACGGCGCCGTCGTGCTCTCCAGCGACCTGACCCGGATCCTGCGGGCCAACGTGCAGCTGGTGCCCGACCCCTCCATCCCCACCGACGAGTCCGGCACGCGGCACCGCTCTGCCGAGCGCGCGGCCATCCAGACCGGATTCCCGGTGGTGTCCGTCAGCCACTCGATGAGCATCGTGACGGTCTACGTGGCCGGTGAACGCCACGTCGTACCGGAAACCCCGACCATCCTGTCGCGCGCCAACCAGACCATCGCGACCCTGGAGCGCTACAAGTTCCGGCTCGACGAAGTCAGCAAGCAGCTGTCGATGGCCGAGATCGAGGATTTCGTGACACTGCGCGACGTCATGACCGTCGTGCAGCGCATGGAGATGGTCCGCCGGATCAGCCTCGAGATCGACGCCGACGTCGTCGAGCTCGGTACCGACGGGCGTCAGCTCAAGCTGCAGCTCGACGAACTGGTCGGCGACAACGACGCCGCCCGCGAACTGATCGTTCGCGACTACCACGCCAACCCCGACCCACCGGCCGCCGATCAGGTGACCGCAACGCTCGAGGAACTCGATGCGCTGAGCGACAACGAACTTCTCGACTTCACCACGCTGGCAAGGGTTTTCGGCTATCCGTCGACGCCAGAGGCACAGGATTCAGCGATGAGCTCGCGCGGCTACCGCGCGATGGCGGGCATCCCGCGCCTGCAGTTCGCACACGTCGACCTGTTGGTGCGCTCGTTCGGATCGCTGCAGGGCCTACTGGCCGCGAGCGCCGACGACCTGCAGTCGGTGGAGGGCATCGGGTCCATGTGGGCCCGCCACATCCGAGAGGGTCTGTCGCTGCTCGCCGAATCGACCATCGCCGACCGGCTGGCCTGAGATCAGTTGGCGGGTCCGGGCAGCGTCGGCTCGCCGGGCGCCGGTGCAGCCGGCGGCGGCGGAGCCTCGCCCGCAGGCGGCGCACCCGGTCCGGGCTGTTGGGCCTCGGACAGCACGAACGGCACCGGAGCCGACCGTAGGTTGCCCAGCTGGACCACCAGGTTGTAGGTGCCCGGCCCGATCGCCTGCCGCGGCAGCGGGCAGTTGGGCGCCGAGCCCATGCCGGTCCAGGTCACCTCGGTGGTCACCTGCTCGCCCGGCTTGAAGGCGCGAACCAGGGTCTCGTTCGAAGGCGCGCAGTCCAGGTTGGACCACAGCCGGTTGTTGTCCAGCGAGTAGACGTACGCGGCCAGCACAGCGGCACCGACGTCACGCTTGCATTCGACCAGCCCGATGTTGGTGACCACCATCGTGAACTTCGGCTGATCGCCGATCACGTAGTTCGGCTGGTTGGTGATGCCCTTGGCCGCGAGCGTGGTGTCCGGGCAATCGTCGCCTGCCTTGAGCACCGGCGGCGGGGTGACGGCGGTGGTCGGGGTCGGTGTCGGCGCGGGAGACGCGTTCGGCGGCGGCTCGATCGGACTCTTCACCCCGGGCGTCTCGCCGGGCAGTGGTGTCGCGGATGTCGACGTCTTCGCGGTGGACTGAGTCTGCTTGGAGTCGCCGGTGCTGTTGCTGAAGACCACGACCCCGATGATCACAACCAGGAGCAGGACGACAGCGCCGACACCGATGGCCAGCATCCGCCGTCGCCAATAGATTTGGGATGGCAGCGGGCCATGCGGTTCTAGATCCGGCACATTGTCACGGTAAGGGCACGAAACGTAGTGCGCCCTGACCCGGTGCGGCGTGTCGCCTGTGAACTGCGGTGTTGTTCGCCACGTCGGCCGGCCGACTACTCGCCGATGTCACCGACGTGGTCGCGCTTGGTGACCCGACCCTCGGCCAGGTGATAGGTCGCACCGACGATGGCGACCTTGCCCGATGCCAGCCGTTCGGCGATCATGTTGGATCGCTCGCTCAGCAGACGCACCGTTTCGTTTACGTGCTTGGCCTCGAGCTCGTCGACCTCGGTCAGCCCTTCGCGGCGGCCGACAAGGATCGACGGGGTGACGCGCTCGACGATGTCGCGGACATACCCGCCGGGCACCGCACCGTCGTCCAGCGCGGTGATGGTGGCCTTCACCGCGCCACAGCTGTCGTGGCCGAGGACCACGATCAGCGGTACTTCGAGGACTACGACGGCGTATTCGATGGACCCGATGACCGCGGAATCGAGGACGTGGCCGGCGGTGCGCACCACGAACATGTCGCCGAGGCCCTGATCGAAGATGATCTCGGCGGCGACGCGGCTGTCCGCACAGCCGAACAGCACTGCAGTGGGCTTCTGACCACCGGCCAACTGCGTCCGACGCTCGATGCTCTGGCTGGGATGCGCTGGTTCACCGGCAACGAATCGCTCGTTACCCTCTCTCAGTGCTTTCCAGGCGTTTATCGGGTTCGAGTTGGGCATGCCGCCCATTGTGCCCTCAACACATAGACGCCGCGCAATGAGTTCAGGGCAAATTCTCATCCCCGCCGACGAGCTCCTGGATTGGTACCGGACGGCACAACGCGACCTGCCGTGGCGCGCCCCGGACGTGACTGCCTGGCAAATTCTGGTCAGCGAATTCATGTTGCAGCAGACCCCCGTGTCGCGGGTCGAACCGATCTGGCGGGACTGGATCGCGCGCTGGCCCACCCCGTCCGCGACCGCCGCGGCCGGCGCGGCTGACGTGCTGAGGGCCTGGGGCAAGCTGGGTTATCCGCGCCGCGCCAAGCGATTACACGAATGCGCAGAGGTCATCAGCACCGAGCATGGCGACGTGGTGCCCCGCGACGTCGAGACCCTGCTGACGCTGCCGGGCGTCGGGGCCTACACCGCGCGGGCCGTCGCCTGTTTCGCGTATCAACAGGACGTCCCCGTGGTCGACACCAATGTGCGCCGGGTGGTGGCCCGCGTGGTGCGCGGCGTGGCCGACACCCCTGCGCGCACCCGCGACCTCGACGACGTCGCGGCACTCCTGCCGAAAGACGGTACGGCGCATGTGTTTTCGGCGGCACTCATGGAGCTCGGTGCGATCGTCTGCACTGCCCGCAATCCGAAATGCGGGATATGCCCGTTGACGACGTGCGCCTGGCGAAGCGCGGGCCATCCGGAGATGGACACGCCGACGCGTCCGGTGCAGAAATACGCCGGTACCGATCGCCAAGTTCGCGGCCGGCTACTGGATGTGTTGCGCGGCAGCGCAACTCCGGTGACCCGGGCGCAATTGGATGTGGCCTGGCTCACCGATACCGCGCAACGTGACCGGGCACTGGACTCACTGCTGGTCGACGGCCTGGTCGAGCAAACCGCCGATGACCGATACGCGCTGGCAGGCGAGGGCGAGAACTGACCCGATTGCCGGTTTACATGAGAACGGCATGAAATCACGCGCTTTCCGATGAGAACGGCATGAGTCAGTACCACACGCCGTGATCCTCGGATAGAACGGAAGCATGACCGCATACCGAATTTCAGGTGAACAGAAAGTTAACAACCGTCGTCGCGGCCTCGTCATCGCTGGAGCCGCGGCAGCCGCCTTTGCCGCAGTGGCCATCTCGCCCGCGGTGGGCACGGCGTCGGCGCTGCCGACCGGCGGAGGGTCCGCCGTCGACACCATCAATGAGCTGCAGTCCCGCGGCTACCACGTCCAGGTCAACACCAGCACCTCTGGGCCGCTGTCCGCGTGCTCGGTGACCGATGTGCACGGGTTGTCCGGCTCCAACGTCGACAACCGGGGCCAGCGAATCAACTCCGGCCAGTTCGACACCGTGTACGTCAACGTGCAGTGCCGGCCGCAGGGCTAGCCATCCCGTTGTGACGCAAGCCCAATCGGGCAGGAGAACCGTCGACGGTAATCCGACGGATTGACGCCGACAACGCGCCGGAAATGGTGCCGCAGCAGAGTTGCGGTACCAAATCCGGCCTTGTCGGCCACCCGGTCCACATCGAGATCCGTCTCCTCGAGCAGCCTGCGGGCATAGAGGACACGCTGGTCGGTGACCCACTGCATGGGCGTCCGCCCGGTCTCCTCGACGAAACGCCGCGCGAACGTGCGCCCCGACATGCTCGCCCGTTTGGCCAGGCTGTCCACCGTGTGCGGGACGCGCAGGTTGGTCAGAATCCAATCCAGATGGGGCGCAAAGCCTTCCGAGCACCGCACCGGGATCGGCTGCTCGATGAACTGACGCTGCCCGCCGTCACGCTGCGGCGGCACCACCATGCGCCGCGCGATCTTGTTGGTGATCTCGCTGCCCAACTCGCGGCGCACCAGATGCAGACAGGCGTCGATGCCTGCCGCGGTCCCCGCGCTGCTGATCAGATTCCCGTCGTCGACGAACAGGACGTCGCGATCGACCCGCGCGGTCGGGTATTGCCGGGCCAGCCGGTCCGAGTGCATCCAGTGCGTGGTGCAGGCGCGACCGTCGAGCAGCCCGGCAGCGCCTGCGACAAAGACTCCTGAGCAGATGGTCAGGATGATCGAACCCGAGTCCGCGGCGGTGCGCACGGCATCCAGCGCCGACTGCGGATAGTTGGGACCCGCCACCGCCGGAATGGCGACCAAGTCGGCCCCCAGGAGCTGGTCGATGCCGTGGTCGGGAATCAACGATGCACCGACCGACGTTCGTACCGGCCGCCCGGCCTCCGGTCCGCACACCTTGAAATCGAAGTTGGGCACGCCATCGCCCGATCGGTCGATGCCGAACACCTCACACACCACGCCGAACTCGAACGGCGCGACCCCGTCCATCACCAGGACCGAGACACTGTTGATCATGGCAGCATTTTATCGAATGCCGTCCGAACTGCCACTGTTTATTCGGTTGCCCCTGATTCGACAATTGTTGACATGAACACCGTCCTGACCCTGATTGCGATGGTCGCGATCATGGTCGCCCCATTCGCACTCGGCGCCGCGCTGAGCGCCATCACCCGAAATCCCGGTGCGCGCAATGGTTTCGGCAACTTCAACTGGACCGACGTCGGCGACAGCCGAGATTGGACAAACGTCGGCGACAGCCGCGACCTGGACCGCGCCGCGCACGACCTCGCCGCGGTGCGTTCCCGATTCGACTAGTCAGACGGACGCGAGAAAATCCTCGACCGCACGGCGGTACGCGTCCGGATCGTCGTCGTGCACCAGGTGCCCGGCGCCCGGAACCTCCAGATATGTTGTCCGGTAGCCGATCTCGGCCATCTTGCGCATCTGCCCCGGCGGTGCGACCGAGTTCCCGGCCTCGATGAGCAGCGTCGGCACCCGCACTGCCGCCCACTGCTGCCAGTAGTCCCGGGTGCCCCATTCGGCGGCGATCGCCACCCAGTGCCCGGCCTCGCCGTGCAGCCGCCAGCCGGTCTCGGTGCGGTCGAAGGCGTCCAGGAAATACTGGCCCGCGATCGGGCCGAACAGGTCCAAAACCTGTTGCGCCGAATTGAATTCGGCCGGAATGGAGTGGGTCCACGGATCCCAGGCACCGATGGTGAAGCCGACGAAGTCCGCGGCCATGTCCTCGACCACCAGCGCGGTGACCAGTTCCGGATGGGCCGCAGCCAGACACCAACTGTGCAGCCCACCCATCGAATGTCCGATCAACCGCGCCGGGCGCCCCAGCGAGCCGACCGCGTCGGCCAGGTCGGCGACGAACCGTTCGGTGCTGATCGGCTCGGAATCGTGGACCCCGCGGCCGCGATGCCACGGCGCGTCGTAGGTGTAGACCTCGCCCAGGTCGGTCAACCACGGCAACTGCCGGTCCCACGTCGTCCCACGGCCCATCAATCCGTGCACCAGCACAATCGGCTCGCCGGTACCGCCGCGGGCGGTGAGCAGGTCGGTCGTCATAGCCCTATATTGCCTGGCGGCAGCGCCCCTGTTGCCTGCCGGCAGCGGCCCACCCTGCCTGCGGGCCAGCGCGGTAGCCTGAACCACATGCCTGTGGTGAAGATCAATGCGATCGAAGTTCCGCCCAACGCCGGTCCGGAATTGGAGAAGCGGTTCGCGAACCGTGCTCACGCAGTGGACGGCCAGCCCGGCTTCCTCGGGTTCCAGCTGCTGCGCCCGGTCAAGGGCGAGAACCGCTACTTCGTGGTGACGCAGTGGGAGTCCGACGAGGCGTTCCAGGCCTGGGCCACCGGCCCCGCCGTCGAGGCACACGCCGGGCAGCGGGCCAACCCCGTCGCCACCGGAGCATCACTTCTCGAATTCGAGGTTGTGTTGGACGTTGCCGGTTCCGACCAGCAGTCGTAAGACCCGCACTGCACTGGCCCTGGCCGGCGCAGTCATCGTGGTACTGGGTGGCTGCAGCACGCCTGCAGCCGCCCCGCCGTTGTCGAGCGCTGCCTACGGCGCGCTGATCGACATGACCACGCCTCAGGGCATGCGGTCCAGGCAGACGATGGACATGCTCAACTCGGACTGGTCCATCGAGCCCGCCGGGGTCAAGACGCTCGCGGCGCCCGACCAAGTGGACGACATCACCTACCGGATGAAGTGGATCTGGTGGGACCGCCCGTTCAAGCTCACGGGCATCGACATCGGCGCCGGGCATTCGACCCTGCACGTCACCAACTCGTACGGCGTGAACCAGGACATCGAGCTGCACGTCGACAGCAAGGGCACCGTCGACCGCATGGAGGTCTCGCTGCGGCCGCCGCCCGTCAAGTCCTGGGCGGACGTCGACACGCAGATCGCGAAGTCCGGCGCCCACTACTCGTATCAGGTCGCCAAGGTCGTCGACGGCAAGTGCGTCAAGGTCGCCGGCACCAATGTCGACGAACCGATGCCACTGGCCTCGATCATGAAAATCTATGTGCTGCTTGCCGTTGCGCGCGCGGTGTCAGCCGGCACCCTCAGCTGGGACGACAAGGTCACCGTCACCGCCGAAGGCAAGAAGCTCGGTTCTGCCGGCCTGGACAACCTGGCCCCTGGCACGCAGGTGACGGTGCACGAGGCCGCCCAGCAGATGATCTCGGTCAGCGACAACATGGCCACCGACATGCTGATCAACAAGGTGGGTCCGGCCGCCGTGGACGAGGCGCTCGTCGTCGCCGGGCATCACGACCCGGCGAGCCTGACGCCCTACCCGACCATGCACGAGCTGTTTTCCATCGGCTGGGGCAAGCCCGACGTCCGCGACCAGTGGAAGAACGGCACGAAGGAGCAGCGCACGGCCCTGCTGCAGCAGGTGAGTTCGCGCCCGTACGAGCCTGACCCGTACCGCACCCGCACGCCGGCGTCCAGCATCGGGGCCGAGTGGTACGGCAGCGCCGCCGACATCTGCCGCGAGCACGTCGCGGTGCAGGCTGCCGCTGCCGGACCCGCCGCGCCGGTACGCGACATCATGTCCAAGGTCGCCGGCATCGACCTGGACCGGGCCAAGTGGCCCTACCTCGGCTCGAAGGGTGGCAACCTGCCCGGCGACCTCGGCTTCAGCTGGTACGCCGTCGACCACACCGGCCAGCCATGGGTGGTGAACTTCCAGCTGACCTGGCCGACGTTCAAGGGTCAGACCGCGGCGCAGTGGCTGCTGAGCATCATCAAGCAGGCGTTCGATCTCATCCCGGTGCGGTGAGCACACAGTCGCCGCAGTAACCGCCCGCGCCGCCTGCCAGTTGGTAGATCAGGCAGCAGCTGTTGCGGCGGAATGCGGGCCCTGACCGCAGCACTCCCCCGTCGACCCTGGAGTCCGCGAGCACGGCGTCGGCCGCTTTTCCGGCCGGCCCGGTCAGGTCCGGCCGGGCCTGGATGATCTGCTTGGCCGCACTGTTGGCTGCCGATCCCACGTTGCCCCACAACACTTTTGGGCTGACGCCGAATGGTGCGAACACTTCGGTGATGGTCTCCACGGCGGGCGGGCCCGCGGTGGCCGACGTCGACACCGCGAGCGGGTAGGGCCCGCCCAACTGGTCCTGCCAGGACAGGTCGGCCAGCGACCACGACACCGGTTCGCCGAGAGCCGCAGTGCCGATCATCGGGGCGATCAGCCGCGCCACCAGCCCGAGATGCGCGACCGACGCAGCGACGCGGCCGTCGATCTGCTCGGGCCGGCGCTGTCCACTGGCCGCCAGCGCCGACCGGACGCGGTCCACTCGCGCCGCCAAGACGCTGGGATCGTGGGCAAGCTCGGCCATCGGCCGCCACTGTGCGGCCGGTGAATCGGCCTGCCGCACAACGCCGAAGAAGGGGCCGAACGCGGCCAACTGGTCGTTCACTGCTGGGGGTGCAGAACCAGCCGGCGAGCGGCTTCGGCGGCAGCGGCCCGGCGCACGGCGGCGGTTTCCGGCGACATCGGCTGATCGACGATGCGGTCGATCCCGAATCCGCCCGCGGCCAGCGCGTAGGTCATGTCGTTGAGCAACATCAGCAGGTCGATCGGGCGCCAGGACGCGTCGATGATCCCGTTGCGTTGCGCTTCGGCGATGCGATCGAGCTTGGACTGGAAGATGCGGCGCAGCACGTGGTCACCGAACATCCCGCCGGCCGCCTCCAACTCGATCCAGCGCTGCAGACGCGCCCCGACCGGATCGGCCACCATGTAGTCGAAGAGGGCGACGGTGTACGCCGGGACGTCGTCGGGTTTGAATATCGCGTCATACGGCGCGTCCTGAATCCACTGCTCGACGACTGCCTCGAAGAGGTTCTGCTTACTCTGGAAGTAGCTGTACAGCCGCTCTTTGCTGGCATTGGCCTCGGCCGCAATGCGATTCAGCCGGGCGCCGGCAAACCCGAGGGCGGAGAACTCCGCTTTGGCGGCAGCCATGATGCGCTCACGCGTTGCATGTCCGGCCGCCCTCATAGCAATCGCCAGGGTAACAGCCAGCTACCTCACTGGTCACGTTCCAACAAGAAGTACAGGAACTTGTCGCCGGTCCGCTGGCGCTTGCCATTCATGATGCCCATCAGCGTGTCGTCATCGACCCGCTTGAAATGATCGAACACCGGCTGGCCGTCGTAGACCATGGTCCCCGTAACCTCGCCGCGAAACTCGATGTCCCACAACGATGCTCCGCCGCGGCTCAGGTCGCGGTTCGAAAACAGCTGCCCCGCTTCGTCGTAGCAGACGATGGGCTCGACGTCGTTGACCGATTTGAAGATCTTGCCGTACCACCGGGCGGCCTGGAGCTGGCCGTTCATCTTGTGTCCCGTGTCGAACTCGTCGCCCTTCCAGTTGCCGACGATGTCTTCGGCACGGACCGGCTGCAGCGAGGCCCAGATTTCGTCCAGCTCGGCCGAATCGACATGGGCCTGGCCCCGCAGTTCGGTGAAACGAGCACGAGCGGTATCGACGTCCACAAGGACCTCCCAAGTCAGTTGGTTCGGAAACTGACTGTAATCCCGAACCAACCGGTTCGGCAAGCCCCGGCTCGGCGGGGGAAAAGGCTAGGGCTGGTCGGGTGCCCAGTAGTCCAACATCGCGGCGAACGTCTCAAACGCCGGCTTGGACACCCCATACGCGGCTTCCAGGTGGATGCTGATCGGGAAACCCAACTCACCGACCCCATCGATAACGCGCTTGTACAGATCGAGCATCAACGTCCGCTTGACCGCCGGTTCCTCACCGGCCAGCCGCGTCACGAACTCCTGCTCCGCGGCCACCAACGGATTACCCGGATCCTGAATCAGCCAGTTGATCAAACCGACCTTGGACTCCATCTTCGGCACAAACCCGAACGACAACAACAGCTCCGGCCGATGCACGGTGGTCGCAGCGAACTCCTTCAAAAACCCCACAATGGTGTCCGAATAGAGCAACTGCGTCATCCCGTACGTGGCGCCCTGCTCAATCTTGAAGTTGAAGCGTCCCTGCTCGCCATCACGCGTCGGGATCAAGATGACACCCCGGTTGGGCACCTGATCCCGGTAGATCGTCAACGCATCAGTCGGGGCCACACCCGTACCGTCGCCGTCGCTCATGGTGCGCGGCACACCCACGAACGCGATGCCATCGAAGTCCGCATCCTGCAACACCCTCAGCCGCTTGCCGAGCGCATCCTCATCCAAAAACGACGTCACCTGCGTGCACAACCCACGCATCCCCGGCAGCTCAGGCTTCATCAACTGCCAAAAATCCAGGACGTCCATCTTCGGCTTCATCTCGATGGGCCGATCGCCGTCTTCCTCGATCATCCCCGGGATCATCACGTGCCGAATACGGCCCTCGAGACCCACCGAGGCGGCACACGACAACACCTTGCGCGCCTCGTCGACGGCGATCTGTAAACCCAATTCAAGGTTGGGCGGAACCAGTTCGAGCGCAATGGTTTTCAGGGACATTCGGGAACTCCAGCTCTGAAGACGGTCGGGAAGGTCACGCCTGCGCGGCGGACGAGTATGGCAAGTCACTGCTGTTGTACGGATCGACGTGCACGGGCCGGCCGACGTAGGGAAAGGCTCGTTGCGGGCACGCCGGGCGGTCGCAGATTTTGCAGCCCGCCCCGATCGGCACCGCCGCGTCGGGATCTGCCAAATCGATTCCCGCCGCATAAATGAGTTTCTCGGCATGGACCAGGTCGCAGCCCAGTCCGATGGCAAAACGCTTGCGGGGGCCGCGATATCGACTCGGAGCAGACGACGTGGTGCGCGCGATCCAGAAGTACGACCGACCGTCGGGCATCTCCGCGACCTGGGTGATGAACTCACCGGGCCGCTCGGCGGCATGGTGCACCACCCACAGCGGACAGTTACCACCCACCCGGGAGAAGTGAAATGCCGTGGCGGACTGACGCTTCGAGATGTTCCCGGCACTATCGGTGCGAACGAAGATGAAGGGCACACCACGCGCATCCGGCCGCTGCAGCGTCGAGAGACGGTGACAGATCGTCTCGAACCCGACGTCGAACCGTCGCGCCAGCTGATCGATGTCGTAACGCAATTCCTCGGCCGCGTCCAGGAACATCCGATACGGCAACAGCAACGCGCCGGCGAAGTAGTTGGCCAGGCCGATGCGCGCGACTTCCGTTGCCTCGGAACTGAGTTGGTCGGCCGTGGCGACGATGGCGGAGATCAATTCCGAATGCCTCAGCAGCGCCACCTGGGTGGCCAGCTGGAAGGCGCGCTGCCCGGGATGCAGCCAGCGCGCGATGTACAACACGCCGGTGTCGGGCCGATAGGACCGTTGTGTGTTGGGGCCCAACACATCACCGTCGTCGATCACCACGATGACCCCGAACTCCTCTGCCAACAGATCGGCGAGTTGAGCGTCCAGACCCCCGAGCCGCAGACGGCTCGCGACGAACAACGATTCGGCCGCTTCGTCGAGTTCACCGATGTAGTTCTTGCGGTCGTAGAAGAAGTCCCGTACTTCCTCGAACGGCATCGGTTGTTGCGCGGCCACCGAGGTGTCCACATTCGCCCGGGTATGCATGGCGTCGAGTTCGGTTGTCGCGTCGAACAATCGGCGGTTCATGCTGACCAGCATCTGACCGACGGCCGGCATTCTCGCCACCAGCTCCTCGATCTGGCCGGCGGTGGCCGCGGTGTCGACGAGGATCTCGCGCAGGTCCGACACCAGGCGCGCATCCGAATCGGGCGCGAAGTAGTTGGTCGGCAGCTCGAACCGTTCAGCCAGCGCCAGCAGCACCGGCACCGTCACCGGTCGCTGATCATTCTCGAGCTGATTGACGTAGCTGGTCGACAGATCCAAGGCGCGCGCCAGCGCGACCTGAGTCAGGCCCTGCTCTTCGCGCAGCCGTCGTAGACGGGCGCCCACGAATGTCTTCGGCACCGCCGCCAGCGTAACTCGATCCACTTACACAAAGTTTGCAAACTCGTCCGTACGAGGACACAAAATTACGCATTTACAGGGGCTTTTGCGTACCCAACCAGCTGCGTACCGTGCGAATCATGCAGACACACGAGGTACGCACCCGACGCAGCGCCGAAGAGTTCCCCCGCTCGGAACACCTGGCCTGGAAGATCGCCGAGATCGCCGCCGACCCCGTCGAGGTCACGCCTGCAGTCGAGGCGATGGTCATCAACCGCATCATCGACAACGCCTCCGTGTCTGCCGCGTCGGTGATCCGCCGGCCGGTCACCGTTGCCCGCACCCAGGCCCAGGCTCACCGCACGCAGCGCGGCGCGACCGTGTTCGGCGTCGACGGCACCTACTCGCCGGAGTGGGCCGCCTGGGCCAACGGGGTCGCCGTCCGCGAACTCGATTTCCACGACACCTTCCTGGCCGCCGAGTACTCGCATCCCGGTGACAACATTCCGGCACTGGTGGCGGTGGCCCAGCAGCTCGACGTCCGTGGCAGCGACCTGATCCGCGGCATCGCCACCGCCTACGAGGTGCAGATGGACCTGGTCCGCGGAATCTGCCTGCACGAGCACAAGATCGACCACGTCGCACACCTCGGCCCGTCGGTCGCGGCCGGCCTCGGCACCATGCTGCGACTGGACCCCGAGACCATCTATGCCGCAGTCGGCCAGGCGCTGCACCTGACCACCGCGACCCGGCAGTCCCGCAAGGGCCTGATCTCGAGCTGGAAGGCCTACGCCCCCGCGCTGGCCGGCAAGGTCGCCATCGAGGCCGTCGACCGCGCCATGCGCGGCGAGGGCTCCCCCGCTCCCATCTGGGAAGGCGAGGACGGCGTCATCGCCTGGCTGTTGTCCGGACCCGAGCACATCTACCAGGTGCCGCTGCCGGGTCCCGGGGAGCCCAAGGCGGCCATCCTCGACAGCTACACCAAGGAACACAGCGCCGAGTACCAGAGTCAGGCGCCGATCGACCTGGCTCGCCGGATGCGTTCGCGGATCGGCGATCTGGACCAGATCGCCACCATCGTGTTGCACACCAGCCACCACACCCACGTGGTCATCGGCACCGGCTCGGGCGATCCGCAGAAGTTCGACCCCGATGCTTCACGAGAAACCCTGGACCACTCGGTGATGTACATCTTCGCGGTGGCCCTGCAGGACGGTGAATGGCACCACGAGCGGTCGTACGCCCCCGAACGTGCGCACCGGCCGGACACCATCGAGCTGTGGCGCAAGATCTCCACCGTCGAGGACCCGGAGTGGACGCGGCGCTACCACTCGGATGACCCGGCCGAGAAGGCATTCGGCGCCAGGGCTGTGGTGACGCTCAAGAGCGGAGAGGTGATCGTCGACGAACTCGCCGTCGCCGACGCGCACCCGCTGGGCGCCCGCCCGTTCGAGCGTGAGCAGTACCGCAACAAGTTCACCGTGCTGGCCGACGGCGTGATCGCCGAGGACGAACAGCAGCGGTTCCTGACCGTCGTCGACAGCCTCGCCGCCATGAAGCCGGGCAGCCTCGACGCGCTCAACCTGCGGGTCGAGCAGGTCGTCCTGGACAAGGCTCCGACGATCCCCTCGGGGATCTTCCGATGAGCGCCGGACTGTTGGGGGCGACGGTGTCTGCCGCCGACAAGCGCGCCAAGTTTCGGTCCGCACTGAATTCCGGCCAGCTGCAACGCTATCCGGGTGCGTTCTCGCCGCTGGTGGCAAAGCTCGTGTCGGAGATTGGATTTGAGGGGGTCTACGTCTCCGGCGCGGTGCTGTCGGCTGATCTCGGCCTGCCCGACATCGGGCTGACCACCTTGAGCGAGGTGGCCGGCCGCAGCGCCCAGATCGCCGCGGCCACCGACCTGCCCACGCTGGTGGACGCCGACACCGGCTTTGGTGAGCCGATGAGCGCCGCGCGCACCATCACGGTCCTCGAGGACGCCGGGCTGGCCGGCTGTCATCTCGAAGACCAGGTGAACCCGAAGCGTTGCGGCCACCTGGACGGCAAGGCCGTGGTGCCCGCAGCCGAGATGATCAAGCGGCTGCGTGCGGCGGTCGCGGCCCGCCGGGACCCCAACTTCGTCATCTGCGCCAGGACCGACGCCGCAGGCATCGAGGGCATCGACTCCGCCATCGACCGGGCAATGGCCTACGCCGATGCCGGCGCCGACCTGATCTTCACCGAGGCGCTCTCCAGCCCAAGCGAATTCGAGCGCTTCCGGGCAGCGGTCGATACGCCATTGCTGGCCAACATGACCGAGTTCGGGAAGTCGGAACTCGTCACGGCCCAGCAGCTGTCCGACATCGGCTACAACATGGTGATCTACCCGGTCACCACGTTGCGCCTGGCGATGTACGCGGTCGAGGTGGGCTTGCGCGAAATCCACACTGCTGGAACGCAAGCCGGCCTGCTTGACCAGATGCAGCATCGCAGCCGGCTCTACGAGCTGCTGCGCTATGCCGAATACAACGAATTCGATTCAGACATCTTCAATTTCACCCTCCAGGACGTGAAAGCATGACCACCGAAACGTCTCACATCCGCAAGGGCCTCGCCGGCGTCGTCGTCGACACCACCGCCATCTCGAAGGTCGTGCCCGAGACCAACAGCCTGACCTACCGTGGTTACCCGGTGCAGGATCTGGCGGCGCACTGCAGCTTTGAACAGGTTGCGTATCTGCTCTGGCACGGCGAGCTGCCGACCGACCAGGAGCTGGCGTTGTTCTGCCAGCGCGAGCGCGCGTCCCGCCGGGTCGACCGGTCGATGTACTCGCTGTTGGCCAAGCTGCCGGACAGCTGCCACCCGATGGACGTGGTACGTACCGCGATCAGCTACCTGGGCGCCGAAGATCCCGAAGAGGACGTCAGCACCCCGACGGCCAACTACGCCAAGTCATTACGGATGTTCGCCGTGCTGCCGACCATCGTCGCCGCCGACATCCGCCGCAGACAGGGGCTGCCGCCCATCGCGCCGCACAGTCACCTGGGCTATGCCGAGAACTTCCTCAACATGTGCTTCGGCGAGGTACCGGAGCCGGCGATCGTCGAGGCATTCAGCCAGTCGATGGTGCTGTACGCCGAGCACAGCTTCAACGCGTCGACCTTCGCTGCCCGGGTCGTGACCTCTACTCAGTCGGACATCTACAGCGCCGTGACCGCTGCCATCGGGGCGCTCAAAGGGTCGCTGCACGGCGGCGCCAACGAAGCGGTCATGCACGACATGCTGGAGATCGGCTCTGCCGAGAACGCCGCGAAATGGCTGCACGGCAAGCTGTCTCGCAAGGACAAGGTGATGGGCTTCGGGCACCGCGTCTACAAGAACGGCGACTCCCGGGTGCCGACCATGAAGGCCGCACTGGACCGCGTGGTGGCCGCGCGCGGCGGTCAGCAATGGTTGGACATCTACCACGTGCTGGAACGCGAGATGTTCGTCGCAACCAAGATCAAACCGAACCTCGATTTCCCCACCGGACCGGCCTACTACCTGATGGGGTTCGATATCCCCGTTTTCACACCGCTTTTCGTGATGTCGAGGATCACCGGCTGGACCGCGCACATCATGGAGCAGGCAGCGTCGAACGCCCTGATCCGCCCCCTGAGCGAGTACTCGGGCCGACCTCAGCGTTCCATTGCCTGAGCACGCAATCCGAAAAGTCCTCGTTGCCAACCGCGGTGAAATCGCGATCCGGGCGTTCAGGGCGGCCTTCGAGCTGGGCATCGCGACCGTCGCGGTCTACGCGTACGAGGATCGGAATTCTCCACATCGGTTGAAGGCCGACGAGTCCTACCAGATCGGCGAACCGGGCCACCCCGTTCGGGCCTACCTCGCAGTGTCCGAGATCATCCGGGTGGCCCGGTTGTCCGGCGCCGATGCCGTGTATCCGGGTTATGGGTTCCTCTCGGAGAACCCGGAACTGGCATCGGCATGCGCCGCCGCGGGGATCACGTTCGTCGGTCCCGACGCCGGAGTGCTCGAACTGACCGGCAACAAGGCCAGCGCCATCGCGGCGGCCCGGGCCGCCGGCCTGCCGGTGCTGACTTCGTCCGAACCATCTGCATCGGTCGACGAACTGCTCACGGCCGCAGCCGATATGGAGTTCCCGCTGTTCGTCAAGGCCGTCTCCGGTGGCGGTGGCCGCGGCATGCGCAGGGTGACCGAGCCCGCCGCCTTGGCCGAGGCCATCGAAGCCGCGTCCCGGGAGGCGGAGTCCGCGTTCGGCGACCCGATGGTCTACCTCGAACAGGCGGTGCTCAATCCACGCCACATCGAGGTGCAGATTCTGGCCGACGGCACCGGCGAGGTGATCCACCTGTTCGAGCGAGACTGCAGTGTGCAGCGCCGGCATCAGAAGGTCATCGAGCTGGCACCGGCCCCGAACCTCAGCGACGAGCTGCGGGCCCGAATCTGCTCTGACGCCGTGAGATTCGCCCGCCAGATCGGCTACTTCTGCGCCGGCACCGTCGAGTTCCTGCTCGATGAGCGCGGGCGCCACATGTTCATCGAGTGCAATCCCCGGATTCAGGTCGAGCACACGGTGACCGAGGAAGTCACCGATGTGGACCTGGTGGCCTCGCAGCTGCGGATCGCGGCCGGTCAGTCGTTGGCCGATCTCGGTCTGAGCCAGGACAGCGTCCGGATCCGCGGCGCCGCCATGCAATGCCGGATCACCACCGAGGATCCCGTCAACGGGTTCCGGCCGGATACCGGCCGGATCACCGCTTACCGCAGCCCCGGAGGCGCCGGGGTGCGGTTGGACGGAGGCACAAATGTCGGCGCGGAGATCTCCGCGCATTTCGATTCCATGCTGGTCAAACTCACCTGCCGGGGTCACGACTTCGCGACGGCGGTCAAACGGGCCCGGCGAGCTCTCGCCGAGTTCCGGATCCGTGGGGTATCGACGAATATCCCTTTCCTGCAAGCAGTTCTGGATGATCCGGACTTCGCCGCGGGCAATGTGTCTACGTCGTTCATCGACCAGCGGCCGCAGTTGCTGACCGCACACACCCCTGGGGACCGCGGCACGCGCATCCTCAACTACCTCGCCGACGTGACGGTCAACAAACCGCACGGCGTGCGCCAGTCAGCGGTGTACCCACGCGACAAGCTGCCGGACATCGATCTCGGCGGGCCGCCACCGGCAGGCAGCAAGCAGCTGCTGACCGAACTCGGGCCAGAAGGTTTCGCCCGGTCTCTGCTGGAATCGCCGCGATTGTGGGTCACCGACACCACGTTCCGCGATGCGCACCAATCGCTGCTGGCCACCCGGGTGCGTACCTCCGGCCTGGTCAAGGTGGCACCGTACGTCGCCCGGATGACACCGCAGCTGCTGTCGGTCGAGTGCTGGGGCGGCGCGACATACGATGTGGCGCTTCGGTTCCTGAAGGAAGACCCGTGGGAGCGGCTGGCCGCACTGCGGGAGGCAATGCCCAACATCTGCCTGCAGATGCTGCTGCGAGGACGCAACACCGTCGGATACACGCCATATCCCGTGTCGGTCACGTCGTCGTTCGTGCAGGAGGCCACGACCACCGGCATCGACATCTTCCGGATATTCGACGCGTTGAACAACGTGGACTCGATGCGTCCGGCGATCGACGCGGTGCGCGAAACCGGTTCCGCGGTAGCCGAAGTGGCGATGTCGTACACCGGCGATCTGTCGGACCCCAACGAGACGCTGTACACGCTCGATTACTGGCTCAAGCTGGCCGACCAGATCGTCGAAGCCGGCGCACATGTGCTGGCGATCAAGGACATGGCCGGGCTGTTGCGGCCGCCTGCCGCGGCAACACTGGTGTCGGCGTTGCGTTCCCGATTCGATCTGCCGATCCACGTCCATACCCACGACACCCCGGGTGGCCAGCTGGCAACGTACGTCGCGGCCTGGCAGGCCGGCGCATCGGCGGTCGACGGCGCAGCAGCGCCGCTGGCCGGTACCACCAGCCAGCCTGCACTGAGTTCGATCGTGGCCGCTGCCGCGCACACCGTCCACGACACCGGGCTGTCGTTGGCGGATGTCTGTGAGCTGGAGCCGTATTGGGAGGCGCTGCGTCGGGTCTATGCCCCGTTCGAGGCGGGACTACCGTCCCCGACCGGCCGGGTGTACACCCACGAGATTCCCGGCGGGCAACTCAGCAACCTGCGGACCCAGGCCGTCGCCCTCGGATTGGGCGGACGGTTCGAGGACATCGAGAATGCCTACGCCGGCGCCGATCACGCACTGGGCAGGCTGGTGAAGGTGACCCCGTCGAGCAAGGTGGTCGGGGATCTGGCGCTGGCTCTGGTCGGCGCCGGGATCAGCGCCCAGGAGTTCTCGGCCGACCCGGCCCGCTACGACATCCCGGACTCGGTGATCGGCTTCCTGCGCGGCGAGCTCGGTGAGCCGGCCGGCGGCTGGCCGGAGCCGTTGCGTACCAAGGCCCTGCAAGGGCGGGCAGAACCAAAACCGGACACCGAACTCACCGTCGAGGACTACGCCGAACTGGCGGAGCCGGGGCCGACCCGCAGAGCTGCCCTCAATCGATTGCTGTTCCCGGGACCGACCCGCGAATTCCTTTCACATCGAAGGCAATTCGGGGACACCTCGAGTCTGAGCGCCAACCAGTTCTTCTACGGGCTGCGCCGTGGCGAGGAGCACCGGGTGAAATTGGAAAAAGGCGTCGAACTGCTCATCGGGCTCGAGGCCATCTCTGAACCCGACGACCGCGGCATGCGCACCGTCCTGTGCCTGCTGAACGGCCAGCTGCGCCCGATCCTGGTGCGGGACAGGTCGATCGACAGCGCGGTCCCCGCGGCGGAGAAGGCCGACCGCACCAACCCCGAACACGTCGCGGCGCCGTTCGCCGGCGTGGTGACCATCGGGGTGGCGGTGGGTGAGCAGGTGCAGGCCGGCCAGACGGTCGCCACCATCGAGGCGATGAAGATGGAGGCCGCCATCACGACACCAAAGGCCGGCACCGTCGAGCGGATTGCGGTGGCTCCCACCGCAAGTGTCGAAGGCAACGACCTGCTCGTGGTGGTCAGCTGACCGAGGTCATGTTCACGGCACAACGACGATCTTGCCGTGAACATGGCCTGTCGTGCTCGCGGCGAGCGCGGCACCGGCTTCGGTCAGCGGGTATGTCTGGCTGATCGAGACGGCAAGGAGATCTTGTGCGATGAGCGTGGCCAGCTCCCGCAGAGCGTCGCCCAGCTCGCTTCCCGCTCCGCCGACGTGTACTTGGATACCGGTGCCGGCAGCGTCGAAGGCGACCAACGTGAGAACGCGCGCCGGATCTCCGGTGAGTTCGATGGACAACGGAATCTCCCCGCGGCCCGAGGCGTCGAGAACGGCGTCGACTCCCTGGGGCGCGACTGCGCGGACCCTGTCGAGCAGACCATCGCCGTAGGTGACCGGCGTCGCGCCGAGCGACCGCAGGTAGTCGTGGTTGGATTCGCTTGCCGTGCCAATGACATTGACGCCCTGGGCCTTTGCGAGTTGGACCGCGAAGGTGCCCACGCCGCCTGCGGCCGCGTGGACCAGCAGTGTCTCGCCGGCCTTGACGCCGAGCTTCTTCAGCACGGCATACGCGGTACCACCGGCACCTGCCAGCGAACCGGCAACTTCCCAGGCAATACCCTCGGGCTTGCGGACGATCTCGGCAGGTTCGGCCAGCGCATGATCGGCGAACGACCCGGTCGTCGATCGGCCCAGAACCTCGTCGCCGACGGCCCACTCGGTGACCTCAGAGCCGACGGCATCAATGACACCCGCCACGTCGGACCCTGCACCCGCGGGCAGCTCGAGCGGAATGAGTTCGCGCATGTACCCGGCAACGATCTTCCAGTCGATCGGGTTCACCCCCGCGGCGCGTACCGCGATCCGTACCTGGGTGGGTCCGGGAGCCGGTGGCTCGGCGTCGACCACGCGTAGCACCTCAGGTGTGCCGTATTCGGCGAATTGCGCAATTCTCGACATCTATCCGTCTCCAATCGGGTTCCGACAGCAGTCTCGCCGGTCTCCTGAAGACAAGCTGTCGATCGCCGGATTTATTTCATGAAGCAAGACGATGCCCCGGAATCTGAATCAGATTCCGGGGCATCGCCTTTGACTTACTGCGCGGCGCGAACCAACTGCGCCGCCTGCACCATGTTGCGCAGCGACTCGGTCACCTCGTCGGTTCTGCGGGTCTTGAGGCCACAGTCCGGGTTCACCCAAAGCCGCTCAGCCGGAACGGCATCCAGCGCATGACGCAGTGACGTCACCATCTCGTCGGCGGTGGGCACGCGCGGCGAGTGGATGTCGTATACCCCCGGGCCGACGCTGTTCGAGAACCCGATTCCGTTGAGGTCGTCGAGCACCTCCATGTGGGAACGGGCGGCCTCGATCGACGTCACATCGGCATCGAGATCGGCGATGGCACCGATCACCTCACCGAACTCCGAGTAGCACAGGTGCGTGTGAATCTGGGTGGCATCGCTGACGCCCGAGGTGGACAGCCGGAACGCACCGACCGCCCAGTCGAGGTACGCCGCCTTGTCGGCGTCACGCAGCGGCAGCAGCTCACGCAGCGCAGGCTCGTCCACCTGCACGATGACGATCCCTGCGGACTGCAGATCGACCGTCTCGTCCCGGATGGCCAGCGCCACCTGGTTGGCCGAGTCGGCCAGCGGTTGATCATCGCGGACGAACGACCAGGCGAGGATCGTCACGGGACCGGTGAGCATGCCCTTGACCGGCTTGTCGGTGAGAGTCTGGGCGTACCTGGCCCATTCCACCGTCATCGGCTGCCGGCGGGTGACGTCACCGAACAACACCGGCGGGCGCACGCATCGGCTGCCGTACGACTGGACCCAGCCGTTCTTGGTGGCGAAGAAGCCATGCAACTGTTCGGCGAAGTACTGCACCATGTCGTTGCGCTCGGGCTCGCCGTGCACCAGCACGTCCAGGCCCAGGTCCTCCTGCAATCGGATGACCGTCTCGACCTCGGCCTTCATCCGCTTGGTGTACTCGGCCTCGCCGATCTCGCCGGCCACCAGCGCGGCGCGGGCCTTTCGGATGTCGACGGTCTGCGGGAACGAGCCGATGGTGGTGGTCGGCAGCGACGGCAGGTTCAGCCGGGCGTCCTGTGCCTTGCGACGCTGCTCGGCCGGGCCGCGGCCGATGCCTTCGGCCAGCACCGCGTCCAGGCGCTCCCGGACGGCTCTGTCGTGCAGGCGGGGGTCCTGTGCCCGTGATGCGATTGCCCGATCGGATGCCGCGATCTCGGCGGCCACCCTGCCCCGGCCATCGCGAAGCGCCGCGGCCAGCGTCACCACTTCGGCGACCTTCTCCGCACCGAATGCCAACCAGCTGCGGAGCGCGTCATCGAGGCCGTCTTCGGGATCGAGCGAGTACGGCACATGCAGCGTCGAGCACGACGTCGACACGGCAACGGCCTTTGCCGATCCCTGTAGCGCACCCAGCCGGGACAGCGCCGCCGCCAGGTCCGTGCGCCAGATGTTGCGGCCATCGACGACGCCGGCCACCACCAGCTTGTCCGCCAGGCCCGGTACATCGGCTACCGGCTGGTCACCACCGGCGACGAAATCGACTGCGACACCGTCGATCTGCGTACGGGCCAACGCCGGCAGCGCGGCGCCCAGCGCGCCGAAGTAGGTGGCCACCAGGATCGCCGGGCGGTTGGCGGCACCCGAGAGCGTCGAGTAGACGTGCTCGGCCAGCTCCGGACCGTTGTCCACGATGTCGGTCACCAGCACCGGCTCATCGATCTGCACCCACTCGGCACCGGCATCGGCGAGTCGGCCCAGCAGGTCGGCATACAGCGGCAAGAGCTCGCCGAGGCGCTCGACGGGCGCCTGTGCTCCATCGACGGCCTTGCTCAGCGCCAGGAAGGTGATCGGCCCGACGATCACCGGACGAGCCGAAATCCCTTGCACTTGAGCTTCTTTGAGCTCTGCCAGCACCTTCTCCGGATGCAGGGTGAACACGGCGTCCGGGCCGATCTCCGGGACCAGATAGTGGTAGTTGGTGTCGAACCACTTCGTCATCTCCAATGGTGCGATGTCCGCCGTGCCGCGTGCCGCGGCGAAATAGCGGTCGAGGCCGTCGACTACGCCGCCCACTCGGGCCGGCAGGGCGCCGAGCAGCACTGCGGTGTCGAGAACCTGGTCGTAGTACGAAAAGGTGTTGACCGGAACCGAATCCAGGCCGGCGGCCGACAACGCGGCGAGAGTATCGCGGCGCAAGCCCGCGGCGATTTCTTCTAGCGCGGCCCGGTCGATCCGGCCGGCCCAGTAGCGTTCGACGGCCCGCTTGAGTTCCCGGTCCGGGCCGATGCGGGGCGCACCGAGAATGGTGGCGGTGAATGGTGTTGACAACAGACGTCCTTCAAATGCGACGGAAGTGCACACCGCCCAAGGACATCCATCGAAGACAGCCGAAACCGCCCTCGGCGATCAGCCCATTCCACGAGGCGATGCACCGCCGGACGCGGCGCATCCGGCACAGCTGGCAGGTCTTCGGACTCGCAGGCGCGCACCCTCTGGTGCTCCTAGTGGCCGTCGCTTCCCGGTTCGCGATGAACCAGTGCGGATGACGGCGGTCGTTCCTGCTTACCGCTGCGGGACAGTCCCGGATTCTCACCGGGTTCCCTCTCATGGCGAATCACCGCCATTCGATACCCATGACACCGAAGCGTCATGGGTAAACCAGCTGCGCCGAGGAGATTACCCTGTCGGACCCGGGCCAACCGGTCCAACCGGTCCGGCCGGACCGCCCGGACCCGCCGGGCCGCCGCCGTAACCCAGCTGCTGCGCCGTGTAGCGAGCGGCATCGGTGACCGGAACCGCCTGCACCGCAGTGCCATACGCGCAGATCTCGGTCCACACATCACCGATCTCGGTGGTGTCGAACCGCATCGCGACAATGGCATTGCCGCCGCGGGCCTGACACTCCTGGAGGAGCCGGCCCATGGCCTCGTTGCGGCTCTCGGCCAGGTTCTTGGTCATGCCCTGCAGCTCGCCGCCGAACATCGCCTTGAAGCCGGCACCCATCTGCGCGAAGGCGTTCCGGGACCGGACGGTAAGGCCGAACACCTCACCGCAGACTCGCTGAATCTCCCACCCGGGCAGGTCATTCGTCGTGACAACCAGCATGCTGCAGCCTTTCGTTGGTCGGTACGCCTCGAACTGTAGTGCGCAGCAACCGGAATCGTCAGACGGCTGCTGCCACATCCTGTGCGGGCACGGCCTTCTTCGCCCCACCGAGATAACGCTCGACGAGCCCGCCGAACACCAGCCCGATGACCGCCCAGATCAGTGCCTGATCGAGCAGCGAGTACCACCGGAACTTCCACAGCAGGTCGGCGTCGAAGCCCGGGTAGATCAGCTGCCCGGGGGCGTAGACCTTGCCGTCGATGGTCACCGGCGTGGTGAAGGTGTTGGTGATGGGTTGCGGTGTCTCGGTTGCGGCGCGCGCAAAGCCGAGTTCGCCGGAGTGCTCGACGTTGGCGGCCAGATCCCCGAGCGACGGCAGCGCCGCCAGCAGGCCGCCGAACACCACGAAGAACCCGAGCACCGCGGTCCCGACCGCGCGTGCCCAGCCGACCTTCGCGGACAGCTTGCGCGCGGCGAACACCGCGAGCCCCAGCAAGGTCAGCGATCCCCACACCATGCCCAGGTACAGGAAGCCCCGGGTCTCGATGGTGAACTCGTGGCCGATGGCCGGCGGGTTCGCTGGATACTTCACGAACGGCAGCAGGTACACGCCGAGGAAACCGAAGCCGGCGATAGCCCAGCCCAGCACCAGTGGCCGCACTTTGAAGCGGCCGTGCAGCACCAGATAGGCGACGGCGACCAGCGCACCCATCGCCACCGAGAAGGCGATGATGCCGGTGGCCGCACCGATACCCGACTGGATGGAGCGGCTGAACAGCTCCGGTCCGTCCGGCTCGACCGGATGGCCCATGGCGGTGTGAATGGTCGAGAGCACATCCATGCGACCCGACTCGTAGTCGATGGCCTTGTCGATGGCGGGTTCAGCAAAAATGCGGGCAACCAGGAACCCCAGAATGCCGGCGATCAGACCGGCGAGGGCTCCGCGCCCGATGACGCGGATTTCCACAAGGTCCCCTGAATCAGTGGCAGGGGAAGCCGAGGAAGTGCCGCGAGTCGTGCACCCACTCGTGGACCACGACGGTCTTGCCGAACATCGACATCATGCCCTCGTCGACACCGACCAGGTAGTACGCCAGCACCGCCAGAAAGATCGTCACACCCAGCAGCACCGCTACCCGAGTGGCCGAGAGTGCCCGGTGGGCCTCGGCGGAAACCAGCCCAGTCTTCGAAACTGCACTGCTCGTCATGGTCAAACCTCCTATGGGGTCACGCGCCCCTACGTGTTCGGTTTTGTACGACGGCGAAAGATCTGACTCACCCCGGGGGGCTTCACAGTGGCGCAACCGTGCCGGATTCTCACCGGCTTCCATGCCCCGTCATACCGGGATCAAGATACACCCCCACCGAAAAATACCCTCCCCGAAGTTCGGGGAGGGTATTTTTCGTGATCCGTTATTCGGCGGCAGTGGCCGCGGCCTCGGCCAGGTCGGCCGATTCCTTGCGACGTCCGGCGAACGTGAACTTCGCGTCCTCGGTGTTGGCGCTCTCGCCGTCCCAGTTCTCGACATCCACGGTGACCAGCTGACCGGGGCCGACCTCTTCGAAGAGAATCTTCTCCGAGAGCTGGTCCTCGATCTCGCGCTGGATGGTGCGACGCAGCGGCCGCGCACCGAGCACCGGATCGAAACCGCGACGGGCCAGGAGCGCCTTCGCCTTCGGCGTCAGCTCCATCTCCATGTCCTTGGCCTTGAGCTGCTTGCCGACCCGGGCGATCATCAGCTCCACCATCTGGACGATCTCGTCCTGCGTCAGCTGGTGGAACACGATGATGTCGTCGATACGGTTCAGGAACTCCGGGCGGAAGTGCTTCTTCAGCTCGTCGTGCACCTTGAGCTTCATGCGCTCGTAGTTGTTCTCGCCGCCACCGGAGGTGAAGCCGAGGCCAACCGCCTTGCTGATGTCGCTCGTACCGAGGTTCGAGGTGAAGATCAGCACGGTGTTCTTGAAGTCGACGGTGCGACCCTGACCGTCGGTCAGGCGGCCGTCTTCGAGGACCTGCAGGAGGCTGTTGTAGATCTCCTGGTGGGCCTTCTCGATCTCGTCGAACAGCACCACGCTGAACGGCTTGCGGCGCACCTTCTCGGTGAGCTGGCCGCCCTCTTCGTAGCCGACGTAGCCCGGAGGGGCACCGAACAGCCGCGACGCGGTGAAGCGGTCGTGGAACTCGCCCATGTCGATCTGGATGAGCGCGTCGTCGTCGCCGAACAGGAACTCGGCCAGCGCCTTCGAGAGCTCGGTCTTACCGACACCGGACGGGCCGGCGAAGATGAACGAGCCCGACGGACGCTTCGGGTCCTTCAGGCCGGCCCGGGTACGCCGGATGGCCTTCGAGACCGCCTTGACGGCGTCGACCTGGCCGATGATCCGCTTGTGCAGCTCATCTTCCATGCGCAGCAGGCGCGTGGTCTCGGCCTCGGTCAGCTTGAAGACCGGGATGCCGGTCCAGTTGCCCAGGACCTCGGCGATCTGCTCGTCGTCGACCTCGGCGACCACGTCGAGGTCACCCGAACGCCACTGCTTCTCACGCTCGGCGCGCTGGGCGACCAGCGTCTTCTCCGAGTCGCGCAGCCGGGCTGCCTTCTCGAAGTCCTGCGCGTCGATGGCCGATTCCTTCTCCCGGCGCGCGTCGGCGATCTTCTCGTCGAACTCGCGCAGGTCTGGCGGAGCGGTCATCCGGCGGATGCGCATGCGGGCGCCGGCCTCGTCGATCAGGTCGATGGCCTTGTCCGGCAGGAACCGGTCGTTGATGTACCGGTCGGCCAGCGTCGCGGCGGCGACCAGCGCACCGTCGGTGATCGAGACGCGGTGGTGCGCCTCGTAACGGTCGCGCAGACCCTTGAGGATCTCGATGGTGTGCTCGACAGTCGGCTCACCCACCTGCACCGGCTGGAACCGGCGCTCGAGCGCGGCGTCCTTCTCGATGTACTTGCGGTACTCGTCGAGGGTGGTCGCACCGATGGTCTGCAGCTCGCCACGGGCCAGCTTCGGCTTCAGGATGCTGGCGGCGTCGATGGCGCCCTCGGCGGCACCCGCACCGACGAGCGTGTGCAGCTCGTCGATGAACAGGATGATGTCGCCGCGGGTGTTGATCTCCTTGAGCACCTTCTTCAGGCGCTCTTCGAAGTCACCGCGGTAGCGGCTGCCGGCGACCAGCGAACCGAGGTCCAGCGTGTAGAGCTGCTTGTCCTTGAGCGTCTCGGGGACCTCGCCGTGCACGATGGCCTGCGCCAGGCCCTCGACGACGGCGGTCTTACCGACACCGGGCTCACCGATCAGCACCGGGTTGTTCTTGGTGCGGCGGCTCAGCACCTGCATGACCCGCTCGATTTCCTTCTCGCGGCCGATGACCGGGTCGAGTTTGCCCTCGGCGGCGGCGGCGGTCAGGTTGCGGCCGAACTGGTCGAGCACGAGCGACGTCGACGGGTTGCCCGTCTCGCCACCGCGGCCACCGGTGCCGGCTTCGGCGGTCTCCTTGCCCTGGTAGCCCGAGAGCAGCTGGATGACCTGCTGACGCACGCGGGTCAGCTCGGCGCCCAGCTTCACGAGCACCTGAGCGGCGACGCCTTCACCCTCGCGGATCAGGCCGAGCAGGATGTGCTCGGTGCCGATGTAGTTGTGGCCGAGCTGCAGCGCCTCGCGCAGCGACAGCTCGAGGACCTTTTTGGCGCGCGGAGTGAAGGGGATGTGCCCGGACGGAGCCTGCTGGCCCTGACCGATGATCTCCTCGACCTGACTGCGCACGCCTTCCAGCGAGATGCCCAGCGATTCCAGAGACTTGGCGGCGACGCCCTCGCCCTCATGAATGAGTCCAAGCAGGATGTGCTCGGTGCCGATGTAGTTGTGGTTGAGCATCCGGGCTTCTTCTTGAGCCAGGACGACGACCCGACGGGCCCGGTCGGTGAATCTCTCAAACATCGGTGGTTACCTGCTCTCCCTCGTAGCGCAGCTCCTGCCACGTCACTTCGCGTGTCGCGACGCTGTGCGCCTACCGTCCACTCTAATGGGCGGCGACCATGCGTGCCCTGCGGTATCCCCTAGCTCGCAAGGCCACTCAGCGCTGCGAAAACACCAACGCGCTGCGGCTTCGAAACGTTTCCCGGATCGGCCCGACCGGGCTACGCCGAAAGCGAACAGAAAAACCTCGGGCAACCCTGAATGACGTTGCCCGCAGACTCAGGTCGCGGCGTGGAACGCGTCGATGATCTCCGCCGGGATCCGACCGCGACTGGACACGTTGTGGCCGTTGCGGCGAGCCCATTCCCGGATGGCGGCACTCTGCTCACGGTCGATGGACGCGCGGCCGCGGCCTGTCGAACCGGTGCTGGCGCGGCCGCGACGGCGGCCACCGACACGACGGCCGGCCTCCACCCATTTCTTCAAATCATTCCGAAGCTTGGTGGCGTTCTTGGTGGTGAGGTCGATCTCGTAGTTCACCCCGTCGAGAGCAAATTCGACCGTCTCATCTGCCGCACCTTCACCGTCGAAATCATCGACAAGAGTGACAGTCACTTTCTTTGCCATCGGCCCACACTAACCCTTCTGCCTCGATAAGAACGCAGAAACGACTCTGCCACAACAATGCTGGCATAGGACTGGAATTCCTTCAACAAGTCCAGGGTTAGGCAGTGTTCAGTCGCCCTGACGGCGCACAATCGGGAACAAAACCGTGTCCCTAATCGTCAACCCCGTCAACGCCATCAGCAAGCGATCGAGTCCCATTCCTGTTCCGGTGGTCGGCGGCATCGCATACTCCAATGCGATAAGAAAATCCTCATCAAGTCGCATTGCCTCGTCATCACCGGCAGCAGCGGCACGGGCCTGCGCCTCGAAACGCTCCCGCTGAATCACCGGATCGATCAACTCCGAATATCCGGTGGCGAGCTCGAACTTGCGGACATATAGATCCCATTTCTCGGTAACCCCCGGAATACTGCGGTGGGCCCGAGTCAGCGGGGTCGTCTCCACCGGGAAATCCCGGACGAAGGTCGGCGCCCAAAGGTGATCACCGACGGTGTGCTCCCACAGTTCCTCGATCAATTTCCCGTGCCCGTATCCACGGTCCCGGGGAATCTCGGCGCCGAGTCGCTCGGCCACCTTCCACAGGTACTCTGCAGAAGTCTCCGGCGTGATCTCCTCGCCCAGGGCTTCGGACAACGACGGATACATTTCGACGGTCGCCCATTCACCATCGAGGTCATAGGTGGAGCCGTCCGGCAGTGGCACCATTCGGGTACCAATGGCCTCGTCGGCAACCTCCTGAATAAGCTCACGCGTCACTATCGCGGAATCGTCATATGTGCCGTAGGCCTGATATGTCTCCAACATCGCAAATTCCGGTGAATGCGTCGAATCCGCGCCCTCGTTGCGAAAGTTCCGATTAAGCTCAAAAACCTTCTCGAAACCACCGACCAGGCAGCGCTTCAGGAACAACTCCGGCGCGATGCGCAGGTACAGATCCGCATCGAGCGCGTTGGAGTGCGTGATGAATGGGCGCGCCGCGGCGCCACCGGGCAGCGTCTGCAGCATCGGGGTCTCGACTTCGAGAAAACCGCGCCGCTCCAGCGCCGACCGCAATGCCCGCACCACGGCAATACGCTGCCGGGCGACATTGCGAGCCTCGGGGCGCACGATCAGGTCGACGTACCGCTGCCGGACCCGGGTCTCTTCATTCAATTCCTTGTGCGCGACAGGAAGCGGTCGCAGGGCCTTCGACACAATTTGCCAGTTCTGGGCAAGCACAGATAATTCTCCGCGCCGAGAACTGATGACCTCGCCCTCGATGAACACGATGTCGCCCAGGTCGACGTCAGCCTTCCAGGCATCGAGCGAATCCTGGCCCACCTTGTCCAGGCTCAGCATGGCCTGCAGCTGGGTGCCGTCGCCTTCCTGCAGCGTGGCGAAGCACAGCTTGCCCGAGTTCCGGGCGAACACGACGCGGCCCGCCACGCCGACGATATCGCCGGTCGCGGTGTCCGCGACGAGCTCCGGATACGCCGCGCGCAGCTCAGCGAGGGTGTGGGTACGAGCCACCTCGACCGGATAAGGGTCGCGGCCCTCGGCGAGCAGCCGCTCACGCTTGGCCTGGCGGATCCGGAACTGCTCGGGAATGTCGGGGCTTTCGGCGTCGCTCACGAAATGCCAGCTTAAATGAAGGCCATGGCAGCCAGTTTGGAGCAGTCCACCGTCGACGCCCTGGACCACGAACCGATCGACTGGAAATACAAGGGCCTGCCGTCCTCGTGGTGGGGTCAGACGCCCGCCCAGGTGTGCCGTCGGCGGCCCAGCCTGTTCGACGATGGCGCGGTTTCGCCGGTCGCCACGCTGCGCACCCAGCCGCTGGTGCACAACATGGTCACCATGGCGCGCTGGTGCCGGCGCCGGGGCGTACAGCTCGCGCCGCACGGCAAGACCCACATGGCCCCGCAGCTGCTGGCCCGCCAGCTCGGCGCCGGGGCGGTGGCCGTCACCGCCGCCACCATCAGCCAGGTCCGGGTATTCCGGGCGTTCGGGGTCCGCCGGATCATCCTGGCCAACGAACTGGTCGACGCCACCGGCCTGCGCTGGCTGGCCGCCGAGCTGGATGCCAACCCCGATTTCGAACTGACCTGCTGGGTGGACTCGGTCCGCGGGGTGCAGCTGATGACGGCCGCCCTGACGGGCCGGCGCCGCCCGGTGGACGTCTGCGTCGAGGTCGGCCAGCCGGGCGGCCGCACCGGCTGCCGCGACGCCGACACCGTGGACGCGGTGGCGCGTGCGGTGGTGGACTCGGACAGGCTGCGACTGGTCGGCGTCGCCGGGTACGAGGCGGCCACCGGCCACGAGGTGAGCGACGCCGCGGTGACCGCGGTGGCCGGGTATCTCCAGACTCTGCGCGACGCCGTCATCCGGCTTCGTCCGATGTTCGAAACCGACGAGATCATGGCGACGGCCGGCGGCAGCACCTACTTCGACCTGGTCGCCGACATCCTGACCGGCTGGCCCGACGGCATGTCGGTGCGCACCGTGGTGCGCAGCGGCTGCTACCTGACGCACGACGACGGCCTCTACGCCCGCACGACTCCGCTGGGCCGCACCTCCGATATTCACTCCGGCGGGCACTTCCAGCCCGCGCTGAGCGTGTGGGCGCAGGTGCTGTCCCGGCCCGAGCCCGACCTCGCCATCGTGGGCATGGGCCGCCGGGACGTGTCGTTCGACCAGGACCTGCCCATGCCGTACGGGCGGCCCGACAGCCGTGTCGAGAAGCTCAACGACCAGCACGCCTACCTGCGGCTGGCACCGGCCGATCAGAGCCTCCAGGTCGGTGACTGGCTGGAGTTCGGGGTCTCGCACCCCTGCACGGTGTTCGACAAGTGGCAGCTGATCCCGGTGCTCGACGCCGACCACCGGGTGGTGGAACTGGTCCGGACCTTCTTCTAGGCGCGCCGGGAGTTGCGCTGGTTGCGCTCGAAGACCAGGCGCAGGCCGTCGAGGGTGAGGTTCCTCTCGTAGTGCTGCACGGTGCGCAGATCGGGCAGCACCAGTTGCGCGGTGTGACCGGTGGCGACCACCGTGACATTGTGGCCGTCGAAGCCGTCGACGTCCTCGCGCACCCGGTTCACCAAACCGTCCACCAGAGCGGCGAAACCGAACACCGCACCGGCCTGCATGCACTCCACGGTGTTCTTGCCGATCACCGACCGCGGCCGGGTCAGCTCGACGCGGCGCAGCGCCGCCGAGCGGGCCGCCGCGGCGTCCGAGGACACCTGGACGCCGGGCGCGATGGCGCCGCCGAGGAACTCGCCCTTGGCCGAGACGACGTCGACACAGATGGACGAGCCGAAGTCGACGACGATGGCCGCGGTGCCGTATTTGTGGTACGCCGCAAGGCAATTGACGATCCGGTCGGCGCCGACCTCTTTCGGGTTGTCGACCAGCAGCGGGATGCCGGTGCGCACACCCGGTTCGATCAGGACATGCGGCACCGACGGCCAGTACTGCTCCAGCATCACCCGGATTTCGTGCAGCACCGACGGCACTGTCGACAAACCCGTTGCGCCGAGCAGGTTTTCGGCGTCGTCACCGATCAAGCCGTCGATGGTCAGCGCGAGCTCGTCGGCCGTCACCTCCGACTCGGTGCGAATCCGCCAGTTCTGCACCACTTTTGCGTGATCTCCCGAACCGGAGATCAACCCGACGATGGTGTGGGTGTTGCGGACATCGATCGCCAGCAGCACCGGCGTTACCGCGGCGACAGCAGGCCGTCGACACCGTCCGGGACGTGCGCGGCGTCGTGCGAGAAGTCGATCTGCCGGTTCTGCGCATCGACGAAGATCACGTTCGGCTGGTAGGTGCGGGCCTCGGCGTCGTCCATCGTGGCGTAGGCGATCAGGATCACCAGGTCACCCGGGTGGATGAGATGTGCTGCGGCACCGTTGATCCCGATGATGCCGGTGCCGCGCTCACCGGTGATGGCGTAGGTGACCAGCCGGTTGCCGTTGTCGATGTCGACGATGGTGACCTGCTCACCCTCGAGGATGTCGGCGGCGTCGAGCAGGTCGGCGTCGATGGTCACCGAGCCGACGTAGTGCAGGTCCGCCTGGGTCACCGTGGCCCGGTGAATCTTGGACTTCAGCATGGTGCGAAACATCAGTTCCTCCAGGGTAATTCGTTGTTACCGGTCTCGGCTCCGTCATGGCCGATGGCAGACCCCACATTGGGGTGACCGTCGATCCCTGCGGATGCGCCGATGTCGATGGCGATGTTGTCCAACAATCTGGTCTTGCCGAGCCGGCCCACGACCAGCATCCGGGCCGGCCCGGACACCGGTGCCGGACCCAGCCAGGGGTCCCGGACCTCCAGATAGTCGACGTCGATGGCGGGTACCTCGTCGAGGACCGCCCGGGCCGCATCGAGTGCGGCGGCCGCGCCGTGCGGCGCGGAGTACTTGCCGGCGAGCAGTGCCGCGGACAGCGCACCGGCCTGTTCGCGCTGTTCGGCATCCAGGAAGCGGTTGCGCGACGACATGGCCAGACCGTCGTTCTCGCGCACGATCGGCACCGCCTGGATGCGCACGTCGAGGTCGAGGTCGTCGACCATCTGGCGCACCAGAACCAGTTGCTGGTAATCCTTTTCGCCGAAGAACGCGCGATCGGGGCGCACGATCTGCAGCAGCTTGAGCACCACGGTCAGCATCCCGGCGAAGTGCGTCGGCCGCGAGCCGCCCTCCAGCTCGGCGCCGAGCGGACCCGGCATGACCGTGGTGCGCTGGCCGTTCGGGTACATGTCGGCGGCGGTGGGCGCGAAGACGATGTCGACGTCCTCGGCGCGTAGCTGCTCGACGTCGGAGTCCAGGGTGCGCGGGTAGGCGTTCAGGTCCTCCCCCGCGCCGAACTGCAAGGGGTTGACGAAGATCGACACCACCACGACAGCGCCGGGCACCTTCTTGGCGGCGCGCACCAGCTCCAGGTGGCCGTCGTGCAGCGCACCCATGGTCGGCACGAGCATGACCCGTCGCCCGGTGGCGCGCAGCACCCGCGACACGTCCGACACGTCGGTCGGATTGGTGTAGAGGTTGAGCTCGCCGGCGGTGAACTTCGGCGGCCTGCGATCGGTCACTGCGCACTCCCAGAGTCGGTCAACACGGCGAAAACTTCGGTAGGTGCATGGGCACGTTGTGCGGTGCGTAGCGACATGGCTCGATATGCCTGCGCCAGTTCGGGATTCGTTTCGTTCATCGCGTGCAGGTGGGCCGCGACCGCGGCGGCGTCACCGCGGGCCACCGGACCCGTCAGCGCGCTCTGTCCGCGCTGCAGCGCGTTCTCCAGGGAGGCGCGAGCCAGCGGCGCCAGAATGCGTTCGGCGATGCCGGCGGGGTCGCCGCTGACCAGTTCCTGGCCGAGCAGTTCCTGACCGGCCAGCGCGGCGCGCAGGGCTTCGACGGCGTCGAGGACGACGGTGGTGACGTGATTGCCGGCGTGCGCCAATGCCGCGTGATAGAGCGTGCGGGCGTCTTCGCGAACCCGGAATGGTTCGCCGCCGATCTCGAGGACCAGGGACTGGGCGATGGCGTAGCCGATGTCGTCGGCCGCGGTGATCCCGAAACAGGTCTCCGACAGCCGGGCGATGTCCTCGTCGGCGCCGGTGAACGTCATGGCCGGGTGGATGGCCAGCGGAATACAGCCCTGCTCGGTCAGCGGGGCCAGCACGCCGATGCCGTTGGCGCCCGAGGTGTGCACGACGATGGTGCCGGGACGCACTGATCCGGTGGCAGCCAGTCCGGCGACGACGGACGTCAGCTCCGCGTCCGGCACGGCCAGCAGCAGCAGTTCGGCTTTGGCGGCGACGTCGTGAGCGGGCAGCACCTGGGTGTCGGGCAGCCTGCGCTCGGCACGTCCGCGCGACGCATGGGAGATCGCGCTACACGCGACGACGACGTGGTCGGCGTGCTCGAGCGCAACACCCAGCGCACTGCCGACCCGCCCTGCGGAAATGATTCCGACAGCGAGCCGGGCCGGACGCAGTCCGTCGAGCTGCTTCATTGCAGCGACCTCACAAAGTGGTGGTATTCAGTCGTTCCAGTCCTGCCTGGCAGGTACCGGACGGTCACCGCAGAGCGTAGCTCAGTCCTCGCGGCGACGTCGACGGCCGCCGCCGCTGGTGTTGGCCTGCAGCCGCGCCAGCAATTCGGCCGCCGGCTGCCCACCAACGTGCTGACCTGCGGGTTCATCGTCGGGTTCGGCACGACGCCGACGACCGGATGTGACAGGGGTCTCTGGCTGGGCGGGCTCTTCGGAGGCGCCGTGGCGGCCCCGGCGCGTGGGCTGCGGCTCGGGTTCGGGCGTGGGCGCGGGGGGCGGTTCCGGGGTGTACGTCGGCACCGGCGGAACCACCGGCAGGGTCATCGTCGGTTCGGGTCCGCGGTCCTGGACCGGCGGCACGGGCGGCTGCACCGGCGGCTGCGCGGGTTCCGGCGCCGCGGGTGCCCAGTTGCTGCCCGGCTGGCCGGCCGGGATCCACTGGCCTTCGGCCGGCGAGGGCTGCCAGTCGGATGGTGCCGGCCGCGGGGTGAGGCGGTGCGCCCCGCCGAACGGTGGCTGCGGCGGCGGAGGCGGCGGCGCCCACGGGTCCGGCGGCACATGCGGCTCGGCCGCCACGTCGATGATGGGGCTCTCTTCGGTGTTCGGCTCCGACATCAGGTCCGGCCGGTCTTCCGTGTCGATCCGGCTGGCGACAACGCGGCCGACCGGCACGGCCTGGCCACTGCGGTCGGTCTCGAGCGCCGGGCGGTGCGCCAGATCGGCGTCGAAGTAGAACTCGAGGTTCGCGCGCAGCGCGGCCAGCTCCGCGCGCAGCGCCGCGACCTCGTCGGCCGACTGGGCACGCAGTTCGGAGGCGAGCTCACGGCGCAGATGCGATTCCAGCGACAGCTCGTATTCGCGGCGCGCCGAAATCTCGCGGTCCAGCTGTAGGTCGTAGACGAGCTTGAGGTCGCGGGCCCGGGCCTGGTCCAGATCGGCCTGACGCCGGTACACGAACGACGCGAATGCCGCCGCCACCGCGGCCCACAAGGCAATGACCACAGCCAGTTTCAGCAACTCGACCTGATCGGTGAACACCAGCGCCGAGCTGGCGACGATGGCCAGCACCAGCAATGCCGTCAGCAGCAACCAACCCGGCCTGCGGTTCGCGCGCCTGCCGCGCGCCGTCCGGGTCGGATCAATCATGCGCTGACTGTACCGTTCTGCGTTCCCCTCGCAGGTTGACCGACACCCGGTCCGGTCGGATCGTTACCTATTCGGTTGCGCCGTCAGACTTCTCCTGCGGGTCCAGCGGAGCGCGGCAGCAATGCTGCAGCCACAACGCCGCGACCACGAGCGCCAGCGCGCTGATCGCCGCAACCACAGCACCGGGCGTCGCGGCCGCGGGATACGCAAATTGCGACCGTCGCGGAAGCAGGTAGCCCAGCACGCCGAGCCACCAACCCAGCACCATCGCGCCGACCCACGCCGACGCCTTGGCCACCACCACCGACCGCGCCACCGCCAGCGGATCGATCCGGCCGCCGCCCACCCCGATGTGACCGGCACGGATCTTGGCGCGCACGTAGAACGCCCACCCCGCTTCAGCGCCGGCAAAAACCAACAGCGACAACCCCGTCCACACCGTGATCGGCGGCAGCCAGCCGTACACCAGGATCACCAGCCCATACGCGACGACCGTGGCCAGCGCTGTGCCGATCGACAGATCGC
This sequence comes from Mycolicibacterium llatzerense, assembly GCF_025331195.1. NCBI lineage: Bacteria > Bacillati > Actinomycetota > Actinomycetes > Mycobacteriales > Mycobacteriaceae > Mycobacterium > Mycolicibacterium llatzerense. The sequence continues at coordinate 1,932,022 of NZ_LXOV01000001.1, read as the reverse complement.
GCTTCCGCGTCGGCCCCATCAGGGCACCAGCTCCAGGTCCGTGCGGCGCACGCCGTCGCGTTCGTCGGCAGCCAGCCCAGCCAGCAGATCGGCTACCAGTACCGGCTGCCCGGCCACCGTCAGCGCCGCGTCGGGGGCGGCGGCCAGCCACGGCACCAGCACGAAGGCGCGTTGATGCGCCAGCGGGTGCGGCAGCGTCAGGACCGGATCGTCAGACCGCACTTCGCCATCGCCATCGTGACAGCTCACGATGTCGACATCGAGAGTGCGTGGACCCCAACGCTGTTCGCGCACCCGGTCGGCGGCGTTCTCGAACTCATGAGCCCGGCGTAGCCAGCCCGGACCGTCGAGGTCGGGAGCCTCGGCCAGTACCACGGCATTGAGGAACGGCCCCTGCTCGACGCCGCCCCAGGCGTCGGTCTCATAGACCGGGGAGACGGCCCGGACCGCGCCGCCGAGCCCGGAGACCACCGACTGCAGATGGGCAAGCCGGTCGCCCAGGTTGGAGCCGATGGAAAGCACGACTGAGCTCATGCGCGATCCGCCTCCGGCTTCTCGCTCACGCTAGCCACGACCAGCCCGCCTGGACCGGCGCGCCACGACCGCAACATCGTTGAACGTCAACGGGATCGGCGCACTGGGCTTGTGCAGCACCACCTCGACGGCATGGACGCGCTGGTCGGTCATCACCGAATCGGCGATCTCGGCGGACACCGTCTCGATCAGATTCCGCGCCGGCCCCGCGATGATGTCCGCCGCCTGCTGCGCCAGCGCGCCATAGTCCAGGGTGTCCGACAACTCGTCGCTCAGCGCGGCGGCAGCCAGGTCGATCCACACCGTGATGTCGACGACGAAGTCCTGCCCGTCCCGGCGCTCATGGTCGAAGACGCCGTGATTCCCGCGAACGGTCAAGCCCCGCAGTTCGATTCGATCAGCCATGCCAGGCCCCCACCACTTTCACCGCGTCCACCGAGGCTTGCACATCATGCACCCGCACCCCCCACGCACCGTGCTGCGCGGCCAGCGCCGAGATCACCGCCGTGGCCGTCTCCCGGCCGTCGGGCTCGCGCGGCGTGCCGTCGGCATCCGCCAGCAGGGTGCCGAGGAATCGCTTGCGCGACGCCCCGACCAACACCGGGATGCCGGTGGCGACCAGCTCGGGCAGCGCCCGCAGCAAGGCCCAATTGTGTTGTGCCGACTTGGCGAAACCCAGACCCGGATCGATGATCAGGTGCTCCGGTTCCACCCCGGCGGCGACGGCGTCGTCGACCGCGGCGAGCAGTTCGGCCCGCACGTCGGCCACCACGTCGGAGTACTCCGGAATCCGGTGCGGCTGCTCGGCGTCGACCTCGCGCCAGTGCATCAGGACCCATGGCACCCGCGCGCCGGCCAGCAGCGGCGCCATGTTCGGGTCGGCCCGTCCGCCGGACACGTCGTTGACGATGTGGACGCCACATTCCAGGGCGGCCTCGGCCACGTCGGCGTGCATGGTGTCGACGCTGACTGTGATGCCCTGGGCGACAAGCTCTTTGATCACCGGCAGCACCCGGCCGCGTTCGACCTCCGGGTCCAGCCGGGCCGCACCGGGCCGCGTCGATTCCCCGCCGACGTCGATGATCTGCGCGCCCTGGGCAGCCAACGCCAGACCGTGCTCGATCGCGCGATCGTGATCGAGGAACCGTCCCCCGTCGGAGAACGAATCGGCGGTGACGTTGACGACGCCCATCACCACCGGGGCGAGCGGAGCGACGGGAGGGGCCCCAGTTGGCAGTGCGTTCACTTCCGCAGGATCAGGTCCAGCGCCTCGGCTCGTGACGAAGCGCAGGTCTTGAACTGGCCGCGCACTGCCGAGGTGGTGGTCACCGCGCCGGGCTTGCGCACCCCGCGCATCGCCATGCACAGGTGCTCGGCCTCGATCACCACGATGGCGCCCTGCGGGTTCAGCTTGCGCATCAGGGCGTCGGCGATCTGGCCGGTCAGCCGCTCCTGCACCTGCGGCCGCTTGGCGTACAGGTCGACCAGGCGGGCGATCTTGGACAGCCCGGTCACCCGGCCGTCCTCACCCGGGATGTACCCGACGTGCGCGACGCCGTGGAACGACACCAGATGGTGCTCGCAGGTCGAGTACATCGGGATGTCCTTGACCAGCACCAGCTCGTCGTGACCCTCGTCGAAGGTGGTGTTCAGCACCGAATCGGGGTCGGTGTAGAGCCCGCCGAAGATCTCTTCGAAGGCGCGAGCCACCCGGCCCGGCGTGTCCCGCAGCCCGTCACGGTCGGGATCCTCGCCCACCGCGAGCAGCAGCTCGCGCACCGCGGCCTCGGCTCGATCATGATCGAACTTCGGGGCGGTGAGCCTGGCCGAATGGATCTGCGACCGCGTCATCTATGTGGCTCCGTTCGGGTCAGCCGTGCGCAGGCGGCGCCTGCTCGTCGTTCGGTTGCGCCGGCGGCGCCGGTTGCTGCGGATAGGGCTGGTAGCCCGGCGGCGGCGTGGGCTGGCCCCAGCCCTGCTGCGGGTACCACTGGCCCTGCTGGGGGTGGTGGCCATGCTGAGGCGGTCCCTGCGGCGGCCAGCCCGGGGCCTGCCAGCCCGCGGGCGCGCCGTAGTTCGGCTGGGTCTGGCCGTGCTGCGGCTGACCGTTCGGCGCGGCGTGCACGCCGTTGGTGCCGTTCACGGTGCCCGCGGCCTGGCTGGCCGCAGCGATCGCCGCCTTGAACGCCGGCTCCTCGACGGGCGGAGGCCACGGCTCACCGCGCTCGATGGCCAGCTCGCCGGGCGTCTTGATCGGCGGCTTGTCGGACGGCACGCGGCCACCGAAGTCGTCGAACAGGGTCAGGCGAGGACGCTTCTCGACGCCGGCCAGAATGACCTCGAGATCAGCGCGGTGCAGCGTCTCCTTCTCGAGCAGCTCGCCGGCCAGCTTGTCCAGGACGTCGCGGTAGTGGGTCAGCACATCCCAGGCCTCGGTGTGGGCGGCCTCGATGAGCTTGCGCACCTCGTCGTCGATGAGCTGTGCCACCTCGTGGCTGTAATCGGCCTGGGTGCCCATGGTGCGGCCCAGGAACGGGTCGCCGTGTTCGGTGCCGTACCGAACCGCGCCCAGCCGGGCACTCATACCGAACTCGGTGACCATGGCGCGGGCGATCTTGGTGGCGTTCTCGATGTCGGACACCGCGCCGGTGGTGGGCTCGCGGAAGATCAGCTCCTCTGCGGCCCGGCCGCCGATCGCCATCACCAGTCGGGCGATCAGTTCGGAGCGGGTCTGCATGCCCTTGTCGTCCTCGGGGACGGCGACGGCGTGCCCGCCGGTGCGGCCGCGCGCCAGGATCGTCACCTTGTAGACCGGGTCCAGGTGCGGCATGGCCCAGCCGGCCAGGGTGTGCCCGGCCTCGTGGTACGCGGTGATCTTCTTCTCGTGCTCGCTGATGATGCGGCCCTTGCGGCGCGGACCACCGATGACGCGGTCGACGGCCTCTTCCAGCGCCGGCCCGGTGATCACCGTGGCGTTCTCGCGGGCGGTCAGCAGCGCGGCCTCGTTGATGACATTGGCCAGGTCGGCGCCGGACATGCCGACGGTGCGCTTGGCCAGGCCGTCGAGGTCGGCGTCGGGGGCGATCGGCTTGCCGGCCGAGTGCACCCGCAGCACGGCCTTGCGGCCCGCCAGGTCGGGTGCCGACACCGGGATCTGCCGGTCGAAGCGGCCGGGACGCAGCAGCGCCGGGTCCAGGATGTCGGGCCGGTTGGTCGCGGCGATCAGGATGACGCCCTGGCGGTCGCCGAAGCCGTCCATCTCGACCAGCAGCTGGTTCAGCGTCTGCTCGCGCTCGTCGTGCCCGCCACCCAGGCCGGCACCACGCTGACGACCGACGGCGTCGATCTCGTCGACGAAGATGATGCACGGGCTGTTCTGCTTGGCCTGCTCGAACAGGTCGCGCACGCGGGAGGCGCCGACACCGACGAACATCTCGACGAAGTCCGAGCCGGAGATGGTGAAGAACGGCACGCCGGCCTCACCCGCGACGGCACGAGCCAGCAGCGTCTTACCCGTTCCGGGCGGGCCGTAGAGCAGCACGCCCTTGGGGATCTTGGCGCCCAGGGCCTGGTAGCGGCTCGGGTTCTGCAGGAAGTCCTTGATCTCGTACAGCTCTTCGACGGCCTCGTCGACACCGGCGACGTCGGCGAACGTCGTCTTCGGCATGTCCTTGCCGAGCAGCTTCGCCTTCGACTTGCCGAAGCCGAAGCCCATGCGGCCGCCGCCCTGCATACGGGAGAACATGAAGAACAGGCCGACCAGCAGCAACAGCGGCAGCAGGTAGATCAGCAGCGAGCTGAGGATGCTGCCCTGGTTGACCACCGTCTTGGTCTTGACGTTCTTGCCGTTGAGCGCATCGAACAGCGGCACCGCGTAGCCCGTGGGGAACGACGTGATGATCTTGTTGCTGTTGTCGGTGTCCGGGGTGACGCTCTTCAGATCAAGCCGGACCTGCTGTTCCCGGTCGTCGATCTGGGCGCCGGTGACGTTCCCGGCGTTGATCTGGGCGACCGCCACCGAGGTGTCGACCTGGTGATAACCACGGGTGTCATCACTGAAATAAAAGAAAGACCAACCCAGCAGCAACACGACCGCGACGACGGTCAGGGTGCGGATGACGTTTTTTCGCTTCATCGACATATTTCGGCCGGCGAATACTCGTCGGCCAGGTCCTTCCGATACACAGATGCGGGATAGTTCACAGGTTACCGCTATGCAAACGATCGGCAGTTCCCGGCAGTGATACCTCCTTCCGGCCGGACCGCCGCTGTGCTTTGGTGAGACCGTGATCACGTCCACCAAGCGGTTAGTCGACACCAACGGCGTGCAGTTGCAGGTCACCGAAGCCGGCGAGCGCGGCGCCCCGGTGGTCGTGCTGGCGCACGGCTTCCCCGAACTCGCGCATTCTTGGCGGCACCAGATCCCGGCCCTGGCCGCGGCCGGCTACCACGTCCTGGCCCCCGACCAGCGGGGCTACGGCGGCTCGTCACGCCCGCCGGCGGTCAAGGACTACGACATCGTCCACCTCACCGCAGACCTGGCCGGGCTGCTCGACGACGTCGGGGCCGAGCGCGCGGTGGTCGTCGGACATGACTGGGGCTCGCCGGTGGTGTGCAACTTCGCGCTGCTGCACCCCGACCGGGTGATTGCCGTCGCCGCGCTGAGCGTGCCGCCGGTGCCGCGCGCGGCTGCCCCGCCGACCGAGATCTGGCGCCGGCGCGTCGGCGACAACTACTTCTACATGCTGTATTTCCAGGAACCCGGCGTCGCCGACGCGGCGTTGGGTCGCGATCCGCGGAGCACGATGCGCCGCATGATCGCGGAGGAAGGCTTGTCCGCACCGCCGGACACGCTCGCCGACGATCCGCTGCCGCCGCTGCCGGACTGGATCACCGCAGACGAATTCGAGCCGTACGTAACAGCTTTCACCGAGAGCGGCTTCACCGGTCCGCTGAACTGGTACCGCAACTTCGACCGGAACTGGGAGCTGACGGCGACGACCCCCGCCCCGGCCATCACCGTTCCGACACTGTTCCTGGCCGGCACCGCCGACCCGGTGCTGAGCTTCACCCCGCGCGACCGGGTGCGCGACGTGGCCGCAGGCGACTACCGCGAGGTGATGATCCCGGGCGCCGGGCACTGGTTGCAGCAGGAGCGCCCCGACGAGGTCAACGCCGCACTCATCGAATTCATCGAAGGACTGAAATGACGGGTCGCCCACTGGATTTCGGCGCTTTCATCACCCCGTTCCACCCGGTCGGCCAATCTCCCACCACCGCACTGGAATACGACCTGGAACGCACCGTCAGGCTGGACCAGCTGGGTTACGACGAGGTGTGGTTCGGCGAACACCATTCCGGCGGTTACGAATTGATCGCCTGTCCCGAGGTGTTCATCGCCACGGCAGCCGAACGCACCAGGAACATCCGGTTCGGCACCGGCGTGGTGTCACTGCCCTACCACCACCCGCTGATGGTGGCCGACCGCTGGGTGCTGCTCGATCACCTGACCCGCGGTCGCGTCATGTTCGGCACCGGTCCGGGGGCATTGCCGTCGGACGCCTACATGATGGGCATCGACCCGGTGAACCAGCGGCCGATGATGCAGCAGTCCCTCGAAGCCATCCTGGCCCTGTTCCGGGCCGCACCCGACGAGCGAATCTCGCGAGAGACCGACTGGTTCACCCTGCGCGACGCCGCGTTGCACATCCGGCCGTACACCTGGCCGTATCCCGAGATATCCACGGCGGCAATGGTTTCCCCGTCAGGACCGCGGCTGGCCGGGCAGTTGGGCACGTCGCTGGTGTCGCTGTCGATGTCGGTGCCCGGCGGTTACGCCGCACTGGAGACCACCTGGGACCTCGTGTGCGACCAGGCCGCGAAGGCCGGCCGGCCCGAGCCGGACCGAAAGGGCTGGCGGGTGCTGGGTGTGGTGCACCTGGCCGACACCCGCGAGCAGGCCATCGAGGACTGCACCTACGGCCTGGAGGACTTCTCGAACTACTTCGGCGCGGCCGGGTTCGTGCCGCTGGGCAGCCAGACCGGCCCGGCGCCGACGTCCCGGCAGTTCGTCGAAGACTATGCGGCCAAAGGCAATTGCTGCATCGGCACGCCCGCCGACTGCATCGGCTACATCCAGGACATGCTGGACCGCTCCGGCGGCTTCGGCACGTTCCTGATGCTGGGCCACGACTGGGCGCCGCCCGCGGCCACGATGCACTCGTACGAGTTGTTCGCCCGCGAGGTGATCCCCCATTTCAAGGGGCAGCTCACCGCGCCGCATGCCTCGCACGAATGGGCCAAGGGCATGCGCGACCAGCTGTTCGGCCGGGTCGGCGAAGCCGTCGTGAACGCGATCGCCGAGCACACCAGCGACTCCTGAACGATGGGTACGGTGGACGTCATGCCACTTGCGACCCGACGTACCGCCGCTCTCACCCTCGCCGGACTTGCTATCGCCGGCGCCGTCGGCGTCGCCGGCTGTGGCTCCGACGACACCAAACCGGCCACCCGCGAAGTCACCGTCGTCGGCAGCGGCAAGGTGCAGGGCACGCCGGACACGCTGAACGTCACCGCCTCCATCGAGGCGACGGCGCCGGACGTCACCGCCGCGATGAACCAGACCAGCAGCCGCCAGCAAGCCGTGATCGACGCACTGGCAGGCGCCGGCATCGACAAGAAGGACATCGCCACCAAGCAGGTCGAGCTGCAGCCCGACTACCGCGACTCAGTCATCACGGGGTACCGGGCCAGCAACACCATCGACATCAAGGTCCGCAAGCTCGACACCGCATCACAGGTGTTGGCGAAGATCGTCACTGCCGGTGGCAATTCCACCCGGATCAACAGCGTCGCCTACTCGATCGACGACGACTCGCAGCTGGTCAAGGATGCCCGTACCCGCGCCTTCAACGACGCCAAGGACCGCGCCCAGCAGTACGCCCAGCTGTCCGGGCTGAACCTGGGCAAGGTGGTCTCGATCTCCGAGGCAACCGGCGGCACCACCCCGACGCCCATGCCGGCCCCGCGGATGGCCATGGCCGAAGCCGTGCCGCTGTCCCCCGGCCAGCAGACCGTCAACTTCTCGGTGACGGTGATCTGGGAGCTGGGTTAGCCTGCCGCACTGATTTCCACCGGAATCCCGTTGAGCACCGCGGTACCCGACAACCGGTCCAGGTGCGTGCCGTCGTTGAGCTGGTTCACGTTGACCCCGGGATGGCTGTTCGCGAGCTGCTGACCGGTGCCGCCACGGTTGTGGCCCCAGCCGTGCGGCAGCGACACCACGCCGCGCCGCATCACGTCGGTCACCTCGATCGGGGCGAGCAGTTCACCGCCCGGACCCTTGATGATCGCGATGTCGGTGAGGCCCAGGTCTGCGGCATCGTCGGGGTGAATCTGCAGGGTGCACCGGTTGGACCCGCCGGACAGCGCCGGCAGGTTGTGCATCCAGCTGTTGTTGGAGCGCAGGTGACGCCGGCCGATCAGCAGGAAGCCGCCGGCCGAGCGGCTGAGCGCATCCCGGAGCCGTGCCACGTCGGCGACGACGGGCTCGGGCGCGAGTTCGATTCTCCCGCTTGGGGTTCGCAGTACTTCCGGAATCCGCGGCCGCAGCGGCCCCAGATCGATGCCGTGCGGGTTGGCCTTGAGCTTTTCCAGCGTGAGCCCGTCGGGCCTGGTGCCGAACCCGTCGCCGTAGGGCCCGAGCCGCAGCATCATGTCGAGCCGGCGTTCATAGCCGGGACCGGTACCGAGCATCGCGGTCAGTTCGTCGACGTCCCGTCCGGCGACCGGAGAATCAGCGTCGGACACCTCTTTGGTCAGCGTCATCGCGATCACCTGGGCGTCGACCAGGACGGGATCTGCTTGTACCCCAATGCCATACAGCACCAGCGCGACGCGCGACAGGATCTCCGCCTCGTCCGGTCGGTCCGCGAGGGGCAGCACGGGCGGTGAATAGCGCACGTTGTTGCGCACAGCGAGGTTGTTGAGCGCGAAGTCGAAATGCGGGCTCTGCGCGGGCGGAGGCGGCGGCAGGATGACGTCGGCGTGCCGTGTCGTCTCATTGAGGTAGGGGTCGACCGACAACATGAATTCGACACTGTCCAAAGCCTTGTCGAGCCGGTCACCGTCCGGCGCCGACAGCACCGGGTTCCCGGCGATGGTGATCATCGCCTTGATCTGCCCGTCGCCCGCGGTGTCGATCTCCTCGGCGAGCGCCGCAGCCGGCAACTCGGACAGCACCTCGGGGTAGCCGGAGACCCGGCTGGCCCACCGTCCCGTCCGGAACCCACGACCGGGCTTGGGTGGCCGCGGCGCCGCGGCCGCCGCACCGAGCGGGAACATCACCCCGCCCGGCCGGTCCAGATTGCCGGTGAGCACGTTGATCACGTCGACCAGCCAGCTGCCGATCGTGCCGAACTCGACTGTGGACGTACCGATCCGGCCGTACACGGCCGCCGTCGGCGCTGCCGCGAGTTCACGGGCCAGCTCACGAATTTCGTCGGCGCCGACCCCGCAGGCCTGCTCGACGGCTTCCGGCGCGAAGTCGGCGGCCAGCGCCCGGACCTGCTCGATGCCGACGACGTGCTCGGCGACGCCACCGAGGTCGACCAGGTCCTCGTCGAACAGCACGTGGACGACGGCGAGCAGCAGCGCCGCGTCGGTTCCCGGGCGCGGGGCGAGGTGGCGGTCGGCGAGCTTGGCGGTCTGGGTGCGGGCCGGGTCGATGACGACGAGCTTGCCGCCGCGCTTCTTCAGCGCCCGCAGCTTGCCGGGGAAGTCGGCGGCGGTGGTCACGCTGCCGTTGGACACCAGCGGATTGGCGCCGATGATCACCAGATAGTCGGTGCGGTCGAGGTCCGGCACGGTGAACGCGATGGGGCTGCCGTACATCAGGCCCAGCGCAACATGTTTCGGCATCTGGTCGAGGGTGCTGGCGCTGAACACCTGACGGGTGCCCAAACCTTTGAGGATCAGCGGCGCGTACAGGGCGCCCGCGACGGTGTGCGCGTTCGGATTGCCGAGGTACACCCCGACCGCCGCACCGCCGTGCGCGGCGATCACCGCACCGAGCCGTTCGGCGACGACGGCGTAGGCCTCGTCCCAGGTGGCCTCGGTCAGCACGCCGTCCCGGCGCACCAGCGGGCGCGTCAGCCGGTCGGGGTCGTTGTCGAGCTCTCCGAAGCTGGCCCCCTTGGGGCAGATGAATCCTGCGCTGAAGACGTCGTCGTGATCACCCCGCGCGCCGGTGACGCGGCCGTCGTCGATGGTGAGGGTCAGGCCGCAGGTGGCTTCGCAGAAGGGGCAGATCCGGAGCGCGGTAGGCATGGTTGCGATTCTGCGCCCCGCCGCGCCCTTTGGTAAGTGCCCATGGGCATACCTGCGGCTCAGCCGGCTCGGCGAAGCTCGTACTCGCCGCCGAATTCGATCGACTCGATCCGATCTCCGCCGGCCCGTTTGGCTGTGTACATCAGCTGATCGGCGACTCGCAGCAGGTGTTCGGTGAACCATTCGGTGTCGCCGGTCTGACCGTCGAGCAGCGGGGCCGAAGCGATACCGAAGCTGGCCGTCAAGCACCAGCGGGTGTCGAGGAGCTGGCGGCGCACGTGTTCGGCGATGGCACAGGCGACGCTGCGATCACCCGCGTAGGCGACGATGAATTCCTCGCCGCCGATACGGGCGAATGTTGCGCTGCCGCGGCAGGCCCGCCGCAGAATCTCGCCGACCATGATGAGCACCTGATCGCCGACGGTATGGCCGAAAGTGTCGTTGATCGACTTGAAGCGATCCAGGTCGATCATCACGAAGGACAGATCCGTGGTCCGGTCCGCCGTCGGGGCGCCGACCATCTGCCGTACCGCCCGATCGAACCCACGCCGGTTGAGTAGTGCGGTCAATGGGTCGAAGTCCGAATCATCGGCGTCACTGCTGAGCAGATACATCATGTACTGGAAGCACAGTGGGGTGACCACGATCGCCACCAGGTAGAAGGCGCAATCGCTGAGTGCCCGGATCAGATCACCCTCCGCGGTCACCCGCACGAAGTACACGCCCGTGACCGCCACCCCGATCGCGATCGGCGCAGCCAGGAACCGGCGGGTGTGCACGCACGCCGCATAGCTGTTGACGAACAAGAAACCGACGATGCCGGCGCCGTCGACCGGGTGGGCCCGCTGGGAGAGAAATAGCAACGCGCCCAACACCGCCAACGCCAGGACAAAGGCCTTCGACATGGCGGCGCTGGGCCAGCGCACCGCCCACAGGATGCTGAAACCGGTGCACGTGATTGCACTGCCGATGGCGACGGCGATCCCGAGCGGTGCCATGGCACGCGTCTCGCCGATGACCATCAGCGACCACAGCAGCGCGCACGCCAGGCACAGCGCCGCCGCCGAGTGGCGTGCCAACCGTTCCAGGCCACGGGCTTCCAGGTAGCTACGCAACCAGTCGTACCGAATCGGCAGGCTGAACCAGTCCCGGAGCCTGGCCAGGCAGGTAGTCAGCCGCACATCTGGATGCTAGTGGAACAGCCACGTCCAGCAAAGGATTAGATTCTGGCGTTAGCTATTCACAGCGGGCACTTAAGTGCATTGATGCCGAGAACAGTGACTCGACCGCTAATTACGGCTAACTCAGCCGAGCGATGTTTCCGGGCTGTAGACCTTCGGGTCGAGCGTGCCGATGTAGGGCAGGTCCCGGTAGCGCTCGTCGTAGTCCAGGCCGTAACCGACGACGAACTCGTCGGGGATGTCGAACCCGATGTGCGCGACGTCGATGTCGGCGCGCATGGCGTCGGGCTTACGCAGCAGCGTGCACACCCGCAGCGAACGCGGGCCGCGGGTCGCCAGGTTGCGCAGCAGCCACGACAGGGTGAGCCCGGAGTCGATGATGTCCTCGACGATCAGCACGTCGCGGCCGTTGATGTCACGGTCGAGGTCCTTGAGGATGCGCACCACGCCCGACGACGAGGTTGACGACCCGTACGAACTGACGGCCATGAACTCGAGCTGGGTCGGCAGCGGGATCGCGCGGGCCAGGTCGGTGACGAACATGACCGCACCTTTGAGCACGGTGATCAGCAGCAGATCCTGGTCGCCGGAGTCGGCTCGGTAGTCCTCGGCGATCAGCGCAGCCATCTCGCCGATGCGCGCCTGAACCTGCTCCTGAGACAGGAGAACTGACTTGATGTCACCCGGATACAGCTCCACGGCAACAGCGTGCCATGCCGCCTGGCCCAGCACCAAGACCGTCCCGCTCGGCGGTCGCTCACACAGGTCGGGCAGCCACTGTGAGCAGTCCGGCGTGTCGGCTGACGACGAGGCGCTGATACCGCAAAGGCGAGGTCACCGCCGCACCGCCCTGCCCGTGCCAGTCCCCGACCAGCGCGTCGACTGCGCGCAGTTGCACGTCGGTGAGCGCCGCCGCCCCGACGCCCAGCAGCCAGCCGCGGATCACCCGGCGGCGCAGCGCGGCGGGGAGGTCTTCGAGCCCGGCGACGGTCAGGCCGTCGCCGGTGAGCAGGGTCGCCAGGTGCCCGGCAGCCAGGGCGTCGAGGGCGTCGTTGTCCTCCCGCAGCGCAGCGGCGGTGCGGGCCAGGGCCGGCGCGACGCCGCCCGCCAGCACGTCCTCCAGCAGCGGCAGCACTTCGGTGCGCAGGCGGACCCGGGTGTAGCGCGGGTCGGTGTTGTGCGGGTCCTGCCATGGTGTGAGCCCGAGCTCGGCGCAGGCCGCCACGGTGTCGGCGCGCCGCATCTCCAGTAGGGGCCGTCCCCACGGCGGGTCCCAAACCTGCATGCCGGCAATGGATCTCGGGCCCGAACCCCGACCGAGCCCGAGCAGTACGGTCTCGGCCTGATCATCGAGGGTGTGCGCGAGCAGCACCGGCGCGCCGTCCCGCGCAGCATCCAGTGCGTCGTACCGCGCGGTGCGGGCCGCGGCCTCCGGGCCGCCGTCGGTGCCCACGTGCACGGAAATCACCTGGGCATCAACACAACCCAACTGCCTGGCTTGAGCGGCTGCAGTGGCTGCCACATCGGCCGATCCAGGTTGCAGACCGTGGTCGACGATCAAGGCGGTGGTCGGCTTGAGGGCGGCGGCGACCGCGGTCAGCGCCAGTGAGTCGGCACCACCGGAAAGCCCGACGCACCACCGGTCGGCCGGATGCCGGCGCGCGAACGCCATGACCGCAGGGCGCAGTCGACTCAGAGCACTCGATCGATCCATCGCCGCGGCTCGTCGATTTCGGTTGGCAGCGGCAGGGTTTCGGCATCGGTCCAGACCGCGTTGAACCGCTTCATGCCGACGGTCGACACCACCTCGTCGACGAACTTCTTGCCGCGGGTGTACTGGGCGATCTTGGCGTCGACCCCCAGCAGGGCACGGACGATCCGTTGCAGCGGAGACTGTTTGCGATGGCGGCGCTCGTCGAACCGGCTACGGATGGCGGCCACCGACGGCACCACCGCCGGACCGACGGCGTCCATCACATGGTCGGCGTGACCTTCCAGCAGCGTCCCCAGCACCAGCAGTTGATCGAGCGCACGCTGCTGCTCATCGGACTGCATGATGCGCATGACGCCAAGGATGCCTTGCGAATTCGGGTCGGACTCGCCGCCCCGCTGAGTCCGCACGTACTCGGCCAACCGGCCGGCGACATCACCGGCATCCAGACCGGAGTCGTCGGTCAACACCGCCAGCGCCTGCGACATGTGCTCGGTGAGCCACGGGTTGGCACGGAACTGCACGCGGTGCGTCACCTCGTGCAGACACACCCAGAGCCGGAAGTCAGCGGGGTCGACCTTCAATTGCCGTTCTGCGGCAAGCACATTCGGGGCGACCAGCAACAGCGTACCGCCATTGGCGGCAAAGGGGTCGTACTGCCCGAGGATGCCCGACGATACGAACGCCAGCACCGCGCCCGTCTGCGCGCCGGTGACCCGGCCCGCCAGCATCGCGGCAAGGCCTGTGGCACTTGATGTTTCGCCGCCCGTCATGACCCGCATGGATTCGGTGGCGGCGCGCACCCAGTCCTGGCGGTCGACGACGCGGGCCTCGGGTACCTCGGCACCTTCGTTGAGCAGCGTCACCTCCCGCACCGGCAGCTCGGCCCGGCGCGCGGAATCGGCGAGCTGCTCACGCACCTGGTTGCGGGTGTAGTCGGTGGTCGCCGGTTCCGGGCGGGTCAGCTTGGCCCCGACCGTGGCGGCGAAGCCCCAGTCGACGGCGCGGCCGACGGTCGGCGTCCGGCTCACGAGCCGCACCCGCAGGGCCGCAACGCCGCGGCCAGGGCATCGAGCGCGGTACGTCCCTCCGGACCGGCGTTGTTCGAGATCAGCGCGAAGGTCAGGACCCGTCCGCTCTGGTCGGTGACGATGCCCGCCAGCGCGTTGGTCCCGGTCAGCGAGCCGGTCTTGGCCCGCAGATATCCGGCAGACGGAGTGTCGACGTAGCGGTTCCACAGCGTGCCGCTGCCGCCCGCGATCGGCAGGACGTCGAGCAGCGGCCGGAGCCGGGGCTCGCTGTTGCCCGCCGCGGCGTTGACGACGTCGTCCAGGACGGCCGCGGTGAGCCGGTCGTTGACCGACAGGCCGCTGGCGTCGAACAGCGTCGCACCCGAGGTGGTCAGTCCCGCTTTCGACAACTGGCCGAGGACGGCACGTACTCCGCCGTCGAAACTCTCCGGCTGGTTCACCGCGGCGGCGACCTCACGGCCGATCGACTCGGCCATCACGTTGTCCGACGCCCACATCATCTCGCGCAGGCGCTCGATCAGCGGCGGGGACTGCACCGCGCCGATCTGCTGGCCGGCAGCCGGTGTGGTGCGGACCGTCACGTTGGCGGGGTCGACCCGCAGGGCCGCGGCGAGGGCGCGGCCGGCGTCGAGGGCCGGGGTGGTCGACCGCTTGGACTCCACGGTCGTGGGCTGGACGCGACCGGCGTCGACCATCACCGACTGGATCGGGGCCCAGTCGCCGCCCTCGATATCGGCGACGTCCCAGCCCGGCGCCATCGTCGGGCCGGAGTAGAGGCTGACGTCGACCTGAACGGCCGTGGGGGTGACGCCCGCCTTGCGGACCTGGTCGGCCAGGTCAGAGATGCGGGCCGCGTCGCCGTACCAGGTGTCGGTGCCGGGCGGCGCCGCGGACAGCGTCGGGTCGCCGCCGCCCTTGAGGACCACCACGCCCGGCGTGTCACCCGACACGACCGTGGTGGTGAGCCGCGCGTTGCGATCGAGGGTGAGCAGCGCCGCGGCTGCCGTAAGTGTCTTGTTGGTGGACGCGGGCTGCAGGGGAATGTTCGCGCCTTGCGCCCACAGCTGCGTCCCGGTCAGGGCATCGGTGATCCGGCCGCCCAGCATGCCGAGATTCGGGTTGGCCGCCAGCGGCGCCAGCACCGCGGCCAGCTGCGCGGGCACCGGTTGCGCCGCGGCGTCGGACACCGGCTGCACCCCGGGTTGGGCCGTGACGAGCGCGGGTTGTGCCTTGACCGTCGATCCGGCAGCCGGGGCGGCCTCGTGGCGCGTCATCACCGCGGCCGCTGCCACCAGCGCGGCGACCAGCACCAGAACTGCCACACCGATCACCAAGTGGGTCGATCGGCGCCACTGGGTGGGCCGCATGCTGCTCCTGAACTGATCCGGGTCGTCGGGGATGTCACTGTGCAGGGTATCGCTCGTCTAAGGTGTACCCGGTTATCAGCACAGAGCTAAGGAGCCTCCCGGTGGAGCACGAAGTCGTCATCGAGATCCCCAAGGGTTCGCGCAACAAGTACGAAGTGGACCACGTGACCGGCCGGGTCAAGCTGGATCGCTACCTGTACACCCCGATGGGCTACCCCACCGACTACGGGTTCTTCGAGAACACTCTCGGCGAGGACGGCGACCCGCTGGACGCCCTGGTGCTGCTGCCCGAGTCGGTGTTCCCCGGTGCCATCGTCGACGCCCGCCCGGTCGCGATGTTCCGGATGACAGACGAAGCCGGCGGCGACGACAAGCTGCTGTGCGTACCCGCCGGTGACCCGCGCTGGGACCACATCCAGGACCTGGGCGACATCTCGGAGTTCGAGCTGGACGCCATCAAGCACTTCTTCGTGCACTACAAGGACCTGGAGCCCGGCAAGTTCGTCAAGGCCGCCGACTGGGTCGGCCGTAAAGAGGCCGAAGAAGAGCTGGCCCGCTCGATCGCCCGGTTCGAGACCGAAGAGCACTGAGCTGCTCGCTGCTGAAGAGCACTAAGCAGTTCGGGCCGCTTCGATCCGGCCCGCCAGC
This sequence comes from Mycolicibacterium llatzerense, assembly GCF_025331195.1. Lineage (NCBI taxonomy): Bacteria > Bacillati > Actinomycetota > Actinomycetes > Mycobacteriales > Mycobacteriaceae > Mycobacterium > Mycolicibacterium llatzerense. Next base: position 1,916,223 of record NZ_LXOV01000001.1, on the reverse strand, counting down.
ATCGCGGTCCAGTCCGCGATGTACTCCTCATCCGGGGTGTCCGCCTGCGGGGCAAGGAAGACGACGCGCGTCGCCTGCTTGCCCAGCAGCGCGTTGACCCCGACCACTGCGATCCGCCTGGCCTCGGCCTGATCGAGGCCAGGCGCGCAACCCACGATCCAGTCGGCCAGTTCGCAGTACAAGCCGTCGACCAGGGCGGCGTAAGCGGCGTTCAGCCGGTCCGACTGACCCGCCGGCGTGCGAGCCGCGACCTGCAGGAACTGACTTTCCTGGTTCAGCACACTGAGCACATACCGGCCGAGCAGCGTGAGTTCTGTCCGCAGCTCCCCCTCACCGGCGAACAGCGCGCTGATGTCGTGCATCGCCCGCCGCCGGTCCAGCTGCCTGTCGATGCCTGCCGCCAGCAGGGCCTCTTTGGTCTTGAAGTGGTTGTACAGCGCGCCGCAGCCGGGCACCAGGCCGGCGGCTTTCTCGATCGCGGTGATGCTGGTGGCCTGGTAGCCCTGCTCACTGAACAGCCGCATGGCCTCGGTGACCAGACGTTCCCTGGTCCGTTCCTTTGTCGAGGTTTCCACCACTGACTCCCACCATTGACTGCATATAAGAAGGGCCATATATTTCGTACTAGGTCACCATATAACGCTTGGAGGCGCAATGGCCGGAAATGTGCCGCGCGGACGTATCCGCCGCACCATGCCGGTCGCCGGCTTCACTGCCCGCGCCGCGGGTGGGCGGATGGTCGCGGCCCTGCAGGAGAGGGCCGGCAACACCGGCGCGGTCGAACGGTTCCACGAGCGCACCGCAGAGCAATACGCCGAACTCCTCGGCCACTCCAAAGGCGTGTTGATGAAGGCCGGCCAGCTGATGTCCATGGTCGACGCCAATGCCATTGGCGCCGGCGAACTCTCGCCGTACCAGCGGGCCCTGACCCGGCTGCAGGCCGACGCGCCGCCGATGGATTCGGCCCTGGCCCGGCGCATCGTCGAGGACGACCTGGGACGCCCGATCTCCGCGGTGTTCGCGTCGTTCTCCGACGAACCGATGGCGGCCGCGTCCATCGGCCAGGTCCACCGGGCCGTCCTGCACGACGGCCGTGACGTCGCGGTGAAGATCCAGTACCCCGGTGTGGCGCAAGCGATTCGGGACGATCTGTCGAACACCGAGCTGCTGGCGACCATGTTCCGATTCGCGGCCGGCGCGGCCAGCACGCTCGGCGCGATCCTGCCCGACGTCGCCCCGATCGCCGCAGAAATATCCGAACGCATCTCCGAGGAAATCGACTACCGCCGGGAAGCCGCCCACATCACCGCGTTCAGCGAACTCTGGCGGGACCACCCCTACGTTCGCGTGCCCGAACTGGTCGGCGAGGCTTCCGGCGACCGCGTCCTGACCATGACGTACCTCGACGGATTGAATTGGGGCGCAGCGCAAGACGCCGACCAGAACACCAAGGACACGTGGTCCGAGGTGATCGCGCGGTTCGTCACCGGCTCCTACCGGCACGGCCATCTGTTCCACGCCGACCCGCATCCGGGCAACTACCGATTCGGCCTCGACGGCACCGTCGGATTCGTCGACTTCGGTTGCGCGAAGATCCTTCCCGAAGGCCAGCGCCGGCGCATCGTGAACCTGATGCGCTGCGCGGTCGAAGGGCGCCGCGACGATCTGCGGTCGAACATGGTCGAAAGTGGTTTCTTCGCAACCGATTCGGTACTGACCGCCGATGATGCCTACCGATGGTGGGAGGGCATCATCTACGAGATCCTGGCGCCGCAGCCGGTGACCTACACCGACGAGGCATCGCGGCGCGCCATCGCCTCGATGCTGGACGTCCGCGAGGCCGACCACCCGATGAGGCACATCAGGGTGCCCGCCGACTTCGTGTTCTTCTCGCGCCTGAACCTATCGATGAATGCAATTTTCACCGCACTGAACGCCACCTTCCACGCCCGCGGGATGCTGGACGAAATGGACGGCGTCGCAGCGCCCGTCACCGATCTGGGCCTCGAACACGAGGCGTGGGTCAAGCGCCGCGGACTGCCGCACGGGACGGACGATCATGTCGCCTAACGACGTCGCAGCGGCCCGGCTGCCCTGGGACGCCGCTGATCCCTACCCCTTCTACGAGGCCCGCCGACGCGCCGGTGATGTCGTGTGGGACAGCGTCGCCCAAGGTTGGCTGGTGCTCGGCTACGACGCGGCCCGGCAGGTGCTCGGCGGGTCCGGCTGGACCAGCGATCCGCTGGCCAACCCGGTGGCGCGCGTATCGATGACGATGATGGCACCGGAATTCACCAAGGCCTCAATGCTTTTCACCGACGGCGCCGATCACAACCGGCTGCGCGGCGCGGTCCGGGACGCGTTCACGCGCAGCACGGTGGCCGGATTGACCGAGGGTGTGGAGACGATCGCCGCCGAGGTCATCGCGCAGGCGCCCACCGGCGAGCCGTTTGATTTCATGTCGCAGATCGCGCTGCCCCTACCGATCGCGGTGGTCGGTGAATGGCTCGCGCTCGATCCGGCGCACGCGGCGTCGCTGCGCGAACTGTCGCCGTCGATCATCCGGATGCTCGGCACCCTGGCCGATCCCGTGGAGGTGGCCGAGGGGTTAGGTGCGGCCGCCGCGTTGATGGCGGAGTTCCTGCCACTCGCCGCCGACCGCCGGGCGCATCCGGGCGATGACCTGTTCAGCTTCATCGCCACCGATCCCGAGCTGTCCCTCGAGGACGTCGTGGTGACGGCCATCCTGATCGCGGTCGCCGGGCACGAGACCACGGCGAATCTCCTTGGCGCGGGGCTGATTCGGATCGTGGATGAGCGGGTCGACACCGTGGACGGGGCGGTGATCACCGAACTACTGCGGCTCGACGGTCCCGTGCAGTCGACGGTGCGCACCGCCACCGAGGACCACCGACTGGGCGGCGTCGATATCGCTGCCGGTGACAGCGTCGTCGTGGTGGTGGCGGCCGCCAATCGTGACCCGGCGGTGTTCGAGGAGCCCGGCCGCTTCCGCGTGGACCGCACCGGCCCACCACCCGTGGCCTTCGGATACGGAGCGCACTACTGCCTGGGTTCCGCCCTGGCCCAACTGGAGTTGACCGTGGCGCTGCGGGAAGTCGTTGCCCGCCAACCTGATGTGAGCGGGGCCGTCACCTGGCGGGATACGCCGGCCATCCGCGGACCACAGACGTTGCCGGTGGTGTTCCGCTGATGCGGGTGTTCGTGACCGGAGGCACGGGTGCCATCGGCACCCATACCGTCCCCGCACTGGTCGCTGCCGGCCACTCCGTCACCGCTCTGGCCCGCGGCGACGCCAAGGCTGCGGTGTTGCGGAGCCAAGGCGCCGAACCGGTTTCGGTGTCGCTGTTCGACCGCCGCGGATTGGCCGGCGCATTCGCCGGCCACGATGCGGTGGTCAACCTGGCATCAGCGCTCCCTTCCACAACGGCGTTCATCCGCAAATCGGCGTGGGCAGAATGCGAGCGGGTGCGTTCAGAGGGGTCCGCCACCGTCGTCGATGCGGCCCGAGATGCGGGCGTACAGAGGATGATTCAAGAGTCTGTCGTGATGATCTACCGCGACGGCGGAAGCGACTGGGTCGACGAAGACCAGCCCGTCGACCACTACCCCATCACGCGTGGCAACCACGCCGCCGAAGCCAGCGCGCGACGGTTCGCCGGACAGTCGACGATCCTTCGGTTCGGGGTGTTCTACGGTCCGCACGCCGCACACAGTGAACAGATCCTCGAAATGGCCAAGTGGCACATCGGGTTTGCCCCGGGCCGCAGCAGTACCTACATCTCGTCGATCCACGTCGCGGATGCGGCGAGTGCCGTCGTCGCGGCGCTCGCGGCTCCCGGTGGCACGTACAACATCGTCGACGACACTCCGCTGACCAAACGCGAATATGCGGACGCCTGCGCCGCGGCTGTCGGGCGCCGCATCTGGATCACTGGGCCGGGACGGGTCGGACTTCTGCTCGGTGACCGACTTACGTCCATAACGCGATCACTTCGCGTGAGCAACAAGCGCTTTCGCGATGTTTCGGGCTGGCGGCCCCGGTACCCCAGCGCCGCCGAAGGGTACCGCGCGATGGCGCAGCTAGGCTGAAACACACTCCGACGGTGCGGTTTCGCACCACGGCGTGACGCCACGGAAGTGGTACCGATGCGTGGCGATCCAACGGTAGACGCGCTCCTGGATCGCACCGACTCCCGGGATGGCGTAGACCCACAACGGCAACCGAGTGCCCAGGGCCGCGGACAGCGCCGCGTTGGCCGCCTTTGCACCGCCGAACACGTCGCCGGACGAATCCAGCCACCACACCGATTCCATGAGATGTTCCGGTGCCACGCCGAGTCGCTCGGCGGTACCGGGCTTCTGCAGCGGTTCGGTGCGGACCCCGCCGGTGCGATTCATCCGCAGCAGCGCGTTACGCGCGCGGGTACACATCCCGCACTTGCCGTCGAAGAACAGCACACCGTCCATGACCTCATCATGCGCCTTCGCGCACGATCGGTTGCCGTGAGTCGCCACACATTTGGCTAGTCACGCAGCACCCGCGGACGCGATCCCTTGTCGATGATCGCGAGGTGGACCCGGCGGGTCAGGATCTGCAATCCGCCCGGCATCGGCGGCGCGGTCGAGGCGTAGACCGCGCCGGTCGGCGTGGTGAGCTCCGTCGTGTGCCGGCCGTACCGGTCATAGCTGGTGCGGGAGTGCCAGCCGGGTTCTTCTTTGACGTAATTGCAGTGCTCGCACAAGCCCTGGCCGTTGTGCACGCTGGTGGGCCCCAGATGGGCGTGCGGCCTGACGTGGTCGGTGTGCCGGATACGGGCGTTGCAGTACGGAGTCCGGCAGATCTGATCCCGTAGTGCGATGAACCGGGCCAGAGCTTTCGGGAACGCCCGGGCCGCCGATTCCATCGCCACCAACTTGTTCGTGCCCGGCTGGGCATACAACCGCCGCACCGCCGCAACAGCCTGTGGGTCGGCCTCAGCCACCAGCACCAGGTGCCGCGCCATCTCCGCCGGCACCGGGCCATAGCCCTCCAGATGAGCGGGCTCGTCCCCGCCGGCAAGCAGGCTCTCGTCGGAGAGCACCAAGTTCACCGTCACCGATACCGGCGCATCCACCGGGTTACGGCCGGTGACCCGCTCGACCACCAGGTCCGCCATGATCTGGTCGTGGGTGCGGCCCAGCCCGGCCGGCACCGATGTCCCCGGGATCGTCGACGCCAGCGTGGTGGCCGCGCCCTGCGACAGGGCGGCGTGCACCGCCCGACCCTCGTGAGCGGGCAGCAGCACACTCACCGTCGCCATGCCATCACGGGCAGGCCGGCACCGCACGTGCCGCCCGGCCGGGGCCTGACGCATCCGGTCCAGTACCGCCTCTTGATCGAGCCGGTAGGCGATGCGTTTGGCCTCCGCCACGATCTCCGCATTGCCCATGCCCTCGACAGTGGCCGGGTCCCCGCACAACTCGATATCGAGCAGCCGACGATCGAGCCCCGACAGGCACGCCGCTTCCTTGGTGATCAGCTCGGCCCGATGCTCCGAGAGCCGCCCGGACTCCAGGGCGGCCAACGTGCACGGCATATCCGGCACCAAGATCCGGGCCATCGCCATCAGCCGCTCACCGCGATGCGGGGACTCCTGCCGCGCCAGCCCGACCTCCGACCCCAACGCGGCACGTGACACCCGCGGACCACCCGCCCGCGCCGCAGCCTCCCGCCGCGCCTCCAGTTCAGCCGCCGCCCGAGCCTGCCCGGCCGCCGCAGCCGCCTTCACACGTTCGAACTCGGCGATGCGACCCAACAGCGCCGCCTCGTCAGCGCCGGGGTCATCCAACGCTAGATGTTCGAACATACGTTCGATGCTACGCCATACCTGTGATGCGCGCCAGACCACCGATGCACGAATTTGCCCCGCTGTAACACAAGGAAATCTGCACGTACCCTGCACATTCGATGATGTCCATGTGTTGATGCATCAGGGCATTGGTCTCGACGCGTTCAACGCCATGCCAAAGCAGCGGGCGGTGCACGCACTGTACGAGTGCTGCTACAGCGTGCCCCTGGCAGGCAGCCTGGCCGACGGGCGAAGCTACGACGACCACGACCATCTGTATCGGCGGGCCGACGACCTGCTGTTCGCGTTGGGTGACACCTCGGTGGACGCGATCCTGCAGGCCTATCCGCAGGTCGGACGCCGGCCGGGCAGCGCCCGCTCGCAGTTCGAGCAGTGCGCCGTGTGCGACCGCGACCCCGGGCTGATGGCAACGCTGCAGACCAACGCATCGACCTACCGGGACCACTTCGGGTTCGATTTCGTGATGTTCGTCGGCGCCATGAGCGCCGACGAAGTACTGACCCACATGGCCGACCGGATGCACAACGACCACGAGACCGAGCGCAAGGTGGTCCGTAACGAGCTGGCCCGGATCAATCGGACCCGGCTGGAGCGCATGCTGGGACCCGAGGGCGGCTACAACAACTGGTAACGAAGCTGCCACGGCAAGCCCGCCGCCAGGAACAGTTCGCCAAGCCTTAGTAGTTTGTACCCGTGCATCAGGAGATCCCCCCGCAGTACGTGCGTTCAGCGAACGCACCGCAGGCCCGGACACTCATCGACATCCTCTACGCCACGGCCGCTCAATATCCCGATGCGCCGGCCATCGACGACGGCACCGTCCAGCTCACCTATGCCGAGCTGATCGCCGACGTCGAAGAAAGCGTGGCCTGGCTGGCCGCACGGGGCATCGGCCGCGGTGATCGCATCGGCATCCGCATGCCGTCGGGCAGCTACGCGCTGTACGTGTCGATCCTGGCGACGCTGGCCACCGGCGCCGCGTACGTCCCGGTCGACGCCGACGATCCCGAGGAGCGTGCCGCGCTGGTCTTCGGCGAGGCCGGCGTCGTCGGCATCATCACCGAGGCCGGCCTGGTCCGCGGGCCCGGTTCGACGCGAGGCTGGCTGGCCGGCCAGCCGCTGACCCGCGATGACGCCTGGATCATCTTCACCTCCGGTTCCACCGGGACCCCGAAAGGCGTTGCGGTGACACACCGTAACGCCGCGGCGTTCGTCGACGCCGAGGCCGAGATCTTCCTGCGGGACAATCCGCTGGGCCCGGGCGACCGGGTGCTGGCCGGATTGTCGGTGGCATTCGACGCGTCCTGCGAGGAGATGTGGCTGGCCTGGCGCTACGGCGCCTGCCTCGTCCCGGCGCCGCGCTCGCTGGTGCGCAGCGGCATGGACCTGGGTCCCTGGCTGGTATCCCGTGACATCACCGTCGTCTCGACGGTCCCGACGCTCGCCTCACTGTGGCCGGCCGAGGCCCTCGAAGCCGTGCGCCTACTGATCTTCGGCGGTGAAGCCTGCCCGCCGGAGCTCGCCGAACGCCTCGCCGTCGAGGGCCGCGAGGTGTGGAACACCTACGGACCCACCGAAGCCACGGTCGTCGCGTGCCTCGCGCCGCTCGGCAGCGGCCCGGTCAGCATCGGCCTGCCCCTGCCCGGCTGGGACCTGGCCGTTGTCGACAAGGACGGCCTGCAGGTCGGCTACGGCGACGTCGGCGAACTGGTGATCGGCGGCGTCGGCCTGGCCCGCTACCTCGACCCCGAGAAAGACGCCGAGAAGTACGCCCCGATGGAGACACTCGGCTGGGGCCGCGCCTACCGCAGCGGAGACCTGGTCCGGCTCGAGGCCGACGGCCTCTACTTCCAGGGGCGCGCCGACGATCAGGTCAAGGTCGGCGGCCGGCGCATCGAACTCGGTGAGGTCGACGCCGCACTTGTCAATCTGCCCGGCGTCAGCGGCGGAGCCGCCGCGGTCCGCAAGACGGCCACCGGCACTCCCCTGCTGGTCGGCTATATCGCGAGCGCCGACCCCGAATTCGATATCGCCAAGGCCCGCAAGGCACTTGCTCAGTCGTTGCCGGCTGCGCTGGTGCCAAGGCTCGTCCTGGTCGACGAATTGCCCACGCGCACATCGGGAAAGGTCGACCGCAACGCGCTGCCATGGCCCGTCGACTCGGCGGGCGACGACAGCCCCGACCTCGACGGCACCATGGGCTGGCTCGCCGGGCTGTGGCGTGACGTGCTGGCGTCCCCCATCGACGGCCCCGGCGCCGACTTCTTCGCCCTCGGCGGCGGCTCGTTGTCCGCGGCGCAGCTGGTCTCGCTGCTGCGCGAGAAGTACCCGCAGGTCACCGTCGCCGACCTCTACGACCACCCGCGGCTGGGCTCACTGGCCGGCTACCTGGACGAACTCGACCCGCCGCCGGCAGTCGAAACCCGAAGCGTCACACCGGTTCCGCTGACGACCCAGCTGATCCAGTCCCTCGTCGCGATCCCGCTCGCCACCCTGGCCGGCATGCAGTGGGTCGTGTGGCTGGCGCTGCTGAACAACATCGCCGCCGCTCTGCACCTGCTGCCCTGGGCCCACACCGTCAACTGGTGGGTGGTCCTGATCGGGTTCCTCGTGTTCGTCACGCCGATCGGCCGCATGGGTATCGCCGTGTTCTGCGCCCGCGCCCTGCTGTCCGGTCTGGAACCGGGCACCTACAAACGCGGCGGCTCCGAACACCTGCGGGTCTGGCTCGCCGAACGCCTCGGTGAGGCCAGCGGCGCCGAAAACCAGGCCGGCGCACCGTGGTTGGTGTACTACGCCCGGGCGTTGGGCAACCAGGTCGGCAACGGCGTCGACCTGCACTCCGCCCCGCCGGTCACCGGCATGCTCTCCCTCGGGGACCGCTGCTCGGTCGAACCGGAAGTCGACCTCAGCGGGCACTGGATCGACGGCGACCTGTTCCACGTCGGCCCGATCAGCATCGGCAACGACGCCACCATCGGCGCCCGTACGACGCTGCTGCCGGGTGCGGTGGTCGGCAAGAACGCCGACGTCGCACCGGGTTCCGGCGTGATCGGCAAGGTCAAGGCCGGGCAGTACTGGAAGGGCTCACCGGCGGTGAAGTCCGGCAAGGCGCACCACCCGTGGCCCGACGAACGGCCGGGCCGCGCCCCGCAGTGGATCGCGATGTACGGGCTGACGTCGGTTCTGTTGGGCGGGTTGCCGATCCTGGCCCTCGCCGCGGGGCTGGCGGTGCTGATTCTGCCGGTGCGCCATACCCATTCGCTGCCGGAGGCGATCCTGCCGGTCACGTTGTGGACGCCCGTCGCCGCGGTGGCCGCCATGGCGGTGTACGCCGCGCTGACCGTGATCGGGGTACGCCTGCTGGCCCTCGGCCTGACCGAGGGTTACCACCCGGTGCGCAGCCGGGTCGGCTGGCAGCTGTGGGCCACCGAGCGGCTGATGGACGCCGCCCGCAACTACCTGTTCCCGATCTACGCGAGCCTGCTGACTCCGTGGTGGCTGCGGATCCTCGGCGCGAAAGTCGGTAAGGACACCGAGATTTCGACGGCGCTGTTGACGCCCAAGTTCACCGAGGTACTCGACGGCGCCTTCCTGGCCGACGACACCATGGTGGCGTCGTACGAACTCGGCGGCGGCTGGATTCACGTGGCCAAGGCGACCGTCGGCCGCCGCGCGTTCCTGGGCAACTCCGGCATCACGCAACCGGGACGCCGCGTCCCCGACGACGGACTGGTCGCCGTGCTGTCGGCCACCCCGCACAAGGCCAAGGCCGGGTCGTCGTGGCTGGGCAGCCCGCCGATCCGGTTGCGCCGCCAGCCAACTGAATCGGACAAGCTGCGCACCTTCCACCCGTCGCTGCAGCTGAAGATCATGCGGTCGACGGTCGAGACCCTGCGGATCGTCCCGGTGATGGTGACGTTCGGCATCGGCGTCGCGGTCCTCGGCGTCCTGCAGGCCCTGGCCGGCGAATTCGGTTGGCTGTGGGCGTCATTGGGCGCCGGACTGGTGCTGCTGAACGCGGGTGCGGTCGCCGGTGCCATCGCCGTGGTCGCGAAATGGTTGATGGTCGGGCGCATTCGGGCCGTCGAGCATCCGCTGTGGTCCCCGTTCGTGTGGCGCAACGAGGTGTCCGACACCTTCGTCGAAACCGTCGCCGGCCCGTGGTTCGCCCGCGCCGCCAGCGGTACCCCCGTGATGAATCTGTGGCTGCGGGCCCTCGGCGCGGCCATCGGCCGGGGCGTGTGGTGCGAAACCTATTGGCTGCCAGAGGCCGACCTGGTGACGCTGGGCCGGGGCGCGACGGTGAACCGGGGCTGCGTCGTGCAGACCCACCTGTTCCACGACCGCATCATGCAGCTGGACACCGTGGTGCTGGAGCCGGGCGCCACGCTCGGTACCCACTGCGTGGCACTGCCCGCGGCCAGTATCGGGGCCGGCGCGACGGTCGGCCCGGCCTCACTGGTGATGCGCGGCGACGCGGTGCCGGCGTCGACTCGCTGGCAGGGCAATCCGATCGCCCCGTGGGTGGGCAAGAAGCGCAAGTCCAGCGGCCGAAATAAGGCGCAGGCCGCATGACCCGGACGAACAAGAAGGACCGCAAGGCCGTAGCCCCGGTGATCGATCCGTATCTACCGAACAACGGCAACTTCGGCTTCCGGGTGTCCCGCTACGAACTCAGCCTCGAATACCGGGTGGAGAGCAACCGGCTGACCGGCATCGCCACCATCACCGCGGTCACCCTGGCGTCGCTGCACTGGTTCACCCTGGATCTGTCCGACGCGTTGTCGGTGGCCAAGGTCGAGGTGAACGGCCGTCGCCCCGCCAAGTACCGCACCGTCAACGGCAAGCTGCACATCACCCTGCCCAGCGCGTTGCCCGCCGGGGCCGCGATGACCGTGACGGTGCGCTACGGCGGCAACCCGCGCCCGATCAAATCCATCTGGGGCACGGTCGGTTTCGAGGAGCTGACGGAGGGCGCCCTGGTCGCCGGGCAGCCGAACGGTGCCGCGTCCTGGTTCCCATGTGACGACCACCCGAGCAGCAAGGCCAGCTACCGCATCGCGGTCAGCACCGACAGCCCGTACCGGGTCGTCGCCAACGGCGAGCTGGTGAGCCGCAAAACCCGTGCGGCACAGACCATGTGGGTGTACGAGCTGGCCGAGCCGACGTCGACCTACCTGATCACCCTGCAGATCGGCCGGTACGAGTCGCTGCGGCTGTCGAAGTCGCCGGTGCCGATGTCCGCGGCCCTGCCGCAGCGGCTGATCCGCAATTTCGAATATGACTTCGGCCGGCAGCCGCAGATGATGCAGCTGTTCACGCGGTTGTTCGGGCCGTACCCGTTGTCGAGCGGGTACAGCGTCGTGGTCACCGACGACGAGCTGGAAATTCCGCTTGAAGCGCAAGGTGTTTCGATTTTCGGCGCCAACCACTGCGACGGCCGCCGCAGCGCCGAGCGGCTGATCGCGCACGAGATGGCCCACCAGTGGTTCGGCAACTCGGTGACGGTGCGGCGGTGGCGGGACATCTGGCTCCATGAGGGATTCGCCTGTTACGCCGAGTGGCTGTGGGCCGAGGAGTCGGGCTGGCGGACCGCCGACCAACTGGCCGCCCACAACCTGCAGAAGCTGCGGGGCTTGCCGCAGAATCTGCTGCTGGCCGACCCCGGACCCGAGGACATGTTCGACGACCGCGTCTACAAGCGCGGCGCCCTCACCCTGCACGCCCTGCGGCGCACCATCGGCGACGCGAATTTCTTTGCACTGCTGCGGGATTGGACGACCCGCTACCGGCACTCGACCGCGGTCACCGACGACTTCACCGGCCTGGCCGCGAACTACACCGACCAGTCCCTGCGCGGACTGTGGACCGCGTGGCTCTACACGGTGGAACTGCCGGCGCTGTGAATCCCAGCAGTGTGGCGCGGGTCGCAGTCGCGACGGTGCTCAGCGCGCTGTGCGGCTACGCGATCCTGTACCTCGCCGCGCGCGACCTGGCCCCCGCGGGATTCTCGGTCTTCAGCGTCTTCTGGGGTGCGTTCGGGTTGTTCACCGGAGCGGCCAACGGCCTGCTGCAGGAAGCCACCCGCGAGGTCCGCATCGCCCGCACCGCCGAGCCCCAGCCGGGGCCGCACCTGCAGCCCATCCGGGTGGCCGCGCTGGTGGCCGTCGCCGCGGGCCTGCTGATCGCCGGCACCGCCCCACTGTGGGCCGGCCACGTGTTCGTCGAATCCACCCCGCTGAGCGTGCTGCTGCTGAGCGTCGGCCTGGTGGGCTTCTGCCTGCACGCCACCCTGCTGGGTGTCCTTGCCGGGGCGGACGGCTGGACGCAGTACGGCACGCTGATGGTGACCGACGCGGGCATCCGGGTCGCCGTCGCCGTCGCCGCGTTCGTCCTGGGCTGGGGGCTGGACGGTTACCTGTGGGCCACCGTCGCCGGCTCGATGTCCTGGCTGATCCTGCTGCTGGCCTCCGGGGTGGCCCGGTCCGCGGCCGCCATCCACACCCCCGGCACACCCCGGACCTTCCTGACCGGGTCGGCGCATTCGATCGCCGCCGCCGGCGCCAGCGCCGTCCTGGTGATGGGTTTCCCGGTGCTGCTGCAGGCCACGTCCCGGGACCTGGGCGCCACCGGCGGCGTCATCATCCTGGCGGTGACGCTGACCCGCGCCCCACTGCTGGTGCCGCTGACCGCGATGCAGGGCAACCTGATCGCGCATTTCGTCGACAACCGGCGCCTGCGAGCCCTGCTCACCCCGGCCCTGGTGCTCGCCGGGCTGGGCGCGCTGGCGGTGCTGGCCGCCGGGTTGGTCGGGCCGTGGCTGCTGCGCACGCTGTTCGGTCCCGAGTACGCCGCAAGCGGTGCGCTGCTGGCCTGGCTGACCGCCGGGGCCGTCGCCATCGCCTTCCTGACGCTCACCGGCGCCGCGACGGTCGCCGCCGCGCTGCACCGGGCCTATGCGGTGGGTTGGGTGAGTGCCACGGTGGCCGCGGCACTGTTGTTGCTGCTGCCTTTGGACCTGCAGACCCGCACCATTGTCGCGTTGATGTGCGGGCCGCTGGTCGGCATCGTCGTCCACCTGGCCGCGCTTGGCGCGATCAGGCGCCGCTGAGCGTGTATTTTCGGCATCAACATGTCCTTGTATCGCGACGTCTGGATCGTCATCCCCGCCTACAACGAGGCGAGCGTCATTGCCGACGTCGTCGCTGATGTGCGGGCCGTCTTCCCCAATGTCGTCTGCGTCGACGACGGCGGCCGTGACGACACCGGCGACCGGGCCTTCGCCGCCGGCGCCCACGTGGTGCGGCACCCGGTGAACCTCGGTCAGGGAGCGGCCATCCAGACCGGCGTCGAGTACGCCCGATCCCGGCCTGGGGCAGAGGTTTTCGCCACGTTCGACGCCGACGGCCAGCACCGGGTCAAGGATGTCGTGCGGATGATCGAGCGGCTGCGGACCGAGGAGCTGGACATCGTGATCGGCACCCGGTTCGCCGACCAACCGCCCGAACGCATGCCGATCCTCAAGCGGCTGCTGCTGCCCGTCGTCGCCAAGCTCAGCCGGTCCAGTCGCAAACTGCGCCTGACCGACGCCCACAACGGCTTGCGGGTGTTCAACAAGACGGTGGCCGACGGGCTGAACCTGACGATGAACGGCATGAGCCACGCCAGCGAATTCGTCTCCCTCATCGTGGAGAACCGCTGGCGGGTCGCCGAACAGTCGGTGCAAATCCTGTACACCGACTATTCGATGTCGAAGGGTCAACCGCTGGTCAACGGCGTCAACATCGTCGTCGACGGGCTGCTGCGCGGAAGGTTGCGCCGATGATCTGGACCAAGGCACTGCTGATCGGCGCGGTGGTCCTGCTGCTGGCCTACCTGTTCAGTTCGCGGCGCAACGCACAGTCGCGGGCGTGGGTGAAGGTCGGCTACGTGCTGTTCGTGGTCGGCGCCATCTACGCGATCCTGCGCCCCAACGACACCACGGTGGTGGCGCATTGGCTCGGCATCGGCCGCGGCGCCGATCTCCTGTTGTACGCGCTGGTCATCGCGTTCCTGTTCACGACGATCAGCGCATACATGCGGTTCAAGGACCTCGAACTGCGCTACGCCCAACTGGCCCGGGCGGTGGCGCTGGAAGGTGCGCGCGTCCCCGAGCCCGATCCGCCGACCCGTCAGGTCTGAACGCCCAGAGTCCCCAACATCGTGGCCAGCAGCTGGATGCGGCCGTCTTCGAGTTCGGGCTGCGGTAGCACGGCACGGATCAGCGCCGCGCCGTCGAAGGTGTTGACCATCACGGCGACGATGAGCATCAGCAGTTCCGGCGGCAACTGATCCGCGCCGGGCATCTCCTGCGCGGTCTCGTAGATGTTGCGGCCGTACTCGACGAGGGCGCCCTGCAGCGTCGCCCGCAGCTTCTCGTCGGTGCGCGCCGCGACCATCAGCTCGTACATCACCGCGTTGGTGGCGTTGCCGCTGATGTCCCGCAGCGCGATCAACGCGCCTTCCAGAGCCGGCCGGTCCGAAGGGATTTCGGCGACCTGCTTGCTGAACTGCTCGAGCTGCCTGCGCATGACCTCGAGCGCCGTCGCGGCCATGAAGTCGCCCATGGTGGCGAAGTGTTTGAACAGCGCACCGTCGGAGACCTCGGCCCGACGCGCGATCACCGCCGCCGAGGCGCGGGCGTAGCCGACCTCGACGATGGTCTCGATCGCGGCGTCGAGGAGCCGAGCCCGCGTCTCTTCCCTGCGTTGCTGTTGCGTTCTGGCCATGTCAGACCGGCTGCGCCACCGGCAGTTTCGCCCCGCGCGCCGGCAGGTAGTGGCCGGACTTCATGGTCTGGCCGTAGCCGTCGCGGAACTCACCGTCGCGGAACACCACCTGGCCACCCACACCGGTCGCCACGACGGCGGCGTCGCTGCGGTTGACCATGCGGCTCAGGCCGCCGTAGAACTCGACCGAATCCTCGTGGTACGCCTCGAGTTCGGCGTTGAGCCCGGCCGGGTCGATCACCACGAAGTCGGCGCGCTCGCCCTGCCGCAGGGTGCCGGCCTCCAGGCCGAACCAGTCGGCGACCTCGCCGGTCAGCCGGTGCACGGCATGCTCGGTGGTCATGAACGGACGGCCACTCTTGTCGGCGTCCTGTACCCGGCGCAGCATGCGCAGCGCGTAGTTGTAGAACGCCATATTGCGAAGGTGCGCACCGGCATCCGAGAAGCCCATGTGGACCGCCGGCTCCGTGGCCAGCTTGTCGAGCTGCTTGGGGCGGTGGTTGGCCACGATGGTGGTCCAGCGGGTGTTGCGCTCGCCGTGCTCCACCAGGACGTCGAGGAAGGCGTCGAGCGGGTGGCTGCCGCGTTCGTCGGCGATCTGCCCAAAGCTCTTGCCGATCAACGACTTATCGGGGCACTCGACGATGGTCGAGTCGTGGAAGTCACGGTGCCACAGGGTCGGGCCCAGCACCTTCTTGTCGAACGACTTGCGGAACCGGCGCCGGTACTCCGGGTCGGCCATCAGCTTGTTGCGCTCCAACTGATCCTTCAGGTGCAGCGCTGCGGTACCCGCACCGAACTCCTCGAAAACCGGGAGGTCGATTCCGTCCGAATACAACTCGAACGGCACCGGCAGATGCTGGAAACGCACCTTCGAGTTCAGGACCTTGTTGGCCAGGCGCGTCACGGGGCCCAACAGGTACACGGCGCCGGGCGCGGACTTGGCATCGGCGGCCACCAGCAGGCTCATCCGCACGCCGGCACGACGGCCGAACCAGCCGCTGCTCTCGAGGAAGAAGTTCAGTGCCTCTTGCAGTTTGGCGACGTTGGGCGCGCTCTGCAGGATGCGGCCGCGCTTGCGCAGCACCTTGATCAGGCGGCGACGTTCCCGCCAGGTGGCGAAGGTCGACGGCAGCGCACGGGACCGGAAGCGGTCACCGTCGAGCTTGTCGATCGCGGCGTCCATGCCGGACATGCCGAGCATGCCGGCATCCAGGGCCGCCTCGAGCCGCGACGCCATGGTCTCCAGCTCGGCGTTGGTCGGGGTGACGTTCGGGGTCGTCGCGCGGTCCAGGCCGAGCACCGAGGTGCGCAGGTCCGAGTGGCCCAGCAGCGAGCTGACGTTGGGGCCGAGCGGCAGGGCTTCGAGCGCCTGCACGTACTCGGCGGGTCCGGACCACGACCGGCTCTGCTCGAGCGCGCCGACGACGAACTTGCGCGGCACCGCCTCGACGCGGCTGAACAGGTCGGCGGCGTCGTCGTTCTCGGCGTAGACGGTCGAGAGCGAACACATGCCCAGCAGCACGGTCGTCACGCCGTGCCGGACCGACTCACGCAGGCCCGGGTCGAGCAAAACCTCGGCGTCGTAGTGCGTGTGGACGTCGATGAAGCCCGGCGTCACCCACTTGCCCTTGGCATCGATGACGTCGGGGCAGCCCGTCTCATCGAGCGGCTGCGCCGACACCGTCACGACGACGCCGTCGCGGATACCCAGATTGCGCAGTTGCGGCGTGCGGCCGGTGCCGTCGAACCACAGGCCGTCTTTGACGATCACGTCGTAGGTCATGACCTGAGGTTAGGGCAGAAAGTGAGTACTTACAATCTTTTTCTGCGTATTTGCAGGTCAGGGGCGGAAAAAGTCCACCGTCCGGGCCACGCCCTCGGCCAGCGTCACCTTGGGGCTCCACCCCAGCACGGCGCCCGCCCGGCTGATGTCCAGGCAGGATTTGCGCAGGTCGCCGAGGCGCGGCGGGTGGAACTCGGGCGCATCGGGCACGCCGACGGCCGCGGCGATCGCGGTGTGCAGCTGCGCCACCGACGTCTCCACCCCGGTCCCGACGTTGAACCGCTGCCCGCCCCCGGCCTCCCCACCGGCGCGGACGAAGGCGTCGACCACGTCGTCGACGAAGACATAGTCACGGGTGTCGCTGCCGTCACCGAAAATCTTGGTGGGCCGCCCGGCCAGCAGGGCCTGACTGAAGATCGCCACCACACCGGCTTCACCGTGCGGGTCCTGGCGCGGGCCGTAGACGTTGGCCGGCGCGATGTGCGAGCAGTCCAGCCCGTACAGATTGCGGAACATATTGAGGTAGACCTCGCCGCACACCTTGCTGGCGGCGTACGGGGACGACGGGTCCACCGGCATGTCCTCATTGGTCGGGTAGCCCGGCGGGACGCCGTAGATGGACCCGCCCGACGAGGTGTGGACCACCTTGCGCACGCCGTTGCTGCGGGCCGCCTCGGCCAGCCGCACGGTGCCGACGACGTTGACCCCGGCATCGAACGGCGCCTCGTTCACCGACCGCGCGACGGAGATCTGCGCGGCCAGATGGAAGATCACCTCAGGCTTGACCTCGGCGACGATGCCGTGCAGATCAGCATCGACGATGTCCGCCTTGACGAACTGGAACTGCGCGTTGCCCTCGGCATCGGCGAGGTTGTCGACCTTGCCGCTGCTGAGATCGTCGAGCCCGACGACCTCGTGCCCTTCGGACAGAAGCCGGTCGACGAGCGTCGACCCGATGAACCCGGCAGCACCAGTGACAAGTGTTCGCACGGGGCAACCATACCGACGGTCGCTGCCGACTGCCCCGTACAGTCGACAAGAGTGAACTGGGTCGCCCGAACTGCCGCCGCACTGGTGGTGCTGCAGCTGATACTGCGGGCGGTTCTCGCTTTCGGCGGCTATTTCTACTGGGACGACCTGATCCTGATCGGCCAGGCCGGCACCCATTCCCTGCTGTCGCCCGACTTCCTGTTCAACGACCACGACGGGCACGTCATGCCTGCCGGGTTCCTGTTGGCCGGAGCGCTGACGCGCCTGGCACCGCTGAATTGGTTCTGGCCGGCGCTGAGCCTGGTGCTGCTGCAACTGGTCGCCTCGGTGGCGCTCGTGCGCGCCCTGCGGGTGATCCTCGGCTGGCGTCCGGTGCTGCTGGTGCCGCTGACGTTCGCACTGTTCACGCCCCTGGGTGTGCCGGCCTTCGCCTGGTGGTCGGCCGGGCTCAACGCGCTGCCGATGGCGGCGGCCATGGCCTGGGTCTGCGCCGACGCCATCCTGTTGGTGCGCACCGGCAATCCGCGGTACGTCTGGACCGGCTGCGTCGCCTATCTCGGCGGGCTGCTGTTCTTCGAGAAGTCCGCGGTGATCCCGTTCACTGCCTTCGCCGTGTGCTGGCTGCTGCTGTACGTGACCGGAACCGGCTCGCTGAAGTCCGCGTGGCGCACGGGTCTGCGACTGTGGCTGGGGCTGCTCACCATCACGATCGGGTGGGTCGGGGTCTATCTGCTGGTGGTCAACCAGAAGCGCTGGACCTTGGACCTGCCGATGACGTGGGAGCTGCTGGCGCGGTCCGTCACGCACGGCCTGGTGCCGACGCTGGCCGGCGGGCCGTGGGACTGGCAGCGCTGGGCTCCCGCGTCACCGTGGGCGACGCCCGGCCCGGTCGTGATGGCGTTGGGTTGGCTGGTGCTGGCCGGCGTGGTTGCGGTGTCGCTGCTGCGAAAGCGGCGACTGGGACCCGTCTGGCTGTCCGCGGTGGGATACGTCGTGGCGTGCCAGGTGCCGATCTATCTGATGCGGTCGTCGAAGTTCACCGCCCTCGAACTGGCGCAGACGTTGCGCTACCTCTCCGATCTGGTGGTGGTGCTGGCGCTGGTGGCCGCGGTCGCGTTCTGTGCGCCGAACCGCAGTACCAGGTTCGACGACTCCGTCCGCCGTCGTGTCGTGGTTGCTTGTGCGGCAACGCTATTCGTGGCCAGCAGCCTGTACTCGTGGGCGACCTTCCTGCCCAGCTGGCGCGACAACCCGACCCGCGCCTATCTCGTCAATGCCGAGGCATCCTTGGCCGCCGCGCCCCGCGGCGTGCCGCTGCTCGACCAGGAAGTCGACCCGCTGGTGCTGCAACGCGTGGCGTTTCCGGAGAACCTGGCCAGCCACATGTTCGCCCTGCTGCGCGACCGGCCTGAATTCGCCTCCAGCACAACGTCTTTGCAGATGCTGACCGCGACCGGCCAGCTGGTGCCGGCCAAGGTGACCTGGACCCGCACCATCGCCCCTGGCCCGGCACCGAACTGCGGCTACCTGGTGCAGACCGACGCACCCGTGACCATGCCGCTCGACGGCCCGCTGCTGCCGGCCGACTGGACCGCCGAGCTCAACTACCTGGCCAACAGCGACGGGTCGCTGACCATGTCCCTGCCCGAGGGGCGCGAGGCACGGGTGCCGGTGCACCCCGGACTGAACCGGGTGTTCGTCCGGCTCCCCGGCGCCGGGGCTTCGATTCAGGTGAAGGCCAACACGTCGGCGCTGTCGGTGTGCGTGGCGTCCGGGCCGGTGGGGTTCCTGGCGCCCAAGTAGGCGCAAAAAACTGTCCCCTTTCGAGGTGGTGCGTGCTCTTACCGGTGTCAGCAAGCCCGGCCGGGATTGCGACCACCCGAAAAGGAGAACGCCCATGAACGCCAACACCGGGACCGCGAACGGCAGGCGTATCGCGCTGGCTGCCCTCGTCGGCACGGCCGCGTTGTACATCGCCCCGTTGGCCCTGAGCACGCCCATCGCCGGCGCAGAGTCCCTGGCGACCCGCTGCGGAAAAGGCGGTGGCACCTTCGCCATTGGCACCCGGTCGAACGGGTCGATCATCGAGAGCTGCACGACAGTCGACAAAGAGGGCGTCAAAACACAGTGCACCGAGGTAGATCACAAACCTCAGGGCTGCATCACCGTGCCGAGGACGGCAGTGAAGGGCACCCACATCCCGACCGGTGACCTCGCCCCGGTTCAGGTCGATCGCTCCTGACGTCTCCCGCCCTGCCCGCCATCCACAGCCACCCGAAACGAAAGTCGATCAATGAACACCACCATCCGACCGAACTCGAAGATCAAATCAGCGGCATTCGCCGGCCTGCTGAGCGCTGCCGCGCTCTATGCCGTACCGGTGATCCTCACCGCACCCAGCGCCAACGCCACCGTCGGCAGCGATTGCATGGGTTCGAACCAGACATACGAAACCAAGGTCGGTAATGGACACCTGTACGAGGCTTGCACCACGACCGACAAGAACGGTGACAAGACCAAATGCTCGTACGTCGACGGAAAGGCTCAGGGCTGCATCGCGGTTCCGTTGCGTAAGCCGAAGTTCAACCTGGACCCGAGCGCCGTCACACCCGTTGACGTAACCCCGTCCGCGGGGCCGCACACGCTCCCCGACCAACGTCGGTAGCGAAAAGTTGTGGAGCCACCCAGGGGAATCGAACCCCTGACCTATTCATTACGAGTGAATTGCTCTACCGACTGAGCTAGGGTGGCGTGCCCCACCGAGGCGGGGCGGGACGAGTCTACGGGACGGCCCGCACGCCGCCAAAGTCAGTTCCGTTGTCCGGCCCGCAGGGCCTGTCCCATGGTCGCCACCATGGCGTCGACGGCGAACTTCGGCTTGACGTTGGTGGCCAGCGCCTCGCGGCAGGCCAGCACCGCCTCGACGCAGCGCAACAGCTGGTCGGCAGGCACGTGGGCGGCCATCGCCGCCGCCTTGTCGCTCATGTCCGGATGGTTGGCCGCCGCCACGCCCGAGGCCCCGGACGAGATCACCAGTGCATCGCGGAAGTACGTGGCCAGGTCGATCAGCGCCCGGTCCAGGGCATCGCGCGACGCCCGGGTCTGCCGCGACTTCTGCCGCTTCTCCAGGTCCTTCAGCGCACCCGCGGCGCCCCGCAGCGCGCCCGTCGCACCCTTTCCGGTGCCACCGGCACCCAGAGCCGTCCTGAGCTCCTCGGTCTCGGTCTCGTTGCGGCCGGCCGTCAGTGCCACCGCCTCGGCCTCAGCCGAGGCGACGAGCTCCTCGACCGCGGCGTATGCCCGCGCCGGCGTCGCCGCGTCCCGGGCCAGGCCCAGAGCGCGTTCCCGGCGCGACCGGGCCTGCTCATCGGTGGCGAGTCGGCGGGCCCGGCCGACGTGGCCGCCACTGACCGACGCTGCCCAGCGCGCGTCGGCCTCGGGCAGTCCGTCGTTGTCCATCAGCACCTGGGCGATGGCGTCGACCCGCGGCGTCGTCAACGCGATGTGCCGGCACCGCGACCGCAGCGTCACCGCGATGTCCTCGGGGTCCACCGAAGGTGCGCACAGCAGGAACACCGTCGACGGCGGCGGTTCCTCGACGACCTTGAGCAGTGCGTTGGCCGCGCCCTCGGTGAGCCGGTCGGCATCTTCGACCACGACGATCTGCCAGCGCCCGGTACCCGGCCGCCGCGATGCGGTCTGCACGATGGCGCGCATCTCGTCGACACCGATGGACAGCCCCTCCGGAATCACGCGGCGCACATCGGCGTGGGTGCCCGCCATCGTCGTCGTGCACGCCCGGCAGGCCCCGCAGCCCGGACCGCCGTCTGCGGCCTCCGCGGTGCACTGCAGCGCCGCAGCAAAGCACACAGCGGCGATGGACCGGCCCGAACCGGGCGGCCCCGTGATCAACCAGGCATGCGTCATGCTGCCGGTTGTGAGGCCGCTGTGAGCCGAATCACCCCGGGCCGCTCGCGCTGCGGCCACCAACTCGGCTTCCACGGCATCCTGGCCGACCAAACGCGAGAAAACTCCGCTCATCGGGCCCCACAGTAACCGTCGCCGGCGACACGAACCTGCGCGCAGCGGCAATATCCGTCGCCCCGGCCGGATACGGTTAGCGGGTGGCCACCGATGTGAAGGACATCGGGCGAATCAGGGGGTTCGTCCGGTGGGTGGCGCGCACGCCGTGGCCGGTGTTCACGCTGAGCCTGCTGCAGGCCGACATCATCGGCGCGCTGTTCGTTCTGGGCTTCCTGCGGTTCGGTCTCCCGGCCGAAGACCGCATCCAGCTACAGGACCTGCCTGCGGTGAACCTGGCGGTGTTCCTCACCGTCCTGTTCGTCTCGTTCGTGGTGGCCGCGTGGCTGAGTCTGCGGCTGTTGATCCCGGTGATCCGCTGGCAAAGGCGGGACACCCTGCACGGCGACGCCACCGACGCGGCCTTCACCGAACTGGCCCGGACCCGGGCCCTCAAGATGCCGTACTACCGGACCCTGATCAGCGTCGGGAACTGGTTCCTGGGTTCAGTGGTGTTCATCATCGCGAGCTGGCCGGTGGCCAGCCGCTCGGCACCCTTCGTCGCGGTCGCCAGCGCGCTCGGCGCCACCGCCACCGCGATCATCGGTTACCTGCAGTCCGAGCGGGTGCTGCGGCCCGTCGCGGTCGCCGCGCTGCGCGACGGTGTGCCCGAGAACTTCAAGGCGCCCGGCGTCATCCAGCGCCAGGTGCTGACCTGGGTGCTGTCCACCGGTGTGCCGCTGCTGGCGATCATCGTGGCTCGGCTCGCCGGCCAGTACACGCCCTTCATCGCGCAGAACGAGCAGCTCAATACCCCGATCCTGCTGCTGGCGATCACCGCCCTGGCCGTCGGCCTGGCCGGGAACGTGCTGGTCGCCATGTCGATCGCCGACCCGCTGCGCCAGCTGCGGTGGGCCCTGGGTGAGGTGCAGCGCGGTAACTACAACGCGCACATGCAGATTTACGACGCCAGCGAGCTGGGCCTGTTGCAGGCCGGGTTCAACGACATGGTGCGCGACCTGTCCGAGCGGCAACGGCTGCGCGACCTGTTCGGCCGCTACGTCGGCGAGGACGTCGCCCGCCGCGCGCTGGAGCGCGGCACCGAGCTGGGCGGCCAGGAACGTGATGTCGCGGTGCTGTTCATCGACCTGATCGGGTCGACACAGCTGGCGTCCACCCGGCCCGCGGCCGAGGTCGTGTCGATCCTCAACGAGTTCTTCCGGATCATCGTGGACACCGTGAACCGGCACGGCGGGTTCGTGAACAAGTTCCAGGGTGACGCGGCGCTGGCCATCTTCGGCGCCCCCATCGAGCACCCGGATGCCTCGGGCGCGGCGCTGGCCGCTTCCCGCGAGCTGCACGACGAACTGGTGACAGTGCTGGGCACCACGGAATTCGGCATCGGCGTGTCCGCGGGCCGGGCCATCGCCGGCCACATCGGCGCACTGGCCCGCTTCGAGTACACCGTGATCGGCGACCCCGTGAACGAGGCCGCCCGCCTGACCGAGCTCGCGAAGCTCGAAGAGGGCCACGTGCTGGCCTCTGCGATCGCCGTCAGCGGCGCGCTGGACGCCGAGGCACTGTGCTGGGACGTCGGTGAGACCGTCGAGCTGCGCGGCCGGTCCGCGCCCACCCAGCTGGCGCGGCCGCTGTCGCTGGCCTCGCCGAGACCGACTCCGGAAACCGAAGCCGCCAGCTAGGCCTTAGGCCTTAGGCCTTAGGCCTTCTTCGCGGCGGCTTTCTTCGCCGGCGCCTTCTTGGCAGCGGTCTTCTTCGCCGCCGTCTTCTTCGCCGGGGTCTTCTTGGCGGCCTTCTTCACCGGGCCACGAGCACGCCGGTCGGACAGCAGCTCCGAGGCCCGCTCGTCGGTGATCGACATGACGTCGTCGCCCTTGCGCAGGCTGGCGTTGGTCTCACCGTCGGTGACGTACGGACCGAAACGACCGTCCTTGATCACCATCGGCTTGTTCGACACCGGGTCGGTACCCAGCTCGCGCAGCGGCGGCGTCGCCGCACCTTGGCGCCCACGACGTTTCGGCTCTGCGTAGATCTTCAGCGCCTCTTCGAGCGTGACGGTGAACATCTGCTCTTCGGTGGCCAGCGAACGAGAGTCGGTGCCGCGCTTGAGGTACGGGCCGTAGCGGCCGTTCTGCGCGGTGATCTCCTCTTTGTTCTCCGGGTCGACGCCGACGACGCGCGGCAACGACAGCAGCTTCAGCGCGTCGTCGAGCGTCACCGCCTCCAAATCCATTGAGCGCAAAAGAGATCCGGTGCGCGGCTTGGGGCCGACGGGCTTCTTGGTCTTCTTCGCGCCGGCGCCGGCGTCCGGCTCCTCCGGCGGCGCGGGCAGCACCTCGGTGACGTACGGCCCGTAACGGCCGTCCTTGGCGACGATCTCGTGCCCGCTCTCCGGGTCGACACCCAGCACCCGGCCCTCTTGCGGTGTGGCGAAAAGCTTTTCGGCCAGCTCGAGGGTGAGCTCGTCGGGCGTCAGGTCGTCGTTGAGGTTGGCGCGCTGCGGTTTCAGCTCACCGGGGTTCTCCTCATCGGCGATCATCCGCTCCAGGTACGGCCCGTTGCGGCCGACCCGGACGTTGATGGCGCGGCCTTCGGCATCGTCAAACAGCTTGATGGAGTTGACTTCTCGCGCGTCGATGCCTTCGAGGTTGTTGCCGACCAGCTTCTTCAGGCCACCCTCGCGGGCCACCGAACCCTCGACGCCGTGCTCGCCGCCGAAGTAGAAGTTCGACAGCCAGTTGGTGCGCTGTTCAGTCCCGGCGGCGATGCCGTCGAGCTCGTCCTCCATCGCGGCGGTGAAGTCGTAGTCGACCAAACGGCCGAAGTGCTGTTCCAGCAACCCGATGACGGCGAACGCCACCCAGGCCGGCACCAGGGCGCTGCCCTTCTTGTAGATGTAGCCGCGGTCCTGGATGGTCTTGATGATCGACGAGTACGTCGACGGACGACCGATGCCCAGATCTTCCAGCGCCTTGATCAGCGAGGCCTCGGTGTACCGGGCCGGCGGGTTGGTGGTGTGCCCGTCCGCGGTGAGGTCGGCGGCATCCACCCGCTGGCCCTGCGTCAGGTTCGGCAGGCGGCTCTCGGCGTCGTCGGCCTCGCCGCCGGCCTGTTCGTCGAGGCTCTCGACGTAGGCCTTCAGGAAGCCGGCGAAGGTGATGGTGCGGCCGGAGGCGCTGAAGACGACCTGCTCGCCCGTACGGGCAGTGCCGGAGATGCGCAACGACAGCGTCGTGCCGCGGGCATCGGCCATCTGGGAGGCGACGGTGCGCTGCCAGATCAGCTCGTAGAGCCGGAACTCGTCGGTGTCCAGGGCGCCGTGCAGCTGGCCAGGCGTCTGGAAGACGTCACCGGCGGGGCGGATGGCCTCGTGTGCCTCTTGCGCGTTCTTGACCTTGCGCGTGTACTGCCGCGGCGTCGGGTGGACGTACTCCTGGCCGTAGAGCTGCCCGGCCTGCGTACGCGCGGCGTTGATCGCCGACTCCGACAGCGTCGTGGAGTCGGTACGCATGTAGGTGATGTAGCCGTTCTCGTACAGCCGCTGCGCGATGCTCATGGTGCGCTCGGAGGAGAACCGCAGCTTGCGGCCGGCTTCCTGCTGCAGCGTCGAGGTCATGAACGGCGCGTACGGCTTGCGCGTGTACGGCTTCTGCTCCACCGAGCTGACGGTCAGCGACTCGCCGCGCAGACCGGCGGCCAGGGCGCCCGCGCCGGCCTCGTCGAGCACCAGCACCTCGTCGGGCTTCTTGACCGCACCGAGGGAGTCGAAATCGCGACCGCTGGCGACCCGTCGGCCGTCGACGGAATTGAGCTTGGCGGTGAACTTGGGCGGTGACGCGGTCGCGTCGGACACGCTGGCGTCCAGCTCGGCGGTGACGTCCCAGTAGCCGGCGCTGCGGAACGCCATGCGTTCGCGCTCGCGCTGCACGATGATCCGGGTCGCGACGGACTGCACGCGGCCGGCCGACAGCTTCGGCGCGACCTTCTTCCACAGCACGGGGCTGACCTCGTAGCCGTAGAGACGGTCGAGGATGCGGCGGGTCTCCTGCGCGTCGACCAGGGCAATGTCCAGGTCGCGCGGGTTCTCGGCGGCCGCAAGGATCGCGGGCTCGGTGATCTCGTGGAACACCATGCGCCGGACCGGCACCTTGGGTTTCAGCGTCTCCAGCAGGTGCCACGCGATGGCTTCACCCTCGCGGTCACCGTCCGTCGCGAGGTAGAGCTCGTCGACACCCTTGAGCAGGTCCTTGAGCTCGGTGACCGTGGCCTTCTTGTCCGGGCTCACGATGTACAGCGGCTCGAAGTTGTCGTCGACGTTCACGCCTAGGCGGGCCCAGGCCTCACCTTTATATTTGGCCGGCACGTCCGCGGCGTTCCGCGGGAGGTCACGTATATGTCCGCGCGACGATTCAACGACATAGTTGGCGCCGAGGTAACCGGCAATTTTGCGCGCCTTGGTAGGCGACTCGACTATGACGAGTCGCCGGACCCGGCTGCCGCTACCGGCACCATCGAGGTCAGCCACCGTATCTATCCGCTCCACTTCTTGGTCTGCGTTACGACACCGAATGAATGCCTAACGGTCATCCGGTCCCAAGGCAAGTCACAATTTGACACTCCGCGCGAGCCTACGCAAACCGGTTGCGGCCAAAATATACGGTGTGCACCCACTAAGTCCGGGGCCATTGGAGAAACGCCTCGGTGAACCCGGGTGGCTCCCCCACGTTCTCTACCAGGCGTAACAGCCTCCGCCGGCCGCTGATCCGCAGGGCCGGATGATGGCCTCGGGTCCCGATCAAGGTTGGCGCGATACCGACTCGCATAAGTGCCGACGCCAACGCCGAATGAGTATCCGGTGCGTGGGGATCCAAACCCAACAAGTAGCCGTTCGGTTCCGCCATGCCCGCGGCCAGCACCCAGGCGCGCAGCTCCCGGGGGCCCGGCAACCACCCTTCGGGGACGGTTTTGACGGCTCCGCGAGTCCAGTCCTCCGCCATGGGCGCCAGCCTGGCGTCGGCTTCGGTGCGCACCAACGGGGTCTTCTCGTCGGTGTGGGTGATCTCCGGCTTCAAGCCCGTTTCGGCGATCATCTCGGCCAGCGCCTCGGCCCGCCACAACGCGTCGACGACCACGGACAAGCGGATCTTTCGGCCGTCCGCCGCATCGCCGGCCTGGACCAGCTGTCCCGGCGCAGCGAGCAACCCGGTCAGGTCGGCCACCTCGGGCGGCACCGACTCGGCCGAGAAGAAGGACAGCTGGCTCACCCTGCCGACAGTAGGCCAGCCCACAAAGAAAGGTGTGGAGGCAAAGCCGCGCGACGATCAGGCGGCGCGGCACGAGCCGCGTCGAGGAGCGCGGCGATCAGGCCACGCTACGCGAAACGCCCCCACTTCGTCACAGACGATGCGGGGGCGTTTGTCAGTCTCTTGGCCTCAGATGGGGCGGACGTTGAGAGCCTGCGGGCCCTTGGCGCCCTGCTCGACCTCGAAGTCGACCTTCTGATTCTCTTCCAGGGTGCGGAACCCGTTGGACTGAATCTGCTTGTAGTGGACGAAGACGTCGCCGCCGCCGCCTTCCTGCTCAATGAAGCCGTAACCCTTCTCCGGGTTGAACCACTTCACAGTCCCCTGTGGCATTTGTCGTTCATTTCCTTCTGTTACTGCGGGTGCGATCCACCGAGTCTTCCGATGTACCGGGAGCGCAACGACGTTCGCGGGTGTTGACACACGAATACAGCAGCTGCGACCGAGTTCAGTCAACCATGTCGGGCGCTGTCGCAACAGTCGCACGACGATGTGTGGTTAACAATTCATCTTGGCCCGCTTCAACGGGCGGCAGCCATGGCCGAGAAGGGATCACAGTGACACACGCGGAGTCCGATGACGCTGCAGCGCAGCCGAACTTCGGGCGTGAACTGTTGTCCTCCGCACTCGACGGCACCCCGGCCGACGAGCAGCCGCTGCGGCACGTCGCCGACCTGGCCCCACGACAGGCTCGCCGAATGCCCTGGCCCACTTGGGTCGGCGACGACGTGGTGCGCGCTTTCACCGATCGCGGTGTGGCGCAGCCGTGGTCGCATCAGGTATCCGCGGCCGAGTTGGCGCACGCCGGCCGGCACGTGGTGATCGCGACAGGCACCGCATCCGGCAAATCCCTGGCCTACCAACTGCCGATCCTGCACGCGATGCAAACCGATGTGCACGCCCGCGCCCTGTACCTGTCCCCGACCAAGGCACTGGGCCACGACCAGCTCCGTGCCGCCCAGTCGCTGTGCGCCTCGATTCCCGGCCTCGGCAATGTCGCCCCGTCCGCCTACGACGGTGACAGCTCAACAGAGGCAAGGCAATTCGCCCGGGAACGGTCCCGCTGGATCTTCTCCAATCCCGACATGGTGCATCTGTCCCTGCTGCGCAACCATTCCCGCTGGGCCGTGTTCCTGCGTCAACTGAAGTTCGTGGTGATCGACGAATGCCATTACTACCGGGGCATTTTCGGCTCGAACGTGGCGATGGTGCTGCGCCGGCTGCTGCGCCTGTGCGATCGCTACGGGTCGGCACCCACGGTGGTGTTCGCCAGCGCCACCACCGCCGCCCCGGCGCAGACGGCGTCCGAGTTGCTCGGCCAGACAGTCACCGCGATCACCGAGGACGGGTCGCCGCACGGCGGCCGCACGGTGGCGCTGTGGGAGCCCGCGCTGCTCACCGATCTGGTCGGCGAGAACGGCGCCCCGGTCCGGCGGTCCGCCGGTACCGAGGCCTCACGGGTGATGGCCGACCTGATCGCCGAAGGCGCCCGCACCCTGACCTTCGTCCGGTCGCGCATCGGCGCCGAGCTGACGGCGCTCGGCGCGCGGGCCCGGCTCGAGAACATCGCTCCTGACCTGGCCCCGCTGGTGGCGTCCTACCGTGCCGGGTACCTGGCCGAGGACCGTCGGGCCCTGGAACATGCCCTGACGGAAGGGGAATTGCGCGGCCTGGCCACCACGAACGCACTGGAGCTCGGTGTCGACATCGCCGGACTGGACGCGGTGGTGCTGGCGGGGTTCCCCGGCACGGTGGCCTCGTTCTGGCAGCAGGCCGGCCGGGCCGGGCGGCGCGGCCAGAGCGCCCTGATCGTGCTGATCGCCCGCGACGACCCGCTCGACACCTACCTGGTGCACCATCCCGCCGCGCTGCTGGACAAGCCCATCGAGCGGATCGTCATCGATCCCGGCAACCCGTTCGTGCTGTCGCCGCAATTGCTTTGTGCGGCAACCGAACTCCCGTTGACGCCGGCCGAGGTGCGGATGTGGGACGCCGAGGCGGTCGCCGAAGCACTGGTCGACGATGGCCTGCTGCGCAAACGCCCCGCCGGCTACTTCCCGGCGCCCGGGGTGGATCCGCACCCCGCCGTGGACATCCGGGGTTCATCCGGCGGGCAGATCGCCATCCTGGAGTCCGGTACCGGACGCATGCTGGGCAGCACCGGCGCCGGGCAGGCGCCGGCCTCGGTGCACCCGGGCGCCGTCCACCTGCACCAGGGCGAGACCTTCCTGGTGGACGCCCTCGATTTCGAGGCCGGCGTCGCCTTCGTGCACGCCGAGGATCCCGGCTACACCACATCGGCCCGGGAGGTCACGGACATCAGCGTGAGAGGAACCGGTGAGATTCACCGGTTCGGGCCGGTGGCCATCGGCCTGGTCCCGGTGTCGGTGTCCAACACCGTGGTGGGGTTCCTACGCCGCGCCATGGACGGCACCGTGCTCGATTTCGTCGACCTCGACATGCCGACCCGCACCCTGGACACCATGGCGGTCATGTGCACGATGACCCCGGAAGTGTTGCTCGACAACGGGATTGACCCACTACGGGTGCCCGGTTCGCTGCACGCCGCCGAGCACGCCGCGATCGGCCTGCTGCCGCTGGTGGCCAGTTGCGACCGGGGTGACATCGGCGGTGTGTCCACCGCATCCGGACCCGCACCCGGCGATTTATCCGGTCTGCCAACGATTTTCGTGTACGACGGCTATCCGGGCGGCGCCGGGTTCGCCGACCGCGGGTTCCGGCAGCTGTCCACCTGGTGGTCCGCCACGGCCGCGGCGATCGAAGCATGTGAGTGCCGTCACGGTTGCCCCTCCTGTGTGCAATCGCCCAAGTGCGGCAATGCGAACGATCCGCTGGACAAAGCCGGTGCTGTCCAGGTACTTCGTCTGGTTGTCCGCACTTTGGCGGCCCACGGAAAGTAGGCCGCCGCCCGACATCGGGCAGAGCAAAGCGCGCCGAAACGGATAAACTACGGCCATGACGGACGACTGGCTCCTCGTCGAGACCCTCGGCGCTGAACCTGCCGTCGTCGCGCAGGGGCAGCAAACCGTAGACATGGTGCCCATCAGCGCTTTTCTGCGGCGCAACTCCAGTCTGATGGCAATCCAGTCGGCGATCGGGGAAACCGTGCGCGCCGGCCTGCCGCTGACGAGCATCACCCCCAAGAGCGACCGGGTGATCCGGACCGAAGTGGTGCAGATGACCGACGGCCGCATCCATGGCGTCCACGTGTGGGTCGGCACGCCCGACGCCGATCCACCGGACCGGATCATCCCGGGCCCGCTGAAGTGGGACCTGACCAACGGCATCGCGACCGACACCATGGAGTCGCTGGCCAACAGCGGCCTCAACCCGGCCGCCGAGGCCACCCACGGCCGTGCCTTCGCCGACGACCTGCAGACCCGCAAGCTCAAGCCGAACGAGGCTCGGGTCATCTCGGCCGTGATCAAGCCCGAGCCCGGCCAAACCTTCACCAGCACTTGGGAGATGACCGACTTCCGGGGGCGGCCGATCTCGGTCGGGTTCGCCGCGCGGGTACTGAACGAGCCCGACGAAGACGGAGAGGACCAGCTCATCTGCCGGGCCATGAACTGGCGGGCAGTCCGAGACAATTCGTCTGCCACGCCGCTCGACCGGGCACGCCAGATCATGAACGGCCCCGCGGTGCCCGGGGTCTACCGCGCCATGGTCGATCTGAACAGCTGGAAGTTGATCAAGTGGATCGACGAAACCTGTCCGCTGTTCGACTGGAGCGCCGACAACAAGCCCGAATTGGTGGTACACCCGAACGAGCTGCCCGAAATGGCCGTCATGACAATCGAGTTCGCGAGCGGGCCGACGTCACGGGTACTGCGACTGCGTGCGCACGACGGCGGCTGGGTGCCGATTCACGTCACCGCGCACCGACTCGAAGTCGCCGACGACACCTTCGCCGGGCTGCTGTCGCTGCGATTGCCCACCTACGGCGAACTGATGGCCGCCGAAGACCGGCTGGCCGACGACGAGGTTCCCGAGTCCTGACGGTGTCGAAACCTGTTCGGCGCCTGCCTAGTTCGATTCGTCGATGGGCATCAATCGCCGCGCTCCCGGCCCTTCGGCGGCGAGCTCGTCCCCAGGGTTGATGACCAGGCAGTGGTTCAGCGAGATACACCCGCACCCGATGCACTGGTCCATCTCCGACTGAAGCCGCTCCAGCTCGAGCTGCCGCTCGCGCAGTTGCGCACGCCATCTCTTGTTGAGCCTGGTCCAGTCCCGCAGTGACGGCATCCTGTCATCAGGCAGCGTCCGGAAGTGCTCGGCGACCTCACTGAGGGGAATGCCGAGACGCTTGGCCACCTGGATGACGGCGATCCGACGCTCCAGGTGCCGTGGATAGAGTCGCGTCCCGCCGGAGGTGCGCTCGGGATGGATCAGCCCTTTTCGCTCGTAGAAATGCAGCGCCGACGCGGGGACCCCCGTCCGCTTCACGATCTCCCCGATGGTGAGCAGATCGGTCGGACCCATACGCTTGATCTCAACCATAGTTGAGATTCTACGGTGGTGACATGCGAAGTGACACAGCAGATCGGGCCGCGGTCAAACCCGGGTGGGGTGATGTGTTCTTCTGCGGCCTTCTGATCGTTGTGGCCACCGGACTGTCCTCAGCCTGGCCCGGCGCGGGCCCGTCCGTGCGCCTCGCCCAGGTGCCACCGGCCGAACCGCACCGGCACCTCCACGTCGACCACCACGTCCAGCCGCTGCACCGAGCAGTGATCAACCCGGCTGTCCATTACTTCGGCGACGGCGGCGGCCCGACGACAGGATTGGCCGGGTCCGGCCGCCAATGCGCCTGCGGCGGCCAGCGCGGCCAGATCGGCCGCTGACTGCGCGCGGTGCCGGCCGATCACCGCGGTGCCGACAGCGGCCGCCCCGATCAGGATCCCGACGAGCACCACGATCAGCGCGACCGCGAACACCGTCGCCGCGCCCCGGTCGTCAGGCGCCAGGTTCGGGCGCCGCCACGGCCTCCGCCCCCACCGTGACGCCAGGGAGCAGCGGGGCGGGCGCCCGGACCCGGGCCACGACCCGCCCGCCGTCGCGCCGCACCTCGACCGAGGCGCCGTCGGGTCCGGTACGCCGGGCCGTATCGACGGCGGCGCGGTCGTCGCCACGGGCCGCGAGCCGGGCCGCTTCCCTGGCCGCGTCGATACAGCGCACCTGCATCGAGACCGCCGCCAGCCCGCCGATACCGAGGACCGCGACCGCGATGAGGGCGGCAATCGCGAACGCCGCCTCCACCGTGACGCCGCCGCGGTCATCCCTTGGTGGTGAGAGCACGGGAGATGATGCCCGTCAGGGCGCTGACGATCGAGTCCCCGGTGACCACTGTGTACAGGATGGCGCCGAAAGCCGCGGCAGCGACGGTGCCGATGGCGTACTCGACGGTGGACATGCCGCTCTCATCGGTGAGCAGCAGGGTCGCCCGGGCTTCCCAGTTGCGAAAGCTGTTGATTTTCATGGTTTTTCCTCCCCTTGTTGTGATCAGAACACCCCCGAACGGAACACGTCACCGGCCAGGCCGGCGACCACCGGCACGATGCCGAGACAAACGAATGCCGGCAGGTAGCAGAGCCCCAGTGGACCGGCGATCAACACGTTGGCCCGCTCGGCGGCCGCGTCCGCCGCGTCACCGGCGTCGGCCCGGGCCTGCTCGGCCAGTTCGGCGACGCCCTGAGCCATCGCGGCGCCCGACGACGCCGACCGTCGCGCCAGCCGGAGCAGCGCGACCACGTGCGGATCAGTACCGCCACCCGGCTCCGACCAGGCCGTCGCCGGACTGGCGCCCAGGGCCAGGAGTTCGGCCGCACGCCGCAGCACGGTGGCCAAACCGGAAGGCGCTGACGACACCGCCGCCGCGGCCGCGGCACTGGTCGCCATGCCCGCCGACAGACAGGCCGCCAGCACGTCCAAGCTCGATGGCACCGCCAGCGGGTCGTCGCGCGGCGCCGCCGGCGGGGACGATCGGTCCGGCAGACGGGGCCGGATTCGGTGCACCGCTGGGCCGGGGAGCAGCAAGAGCGCGAACGCCATCAGGAAGATTCCGCTCATCGCTGCGCCCCTGCGATGATCCGGTCCGACCACAGCAGTCCGAGGCAGCACAGCACCACCCCGACCGCCAGCACGACCGCGCCGTCGCCCAGCAGGAAGCGCACCGGATGCGCACCGATCAACTGCCCCAGGACAATTCCGAGCGCGGGCAGTCCGGACAGCACCGCGGCCGTCGTTCGGGCTCCGGCCATACCGGCCCTGATCCGCGATGAGAAACGTTCGCGCGCAACGACATCACGCTCGGCGGCACGCATCAGCGGGGCGATCGCCAGGCCGTGGTCGAGCGCCAGTTGCCAGTACACGGCAAGGCGCTGCCAGTGGGCGGGCAGCGCCGACGATCCCGCGACCGCGCGCAGACCGGCCGAGACATCGGCGCCCAGCCGGGCCCGCGCCGCGACCTCCCCCAACGCCGCGGCGACGGGTCCGTCCACTTCGTGTGCCGCGGCGTCGAACGCCGCCACCGGATGCGCCCCGGCCCGCAGTTCGCCGACCAGGATGCCGAGGGCGCCCTGCAGGGTCTGCGCTTCTCTGACACGTTCGGCCGCGCGCCGCGACCGCCGCCAGCGGAGCCCGGCGGTCCCGACCACGGCCGCACCCGCCAGCGTCACCAGCAACGGCAGGACGACCAGCGACGCTACCGCGGCCGCTGCCGCCACCAACCACGGCATCCGCGCTCTACCGCGAGACCCGAATCCCACCAACTGTTTTCGTTGCCCGAGGCGCCTGGCGCCGCCCGGCCGGGGCGCGACCAGCACGGCCAGTGCCAGTATCAGCGCCGGACTCACGGCCGGCCCCGAGCTGCCAGCAACTCGCCCAGCGCGGGCCGCCCAGGGCCGAGGCCCCGCTCGACGTGCCATGCGGTCACGGCCGTGACAGTCCCGTCCGGGGCGCGGCGCAGCACCGCGATCTCGCTCAGGTGCCGTCGCCCATCACGAGCACGCGCGGTGTGCAGCACCACCTGCAGCACTTATCAGTAGCTAACCCGATTTTTAACCCCATAAAGGTGTGGTGATCTGCGCTTATATCGTCAACTACATGTATTCTACGGGCATGCCGAGCAACAGAATTTTCGGTGACATGGGGTTTGAGCGTGTCGCTTGCGCCGACTGCTTTAGTGTGCGAAATTCGCCGCATGAACCTACAAGAGCAGTTGCGCAAGGCGGTGGCCGATCACGGGCCGTCGCTGGCGACGCTGCGGTACGACCTGGAGTTGGTGATTCCGAAGGTCGGCGAGATGTGGCAACCGTGGTTCACCGATCCCCTCGATATTCACGGGCAGGCGTTCTCCACCTGCGTGCGGCAGATGATTCTGCGGATGCGGGAGCTGCGGCCGCATATTCGCGGAGACTCGCTGTTGACCTCGCGGGGCAGCGGATTGTCGGTGCAGGTGGCCGATTCCGGGGGGATGGATTTCCGGGTGCGGCGCTGGCCCTCGAAGGTGCTGCACGGCGAGCGGACGCGGATCGTGACCACCGCCGAGGGTGGGGCGTATCCGATCCGGCGGGCCAAAGCGCAGCCCGACGAGCAGATGGTGTTGGACGAGAACGAGCCGCAGCCGCTGTTTCCGTCGCCGATTGTGACCCCGGCCGGGGTACCGGATATCTTCGCCCTGTGGTGGCCGACGGACGATGGATGGGGTTTGTCGGAGGCGGTGCTGGCGTTCGTGGTGGACGTGGACAATGCGTCGCGGGTGCAGATTCTGGCAACCGAGCCGCTGCCCCCGGTGACCGAGTCGCCGCTGGTTTCGCCGGCGCAGCCCACGCAGGGTCCGCGCGACCGGGACGACTTCACCGAGTTCGAGCGGCCGGTGCTGGGCACCGGCGAGGATCCGGACGACTCACCGGCGTAGCTGGGTTGTGCGGGGGGCGCGATGTTTGTCGGCGGGTGGTTGTTGAATCGGGGTCGCGATGATGTCGACCGTGGATGTGTATGGACTGCGGGTCAACCAGGCCCGGGTGATGCGCGCCATGACGGTCACCGCGGTGATGGAAGCGTTGGGCTGGAAGCATTCTCGGCTCAACCGGGTGGAAAAGTCGACCACCGCGACGCTGTCGGCCACCGATTTCGAGCGGCTGGTTGAGGTGTTGCGGTTCCCAGCGAAGTTCTTCACCACGGCTCCGACGTCGCGGGTGCACCAGAGTGATCTGTTGTTCCGGGCGCCGCGGTCGATCACCGCGACCGAGCGGGAGTATCTGGCGCAGTTCGCGGCGTTGGCCGGGGAGTTCCTGGACGAGCTGAACACGCGGACCCAGTTGCCGCCGGTGAAGCTGCCGATCCAGCCGGTGGACACCCCCGTCGATCAGGCCGCTCAAACTGTGCGCCGCGCTTGGGGTTTGGAGCCCGATGCCCCGATCGAGTACCTGATTCACGAGATTGAGCGCAGCGGCGCGGCGGTGGTCGTGCGCCGGCTGTTGACGTCGTCGTCGCGGCGAATCCTCGGTGACGGTGATTCCACCGGCAAGCTCGACAAGCACCTGGGGTATTCGGTGCGGGTCGGGGAGTTCAATACTCGGCCGTTGATCGTTGTGCGGCAGTCGAATTCGTGGGAACGCACCCGCTGGACACTGGCCCATGAGGTGGGTCATCTGAGCCTGCATGCCTCGGGCAGTGTCACCGAGGCCTGCGAGGAGCAGGCATCGCAGTTCGCCTCCGAGCTGCTGGCGCCGGCGGCGGCGCTGGCCAAGGAGGTCTCGCGGGCCCCGTCGCTGGCGGAGTTGTTGCCGGTGAAAGCCAAGTGGGGGCTATCGCTGGGGGCGTTGCTGAAGCATCTGCACACCTCGGAGTTGTTGACCGAACCGCGTTTTGAGGCGTTGCGCCGCCAGCTCTACACCCGGGCCAACACTGAGACCGGCACCACCTGGGGCCGGGTGGAGCCGGGCTGGAATGACCGCGAGGTGGAGCGGCCCCGGCTAATCAGCAAGTGGCTGGAGATGGGGTTCTCGGCCCGGTCGGCGGCGATGCTGGCCCCGTATGACTTGCCGTGGCCGCAGGATTTGATGGAGGACTTCATGGCCGGCCAGCGCGCGGCCCCTACCGCGCCGGCGGCCGCGGTCGGCCATGGGCGGCGCACCGCGGTGGCCCAGGCCGCCCCGCCTGCTGAGGCCGGCGGCAAGGTGATCGCGTTGCGGCCCCGTAACCGGCGCGGCTGACGGGCGGAAGGGGGTCGGGGGGCCGGTGGCACGGGTGCAGCGAGTGCTTTTCGCCGATGAACCGGCCACCTACACGGTGGTGGGTGCTGATCATCTGCCGGTCGCCCCGGCCGCGCAGTACCTGGAGTTTCTGACCGACAGCGCGGCCTCCCCGAACACGGTGCGCTCCTATGCCGCCGGTTTGGCCGAGTGGTTCACCGTGCTGGAGTACACCGGGGCTGCGTGGGATGACTTCCCCACCATCCTGTTTGGGCAGTTTCTGCGGTATCTGCGCACGGGGGTGCTGCCGGGGGCGGCGCGGATCGGTGCCCCGGTGCAGAAGATGGCCGCCAGTTCCTTGCAGCCGCGGGCGGCGGCGGTGCTCTCGATGTACCGGTTTCACGCCGATGCCGGCACCACTGACGTGCCGTATCAGCGGTTGTTCACCGGGCGGGGCGGCTGGCGCCGCTACAGCCGCTACGTCGGGTTCCTGGACGGTGTCGGTCCCCGTCGCGACGGCGACCGGCCGATCTACCGGCTGCGCGCCCCGAACCGCTCCACCACCCCGGTGCTCTCGCCCGGACAGGTCACCACGATCCTCGACGGCTGCTCGGTGCAGGCCGACGGGGAATGGTCCGGCGGGCCGGTCGCGGTGCGCAACCGGCTGTTTTTCGCCGTGCTGGCCGAGACCGGGATGCGTCTGGGTGAAGCGTTGTCGCTGCGGCACAATGATTTTCATATCGGCGCTGGTGGGACACCGTGGATCGACGTTGAGGATCGCCAGGACCATCCGCATGGGGCTCGGGCCAAGACCGGGGCGCGGCGCCTCTACATCGGCGATGACCTGGAGGCCCTGTATTCGGAATACGTGTGGCAGCTGGTCTCGATGAACGCCGACACCCTGGTCGAGGACCTGGCGCACCATTTCGTGTTCGTGAATCTGCAACGCGGACAGCTGTTTGCGCCGATGCGCCAGGAGAATGTGTACGTCAAGGTGCGGGCGCTGCGCGCCGCGCATCCGAGCCTGCCGCCGGACTGGTCGCCGCACTGGCTGCGCCACACCCACGCCACTGCGCTGCTGCTGGCCGGGGTTCCTGAGCATGTGGTGATGCGCCGTCTCGGGCACGCCGATGTGCAGACCACCCTGAACACCTACGGGTGGGTCACCCAGGACGCCGCGATGCGCTCGCTGGCCGACTGGAAGAACTACGTCGCCGGATGGAAGGGGCTGCGCGATGGCCAGCCGTGACGACCACCGCTCCGCAGCCCCACCCAGCGGTGCTGATGATGCGGCGTGGGCGGCGCAGTGGGCACTGGTGCCGCAGGAATGGAAGCGGCCGGTCTACCGCATCCACGAGCCGCCGGCCGATGCGGTGTTCAAACGCAACCAGTACTACCTGCGCGAATACCGCGGCGCCGACCAACATGACTTCACCCCGGTCGGGGCTCCGGGCCGGTTCGCCGACGAAATCGCCTGGTGGGTCTGGGTGTGCCAGCACGAGGGACTGCGCCGGATCGAGCCGTCGATGCTGCGCTGGGCCACCAGCGCCCTCACCGCAGCCGCGGCCGACTACCGCCACCAACATGGCTGCGCGCCAACGAGTATCGCCGACCTACCGGCCGAGGCGATCGAGCGGCACGCGATCGTGGTGTTCGAGCGGCGCAACGGGCGCCTACCGGCGCCGGGCACCCGCCGCAACATCACCGGGCTGATCGAGCACCTGCACCTGTATGTCACGGTGCGCTGCACCGCCGGCCAATGGTGGGCCGCCGACACCTGGGATGTGGTCGCCGATCCGCGGATCCCGCAGCGCGAACACGAACCCCTGCACGAGCAGACCATCAAATTCGCCACCATGCAGCCGGCCTGGCTGCGCGAGGGGGTGCGGTTCTGGCTGCGGATCAGCCTGGACGCCGAACTGCTGCGCTGGTCCTCAGCGGTATCCCGGGCCCGGGACATGTCCCGACTGTTTGGCACCTTCCTGACCGACCACGGCTACACCGATCCCGTGCTCGCCGAGGATCCGGCGCAGCTGCGGCTGATTTTCGCCGCGTTCACCGAATACCTGAAAACCCCTGCGGCAGCGGCCAATCCGGACAAACCACTGACCCCGACCACCATCGACGCCGTTCAGTCGGTGGTGCAGGCGTTCTACACGTTCATGCTCGACCACAGCGCCGAGGCCGCCGCCGCGACCGGCGACCCCCGCTGGGAGAACCTGAATGCGGCGCACCTGCGGTTGTGGGGGCCGGCGTTCAAAGCGCGCCGCGCCCGGGGCACCCGGGAGCTGACCTGGTATTCCACCGGGGAGCTGCAGCAGATGCTCGGCTACCTCGACGTGCTCGCCGCCGCGCGGGGTGCCCGAGTCCCGGTGACCCATACCGACGGGACCGTGTCGTTGGTCAAAGGGTTGGGCGATCCGCAAGCGGCACGGGTGTGGCTATTGCAGGCCCTCACCGGGCGGCGGGCCTCGGAAATCCTGATGCTCGACCACAATCCGCTCGAAGCGATCCCCGGGGCGGAGCGGCCCACCGATAGCGATGACCCGGATGCGTTCGTGGCCAAACTGCGCTACCAACAAACCAAAGTCGACGGCGTCACCCCGACCATCCTGGTGGAGCAGGCCGTGGTCAACGTCATCCGGGAGCAGCAGCGTTGGCTCGCCGACACCCACCCGCAGCTGGCGCCGAAGTATCTGTTCATCGCGATCAAGCAGAACCTGGCGGGGCTGCGGCCCCGCCCGTATGCCACCTACCGGGCCTCACTGGCCAAACTCGACGAGCTGCACGGCCTGACCGACACCGCGGGGAACCCGTTGCGGTTCACTCAAACTCACCGGCTGCGCCACACCCGCGCCACCGAACTGCTCAACGATGGCGTCCCGATCCACGTGGTGCAGCGGTATCTGGGTCACAAAAGCCCCGAGATGACGATGCGCTACGCCGCCACCCTGGCGGCCACCGCCGAAGCAGAATTCTTGAAGCACAAGAAGATCGGCGCCCACGGCACCGAAATCGGGATCAGCCCCGCCGACATCCTGGACATGACCCAACTCTCGGCGCGCACCGACCGAGTGCTGCCCAACGGAGTGTGCCTGCTGCCGCCGCTCAAATCCTGCGATAAGGGCAATAGCTGTTTGTCGTGTGGGCATTTCGCCACCGACGCCACCCACACCGCCGAACTCAAGGACCAGTACGCCAAGACGGCCGCGCTGATCGAGCTGCGCCGCACCCAGCACCTGCAGCGCACCGGCCGCGAGTTGACCGACGACAATGTGTGGATCGCCGCCCGGCGCCGCGAACTGCACTCCCTGCAGGCCATCCTGGACCGCCTGGCCGCCGACGAAGCGGTGCACGCGCAGGCGATCGCCGGGGCCGGCACCAAAGGCCGCATCCCGATCGAGCCGGTGGCCACCCGCGGCTCCCACGACTCAGCTCTACGTAAAGCCGACCCCCACCGGCCCGCATGAGCGTCAGCCCCCAATCGCAGGCGGCACTGCACGCCGACGCTGCGCGACGCACCCGAGAAGTCGACGAACGGATCGAACGGGCCTTCAAAAAGATGCGCAAGCAAGGCAAGCCGATCACCCTCAGCGGCCTGGCCCGCGAAGCGCACGTATCCCGCAGCGTCATCCACCGCCGACCCAAAATTCGCGAACAAATCCGCGCCTACCAGCCACTGACCACCGTTCCCGACGAGCCGCCGCCGCCCGCAACCGACACCGAAAGCAGCATCGTCGCCGCACTGCGGACCCGCCTCAAAGCCAAAGACGCTCAGATCGCCGAGCTGAAAAGCCAACTGCGCGAACGCGACACCATCATCGCCACCCTGCACGGCGAACTCGCCCACCGCCCTCCCTTAGGCGAGGTGCGCTAAACGCCAGAAATCTGATCGAGACGTCTCGATTGTTCAGCACGTCGCCTTTACTCGATACGGTCTGATCCGGGCGTGTCACTGCCCGAGGACGGGGCGGAGACGTGGGGCGCTGTGAACAGTCAATTCTGCTGGCTGTCGTGATGACGTGTGCGGCGGCCGAACGCGACGGCGCCCGATTCCCGCAACGCGCTAATGTCGTCCGTCCGTCTGTGGTTGAGGCCAATTGGCCGCTGCGCCATCGGAGTTGACCTTCAGCCCCGCTTGGCGACTCCGCGCCCGGGTGGTCGTGTCGCGTGCGGGTTCGATCAGTGTTCGGGCGGCGTGCTGGCGCGGGGTGGGGCGGTGTCGGATCGGTGCCGTGCGGTGGGGGTGGGGGTGGAGAAGGAACGGGTTTCGCCTGGCCCGGTGGTCTTGGCTTGATACATCGCGGCGTCGGCTTGGCGCAGAAGGTCGGTGGGTGTTGTTGGTCGGGTGGGGTCGACGGCGGCGATGCCGATGCTTGCGCTGACGGCGAGGGTGTGCACGTCGATGCCGAAGGGGTGTTTGAGTGCGTGGTGGAGGCGGGCGGCGATGTGGCGTAGGTCTGCGGCGCCGGCGGGGGCGGCGACGAGAAGGACGAATTCGTCGCCGCCGACACGGGTGAGGGTGTCGGTTGGGCGGATGGCCGCTTGGAGGCGCTGGGCACAGGTTTGCAACACCAGATCGCCGACGTGGTGGCCCAGGGAGTCGTTGATTTGTTT
Organism: Mycolicibacterium llatzerense; assembly: GCF_025331195.1. Classification (NCBI taxonomy): domain Bacteria; kingdom Bacillati; phylum Actinomycetota; class Actinomycetes; order Mycobacteriales; family Mycobacteriaceae; genus Mycobacterium; species Mycolicibacterium llatzerense. The sequence continues at coordinate 1,875,633 of NZ_LXOV01000001.1, read as the reverse complement.
GAGTTGATCGATGTCGATGAACATCAGGGCTGCCAGGTGGGGGTCGTCGCTGGGTGTTATGGCTGCGGTGATCATGGCCAGGGCGCGGGCGCGGTTGGGTAGTCCGGTGAGTGCGTCGTGGTGGGCGGCGTGGCGCAGATGCTGGGTGGTCTGGTGTTCGGTGGTGACGTCGGTGAGTGACATGAGAATCGGCGAACGGTCGGGTTCGTCGGGGTTGAGCAAGGTGGTGGTGAACGATATCCAGGATTGGTGGCCGTCGTGGCGGCGCAGGCCGAGTACGCGTGCGTGGACGGGCTGCCCGGTGCGCAGGGTGATGTTGCCGGGCCGCTGCGGGGGCGGCACCATGTTCCCCTCGGTGTCGAAGACGGGGTAGTCCAGTGCACGTTCAGCGTGGGTGCTGGGGAAGCGGCCGGCGCCGGGGCCGAGGATGCGGATGGCGGCGGGGTTGATCGAGGCGATGGTGCCGTCACGATTGAGCACCACGATGCCCCGGTCCAGCGATGTCACCACCGATCGATAGTGCTGCGCCGTGGCGTGCCCGTCGGCGTGGTCGGTGCAGACGAGAATGTAGCCGGTATCGGCCGCTGCGACCGAGACGCGCACGGGCACAGCTGATCCGGTCGGCGTGTGGCACATCACGTGGGTGGCGGCTGCATCGGCGGCGATGGCAGCCAGATCAAGCTGCACGCCGAGCGTTTCGCCGATCGGTTGTCCGAGGGCGTCGGCGGCCGTGCGGTGCAGGAGCCGTTCGGCCGAGCGGTTCCACTCGGTGATCACGCCGTCAGCGGTGGTGGTGATGATGGCCTCGGGCGCATGGCGGACATAGGTTTCATGGTCAACTGTGTTGCGATGCACCGATGTTGGTGTGGTTATCTGGCGCAGCACGGTCTGATGCGCACTGCGGCCTTCCCATTCGGTGGGCGCGGTGATGGCTTCGACGTCGAGCGTTGTGCCATCGCAGCGCAGCAGGACCGACGTGACCGGTCTCGATGCCTGACTAGACCCGCTGGGGGCGGTCAGTGCGGTCAAGATGGCTGCGGGATGCACGAAGTCGGTGATGAGGGCACCCACCATCTGGTCCGGCGACCCTGCAAGCGTCAAGTTCACCGCCGCAGCGTTCGCGAACACCACACGTCCGCGGTCGTGCACCACGATGGCATAGGGGCTGTTCTCGCTGAGGCTGCGGAAACTGGCCGCCGATGCCCCCGTCGCCGCGGGCGCCGAGTCGTCGGAATCACGGTGGGGCACATGATTGTTATGCACGCCTCACGCCCCGTTCCGCGTCCGGCGGGCGCAGCACAAGGGCAGCCGGGGACCCCGCTCTGCCGGGCCCGGGAATACACGCATCCCGGCGGTCGTGACCGTCGGTCTATGTCGTTGCGTCACCTCGTCGGCGACGTATCTCGCTGCCATGTCTCAGCCCCCTCAGCGGTGCGTGACCGCCGTTCCCCGCGTCGCGCCGTCACGCGACCATCCCAAACGCGTGCGGAATCGTCACGATATACGATCGTAGCAAATGCTAATTGAATGGCTACATTAGCTCGTAGGTCGGAAAAATCTAGTCGGCACGTCCACGGTGGGTCGCGTTGTCCATCGCCTCGCGGAGGCATCGCGCCATATTTATCAGACGTATCCACGGTGTTTTGCGCTGATCCCGGCCCTCCATAACCGTGTCCGGCGATAGCGGCCTTCAAGACACGCTGCGGGACGAGCGATCTACATGCGTTAACTGTCGACTATGTCAGCTAATTATCTGGGTCAGCGCTGGCGCGCCTTCAGAAACGATTTCTGGACGACAACGTGGTGATGTGTCGCCGCCAGCGACGGCCCGACCCCCGGCCAACGCCAACTCGTACCCGGCCCGCGACGCGGCGTCGATGGCGTTGCACCTGCTACCTCGGACGAACCACGGTGTCGTACCCGCAGTTGAGTCCGGTCGCCCGCGCCTTCGGTTGATCGTGACCGCGACGGCGCGTCCGGTGTAGCCGACGCACGTCGGGATGAGCGGTCAGGCTGCCTGGTTGCTGAGGTATCGCTGAAGATCAGACCGCACCGGCCGGCTAGTCCCGACTCGGCTGTTAGCGTCGGCCCCATATTGCTGATCGATGACGAAAGGCTGGGGTCATGTACGTTTCTAAGCTCACCTTGTGGATTGTGGGCACCCTCATCGCGCTCTGCTTCACAGCCTTGGGTACCGGGGTCGCCGCGGCGGATCAGTGGCGGATGTTCGACGCCCGCGACAGCCTGCAGAACGCCAAAAGCGCTCTTCAGGCCGCCGAACCAGACAAAGGTGGGCACCGAGTAGCCGCGATCAACCTGGTCCAACAGGCAATCGATCAGGTCAATCTGGGAATCCAGGCGGGTCGCTGAGCCCAGACCGCAGGAGTTCAGCGACCGGCACCAACGGCTCAACGCCGCGATGGCCAACTTCCGAGCCACCGGAGGCCGCAACACCGCTGCGCCGCAAGGGGTTTAGGGTGTTCTGGTGGCGGGCATGGCATCGGCCGGAGGCCGGGGCTCGGGTTGGGTCTGCGCCTCCACCAGGTGATGCGTGGGCGGCAACCGCAGCGTTGAGGAGCCAGCGCTGGACCCGCATCACCGCCCCACGACCCGGCGACGGCTAGGCACAGCTAGGCGGTCACGGTCCGGCCGGCCCGGGCAGGGCGGGTCATCGCAAAGTAGTGCCGGCCAGCCGCGAGCGGGCACCGTTGGTGGTAGATGTTGGCTGTGGCTGACGTCCCGTTGACTTCCGTGTTCACCGCCGACGCGCTGGCGGCGTTCGATGAGCTGGCCCGGCTGATCTACGAGGGCACCCACACCGACGATGTGTACAACGCCATCTGCGTGGCCGCCACGATCATGGTCAACGGCTGCGACCATGCCAGTGTGTTGATGCGCGGCCCCGGCGGAACCTATCTCACCGTCGCCGCCAGTGATCAGGTCGCCGCCGACATCGACGCGCTCGAACGCGCGGTCGGCGACGGGCCCTGTGTGGATGTGATCGACACCGACGCCGTCCAAATCGACCCCGATTTAACGACCCGTAGCCAATGGCCAGCGCTGGCGGCCTGCGTGCTGGCCGCCACTCCCGTGCGCGGGGCGATGGGCTTTCGCATCCTGGTCGACGGCTGCAAAGTCGGCGCCCTGAATCTGTTCTCGGACAACCCTGGAGCGTTCGATACCACCTCCGCCGCGCAAGCGACGGTGCTGGCATCGTTTGCCTCGGTCGCGGCCACCGCGGTCGCGCTGGGCCAGGATGTCGCTGGGCTACGGCACGCCGTGGCGTCCAATCGGGAAATCGGCAAAGCCGTGGGCATGCTGATGGTGCTGTTCGATATCAGTGACACCGAGGCCCTCGACCGGCTGCGGCGCGTCTCCCAAGACATGAATATCAAGCTCGCCGATGTCGCCGCGCGCATCGTGACGCACCGCGGACACTTCCGGCCCAACAACCCCAGCTCGCCATAACCGTGGGCCGAGCCGCTACCCGCTGCACACCCTATTGCCTGGTCCCCGGCTGTAGGCCGCACCCTTCACCCCGGTCGATATCTGGCAAGGGCGCGACGGTGATCGCAGGGACAACCACCACAGCCCCGTGACCAAGCGGCGCAGCGTTTTTCGAGAGCTGTTGCGACACGAGCGAATAGCGGTGTTGTCGGCAGAGGTCCGAGCCAGACGACGTTTGACCGCGAGGGCGATCCCGCTCACGACATGGGGCCGTCGCGCCGAGAGCGGCAACCCTGCGCGAACCATCGTGATGTTCGCCCGGTCAGCCCAACGCGCTCAGCGCATCATCCACCGACCGGTACAGCCCGAAGACCTCATTCAAACCGGTGAGCTCGATCGGTCGGGCCGCCACGGGGCCATCGGCGACGACAGCGAAGTGGCCGGTGCCCACTAGCGCCTCGTGGGTCAGCAGCAGCGTCCGCAAGCCAGCGGTCCCGAGGAAGGTCACCGCGCACAAATCGACAACGAACACCGCGGGCTTGTCGGTCAGCGCATCAGCGATCGCCGCGTCCAGAGCCGGCACGGTCAGCAGGTCGATCGGTCCGCTCACGCTCAACACCATCGCGCTGCCCAGGCGTGCCACCGACGTCGCCACTGCGCCGGTCAATGCGTCCGATCCGTCGGTGGCGGCACCGCCAGCTGCGCACATGAGCCGAGCCTAACTCTCTCCGGCCCCGGACATCGCAAACCAGTCGTTCGTCGCGGTGGTTGGCGCGGGACGTACCGGCGCAGGCCCAAGCGCCTCACGTGAGGTGTCGATGGTGATCGGGTCAGTGACGCCCGGCCCGGGGGGACGCGTCTGCGGTGTGGGGCGGCGACTTCAGGGTCGATGCTGCTGCTTAACACCGTGGTTGCGTCCACTTGGTCGCCTAACGACGGACATGGAAGCAACCGTTCCCCATCCCTCGGCGATTATGACTGTACGCCGTGTGGCCAGGCCCGGTGAAGATTCGCTGCGGTACTGCACGCTGCACTCGCGTCGAGGTGTTCCACGACGTGCAAACACCCACCACGCTGGTCACCACGCCACCGCACCCTCAGTGGGACTTAACGCTTTTCGGAGTAGGCCCGAGATCGGACCGCTGAGCTGAAACATGCGAACGCGGAGATCGACCAGCGGCACCTCACGGACGTGGGGGGCGTTGACGGCGTTGCTGCGGCGATCGGTCTGAGGGCGGCGCCGGGGTAACGATCGGCGCACGCAGAATCTGGCGCCGCTCACAGAAGTCTTGCGCCGCGCGTGCCATGTCTTCGTCGCTCATGAGCCCGAACCCCACCAGTAGGTCCAGCAGGTTCAGCTCGAACGATGCGGCTACGCGGCGTAACTCCTCGGCGTCGGGGTAGTCGCCTTGCTTGATCCGCCGGTAGTACGTGCTGTGCGAGATGCCTAGTGCCGCGCTGATGTCGGCGGCGTGGATTTCGCCGTCGAGCAGGTAGTCCAGCACCGCCGCGAGCTGTCTGCCGTTCTCGTCGGTACGCGGCATGCCAGCCCTCCTATCCGAGTGCGCGAGGAACGCGCCCGCGCGCACTCTGCGGCAAGTCCGCCGACCGCGTCCGTCACCACCACGATAGGTCGCTTCAGCACGACCACGATCGCCAGATACTGGCTGTCGGGGCAGTACGCGCGGCGCAAACGTGTCGCAGCCATTCGGGCGTTCCCGGTTGCCGGGGCGAGTGTTTGCTGTATGTGTCGACGCGTGGGGGCAAGTTGGCAATTGTTTCTCGTCGCTGGCCCGATCCACGGCGGCATTCATTGTCGACACCGACGCACCCCACACCGGCGCTGAGCTGAAAAACCATCTGCACGAACGCGATACCGGCATCGGCACTTTGCACGGCGAACTCGCCCGCCGACCCCCGGCTACCCGAAGCCATCGACGACCAGATCGATCTCCGGTGTTGTTAGCTGACATTATCCTTCACGCCTTACATATTCCCGTGGACGTCGTACGCTGATAACCCATGCGAACTGTCTTCCACGAGCAACTCGACGCTCTCAACGACGGCATCGCTGACCTGTGTGACCGCGCCGCCGCCTTGATGCAGCTGGCGACCGACGCGTTGCTGCATGCCGACCTCGCCGCCGCCGAGCATGTGATCGACCGCCGCCAGGACATCGATGTCACATGTACCGCTCTGGAAGCGGACACGTTCACCATCTTGGCTCGCCAAGCGCCGGTGGCCCGCGATCTGCGTTCCGTTCTTGTCGGCATGCGTAATGTGGCCGACCTGCAACGCATGGGCGCCCTGGCCGCACACGTCGCTCAGATCAGTCGCCGCCGCCACCCCGAGACCGCCGTGCCAGCGGATGTGGCTGGCTATTTCGCCGAGATGGGGCGCATCGCCGTGCGGATCACCCGCGACACCAAATGGGTTGTGCTGGATGAAAATACCGATAAGGCGGCCCAGCTCAACGCTGACGACGAAGCAATGGATGACATCCATCGGCGCTTGTTCGTGGTGGTGATGGACCCACAGTGGTCCCATGGCACCACCACCGCCGTTGATGTCACCCTGCTGAGCCGCTACTACGAACGCTTCGCCGATCACGCCGTCGAAATCGCCCACAATGTCATCTATCGAAGCACCGGCACACGCGACTGACGCAGTGCCCGCTGCCGCGGTTCTCGACGAGCCCGCGGCGCCTGACGCTCACAACCCGGATGAACCGGGTGTGAACAGCTACTTACTGGATGTATACCGCGGGGAAACCGATTCTGGCCAGCGGATTTGCGATCGTGTGTCGATGCCGGCCGAGTTCATCGACGCCTTTGCAGCGGCCCGGCTCGATGCTGCGCCGTGCGTGGTGCGCGGCCGCTACCACCTTCCACACCCGCATCCCGCAGACTTGGCGCCGGCGCCACCAGCCCCTTTCCCTGATTCGGCGCACACACGAAGGCAGCACGACTGCGACGTGCTGCAAGCGCGGCGTTTCCCGACTGCGTGACCACTAGACGAGCAGCGATATGAGGGGCGCATTCCGCAGAGCGTTCGCAGCGCTGATCGCCTACTTGCGCCGCGGGCAGCCGCACATGGCCCCATCTCTCGGCTACAACCCCTTGCTGGCGCTGCTGCCGCGACGTCTCACCGACAGTGACGTTGACACACTGAAAACCCGCTTAGCGCAACAGCACCGGGCCGTATCAGACGTCGACATCGCCGTGGCAATCATGGCCATCACCGACCGCCTGGCGGCCCGCACCGACATCGAACGCGTCAGGCGATCACTGTTCGGTCTGCAATAGCAGAGAATCTTCCGCCCCACGGAACACCGGCGCAGATCATCGAGTACAGGCCCACAGATAACACTGACCTTCACGATCCAGACCGCGCCAATCCCGACCGTGAGCGACAGTCGAGTACACCCCCTATCGACCTACAGATAAGCACGCGGCCGACAGTTGCGAATGCAGCGCCGCCCGGTCCAACCCGCCGACCGCCGCCAACGCCTCCATACGGGCGGGCACCTCGGCGGGGCTGTTCGCGTGGACCGTCCCGGCACCGCCCTCGTGGCCCGTGTTGAGCGCGGCGAGCAGATCCACGACCTCCGCACCGCGCACTTCGCCGACGACGATGCGATCGGGGCGCATCCGCAGTGCCTGCCGAACCAGGTCGCGCACCGTCACCGCGCCGACGCCTTCGACGTTGGCGCCGCGAGCCACCAAGCGGACCAGGTGCGGATGGCGCGGCGCCAGCTCGGCGGCATCCTCGACGCAGACGATCCGCTCGGCGGGATCGACGGCCCCCAGGAGCGCCGACAGCATGGTGGTCTTGCCCATGTTAGGTACGGACGTCAAGTTGTCTCATCGGGACACTCTCGGCGCCACAATCGACAACCGGGCGGGGACGTCAGGCGTTACACAGGAGTGATGGAGATCCGAGGCTGGCGATCCGAATATGGTGCGCACGCCTCAACCAGGGAGGACTCCTCCGCTGTGTCGGTCGGCCAGCTGCTGGAGGAATGCACGCTCCTCATCGTTCATCGCAGCTTGGTCCACGTGGCGCCAGTTGCGCTCGTACAGTTCCAGCGCTTCGGCACCGGTCAATTCGGTGTCGTCGCGCAGCTGCCACGCGATCAGGCGCAGTTGCGGGTAGTCCCCGACCCGGACCGTCGTCTGCGCCGCTGACCCAGCGGAGGCTCGTGATGGCCGCTGGCGAGGCTGGAGCTTCTCGAGCGTTAGCTCCAGGCCCAGTGCCGTAGCCGCGTTCATGTAGGCGCCGATCGTCACCGACGGTGATCCAGCCTCGATGCGATGCAAGGTGACCCGTGACATTCCCGCAGCTTCGGCCGTAGTCACGGCGCTGACACCGAGGTTCCGTCGCCTGTCGCGGAGTGCGCGACCAAGCTCGATCAGCACCTCCTCGGCGCGTTTCGCTACGGCAGGGCTCCGCGCAGGCATGTATCTCATTTTATACATTCCCGGGCGAGCTCTAGTTGCGTCCAGGGAAGTGGTGTAACAGCGATCGGCGGATAATCGCGCTGATCGGGCGTGTCGTAGCCCGACAGAGAACGGTCATCGTTGCTACTTGGGGGGGATGCCGTGACTGTGGATTGCCTTCAAGAATGCGTCATCGGTGGCATCGACGTGAGCCGGGGCTAGCCCGATACCCCTAGCCGGTACCTGCTCATCCCGCGAGGGACGTACCCCCGGAGGAGGTCCTGCCGCTGCCCTGCCCGAGGCCCTGACCCCGAGATGCCAAACCAACAGCGCTACCGCTCCGCCTGACCGCAAACCACACGCGATACGCTACGTATCACGGTAGGGAGGCGACGATGACCCACTCAGTCGAACAGATCGCCTACAAGGCCCACATACGCCAGATTCGCGAGCGCCTCAACGCTATCGAAGAGATGCGCGACGCCAAACGACTCAGTCTGGCCGGCAAAAGCCCGCGTGAAATCGCCGAGATCCTCAACACCACCCAGCCACGCGTACACCGGATGCTGCGGGGCTCCGGGCCGCTGGATGAGAGCCAGACACCCGAAGAGCTGATTCTCCGAGCAGCGCTCAACGGAACTCCCCGCGAGAAGCTGATCAGGGACCTCGGCACCATGGATTACACCTTTTCCAAGTGCGCGCCGCCCCCGCATGAGGGGTCAATTCCGGGAACTTGGACCCAAGTTGGCGCAGCGCATGTGCGCGGTTTGCTCACCGACGAGGAATACGAGGAAATCTGTGGCTTTGTCAGACCACCGTCTTCGTGACAAAGCGGAGATAACGGGCGCAGGCGACGCGCCAGCCGATCAGCGGCTCTTTGCAATTGAGGACGCGGCCTGGACGGAGTTCCTGGCGATGCTGGAGCGACCGGCGTCGCACAAGCCACGGCTGACGCGGCTGCTAGCCGAGCCGTCGCCCTTTGACGAGGCATGACCGGCAACAATGCCCAACCCATGCCTGGCGCGGGCGCGTAGGCTGCGCAGTCGATTTCCCCGGCAGCCTTGCAGCACAGACTGTTTGATCACGCGCGCCGACGTCGCATAACAATGCGACTGGCACTGCACTGTCGCCGCGGGCGACGACCTGGATGGGTACTACTCCCGGCTGAGGTCGGAGGGGACAGCATCGACCTCAGCGGGAACAGTGGCAGCACCATATGTTTCCGGGTAGGGCTTTGCTGGCCTCTTGTTCATCTCCCGTATTACGCACCACGGCGAGCGTCGTGTGGGTGTTGATTGGCCGGGTCTAGCCGGTCTGTGGTTTGCGTCGCGGGCGGTACATTTGTGCGTCGGTGCCGGTCTTGTTGCCAGGATTGTCACCGTATCGGCCGAAGGTGTTGGCGCGCAGCGGGTCTAAGCCCATGATGACCGATGGCACCGGCACAACGAGAGCCGCAGACCCGCCGAGGCAGTGACCACATGCCCTTTGCGGACGAAACTACGATGGCGGTACAAAAAGTGACCATCGCTTCGCCGGTCACCTGATACGAGGTGCAGCGATGGATCATGAAACGGAAAGTGAATGCAGGCGCGGGCTCATACCCCGGGCCGACTCGATGAGGCGCAGGGCGTGCAGAGGTTCTTCCACCGGTGGCCACCTGTTCCGTTTGGTAACGGTGCCGTCCGGCGTTCTGATGATCAGCGTGCTAGCCGGATGTACGGGTATCGAGGGTTCATCGGCGCGTCCCGGCGTCCAGGTCGCTGTCAGCCACGAGGCTCACACCCGCGTCGACGTCCTATTCGCGCGCGACATCATCGAACACAGCGCACAAGCTGTCGGACTGAGCAGTCAGATCACCGGCATGAAAGGCATCGCAGCCGAGGTCGCTGCCATCGCCAACCGAATCATCGCCAGCAGCACCAACCGCACCAACGAGCTGCAGTCACTGCTGCTGGACTGGGGATTCGCCCCCATGACCCCCGGACCGCCGCCTGCGGCGGCGATGCCCAGCGTCGCGGTGCAGCCGGGTGAGCATCCTCTATTTTCCGATGTCGACGTGCGCCGCCTGGCGGGCGCTGCCGGCGGCCCACAGGCGGCGGCGGTGTATGTCGACCTGATGATTAGGCAGCACACGTTCACGATCTCGGCGGCGCGTGATGAACTGCAGTCCGGATCGCATCCCGGGGCGTTGACGACGGCGCGCGCTAATTGATGGCCAGCAGGCTGAGATCTCGGCTCTGGCGGCCCTGAAGCGCTGACGGCCACGGCCAGTCAGCTCAACTTTGGCGGTGAATTCACTTGTCGTGCGGGCGATCCCGACACGGTCCCGGCGCGGATGGATCAGGCGTGTCCGGCGCTGGCACGCTCGGTGCGTCGATACGGCGCACCGACGGTTGATGCAGCCCGCGCATGAACGCGTTGTATGCAGCGAGTTCGGCATCGCCGCGCTCGACGTCAGCCTCCCTGATCGCCGACTCGACCTCTTCATCACGACGCCATCGGATCGCGAAGATTAACGTGGTCAGCAGAGCAATGGGCTCGCCGTAGGACCACGCCAAACCACCGGCGACCGCCTGATCGGCAACCGGGTCAACGTTCCAGCTCGGCGGCGGCTGAGCGAACGTTTCGGTCAGCGGTCGCGGTGCCATCATCAGAATCACGCCGATGAACACGTGCAGCGGCATTTCAACGAAGATGTCGAAGAGACGACCCAGATTGCTCTGCCGAACTGGCAGCGGACCGGTCGACAAGATGGGGACCACGAACAGTAGACCGCTGACGAGGAAGAACACCTGCAGGCCGACATGACCGGTAACGCTGGCCGCCGCAGCGTCAAAGAGGTTGGACAGATAGAGACCGTAGTAGCTGAGCAAGAAGACCGGGATCGTGAAGCCGGAATGCAACACGATCCGACTCCCCCGGCAGCGCAATCCGCCCAGCGCACCGATCAAGACATAACGTCCAACGCCCCGGTGAGGTGTCGACCTGAGCAGTAGCCGCCCGGGCGCGCCCAGCACCAGCAGTGGGGGAACCAGGATCGACAAGGTGAGGTGCTGAAACATGAAGGCGCTGAACAGGCGATAGCCGTATCCGTCGATCGCCAGTCCGGTTACCGCCGCCAGGGCAACGCATCCCGCGAGGAAACTCGCTGTCCGGGACGCGGGCCAGTGTCGGCCGTGCAACGTGACGATCCGAACGGCACACAAGTACCAGACCGCCAAACCGACGGCCACAACGGGCAATAGCGGAACAGGCGGCGGAAACCATCCAAGCATCGCCGCCGCTGACGGCGGCTCGATGGGTAGCACGACCTGACCGATCATGGTTCCTCGCAGCGCCAAGGCATCGTTCACTGAACTCGACCAAAGCACCCGACGCTAGCGCAGGTGAAATTCGTCGCGGTGGACCGGGCCGTGAACATCGGCACAGTGCACAAGGGCCAGCGGGAGCACCGTGCGCGACGCGTAGATGTCGACCGCGGCAACCAACATGAACCCCACGATCAACCACAGCGCGAGGGGTAGCCACCACCGATTGGCATCAGCGGACATGCCATGCGAATGACCACTGTGGTCACGCCCGTGATTGCTGCCGTGGTCGTGGTCGGCCTTCACAACGGGTGTCTCCTTCGTCCTGCCGAGTCGTCAACGAATGTGTGATCAGGTGGATCTGCGAGCAGCTGCCATGCCCTGGCCGCGCGGCGCGGCGCCTCTGCAGACAGCCCGAAAGGTGCTGCCGGTGCCAGATGCCATGGGCTCGCTGGCGTCATCCGCTAGTGCTCGTGAGGTTCGTCGCGGTGGACCGGGCCGTGCGCGTCGTCGCAGTGTGCATGGTCCAGCGGCACGGTCAGGCCCGGCGCGGCAGCGTCGTCGATGGCACCGGGTGTCGGCGTGTGGTCGACCTGCAAGGTGGTGTGGGTGATCCCGTGGTCTTGGCGCAGGAATTGCTCGATCTGGCGGCGCAGACCGTGACAATCGCGTCCTAGTTCGACGAGCACGTGTGCCGACAGCGCGATCTGGCCTGAGGTGATCGTCCAGATGTGCAGGTCGTGGACTTCGTCGACGCCGGCGAGGGTGACGATCTTGTCGCCGATTTGGTCAGGATCAGTTCCGGCAGGGGCCGCCTCCAGGAAGATCCGCGCCGAATCACGCACCAGTCCTGCTCCGGCTCTGACCATGAGGACGACCACCACCAGCGAGGCGATCGCATCAGCGCGGGCAAATCCGGTGGTCAGCACGACGAGTCCGGCGATCGCGGTGGCGATGAACCCGTACAGGTCGGTAAGGATGTGCTGGAACGCGCCCTCAACGTTGAGGCTGGTGCGGTTGGCCTTGCTGATCGCCCACCCGGCGGCGATGTTGACCACGATCCCCACCAGTGCCGTCACCAACACCAATCCACCGGTCACCTCCGGAGGGGACACCAACCGCTGGACCGCTTCGACGGTCAGCCACACCGACAGCACCAACAGGGTGACACCGTTGGCCATCGCCGAGAGGATTTCCGCGCGCTTGAAGCCGAAGGTGTACACACCACGTGCCGGGCGGGCAGCCAGGCGGATCGCGGTCAGCGCCAGCACGATCGATGCCGCATCGGTGAGCATATGCGCGGCGTCGGACAGCAAAGCCAGCGAATGCGCAACAACACCGATGGTGACCTCGACCAACATGAACCCGACGATCAACCCAAGCGCAAGGGTCAGCCAACGTCGATCCGCATCAGCAGACACGCCATGGGAATGACCGGCGTGGCCATGCCCGTGATCGTCGTGGTCGTGGTCTTGCTCGCTGTCGTGGTCGTGGTCGTGGTCAGCGCTCATAACGGTGTCTCCTTCGTCCTGCCGAGTCTTCAACGGATGGTCTAGCCAGGGGATCGGCGCGCTTCCCGCACAGCTCTGTATGGCTCTCGGCCGATGCCTGATGGTGTTGCCGGGTCTGGCGCCCGGTTCAGCTCCCTGTCCCGCTCAACTCGAGGTGGACCTGAACGCAGGCGCACTGCGCTCGTTGGGGGTGATCAGTGATGTCCACCTCGGCGGCCGCCGTGGTGGCCTCCGCCGTACTGGCCATGACCGGGCGCGAACAAGCCGGTGAGAAATCCGCCGCGCGATCGGTCGCCTTCGGCCGGAGCGGCGGGCATCGCTGGGCGCTGAGGCGGGCTCCCGGGCTGGCCGGCGTAGAAGTTCGCTTCCGCGCCGGCCAACTGTTCGAGTTCACCACAGTCAAGAAAAATGCCCCCACAACCGGTGCACTGATCGATCTCCACGCCGAATCGCGCAGCGGGAAGCATTTGCGCCGCGCACCGTGGGCACTGAATCGGCACCGACGACGCCTGCGTCATGACCGGTGTCCCCAATCACGCCCGAAGCCGTCAATACATAAACACATGCGCATAAGCATATATGGGCTAGCGCTGAGTCCTCAAGCCCCAAGGTCACGCAGTGAAATGTACGACGGCTGGGTGACGTGATGCCATCGCCACGGTGAACGGTCAGTCGTCGAATGTTCTTGCATCGCAGACAATTACCGGGTGCACACTCATTTCTTGTGGGGCACATCAGTGATCACGAGTCGGCCGAGTTGCCGGCGACGTTGCGGCGATTGACCAAACGCGCGGCCACCACAGTGAGCACACGGTGGTGTGTCCGATCGGCTACAGCCTCGCGGCGCTGCTGGCCGAGCCGTCGGTGCAGCGCGGCGTACGGCGGTGGACAGGCCGCCCGGCTCGCGGTGACGCCGCGGCCCGCCGCGATCCCCAGCGCAGTCGGGGCTGCGGGCGTCGGTTCCGCCGTGGCCGCGTTGGTGAGTAGTGCGCGAAATGAGCCTGTCGCGCAGGCTCGCCGGCAGGCGGGGAAGATGTTGCGGGGGAAGCGGCGCACGGCCGACGACGAGAATGTTGTCGTGGGGCGTTCGAGAGGATCCCCGCCGGGATTGGCGGACGGTAGTGCGCCGTCAGTGAACATCTGCACGCTTCTTGCCGTCGCGGCGTGCAGAATCATCATTCGGTTGCAGGCGAAGCATCGATGGGGCGCTGGGTCCGGTGGGGCGCAAGCGTGTTGGCCCCCGCGGGCGCTTGGACGCTTGTGTCGTGGCAGCAGTCGCAGCCACCGGCGTCGTGGGGTTGGTCCCCGACGGTGTGCAGGGTCAGCAGTTGGGCCGTTGGCCGGGGCCCGGTGGGGCCGCCGCAGCATGCATCGGTCGCAGGTGGTGGGGCGCCGATATCGAGGTGGTGTGTCGTCGTGCGGGTCACCGGTGAGACTGTCAGGCCGGGCAAGGGTTTGGTGCGTGCGGCGCGGATGGCGTTGAGGATGACCAGGACTTCGGCGGATTCGTGGATGAACACCACGGTGGCCAGCCCGAGCACGCCCAAGGCTGCCAGTGGGATCAAGATTGCGATGATGGCGAGGGAGAATCCGATGTTTTGCACCATGATCCGGCGTGCGCGCCGGGAATGGGCCAGGACTTGGGGCAGGTGGCGCAGGTCCTCGCCCATGAGTGCGACGTCGGCGGTTTCGATGGCGACGTCGGTTCCCATAGCGCCCATAGCGATTCCGATGTCGGCGGTGGCCAGCGCGGGTGCGTCGTTGACGCCGTCGCCGACCATGGCGATTGGCTTGCCGGCCGCCAGCTCGGGCAACAGCCGGGCCTTGTCTTCGGGTAACAGTTCGGCGTGCACGGTGGTGATGCCGGCCTGGGCGGCCAGCGCCTCGGCGGTGCGCTGATTGTCACCGGTGAGCATCGCCACCCGGATCCCGATCCGGTCCAACATGTCGACGGCTTCGGCGGCTTCCGGGCGCAGTTCGTCACGCACGGCGATGACGGCGACGACGCGGCTGTCGCGTTCGAGGACGACGACGGTGGCGCCGTCACCCTGCAGGCGTGCGACGTCGCCGGTGAGCGGGCCCGGTGGGATCCAGGTGGGCTTGCCGAGGCGGATAGCGGAGCCGTCGAGGCGGCCCTTGATTCCGTGGCCGGGGATCGCGGTCACCTCGCTGGCGGGGGCCGCGTCGTCGGCGGCGGCCAGGATCGCTTGTGCGAGTGGATGTTCGCTGCGTGCCTCCAACGCGGCCGCGGTGCGCAGCGCCTCGGCTTCGGTGATGCCGCCCACGACGACGGTCGCGACGACTTGGGGTCTGTTACGGGTTAGGGTGCCGGTTTTGTCCAGGGCGATGACCTTGATGCGGCCGAGTTCTTCGACCGCGGCCCCGCCTTTGATCAGGGCACCTTGGCGGCTGGCGGCGCCGATCGCTGCGACCACGGTCAGCGGCACCGCGATGGCCAGGGCGCACGGGGAGGCTGCGACCAGGACCACCAGGGCGCGTTGCAGCCACAGCATCGGCTCCCCCAGTAGCGCACCGAGGCCGGCGATCACCGCGGCGAGCACCATGATCGCCGGCACCAACGGCTTGGCGATCCGATCGGCCAGGCGTTGGCCGGCGCCTTTGCGTTCCTGGGCTTGTTCGACGATGTGCACGATGCGGGCCAGGGAACTGTCGGCGGCCAGCGCGCTGACCGTGACCTCGATGGCCCCGCCGCCGTTGATCGCCCCGGCGTGCACCTCGCTGCCGGGGCCGGCCTCGACCGGAACGGATTCGCCGGTGATCGCCGACAGGTCCAAGCTGGTGCGGCCCGAGGCGATGGTGCCGTCGGTGGCGGCGCGTTCCCCGGGCCGCAGCACCATCACATCGCCGATCACCAAATCCTGTGGGGACACGGTGATTTCACGGCCGCCGCGGATGACGGTGGCCTTGGGCGGGACCAGCGACAGCAGGGCACGCAGGCCTCGGCGGGTGCGGGTGACCGCGTAATGTTCGAGCCCCTCGGCGATCGAGAACAGGATGCCCAGCAATGCGGCTTCAGCGATCTGGCCGAGCGCGACCGCACCGATCGCGGCAATCATCATCAGCGTGCCGACACCGATGCGGCCGTGCCGCAGGTTGCGCAGCGCATCGGGAACGAACGTGGTCGCGGCGACCAGGACGGCGACCAGTTCCAGGGCCAGCGCAAACGACCCGTGCCCGGCTCGCGCGATCAGCCACCCGCCGAGCAGCAGCGCGGCCGCCAGCGCGGCGAGTTGCAGTTCGCGGACCTGCCACAGTTTCTCGGGCCCGGCCTGCGGCTCGGTGTCGTCCTGGGGTCCGCAGCAGGCATCAGACATGGTCGGCCACGATTCGCGCCGATGTTCCGAGCACCGCGGCGGTCAGGGCGAAGCCCCGCTCAGTGAGCCGGTACATCACCAGCCGTCCGCTGCGGCGTGAGATCACCATGTCGGCGATCTTCAGTTGGCGCAGGTGATGGGACACCAGGTTTTGCGGGGCCCCGACCACCCAGGCCATATCGCAGACACACATCTCCCCGCCGCGGTGCAGGGCGGCGGCGATCGTCAGGCGCGTCGGGTCACCCAGGGCGCGGGCGGCCGCCGCCGCCGGCTCGACGTGCCCCAGAGCGGGAAGGGTCGCGCGGATCGCCTCTGCGTGCGGCAGGTCCAGGCACAGCAGGTCGCACGCATCTACCAATTGATCGTCCATACCAATATCCTAATGTATGTTGATATGAGAATGAAAGGAGGTCGGGATGGCTCGCTCCCGTCGTATGTTGCTCACCGCATTGGTGATCGTCGCCCTGTCGATCGGAGTGCTGGTCTACCTGTCGGTACGTGACCGCGGCCCGACCACGACGCAGATGCCGACCACCAGCGAGGTCATTGGGCAGGTGGTGCGCGAGAACAGTCGCCGGCTGAACACAGTGGCGGGCAGTGACGTGACGTTCGTGGAGTTTCTCGACTTCGAATGCGAAGGCTGCCGCGCCCTATATCCGGTGATCGAACAGCTGCGGGCCGAGTACGGGGACCGGGTGAATTTCGTCATCCGGTACTTCCCACTCCAAGCGCACGTCAACTCCGAGCGGGCAGCGCGGGCGGTGGAAGCGGCGGCCCGGCAAGGCCGCCTGGAGGCGATGTACAAGAAGATGTACGACACCCAGGCCCAGTGGGGTGAGAAACGAACCTCGGCAGACGATGTTTTCCGCGGGTTTGCCGCCGAACTCGGCTTGAACATGGCGGCCTTTGACGTTGCCTACGCCGACCCCGCGACGCTGGAGCGTGTGCGGCTCGACGTGGCCGACGGTCGCGCGTTGGGGGTGCAGGGCACCCCGACCTTTTTCCTCAACGGCGCCCGAATCCAACCCCGAAGCTACCCGGACCTGGCGACAGCACTCGATCAGGCGCTCGCCCACTAGTGGCCACCCACCGGCAACCGCGTCGGCCACACCCAACCAGGCGAAATCCACCCTCGGACAGGAGAATTCACCCCGATGCCGATCACCGCGCTCACCCTCTACTTGATCTTCGGCCTGCTGGGGTTCGGCTGGCGCAGCTGGACCCAATACCGCCGCACCGGCTCGACTGGATTCCGCGGAATCAACGGCCACCCAGGCTCCCTGGAATGGTTCGCCGGGGTCGGATTTATCGCCGCCATCCTCGCCGGGATCGCCGCGCCCCTGCTGCAGCTACTCGGCGTCCTCAGCCCCGTCGCACCGCTGCACGGGTCATGGATACAGGCGAGCGGAACCGTGCTGGCAGTCGCCGGGATCGTGGCCACCCTCTATGCCCAACGCGACATGGGCGCATCTTGGCGTATCGGCGTCGACCGCAGCGAGACAACCACTTTGGTGCGTCATGGTGTATTCAACCTGGTGCGCAATCCCATCTTTACCGCCATGCTGGTCTTCGCTGCCGGCGCCACCCTGATAGCCCCCAACCCGCTCGCGCTGATCGCGTTTGCGGTGCTGGCGGTCACGATCGAACTGCAGGTCCGTGTGGTCGAAGAGCCTTACCTGATGGCCACCCACGGCAAGGCCTACCGCGACTACTGCAAGACCGTTGGCCGGTTCGTTCCCCACATCGGCCACATCCAATCGTCCGAATCAAACATTGTCTGAATCCGACGGGAGGTGAACCGTGGGGCCATCTCGAGTGATCGCACGCCCAATAGAACGCTGGCACACGAACCCCCGCACCGATGAACCGTGAGAGTGCGGTCTTCGATCGACACCCTGTAACAGGCTGGCGCCCACCACTTGCCGTTCGATGACGTCACCGTCGACACCGTGCAGCTTCGGGTTGTGCGCCATTCCCGTCTACACACAAGCGCACACCGAAATGACCACGGTTTTGAGAACTGGCATCCATTTCTGCTTTGTCGATGTGAGCCCCGCCGTCACCACCGATGGGGTCGTCGGCTGTTGTCCGCGTGTTCGCATTGACAGGCGCTGAGCATGGTCCCCAGCGACCGCGCGGGTTCACGGCGGTGGCGGTCGAAGGCGGTGCGGCCGACGGTGGGAGGGTCGGGTGCTCAGTGCTGTTTGACCCAGTAGTCGGGTGCGTCGTTGGTCTCGTTCGGTAGCGGTGGGAACAGCTGGTTCGGATCCGGAGGTGCGTTGTCTCCGTCAACCCAGTCTGATTTCTCAGGGGGAGGTTCGTAATTGCGCCACCCCACGAAGTGGGTGATCCACTGCGCCGTTGCGGTCAGCAGGGCGGCCCACAAGCCGGTGTCCTGCAGAAGATTTGATGTAGCGCGGCGGGTGACCGTGGCACGGCTGGGATAGCCCAGAGATGCCAGTCCGATGGGAAGTCCGTTGTCCGCGGCAGCGAGGTCAACATCGACCGACCCACCGAAGTGGTACGGCGCCGGCAGGTTCAGGTTGACCCCAAAAACTGTTGACGCGTCATATCCGGTCTCAGTGTTCTCGACGTCGACGAAGAGTATCCATGCCGCGTCGGCGTACCGGCAGGCAAACGTGGCTGAGTGATAGACCAACGCTCCGTCGTCGCTGAATCCGGATAGCTGAGTGCGAGGTCCGGGCATGGTGAAAAGCATCTCGCCCCGAAGTACTCCGTATCGGTGCTGTTCGTCGTCCTCTGTTGAGTCGCCGCAGAGCTCTTGCAGAGCCCAGACCGTGTCACGTTCGGTGAGCCTGCGGACAAGTGGCACAACAGGATCGGCGGCGGTGACATCGCGCTGCCCCAGGATTTCCGGGGTTTCGCGCTCGTCAGTGAAGGCCAGCACGGTGACGTGGGCCCCCGAGACGGCGTTGATGGTGGCCGCCGAAGCCATTCCCGCTATCAGGGGGTCTCGGAGTTCTAGGGGTTGCAGCGGCGGGTGGGCTTCGGTGTTGTAACTGGGGCTGTCTTGTTGCAGGCCGCCGCAGGATAGTTGGCGGGCCCAGACTGTTTGTGGCTCAGTGAGGTACGGAAAGACACCGACGGTGACCAGGTCTCGGTCGGCGCGGATTCGTGCCGAGATTTGTGCAGGACCTGATCCTGAGTCAGCCCATATCTCGATGAACGTGCCGGCGCGGGTTTTCACCGATACGGCCCGTCCGCAGCTGTACAGCGGGACCGCCAGGTCCGGGTTGGGCGGCGGCGCGTCGTCGATCACGGGTGCCGTCGTGGAGGTTTGAAAGCTGCACACCGATTCGGTGACTTGAACGGTGCCGCCGGACGGCAACGCTGGCACCGGGATGTCCCAACTGGTCCGTCCCGGAGGTGTCAGGTAGGCCAACGACTCAACAGAGATGGTGGGGACGGTGATAGTGACGGTCAGGGCTGCGCCGCCACGCAGCGATTCCACGTGCAGCAGCGTTGAACCTGCGCAGGGCGGTGCGATGGAGACCGGCGGCGGGGCCGCTGCGGGAGCAATGTCGGCTTCGGCGGGTTTGGATGGCTCCAGGTCGTGCTGTCGGCACTCGGGTAGGAATTGGGTGACGGCGACGTGGTCGCCCTCAGCGGGGAAGGGCTTGTCCAGGAGGAACCATTCTTCGTCGACTTCGAACGTCGCCGTCCAGGCGGCGCCATCGGAACTGCGGGTGACGGTGACTTGGGCTCCGTCGATGACGTCGCCGACCAGCAGTTGGCTCTCGCAGCCCAGTGGCATCGGATCGCGCAAGGTGGGTGGGGGTAGCGGACCTTCTGGTAGTACTCGGGTCCGTGCGCTGGTGATCGCCGGGGCTCCCGCCAGGGCAGGGAATCCAGCGGGGGCTGCCTGGGTCGCTTCGATGAGGGTGCCGGCTGCCGGAAGTGAGGCGGTCAGCGCTATGCGGGCGTCGCCGAGGGCGTCGGCGCGGGCTGTTCCGATGGTTGTTCCGCCGTTGGTGACGGTCACTGCGGCGCCAGGAGCCGCGCCGGAAAGCCATGCTGCGCGGCCGCATTCGAATAGTCGGCTCCGGAACGACATCGGCGGTAATTGGTTGTGGTTGGTGGGTGATGCGCTGACCGTGACGGCGAGTTCGTCGGGTGTGGGCGCGCTGGTGTCGGCGTTGAGTTGCTGGGTGGCGACGAGGCGCTGGCCGGCAGCCAGTGGCGCTCCGGCGGGCAGCGGGACGAGGTCGGATCCGCCGCCGCTCACCGCGTTGGCCACGGGTTGCCCGCCGGTGGTGGCGATGGTGATCGTGGCACCGGGTAGGCATCCTTCGACGAGGACCGTGGAGGCCCATTCGGTGATCGGTCCGACGACGGACGGAATTCCTAGTGCCATGACAAACCCCCGCATTTGCCTGTGCTGACGTCAATAACCTACTCGGTCCCGCGGGACTCTTGTAGGTCCCTTGGAAAACTCTTGTAGGTGCCTTGGAAAGTCGTCGACGTTGCCGACGGCACGAACAAGGTCCCCTTGGCGTGGTCGAATTCGGTTCCCAAATGCCCCAAATGGTCAGTACTCACCGTTTCCCCGCCTCGAGGCGTGTGGATGCGATCAGCGTGTGGGTGATGGGGTGTCGTGCGTCGTCGGTGGAGATACGCAGTGCGCAGTGGCGGTCGATGAGTTGGTGCGCAGCCCATCGGTGGTCGATGAGCGGGCTGAGAAGCTGAGCTCGTGCCAGCAGGTCGGTTGATTCGTCCCAGGTAAGCAGGTAGTCGCCCAGCAGGTGGTACGAGGTGCCCGACCTGAGGAGGTAGCCGCCAGCGATACCGAGTGTGGTGGCGACTTCTATGGCGATGTCGTCGGCGCCGGCGCTGTGCGGTACCGAAAAGTCCAGCATCGGAAGGTGCTCGGAGCCGTTGGGGGTTGTGATCCGTGAACTGAGCGACACTATTTCCCGGGCCGGCAGACCGAGGTAGGCGCCTTGCCGCAGTGCGGCGGTGAACTCCTCGACGGGCACTGCTGTGGGTGGGGCGGCGTTGTGTTGGGTGGCGCGCAACAGGAGTGCGCGTCGGGTTGGTTCGTCGGCGGATGCCGCGGTGGTGAGCAAGCTGTCCCAGAATCCGTACCCTCGGTCGCGGTACTCGACGCGTGCGCCACGGATCAATTCGTCAGCAGCCGGGGTGAGGTCACCGGTGTGCAGCGACGGTGGTCGCTGCAAGGCGATCAATTCCACGCCAAGTGCCCCAACGCTTTCCAACAGGTCAGGCAGGACAGTGACCAGGTCGATGGGCACGTCTGCGTGATGCCAAGTGCTCGGCGGGTGTGCGGGTGAATCCACGACTTGGGAGCCTCTTCTCGGAGTTCGTTGACGCCGGCGTCCGCTGACTGCACGAGCATGGCGCGCTTCACTACCGGAATTGTGCGACCCGATGTCGGACTCGACGATTCTCGGTGGTGTCAGCTGACGATAGGCCCGGTCGACCAGGCGAATCCGGTCGCGGTCTGCTGGTCCCACAGTGCCTGCGCATCGGGGTGGAATTCAGTCCTCACGCGCCGGGCGATCACGGCGGCACCGGTGACGGTGTGTCCGCCCTTCCTCAGGACTGTCGCCGCGCTGTTGATGTGTGCCCCGGTGGTGTAGACGTCATCGACCAGCAGCACGCGTTGGGGCGACTGGTGCGAGGCCAATTCGTATCCGTCCGCCGCAGGCTTGTTGAAGTCGAGTTCGCCGGGACCACGGACGAGCATCGTCCTCACGGGTGCAGGCAAATCGATTGTGGCTAAGGCCTTTTCCAGTGGGTGTGGAGGTTCACGGTGGGTCGACGGGACCACGACGAGGCAGTCGAGCCCGCCACTTCGCGATGTGAGTCGTTGAGCGTGGTCGTGGAAGAACTGCCAGAGCAGCGCTCGAATGTTGTGCTCGTACTCCGGAATATAGGGATCGCTGCCATCGAGACGCCCCTTGTAGGAGGTGAGCCAGTCGCGCAGGGGCGAGGGTTTGCGGTACAGCGTGATGACGTCGAGTGTCAGGGCGGTTGCCGCGAGCACTTCCTCAACGAGCGTGCAGTTGCTGCATACCGCGTGGTCTGGTTGGTCGTTCCATGTCCGGCACCTCGGACAGATTCCGGGACCCGGGTGTGGTGGCGGCACGAGCTCGGCAACCAGGGATTGAGCGTGTCGCTGCAGGTCCGCGGGTGATGGCCACGTCGCGGTCAGGTCGGGACTCCCATCTGGGCGAGCACTTCGGCGGCTGAACTGACAAACATCGCGCGCCCTGTGTCGGCGAGCTCTTGTGCCCAGTTCTGGGATGCCAGGATGGGCTCCCAGAGTAGCGCTGGACGGCCGTACCCCACGGCCTGTTCAATCTCGTGTCGGCTGCCGCTGCGGTAGCGCCCATCGATGACGACGCTGATGTCCGAGAGCCCCGCGATCACGTGGTTGCGGCGCAGGAAGGTCGTTCCCGTGCGCGGTGCGTCGGGAGCGAATTGCGAGATGAGGACGCCGTCACGCCGTATCTCGTCGCTCAAGGGTCCGTTGTCGGCGGGAAAGATGCGACGGATGCCAGTTCCGAGGACAGCAAGGGTGACGCCGCCGGCGGCGAGAGCACCTATGTGTGCCTGGGTGTCGACGCCGGCGGCGAGCCCGGACACTACTGCCACGTCGTGCTGGGCCAGTGTGTAGCCGAGTTCGTGCGCGTCGGCCAGAGCTTGATCATCAGCGTCGCGGCTGCCGATGATCGCTATCGCGGGCATATCCGGGATGGCATTGGTGGTGAACAGGACCGGTGGCGCGTCCCAGCATCGCGCCAGTCGGATGGGGTACTCCGGGGTGCCGGCGAGGACGGGACGTGCGGTGTTCGACTCGATTATCTCCGACAGTGCCTTGAACCACCATTCGCGTCGGCCGAGGTCGATGTGCTCGCAGAGGTAGCTGACGAGGTCGCTGGACGGTGCGTGATGGTTGAGGCTGAGCAGCGCCTCGCGTTCTGCGCTGTTCCGCAGAATCTGAGTCAGATCGCTCGGGCTGGCGGGCAGTAATTCCTGGACAGACATGACCGTAGCCACTGCCATGAGGGCGTCGGTATCCATGGCTTCGACTGTAGGTCAGGGGTCCGACATCTCCCTGGATTCACCGCAGAAATGCCTGCACAACGTCTATTCCGGAGGTGTATACATCGCCTGTTTCAACAGTGCGTGGGCGGCTCGGGCTACGACGGCGTGTTGGTCGCTGTTGAGGTTCTGCCAGGTTTGCTGGTTGACCGGCTGGCCGCCGAGTGTTGGAGGTGTAGCGGTGTGCGCTGCCCAGTAGTCCTGTGCAGTGCCGCCGGAGGCAGCGATCGGGATGATCCCTACGCCGCGGGCTTCGGCCGCGGCGATTTCCTCCGCGGTTCGTGTGCCTCCCCGGATCACGACCATCGCGCGGCAGTCGTCGAGGAGCTGCCCCACGAGTTGTTCACGGGGAAGGTCGGTGTACACGGCGGTCCCCAGGCGCATATCCATCGGCGGTGGCGGCTCGTCTTTGGCCCTGAAGTGGAACGTCAGGGCGTCGGGGTCGTATGTTGCCTCGGCGCGGCGGGCTTGTGCGACGCCACTGGTGACGTCCCATCCGGCGTGACCGCCCAATGAGGTCAGCTCCCATCCCGTTTCACCGATGAGCTCGTTGGCCATCGCACTGGACCAGGGCACGATGATGTTGCGGTCAGGCTCACCGCCGTCGGCGCCCGGTCCTTGACTGCCCGAGATGAAGATTCGGGGCGGGCGAGTCCGGCGGACAAGGTCATTGAGCAGCGGGACGATCTCGCGGTATTCATCGATTTCGAGCACCTGGACCCCACTGGATTCCAGGTCTTTGACGCGCAGCTCGTGGAGTCGTCGCTGCGTGGAGTCCTCGGCTGACGGTCGCCGCAGGACCGTCATGTGACGGTCGTGCACGTTGGTTCCGAGTGTTCGCGCCAGGCGCAGCAGAATCTCGATGTTGGGGTCGGTGAAGCTGAAACCAAGGAACAAGAAGGTGCGGCTGAGATAGGTGGCACGAAGTAACGACCAGGTGCGTGGGCGGTTGATCTCGTAAGCCTCGTAATCGCCGCGGGTGATCACGGGCGCTTTGGCCCAGCGCCGCTGGGCGGTTTCCACGCTGCCGTGCATCTTGATGATCGTGGCCTTGGCGCTGCCGATCGACCGGATGTCTTCTTCTTGAATGGCGACCGCCGCATTGGGCACGGCCTGTTCGATCAGCTCGTCGTAGTTCGTGGTCCAGATTTCTTTGACCCGCAGCTTCGGGATCAAGTGGTGGCTCTCGGCTGGGGTGGGGTTGGCGGTGACGATCCGGTCCAGGATGTGGTGTTCGAGGCGGTCGCGGCCGCCGTCACGGACGTCGGAGGTGATGTACTCGGCGACCAGCGGTAGGTCGGTGAGCTCGTCGGGTACATCGCATTTGCTGCGGAGTGGGTTCAGCAGATCTGACCAGCCAGGCAGCCCGGCGTCGAGCGACAAACCCGCGCCGACGAACAATGCCGCATTGCCCTCCAACACTGCCGCACCGAAGGTGTCGATCAGCTCGAGCCTATTCACCACGAACCCCCATCTAGCTGTCTGAACCCGATCGCAAACGGTAGCAATGCCGGTCTCCACCTGGCAGCACAACGCCATTGCGGCTGCAACGCGGTGGCATCGCCAACCGCCGGCGTCATCGGCACTCGGTGTTGCCGCCTTTCGGGACACTGTGATCGTGCGTCGGTCCATCACCCCGACATCAGAGATAACTCCCATCGCACCCAGTCGATCGCCGCAACGACTTGTGGGTCGTCGGGATCGAGTCCTTCGGCTATCAGCGCGGCGCGTTCATCTGCATCCACATCTTGTTTAGACGCACACGGTGGCCGGTCGGTTCCATCGCTGGCATTTCAACATCGACGGGCTCAGTCGAGATCGCTGGCGGCCAGAGGTGGATCGTCATACAAGTACGGGCGGATGAGGTCGAATCCGACTGCAGCAGGACCCTCGCCGTGTCCAGCGCGTTGGCCAGATCGGCGAGCAGTCGCGAATTCTCATCGGCGATGAGCATCCTGCTGGACGGCAACCCAGCGGTACACGTCTGCGATGGCGACCCCATCACCGGTGGACGCGGCGACGCGTTCGTCCGGATCGACGAGGCCGACCATCAACGGCGCGAGCAAAGGGTGCAGGGCAGAGCAACGCACCGACATCACGGCCGTCCGATTGCTGACCGCCGATGCCGCAACGTCTCACGGCACATTGTCTAGGCAGCGCAGGGAAGCATCCCTGCGCACGCCAATACACCGACACTGAGTGGCGCCGCTGTCAGCGCACAGGCCGTGGTGACCAACGCCAGGTAGGTAGGCAAGCATCGGAGTGCGTCGTGATCGTCGGTGAGGCGTTGCGCACGTGTGAGGACAGCGACGCTCGCCGCACCCAGCGCGTGAGAGGGATGAGCGCGGCTCAGGACCAGCAGACCACTCAGCAGGGTCCGGCGTCCATGTCGACGCGCGGCAACGTCATCGGCGCACATTTCGAGCAGGGCGGTGATGCGCGCCGCACCTTCGGTGAACAGGGCGAAGTACGGCAGGATCGTGGCCAGACTGCGCAGCGAAGCGACGATGTACGCGTGGCGGCCATCCAGGTGTGCGCGTTCGTGAGCCAGTACTGCAGCCAGTTGCCTGCTGTCGAGGGCAGTCAATACCGCCGTGGTGATGACGATGGCCGGTGGGCGTCCGGCGACGCAGTAGGCGGCAGCTTCCTTGGTGTCGACGACGACAATGTTGTCTGTGGTGGATCGGCCCACCAGGCGGACTGCCTCGGCATGGGCGAACGTGCGATCCCGCGCCCGGAGCAACGACCGCGCGATCCGCACACTCGTCCATACCAGGATGCCCAGCGCAGCGGCCACCGCTACGGAGGTGATTGCTTGGGGGATCTGGCCGCCGTGGCCCAGCAGAATGGCGGTCAGGCGCTCCAGGCACGATGTGAGCAGTTCGTCCGGCCTGCCCCAGTGGCCTGCTGCTTCGACGATCATCACACAAACTGCGGCGGTGAAAGACCCCAGAACGCTCGCAATCGCGGTGAGCCATGCGGTGATGGCCAGACGGGGTGCGACACCATTGGCGGTGAGCTGCAGAAGCAGCGCAGGCCCCGCGACCAGAACGACGACGGCATAGAGCAACAGTCCTGCTGCAGCATTCATCGCGGACCCGATTTTCGGGCATTGCGGCGTGCCAGCCGGCGCAGCGCAGCCCGCAGATCAGCCGACTCATCCGAATCGATCTGCTCGACGAAGTGACTCAAAATCATGTCGGGCCGTCCACCGCCGGTCAGTGCTTCTCGCATCAAGTGGGCGCTGTGCTCTTCTCGGGTGAGGGCAGGCCGGTACTGGTAGGCCTTTCCGTTGCGAGAGCGCGTCAACCAGCCTTTTCCGTGCAAGTTGTCCATCGTGGACATCACCGTGGTGTACGCGATATTGCGCTCGGTGCAGAGCTCTTCAAAGATCTCCCGGACGGAGGTCCCGTCGGCGGACTCTCGATTCCAGAGACGATCCATCACTGTCGCTTCCAGTTCACCGAAGCCCCGCACGCGCGCCATGCCCGCCCTCCCGGTTGTATACCTAGATAGCCTAGTCGGTGATACGCCAGCCACGCCTTCGGATCAAACACGTTGACGCCGTTCATACGGACTTCGACGCGCGGGCGCTGACCGATTGAGTTGCCTCCTAGCCGCTGGCCGCGGTGATCGAAGCTCAGGTGACGATGACTAACACTCACGAGCGGCAAGTGCAGCCTGCCGTTCAGCCCTACCCGATTCCGATGGGTTGGCGTCGGGATTACTTGGGGCAGTACCACAGTCGCGTCGTCGCCGAGCCCTTGGCGGGGGTCACGAGTTGCACACCACCGCCGTTGGACGTCGACGCAGTGGCCCGCGCCGCAAGGGCTGTACCGGCTGCATCGAGCCTTGGGATCGCCGATCCACTCGGCCGCACCAGAGATCCATCGGACACGATTGCCCAATGGCGACGCGGTTTCACCTGATTGTCCTGCTTCACGTAATGGGTTGGTACGAGGTAATTTTGGAACTGAACAGATCACCCGCGAATCCCATCCTGATGCCGCACCCAACGTTCACTGTGGCGCATACGCTGTGACCGTCCGCTGCAGGATCGGCGCAGCGTCGAGAGCCCACGATTGGAAGCGCGGTGCCGTGACGGAGCGCGGGGCGCTGAACGTCGATTGATCTCGACTCAGAGCAATCGTGTTGAGCCTGACTGTCGGCTTGGAGGCTGGTTGCATTTGACTTGGAGGCTGGCGACGCCTCGCCGGGGTCGCGTCACCGGACCTGCGCATAAGGCGGCCGTGTCAACACATACCGCGTCGATGGTGCTCAGGAATGTGACGGACTGAACGCACGCGGTTCGTCCATTCTGTTAGTGCCACGTCATTCCCGTGGCGAAGGGAGCGATGTTGAAACGCGTTGAGAACCGGCCCGTTAGAAGCGGTTGCGAATCGGTTCAGGTCAAATCACATGAGACACAAATGATTTGAACTAAATATGAATGTGCCGCTGGAGGTGCGGGTGAGCTGCGGTTAACGAAAACGCCAGCTCGATCGGATCTACTATGTTCCTACGTAGGTTACGGTTCAACGAACTGAACAGTTCGTGCGAGGTATGGCGGGCCGGCAACATTTGGAGGATCTGGTGGTAACCAAAGCGCTCCCAATCGGAGGCCTTGAGGCTCGTCGTCCGTTCCGGGAACGTATGGGCCCCAAGGGCAGCCTGATCTACAAGCTGGTGACGACCACCGATCACAAGCTGATCGGGATGATGTACTGCGTCGCCTGCTTTATGTTCTTCTTCATCGGTGGCTTGATGGCGCTGTTCATGCGCACCGAGCTGGCAATGCCGGGGCTGCAGTTCCTGAGCAACGAGCAGTTCAATCAGTTGTTCACCATGCACGGCACGGTGATGCTGCTGTTCTACGCGACCCCGATCGTGTTCGGCTTTGCCAACCTGGTGCTGCCGCTGCAGATCGGCGCCCCGGACGTGGCGTTCCCGCGGCTGAACGCCTTCTCGTTCTGGCTGTTCCTGTTCGGCGCGATGATCGCCCTGGCCGGCTTCATCACCCCCGGTGGTGCCGCTGACTTCGGCTGGACTGCCTACTCGCCGCTGACCGACGCGATCCACTCGCCCGGTGCCGGTGGCGACCTGTGGATCGTCGGCCTGGCCGTCGGTGGTCTTGGCACCATCCTCGGCGCCGTCAACATGGTCACCACCGTGGTCTGCATGCGCTGCCCGGGCATGACCATGTTCCGCATGCCGATCTTCACCTGGAACATCCTGGTGACCTCGATCCTGGTGCTGCTGGCCTTCCCGCTGCTGACCGCCGCGCTGTTCGGCCTGGCCGCTGACCGCCACCTGGGCGCGCACATCTACGACCCCGCCAACGGCGGCGTCCTGCTGTGGCAGCACCTGTTCTGGTTCTTCGGCCACCCCGAGGTGTACATCATCGCGCTGCCGTTCTTCGGCATCGTGTCGGAGATCTTCCCGGTGTTCAGCCGCAAGCCGATCTTCGGTTACACCACCCTGATCTACGCGACGCTCGGTATCGCCGCACTGTCGGTTGCTGTGTGGGCGCACCACATGTACGCCACCGGCGCCGTGCTGCTGCCGTTCTTCTCCTTCATGACGTTCCTGATCGCGGTCCCGACCGGTATCAAGTTCTTCAACTGGATCGGCACCATGTGGAAGGGGCAGTTGACCTTCGAGACGCCGATGCTGTTCTCGGTCGGCTTCCTGATCACCTTCCTGCTCGGTGGTCTGTCGGGCGTGCTGCTGGCCAGCCCGCCGCTGGACTTTCAGGTGACGGACTCGTATTTCGTTGTGGCACATTTCCATTACGTGCTCTTCGGCACCATCGTGTTCGCCACCTACGCGGGCATCTACTTCTGGTTCCCGAAGATGACGGGCCGGCTGCTCGACGAGCGCCTGGGCAAGCTGCACTTCTGGCTGACCTTCATCGGCTTCCACACCACCTTCCTGGTCCAGCACTGGCTGGGCGATTCGGGTATGCCGCGTCGTTACGCCGACTACCTGCCCACCGACGGCTTCACCACGCTCAACATCATCTCGACCATCGGATCGTTCATCCTTGGGGTATCCACGCTGCCCTTCGTGTGGAACGTGTTCAAGAGCTGGCGTTACGGCGAGCCCGTCGTGGTGGACGACCCGTGGGGCTACGGCAACTCCCTGGAGTGGGCCACCAGCTGCCCGCCGCCGCGGCACAACTTCACCGAGCTGCCCCGGATCCGTTCGGAGCGCCCGGCATTCGAGCTGCACTACCCGCACATGGTCGAGCGGATACGGGCCGAAGCGCACATCGGTCGATCACACGAACGCCACGACGACGCGTCAGCGTAGCCGCCATCGGCATCAAACCTGACGATCGAACACGAGAGGCACGCACAGAGTCATGTCGAACAGCTATGCGGTGCTGGCGGTCGCGGTGTGCGTTCTGCTCACTGCGGGGACTGTGCCCTCCGCGACCGCTGACGCGAGCGCACCGGGGCCGCCGGTGGACGGTGCCGTTCCATCGGCTTCCCCAGGCTTGCTCGATACTCCCGATGGATGGCACCTGTCGGTAGTGGGCAGTAACGAATCTCAGCTTCCCGTCGCGCCGCTGACTACCGCGATCACCTCCCGCGAGTACCTCGTCGCAGGCACCTTCACCGGCAGTGTGACCGGCGACGGCACAACCAAGCTCACTGGCGGAACCCTGGAGGTCGGCGAGCAAATTGGCTGCGGCATCGTCGCGGACGAGGGTGAGATCACCCCAGGCGCGAGCTTCACACCGTCAATCAAAATTCCGCTCACCCCAGCGTTGAGCGGAATTGGCGATGGCACCGGTGTGAGCCTGCAGGGCAAGGTCTACCTCAAGCCGGGGACGGTGACCCCGGTGGCGATCGACAAGAAAACGTTCAAAGGCACCTCAACCCGGATCAGCGTGACGGGTGTGCGGATCAAGACCGATTACTGCGCGGGACAGTCGTTCATCCGGTCCTACGCCACCTTGACCAGCTCAACCGACAACACCGATGACGTGATCACCTACCTGGGTGTCACGAAGGCCGTATGACCCTGCCCCTTGGAATTCGACTCCCCGCCAGAGCATTTCACGCTTCACCTCTGAAACGAACTGGCGACGAGAGGCTACACAACCCCATGTTGAATCGCTTCGTCGTGCTAGCCGCTGCCTGCACGGTGCTAACGGTAACAACTGCGCCAGTTTCCCTGGCCGACCCACCAGCACCCGATCCGCAGCCATCGCCTGCCGCGGCGCCGCCGGACGCTGTCGCCGACGGCGGCGCCCCGCCAGACGATGGCGTGGTGCCCTCGGCTGATCCGGTCGCCGTCACGACCCCCGACGGCTGGATCCTGACAGTGAAAGCGCAGAAAGAGAGTGAACTGCCCGTCGCACCGTTGACTACCGCCGTCTCCTCTCGTGAGTATCTGGTGGGCGGCACCTTCACCGGCAACGTCACCGGCGCCGGTACAACCAAGCTCAACGGCGGCACCTTGGAAGTCGGCTACGAGATCGGCTGCGGCATCGAACTTGGCCAGGTCCGTCTGATCGGCCAAATCGGCGCCTCAACCAACGGATCACTGGCAAACCTCATTCCCACCGGGGTGAGCTTCCCGATGTCCGGAATGATCGAGATCCACCCCAAGCCCGGTCAGGTGATCCGCGTTCCAGTGGACAAAAAATCCTTCAAGGCCACCCCAGCGCGCGTGACACTCAAAGACAACCACATCAAGATCGATGGCTGCGTAGGCCAGTCTTTCCTGCGGTCATACGCCACACTAACCAGCACGACGACGGACACCGATGACGTTGTGGCGTACTACGGCGTCACCAAGAGCGTCTGAAGGCAACGCCATGCCCAACATTGCCTCCGCCGCTAGCGTTTTCGCGGCCGCAGCGGCGATCGTTCTACCACCGGTCGCGGCGGCCTACCCCGGCAATCCGCCTGCGGCGCCCTCAACGCCGGCACCACCAGCGGCGCCCACAGACCTCGGCGCACTACCCTCCTCACCCCCGGCAGCACCCGCAACGTTGACCGACAAGCTGACTTCGAGTTTTGGTGTCCCGCTAGGGCCGGCCGGGCTGAACATCTTCGGGCAGAGCACCGCCTCAAGCCCAGTGGCCGGTGCACTGGGCCTGCCACAGGGCACGAGTGGACTGAGCCGTTCGGACATCCTGGGCCAGAACACAGCGCCGTCGGCACCCGGTGCCGGACCAGGAACTCCGCCGAACCTCAACGTGTTCAACAACGCCTACGGCCAGCAGCTGTGCCTCAAACCATCAGCGCCCGGACAATGCCAGCAGTTCGGGGTCGAGCCCGGTCAGGAGAACGCCGATGTCCCTGCCCACCAATGGCTGGGCCGGTACATCGACATGTATCGCGATGGCCGTCTCAAAGGCGGACTGCTCGGACAGATGCCTCAGCAGCAACTCGCAGAACCCCTGCCCGGTACCGCGCCGCCACCGGGCACCAACATCCCACCAGGCCTGAGCCAGTACCTGCCCGATCCCGCCAACGTGTCCTCTGAGTCTGGGGCTGCGCCTACTCCCCCGGACCCCTGATATGCGCCTCAGGCCGACGTCAGTTCCGTCCCGACCTGCGGTAGCCGGCAGTGGCAAGAGCTCAGCGGTCAACCTCGCGAGCATCGCATGCACATGGCGTACTCGGGGTTCCCAGAAACAACTCGCGAAGCCTGCAGCGGCCCCGCCCCACGCATCCCCTGGCAGCGCGCCGACAGCCGCACCAGGGCCGAGATCACGATCTATATATGCATATATGCGAATGTTACTATTTATGGTACTGGCCGCATCACCCGAGGAGAGGAAGCGAAGCATGTCGCAACTACCGAACAGTCCGAGCGCCAAACCGGTCGTGCTCTGTCCCAAATGCGTGTCGCAGATGCTGCCCGTCGCGCGTTTCGGGGTTGAAATCGACCAGTGCACCGGATGCGGGGGCATCTTTCTGGATCAAGGCGAACTTGAGCAGCTCAGCCAGGCCGAGGCCAGGTTCTATGCCGCGTCGCAACCGCCGCCGGCGCAGCAATACCCCCAGCCCGGGTATCAGCAATCCCCGTATCCACCGGGTCGTGGAGGGTTCCTCGGCGGACTGTTCAGCAGTGAGAGCCACGGATACGGCCACCGGCGGGGCCACCACTAGCTTGGCGCATCCGACACCACCGTCACGAGCGCAAAGGTGGACGTCGCCAAACCCTCTACGCCGTGTAGGAGTTTTGGCACCGACACGTGAACGAGAGGACTCCGGGATCGGAAACCGCAACGGCGTTGGACGCGGCTTAACGGGATTCGGCCACCCCTGGAACACATCCGAGCCGACGTGACCGACGAGCGGTCTGTCGGTGTGCAGGGAACCCCGATCTTCTTCCTTACGGCACCCCTATCCGGCCACACAGCTACCTCGCTTGGCCCTTGACGAAAGTCCTGGCCGCGAACCGACGGCGGCCCGTCAGGATGGGAAGTGTCGCGCCGATGCCGTCACTGCACTCATGCTCTCCCTGCTCTTGGGCGCCTTGGGCTCCCGTTACGCCTTCGCTATCGGGCCGCACCACAGCACCCTGGCACCCATCACCTGCCGTCCGACGACGCCAGCTTCGGCACTCGCGGGTGCTGCTGCCGCCGACCGGGAAAGGGCGCGGACATGGCACTGCGCCCAGGGCCCGCCGCCGTCGCGGTTTACGGCCCTGGGCGCAGGATCAATCAGGCTTTACTCAGCCACCTCGACCAGGCGGTCCACGCCTGCCGGCGTCACCCGCAGGGCGGCTGCGGTGCCGATGTCGTAGAACAGGCCGATCACCTCGAGGTTTCCGGCGCGGTGCCGGTCCCGGACCAGCGGATGGGCGGCCAGGCTCTGGACCTGCAGGGAGACGTTCACGATCGACAGCTGGTCGACGATGCCGAACCCCTCTTCCCCGCCAGCCCGCGCCACCGGGTGCCGGCCCTGGTCGAACGCCCGCAGGGTGGACTCACCGTGCTCCAACCAGGTGTGCAGGTGCTCATCGCGATCGATACCGCCGCCCTGGGCGCCATCCAGCAGTGCGGTCATAGCGCCGCAGTTGGAATGGCCGCACACCACGATCGAGGAAACCTGCAGCACGTCGACGGCGAAGGCGATGGCCGCTTCGATCGAGGCGTCGGCGCGTCCCTCCGGGATCATGTTGCCGACGTTGCGGACCGTGAGCAGGTCACCGGGCCCGCTGCTGGTGATCACGTTGGGCACGACCCGCGAGTCGACGCAGGTGATGAACAGCGTCTGCGGCTTCTGGGCGTGAACCAGCTCCTCCATGTGCGACCGCAGCATCGGTGCGGTGCGGCGGTGGTAGGTCTCCAGACCCTCCATGACCGAGTTGGTCTGCGGCTGCGACTTCCACGGAACGACACCCGACCGCTTGTCGAACGGCGTGAAGATGCGGGCCGGCGGGCCGACCGCCGCGCTATGCAGGTCGGCGGTGCCGTGCTCGTGAATCTCGACCGAACCACCGCCGGCGATGTGCTGACGCT
Source organism: Mycolicibacterium llatzerense (assembly GCF_025331195.1). Lineage (NCBI taxonomy): Bacteria > Bacillati > Actinomycetota > Actinomycetes > Mycobacteriales > Mycobacteriaceae > Mycobacterium > Mycolicibacterium llatzerense. The sequence continues at coordinate 1,842,015 of NZ_LXOV01000001.1, read as the reverse complement.
TCCACTCGTCGATGGTCTCGTGGGCGGCATGGTCGATGAAGTCGACCGACAGCTCGATCGTCACATCGGAGCCCGCCGGCACCGACGCCAGCGCCGAGGTCAGCCGCGGCAGCGACAGGAAGCTGACCGAACCCTCGATCACGATGCGCCAGTCGTTGCCGGCGATGTGCTCGGTGACGATCTTGGCCCGGATCACGCGCCACACGGTCAGGGCGACCGCCAGGGCGAGACCGATCAGCACACCTTCGAGCAGGTTGAGGAAGACGACGCCGAGCACCGTGATCACGTAGACCGCGATGTCGCCGGTGCGACGGGCGGTTTCGATGTGCGCCTTCTTCACCAGCTGGCAGCCGATGACGATCAGCAGGCCGGCCAGCGCCGCGGTCGGGATCATCTGTGCCAAGCCGGCGAACGGCACCGCAAACGCCAGGATCCAGAAACCGTGCAGGATCGCCGAGGCACGCGACTTGGCGCCGGCCTTGACATTGGTGGCGCTGCGCACGATGACGCCGGTGATCGGCAGGCCGCCGATGGCGCCGGAGATGGCATTGGCCGTGCCCTGGCCGATCAGCTCACGATCGAAGTTGGTGCGGGGACCGTTGTGCATGCGATCGACAGAGACCGCCGACAGCAGACTCTCGACGCTGGCAATGAGCGCGACGGTCAGCACGCCGGCGAGGACGCCGTCCCAGTCACCAGTGGGCATGGTCGGCAGCGACAGCGAGTCCAGCAGCGAGCCGTTGATCTGGATGCGCTTGACGTCGAACGGCAACAGCACGGACAGCGCCGTCACGCCGACGATGGCGACCAGCGGACCGGGGATCCGGTTGACCGGGGCCGGCACCCACCGCCACGCCACCAGCGTGACGATGACGAGCATCCCGAGCAGGAACCCGGCGCCGCGGATGCTCATCAGCTGCGCCGGCAGTCCTTCGATGTTCTCCCACGCAGAGCTCTTCGAGGCACCGCCGAGCAGGACATGCATCTGCTGCAGCGCGATGGTGATGCCGATGCCCGCCAGCATGGCGTGCACGACGACCGGCGAGATCGCCAGTGCGGCGCGGGCCACGCGGCTCAGGCCGAAGAGAATCTGCAGGATGCCGGCGCCGACGGTGATGGCGCACGTCACGCCCCAGCCGAATTCGGCGATCAGTCCGGCCATGACGACGGTCAGGCCCGCGGCCGGGCCGCTCACCTGCAGTGGCGAGCCGCCGAGCGCGCCGGCGACGATCCCACCGACGACGGCGGCGATGATGCCGGCCAGGATCGGAGCACCCGAGGCGACGGCGATGCCGAGCGACAGTGGCAGTGCCACCAGGAATACGACAAGTGACGCAGGCAGGTCATAGCGCAGGATGGCGCGCAGACCCTTTGCCGGCGGGGCGGTTTCTAGCATGCCGAGTTCCGTTCTCGATGAAAATGTGGTGGGCCCGTGCGGGCACTGTTCCGACATCTCGAACCGCGCGGATCACCGACAGCATCGTCGACGAAACACATTGCGCAACAACGTGGTTCAGAGCATTTCCGACATCCCTACAGGGGTGCGGCATCAATTGCTAAGGGCGAGAGTATTTATCGTCCATCGAAGCGGTCAAGAAGGATTGGCCTTTGCATAGAGAATGCAAATATCGCACTAGGCGTCGGTGACCGAAATATTTGCGGAACAACGACTCTCGCCGCTTCACCTCGCGATATCGAGGGTGACGTGGATCATATCGAAAATGTGAACTCGACATGAAGTCGATGACAGCAAAATGTGTTCTCCACACAATGGAGGAATGACGACGATGTCGGTGCCGCCACGTGAGCGCCATCCTCGGCCCGCGGTGCTCGGCCAGCTGCCGCGCATGGAACGAGCCGACGGATCCCCCATCCGGGTGTTGCTGGTCGACGACGAGCCGGCGCTGACCAACCTGGTCAAGATGGCTTTGCACTACGAGGGCTGGGTTGTTGAGGTCGCCCACAACGGCCGCGATGCGGTGACCAAGTTCGGCGAGATGGAACCGGACATCGTGGTGCTGGACATCATGCTGCCCGACACCGACGGCCTGCAGTTGCTGCAGCAGGTGCGCGCGGCGGAGGGTTACACCCCGACGCTGTTTCTCACCGCGCGGGACTCGGTGATGGACCGGGTGACGGGGTTGACCGCCGGTGCCGACGACTACATGACCAAGCCGTTCAGCCTCGAAGAACTCGTGGCGCGGCTGCGTGGATTGCTGCGCCGGTCCAGCCACCTGGCGCCCGAATCCGACGAGGTGCTCAAGGTCGGCGACATGGTGCTGGGCGGCGCCAGCCGGGAAGTGACCCGCGGCGGTGAGCCGATCGCGTTGAGCGCCACGGAGTTCGAGCTGCTGCGGTACCTGATGCGTAACCCGCGGCGGGCCATCGCCCGCGCGGAGATTCTCGACCGGGTGTGGAACTACGGGTTCGGCGGCAAGTCGAGCATCGTGGATCTCTATATCTCGTATCTGCGCAAGAAGATCGACTCCGATCGCGAGCCGATGATCCATACCGTGCGTGGCGTGGGCTACATGCTGCGCCCCGTCGACGTTGACGGCTAAGCCCTCGCGTGCCGTGCGGCGAGCCTGGTGACGTACCGATGACCCGAGGGCCGTGGTGGCGACCGCGAACCTTGCGCCGACAGCTCGCGTTCGGTGTGACCGCGGTTGTCACCGGGGCGCTGCTGACCGTCGGCGCACTGTCGGTATACAGCCTCAACAGCTACATCACCGCGATCAGCGACGGGGAACTCGCCCGTTCGCTCGATGCCCTCGGCCATTCCTATGACCGGCTACAAATTAAGCGCGGAGACCCGGCCCACCCGATCGACGCCGGGGAGGACGGCCTGACGGCGTTCGGCGGCCAAGCTCCGGGGAACTTGATCGCGGTCGTGCACAACGGTGTTGTCGCGCAGTCGGCCGTGTTCCCGTACGGGGAACCCAAACCTGCCGGTCCCGACGTGGCGAAAGCCGTTGGTGCGCAATCGTGGGCGAGAATGGGTCCACGCACTGTCAAACTCCCCCAGCTAGGTTGGTACCGCTTAGCCGGCGAGGATGCGGGCGGGGGCGACGTGCTGGTTTCTGGTGTTTCTCTAGCGCCGGCGACCGTGGTCGTGGCCCGCAAAACCGTCACCGTCGCGATCATCACCGGCATCTCCATCGTCCTGACCGCTATCGGCACCCTGGTGGTGGTGAACTACGCCCTACGGCCGCTGAGCCGCGTCGCCGCCACGGCCGCCAAGGTCGCGACCCGCGAGTTCGACCACGACGATCACCGCATCACCGAACGGGTCCGGCCCGAGGACACCGACCCGCGCACCGAAGTCGGCATCATGGGCGACACGCTGAACCGGCTGCTGGACAACGTCGACGCCGCGCTGGCAGATGCCGCCGCGTCGCACCGTCGGACCCGGCAATTCCTCACCGACGCCAGCCACGAACTCCGGACCCCCCTGGCCGCGATCCGTGGCTACGCCGAGCTGACCCGCCAGGACAGCGCGACACTGCCGGAGAACACCGAATACGCCTTGGCCCGCATCGAATCGGAGACGTACCGGATGACCGGCCTAGTCGAAGATCTGCTGCTCATCTCCCGCCTCGACGAGCGGCAGGACCTCGAGACCAGCGAGGTCGACTTCAGCGACCTGGTGATCAACGCCGTCAACGATGCCGCCGTGGCCTCCCCTGGGCATCACTGGCGCCGCCGCATCCCTGATACCCCTGTATGGGTGCCCGGAGACCCCGCCCGCCTGTACCAGGTGATCAGCAATCTGCTGGCCAACGCCCGTGTGCACACGCCCGGCGGGGTGACGGTCACCACCGCTCTGACCGCCGGCCTTGACCGCGTGGAATTGACGGTGTCCGACAACGGTCCGGGAATCGATGCCGAGGTCGTGCCGAATCTGTTCGACCGATTCGTGCGCGCCGACACCGCGCGGTCACGAGAAGTCGGGGGCACCGGACTCGGCCTGGCCATCGTGGCCTCCATCGTCGCCGCGCACGACGGGACCGTCGACGTCGAATCAAACAGCAGTGGAACGGCTTTCCGGATTCAACTACCCCGCATCCAGAACGCCAGCGCGCAGACGCACAAGCACACCGCATCGACCTCTGCATGCCATTGATCCGATCGACTGAATTCGGATTCGGTGGGCAAGTTGAGATGTCGGTGCGTACCAGCCGGCCCGCAGAGTCGCGACCGCATCGTGTCGGCGTGATGATCACCGAATGTCGGAGGCCGGCAGAAATAGGACCGCGATCTGCACGCGTTTCAACATCAGTTTCACGGTAAGCGCACGACGGGTTTGGTCACGCAATGAGCCCGATTCTTGCAGCTAGCCAAGGTAATTCGCTGGCGAGCGCGGCTCGGGCGGCGCCCCAGTCGTGGCGTCCGGGGACTTGGGTGTAGTGGGTGTCCAACGCGGCGGTGCGGGTTGCCTGCAGGACGGCTCGCGCGGCGGTTCGGGACTCGTCGTCGCCGGCGCCAGCAGCGATCGCTCCGGCAGAACCGGGATAGGTGCGGGTGCGCAGCAGGTCAAGTGGATTGACTCGGGCGAACGCGGCGGCGTCGCCGCCGAAGGCGGCTTCCACCGTACTGCGGCGATCCACCAGGGTGGGCTCGGTGTCACCGGCGATGTCAACGAACGTCGGGTACACGTGAGGGTAGTTGGTGGCTAGCTGCAGGGCACATGTGCCGCCGTAAGAGAACCCGGCCACCGCCCACCCGCTGGGATCGGTGTCAACAGTGAGGTTGTTCTTCACCCATGCGGGTAGATCGACCCCGAGGTAGGTTGCGGCATTGCCAAGCCGAGAATCGAGGCACAGCGGATTGGCGAAGCGACTGCCTGTCGCGTCGGCAACGATTGCCACCGGCGCGAGCCCACGGTGCTCGGCGGCGAATCGGTCCATGATCGATTTCAACTGCCCTGCGGTGATCCAGTCGCGCGGGCCGCCCGGTTGTCCGGAAATGAGGACAATCACGGGCAGTGCCGGTCGCGGCTCGGCGAAATATGCTGGTGGAAAGTAGATCTCGGCAGGGCGTGCAGCGAAGCCCGAAGTAGCTGCGGGAATGCGCACCGTGGCGAGTTGTCCTTGCCCCGCCGGTAGAATCCGTGGTTGCCAATGCGTCTCAACGGGACGTCCCGCACGGTAGCCAGTTGTCGGGCGAGACAGATCAGCGAAAGGCACCTCGATATCCGATGCGATGCCCAAGACATCACGCAGCGCCGGATACGCCTCAAAGGTGCGGTTGATCTGGTTGGCGCAGCCGGCGATGACCAAGACTGCGGCAGCTGTCCTCAGGGCCGCCTGCTGCCAGCGCCGATCGATCACCATGCCTGCCACCACAAGGGTCAGCGCCAGCATCGCGGTCGCCAACCAGCCGTATGCGGTTGGCTCGAGTTGATCAGGAAACAAGTACCAGACATAGCGCGCCACAAACACCAGTGCGACGGTCAGGGCCGCCGCCGAGATCACACAGACCCCGAGCATCGTTGCCGGCGCCGACCGACACACTCTCCACAGCAACCATGCTCCCGCGCCGATCGCCACGACCTGCAGCACTGCCGCGAACGGTCCCGACAACAACGACAGGTCCAGGATCACCTCCGCGACGCTGCGCACTGCCATCCATGCGTGGTGCTTACGGCTATTCGGCGCACACACACGTAGCCCCGATCGCCCGGCGCGCGTCCACCGGCGCCACCGACCGCAGTGCTGATCGGTCCTGGGCCTGTCATCTCAGCCAACAGTCGCAGCCCGCGGCTCACAGAAGGCGCGGTCTGCGCGCGGACGGGCTCATCCCTCCACCCTGAATCCGAACTACGTAGTTGTCACGTAGTTCATAGGGAGTTCTGATAATACGTGATCGCAATTACTGCGCGCCTCGACTGCCAACGTGCCGGATACCGCGCATCGGAAAAGCATCGCTTACGCCAGTACCTCTAACACGAACGAGCACAACGCTTATCGGTGCACACATCGAGCAGCAGACGGCGATATGAATCCTCTATGAGTCCCGCAGCGAGCATTGACGCCGCTTTGCCACGAGAAATACTGTCACGATCGCCATTTGAACCCAGCCACAACGTAGATCCTTTCGTTCCAACACATTTGAACTCTGCGTTGAGCAACATTCGGGAACGTTTCAACCCACGAGGAGTCGCGCAACCGTGCAGGATCGGCGCGAGCAATTGCCATCGCAACGAGGATCACAAAGCCGATCCGTACCTGTTCAGACTGTGCCACACAACAATTCAGTGTCGTTCCGGGCATTGGCTACTAAACACCGCACTACTACCACATATTCGGCGGCCACGGCACTCACGACTAACCGGGCGTCTCGCACAATAAGGAGCACGCAATGCGTAAGAGCACAACCGGCATCATCAGCCTCTGCACCGCGGGTGTCGTCGCTTCCCTCGCACTAGGAGGGGCGGGGACTGCTGGAGCAGCCCCCGCGGCGGGCGGCGGCGCCGTTGACACCATCGCCCGCATCCAATCGCAAGGCGGGCATGCGATTATCAGCAAACAAGGCGACGACGCGCTATCGAAGTGCACGGTGACGAGAGTGAACCCGGTCCGGACCCCGCAGTCCTCCAGGATGACCCGTGGGTCCAAACTCAATCGGCCGCCCGTCTTCGTGGGCGTGGAGTGCTAAGAGCTCGGATACAGATCGACACCGAGCGTTAGCGCTGGCACGGTCATGCGGGCGCTGCCTGGACACCCGCACCCGGTGTGACCCCGGTCGCCCAGTCGCCGACGGGCACTCGTGCCACGACAACTCTGGACATCACAACTGGCCGGCGCTGACGACGCCGTTGGTGAGGGTGCCGATACCCTCGATGTGAACATCGACAGTGTCTCCTGGATGCAGTGATTGGGTGCCGCCGGGCGACCCGGTAAGGATCAGGTCCCCCGGGTGGAGGGTGGCGAAGCCGGTGAGGTACTCGATCAGATAGCCGATGCCGTAGGCCATGTCGGCGGTAGAGCCGTCTTGATGTAGAACGCCATTTACACTGCAGCGCAAGCGAATTCCGGCAGTTGGATTGACCTCGGTGTCCACCCACGGACCCACTGGGCAGAAGGTGTCGAATCCTTTTGCGCGGGTGGGGTGTGGATCTGTGCGCTGTAGGTCGCGCGCACTGACGTCGTTGGCGCAGGTGAAGCCCAGGATGTAGTCGTGTGCGTTGGCCGCGGCAACGTTGCGTGCGGTCTTGCCGATGACGATGGCAAGTTCGGCTTCGTGTTCGACGTGGGTGCTCAAATGTGTTGGCGGCAAAACGATGTTGTCGCCGGGCCCGATAATCGTCGAGGGCCCCTTCATGAACACGGACGGTGAGTCGTCATGCTGGTAGCGCATTTCGGCACGGTGGTCGGCGTAGTTCCTGCCGAGGCAGAAGATCTTCGACGGCACAACCGGGGCGAGTAGTCGCACCTCGTCTGCCGAGACCTGCCGGCCAGTGGCGCGGGCACCGTCGAACGGGCTCCCCTCGAGCAGCGTAAAAGTGTTGTCGTGCACCGTTGCCCAGTGAGTCGTTCCGCTGACGTCGATGCGTGCATACTTCATCAGAGAGTCCGTTCGGTGAATGTATGAGTCGGCGGGGAACACTCGCGTTTACGACGATTTGTCGGCGATGACGGTCATGAGGTGGCGGTGCATGAGTGTGCTCGCTCGGGCGTTGTGGCCGTCGAGGAGAAGGTCCGCGATCTGGACGTGCTCGCGACACTTGACGATACCGTTGTCGCGTTCGAGGGTGTGGCGATATTCGATCAGGCGACGTGTCTTGTTTATGCGGTTGAGCGCGTCGATGTAGTAGGCGTTGCGGCTGCAGCTGATGATCACTTCGTGATGGTGGGAGTTGAGATCGAATACTTCAGCGTCGGAGAGATCCCAGATCCATCCGTCGGCGAGTCGTTGTTGCTGGTCGCGGGAGGCCTGCAATACGGGGCGGTCGAGCACGAAGGTGGGTTCCAACATCGCGGCCGGTTCGATCACGAGCCGGAAGTTGTAGCTATCGCGGTATAAGGTTTCGGACGTGAGCATGGGCAGGAACTCCCACCCGTACCCTGGTAGCCGTTCGATCCAACCTTCCTGGGTCATTCGCCGCAGCAGTTCGGTGGCTTCTGCGCGAGTGAGCGCGTAACGCCGAATGAGTTCTTTCTCGGTGATCTTGTCAGGGAGCGCGCCCTCGAGCCGGTCTTTGGCCACAAGCAAGTAGTTGCGCTCTCGTGCAGCCTGTTTCGTCTCGGCGGCGTGGGCTGTCAGAGTCGCAGCGGAGTTGTTGACCACGTATCCTCCGCGCTCGGCGACACCGACGACCCCGTCTTGCTCAAGCAGCCTGAGCGCGCCGCGTATCGGTGATCGAGACACTCGAAGGTCTTCAGCGAGCCGCCGTTCGACCAGGCGCTGTCCCGGCTGAATATTGTTGGTCTGGATGTAGTCAACAATCTGCATGGCAATCTGGCTGACCAGTTCGGTTGCTTGGGTTGTCATCGCAGATCACCTTCGAGTGCGGCCAGGGTAGATACCAATCGATGGTATTACGCGAGGACAAAAAACTTTGAATGCTCAGGGTCGCTGTTGTGGCAGCGGTCCATCAGGCGACGTATCGGGGATCATGGTCTCGGTTCCGGTCCGCGCGAGGTTCATCAGAACGATCGGCTCGTGGATTTCGAGCAGCCGTCGGGCTTGAGCATCGAAGTGATTTTGGGCGCGCACGGCCGCGGATCTCATGTCGCGGCTCGCAGGCTGGATCAAGCCCGAAAGCGCCGCTGCGACAATCAGATTCATGGCGGGCAATGCGGCCTGCGCGGCAGGAGCGTGCAATGCTGTTGTACCAGGCTGGTGTTGTCGAAGACTGCGATGATGGCCATTGGGCGCGCTCCTCAAGTTGTGGTGGTGGCGAGTCAGGCGAGGTAGAAGATGGCGGAGGCGAACAGGGCTCCGACGGTTCCCATCAGGGTTTTGAGGACTGTCCACGTCTTGAGTGTCTGGACGACGTCCATCCCGAGGAGACGTCCGATGAGCCAGAAGGTGGGGTCGTTGACGTGTGGGAGGATCGCTGATCCGCCGGCCATGACCAGCACGATTGCCGCGGTCTGAATCGGGGAAAGACCCGAGTTCATGATCGCGCCGCCCAGCAGGCCCGCGGCGGTGGTGATGGCGATGGTGGTGCCTCCGAGGGCCAGCCGCATGATGCCGCTGATGAAGAAGACCGCCAAAGTCAACGGAAGGCCGGAGGCCCGCAGCGTCTGTGCGAGTGCATCACCGATGCCGCTGAGGAGCAACACGGCGCTGAACATGCCGCCGGCGCCAGTGACGAGCAAAACCGGGGCGATCGGCTTGAGGGAATTCTCGAGCATGTCCTCGATCGCCGCGCGGCCGCGGCCGCGGCGGGTGCCCAACAACCAGGTTGAGGCAAGCACGGTGATCAACAGGGCTACCGGGATGGAGCCCACCAATTGCAGCACTCCGACCCAAGTAGCGTTCTTGTCGACCGCACCGGTCTTGGCCAGCGTCGTGGACAAGAGGTTGCCGAAGATCAGGACCAGCGGCAGGGTCAGCAAGCCCAGCAGGGTGATCACCTTGGGCGGGCTCTGGGCGGCGTCTGAGTCTTCGGCGATCTTGGGTCCGCCGGCCAGCACCTCCGGGATGGGGAGCACAATCCTCTTGCCGATCCAACTGCCGTAGACGTAGCCGACGCACAGCCAAGTAGGAATGGCGATGATCAGCCCTAGCATCATGACGAGGCCGACGTCACCGCCGAGGAGAACCCCAGCGGTCACCACGCCAGGGTGGGGCGGCATGAACACGTGCATCGTCGACAGTGCGGCGGCCGGCGGCAGCACGTACATCAGCATGCTGCCGCCCAGACGCCGGGCGACCGCCAAGTAGAGCGGCAGCATCACCATGAACGCGGCGTCGAAGAAGATCGGTAGGCCGAATAGCAGCGAGGCGATGCCCAACGCCAGCGGTGCGCGCTTCTCGCCGAGTTTGTCGATGAGGTAGTTCGACAGCGCCAAGGATCCGCCGCTGGTCTCCAGCAAGCGCGCGAACATCACGCCGAAGGCGATGAGAAGTGCTATCTCCCCTAGGGTTTCGCCGAACCCGCCCAAGATGACGTCCATGATGTGGCCCACCGGTATCCGGGTGGCAATCGCGGTGCCGACGCTGACGATGACCAGGGCCATCAGCGCGTGCAGCTTCACAACGAGGATCAAAACCAGCAGCGTGGCGATTGCGGCCACGGCGATGAACAACAACGGTCCGGTGCTCAATCGGTCGAACTCGAGCTTCATGCGGACGGCTCCTTTGTGTCCTGCGTTTCTTCTGCGACGGGCAGTGATCCCGGACACTATGACTATCATTGGTATTTTGTCAATCTGTAGTACCATTAGCGTCACGGATTATCGGCGGATCGGAAGATCCATGAATTACCCAAAGGCACTGCGGCACCACGTGAAAGCCCATTCACCTGCCAATGGACTTCCCTGCCGGACCGGAAGATAAGTGGCATAAGGACAACATGATCGACCACGGCGATTGTCGCCGTGCACCGATACAAGGGAGCGAGAGGCGAGATAGATGGCGCAACAATGGATTCCAGCTGCATTCGTTCGCGGCGGCACCAGCAAAGGGTTGTTCTTTGAGGCCTGGACGCTGCCCGCGGAGCCGCAGGAACGCGACGCTGTCTTCCTGGCCGCCCTCGGCTCGCCGGATCGTTACGGCCGTCAACTCGACGGCATGGGCGGTGGGTTATCGTCGCTGTCGAAGGCCGTCATCGTCGAACCGTCGACGCGTGCCGGCGTGGACGTCGACTACACCTTCGCCCAGGTCGCGGTCGACAAACCGATCGTCGACTATGCCGCCAACTGCGGCAACCTTGCCTCCGCGGTTGGCCCATACGCCGTGGACCAAGGGCTAGTTGACCGACCAGACGGGCCAGTCACCGTGCGGCTCTATAACACCAACACGGACAAAGTCATCGATGCCCACTTCGAGGTCGCCGACGGCGCCGCGAAGGCCTCTGGCACCTTCAGCATCCCCGGCGTCAGCGGGACAGGGTCGCCGATCAAACTCGACTTCCTCAACCCCGGAGGCGCTCGCACCGGCCGACTGTTGCCTACCGGCAACGTCTGCGACCGGCTGGCAACCGACCGCGGCGAGGTCTTGGTGTCGCTCGTTGACGCCACCAACCCCGTGGTATTCATCGCCGCATCCATGCTCGGCCTCCGCGGCCACGAATCTGTCGCCGAACTAGAAGCCGAAACCGCAGTGCTGGTGCACATCGACCAGATACGCCGCAATGCTGCAGTAGCGATGGGTCTCAGTACCAGGCCCGAAGACGCACCGCTGTCCAATCCCAAGGTTGCGATCATCGCCGGCCCCCACGATTACGCCACACTGGACGGAACCCTGGTCACTGCAACAGAATACGACCTAAGCGTGCGCATGATCTCGGTGGAACAAGTGCATCGCGCCGTCACCGTCACGGGCGCTTTGTGCACCGCGGTCGCCCAACAACTGCCCGGTACCCTCGTCTCTGATCTCGCCGTCCGCACACCTCGATCCCTACGAATCGGTAGTCCCTCAGGGGTTTTCGCAGTTGACGCCGACGTCGACCCCGACGCGTTGCATGCCCGTAGCGCCTCGCTGTACCGGACGTGCCGGAGACTCATGCAAGGCTCCGTCGCAGTCCCTCGGAATGCGGCACGCCCGAATACCTGAGTGCCACATCCACCGCATGTGCACGGGCAACGTGAGGTCGAGTCGCAGAACCAACCGCATCCGCTGACTTGCGGCGCCCGAGTCAGTGAGCCAAGCAAAGCTCTGAATATTGCCTCTTCCAGCCTGTTGCGGGTCCAGGGCTCAGCGCAAGCCCAGGTGCTGATAGATACTTGGGCGGGCTGCGATGGCATCGGATAGGAACGGCAAGAAAGTCCAGTCGTGCACCATGCCGTTCCGGAGTTCGAAGGAGAAATCAGCACCTGGCGTTGCGGCGGCCCGCTGTTGCAAGACCAGTACATCCGGCGTGCGCAGATCGAGGGAACCGGCGTAGACCGTGGTGGGCGGTAGCCCCTCCAGCGAACCGTACAGGGGGCTGGCGAGCGGGTTCTTTGTTCCATCCGGGTCTTCGGGTGTACCGAGCCCGGCTGCCCACAGCTTGCCGTTACGTTGTGACCTGGCGACGTTGAGCAGTGGATCATCGATCTTCGCCGCGTCCGGATTGCTCAATCCGGAGTCCAGGGCTGGGGAGACTAGGACTAGGTGTCCGGGTAGGACTCTGGCGCGGCACTTGAGGTCAGTACCGCACTGTTGCACCAGCATCTGCGCAGCGGCCAACGCGATCGTGCCTCCGGCGGAATCGCCGATAACGCTGACGTTGTTTGCGCCGTGCGCGGCGACCTGGTCCGCGATGAAATCGGCCATCACGGGTACGACAGTTGCAGCCGTGCCCCCCGTTCCATCGGTTTTAGCGAGGGGATATTGCGGGACAACCACGGTGGCGCCGGTAGCACGGGCCATGTCCGCGTAGGCCATCCAGTGAAAGATGCTCGCCTGCATGACGAATCCACCGCCGTGCACACCGACGACGACCTGACCTGTAGGACGGGCGGGCGTCAGAGTCCAAACCTTCCAACCGTCGTATTCAGAGCTGGCCACCTTGAGCCCGTATGTCACGAAGAACGGCGGAATACCGTCGGACACGAACGGGATTGAGGCCGACGATCCGCCGGGGTCTACGCCAAGAAGTTTGAAAACCGGATTGAGCAGGCGCAGGGCCGCCACGAAGATTTGGGTGCTGATCGACGGTCTGCCGGTGAAGACCGGTTCGCTAGGTTCCGAAACGGTGACACTCGTCTTCGGAGCGCCGTTCATAGACGGTCCCGCAGCCGTTGCAGCGCTGACTGTTTCAGAGGTGGGAGCAGCCCCCGTCGCCGATCCAGCGGTCGGCGAGCCGCCCAGCAGGGACTGCCCAAGGACCCGGCTGGCGAAGGCCATCAGCGTCCACGGCAAGGGTGTCTGTATCGGGTGTCCCGCGGCATTGGCGTCCGCAAAGGGGCCGAGGACCGTCTTCATGAGTCCAAGAACGATCCCCTGGATGGGATTGGCGGGGGTGGCCGCCGAGACAGTCAGAGCAGCCGGCGTTCTGCTGGCGACGGCGGCAATTGGCGGTGCTGAGGAGATCGGGATGCTTGGTACAAGTACCGCCTTGGCGGGCGCCGCGCTCGGTGGGTCGGCCGTGGCCACGGCGTCGCCGGTGGATGCTCGCATGGTACCGGCGGGCCTGATCGTCGTCGTGGCGCGAGATTTCGGCCGCCCGGCAGAAGGCGGGGCAGCCGACGGTGTACTCGACGTGCTGTGCGTCGTTGAACCCTCAGTGGCTTTCGGTGGAAATGCGTGAGGTGCAACGGGTATCGCCGACAACGTGGGCGATTCGCCGATGGGTGGTTCGGCTGCCGAACCCCCGGCGGATTCACCGGCTTCGGTCGCTGGCTGGGCCTTGTTCCGCGTCGGCGTGCCGCTGTCTCGTTGCCTCGACTGCGTACCCGTCCGCTCAGGTTTCGGTGCCGTCGATCCGCCATCTGCAGCTCGAGTCGCTGGCTGCGTTGCCGGTGCGGTCACAGGTTTCGAGTTGGCCCTTCCGTCGGTTGGTCGGGCAGATGTCGATGAATCGCTACCTGAGCCAATCGCGGACCCTGAGGCGTCAGCCCACGCCGACCCGCACACAAAGCCACCTGTCACCGACCACCACACTCCGAACGCCAGAACGAGTCCACCGGCTCGACCGATTCGCGTGGTAACAGGGTTCATTCAGATGTCCCTTCGCCATAGCCGGCCCGTGCCGGCTTTCGCCGACTGTGCGCGGGCCCACATTCATTCGCCGAGATCAAAGTGGTTTTCGCCCAACCAAATAGTTGCGATGACCCTGACACATGGCCGGCTCACGTGCCGCGCTCGATGACGAGTGCGGCTGGTGAAGCTGGTGCGCGCGTTGACCTTCCGGCACACCAACCGAATTCAATCGACGGTGGAAAACGCACGCAGACCATGTGTCGGCAACTCGCGCATCTGTCTCACGTCAACCTGAAACTTGAATGCTTGGCTCTGTAGGAGGTGCACCGCGGCGCACAGTTCGGTATCAGACTCTGGCGGTCCTACTGAAGATCGCACACCGCCGCCGCCGCCCGACCGATGACAATTCGGCAGAGATCATCTGGCTGCATTGCGGGCTGAAATTTGCTGCGGCCCAGCGTGGTAAGCCAAGCCATGTACGGATACACGCTCTGCTCACGGTAAAGTCTGAATGCGTGCATCGGGTCGATGCGTGGGCCTCCAGCCGCAGCGAGCCGGTCGAGGTATTCGGCCAGAAGTTCGCGTTCCCACGCCCGACGATCAGCGACGTCTGTGCCCGTGATGACAGTCATTGCGAAGTCGAATGCCCAACTGCCCCTTCGCACAACCTGCCAATCCCCATAGCCCATCGCACCTGATGCCGTGATGTAGGTGTTTCCAATGTGCGCGTCGCCGTGCAGCATCGTCTGGGGACCGGTGCTGGCTATCGCGAGGGCGGCCTTGAGCCGATGGTGCAGCTCGGTGTGGCGTCCCACAAGTTCTGCAGGGATGACCGCGCCCGCCCGAGCCGTTCCGGCCCGGTATCGAGCCTGCATATCGGTGTATGCGGCGAAAACACGGCCGATGTCCGCTGGGTCGGCAAATCCCTCCAGACGCGGGTGTTGCCACATCTTGCCGTGCCAGGTGGCCATGTTGGCGAGCAGATCACTCATCTGAGGCCGGGTGATCGGGTCTGCGGCACTGAGGAATTTCGCGCCCTGAGTGGCCACGACGTCCTCCATGAGGACGATCGATCGCCAGCTCGCGGTGTCCCAGGCACCGTGGTAGCCCTGGGGCGCCTGGATCGGAAGTTCTGCCCGCAGGGTGGAGAAGAACATCGGCTCACCCGAGAGCGTTTCAGATATCCCCATGAGCATTCGCTGGCTCAGATCTCGGGTGGTTTTGGCGAACAGATGCGTGGGCAACCCGAGACCCTCCGCGTCGGCGTTGTACGAAACGCTCACCCGCCACCTCGTCGACGTTCCGCCAGGAGCGGGCTCTGCCACGAATGCCGTGACCGACACACCGGGGTGGTCCCTGCACAAGACGGCAGTTAGCCATTCGGATGTGATGCGGCGGTGGTCGACCGGAATGTCCGCAGCCGTCCGCGCCTTTGGCCGCCGCACCGATTCAGCGAGCGCATGCGCGCTGACCCTAGTAAGCGGGATTACTTGGCGCGCAACAGCAACGCCGCGCTTCAACGCCGACGAGTCGTCGTCCGGCACTTCGGGCTGCATTTCATATGACATCACCCGGACAATTCTGGTACAGATGTTGACCAGAATCAAGGGCCATACAGACCTGACCTTCCGGACGCGGCGCTGGGTGGTCAGTCTGGGGGCGCCTTGACTTCTCCCCCCGTCGATCCGTCCTACTGCAAGCCGAGGTTCGCAATGATTCCGTCGACCACCACGATCCTGACTGAGCTCCAAGGTCTGCGCCTGATGTGGCGGGCAGGCCTGCTGCCCCGTGTCACCAAGATCCCCGGCATGCTCTCGATCCGTCGCCGCCAGGGGGCCGGCGGGTTGGCCGCCACACTGGCTCATCTCCACGGCGACCGGGTTGCGATCATTGACGCGAAGGGTCCGCTCTCTTACCGCGAATTCGCCGATATGGTCGGCCGCTACATCAATGCGGTGATCGTCCCGGTCACCCCTCGCTCAGGGGTCCGGCCACGCATCGGAGCACTCGTCCGAAATAGCCGGTACGCCGCCGTCATCTGCGTCGCCTCTTTCGCTTCGGACTCGCGCGCGATCATGCTCAACACCGATATGGGGCCCCGCCACATCGCCGAAGTGGTTGAGCACGAACAGATCGACGTGTTAATCCATGACGAGGAGTTCGCAGACAGGTTCGAGTTCGTTGACCCCTCGATTACCCGGCTGGTCGCTTGGTGCGGCGATGATGCGCCCGAAGCACTGGATGCCTACACTGCTGGCGCCTCGCCGATTCCTCCGCTCACCGCCAAGGGCGGCTCAGCCGTCCTCCTGACCAGCGGCACGACCGGTGCCCCGCGTGGTGCCGAGCGCGGCGATGTCCGCGTCAAGCTCGCGGCTCTGGGTGGCTACCTGGCGAAGATTCCCTTGCGTCGGACGGACCGGGTTCTCATTGCCGCTCCGCTGTTTCACGGCTGGGGTCAGATCAACGCGATCAATACCTTCGCCGTCGGCGGCACCGTCGTCTTCGACGGACGCTTCGATCCTCAGCGCACCATCGACATCGTGAAGCGCCAACATGTCGACGTCGTCATCGCGGTGCCAACGATGATCCGCCGGATCCTCGCGCTTCCCGATGACCAGGTTGCACACTTGGGCAGAGGCCGGCTGCGCATCCTCGGTACCGGTGGCGCCAAGATCGATCGCGCCACAGTCCAGGCAGTGTTCGCCCGCATTGGTCCCGTGCTGCACAACCTTTATGGCACCTCGGAGTGTTCCTTCATTACCATCGCAACGCCTGATGAGCTCATCGACGCCCCGAGCACCGCGGGCTCAGCACCATTGGGCATCCGGGTCGAGATCCTGGACGAGGCGGGCAATCCCGTCCCCAGCGGCACTGTTGGCCGCATCTTCGCCGACACCGGACTACAAATCCGCGCCTATACCGATGGCTCGTCGAAAGAGTGGGTGCGCGGCATGATGAGCACCGGCGACACCGGCCGGCTGGACGAGCGAGGGCGCCTGTTCATCGAGGGCCGCAGCGACGGCATGATCGTCTCGGGCGGAGAAAACGTGTTTCCCGAAGAAGTCGAAGAGTGCCTGCTGCGCCACCCCGACGTCGCCGACGTCGTTGTCGTCCCCGTACCCGATGCCGACTTCGGCCAGCGGCTTCGGGCCTACGTTGTGCCGGCCGCCGGCAGGATCCTGGATGCCGACACGATCAAGGACTACATCTCGACCGAGCTGTCCCGGTCCCGGGTCCCGCGCGACGTCATCGTCACTCCCGACCTGCCCCGCACACCTGCGGGCAAGGTCATGAAGGCAACGCTCGACCAGATCGACGCCCGGTTGAACAGCGCGACGAAGCCACCGGCAACGCGGGCGTGCGACACGGTCGAGTCAGCCATCGACCACACCAGCGATTCCCGTTTGAGCTGACTGTCGCTTCCGACGCGTCCGGTGCATTCGATCCCTTGTTGGATTACCAGATCGGTCCCTCGACAGCGCCCTTGTTCGACGCCATCGCCAACGTTCTCGAACGGCGAAGCAGGACCGCGTTGGCTGCACCGCGCCAGCACCGTAATTTAGGTACTATTCCGCGCCAGAAAGTTGTGGCGCGACAGCGAAGGGGGCGACGGGGATGGCACCGAACAGACCGTATGGCGGGATAGGCGCGGTCGAGCGGGTCGAGTCGCGCCGGTCGGCCCTGATCGAGGCGGCGTTGGAGCTAGCCGACAGCGACAGCTGGCGCCAAGTCAGCGTGGATCTCGTCTGCCGCCAGGCGCGGCTGAACAAGCGGTACTTCTACGAAAGCTACGCCGACATCGATGAGTTGTTGGCAGCGGTCGTCAACCGGGTCGCCGAGGGTTTCCAGGCTGTCGCTGCGGGCGCCCTCGATCCCTCGCTGTCGCGCCCCGACCTCGCTCGCGCCGTCCTGGCTGCTGTCGTGCAATACCTCACCCACGATCCGCGACGTGCTCGTCTGCTCTTCGGAGAGCTCCAGGTATCTGGGTCCATCAATACGTATCGTCAGCACGCGGTCGACATGATCATTGACATCGTGGTGGCGAAAGCCCGTGTCATTCACCACGAAAGTGAATCCCGGGACCCAATCGCACGGATCACGGCGATCGTGCTTCTTGGCGGGACGGGCCAGGCGATCCTCGACTGGCTCGATGGCAGGCTTGATGTGAGCAGCGAGGAACTCGTGGAGGATCTCGCCGCTCTGTGGCTTGTCGCCGGTGACGGCGCCGTCGAACGCGCACGCCAACGCACTGGCTCGTCGGCGGCGCGGAAAGCATCTGGTCGACCAAGGCGCCAACGTGCAGCCCGCGCAACCGCACGCGATGTGGCGAACTAGCGCGGTGACGCCTCGGTGCACTGCACCGTGCCGGACCCGGCAGCCGATCGGAGCGTCTGGCTAGACGGATGCCGCGGGCGGCCAAAGCGTTTGCAGCCACAGCGTTCTGACGATGCCGGCAAGACCGTCGTTGTCGATTCCATGCACAAACTGAGGATCACCCGACGCCACACGGACGGTGGTGGCCACGAGAACCTGCACAAGTCCCGCAAGCTCGCATTGGGGCCGCGGCACGTTGATACCGTTATCCGTCAGGATTCTCAGGATTTCGGCTTTGGTGAGTTCTTCCAGGTGGTGCAGTTCCGTTTTGACGCGGCGGTTGTGGAATTGGGCCGCGTGACACGCTCGAAGGACGGGATCGTCGGTCGCGAGGGCGCCGACGATCCGGTCGACGATGCTGTCGACCAGGGCGTCCGGTGTCGTCGATGGCGACAACTCGGCCCATTGCTCCAGCCGGCAGCCGTGATCGTGGAGCAGATCGGCCAGCGCAGCGAATTTGGAGTCGAAGTAGAAATAGAACCCTGTCCTCGTCAGTCCTGCGTTTTGAGCAAGCTGTTCAACTCGAATCTCGTGCAGCGCATGACTTTCCAGTTGCAGGCGTAGCTCCGCGAGGATTGCTTTCTTCGCTTCGTCACCTCGTTGCCGGGTGAGGTCGACGGTGTCGTCGCGGCGACCGTGCACACGCTGCTTCGAATCAGTATCCCCACCCGGTGGCGGGGCGGCGTGGTCGTCGTTTCCCGTCCAGGACACTTTCGGCACTTTCCGCGGTTTGGTGGTTGGAGCCCGGCCACCGCTACACCGTGCGCGGGTCAATTCCCGTTCTCTTCCAGCCTCTAGCGGCCCACGGCGCATACTGCAGCGAGACGGGGAGCCGGCTGATCAAGGGATTGAGGGCGCGCGAGAACGCAGCAATGCGGTCGAACGTTCGTTGCCTTCCGTCCGACCACGACAACCCGCACACGTCACGCAGGCGTGGAGGCAGGGTTCCGGCGATCACCGTGCGGGCATAACCGTTGAGCGGCGCGGCCAAGACCTTCCACACGGGCGTCGGAATGCCCTTTGGGGCTGGTAGGCCTTTACGGATGTAGCCGGTGCCGTATCGCACGGTCCGGGTGGCAGCGAACCGCTGCTCCATGTCAGCCCAGTATTGTTCGAATTCGGCATAGGTGGTTGGTTGGTTGCGTGCGCTCACGCCGTAGAGGCCGTACCACCGTTTGCCTTCTTCGAAGATCTGTTCTTTCTCGTCGCGGCTCAGTCGTCGAACGAAAGTATCTGTGCAATAGATGATTTGGTCGATGAAGGTTGCGTGCGCCCAGTAGAACAGTTCGGGGTTGAGTGCGTGGTAGCGGCTCCCGTCGGCCATGGTGCCTTTGATGTCGCGGTGGAAGTCGCGCACCTTGTGGCCCCACGTGGTGGCGTCGGCGTCGTAGACCGCGTTCAGTACCGGAATGGCAGTGCGCTTCGCACGACCGAGAAAATCGCCGAAGATGACCGAGTGCTGGTCGACGGCGGTCCCGAGCTGTTCGATGGCGTTCTCCGTCGAGGCCAGGCGTTGGAATCCGAACAGCTGGACTCGGATGTCGCCGTAGAACTTCCAGATCAACGTGTCGGGGCCGAGTGCAGCGCAATCGGACGAGGAATCGACGATGGCGGGCTGAGCTTCCTGGACATACCGAGCGAAACCGAAAGCGGCGTCAGGAGAGGAGTGGCCGGTCATCTGCTGGATCCTTGAAAAGTATTACGTGTCAGGGTTATCGGGAGCCCGTCTGAGGGGTAGGGCCCGGTGAGGTAGCCGATCGGGGGTTGGTATCCGGTGGGCACCGACCAGCTGAACTGCAACAGCATCTGATGCAGGATGGCTTTGGATTCCATGGCGCCGAAAAACATTCCGATGCATTTGTGGGCTCCCCCACCGAAAGGGACGAATCCGTGACGGTGGTTCTTGTCTTCGCGGCGCTCGTCACCGAATCTGTCTGGATCGAAGGTGTCGGGCTCGTCCCACCACGGCCGCATCCGGTGCGACGATGAGACGGATACACCGATCAGGGTGCCGGCCGGCAGATAGTGGCCCAACAGTTCCGTGTCTTTCACGGTCTTGCGCGCCAATGTGCCCACTGGGGAACACATGCGCAGGGTTTCCTTGAAGACCCGGTCCAGGATTGGCAGCTGGTCCAGGTCGTCGTAGCCGATGAATGGTTTGTTCAGCGCCCGGGATTCAGCGCGGGCACGTTCTTGCCACTCGGGGTGCGCGGCAAGGTGGTAGATCATCATCGCCACTGTGGTTGTCGTTGTGTCGTGTGCGGCCATGAGAAGGAAGATCATGTGGTTGACAATGTCGTCGTCGGTGAAACGCGCACCTGTTTCGTCGACCGCGTCACAGAGCACACCGAAGACATCGGTTCCCGGGTTGGCCCGCTTCGCGCCCAGGCGATCGCGAAAGTACGTCTCCAGTACCCGTCTGCCGCGAAGTCCGGCGTGCCAACTGCCGCCGGGGATGTTCGCCCGCAGCAGGGACAGTCCGCCCTGGACTGTGGCAGCGAAGGCGTGTTGGAGTTGGTCGGCTTCCGGACCGAGCGCGGCTCCCACGAATACCGCTGTCGCGATATCGAGGGTCAGTTGTTTTGCCGCAGTGTAGACATGAATGTCCGGACCTGCGTTCCACCGCGCCAACGCCTCCGAGGCCGAGTCGTTGATGATGTCGAGGTAGTCGACAAGGCGGCCCCGTGTAAATGCCTGCTGCATGATGCGGCGGTGGTGGAGGTGCTCGTCGAAGTCAAGCAAGATGATGCCGCGGGTGAAGAAGGGACCGAGGAATGGTTCCCAGCCATCGTTGGCGAAAGCCTTGTCTCGGTTGGCCAGCACCTCGCCGATGGCATCGGGCCCAACGGCGAGTACCAACTTTGTGCCGAACGCTTCGACCCAGTGCACAGGGCCGTACCGGTCGTAGAGTTGGCGCTGCAGCGTCAGCAGATCGTCAAAGACGTTGAGCGAGTATCCGATGAGGGGTAAGCCCGCGTCTCCCGGCACCGGAAGTAGATCGCTGCCGGCGGGAGGTTCGGCCAGGATGCGCGTCCGCGCCGGTCGGCGCAGCGCCGCGGCCGACAGGGCACCGACGACCTGTTGAGTCAGCGTGCTCACGAACCGGTGACCTGCTCGTCAATGCGACGCAAGTAACTTTCACGCGCCGGGTCACTGTTGGCTGTGGCACCGACCTCGTTGGCCTTGACCAACTTTCGCGCGCGCTCCTGGATGCCGCTCGGTAGCAAGTTAGCCGTGTCTACGGCGGCGCCGAGCCACCTGGGGATCACTGTTTGGGCGCGTCGCGTGCGCACGGTTGCCACGATTTCGGCGGCGATGGCCGACGGTTCCAGGCTCACGGACGCAGGGATGGGCAGCCCAGAGCCGAGTTCGGTGTTCACCAGGCTGGGACAGACGACGCTGACGCTGACGCCGTGCGCGGCTACCTCGTCACGCACGGTCAAGCTCAACCCCACCACGGCATGCTTGGTGGCACTGTAGGTGGCGGCGCCGGGGGTGGGCGTCTTACCCGCCAGGGAGGCAACATTAACCACATGCCCACGCTTCGCGGTGATCATCTGCGGTAGGACGCTACGCATCCCGTTGATCGGGCCCCACAAGTTCACATTGATCTGGGCAGCGGTCAACTTGTCGGATTCATCGACGAACAAGCCCAAAGGCATGATGCCCGCATTGTTGACCAGGACGTCGATCGGGCCGAATGCATCCTCTGTAGCGCGAATGAAGGCATCGAAATCGCTGCGCGAGCCGACATCCAGCGCCACTGCGCGGCACCGGGAGCCCAGCGCTGTTGCCGTTTCTTCGGCGATGGCGATGTCCCGGTCGCCGATGACGACGTTGGCTCCGGCGGCCAGGAACGCTTCGGCGGTGGCGCGGCCGATCCCGCGCGCCGCCCCGGTGATTGCCACGGTGGCGCCCTGGAGTTGGATGCTCGGGTACTTGGGTGTTCGGGCCATGTCAGTGCTCTTTTCGCTTGTTTGTCGGCAGAAACCAGCCGATACGGTCAAGTCCGCGTCGCTGCACCAGCTGCACGGCTGTGCGGAAGATTTTCCGGCGCGCGGCGGTGTACGGGAACCAGTTGATCTCGTTGTCGCTGAACCCGATTCGATTCTCGGATACCACCTTGGTACGGGTGAATTTGAGCAGGCCGTATGTGCCGGCGCGGGATCCGATGCCCGATTGCTTCCAGCCGCCTTGAGGAGCCTCGGCGCAAGTCATGTTGATCAAGAAGTCGTTGATGTTGACTGCTCCGACCTCCAGCCGTGCCGCAATCCCCTCAGCTTGCTCGGTCGTCGCGGCGAATATTGATGCGCTGAGCCCGAACTCGGTGTCGTTTGACAGTCGGACGGCTTCGTCCGCGTCAGCGACACGCATGATCGGCAGCACCGGACCAAACGTCTCCTCCTGCATGACCGTCATCGTGTGATCGACGTCAACCAGAACGGTTGGCTCGAACCAGTTCCCCGCTCGGTCGAGGCGGCGGCCTCCGGTCAGGATGCTCGCGCCCTTGGCTACGGCATCGGCGACATGGAATTCGATGATGTCGACTTGCGCGGGCGAAGTTAACGCACCGACGTCGCCGTGCTGACCGACACCTGAGCGCAGTCGCCGCACGCTGTCGACGACGCGGGAGACGAACTCTTCATAGATGTCGTCCTGTACATACACCCGCTCGAAGCCCATGCATACCTGGCCGTTGTTGGCGAAGCCGCCGTACACAGCGCATCGGGCAGCGCGGGACACGTTGGCCCCCGACAGGACCACGCAGGAGTCTTTTCCGCCCAGCTCCAAACTGACGGGGATGAGCCGGTCGGCGGCCTGACGGGCAACGCGGCGACCAGTGGCCACCGAGCCGGTGAACTGGATGAAGTCGACCTCGTCGATCAGGGCAGCGCCGATGGCGCCGTCGCCGTCGACGACATCGAGAACTGGCGGTGCACCGATCTCATTCCAGCCCTCAACCAGGGCGCGTACCCCGATGGGGGTCAGTTCAGAAGATTTCAACAGCACCGCCGAGCCGGCGAACAATGCCGGGACTGCGTCGCCCACGGTCAGCAGTAGCGGGAAGTTCCACGCTCCGATTACGCCGACCAGTGGATGGGGGTGCCGATGAACGACGAGTTTCTTGCCGGTCACGAGCAGCGAATGGGGCCGTAACCGCTTCGGAGCCAACAGCTTCGGCGCAGCCTTGCTGTAGTAGTCGATGACCTCAACGAGCAGTGTGGTTTCCAGCATCGGTTCGTTGATGGGGCGCCCGCCTTCTTCGGCGCAGATCTGCAGCAGGCGGTCGGTGTTATCGAGGATCCATTGGCGGAATTGATTGATCCAGTGCGTGCGGCCGCGCACACCCAACCGTTCCCAGTCGCGCTGTGCGGCGCGTAGCTGTTGCGCCCGTGCGGTCACACTTGCTGGGGTGTCGAGTTTGACGTCGCGCAGGTGGGTGCCGTCAGCGGGGCGATAG
Source organism: Mycolicibacterium llatzerense (assembly GCF_025331195.1). Lineage (NCBI taxonomy): Bacteria > Bacillati > Actinomycetota > Actinomycetes > Mycobacteriales > Mycobacteriaceae > Mycobacterium > Mycolicibacterium llatzerense. Next base: position 1,818,383 of record NZ_LXOV01000001.1, on the reverse strand, counting down.
ACATGGAGGACTTCGGCGTCGGTGTCGACGATTGAGAATGCCTTTGTGGGAGGTGTCATGGCCGTACCTTCGCGATCGTTTGTTGAGCGGCGCGGAGGCCCCGCCCCAGGGGTACCCGTATAACCGGGGGGAGCTCCCGAACTCGTTGCATCAACGGACTCAGGGATGCGGTGAAGACGCTGCCGAAGGCAGGGCCCGACACGTCGTGTGTCACACCACCGAGCGTGACTTTGCCCTCGATCTCGGCGAAGCCGGTGAGGAAGACGACTTTGTTTCCGCCCGGGGCGCGTTTGATCGCGCGTTGCGCCGCATCGCGTCGGGTGTAGATGAGTTCGACGGCGCCGTCGTCGGTGCGGTCAGTGATGCGGAACTTGTGTGCATAACGCACGCCTTCCACCGTCCGGGCCTCAAGCACGTCGAATCGCCCCGAGGTGAAATGCGTGAAAGTATCGGAATCGGCTGACACCGATACGAACGGCATCGGCTGCCCCTCGGTGATGGTGCCGCCGGCCTGTATGGCCAGCCCGTTGGGTCCGGCTGCCGGTGACCAATACCAGTTCCACCCGTCGATGAACACGGGCGGATCGGGGTCGCCGAGAAATGGCTCCAGCCACCCCAACGTTCCGTAGAGGTGCTCGACGTAGCCCACCCCGCGGACCGGGTATTCGCGGTCACCGAGCGCGATGCTGCCGGCGGCCTCGGCGCGGTACACCACGAAATGTTTGAGTTGCGCATCGACATAGCCCTCCCGTTCCGGGGCGATCTGCGCCGAATAGGACAGGGTGGCGGCGATGAAGCTGCCGTTGGTTGCCTCACCTTCGAGATGAAGCTCGTAGGACGGGAACGTGCCGGTGAGATAGTTGGCACCGTTTCGGACTTCCAGGCGATGAGTGCTGGACTGGATGGTGCCGGGTCGTAGCGGCCCGGTGCCAAAGTCAGCGAACACTCCGCCGTCCGGTGACACCAAGAGATGTCGCCCTTCCTCCACGACCCCTTCAAACAGCGAGAAGACGCCAACCAGCGCCAGCCCCTCCAAAGGTGTTCCCGGAGCGTCCAATAACGCGTTGACGTACCACCACTGCACCGGGTGCCCGGGTACTGAAACCTCGCCGACTACCGACTCAGCCAGTGACTGCGTCACGACGTACGCCATCGCTCCTCCAAATGTGGTACGAATTTGTGCCAGAATGTTGATACGGACTATGGCAGATGCGAGCCGGGCGCGTCAAGAAGTGCAGAGGACCACGGTGTGATCGAATCTGGGTAGCGCCAATACGGCGCGCTAGCGCGGGAGGTGTTGAGCGATACCGTCATTGCCGCGGTCGACGCAAAGCGACTGCGCCAGTTGGCGGCGGACCGCGTACGTGCCCAGGTAGGCCCATTCGGCGGTACGCCTTTTGAGAGATCGAATGCCCCCGCGACAGCACGTCAATTCGGGGACGAACAGGCGCACGTTGAGATCGCTCGGCGCAGTGGGCTGCCATTACATCGCAAGTGGCACAAGCGATCTGACCCGACCGAGCGTACCCTCGGGTTTGGATAAGGAATCGCCGTCAGTCGAGAATCGCGGGCACTGTGGCAGGCGATTCGACATCCTCGAAGCGAGGTCGAGTCGTAGCTCGCTGATCATTTGAACCAGTGCGGCTTTGGGGGCTGCGGTGTCCGCTAACTACGCGCGGCGTTGGCTCCTGCGTGGGACGTGCGCGCGCGGTTGAGGACGTGTCCGTGGGCACGGAGTGTGGCTAGGGTGGCGGCGGTCGTGCGGATGGCCGCCTCGTCGATGATTGCGCCGATCCGAAGTTCGAGTTCGCGTTCGAACACGATCTCGGCTTGCTCGAGCACGTGGTGTCCCGCGGATGTGAGTTCGACGAGCGACGAGCGACGGTCGTTGGGGTGGGCGCGGCGTGCGCAGTATCCGGCCGCTTCTATTCGGTCGACCACCTTGCTGGTGCCGCCGACAGTGATGGCGAATTCTTCTGCGATGTCCTGTACGCGGCAGGGACCGCTGCCGTCCAGGAACCGCAGGATCTCAAACCAGGTGAGCTGCAAGTCGCATCCCGCGCGCAGGGCGACGTCGATGTCGTTCCACAGCTCGATCTCGTAGCGGATCAGGTTGTCATACAACAACTTCAGGTCTGTTATCCCCAATGCTCGGCTATCCCATCCCTGCATGGCGTCGTAGAACGCCGCCGGCCGTGTGGCAGAACGGCCAGTGTTGCCGACCTGGTTTCAGTCCGCGATTCCGTCAATGGCGTGGACCCTATCGATACTGCCACGGACAACGACTATGCCAGGGCCGCCGTTGCGGGCAGCGTATTCTTCGGCCCGGTCCTCGCCGATGTAGCGGGCGCCCAGACGCCCGGCCCAATACCGCACCTCGTCAGGTTCGTCGGACATCGTGGCGTGGCCTTGGATGGCGACGAACGCGTATGGAGGCCGGTCGTCATCGACGGTCAGGGCAAATCGTGGGTCGCGGGCCAGGTTGCGGGCTTTGACCGCAGCCTTTTCGGACTGGAAAACCAACTCGTCGCCGTCGAGTGCGAACCACACCGGCACGACGTGTGGGCGGCCATCAGCACGGACGGTGGCCAGTTTGCCGGTGCGGGTTCCGTGGGTGACGAACGCACGCCACTGCTCGTCGGTCATCGTCTGCACGACTGCCTGCCCTTCCGCGCTCGTGGATTCTGGATCATTGTGCCGCGGGGTCGGCCTAGCGGGCAAAATCGAGCTGGTCAGCCAGGCCAGCAGTGCTGAAGGCGTGTTCGATGTCGTTGCGGCCTTCTTTGAAGTGTGCCCAGCCGTCGAAATGCGCGGCTACGACCCGCCGAGCGCGCAATATCTTCGCCGCCTCAGCGCCTTCGGCGCTGGTCATCGAGACCAGCGCGTTGTTGAGGATCGGGGCGTGGCGGGCCGCGCCGAGGAACAGGATCGCGATGTCCAGTGGGGCGAACTTCGCGGCGATCTCTGTCACGTATTCCAACCCCACGTTGTCGCCGCTGACGTAGATCGACGGCAGGTCGTCACCGGTGAGCACGAACCCGATCACGTCGCCGTTGATCTCTGCAGCCTCCAGGGGACCGTGGCGTGCGGGCACACCGGTGATGGTGATGGTGCCGCCGTCGGGGCGGGTCATTTCGGCGGCTTCCCAGAAGGACACGCCGCGGGCGTTACCGCCCAGGCGGTCGGCTCCACCGACGGTCGTGAACACCGCTCCGGCCGCGGGCAGCATGGCGCGTCCGGCGATGTCGAGGTTGTCGGGGTGCTCGTCATGGGAGAGCAGCACCGCGTCGATGTGGCCGACATCGGCGATGGCGAGTGCCGTCGGTTCGGTCTTGACCATCTTGTAGTCACCGAAGCCAGGGACGGGATATTCGCTGGGTGGATCAAACGTCGGGTCAACCAGGAATCGCAGCCCGCCGTACTCGATGAGAGTGGTGGGCCCGCCAAGCACACGGACAGAGATGCCTTCACCGGAACTACTGGACATGGTTGCGTATCCCCAATGTTGTTGTGTTGGTGACTGATTGGCCGAGTTTGGCGGACAGTCCGAAACCGCAATCGCACGGGACTCGCCTCGACCGCTTGTACAGCGACCGTAGCACAGTTCATTCCATGGAATCAACTTCCATGGAATGATGTTGCCTGTCGTACTGCCCAGAAAGGAGACCGGTACATGGAACCGATCGAAATTGAAGCGAAAACACTGATCCAGAAGTCAAAAACCCCGTCAAACGACTACGTGATCAACCCGTACACCGGATGCGTCTTCGGCTGTGCGTACTGCTTCGCAAGCTTCGCCGGACGGCAGTTCGGACGTTCGGTCGGCGAGTGGGGCGACTACCTCTATGTCAAGACCAACGCCGTCGAGCTCGCCCGCAAAGAGCTAGCCCGGATGCGCGAGGACAAGCGCCAAGGCACGATGCTGCTCAGCTCGGTCACCGACCCCTACCAGGGCCACGAGACCCGCTACCGACTCACTCGCGGCATTCTCACTGAACTTCGCGAGGTCGCGTATCCGGGGCTGGTACGCATACTCACCAAATCCCCCGTCGTCACCCGCGACATCGACCTGCTCACCAGCTTGCCGCGCGCCGAGGTCGGCATGACCGTCACCACCACCGACGACCAACTCGGCCGCTGGCTGGAGGTACGGGCACCGCTGGCCTCGCGCCGCCTGCGTACCCTCACCGAACTCCGCGACGCCGGCATCCCCACCTTCGCCTTCGTCGGCCCCCTGCTGCCCCATTTCGCCACGCGCCCAGAACTTCTCGACGATCTGTTCGGCCAGCTCGCCGACGCGGGCATTACCGAAGTCTTCATGGAGCACATCAACCTCAAACGCTATATCCGCGAACGCATGAACACCGTCCTGGCCGACCAACCTGACGATGTGCGCACGGCGTATGTGCAGGCCCGCAGCGTTGAGCACCGCGAGCAACTCGACACCATCGTCGCATCGCTGCTGGTCAAACATGGGCTGCGGCTGCGCTTCGACCAAGTCATCTACCACGACGACGTCAACACACTGCCGCACACGGCAGGGCAACTGTGAAGATCGCCGTCAGCGATCTTCCTTGAATCTCGCCAGCGACCGCCACTGCTGGACCACAGTGGCCCATGCGCTCGCCCGCGATACACCGAGGAGCCGGATTGAACCCAAGCGGGTTTCCTTCCGGCGGGAACCGAAATCGTTGGGCCGTTCCACGTCAGGTTGTCGCTGGGCCTAGTGGGCATCAGGCCGGCGAACCTAACCTCCCCGGGCCGTGTAGTAGTTCTGGCGTTTCGCGTGATCGACTGCCCCGAATCGGCTGGCGGTTGCCTTGCGCTTGACTGCATTGAAGAGCCGCTCAGGCAGGACTTCCTCGACAGCGCCCAGCGCGAGTGCCCAACGCGGAATCGCGATCTCGCTTCGCTGATGACTCAGAGCATTGACGATCTGTGCAGCAATTTCTTCTGGAGGCATGGCGCTTGTGCCGGCCAGAGAGACGCCGGTTTGGAATTCCGTTCGCACCGTGGCGGGGAAGATCGTCGAGATCCGGACGTTCTGGGTCGGCAGTTCAGCGCGCAGGGCACGAGAGAGCGCCGCGACACCGAATTTGCTCGCGCTGTAGACGGCGCCGCCGGGCAGCGTGATCTTGCCCGCCATTGACGAGAGATTCACGATATGGCCGCAGTCGCGCTCGATCATGCCCGGTAGGGCCAGTCGCATCCCGATGACAGTGCCGCAGAGATTCACTTCGATCTCACGGGTGATGCTGGCTAGCGGTTGATCCAGAAAGTCTCCCACTCGCCAGATGCCGGCGTTGTTGACCAATACCGCAAGCGGGCCGTCGACCTCCGCGGCGCCCAGGAAGTTGCTGAATGAGGTGCTGTCTGTGACGTCGAGATGATGGCCGCGCACATTGGTTCCTAGTTCGGCGGCGGCTTCTTTGACCAGTGCTTCATCGAGGTCACCGATCCACACCCTCGCGCCGTGCTGTGCGAAGAGTTGGGCGGTGGCCCGCCCAATGCCGCGTGCACCACCAGTCACGCAGACGACCGCGCCCTGCAACTGTGCGCTCATCGGCTGCCCTTGGTGTCAATGCGGCGCAGACCAAACGCGCCGATATGCGTGAACTGACCGCGTGCCTGGTACAGCACTCGGGCGACATAGAGGCCGTCAACGATCTCGACAATCTCATCCCGGATCCGGGCGAGCGCAAAGATTCCGGAACGAGAATTGCCATGACGCTCGACATCGTATTTCAGTGCCAGCACCTCGCGAGCGGGCTCAATGGCCCCGGTTGTGATCTCGACATCGAAGCCGAACACCGCGAGTTCGCGGCCCTCCAGCCGCGGCCGCACCCTACGCGCGAGAGCGAACACCAGGGGGGCGCTGTGCAGTTTGAGGCGGTTGTACCCGTCGTGTTCGCCGATCGTCTTACCAATCCAGGGGTCGTCGATGCGGTTGACGAGATTGGTTCTACGCGCGGTCGGGGTGCTGTGTTGGCGGCCCAGATTCTTGCCTTCGGTTCGGCCGGGCGGAGTCGACGGGGTGGCGCCTGCCAGCCAGAGTTCGTGCAGGGTCGCTCGGTCGTCTTTTCTGCCTAGGTCCAGCAGCATCTGCCAGCCCGCATCCCGGGCGAATGCAGCGTCGTGTTGCGCAAGGTCACGGAGGGCGGCGACGCGGTCGGCCCCCGTAAATTTCACGCCGGGCGCCTCGTGGATGTTGACCTTCACGGTTCTCCCTAATTTAAAACAGTAACGTTACAGTTACTGTTTCAGAATGCGCAGCTCTGCACAACCCCCAACGGAAGACATTGAGTCGCCCGGCGACCAGCACGATCGTCCGCGCTCTGCCGTCACGACGGGGCGTCCCGCGCCCCTATTGACTCGGCGACTGCTGCTCGACCGATGACGCGGGCGGAAGTGTGTGGCGGCGACGTGCGAAGTGAACGACGGCGCCCTCGCCCGTGATTAACCACAGCGACGCGAGGTCAGCGATGAACTGGTCACGGGCCATCGGAATCGTTCCGGCGAGCCAGTCAAGGATCGCTCTCGCGGTGCCTCCAACCAGCACCGAGGCGGTCAGTTCAGCGATGGGGTCGGCGTTGCTGCGGGTGGGGTGCGTTCGGCGCGCGTGAGCAGCGACTTCAGTGGCGATCCGGCGCAATGCTGCGGTGCGGTGCGCGTCCACGGCAGGACTGCTGATGATCTCGCCGAAGAGCACTTGCGCTCGCCGGGGATCGTCGGTGAGATGCCGAACGAAGGCCCCCAAGGTTGCATGGGCAAACTCGGGCATCGGCGTGCTCGACGGAACCACCGAACACGCGGCGACGGCGTCGTGGGCCAATTGATCGACCAGCGCAGCGGCAAGATCATCGACGTCGTCGAACAGTTCGTAGAAGTATCTCCGATTAACTTGAGCACGACTGCAGACGGCTTCGACTCGCAGTTGACGCCAACTGGTTGAAGCGATCTCGTCCAGGGCGGCAGCCAACAGGGCTTGGCGGCGTTCCGTTTGTCGTTGCGCAGGTGTCAGGCCCGCGTAGGCTCGTTCGCTCTGTGGCGGCACCAAGACATCTTCGCAAACGGGCTGCGCCGTGGACCAATTTTCAGAGTCGAGCGAAGCCAAGACAGCCCGCAGCCGATCCTTGGGGTGCAGCACTACCTCGGGCACGCCCCGCCGGAGGTAATCTTGACTCTGCAGGCCATCGCCAGGGAGAGTTCTTGAAGCACAAGAGGATCGGCACTCACGGCACCGACATCGCGATCAGCCTCTCCGATATCTACTTCTCGGAATGACGGTGGCATAGAAAGCCAGTCGCGTGGCGGGGCTGATACCACCCGCGGGTAGCCAGACTCACGCGGCGTCACTGTCAAGGCCCTCCTGGAGACGTCGATTCCCGTTGTGCCCCAGCCGACTTCGGCGGGGATGGTCTACAATGGTGGGCCTAGCGGGCGAAGTCGAGCCGATCCGCCAGGCCGGCGGCACTGAATGCTTGCTCGATCTCGATGCGACCTTCTTTGAAGTGTGCCCAACCATCGAAGTGTGCGGCGACCGCCCGACGCGCGCCCAGGATTTTCGCGGCCTCGGCACCCTGTGCGCTGGTCATCGAGACCAGCGCATTGTCGAGGATCGGGGCATGACGGGCAGCGCCGAGGAAGAGGATTGCGATGTCCACGGGCGCAAACCTCTCGGCGATCTGTTCTACGTGTTCCAGTCCGACGTTGTCGCCGCTGACGTAAACCGATGGCAGATCGTCGGCGGTCAGCATGAACCCGACCACGTCGCCGTTAACGTCGGAGCTGCCGATGGGGCCGTGGCGGGCGGGCACACCGGTGATAGTGATCGTGCCGCCGTCGGGACGGGTTACCTTGGCGGCTTCCCAGAACTCCAGACCCCGGGCGTTGCCGCCGAGACGGCCGGCGCCGCTGATGGTGGTGAACACCGCCGCCACGGTGGGCAGCAGAGCGCGACCAGCCACGTCGAGATTGTCTGGGTGCTCGTCGTGTGAAAGCAGTACCGCGTCGATGTAGCCGAGGTCGTCGACAGTGACGGGGGTGGGTTCAGTCTTGATCAGCGCGTAGTACTCCCCGAAACCGGGAACGGGATATTCGCTGGGTGGGTCGAATGTCGGGTCGGCCAGTAACCGCAGTCCGCCGTACTCGATGAGGGTTGTTGGCCCGCTTAGCACTCGTACGGAGACCTTTTTGTTGGAATCATTGGACATTGGTCGGGAACCTCCTGAGGTAGTGGTGCAGTGCGAGCGGGCCATTGCGTGGCCCGGGGAACAGTGCCGCAACGGTGGCCTGCGCAGCACATGCCGAGCGAAGCGCGGAATCGACCAACCAACATTCAGCTGACCGATAAGCGTTGCTGCCTCTAGTTTTCCGCTGGCGCAGAAGTCATCGTCGCGTCCCACAGGTCTCGCCCCAGCGGGGACAGTTTGAGGCTGCGCCGCTCCACTCGTGCGGATGATGGGCCCGTTGAGGCGATATTCATCGCTCGGAGAACCGTTCTCTCGTTCATCAGAATTTCGTACTCGGTTGTCATTGCCGGGTCCTCGCCGCCAACCTCGACCAAGCCGAGTGCCAACAAATGCGCGACATACGTTGCGGCCAAGCCGGGTAGCGCGACGCCGGCCGTTCTGCCGATCAGCGACGCGTGCTCCAGCACTACGCGCCGTGCTCCGCGCATCGGAGCCGCTGCGTACACGTTGACCAACGGCGATGACGATCCGTCCGATAGTGCACCGACAATCCGTGCTTCGTCGGCAACGAGCTGTTCGATGATCCGGCCGTAGAGCTCGATGCGGCTGTCGTGTGCGGTCTGTTCGACGGCCCGATCCAGTAGCCCGTTCATCTTGTCGTGCAGCGATCGGCGTGTTTCGGGTTCGCCGCCGCCGGTCACCGGTGGGCCAGTGCGGCGCATCGTCTGCGAATGGTCGTCGAGCGGGTCGTGGCCGTGGATCGCTACCACCCGGACGTGTTCGTCTGTCCAACTGACCAGTCGCCGACTCAGCTTGGCCAGAGCGGCGGCGGGACCCGGAAGCGCCATGTGGGCGCACGCGTTGGTCACAGCGATGCCGGTGGCTGCGTATCGCGCCGCTGTATGTACCGGGGCCAACGACTTTGGGCCGTGACGGTGTTCTAGCTCAGTCAGATTCATGGACACCTTCCTGGGGGCAGACACCGTAAAGGTTCTCGATGTCGTCGGCATATTTCTCCCTGATGACGTTGCGTTTGAGTTTGAGAGTGAGGGTCAGTTCGTCGCCGCCGGCCTCCCAAAAAGTGGGCAGGACGCGGAAACGTTTGATCTGCTCCACTCGGGACAATTTGGCGTTACCGGCGGCCACGCCCGCGCGAATCTGTTTGATCAGATCCGGATCGGCAGCCAGGCTGGCCGCCGATGAATCAGGCAACTGACGGCTGATCGCGTAAGGCCGGGCACTCTCGGCATCGAGCACGATCAGAGCGGTGTTGTACGCCCGCCCGTCTCCGATGGCGGCCATGGCACCAATCAGTGGTGTGGCAGCCTTGATCGCGTTTTCGATATTCGACGGCGACATGTTCTTGCCTGCCGCATTGATGATCATTTCCTTCTTGCGATCGATCACCCGGAGCAATCCATCGTCATCGATGGAAATGATGTCGCCGGTGTGTAGCCAGCCTTCGGAATCGATGGCTTCGGCGGTCTTGTCCGGCTCGCCACGGTACCCCTTCATGACCAGTGGACCCCGGATGAGCATCTCGCCGTCCTCGGCGACGCGCGCCTGCATGCCGGGCAGTAGCTTGCCTACTGTTCCGAGTTTCGCGTCGCGTGGGTGGCTGACGCTGCAGATGCACGACAACTCGGACATGCCCCAGATCTCGGCGATCGGAATGCCCAGCCCGGCGAAGAATCCCAGCGTCTCGGGCGGGATTGGCGCGGCCCCCGACATTGCCCAGCGCAACCGGTCAAAGCCTAGCTTTGCGCGCAAGTGTGAGAGGACCAATTTGTCGGCGGCCGCCCACTGGTTGAGCAGTTCCGCGGGAATCGGTTCGCCGGCCAGTTGGCGGCGGGTGCGTTGGGCAGCGATGTCCAGTGCCCATTGCAGCCCCTGGCGGCGCGTTTCGTCTTGCTCGTTGGCGACGCTGAGTTCGATTGCCGCCTTGAGCTTTTCCCACACCCGCGGTACCGCGCCCCAGATGGTCGGTCGCAGGTCGGCCAGTGCGCTGCCAATCTGTGCCGGGTCAGCGACCACCGTCACCTGGGTGCCGACGATTTCCTGCACGTAGAGCGCTGTCAGCCGGTCGGCGATGTGCGCCGTCGGTAGGAACGACGTGATCGTGTCGCCGTGTTCGATTCCCAGTACGTCGGTCAGACCGTGCACCTGGAACAGCAAGTTGGCATGGGTGATTTCCACACCTTTCGGGTTACCGGTGGTGCCGGAAGTGTAGATCAGGGTTGCGACGTCGTCTGACTCGACCGAACCCCAGGCCGCGTCGAAGTCGAAATCCGCTGTCCCACCGGCAATCAGCTGTGCAACTGTGAGCGTTCCCACTGGACCGTCATCGACGCACACGATGTGATCGACCACAACCCCGCAGGCGTTGATTCGTTGGACATATTGGGCCTCACAGATGATCACTCGGGGCCCGGCGTTGCCAAGCACGTGGCCAAGCTGCTCGGCCGACAGGGTGTTGTAGACCGAGAACGATGTTGCCCCCACGTGCTGTGCACCGACCTCCAGTGGGTAGAAGTCGATGCGGTTGGCCATCATCAGGGCGACGGTGTCGCCCCGCTCGACGCCGAGGGCGGCCAGGCCCGCGGCGACCTGCTGCACCTGCTCGGCGTACTGCCGCCACGTCATGGTTTCGGCGTCACCTGGGGTGCGCAAGGCTATCGCGTCGGGGGCGATGGCGGCAGTGTGCTGGAAGGCCGCTGGGAGCGTCGTGCCGGGTAATTGCGCCATGATTTAGAGCCCCAAGGTCTTGGCGATGACGTCGCGTTGAATCTCACTGGTGCCACCGACAATGGTGCCGACAACGGTGGCGCGCAGCATCTCTTCCATGCCGTACTCGCAGGCGTAGCCGTAGCCGCCGAGCATCTGTACACCCTCCAGAGCAGCGTGCTTGGCCAACTCGGTGGTCTTCAACTTGACCATCGACGCTTCGCGCGGCAGCAGTCGGTCGGGATGCTCGTCGACCCGCTGCGCCACGTCGTAAACGAGCAGCCGCGACGCTTCCAACTCCGTTGCCAGATCAGCCAATCGGTGCGACAACGCCTGAAACGACCCGACGGGTTTGCCAAATTGGGTCCGCTGTTTGACGTAGGCAAGGGTGTGTGTCATCGAAAGCGCGCTGAGCCAGCCCGAGGAACATGGCGCCGATGATGATCCGCTCGATGTTGAGGCCGGCGACGAGCTGACCCCAGCCCTGCCCTTCCACACCGACGACTCGGCCTTCCGGCACGAAGCAGTCGGTGAGGTAGATGTCGTTGACCTCCCGACCACCCATCGTCTCGATCTGACGAATGTCCATACCCGGGGACCTCGCGGGGACCGAAAACATCGAAATGCCTTCGTGTTTGGCACCGGTGTGGGAAGTCCGCGCAACAATGACCACGTACTCGGCGAGGTGCGCGTTGGAGCACCACGTCTTCTGTCCGTTGAGCACGTAACCGCCGTCGACCTTGTCTGCCCGGCAAGTTAGCGACGCCACATCCGATCCTGAACCCGGTTCGCTCATCGCGATCGAGGTGACCGCCCCCGTGGCCACACCACCGAGGACCTCCTGCTTGAGGTATTCGCTGGCGAATTTCAGGTAGGTATGGGACACGATGAGGGTCACTGGGTAGCTCGACAACGGCGCCCGGCCTCGCGACATCGCTTCCACGAAGAGACACGCGTCGAAAAGACTGCCGCCCGAACCGCCATACGCCTCGGGTATGGATAGTCCCAACCAGCCGAGCGCGGCCATGTCAGCGGCAATCTTATTGCTGTGCAACTCTTTTCCGCCATCAGTGAGCACCAGACGCTGCTCACGGGTGTCGCAGTGCTTCTGGCAGAAATCCAGGACGGTCCGTACCAGGTCGTTTTGTTCGTCGGTGAGCTGCAGGCTCATCGTCATCTCCTTTTTTCCAGGTCGCCGACCAATTCGCGCACGTCGGCGTCCTTGGTGAGCAGGTGATCGAGTAACGGGTTCACCGCTCCGCGCAGCCAGCTGTAGACCTGCCAACCGGCCGGTGCGATGGTGTGCGCCGACCGGTTGCGGATCCCGTCGGCGATCGAGCGGGCCGCTTGGTCGGCGGTGATCCGGCGGTTCAGCGGCCACGGCAGCATCTCGTCGAGCCGGCGTCCAATGTCGTCGGCGTCGAGCACATTGTGCGTCAGCGCGGTATCGACGATGCCGAAATACGCGATCTGAACACTCGCCCCATGGGCCGCCAGCTCGACCCGCAGTACCCGGCCGAGCTGTTCGACAGCGGCCTTGCTGGCCATGTACGGCGACCCACCAACGGCCGGAGCGAACGCGGCACTCGAGGACACCACCACGATGTGCCCGTGCCGCTCGACGATATGCGGCAGCGCTGGCTTCACAGTGTTGTACACGCCGGTCAGATTGATGCCGATGACGCGATCGAACTCGTCGCTGTCCATCATGCGCACGGTGGACGGCGACGGTGTGACGCCGGCATTGGCGACGACGATGTCCAAGCGGCCGAACTGCTGTGCGGCGGCGTCGACCGCTGCGGCCATGGCGCGGCGGTCACGGACGTCCGCTGTGAGACCGACCGCGCGGGGACCGAGGTCGGCCGCCGCTTGACGAACCGCGCGTTCATCGACGTCCACCAACGCGATAGCGGCGCACTGGTAGTACAGGGCTCGCGCGAGGGCCAGTCCGATGCCCTGGGCAGCGCCCGTGATCAGTACGACCCGGTCCGCCAACTCCATACGTGGCGCGCGACCGTGAATGCGGAATACCGGAAACTTCATCGGTTGCTCAGCTCATAGGCGTCGCGGTCGAACTGCTTAGTGCGGGAGGCATATTCGAAACTCCATCCCGGGTAGAGACCGCTATTGCGACCGTCGTCGGTGTGGTAGTAGCTGCTGGCGCATCCACCGGTGAGCCACACGGTGTTTGCGCTACGGGTGTCCATCTCGTCCATGAACTCCTCTTGGACGGCCGAACGTACCTCCACCCGAGTGATGCCCTCGCGCCGCATCGTGGCGATCGCATCGACGATGTACCGCGCCTGGGCTTCGATCATGTAGATGGCCGACTGGTTTCCGACCGCCCCGAACGGTCCGAGTGTGGCGAACATGTTGGGGAATCCTGCGGTTGCGACGCCCAGGTAGCTTTGCGGCCGTTTGGCATTCAGCTCGGCATAGGTGTGGCCGTCTGTGCTGCGGATCCGTTCATAGACCGCTGGCGGGACGACGAATCCGGTGGCGTAGATGATGGTGTCAATCGGATGCTCGGCCCCGTCGCGGGTGACGATCGAATGTGCCCGAATCTCCTTGATACCCGCAGTGATGACGTCGACATTGTCACGGGTGAGTGCGGGCAGATAGCCATCGGCGAAGATGGCACGTTTGCAGCCGATCATGTAGTCGGGTGTGAGCGTCTGCCGCAGCTGCTTGTCGCGCACCTGTCGGCGCAGTTGGAGCTTGCCGAGCAGCTCATACGGGTGCCGGAAACGCTTATCGACGAAACCCACTAGACCGAAACCTTCAATGGCGATGTAGTACAGGCTGCGGAGAGCCTTGTTAACTAAGGGAATTCGCCTTAGTAGGGCACGCTCAGTCGGCGAGGTCGTGCGATCCAGTCGCGGGATGATCCACGGTGCGGACCGCTGGAACACCAGCAGTCGCCCAACGGTGGGCGCGATCTCCGGCACTATCTGCACGGCGGATGCGCCAGTACCCAATACCGCGACATGCTCTCCGGTGAGCTGGTGGTCATGATTCCAGTGCAGCGAATGAAAAGTGTTGCCCGTGAAGGACTCTCGCCCTGGGATATCTGGGTACTTGGCTTCGCCATAGACGCCCGTCGCCGAGACCAGCACCTTGGCCGTAAGTGCACCGGCACTGCTGCGCAGTAGCCAGCGCCTCGCGCTCTCGTCCCAACTCGCTTCCATCAGCTCGGTGTTGAATCGAATGTGGTGCACGATATTTGCGCGCTCGGCCACGGATTTGAGGTAGGCGAGAATCTCGGGCTGCTTGCCGTAGGTTCGCGACCAGTCCGGATTGGGTGCGAACGAGAAGGAGTAGAGATGCGACGGTACGTCGCATGCACATCCCGGGTAGGTGTTGTCCCGCCAGGTACCGCCGAGGTCGTTGGCCCGCTCAAGGATCACAAAGTCATCGATCCCCGCGTCGCGGAGCTTGGTCGCCAATGCGATGCCACCGAAACCCGCTCCGACGATGACAATCTCGCAGTGTTCAGGTCGGCGGCGGCTCATCGGGACACCGCCCTAATCACTGCCGCCGCGGCGGCCTGCGCCCAGGGCGCCAACCGCATCGCCAGGCAGTCCGGATCGGGCAGCAGTGCCAACTGCCGCATCACATCGATAGCGTCATACAGACTGCGCCTCTGGCACACCTTGCCGTCGCGCAACATGTACTCGTCCACCCCCGTGAAGTCGAACCTGCGGCCTGTCGGTGCGATATGACGCCGCGAGCCCGGGGCGCCCCAGTTCAACGGTCCGCTGAAAGTGCCCATTGCCCGCCAGGGAATCATCAGCGCACCTGTTTCCAGCCCCAGATAGGGCGCACCGGCGGCAGCAAACCGTGCATCCGGAAACGCGACAAACGTGTCCTTGAATCACCCCGGGTTTGATGCACACCTTCTTTCGAGGGAAGGTAGTTCGCATCATGCCGAAGAAGTACGACGAGGAGTTCAAGGCCCGGGCGGTGCGGTTGGTCGGTGACCATGCCGAGGAGTACGACACCCGTACGGCCTGCATCACCGCGGTGGCCAAGCGGTTGGGGGTGTCCTACGAATCGCTGCGCCGGTGGGTCAACCAGGGCGAGGTCGATACTGGGGTCCGCGAGGGTGTCCCGTCCGATACCGCACGGGCGTTACGGGAGCTCAAACGCAAGAATCGTGAGCTTGAGGAAACTATCGAAATCCTCAAGGCGGCAACAAGTTTCTTCGCGCGGGAGAGCGACCCGCGACGCCGCTGATTTGCGGGTTCATCGCCGAGCATCGTGCTCGGTTCGGGGTCGCTTCGATCTGCCGCGTGCTCTCTGAGCATGGCTGCCAGATCGCCCCGAGAACCTTCTACGCCTGGCTGGCTCGACCGCCGTCGGCGCGGGCCTTGTGGGACACCGTCATCACCGAGGTGCTGGCCGGCTACTACGAGCCCGATGAGCACGGTCGCCGCAAGCCCGAGTCGTTGTACGGCGCGGTCAAGATGTGGGCGCACCTGCAGCGCCACGGCATCACGGTAGCCCGCTGCACAGTGGAACGCTTGATGCGCGCCAACGGCTGGCAGGGCGTGCGCCGGCGCAAGAAGGTCCGCACCACCATCGCCGATCCGGCCGCCGGGCGTGCCCCGGATCTGGTGGACCGCCAATTCCGAGTCCCCGCCCCCAACATGCTGTTGGTGGCTGATTTCACCTACGTGCCGCTGGCCACCGGGGTGTTCGTCTACACCGCATTCGCCATCGACGCGTACGCCGGGCGGATCGTGGGCTGGACCTGCTCGACCAGCAAGGCAGATCTGTTCGTGCGCCAGGCGATCCGGCACGCCGCTGAACTCCGGCGCCGTGAAGGTAACCCATTGTCGGGCAACACTATTCATCACTCCGATGCAGGTTCGCAGTACACATCGGTGCGGTTTGGTGAAACGCTGTTGTTCTCCGGGCTGTTGCCGTCGATCGGATCCGTCGGCGATGCCTTCGACAACGCCTTGGCCGAGACCACCATCGGCCTGTACAAGACCGAAGCTGTCCGTGATGACTCACCGTTTCGGCGAGGGCCACTGAACAGGCTCACCGACGTGGAACTGCTCACCGCCGACTGGGTGCACTGGTACAACACTGACCGGCTCATGCACCGTCTCGGACGCATCCCGCCGATCGAATACGAGACCATCTACTACGCTGCAGCGACAGCCCAATCAGAGGCTGCACACCAATAAAACCGGTGTGCATCAAACCCGGGGCGGTTCACCTGGAGAACCCGGCGGAACTCGCGCGGACCACGCACCACATGACCGAAGTTCAACGGGTCCCGGTGCGCAAAGTCTTCGGTGACCATCGACGCCAGAAAATCGCTATCGCGACGGAGATAGCCGTGCAGCACCCACCGCCAGACGAACCCGACCGGATCGCAGTCGCCACGGCGCCACAGTTCGAAACTGTCGGTCAGGCGGGCGTCGAACTCGCTGAAGTACTCGTCGAACGCCGCCTGTTCGACCAACCTCGTTGTTTGTTGCACCGTCACCTCTCCACAGTTTTCGGCGACGGGAAGCCCACGCCTCCTTGTGCTTTGACATGTATCAAGTTCGCACTCACCGTCCATCGCGACCTGCGAGGCGTGCTTACGCCGCCCCAGATTCGGGCAAGTAGTCAGCCCTCCGCAGCGGTTGACGCCCGCGGCCCGGTCCGACCCAACGCCAATCTGGCACCAAACTGTACCACATTTTTGGTGCGCATCGTTCCCTGCCGCGACACCGCCTCGTGGTGACCGCAAAACACTGGTCAACATTGCAGCGAGCGCAGCATCCAGGCCGTCCCACAGTCCGTATCCCTCATAGTCGCGACGTTTGAAGGCGAATTCGGCAACGACCCAGTACCGACACCAGCCGCCAGACTCTCCGGATCAGCGACCTATCCGGCACGCTGTGTGTCTTGTTCCTCGGCTTCCTCGGCCGGTTACCAGGCCGGTTCGCAGCATCGCAGGATAAGTTCATCCACCACTGCACCGACCTCGCATGGTCGGTCATCGAGCGATAGAGCACTACCGGTTTGCGGGAGGCGGACTCGCCGCGCTCCACGGCCGCGGAACGCCTGACAGACCCGATCACAACGTCGCCAGGAGATACAACGCGTGTTCGCCGAAGAACACTTTCAGCAGGCGTGCAGCCAGACGCCACTCGCGGTGAGGTGCCCGAATACCTCAAGCCCAATAGGGCCGTGCCGTTTCGAAGCAGTCCAGGGCTGGCGGTACGATCGGCTGCCAGACCAGGTGTACATCGACGTTTCGCTAGAAGCCAAGGTGCGCATAGACATTCGGTACATCGGCAGTGGACGCTGGAGGCTGGACAGGACCACTGAGGTTGCACCCCAATAACGACAGCGCTCCCGCGATCTGCGGCAACGGGCAGTTCTTCCAGTGCTCGGCGGTGGACCGCTACCAACTCAATGAACACGGATTAATGGATGTCCTAGTCGGCCGTCAGGCGCGTCGGTGGATTGCCGCTGCAGCTTGTTGTAGTGGCGTCCGAGCCGGACGTGGCCGTGGGCAAAGTCGCCGACTACGTCGCGCGAACACGTGCGCGGTCTCGAAGTCACGCCGTTACTTCACATCGTCAAACGCACCGGACTAGTGCGCACCGGATGCCAACGAGAACGCACCGTGGAAGAAATCCCCGGCCACGGCCTTGCCCCACCTTTTCGACCGAGTTGCGCAGTGCGAGTGGACTATTCAAGTCTGCCGAACGTAGCTACCAGACCGTCCCGGACTCCGGCATGTAGACCGTACCCGGCGCTCTGTCGCGGTAGTGCGCGTCGTCGGGCACTGATTGCACCGTGTACCCCGCCACCACTACCGTTGCGCCGGGCGCTGCCAACTCATGCAGCTCATCTCGGGTCAGGGTCACGATGCCTTCAGAACCAGCGGCCAGCGTCGCTGCCTCACTTCCGCGTGCCGCAACGTCCTCAACGGCGCGCACCATCAGTCCCTCCGGGGAGGTCAGAGCTCGGGCCGACATGCGATCGTCCAGCTTCGCCAGCAACGTCGTGATGTTGCGGGCAGTTAGCTCCAACACGCGTCGGTCTTCGATGTACTTCATCGCAGCTCCACCTTTCAAAGGTTCGAGACATCTAACAACGTTGGGATTCAATGGTTCTCATCGGCGCCACGTTCGTTCTCAACACAGCAACAATGACATTGCGAATTGAAGGCTCGACAGCAGATTGCTGCATCCTTCACTGCGGCTTAGTGCGATGTCGATCACGATCTCATGCCCAGCGCGTCCGCCGGAGTGGGGCGCTGAGGTTCGGTGGCTGCCGACTGCATTCACACTGCCGACCTAAGCCCTCGGCAACGATCTGCGCGGCCGCGCCCGTATTGATGCGGTCGCATTGCGTGTCGTGGTCGATGAGGAATTCAATGGCGCGACCGGTTGATCTGTAGGCCGATGTGGGGTGTACTCGACTGTCGCTCACGGATGGGATTGCTGCGGTCTCGATGGTGAAGGGCAGTCTTATCTGTAGGGCTGCACTTGATGATCTGCACCCGGGCTCCCGGGCCGATGGGTTATCTGGGGTTTGATTCCCCGTGTATTGCTGTTCCCGCTTAGGCATCGAGATCGTCAATGTGTGTGAGCGGTAACAGGTTGCTGCCCAGGTGTCCTGATTGGGCGTTGACCGTTGGGGCGTAAGACGCCAGCGGTGCGCGGTGTCGTGTCACTTGGTGGGTTCGGGCCAGCGCAGGTGGTCTTGGTCGATCATGAAGGTGTGGGCGTGCTCGAACAGCCCGTTGCCGAGGGGGGTCGCGTCGTGTGAGAGGTGGTCGTCACTGGTGGTCGCGGCGTCGTGGGTGTGGGCGATCTCTTCGGGATCGTGCCGGGGCCAGGCGAAGATAGCAGCGAGCGCCCCGGCGACGGCGATCCCGGCGAGGATCGCCCAGGTGGTGGTGAACCCGAGAAGTGTTGCGCCCCAGCCCGCTATCGGATAGGTCAGCAGCCAGCATAGGTGCGATAGGGAGAATTGGGCGGCGAAGATGGCCGGCCGGTCGGCTGGTGAGGAGGAGCGGCGCAGCACCCTGCCTACTGGGGTCACGATCAGGCTCATCCCGGAGCCGATGAACCACCAGACGAACAGGGCCGCTGTCCAGCGCTGTGGCCCTGATGCGGTCGACAATGCCACGGCACTGGCCGCGGCGATCAGGAGTACCGCTGCGCCGCAGAACATTACGGGCCGTTCGGAGATGCGGTGCAGGATCGGCGGCAGCACCAGTGCGACGATCATGGTGCCGGTGCCTGATGCGGCGAGCAGCCAGGCCACGTCGGCTTGTGGTCGGCTGAGGGCGTCGCGGACGTAGTTGACGGTGGTGACCATGACGATGGAGCCGCATCCGGCCACGACGAGGTCTAGGGCCAGCACTGCCCGTAGGCGTGGGGTGGCGGCGAAGATGCGGATGCCGGCGGCGGTGCGATCCCAGATGCTCCGGCGGTCGCTGGGTTTGGCGTCCGGGATGCGGGAGCTGATGACCAGGGCCGCCGAGAGCAGGAATCCGATGACGGTGCCGGCGAAGAGCCAGTGGAAACTCATCACGGTCAGCGCGAGGGCGGCCAGGACGGGGCTGAGCAGGCTTTCCATGGTCGAGGCGAGTTGGGAGGCCGAAAGCGCTTGGGTGTAGTCGTTTTCGTCGGTGACCACGTCGGGGATGACGGCCTGGAACGTGGGGGTGAACGCCGCCGATGCGGTCTGCAATAGGGCGATGAGCAGATAGATCTGCCAGACCTGGTCGATGAACGGCATCGCAACGACGACCGTGGCGCGGACGAGGTCCAGGGCAACGAGCATGAGCCGGCGTGGGACGCGGTCGGCGTATGCCGCGGCGATTGGTGCGACGGTGACGTAGGCGATCATTTTGATGGTCAGCGCGGTTCCAAGTACGGCAGCGGCGTCGGCGCCGGCGAGCTGGTAGGCCAGCAGGCTCAAGGCCACGGTGGTCAGGCCGGTGCCGAACAGCGCGACGACTTGTGCGGCGAACAGGTGCCGGTAGTCGCGGTAGCTGAACAGAGACATGGGTCGTCCTCGGGAGCTGCGTAGTCGGGCAGGTGGCTGCTCAGATGCTGTCGGGCCAGCCTATATCTGCATGATTGCGTAGATAATAAATCAACCGCGCCGGCCCGCGGTTTCCCGGCCCGGTTGCCGATGACGCACCGGTGCAGCCACCGGGATTCGAGCGGTTCCTGCTCTACTTCCTCAAACTCGGGGCGATCGGATACGCGGGCCTATCGCCACGGTCGGCTACATGCAGCGCGACCTGGTCGCCGATCTCGGCTGCGAGAGCCAAGTGCCGCGCCCGCGGCGGATGCGGTGGGTGATCCTGGACCTGATGCGCCGGCATCACCTGCCGCGGACGTCTCCCCAAGCTAGAACGTGCAAGCGGTGGGATGCGTTGAGACCGTGGTCGATTGCGGCATCGAGAACCAGTGGCCAGCGCGCCTGAAGATCGCGCGAGTTTGCGCCCTGCGGCATCACCCAGGTCCGTTCCGGAGGCCAGCCCCATGTTGCGGCCAGGGTGGCCGCGGCCTCAACGTCGGACCGGCCGGCGCACACGAACTTGAGGTGCACTTCTTTGTCCGCGGCGATGGGAATCCAGCGCCGGGCAAGCGCCGGGTCTTGCTGGAGTTTGTGACGGCCGGCGTTGGGTAGCTTCGGCGAAAGGACGAACACATCGACCAACTCGATCACCGGCGGAGGGGGTGCGATGGTGGCGTTCGACTCGACGTGGATGACGAACTGGCGGGCTCGTAGCTGCGCCAAAAGCTCCTCGAACACCGGCCTTTCGGAGTACATCAGCGGTTCCCCGCCAGTAAGGACGACCAGTCCACCCGATGCTGGCAGTTGCCCGAGAATGTCCTCGACGGTCCGTGCGGCGATCTGCGTACGCAGATCGAACCGCGACGAATCCCACGTATATGGAGTGTCGCACCAGCTGCACGACAGGTTGCAGCCGCCGAAGCGGATGAACATGGCGCGGTGTCCGGCGTACGGGCCTTCCCCTTGCACCGTCGGGCCGAAGATCTCCGAAATCGGTAATGCGCTCACACTGATGGCAACTCTGCGGAATAGATAGCCCAGGTAGTCGGTGTTTCTGACACGCCGATCTCCACGCCGCGGATCCGTTGGCGCTCAGGACGAGACTGCAGCCAGGAGCAGACCTGCTCGGCAAGCCATACTGCGATGTTCTCCGCGGTGGGATTGACCGCCAGAACGTCATTGAGGTGACGGTGGTCAAGGCGTGTGTCGATCAGTTCCCGGATCCAGGCGAGCTCACCGTAGTCGATGATGAACCCGACCTCGTCGACAGCGCCGCTCACCGCGACCCGGACTCGGTACGAATGTCCGTGCAGGCGAGCACATTTGTGACTCTCGGGCAATCCGGCGATGACGTGGGACGCCGAAAACTCGAAGTCCTTGCAAATCCGAAGCCCCACGGTGTGTTCCCCTCCCCAGGAGTTGGATCAGCGGACGGCAATGAGATGGGCGCGCTGTCGACCAATCCTCAACCCGCCACCTCCCCGGTCACGCCCTCAGCGATCACCCCGCCACACTAGCGCCCGCTCCCTGGCCGGACACCGTTTCCTTCTACCAACAACGGTCGCCCATTCCACCTCAGCTTGCAGGTCAGCGCGGCGATGCGTTCCTAATTTTCGATATAAATACATGTATTGTTATCGACCATGCGACGGAAGCTGCAAGACTTCGAGATTGCGCATGGGAAAAACATCGGCGCACTCCTAGCGCAGGCACGGGAGCAGGCCAATCGCTCGGCATCCGAAATATCTAGGGACGCAGACGTTTCCCTTGATGCGATCCGCAGCATGGAGACCGGCCGAGTGCCCGCACCAGGGTTCTTGACGGTGGCCCGGCTGGCCGCGACGTTGGGTGTCAGCCTCGACACCCTTCATGCCCAGGCATCGGCATCCGCTGGCGGCGGTGTGGCGTCATGACCGCCGCGGCTCCCAGCTTGCGCGATCCGGGAGCGCGCGTGCGACTACACCCCCCGGGACACCCACCCCGCGACGTGGCTTGGGGACACTCCTGGCAGGTCGGCACACCCGCGTACTGGATCGCGTTGACCCACGAATCGCGAGTCCATGGCACACACGACGGTGAAACGACACGGCACAGGCTGGGCGCCGACCTCGCTGAAGAAATCGCTGCGTGTCTGCTTGGTGGACACGGGATTCCGCACCACGTGGGGCTGGCAGCGTTCGAGGCGGTGAAGTCGAGTGGCGCATTGCGCGCAGCGGCGACGCGCCACGACATCGAGGTGGCGCTCAGTGAACCGTTGCGCATCGATGCTCGGACTGTCCGATATCGATTCGCTGTTCAGCGCTCCGCATATCTCGCCGAAGCATTGGCCCGGCTGCGTGAGGACCCGCCACCGACCGACGCACTGAATCTGCGGCAGTGGCTGCTCAACTGTCGCGGTATCGGACCGAAGACGGCCAGCTGGATTGTGCGCAATCACTTGGGCAGCAACGATGTGGCCATCATCGACATCCATGTGTTGCGCGCAGGAATCAGCGCCGGGGTGTTCGCCGCGCACGCCACCGCCGCACGCCACTACGACTTGCTGGAGGCACTGTTCCTCGAATGGGCCCACCACGGCAGCGTCGATCCGGCGGACCTGGATTCGGTAATTTGGTCGGAACGGGCGCGGCGTCCCGCGGTATACGCGATGCTGCACGGTGGGGACCGGATCACGGATGCAATGACGACCTAGGGGGAGATCATGAGTGGAAGCGGCAACGACGTCGGAGGGTACGTTGGGCCGGCGTCCGGTGGTGACGCCTGCGACAAGCTGCGCCTGACCCGGTTCCTGGAAGGGCCGGTTCCCGATGTGATCGACGGTCTGGCCGTGGGAGACACCCTGTCGATTGTCCTGCGCGGCGAGACGCCGCCGCTGGTCGTGGCGATCACCTCCGACGGAGCCGAAGCCGGGGGGATCCTTCCCACCGGCCAGCTCATCGAATGCCTGCAACGCGGTGTCGAGTACGTCGCGCAGGTGGTTCGTATCAATGACGCCGCCATCGAGCTGGACGTGCGGGCTGCTCGGTGATTGTCATTGGCGGCACCTACGCCGAACATGTTGTAGTCCCTGCATACGACGTCATCGGCGGTAGTGGTCTGCGCGCCGCCGCCGCGCTGTCAGCCCAACCCGGGGTTGAACTACACACCGCGCTCGACGAAAGTCAGCGCATTGCAGCCGAATCGTCGTTCGCCACACTGGGTGTCGTCGCGCATGCCGTCGACCGCGACTCGCCCGTAGGGTTCCGGTATTTCTCCCCCGTCACCCCGCCCACCATCGATGGCCCCTCGGCGACATACGCCCCGAGCATCGTCGCGGACGACGACACGGCCCTGGTGTTCGGCATGGTCGAAAGCGGTGACCGTGATATCCGTGCGCGCCGCGCGGTCGTCGACCCACAACGCCCCCGCGACCTTCGCGTCCTCGACATGACCGGCGTCGCCGCCGACCAGCTGGCGGTCCTGCTCAACGCTCGCGAAGCCCGCGCCCTGTCCGGCACCCGAACCGATCTGACCGAGGCGGCCCGACATGTGTTGGGCCGCAGCGACGCTGACGTCGTGGTGGTCAAAGACAGCGGGCGCGGCTGTGTCGTGCTCGAGCGCGGCCGCGACGAGGCCGTGCGTGTCGGCCCGTTTCCCACTCGCACAGTCTGGCCCCTGGGCAGCGGGGACGTGTTCGCCGCAGGATTCACGCATGCGTGGAGCCGCGGAGCCACCCCGGTGGAGGCCGCGCGGATTGCCAGCAGTTGTGCGGCGTGGTGGTGTGGGACACGGCGCAGCCGGCTACCGGCGGAAATCCTCGACGGTCAACCTGTCAGCGCCGTCCTTACTACCGCCGGACCCGAACTGTGTCCCCCGGACACCGCACCGGTCGTCTACCTCGCGGCCCCGTTTTTCAGCCTGGCCGAACGATGGCTGGTGGAAACCTGCAGGGCCGTGCTCGGCGGGCTCGGAGCGGCCGTGTTCAGCCCGCTGCATGATGTCGGGCGCGGCGGCGACGAGGTCGCCGAGCCGGACCTGGACGGCCTACGCAACGCTCACGCGGTGTTGGCCCTGCTCGACGGCTGGGACCCCGGCACAGTCTATGAAGTCGGCTGGGCGCACCGCCACCAGTTGCCGGTGGTCGGGTTCCTCAACACCGCCGGGCACGAAGGCACCAAGATGCTCGTCGGGTCCGGTGCCGAATTGCACGAAGACCTCTCTAGCGCCCTGTACCGGGCGGTGTGGGCAGCCCAGGGCCATCCGATCAGCGCGGACCGCACCCCCAGCCCATGGTGAGCGAACGCAGCGTGCTGCTGCTCTCCGGCGGACTCGACAGCACCGCGCTGGCGGCCCTCCACCGGCCAGCCCAATGTGTGGTGGTGGACTACGGCCAACGGTGCGCGACAGCCGAGACGCAGGCCGCGACTGCCGTAGCCAAAGCACTCCGCTTACCGGTGCGGACACTGGCAATCGACCTGCGCGACATCGGCGCCGGCCTCTTGCACAGTGACGAACCGATCGCCGGCGCTCCGAGTCGTGAATGGTGGCCGTACCGCAACCAGCTTCTCGTCACCGTCGCCGCCGCGGTCGCGCTGCGCGAACACCTCGACACCGTGCTGATCGGCTCGGTCAGGTCAGACGGCGCACGACACGTCGATGGCACCACCGCGTTCTACGAGTCCCTTGATCAGCTGGTGAGCATGCAAGAAGGGAGCATCCGTGTCTGCGCCCCGGCCCTACACGACACCACTGCGGAACTGATTACCCGCAGTGGCCTGGGCGAGGATGTATTGGGATGGACCGTGTCCTGCCACCGTGCCAACTTCCCTTGCGGCACCTGCCCCGGCTGCCACAAGCGCACAGAGGTCCTCGCACAGGTCGGAATCCTTTGCGGCGCAAGCCAACACGAATCAATGTGACGAAACCACCTCTGCCGCAAGACCACCCGTGGCTCGATGCGCTGCAGCAAGCCCGTCGAGCGACACCCACAACTGCCGGTGCGCTTACCGAGAGCGCGCCGCGCCTGTGGTCCGACCGCTACGCGATCCCGGTCACCGATCTCGGCCCCACTCAACCGTTCGCTCAGACTGCACGAACACGCCGTAGCGTCCGGAGACTATCGACGCCTACGATGGCTGATCTCGCACTGATCGCAGCGCGGACCGGCCTCACGCGACATGGAGCCACCACCGAGCTTGGCAACCCGGTCTCCAGTCGCCCGGCACCTTCGGCAGGCGCACGCCAGCCGCTGCAGCTCGTGCTCATCACCGCAGAGCCGCTCGATCAGCCGAGGCACGATCGCGCCTGGGTCCTCGACGCTGACGCCGCGGTGCTGCGCCCAGCCACGTTGACCGCGGCCGCCATTGATAGCGCACTAGACCGTTTCGCTGCCGCGTTAGGCGTGGACGAACCACCGCCGGCGGCGGTCGTTGCAGTCGGGGTGCCGCAGCGGACCTTCAGCCGTTATCCCGATGGGGTATCGCTGCTGTGGCGCGAAACTGGTGCATTACTCATGCTGGTGCAGCTGGCCGCCACGGACATTGGGCTCGGTTCGTGTCTCATAGGCACCTGCGGTGCGCTCTACCCTATCGGCGAGACACTGGCCGCCCCCGTCGATCTGGGCGCCGTCGCAGTCGGCAACACCGTGAGTAGCCGCAATCAAATCTAAGTCATCGTTCGACGACATTCGTGCCATGTCTGCGTACGGTGACATTTGTGTATCTGATCGGTGAGCCGCGCCGCATGGGCCGCGCCCTACGTGAAGAACGCCGACAGCAAGGGCTCACCCAGGCCGACTAGCGCAGGGGCACACATTTGGGGTTCCAGTCCGCAACGCCGCCACCACGAAAAAAATGCACGCGAACGGGTACACCGCATAGCGCAACTTCCTACGGATAATCGAGAAGGCGACCGAGTGTCAGCGTGAGCTTGTCCCGCATTCCCCGACTACGTGCAGATCATCGGCTTCCCCGCCGAACCGGATGACAGTTTTGTTCAACTACTTGTACAATACGACGGCGGGGTGCCCCTCTGCCAACTTTCGGGTTTGGCTCTACTTGTCGTCAGTGCCGACCTCCAGGTCTGGCCTTCTAGATGCCGACGCATGCCGGGGTACCCCGCCCAAATACGTTGCGCCGAATCCCCGTTGGACTCGATGGATCGCTTCAGATGCCGGGGGTTGGCGCCGCGCACGGCGGGTTCAACCAGCCCGACGGCCATTGCCCGCCAACGGTGGACCGCACCTCGACTGCGAGATGCCCCAGGCACCAGCTCGCATGGGTCAGACAGGCGGACAGTTTGCAGATCGCCGCCGTTGAACTCACCGCACACAGCGGCAACCAGCGGTCTTCACTGACCGCAACCCGATGGCGACCGCCGGAAGCGATCAGGGCCTAGCTCCTCGTTGCGCACCGTTGCGATCGAACACGTGCCGATGGAGTCAGGCACACATCACTGCCCTAGCCGCACAAGCATTCCGGTTCAGCCGGCCGCGATAGGGCGGCTGTCAAACAGTTCGACGATCGACACATCGAGGGCGTCTGCGATGTCGAAAAGCCGTTCATACAGCAGCCCCCGCTGGCCGCGTTCCACCTGAACGAGCATGTGGCGGGCCACTCCCGAGCGATGCGCAACTTCCTCCTGGGTCAAGGCCCGCTCGATCCGCAGTTGTCGGATGCGGCCACCGACCGCGGCGCGGCTCGCGGACCACTTCGCGGCTCGGTCAGGATCGTCTTGGCTGGGGCGTGTCGGCACACACTGTAGTCATGGCGTCCGGCCGACAAAAGTCTGTACAACTAGTTGTATATTGCGGGAGGTATTTGCCACATCGCACATCTAGGGGCCGCGACAAATGAAAGGGAGGCAACGCATGTCGGAAGCCACCAGCACAAAGACGCGGCGCAGCGGATCCGAAACGCGGCAGCGCACCGATACGGTGTCCCTTCGATTACTGCCCGCTGAAGGCGCGGCTCTGAGCTTGCTGGCTGAGAAACACGGCCACGCCAGTCGCCAAGCGTTGATTCTCGCCACGCTGGAGCCGCTCATTGCCTCGTCCACGCACCAGTCGTCGTAATCGGCTGTGCTGAAAGCTTTTCCGGTTCCGCGGCGAACTGCAAGCCGCCTCGACGAAGGCACAGCACCGTGTGTCCAGTCCCATGAGAAGGATGTTGGTGATGAAAGCTCTTGGCGAAGCCGGTATTCCGGTAGAGGCTATGCGACCGGAGATGCCGCACAAAGCTCGCAGGTTGGGTGCTGAGGGGGCGTCGACATCGCCAAACACGTGATCCTGCGCCACATCTGCGAGGTGTGCGGGGCTGACGAAAACCTCACGCCTGATGCCGCCTTCGAAGCGGGGTGGGACTATCCGCCGAGAATGGGCACGTTCGGGGTCGTCAGCCCGCGCGTATGCCCCGGCTGCGTTATCAACCAGACGGCGTGGTGGGCCCTTGTGGTCGAGGGCTACACGGCTGACATGCTCACGCCGCAGCAGCGAGAAACCGTGGCACGGATCTGGGGCGAACCGGACAGTATCGCGCTGCCATAGGTCGGCGCTGCTCGTCAGAAGGATCGAAGAACGCCATGAAATCATGTCACCCGTGCCGAGTCGCGTGACACCCGCGGAGATCATCGCGCAGCGCGGTGCCGGCTTCATCACCACCGAGGAGATGATGGGCGCGCTGTTGAGCTGGTCGTACTCGTTCGGCAGTGTGGTGTACGTCGATAGCTTTGTTACCGATGCCTATATCTCCGGCGATTGGGACGACATCTGTATGGCGTTCTATCGCGGCGAACTCACCGACGACGAGTTCCAGCGCGTAGCCGACTACGCCCAACACCAAACTCCTGCGAGTCCCGCTGGCCGCCACGAGGAACCTGCGGTGTCGCCCGATGCGATTGAACGTGAACAGGTCACCAAACACGTCACGCGACTGCTGGCGACTGCATACGACTCCGAGGACGTGGCGACGGGATTGGGCATCACCGCTTCACAAGTGGCGCACAAGCGAGTGGCCGGCGAGCTGTGGGCAATCCCGGACGGCTCGTCGTGGCGATTCCCGGCGTGCCAGTTCGATATCGACGCGACATGGCGGCGGCCGATGCGGCAGGTACGCGGCTTGGCGCGAGTACTTTCCGCATTGCCAGCGGATCTGCATCCCGTAGCGGTCGACGGTTTCCTGCACACCTCGCAGCCCGGCCTGTATCGGGACCGACCACAGACACCACTGGAATGGCTGCGTGGCGGTGGCGACATCAGCTCGGCCGAGACCTGCGCGGCCGAGTCTGACTGGTACAGCCGCTAGGCGGGCTGATCAGTTGCGGCGTCCCAGAGCCGTCCCGGCGCCAGCACCGTGTTTGCCGCTGCCGATCGCAATCGGCGGCGCAGGTCGCTCGTTGGCCGACCGTATCCACTCCTCTCCTTGCGGCCAGTTTGGAGGGCACCCAATCGATCAAGGATCAATCCCCGCCGCGAAGGCCGCCGCACAGAGCCGTGCGCCCCGATTCAGTTCCGATGAACCAAGAACTCGCAGCAGCATGCCGTTCAGCTGCTCATATTGAGTAAATACGTCGCTTAAGCGACTATTTATGTATCAGCGAGATGACGACCGCGAACGCGGCGGTGCACCTGTCGACATCGACGCGGCAAGTTGAACGCCTGGCCCGTTCCGGCGAGTTGACGGTCACGCGCACCGTCGGCGGTGCGCTGCTGCTCGACGGGGCATCGGTCCACCAGTGGGCGCAGATGAGCCGGAACCCGGGCCGCCCCTGGTCGGCGGCGACCGCGTGGGCGGCCTTGGCGCTGCTTTCCGGCGAACGAGTCGATTGGCTCAGCGCTGCGGCGATGTCCCGGCTACGCCATCGACTACGCGCCGGTGACGCAGCCGCGCTGGCATGGATGGTGCGTCGCCGTGCTGTGGTGCATCGGATGCAGGGATGGGGCGATGACACTGGGCTGCTCGGGACCGGGCTCAGTGCATTACGTGACCCGTCGATGTGCGAGCTGTTTGATCTGACCGCAGTCGGCGGCGGAACTGACGGTTACGTCCGTGCCCGCGATTTCCCTGCTGTGACCTCGGCTCTGGGTCTGGTCGAATCACTGTCCGGGGATGTGCAGGTGCGGGTGGTTGCCGATGACGCCGGCTACGCCGTGGACCGCACGCTCACCGCTGCCGTTGCGGTCGACCTGATGTCAGCTTCGTTGGGCACCCGTGAATCAGCGGCCGGCCGCCGAGTCCTGCAGGAGTTGCTCGACAGATTCCGTGCGGGCGATCGGCCCACACGCAGGGTCACTGTGCGATACGCCGATCGCGATGCCGTCGATGGCTGATAAGTTGACTGCTGTTTAGATCTACGCACCGTTGGCGACCGCACGCAGCGCTAGCTGCCCAGGTCGCCGGGAGATGCAATGGCCGGATCGCAGTGGTACCGGGGGTCAGTCGACGGTGCGTGCTGAGCGTCGTCTGGCGACAGATTGGGGCTTGAGAGGAATGATCCGTCCCGCTGAATCGTGGCGACTGTCGGATTCAAGTTGGCGGTATAGCTCCGCTACGACCACAGCTAAACCCTGTGCAACGCGGTCGGATTCGCGTCGACGATCTCGTTCATCGGCCAGCTGGCGTGTCAGGCGGGCAATGGTGGACGCTGTCGAGGACGGCAGATCCATACCATCGGATTCGACGACCCGGCGCGTCCATTCGTCGAGGAGGTCGTGCTGACGGTAGAGCGTGGCACGACCGATGCCCGCTTCCAGGGCGAGGTTGGTTTTGGTCAATCGCCCATCGGTGTGCTGGGATTGTCCGGCCAGAAGACGGTTCATCGCTGCATAGATCTCATCGCGCGGAGTCATTCGGCGCCACCGCTCACATCGCTTTTAGCTTGGCCGAGAACATGTTTGACATCGCTCAGGCGATTCGACAGCGCGGCGCGCCGCGGTGCGCTCAATCGGTGATCGGCGATCGTCTTTTCCAGCATCTTGAGTTCGCTGATCCACACGGGAAGGTGCTCCACACCGATCACTGAGTTTGGGCAACGGGCGGGCTGACACAACCCGAGCAGGGGACCCGGTACGTCGGTAGCGGCCTGTGTACGGCAGAGCGCCGTTTCCTCTGCGAAGACACAGGCATTGGCTGGGCCGAAGTGAATTTCCGGCGCGATCTTCTTCAGTAGCGCCAGCACCTCCTGATCCGCCAAGAGCATGGCCTTCGGACCACCAGATGCTCCCCCGGACGCATCGACCATGGCTTGGGTTAACCGTTCGCCTCCCCGCCCCGCCAGCGGGTGCGCGCTGCGCACCGATTCCTGCAGGACGTTGACCATGTGCTCGAGATTTTCGGCAGACCTGTTGGTGTTCAGCAGTTCGGCCCATTCTGGATCGGGAGCCATGTAACGCGATGTCACGTTGTTGTACCCGTAGCTGATCGCGTGTTTGAGTTGGTGGCTGAGCGCAATTTCGGTGCCGCCAAGTTCACGGCTGATGCACGCAGTGGTGCGCCGCAGTGCGCGCGGTCCGATCGAGGGACCAGCGGGGATTGGGGCGATCTCACTGTGAAAGCCCGTCGCAGCAATATGGTTCACGAAGAAATCGATCTCATGGCCGGCCCTGATACCGGGTTCCGCGTCTTCGCGCTCTCCGTCGACAAACCGCGCGAACAAGTACTCCGGATGCGTGCTGAGGCGTTCAAGAACCGAGATCGCGGTCGCCACCCCATCCACAATCCACCAATGCGCGACTGTTTTTGATGCTCGGCCCTTGTAGCTGTGTGACTTGACCGCCGCAACGCCATGGAACGTCTGGACACATCCGCGTTGTAGGTCTTGAACTTCACTGTCACGCATCATGGTCATTGCCGTGATGTAGATGTAGCACGCGGCTCGCAGGGCGCGCAGTTCGGCGCGGGCTTCTAAGTCCGACATTGCGGTTCGCCATGGACGTCGCTGTCCGTCCGGAGAGCCGACCTCAACGAACTCGACGCAGGCACGTTGGTGGCCCCCGTAGCCCCTTCTCACTGCGAATGTTCGCCCGGAGCGGGCTACTTGAACGATTCTGTCTCGTCTGCGAGTCGATTCAGTCAGGTTGTTGGGCTCTCGCGCACCCCAGACGAGGCGTTCCACCGCATCCCAGTTGATATCCGCTTCGGTGATGTCCCCAGGCACGCCAGTGATAGTTCTGTCCCAGACCGGAACGCGGTTCGCTTCGTCGTCGATCCAGTCGTCCAAAAGCTCGTCACAAAGCCGTCCAGTTCTCCTCGGGTCGATGTCGGGGGCGAGTACACCGGCGGCGACCCGTTGGGCTAGCAGGTCGTCGTATTCGCGGCTCTTAACTGCCGTGAGTGTGACTCGCTTTTCGGCGATGGCTTCATAGACACGTGTCCTGCGTGCTCGGCCAGCCGCGGAACCGGTTTCGAACAAGCGGGAGGTCAGGTCGGCAGTGATCAGCCGAGAGAGCTGCACCCAATTTGGTTTCGGAGGACTGTTGGGGTGATTGCGGACCGGAATCACCGCGTCGGGCAAGCTGAGGTATTTCTGGAACAGTTCCTCATAGTTAACGACCGTGCGCCCAGCAACCGACCGATCTGACGTGTGCAAGTGCACGTCGCATCGGTGGGTATCTCGCAGGCTAAGGATGTCGTCAGCGAAGGTGTTGATGTACGCCCAGCAAGCGGTCATCAACGGTATCCACTGCGTCGGCGAGATCACCTGGGTAGCACCGGTCTTTGCGTTCTTGGCTATCTGTGTGGGTGTACGCCCTGCCCACGGGTCCGATTCGATCCCACCACCGGTGAGTATTGGCGCCAGCACTACGAGGTCTCGAATCGCGCAAATCAGATTCCGTACTGTCCCTCGTCTCGATCCTTTCGCGATCTGACTTCGGACCAGAGCGTCCCAATCGCCAGCGGCCCACAACGCGATGTCATCGGGACGATCGTTATCCTGCTGCCACGCAGCACATACGCGGTACGCATCACAGCGACCCCTGACGTGCCCTATCGCGAAACTTCGGCTGCCGAACGCGATTGACCTCTCCAGCAGCCGCGGATCATGAGGATTTAGTAGTGCCATGGCAACCTCTCGGCTGCGCAGCGACCACGCAGGGTGATCCGGAAATACGATGCGCAGTCGATCGGCGCCGACGTTGGCCCGCCTCGGCACCACACCCCTCCCATCCCAGATTTGATCTCCGAAAGCTCTGGTCGGTGCACCTTTGACCCGATCTGCGCGCGAGGCGAACACGTCTTCCGTATCGGAAAACAGCTGTGATTCCAGGTGTTTCCCGGACGTCGATTCTCGTGGAGTCTCAGCTGAGGTCACCGCGTACTCCCGTAAGTCCACGCCGGCAGGTCAGTGCCCGCGTTGATGGATTCATGCTCGGCCGCCTTGCGCACACCGTCAGGCAGCGATGCAATCAGTGCTTGTGCTGCGTTGTACTGAGCGCCCCATGTGGCGATCCACTCGTCGGGTCCGAGCGCGCTGCGGGCGGTGTCCATGGCTGCTACGAGGGCGATGATGTTGGGCAGATGGTCGGTGAAGACGACGGCGTTTTCACACAGCAGACATGACAGTGGTGCCGATGCGCACAACTTCCCTTTCTTGGTGAACGGAGAGTCGAACGGGTTGCGGCAGTCGACCACGCCCATGTCGAGTCCGCCCGATTTCAGAGTTTTTGCTTGCGATTGCTGGATATCTAAATCTTGAGTCAGGGCTGCCAGAGGTACTGCGGATCGCGCGGAGAGGAATGCCGTAAAACCTGTCGTTACCGCCTCTGCCAACGTGGTTTGGAATCGCGACATCACCTTCGCTGCATACACTTTGAGTGACGTGGTGTGCGCGTAGTGCTGATGGAACACCCGTGTGGTGTGGTCGTCGCCGGCAATGTCGGCCACCACACCGCCCAAGTCGATAGCACGCTGGCTGACTTTTGCCTTCCGTATTCGTCGCACATCGTGCGGAGAAGAGATCGGCGCGAGTTCATACACTGATTGAGCCGTGTTGATCCACTGATGCAGGGTGGTATTTCGCGCGCCGAACGAGGCTGGCGCCGGCCGGTACGCGCGTTCATCTTTGGCGGACTCGTAGACCCTGATCCAGAGTTGATTGATCAAGTCATCCGATGCAAGCCGGCGGGCCGGCTGCGTGTACTCGACTAAGTACCGCAATACATTGGGAACACTCCACCCGCTGTTTCCCGGCGCCCCAGGGAAGAATCGGCCTTTAGATCGCTGTGCGCGGGCCTTCGTCATCTGGAGTCGGACTCCGTCGTCAGTCCACTCGATATCGGATATGCATAGCGAGGTGAGTTCGTCGGCGCTGACCCCTGTTCCTACCATGAGCAGTAGCCGAAATGGTGTCAGATCAGTTGCATATGGCAGTACCGCGCGGCGACACCACGCTGGCACGGAACTACCGCCGCCGCGGCCTTTCGCTGTGCTGGTGCCTGATCGGAAGAGTTTCTGAACGTTGTTGGGGAACAACTCATTTAGGGATGCTGAGCTCCATTTGTCTGGTGGGCGATCGACCGGTTCACCAACCTGGGCTCGTTTCATCATCTGTGCGATCCAGCAGAGCCTCGGGTCTGTTAGCGTACCCGCGTCATACTGCTCGATCGTCGCTTGCGCCCAACGCCGGGTTGCCCTAATGGCCCGGACATGGGCGCGAGCAGCGCGCACGATGTTGTTGAGCTCATCTTTTGTGAATTCGTCTAGTTGCTGTGTCGATGGCTTCCGCACAAGGCTGGGCCCCTGTGCCACTGCGGCCAGCACGCTGTCGGTCACAATCCCGTCAGCCGTTGCCCCTGCGATTTGGGTCTGGATAATGTTGGACAGCCGATGAGGCATGATCGACACCTCGTCGTAGTTGTCGATCAGCGTCCTGGTCCAGGCATAAAGCGTCCGAACAACGGCCGCGGGGTTCTTGTCGAGACTTGCAGACCAATCCTCACTATTGGCAACGTAATCGAGGTAGGCATCGAGCGCCTGGCGATGAACCGCAACGACAGATCGCGATTGGCCTGCAGCGATCTGCTCCCATTGATCAGCCAACTGGCCCGCTAGCCGCGCGCACCGGTACGCGCGCGGATCAATCTGGGCGGCACCCGCACCCCTCCCCCACCCCGAGTGACGGACCTCCCTGATACCTACTGTCGGCAACCGCTTCCTTGTCACAGCCCGGGTCGCGTCGGCCGCCTCGCGGTTGAAGGTCTTTCGTTCATTCTTCGCGGGCATCGTCGCAGTCCTCATCGAGACCAAAATCAGGCACCGCTGCCGACACCATGCGATCGATGTCTTCCACATACCGCAGATACCGCAGCGTCTGGGCGGAGGACGCGTGGCCTAGCAGCTCTTGTAGATCGATCAATGGATCCCGCAGCGGCGGGGCGTTATTCGCAGGCACAGATACAGTTTTCAGCTTCTCAGCGAGCGCCGCCCGGAGATAGTTGATCGCGAATGTATGGCGCAGATCGTGTGGGGTCACTTTTCGCACCCAGCGCTCAGCGGGAGTCGCCCGCAGCATCTGATCGCTAATCGCAACAAACACCCCCTCCCACCCCGACCGCGTCATCCCCAAACCTCTACTTTCACTGAGGAATACGCACAACGGGTCAATCCTGCCGTCGACGCCAACCGTTACCGCACGCAATCGCATTTCAACGGGAACCAGATGTAGGCGAAACTCTCGACTACCGCCTTGCCACCAGCCGGCGAGAACCCTGGTCATCGGGTCGAAATGCTCCACCACAAAGCAACGGTCAAGATTTCGCCGAAGACTTCGTTGATTGCGGAGGACAACATTCGGTCGTTCCGTCCTGCGATAACGGCGGATCGAATCGAGAGCATAGGACGGAATCACGGCGTTCCGGTTTACCTGGTTCTTGGTGATGGACTCCATCTCTATGGAATTTGCTCGCTCCATAGAGACCGCGTGATCAAGGTCGAAAGTGAGGAGACTGGCGAGTTCTTGCAGCCTCAACCCTGTCGTGACAAGGGTCTTGACAGCTGCCACATTCCGCTGAGGGGAGCATCGAACGCTTGAATCCGCTGAACCGCTCCCCGCGGTACGTAGGAGCAGCTCACACAGTCGACTATCCACGTGTCGAATCTTCGAGTGTCGAACTCTGTTGGTGGACAGATCATCTCGACCCGATCGAGACAGCAATTTGACAGGGTTTCGGTCAATCCGAGAGGTCTCAGTCGCCCACCCGTAAAAACTGCGCAGCGCGGAAGCCTCGACCCGAAACGAGTACGGAGCAATCGGTTTCTCCGGTGTCTTCGTTCGGTAGAGCCTATACGCTGTCAGGTCCTGCGATCGCGCATCAAGCAGGGAGGCGACTCCACGATCGTTCAGGAACTCCGCAAACCTCACGTACGCATATGCATACTGGGCCAGTGTGCTCGCCGCCAGCCCTCTCTTGTCCATGAAGTAGGCCAGGAAAACCTCAACTGGTACTCCATCTTCATCAACAATCAGTGGGAATCCGTCCGCTACCCGGTCGCTCGACTCAGATACACAACGCGTCGAGCCTGGGAACCTCGCATCTGCTAGTGCTAGTTGCGAAACATCGCTAAAGACGATGCGGCTACCGTCGCCAGGCATTGGCTCCCCCTTGGATGAAACAAATGTCTCATCACAACATAACCGGCTCCGGTTCCGCCGGAGACCAGGAACGCCAGCCGCGCCGCAACGATGTCGGCGATCAACGAGGCGGCGGGCGGCGCGATGGCCCCGGACCCGACGAGGCCGGTCAGGTCTTGGGTCGCGGGTCGCAGCACCCGCAGCGACAGGCAGGTGCCTGCCGCGGCGATCGGGGGCAGCACGGCGTGCAACCGCACATTCAGGCCACCGCCGATCCCACCGAGGTGGCCGTCGACCCAGGGTTGCGAGTCGTCCAGGCGGCGGCCGGCAGCCAGCGCCAGCCGTTGCGCCAGGCGCTGCACGGCGGTCTCGTCCGGGAAACGGATCGTGCTGCGGCGCAACCCGTTTCCGTCGTCTACCCACACCTCGTCGGGTGCGCTGACCAGCACGTCGGTGGTACCGGGTGCCCGCAGTAGCGGTTCCAGAATCCCGGCACCGGTCAGTTCGGTCTGCAGCAGCCGCATGCCGGCGAGCACGTCGCTGTCGGCGAGCACACCGCCGGACTCCGCGCGGATGGCGGCAGCCACCGCGTTCGGATGCAGCGCACCGCTGGTCTGCGCGGCCAGTCGTTCCCGGACGCGGTCCACCAATGACGACGTCATGCCGCCTCCCCCGGCTGCTGGTGCAGCACCGCGAGCACACGGCGGGCGGCCACGGTCAGTGGCGACCGGCGCCGCAGACTACGACCGAGACCGCCCCGCTCCAGCGCACCGTCGAGGTTGCTCTCCGCACGCATGGCCGCCAGCAGCGGCAGCCCCAGGATCGTCGCCATCTCCGCAGCGCGAAGGCCGCCGGGCGCGGGGCCCCGGACCACCAGGCCGACATTCGGGTTGACCGCCGTCACCCAGTCGGCCACCACCCGGGTCGCCGCGCAGGACCGCAGCTCCGCCGGTGCCACCACGACCACGAGATCGGCTGCCGCCAGCACCGTCTCGGCCGCGGGCGACGACTGCCGCGGCACGTCGCAGATCACGGTGGCGCCGGCGCGGCTCCCGGCCTCGACCACCGCGGCGAGCGCCGTCGGTCTCAACTCGACGCCGGCGCGTCCGGCCGACAGGACCACCACCCCGCGCCGGCGCGGCAGCGCATCACGCAAGGCCGGAAAGCTGAGCCGCCCGCCCGCTGCCGCGAGATCCGGCCAGCGCAGGCCGGCATCACACTCGGCGCCGAGGGCCAGGTCGATGCCGCCGCCCCAGGCGTCGACATCAACGAGCAGACACTCGCGGTCCGGTTCGGCCGCGGCCTGCGCCAAGGCGATCGCAAACACCGATGCACCGCCGCCCCCGCGGCCACCGATCACCGCGACGACGGCGCCGCGGCGCCCATCGGATTCGCCGGCCGCGGCTTCGGACAGGACACCGACCAGTCCGGACTCCTGGCCGGGCAAGGTGATGACCGCCTGCGCACCGATCACCATCGCGGCCTCGAACTCGCGGGTCCCCGGCGTGTCGGCGGCGATAAGGAGCACCGCGGGCCGCCGTGGCATCCCCAGCTCGCGACAGCGCTGTGCTGCCTCGACATCGAGCAGCACTGCCGCGGCGCCGACCCAGGCTTTACGGCCGGAAGGCTCTGCCGCGTACACCACCCGAATCCCCGCCGCCGCCGCGATCCGCTCGATCTCAGCGCGCAGTCCGGCGTCGGAGATCAGCGCCAAGGCCCCGGTGGTTGCCATGGGTCCACCGTGCTGCGCAGCAGGCCGCGGCACCAGAGCGCACACGCAGAATGTGGATGGATCGCAAACTGTGGACAACTTTATTGACGGACTCGTGAGAATGTCGTTCCGCAACTTTTCGCGGACTACCCGCGATGTTCGGAGAACCGGGATTGCGGTGGCCGCGCCACACGCGGAAAAGAAAAGTCTGGCGTCGATAGAAAGGCGCCGAAGAGGCCCCGCCTCGGGAAAATTCACCACCCCTGAAAAAGGGACGACCCCCGCCAGGGGGGGAGGAGGCGGAGGTCGTCGTGGATCAGCCCCGGGGGGTCGGGCTGATGCACACCCGGCGCTAGCCGGGTAAAGCCCACTATACACACGTCAACAGGGCTCTGCGCAACTGTTGATTGTCTGTGAAAGGGGCGTGTCAGCACGTCAATCGCCGCGACAGTCACGCCACCGGCGACCGACACGGCGACGCCGTTGCCAACCCGGTACTGACGTTCCGGGGCATATGCTGGGAGCCGTGACCGCATCCGATCCGGCCGCCCAGGCCGCGGCCGCGCCGCGCCAGGAAGCCGAGTCGAGCGGTCCGGTGCGCACCGCAGCCTTCTTCGATCTCGACAAAACGGTGATCGCCAAGTCCAGCACCCTCGCTTTTAGCAAACCTTTTTTCAACCAAGGTCTGCTGAATCGGCAAGCTGTGCTCAAGTCCACCTACGCCCAGTTTCTGTTCCTGATGTCAGGTGCCGACCACGATCAGATGGACCGGATGCGGTCCTACCTGACCAACATGTGCACCGGCTGGGACGTGGAACAGGTCAAGTCGATCGTCTCCGAGACGCTGCATGACATCGTCGACCCGCTGGTCTTCGCCGAGGCCGCCAACCTGATCGCCGACCACAAGCTGTGCGGCCGCGACGTCGTGGTGGTCTCGGCGTCCGGCGAGGAGATCGTCGCACCCATCGCCCGCGAACTCGGGGCCGACCACTCGATGGCCACGCGCATGGTGGTCGAGGACGGCAAGTACACCGGCGGCGTCGACTTCTACTGCTTCGCCGAAGGCAAGGTCCAGGCAATCGAGGAGCTAGCCGCCCGCGAGGGCTATGTGCTCGAGCACTGCTACGCGTATTCGGACTCGATCACCGATCTGCCGATGCTCACGGCGGTCGGTCACCCCGCGGTGGTCAATCCCGATCGCGCCCTGCGCAAGGAGGCCGTCGCTCGCGGCTGGCCCGTGCTGACCTTCACGCGTCCGGTCTCGCTGCGGGACCGGCTGCCGGCTCCGTCCGGCGCTGCGGTCGCCACCACTCTGGCCGTCGGCGCCAGCGCCCTCGCCGCCGGCGCGGTGACGTACTCGCTGCTCCGCCGCCTGAACTTCTGAAAGCTACTGGCGAGTTGCTGGGTCCCTTGGAGTAACAATCACAAATCGCCGGCGATTGGCCCTTGATGTGACTGCGGTCACGTAGTACAAAGGAAGCACGGAAGCCCCCAAGGCCAAGACCGAACCGGAAGAGAAGGTTCGACCTCCCGAAGCGGGCATCCCAGCACGGAATACCGGCACCCACGCGGAGCACATACCGCGATGATGGTAAAAGCGTTGTGGGCCTGCGTAATTGCGAAGAGCGAACGGCTAAGAGAATTCCTTGGGTGGAGTTGTAGCCGCAGCGCATTGCAAAGACGCCGAGGCCACCCACACAACCCAACAAGCACGCTTGGTAACCGGGGTTCCGTGCTAGCGGGCGGCGAGCCGAGTCAGATGCACTCTGACGACGGAGCGCCGCCCGCTTTTATGTCTGCGTGTTTGCTGGAGGGCGGTCGCGCCGGGCCGCTACTTGGCGGAAGCCTGTGCGATCGACAGCGCTTCACGAGCCCCGGAATGCAGACCGCGACTGCTGAAGATCAACCACGCGGTCAGCCCGTCAGCCGTCCCCGACGCGAAGCCCCGTGCCACGGCACGGTATTGGCCGACCTCGCGCATCCAGTACATCTCGGGCACACCGAGGCCGTGCGGGTCCAGTCCACTGGACATGGTGATCAGCCTCGACACCGCGCGCGCCACCACACCGTCGGCCACACCGAACGGAGCCAGGCTCAGGAGTTCGCCATGAGCGACGGCCGCGAGCACCGTCGCCGGCACCCGGCTCCCGCCACCCACGAGCTCGCCGAGCAGCTCCAGCCGCCGGCCCACGTCGGGGTCATCGGTGCGAGGCCGGCCGAGCTGGTCCGCGTCGGTGAGATCCGCGGCCGCCAGCGAATGCAACCGGGCCATCGCCTGCAGCGGCGCCCGCTGCCACACCCCGACAAGCGCTGTCGCGCCACCTTCGAGGGCCTCGGCCACCCGCAGCGCACCGGCCAGCACGGCGTCGGCACGCTCGCCTTTCGCCGGGGCCTCGCCGTCCTTACTGAAACTCAGGGAGCCACCGTCGAGCACCGACGACGCCCGCGCAGCCCGCATCGAGGCCTCGGCCGCGGTGGCCGGCCAACCACGCAGGTTCACCTTGTGCCGATGGGCCTTACCGAGCGCTTCACGCGCCTCGTCTCCGGCCTCGGCCACGCCGGGCAGTTCTGCCAAAGGAGCCAGCGGGTCAGGTGCAGCCACGACCGCACAGGGTAGTGCCACCAGGTGGCCACCACCAACGTCACGGTGGCGGGCCACCACCAACGTCATTGCAACCTGCCAGTGACTACGCTCACAGCCATGACACAAGACACCGCTGTGCCACAGGCTTACCCGCCGCCTGCCGAGTTCGCCGCGCAGGCCAATGCCACTGCCGCGCTGTACCAAGAGGCCGACGCCGACCGCCTGGATTTCTGGCGCCGCCAGGGTGAGCGGTTGTCCTGGGCGACCCCGTTCACCGAGGTCCTGGACTGGTCAGACGCACCGTTCGCGAAGTGGTTCGGCGACGGCAAGCTCAACGTCGCCTACAACTGCGTGGACCGCCACGTCGAGGCCGGCAACGGCGACCGTGTCGCGATCCACTGGGAAGGCGAGCCCGTCGGTGACGCCCGCGACATCACCTACGCCCAACTCAAGGACGAGGTCAGCAAGGCCGCCAACGCCCTGACCGCCCTGGGCCTGCGCGCCGGCGACCGCGTCGCCATCTACATGCCGATGGTGCCCGAAGCCATCGTCGCGATGCTGGCCTGCGCCCGGCTCGGCGCGATGCACTCGGTGGTGTTCGCCGGGTTCTCGGCCACCGCGCTCGCCGCCCGCGTCGAAGACGCCCAAGCCAAGCTCGTCATCACCACCGACGGCCAGTACCGCCGCGGCGTGGCCGCCTCGCTCAAGTCCGCCGTCGACGAAGCGGTCGCGAGCCAGCCGTCGGTGCAGCACGTCCTGGTGGTCAAGCGCACCGGCATCGACGTCGACTGGACCGAAGGCCGCGACGTCTGGTGGCACGAGATCGTCGACTCACAATCCACCGAGCACACGCCTGAAGCGTTCGACGCCGAACAGCCGCTGTTCCTGCTGTACACCTCCGGCACCACCGGCAAGCCCAAGGGCATCGTGCACACCAGCGGCGGCTACCTGACCCAGGCGTCCTACAGCCACCACAACGTCTTCGACATCAAAGCCGACGATGTGTACTGGTGCACCGCCGACATCGGCTGGGTCACCGGGCACACCTACATCGTCTACGGCCCGCTCTCCAACGGCGTGACGCAGGTGGTCTACGAGGGCACCCCCACCTCACCGAACGAGCACCGGCACTTCGAGATCATCGAAAAGTACGGCGTCACCATCTATTACACGGCGCCGACGCTGATCCGCACCTTCATGAAGCTGGGCCACCAGATCCCCGAGGCGCACAACCTGTCGAGCCTGCGGGTGCTCGGCTCGGTCGGCGAGCCCATCAACCCCGAAGCCTGGCGCTGGTACCGCGAACACATCGGTGCCGGTAAGACCCCCATCGTCGACACCTGGTGGCAGACCGAGACCGGCGCGATCATGATCTCACCGCTGCCCGGTGTCACCGCCGCCAAGCCCGGCTCGGCCATGACCCCGCTGCCCGGCATCAGCGCCAAGATCGTCGACGACGACGGCAACGAACTGGTCCCCGGCGCCGACGAGGAAGAACACGTCACCGGCTACCTGGTGCTCGACAAGCCGTGGCCATCGATGCTGCGCGGCATCTGGGGCGACGACGAACGGTTCAAGGAGACCTACTGGTCGCGTTTCGCCGAGCAGGGCTGGTACTTCGCCGGTGACGGCGCCCGCTACGACGCCGACGGCAACATCTGGGTCCTGGGCCGCATCGACGACGTCATGAACATCTCCGGCCACCGCATCTCCACCGCCGAGGTCGAATCCGCCCTCGTCGGACACTCCGGCGTGGCCGAGGCCGCCGTCGTCGGCGCCACCGACGCCACCACCGGCCAAGCCATCTGCGCGTTCGTCATCCTCAAGGAATCAGCACACGGCGGCAGCGACAACATCGTCGAGGAACTGCGGTCCCAGGTCTCCACCGAGATCTCCCCCATCGCCAAGCCGCGAGAAATCCACATCGTCCCCGAGCTGCCCAAGACCCGCAGCGGCAAGATCATGCGCCGCCTGCTGCGCGACGTCGCCGAAG
This sequence comes from Mycolicibacterium llatzerense, assembly GCF_025331195.1. Taxonomy (NCBI): domain Bacteria; kingdom Bacillati; phylum Actinomycetota; class Actinomycetes; order Mycobacteriales; family Mycobacteriaceae; genus Mycobacterium; species Mycolicibacterium llatzerense. Next base: position 1,776,582 of record NZ_LXOV01000001.1, on the reverse strand, counting down.
GCCGCGACCTCGGTGACACCTCCACCCTCGTCGACCCCAGCGTCTTCGAGGCCATCCGCGCCAGCAAGTAGGTCAATGTGAAACGGCCCCTTCTCCGACGAGAAGGGGCCGTTTCACATTGATGGGCTAGATGGGCTGGTAACCCGCACCCGGCCGGCTCTTGGCGTCGAGATCCGCGATCACCGCGTTGATCGACACCGTCACGGCCGGGGTGTGCAGCGGCACGTACTTGACGACGCACGTCGGCAGGTCGTCGCTGAAGGCCCCGTGGATCATGCCGACCAGCTTGTTGTTCACGGTGACCGGCGCACCCGAGTCGCCCGGCTGGCCGCACACCTGGTCCACGATGGTGCCCGGGTCCTGGCCCGGGCCCCAGGTAACGCCGCAGGTGTAGCCGGTGGTGCGGCCGAGCTTGCACGCCACCTCACCGAAGGCCGGGTCCGGGCCGATGCCGTCGATCTGGAATCCGTTGACGTTGTTGAGGGGCTGCACCTTGGCCGGATCGAATTCGATGACGGCGTAGTCCAGGGGCTGGCTGCCGGCCACCATGACGCCGAGCGTGCCGCGGTTCTCCGCGCCCTCGGCCGACACCAGGTGGCCGGGACCGCCGCAGTGCGCGGACGTGAAGCCGACCAGCTTGCCGCGGTTGTCATGCCCGATCGTGGTCAGGGTGCAGAAGGTGTCGCCGTCCACGACGATGCCCGAGCCACCGCCCAACGGGACCGGTGCGTCCGCGTGGGCAGGCACCCCGACCGACGTACCGAACAGGGCAATGGCCATCCCAAACATCGAAGCAAGCACGGGTGCCGAACGCATCGGGGCAGTGTATCGCTGGCCCGGATCGTTAACCGGCGCCCTACGTGGCAACATATGCCAGGACTACACCGACGCCGGGAGGACGTGTTCGTGAGCAATGGCGATCGCAAGAATGGCGCAGTTCCAGCCACGGTGACCTCGATCCCGCTGGTGGATCCGCATGCGCCCAAGGCTGATCCGTCGATCGGCGATCTGGTCAAGGAAGCCACCGCGCAGATGTCGACGCTGGTGCGGGCCGAGGTCGAACTGGCGCGCGCCGAGATCACCGCCGATGTAAAGAAGGGCCTGACCGGCAGCGTCCTGTTCATCGCCGCACTCGTGGTGCTGTTCTACTCGACGTTCTTTTTCTTCTTCTTCCTCGGTTCGCTGCTGGAGCTGTGGCTGCCGAGCTGGGCGTCGTACCTGATCGTCTTCGCGCTCATGGTGCTGACGACCGGAGCGCTGGCGTTCGTCGGGTTCCTGAAGGTCCGCAAGATCCGCGGCCCACGGGACACCATCGCGACGGTCAAGGAGGCCAAGGTGGCGCTGACGCCTGGCCACGACAAGCCCTCGAGTCAGATCACCGCCCGCTCGGCTTCTAGCGACACCTCAGGCTGGTAGTGCCGCCACCTGATCCGTCGGTCGTCCGGATCGACGGTCCGTGGCGACACCTTCAGGTGCACGCGAACGGGATTCGCTTCCACGTCGTGGAGGCAGATCCGGGCTCAAGCCAGACCGGTTCGGCCGGCGAGCGCCCGCTGGTGATCCTGCTGCACGGATTCGCCTCGTTCTGGTACTCGTGGCGGCATCAGCTGCGCGACCTGCGCGGCGCCCGGGTGGTCGCGGTGGACCTGCGCGGCTACGGCGGCAGCGACAAACCGCCGACCGGCTACGACGGCTGGACGCTGGCCGGCGACACCGCCGGCCTGGTGCGCGCTCTGGGGCACAGTTCCGCTGTGTTGGTGGGGCACGCCGACGGCGGCCTGGTCTGCTGGGCCACCGCGATGCTGCATCCGCGATCAGTGCGCGGTATCGCACTGGTCAGTTCACCGCATCCGGTGGCGCTGCGCTCGTCGACGCTGACCGATCGGGACCAGCGCGCGGCCCTGTTGCCCGCGATGCTGCGCAACCAGGTGCCGTGGTGGCCCGAACATGTCCTCACCCGCCGGGGCGGCGCCGCCGTCGAGCAGCTGGTCCGCAGCCGCGCCGGCGCTGCCTGGCCGGCGTCGGAGGATTTCGCCCAGACCGCCGCGCACCTGCGCACCGCGATTCAAATCCCGTCGGCGGCGCACTCCGCGCTGGAGTACCAGCGCTGGGCGGCGCGCAGTCAGGTCCGCGGCGAGGGCCGGCGCTTCATGCGGGCGATGAAACAGCGCACCCCGGTACCGATCCTGCACCTACACGGCACCGCGGATCCCTACGTGCTCGATGATCCGGTCCGCCGGACCCAGCGCTACGCCCCGCAGACCCGCTTCGTATCCGTCACCGGCGCAGGCCATTTCGCGCACGAAGAGCAGCCGTCGGCCGTCACCTCGGAGCTGTCGACGTTCCTGCACCAGCTACCCGGCTGAGATGCACTTTCCGGTCGGCACCGCTTCGGAGTTGTCGACCTTGGCCATCTGCTTGGCCACCTCGTCGGCGGTGAGGACGAAGCCGGTATCCGCGTCGTCGACCGCTGCGCCGAACACGACACCGAGCACCTTGCCGCTGCCGTCGATCAGCGGGCCACCCGAATTACCTTGGCGGACATTGCCTCTGATGGTGTAGACCTCACGCGTGACGGTCGTGGAGTGGTAGATGTCCGGCCCGTTGAGTTTGATGACCTCGCGGATGCGGGCCGGGGTCGCGGCGAACTCGCCGCCGCCCGGGTAGCCCATCACCACCGCGCCGGTCCCGGTCGCGGCCTCCTGCATGTCGAACTTCAGCGGCGGCGCGGGCAGGTCGGGTGCGTCGAGAATCGAGATGTCGGCCTCGGGGTCGTAGGAGACGACCTTGGCGTCGTAGCTCTTGTCGTCGACCTGGACGGTGACGCTGTTGGAGCCGGCCACCACGTGGGCGTTGGACATCACCCGGCCGGGCGCGACGACGAAGCCGGTGCCCTCGAGCACCTTCTGGCAGCTCTGCGCGACGCCGCGGATCTTCACGACGCTGCCCTTGGCCGCGGCCACCGCCGGATCGCCCACGAGCGCGGGATCGGGAGCCGAGACGCTGACGATCGGGGTGCGACCGAACGGTTGCAGCACCGACGGCAGACCTGAGGTGTTCAGCAGCGCCGAGAGCCGGGTGGGCACGCGCTTCAGCCACGCCGGCGCGAGGTCGTTGACCTCCGAGAGCACCCGCGAGCCGTTCACCGCCGCAGCCAGATTCGGCTGGTCGGACGACGTCAGCGGCGTGGCCAGCAGCCAGGCGGCGACCAGCACCGCGACCAGTTGCAGGGCCATGCCCACAACCGAGTCGAGACCGCGCACCACCTCGTTGCGCATGGCGCCACGGACCGCGCGGCCCAGCACCACACCGGCGATCTCGCCGACCACGACCAGACCCAGGATCAGGAACAGCGCGATGAAGAGCTTGCTGCGGGCGCCGTCCACGTGCGCCACCACATGGGGCGCCAGCAGCACGCCGGCCACAGCGCCGAGCACCACACCGAGAAAAGACAGCAGCGAGCCCAGCGCCCCGGACCGCCAGCCCGAGACGGCGGCGACGAAGGCGACGGACAGAACGGCCAGATCCAGCCATTGTGAAGGTGTCATGGTTGATCCACACGGTAGCCGTTGGAGTCCCCCAGCAGCGCCATTGCCGCCTCGAGTTCGTAGTCCCGGTCGGCGTTCCACGGCTGTGCCCAGCCCGCCACGTCCAGGATCGCCGAGATCACCTGAGCGGTGAAGCCCCACACCAGCATCTGGTTGAGCAGAAATGCCGGACCGGCGAACCGGCGGGTGTTCTCCTTGCGGTACACCATCAACCGGTTCTCCGGATTGACGAAGGCGCGCACCGGAACCCGCGCCACGATCGCGGTCTCCGCCGGGTCGACGGCGAGGACCGGACCGGGATCGGGCGAGTACGCGAGCACCGGGACAACGTGAAAACCCGAGGGCGGGATGAACATTCGGTCCAGCGTCGCCAGCACGTGCAGCCGAGACGTGTCGATACCGGTTTCCTCGGTCGCCTCGCGCAATGCGGTCCCGACGGGACCGTCGTCCCCCGGATCGGACGCACCGCCCGGGAACGCGGCCTGCCCGGCATGGTGCCGCAGCGTCGAGGCGCGGACGGTGACCAGCAGGTCGGCGTCGGGCGGCAGCGCACCGGCCGGGGCGTCCGGCGCCCCGGAGAACAGCACCAGGACAGCGGCGTCGCGCTTGTTGCCGGTCAGTGTCGCGGTGGCACCCGCTGCGGTGATGGCCGCCAGCACCGTCGCCGGCACCCGGCGGCGGTAGGCCTGCGGCAGGTCCGGTGCGTTGTCGACGAGTGGCCGCAGCCAGGCCGGGGCGGCCTGTGGGTTCAGCACGTTCACCCCGACACTCCTAACGCTTGAAGATTCACCACTTTGAATTCACTGCACTGGCGATCTCGTCGGCACTGGTGAACGGCCGGGGCAGGACCTGCGCAACGCTACCGTCCGGGCGCAGCAGCACGGTCGCAGGCATCACGTTGGGCACGCGCAGCGCGGCCGCGATGAGGCGGCGGCCGTCCTGCAGCATCGGCAGCTTGACGCCGAGGTCGGCCAGGCGCAGCAGGCCGGCGGTCTCGTTCTCGTCCTGATGAACCGTCAGCACCGTCACCTTGGTGCCCATGCGGCGCTGATACTCGGCCAGCGCGGGCAGTTCGTCGGCGCAGGGGCCGCACCAGTAGGCCCACAGGTTCAGCACCACCGCACGCCCGGCGACGGCCTTCGCGACGTCGACCGGCACACCGTCACCCGCGCAGTCGACCGTGATGCCCTGCAGGGCCTGCGGTCCGGGCCCGGTCTGCGGCGCGGGACACGGCGGCAACGCCGCCTTGGCGCGCGGTCCGGCCAGTGCCGCCGGGGTGTCGGCGTCACGATGGGCGCGGGTCCCGTTCAGCTGGCCGGTCTGCTGGCCCGACGGCCCGGATGCGGTCCGGTCGTCGCCGAGCTGACGCCACAGCGCCACACCGAGAACGACGAACACCGCCAGCACGACGACGGTCCAGCGGGCGGACCGATTCACTCGGTGATCCCGGCCAGCGCCAGCAGATGCTCGGTCTCGGGTCCCTTCACCAGGGCCGCGGCGGCCGCGAGGTCCGTCGGCCCGATGCCGTAGGACGGGCAGTCGCGGGCCAGCACGCACACACCGCACGCCGGCGTGCGGGCGTGGCAGACCCGGCGTCCGTGGAAGATCACGCGGTGCGACAGCAGGGTCCACTCCTTGCGCGGGATCAATTCGCCGACCGCGAACTCGACCTTGACCGGGTCTTCTTCGGCGGTCCAGCGCCAGCGCCGCACCAGCCGGCCGAAGTGGGTGTCCACCGTGATGCCCGGGACGTCGAAGGCGTTGCCCAGGATGACGTTGGCGGTCTTGCGGCCCACCCCGGGCAGCGTGACGAGTTCGTCGAGGGTGTCCGGCACCTCGCCGTCGAAGCGGGCCACCAGTTCCTGACCCAGGCCGATGATCGAGTTGGCCTTGTTGCGGTAGAAACCGGTGGGCCGGATCAGCTCCTCGAGCTCGGTCCGGTGGGCCTGCGCATAGTCCAGCGCGGTCGGGTATTTGGCGAACAGCGCCGGCGTCGTGAGGTTCACCCTCTTATCCGTGCACTGCGCCGACAGGATGGTGGCCACCGCGAGCTCCAGCGGATTGGTGAAATCCAGCTCGCAGTAGACGTGCGGGAACGCTTGCGCGAGTTCACGATTCATTCTCCGAGCGCGACGCACCAGACCCAGGTGGGTTTCGCGGTCGTATTTTGCGGTGGATCGTCGCGCAGGCACGCCGGTAAGCGTACTGAGAGAAGTCGGTAAGGATACTTTGACCGGCGTCGTTTCGTGATCACCCTGAGACATTCGGCGTGTTTACTTCTGCGTGTGTCCTGGTTGCTGGTTGTGTGCATTCCCGGGTTGCTGATGTTGGCAACCTTCGGGTTGAGCCGCCTCGAAGCCATGCTCGATACGTCCAAGGAGACGTACACCGCAGCCGACGTCAAAGCGTTCGTCGACAAGGTGAAAACCGCGTGGTCACAGCAGGCCGCAGCCGCGGACACATTGCCGCACCGATCGGCACCCCGATTCGAGGAACCTCGCGCGCTGGCGGCCCCGTCGCCGACGCGGGACAACCCGCTCGGAGCCTTCGGTGAACCCGAACTACCCAGCCGCACCTATGCCCACTATGCGAGCAATCCGCAATTTCGCGAGACTCGCCAGGCGAATCGTGTGTAGCGTGGCTGGTTGCGAAACGGCTTACCACTAGACTGACTTTGTTAACCAGTTCACTGGCTAGCTTGCGCGCGTTTTTTATCACTCACCAGCCTTAGGGAGCAACGTGGACGAGATCCTGGCGAGGGCCGGAATCTTCCAGGGTGTCGAGCCCACCGCGGTATCCGCACTGACCAAACAGCTGCAACCGGTCGACTTCCCCCGCGGACACACCGTGTTCGCCGAGGGCGAGCCGGGCGACCGCCTCTACATCATCATCTCCGGCAAGGTGAAGATCGGCCGCCGGTCACCGGACGGCCGCGAGAACCTGCTGACCATCATGGGTCCGTCGGACATGTTCGGTGAGCTGTCGATCTTCGATCCGGGTCCCCGGACGTCGAGCGCCATCACCATCACCGAGGTGCGCGCGGTCTCGATGGACCGCGAGGCGCTGCGGGCGTGGATCGCGGACCGCCCGGAGATCGCCGAGCAGCTGCTGCGCGTGCTCGCCCGCCGGTTGCGCCGTACCAACAACAACCTGGCCGACCTGATCTTCACCGACGTGCCCGGTCGCGTGGCCAAGCAGCTGCTGCAGCTGGCCCAGCGGTTCGGCACGCAGGAGGGCGGCGCGCTGCGCGTCACCCACGACCTGACCCAGGAAGAGATCGCCCAGCTCGTCGGCGCCTCCCGCGAAACCGTGAACAAGGCGCTCGCCGACTTCGCGCACCGCGGCTGGATCCGGCTCGAGGGCAAGAGCGTGCTGATCTCCGACTCGGAGCGTCTGGCGCGCCGAGCGAGGTAGTTCTGACGCAGATGCCCCCGCACGCACCGCGTGTCGGGGGCATCTGTGTTTGGTCCTACTAAGCAGTCCGTAGGTAATCCAGCTGGGCCTGCACCGATTTCTCGGCGGCGTCCCACAGCTTCTGGTCGACGTCGGTGTAGACGTGTTCGACGACCTGCCGCGCCGACGCCTCGTCACCGAGCACCCGCAAGGCGCCGCGCACCTGATCCAGTCGTTCCTCGCGGTGCGCGAGGTACATGGCTGTCACCTCGGCGAGGTCGGCGAGGTCCGGACCGTGGCCGGGCAGGACGGTCCGCCCGCCCAGCCCCTGCAGCCGCCGCAGCGATTCCAGGTAGTCGCGCAGGCTGCCGTCCTCGTTGTCGATGACGGTGGTGCCGCGGCCCAGGACGGTGTCAGCGGTCAGCACGGCGTCGTCAACGACGAACGACAGCGAATCCGCGGTGTGCCCCGGCGTCGCCATGACCTTGATCCGCAGCCCCGCCGCATCGATCACCTCGCCGTCGGTGAGCGGCCCGCCCAGGCCCCGCAGAAACCCGCTGCCGACCGACCGCACCACTGCCCCGGTCATACCGACCAGCTTGTCGATGCCGCCGGTGTGGTCCTCGTGCTTGTGACTGATCAGCACCAGCGGAATCTTGCCCAGCGCCGCGATCCGCTCCAGGTGCGCATCGTCGTCGGGCCCCGGGTCGACGACGACCATCTCGTCGCTACCCGGCCCGCGCAGCACCCAGGTGTTGGTGCCGTCGAGTGTCATGATCCCCGGGTTGTCGCACAGCAGCACCGAGGCCGTCTCCGTTACCGGCCGCAGCACGCCATACGCGGGATGGGTCATGCCACCTCGACGATGAGCTCCACCTCAACGGGAGCATTCAACGGCAACTCGGAGACGCCGACCGCCGACCGGGCGTGCGCGCCGGCCGGGCCGAACACCTCGCCCAGCAATTCGGATGCCCCGTTGATCACCGCGGGCTGGCCGTTGAAGCCAGGCGCCGAGGCGACGAATCCGACAACCTTGACGATCCGCACCACCGAGTCGATGCCGACCAGCGCGTGCACGGCGGCCAGCGCGTTGAGGCCGCAGATCCGGGCCAGCGCCTTGCCGTCGTCCGCGGTGACCTCAGCGCCGACCTTGCCCTCGGCGGGCAGTTTGCCGCCCTGCATGGGCAGCTGGCCGGAGGTGTAGACGAGGTTCCCGGTCCGGACCGCGGGAACGTAAGCGGCCAGTGGCGCAACAACTTCCGGCAGTTCGATGCCGAGTTCGGCCAACCGGTCCGAGACGCTCACTTGGGCCGCTTCAGGTACGCGACGTGCTGCTCACCGCTCGGGTTGGCCAGTACCGAAACCAGCTCCCACCCGTCCTGGCCCCACTGGTCGAGGATCTGCTTGGTGGCGTGGATCAGCAATGGGACGGTGGCGTACTCCCACCGGGTCGGTTCGCTCATGTCGCCGAGCTTATCGGCCGAGGGGTACCGCATGGTTAACATGCTGGGGTGACCTCCGAATCCACGGGCCAAACCCATACCGGTTGGCCCGCGCGCCTGGACCAAGCGCGCCTCCATTTCGTCACCGGCAAGGGCGGTACCGGCAAAACGACGGTCGCCGCGGCGCTGGCACTGGCGCTGGCCGCCCGCGGCCGCAGCGTTTTGCTGGTCGAGGTCGAGGGACGTCAGGGCATCGCCCAGCTCTTCGACGTGCCACCGCTGCCGTACGGGGAACAGAAGATCGCCACCGCCGAGGGCGGCGGGCTGGTCAACGCGCTGGCCATCGACACCGAGGCCGCGTTCCTGGAATACCTGGACATGTTCTACAACCTCGGCATCGCCGGCCGCGCCATGAAGCGCATCGGCGCCGTCGAGTTCGCCACCACGATCGCTCCCGGCCTGCGTGACGTCCTGCTCACCGGCAAGATCAAAGAGGTCGTGGTCCGCAACGGCAAGACCGCCAAGGAACTCAAGGGACAGCGCCCCTACGACGCCGTCGTGGTCGACGCCCCGCCGACGGGCCGCATCTCCCGCTTCCTCGACGTCACCAAGGCCGTCTCGGACCTGGCCAAGGGCGGCCCGGTCCATTCGCAGGCCGACGGCGTCGTGAAGCTGCTGCACTCGGAGCTCACCGCCATCCACCTCGTCACGCTGCTGGAGGCGCTGCCCGTGCAGGAGACCCTGGAGGCCATAGAGGAGCTCCGCGAGCTCGAGTTGCCGATCGGCAGCGTCATCGTCAACCGCAACATCCCGGCGTACCTGTCACCGGACGATCTGGCAAAGGCGGCCGAGGGTGTCGTCGACGCCGACGCGGTGCGCGCCGGACTGTCCGACGCCGGAATCACGTTGTCCGACAGCGACTTTGCCGGACTGCTCACCGAGACCATCCAGCACGCGACGCGCATGATGGCGCGCGCCGAGAGCGCCGACCAACTCGACGCCCTCGAAGTGCCCCGCCTCGAACTGCCCGCCCTCCCCGACGGGGTCGACCTGGGCAGCCTGTACGAACTCGCCGAAGCGCTCGAGCAGCAAGGGGTTGGCACCAAATGAGCGGCAAGCCCTTGAAGCTGGACATGCACGCGATCCTGTCGGACACCGCGAACCGCGTCGTGGTGTGCTGCGGCGCCGGCGGCGTCGGCAAGACCACCACGGCCGCCGCGATGGCGCTGCGGGCCGCCGAGTACGGCCGCACCGTCGTGGTGCTGACCATCGACCCGGCCAAACGCCTGGCGCAGGCCCTGGGCATCAAGGACCTGGGCAACACCCCGCAGCGGGTGCCGCTGGCTCCCGAGGTGCCGGGTGAGCTCTACGCGATGATGCTGGACATGCGCCGCACCTTCGACGAGATGGTGGTGCAGTACTCCGGCGAGGATCGGGCCGACTCGATCTTGGAGAACCAGTTCTACCAAACCGTCGCCACGTCGCTCTCGGGCACGCAGGAGTACATGGCGATGGAGAAGCTCGGCCAACTGCTGGCCGAGGACAAGTGGGATCTGGTCGTCGTCGACACCCCGCCGTCACGCAACGCGCTGGACTTCCTGGACGCGCCGAAGCGGCTGGGCAACTTCATGGACAGCCGCCTGTGGAAACTGCTGCTGGGACCGGGCCGCGGCATCGGCCGCCTCGTCACCGGGGCGATGGGCCTGGCGATGAAGGCGCTATCCACCGTGCTGGGTTCGCAGATGCTCTCCGACGCGGCCAGTTTCGTCCAGTCCCTGGACGCCACGTTCGGCGGGTTCCGCGAGAAGGCCGACCGCACCTACGAGCTCCTCAAGCGCCCCGGCACGCGGTTCGTCGTGGTCTCGGCCGCCGAGCCCGACGCGCTGCGCGAGGCGTCGTTCTTCGTCGACCGGCTGTCTCAGGAGCAGATGCCGCTGGCCGGCCTGATCCTCAACCGCACCCACCCGATGCTGTGTGAACTGACCGCGGACGCGGCCGACGAGGCTGCCGCCAAGCTCGAGAAGTCCGGTACCGACGGCGACGGCCTGGCCGCGGCGACGCTGCGGATTCACGCGAACCGCACCATCATCTCCAAGCGTGAGGTGCGGCTGCTGTCACGGTTCACCGGGGCCAACCCGCACGTGGCGTTGGTGGGCGTGCCGTCACTGCCGTTCGAGGTGTCCGACCTGGAGGCGTTGCGGGCCATCGCCGATCAGATCACCGGCGACATCGTCAAAGCCTGAGCCCTGGCACCGTTCAGGTTCCGGCGCGCTCGACGGAGATTCCGGTGAGGCACTGCTCTTTCTCCCGGATCCCGAAGTTGAGACTGCCCCAGCCGTAGCTGACGCTCCACACGAACTCTTCGTACGCGGAGTGGCCCGTCGGTGCGTGCGTCTGTTCCGCAGCCGGATACCGCGCACGCACCATGTCCGTCGTGATGCACGGGTTCGGGTCGACGTCGACGGACGCGAACAGCCACCGCCCGTCGCTGATCGCGATCACCGACGACGACACCTGCAGCGTCGGGCTCAGCTGCACCGGACCGCCATTTAGGCGCACTGGATTCGCCTTGTCGGGCTGCAGGTCGGTGCCCAGCAGCTCCGCGAACTTGTCTGCGGTGAGCGGCGTCCGGGCCACCATTTGCTCGGCCAATTGCCATACGTCCTGGGGTTTCGGCGCGGCCACGGCTACTCCATCTGTTGGTTGTGAGCATCCTGCACAGAGCAGGACACAGCTGGCCATTGCGGCGATTGTTTTCATCGGTGGTAGCCCCGCCCGTAATACTCACGGTAGGTCGTGGACGGATCGGTCGACGGAATCAATGTGCCCCAAACTCTGCCGATCTCGCGGATCGCCTGCTGATAGCCCTCCGACGTGCTGCCCGTCTGGAGATAGGTGTCGTAGACGGTCTTGAAGTGGTCGTCATTGGGCTGCGGCGGGATGATCTCCGGGCCGCCGGCCGCGAGAATCTCCCGCTCGATTTTCATCGTATTCATGCAGGCTGCGCCTTCACCGTCCAACAGCGAATCGACGTAGGCGTCCTTTGAGCTCTGGTCCACCGGTGGGCTTTTCAGCGCATGGCCCAACTCGTGAGAGATGGCGTTGACGCGTTGGAACGGACCGTTCTTGGCAAGGTCGGGATCGATGTTGATGATTTTGGCGCGCGAATCGGTGTAGGTGCCCTTCCCCGGGACCGAGGTGAATTGCCAGCCTTTGGCTTTGGCTTCCTCATACTCGTCGAGCAGGGTGGGCGACAGTCGCGCGATCCGCCATTCCTCGTCAGTGAGCACGCCGTCGAACGGCCGCACCGGGTTTCCTGGGACCACTGTGCCGTCGCCCAGCCCCTGTTTGATGTCCGTAAGCGGGCCCGGCGCCAACCGGTCTTGCTTCGCCTTGTCGGCGAGGCCCTCCCAGGCGGCCCGAATGTCATTGACCCGCCCAGAGATTGCTGCCATGTCGCCGTGCGTTCGCTTGATGATGTCGGCGATCTCACCGCTGCCTTTGACCACAATCTTGTTCAGCTGCGCGTCGCCGGCGGCAGTCTTGGGCAACCCCGTGGCGGCGTCATTCACCCAGCGGCGCACCGCGTCCAGCTCGCGACGGCCGGCCATGACAGCTTCTGCTGATCGGGTGACCTCCACCCCGAGCTTCCGATCAAGCTCGGCCATCCGACCGAACTTGCCTGCCATCGCATCGTTTGCATCGGAGTATTTGTCTGCCGCGCGCCCGGTCCACTGCGTCCCAGGGGTCGCCGACTGGAGCTGCGATTGAAACTCCCGGAACTGCGAGCTGTCGTCGTACCCGGTTCCGTCGACGGGTACGCCCTCCCCGAACGTTGCCCGCGCCCGATCCCAGATCGAGTTGAACGTCTCCAACGCGCTCATGCCACGCCGCCCCTCCCCCGGGATATTGCGTCAGAGCCAGTCTATGGCGCTACACAGCGGGGTCATCGACGGCAATTTCCACCGTCGAGCATGGCGTGATGGGCAGCAGGTTACCGCAGGGAACTGCGGTAATGCGTTGCGCTACAAGAAAATCAGACCGCGTTGCGGTGCTTGCGCTGGGTGGCGAAGAACTCCGCCCAGGACACCACCTCGGGGTGCTGCTTGAGGAGGGCACGGCGCTGACGCTCGGTCATGCCGCCCCAGACGCCGAACTCGACGCGGTTGTCGAGGGCATCGGCACCGCATTCGACGATCACCGGGCAATGCCGGCAGATGACCGCGGCCTTGCGCTGCGCGGCGCCGCGGACGAACAGCTCATCCGGGTCGGCCTGTCGGCATCGAGCCTGGGAAACCCAGGCGATTCTGGCTTCAGCTTCAGGTTGGACCACACCCTGCATCGCGCCGTTTCCGGCCTGGGGAGCGATAGTCGCGCGAACTACTGGCTGTGTACCTGCCACCAGCGATCCCTTCGTCACACCGTCTCCCGACGGCTGAGTCCTCCCGAGTAGATCACTGATGCGATCTACGCCACATTGCGGCTAGTAGTGTTACCTAGATCGCATTGTGTGTTCAAGTTAGGTGGTCAGGGGCCTATTGCGCAATGGGTCTGGGGCCGCTTTTTTGGGACGTGTGTCCAAACGTTAATTTTTGCCCGTGTCGCAGCCCCCTAGATGCCCTAGGGACGTGGTAATCGACCAGCACTCGGCCGCTCGCTACCACGGTCGCTAGGCTGTACCCCATGTCCGAGCGACCGCAGAATCGTCCGCCGACCGCGGTCACCGTCATCAAGATGACGTGGTGCTGCCTGCTCGCCAGCGTGGTCCTCGCCGCGATGATGTTCCCGCTCATCGGGGGTGTCGGCCTGATGTCCAACCGGGCATCCGACGTCGTGGCCAACGGTTCGGCACAGCTGGTCGAAGGTGACGCGCCCGCCGTATCGACCATGGTGGACGCCAAGGGCAACCCCATCGCCTGGCTGTATTCGCAGCGTCGCTTCGAGGTTCCGAGCGATCAGATCGCCAACACCATGAAGCTGGCCATCGTCTCGATCGAGGACAAACGGTTTGCCGAGCACAACGGGGTGGACTGGAAGGGCACCCTGACGGGCCTGTCCGGCTACATGTCCGGGTCCGCCGATACGCGCGGTGGATCCACCATCGAGCAGCAGTACGTCAAGAACTATCAGCTGCTCGTGGTGTCTCAGACCGACGCCGAACGGCGGGCCGCCATCGAGACCACACCGGCCCGCAAGCTGCGTGAGATCCGCATGGCGCTGACCCTGGACAAGACGTTCACCAAGTCCGAGATCCTGACGCGCTATCTGAACCTGGTGTCGTTCGGCAACGGGGCGTTCGGCATCCAGGACGCCGCCCAGACGTACTTCGGCGTCAACGCCTCCCAGCTGAACTGGCAGCAGGCCGCGCTGCTCGCCGGCATGGTGCAGTCCACCAGCGGACTGGACCCGTACGTCAATCCCGACGGCGCCCTGGCACGTCGAAACCTGGTGCTGGACACCATGATCCAGAATGTCCCCCAGGAAGCTGAAGCGCTGCGGGCCGCCAGGGCCGAGCCGCTCGGCATCCTGCCGCAGCCCAACCAGCTGCCCCGTGGCTGCATCGCCGCCGGTGACCGCGCTTTCTTCTGCGATTACGTGCTCGACTACCTGTCGAAGGCGGGGATCAGCAAGGACCAGGTGGCCAAGGGCGGCTACCTGATCCGCACCACCATCGACCCGGACATCCAGAACTCGGTCAAGTCGTCGATCGACGGCATCGCCTCCCCCGGCATCGACGGCATCGCCAGCGTCATGAGCGTCATCCGCCCCGGCAAGGACAACCACCAGGTGGTGGCGATGGCCAGCAACCGGACCTACGGCCTGAACACCGCGGCCGGGGAAACCATGCAGCCGCAACCGTTTTCACTGGTGGGTGACGGCGCCGGGTCCATCTTCAAGCTGTTCACCACGGCCGCCGCCATGGACATGGGCATGGGCATCAACGCGCAGCTGGACGTGCCGGGCCGGTTCGAGGCCAAAGGCCTGGGCAGCGGTGGCGCCAAGGGCTGCCCGAAGGACAAGTGGTGCGTCGAGAACGACGGCCGCTACCGGGGCAGCATGAACGTCACCGAGGCGCTGGCATCGTCGCCGAACACCGGTTTCGCCAAGCTGATCTCGCAGATCGGTGTCCAGCGCACCGTCGACATGGCGGTCAAGCTGGGTCTGCGGTCCTACGCCGCGCCGGGCACCGCCCGGCCGTACGACCCGAACAGCAACGAGAGCCTGGCCGACTTCATCAAGCGGCAGAACATCGGCTCGTTCACCCTGGGACCGTTCGAGGTCAACGCCCTCGAGCTGTCGAACGTCGCGGCCACGCTGGCCTCGGGCGGCACCTGGTGCCCGCCCAACCCGGTGGACAAGGTGTACGACCGGCACGGCAACGAGGTCTCGGTGACCACCCAGACCTGCGAGCAGGCGGTCCCCGAGGGCCTGGCCAACACCTTGGCCAACGCGATGAACAAGGACGCCATCAGCGGCACCGGCGCCGCGGCCGCGCAGTCAGTGGGCTGGACCTTCCCGGTGTCGGGCAAGACCGGTACCACCGAGGCCCACCGGTCCTCGGCGTTCCTGGGCTTCACCAGCGCGTACGCCGCCGCCAACTACATCTACGACGACTCGCCCACGCCGTCTGACTTGTGCTCGTTTCCGCTGCGCCAGTGCGGCCGCGGTGATCTGTACGGCGGCCACGAGCCGGCCCGGACCTGGTTCGCCGCGATGAAGCAGTTCACCCCGCCCAACGTGGTGATGCCGCCGACAGACCCGCGCTACGTGGACGGCGGACCGGGCTCGAAGGTGCCGAGCGTCGCGGGCATGGACATCGACCTGGCGCAGACCCGCGTGAAGGAAGCCGGCTTCCAGTTGGCCCCGCAGCCGTCGTGGGTCAACAGCGCGTCGCCGTCCGGTTCGGTGATCGGAACCTCGCCGTCGGGACAGACCATCCCCGGCTCGATCGTCACGATCCTGGTGAGCAACGGCATCGCACCGCCTCCGCCGCCACCACCGCCAGTGGGAATTCCGGGCCTCGACGGCTTGCCGCCGGTACAGATCGGGTCGACGGTCGTGGAGATTCCGGGCCTGCCGCCGATCACCGTGCCGGTGCTCGGTCCCCCGCCCCCATAGGCCCGGCCGAAACCTCAGAACGACCTAAGCCAACCCTGTGGGCTTTCTAACGATGACCAGCGACAACGGGCGAATTGCAGCAGTGAGCAAGTAGGCTGCCTGCATGTCTGCCATCGCCCGCAACGCCGCCGTCACAGTCGCCGGATCACTTGCTGCAGGCCTCGCCTACGCGTCGCTCATCGAGCGCAACGCGTTCGTGGTCCGCGAGGTCACCATGCCGGTGCTGACGCCCGGTTCGTCGCCGCTGCGGGTGCTGCATCTGAGCGATCTGCACATGATGCCGGCGCAGCGCCGTAAGCAGGCGTGGCTGCGCGAGCTGGCCCGCTGGGAGCCGGATCTGGTGGTCAACACCGGAGACAACCTCTCGCACCCGAAGTCGGTGCCGGCCGTGGTGCAGGCGATGGGTGATCTGCTGGCAGTGCCCGGCGTGTTCGTGTTCGGCAGCAACGACTACTTCGCGCCGAAGCCGAAGAACCCGGCCAACTACCTCTTCAGCAAGCACAAGCGGATCACCGGCCGGCCGCTGCCGTGGCAGGACCTGCGCGCGGCGTTCACCGAGCGCGGCTGGCTGGACATGACCCACACGCGGCGTGAGATCGAGGTCAACGGTCAGCTCATCGCCGTGGCCGGGGTCGACGACCCGCATCTGGGTCGCGACCGCTACGACACCGTCGCCGGACGGCCCAACCCCGCGGCCAATCTGTCGCTGGGCGTCACCCACGCGCCGTACACGCGCGTCCTGGACCGCTTCGCCGATGACGGCTACCAGCTGGTGCTGGCCGGGCACACGCACGGCGGGCAGCTGTGCGTGCCGTTCTACGGCGCGCTGGTGACCAACTGCGACATCGACACCTCCCGGGTGAAGGGTCCGTCCCGCTGGGGCGCGCACACGCAGCTGCACGTGTCCGCCGGTCTGGGCACCTCGCCGTACACGCCGGTGCGCTTCTGCTGCCGGCCGGAGGTGACGCTGCTGACGCTGGTGGCCGCACCGACCGGCGGCGGGCACGCCGGCATCGGCGCCGACATGACGCAGCCTGCCGTCTCGGCGCGGTGACCGCACCGGTGGCGGCGCGCAGCGTCGACCGGGACTGGGTGGACAACGCTGTCCGCCTGATCGAGGCCGACGCCCGCCGCAGCGCCGACACCCATCTCCTGCGTTATCCGTTGCCTGCCGCGTGGAGCGCGGGCGTCGACGTCCAGCTGTATCTGAAGGACGAGAGCACACACATCACCGGCAGCCTCAAGCACCGGCTGGCCCGGTCGCTGTTCCTGTACGGGTTGTGCAACGGCTGGATCGGACCGCAGACGACCGTCATCGAGGCGTCGTCCGGGTCGACCGCGGTGTCCGAGGCCTATTTCGCGGCGCTGCTGGGGCTCGAGTTCATTGCGGTGATGCCGTCGTCGACGAGCGCGACCAAGATCGAGCTCATCGAAAACCAGGGTGGCCGTTGCCATTTCGTCGAGCAGTCGTCTCAGGTGTACGCCGAGGCGGAACGCCTGGCGCGCGAGACCGGCGGTCATTACCTGGATCAGTTCACCAATGCCGAACGGGCCACCGACTGGCGCGGCAACAACAACATCGCCGAGTCGATCTTCTCGCAGCTGCGCGACGAGACCCATCCGATTCCCGAGTGGATCGTGGTCGGCGCCGGCACCGGCGGCACCAGCGCCACGATCGGGCGGTTCCTGCGCTACCGTCGCCATGCCACCCGGCTCTGCGTGGTGGATCCGGAGAATTCGGCGTTCTATCCGTCGTGGGCCACGGGCGACCGGGAGGTGTTCACGGGGGCGTCGTCGCGCATCGAGGGCATCGGCCGGCCACGGGTGGAGCCGTCGTTCCTGCCCGGCGTGGTGGACGCCATGGTGTGCGTCCCCGATGCGGGCTCAGTGGCCGCAGCGCGGCACGTGAGCAAGGTTCTGGGCCGCCGGGTGGGTCCGTCCACGGGGACGAATATCTGGGGTGCGTTCGGGCTGCTGGCCGAGATGGTGGCGCAGGGCCGTAGCGGTTCGGTGGTGACGCTGCTCGCCGACAGCGGCGACCGCTACGCCGATACCTACTTCGACGACGCGTGGGTCAGCAGCCGCGGGCTGGACTCCATCGATGCCGTGGCGGCACTGACGGAGTTCGAGCGCTCCGGCCGCTGGGCGTGACCCTGACGGCCGATCCAGGCCGTCCGGTAGTCAGAAGTCGCGAACAGCCACAGCGCCGCCAGACCGAAGAATCCGCAGTAGAGCAGAGCTCCCAATCCGGTCATGTTCGTCCCTCGCTTCGTCGCGTTCGGCGGTTGTTTCACCACAGTTACCGGATTAAACGCACGATGCGGGTAAATGCATCCCGATAACGGACGTGATCTTCGCCGCTAGCCCCATCTACCTGCGGCTACATCACCTGGCAAGGGCCGTTTGGCTTCTGAGGGCACCGGTGCGATACGCTGTCGTGGCTTCACACGGGGTGTGGCGCAGCTTGGTAGCGCGCTTCGTTCGGGACGAAGAGGTCGTGGGTTCGAATCCCGCCACCCCGACAAGTGAGCAAGGCCCTGACCAGGGAAATCTGGTCGGGGCCTGCTTTGTTGCAGGACAACAGCGGCCACCCACCCGGGCCGCAACCCGACCCGGGATTTGGCGCCCAGCCGGCCTTACTGCCGAAGGCCCGGTCGACTTATGCGCAGATGCTGACAAACGGAACGGTGACGCACGGCGGCGGCCACCCGGGGCCGCCCCAGCCCTGATTGCCGCCCCAGCCACGGTGGCCCCAGCCCCAGCCGTGGTGGTCGTCCCAGTCGCCGCCGCCCCAACCGTGGTCCATCGGAATCATGCCCGGGTCATGTGCCGGCGAGGCGCCGGCAGTTCCCGAACCGATACCCAGAACCGCAGCTACGAGGCCCGCGGCGAGTGCTGTTGTCGATGCAATCTTCCTGTACGTGGCCATGGCCCGCCTCCGGAAACAACCAAACAAAAATCAGTAATAGCTAGCGTCAAGTCTAGTTTTTTGACGTTGCAGATGACATGGCCCGAGTCCCCGGACATGGTTGGCCCGCCCCACCTTGGTGAGCTCCATCTCCACATTGGGACATCTATGTCCTATTTTCGGTCAATCGTGCTATTTTTGATGCATGGCTGAACTGAAATCGCTCGACACCGGTGTGCGTTCGCGTACCCGGAAGGCGATCCTCGATGCCGCCACCGCCGTCCTGGCGACCAACCCCGCGGCGTCGTTGAGCGATATCGCCACCGCTGCGAACGTCGGCCGCAGCACGCTGCACCGCTACTTCGCCGAGCGCTCCGAGCTGATCCGCGCCGTCGCCCTGTACGTGCACGAGATATGTAACGCCGCCATCGACAAAGCCGAGCCGACCTGCGGCCCGCCGCTCGCAGCGCTGCGCCGCGTGGTCGAATCCCAACTGGACCTCGGCCCCATCGTGCCTTTCGTCTACAACGAGCCGACCATCGTCGCCGATCCGGAGCTGTCCGCGATCCTCGACACCGGCGACGAGGCGATAGCCGAAGTGCTGGCGCGGGTTTCGGCACGACCGCAGACCAGCCCACCGGAGTGGCCGCGCCTGGTTTTCTGGGCCCTGCTCGACGCCGGATACGAGGCACTGCGCCGGAACATCGCGCCGCGGGTCGAGATCGTCGACGCCATCATGGCCAGCCTGACGGCCGGCACCATCACCCCGGATCCATCCTGATCCGCCTGAGTTTGCTTTCACCTCAACAAGTTAGGTAACACCCATGTCCACCAGTCTCGTCACCAACGAGGTGACGAACCGGACACCGCAACGCCATTGGTGGGCGCTGGCAGTGCTGATGCTGCCCGTGCTGCTCATCTCCATCGACAACACGGTGCTGGCCTTCGCGCTGCCCAGCATCGCCGCAGAGTTCCGCCCGTCAGCCGCCACGCAGCTGTGGCTCGTCGACATCTATTCCCTGGTGCTGGCAACACTTTTGGTGACCATGGGCAGCCTCGGCGACCGGTTCGGCCGGCGCCGGCTGCTGCTCATCGGCGCCGTCGGGTTCGCCGTCATCTCGGCCGCCGCGGCGTTCGTGCCCAGCGCCGGCTACCTCGTGGCCGCTCGTGCCGCGCTCGGTGTCTTCGGCGCCATGCTGATGCCGTCGACGCTGTCGCTGATCCGCAACATCTTCACCGAAGCCACGTCGCGCCGGCTCGCCATCGCGGTCTGGGCGTCGTGCTTCGCGGCCGGCTCGGCCCTCGGCCCCATCGTTGGTGGCCTGCTGCTGCAGCACTTCCACTGGGGCGCGGTCTTCATGATCGCCGTGCCGATCCTGCTGCCGCTGCTGGTGCTGGCGCCCAAGCTGGTGCCTGAATCGCGGGACCCGAACCCGGGCCCGGTCGACGCGCTCAGCGTGCTGCTGTCGCTGGCGGCCATGCTGCCGGTGGTGTGGGCGATCAAGACCGCCGCGCACGACGGCATCTCGGCTCTGACGCTCGCCGCCGTCGCCCTCGGCATCGCCGCGGGCATCTGGTTCGTGCGTCGGCAGAACAGCAGTGCCACACCGATTCTCGACATGCGATTGTTCGGTCATGGCCCCTTCACGGCGTCGATCCTGGCCAACTTCCTGTCGATGGTCGGCCTCATCGGGTTCCTGTTCTTCGTCTCGCAGCACCTGCAGCTGGTACTCGGGCTCGACCCGCTGACCGCTGCGCTGGTCATGCTGCCGGGTGCGGCGGCCTCGACGATCGCGGGCATCGGCGTGGTGCGGCTGGCCAAGCGGTTCACGCCGCAGACGCTGATGGTGACCGGCCTGCTCCTGGTGGCCGCCGGCTTCCTGTTGATCCTGATGTTCCGCCACGACCTGACCATGGTCGGGGTCATCGTGTCGTTCACCGTGCTCGAGCTGGGTGTCGGTGTGTCGCAGACGATCTCGAACGACACCATCGTGGCGTCGGTGCCGCCCGAGAAGGCCGGCTCGGCGTCAGCGGTGTCGGAGACCGCTTACGAGTTGGGTGCGGTGATCGGCACCGCCGGGCTGGGCACCATGTTCACCGCGTTCTATCGCGCGAACGTCGAACTGCCCGGGGCACTTTCACCCGGTCAGTCGGCTGACGCCGGGGAGAGCATCGGCGGCGCCATCTCGGTCGCCCGGACCCTGCCGACCGAGCTCGGCAACCACCTGATGGAGTCGGCACGCGTCGCCTTCGATTCGGGGATCGGCGCCACCGCGGCGACTGCCGCGGTGCTGGCACTGGTCGCCGCAGCGATCGTCGCCGCCACCTTCCGCAGCCGGCAATAGTCGCTGAACGTACTGTGGCCCCAACGCCTTTCGGCGTTGGGGCCACAGTCCGCTGTTCGGCTACTTGCTGCTGCCGGTCTTGCCCTTGGGGGCCTTGGTGGCACCCTTGATCGCGTTGGTGATCGACTTCGCCACCTTTGACACGGGGTTCTGCGCCTTCTTGGTCTTGGGCGCACCGTCCTTGGGCGTCGTCACCTTGTCGGTGCCCTTGGCGTCAGCGCCCTTGGCATCGGCATCCTTGGTCGCACCCTTGGTGTCGGTGCCCGTGGCGTCAGCAGCCTTGGCGTCGGCGTCCTTCTTGTCGGCGTCCTTCGCGTCGGTGGCCTTGCCATCAGCGGCCTTGGCATCGGCTTCCTTGGTGGAGGTGTCCTTCGCCGAGGTGTCCTTCGCCGCGTCGGTGGCCGGCGCCGCCTCGGTCGAGGTCGCCGCAGTGGCCGTGGCCGCCTTCTTGGTCGTCGCCGGAGCCGGGTCTGCCGCCGAGGTGTCCGTCGCCGTCTTCGAGCTCTCGGCCGCCGTACCCGCCGCCAGCGCCGCAACCGGCGCTGCGGCCAGAGGAACGGTGACGCCTCCAGGAGCATTCGGGTTCACGTTCAGCGCCGTGATGATCCGATTCACGATGTACGGCACGGTGCCGGTTTCAAAATCCGTGACATTCTTCTGAATGTTCTGCACGAGGCTCACCACATTGTTGAGCACACCGTTGTAGATCGTGCCCGGATTCAGGGTGAGTACCGACTGCAGAATTCCCGTCACGCTCTTGACCACCTGCTGAACCACCGGCGTGGTGCCGAGGCACGGGCCGCACCCGATTCCGACAGTGGAGATCGCCAGGCCGGCGACCAATGCGGTGACCGAATCCAGCACCGCGGGCACCATTGCCTCCGCTACCGCCAACGGTTGCTGCAGGATGTTCTGCACCGGGCCGTTGATGCCGGTGATCAATTGCAAACCGCCGGGGAGCAGACCACCGACGAGCGAGTCGATGGCGCCGTTGACATTGAGGGTGCCGAGGTTCCCCAGCACATTGACGAGAGTGCCCGGTAACGCGCCACCGAGGGTGAACGTCGCGCCGGTGATGTTGCCGATCAACTGCATGCCCTGTTGCACGCCGTAGTTCGCATCGAGCACCACCTGGCGCACCAGCGGATTCACGCTGGTCTCCACCATGTAGCTGGTTTGCCCGACTGTCTCGGCGAGGGCGTTGTAGATGTTCCCGAGCGCCGTGATCGGGTTGACCAATGCCGTCAAGTGCACGTCGGATACCTGCACGTGAGGAACTGCCGGCAGGTGCGTTGCCGTTTGCGGCACCATCGGCGCCACAGCAATCACACTCGCCCCCGCGAGAGCAACGCCCGCAGTGAGATACGGCTTCATGGTGAGCTGCATTCGAATCCTCCCAGTTATCGCGACACCCGTGTGACGCAGAAACTTACCCCTAGTAAATGGGTGTTTTTGACGAACACACACATTTCCCAGCTAACCAGAATCGATCGATCGTAAAATTGTCAAATGCGTTAGATTGCTGTTCTGACAGGCAAGTTAGACGTGCTACAGAATCAGCAAATTTCGCCAGTCAGACCGCCCAAATTCGAATGGACCACGTCGTCGCCACTTCACAGCAGGACGAGACCCACGTCACACCCACAATTGAGTGACGGACCGCAAATGCGAGCCGTCGATAAATTGCGACTTCAGCAAATTTCGCTACGCATAATTTTCGCAAGCGTCATTCATAGCCGCGGGCAATATTCCGGGAACGCTCGACGCCGGCCCCGAGTCCACATACTGAGACGGTGCGTCGAGCCCTACGGCGTGGCGAAATTCAGGCAGCGGCAGTTTGCCGACGCTTGGCGATGCTGCCGGCAACGGACGTCGCCACGACGGTCAACAATGCGCCCAGAATCAGCGCCGACGGCTCCCCCGGACTCAGCAGGTGCTGCTGGGTACCCAACGTGGCAGCCGCCACCGGAACACCCAATTGCGCTGCCGCCAGGACCCCGAGCGACAGCGGTTGCCCGAACAGCCGGCCACTGAGATGCGCAAGCACCGCCCCCACGCCCAGCGCCACACCGAGCCCGATCAGATCCGGATGCTCCCCGAGTTCCCGCACCTGCAATGACGCGCCGAGCCAGACGAAGAACAACGGCGCGAAGAACCCCTCGGTGATGCCGAACAGTTGGCGCGCCAGCCGGCGGGGCTCGCCGACCGCCGAAAGGCACAGTCCCAGCGCAAAACCCGCGAGCATGATCGAGACGTGCGTCGACTTCGCCAGCGCCGCCAGGCCGAACAGCACGATCAGGCTGATCCTCAGTTCCAGCGCCAGGTGCCGGCTGTGCGAGTACTTGTGCATTCGCTTGAGCCATCCGCGCTTGGCTTCGTACTGCAGAAAGAAGTAGAGCAGGACCGCGCACGCGGCGATCGCCAGCGCCCCCACGGCCGCACGCGCAGCACCGGCCGGGTTGATGGCCAACGGCAACAACACAATCGACGCGGCGTCGGCGATCGCGATCTGGGCGGTAACGGACAGCACCGGAGGCCCCGTCAGACCCAGCGACTGGATGACGGGCAGCGCCAGCGCGGCCGACGACGAGGCCATGAGTACCGCATACAGCGGGGCGTGCCCAGTGCCGAAGAGATGCGCGATGACGACACCGAACACCGCCGCGAAGGCACCCACCACGATCGCCCGCAGCAGCGCTTTGGGCAGGTCCCCGCGCAATGACTGGTCGCGCACCGGCACATGCGTGCCGACGATGAACATCACCAGCGCAAACCCGATGTCTGCCAGCAGCACGAACGTCGGGTTGTCCGCGTCGACGATGCCGAACCCGGTCCGCCCCACGACGATTCCGGCCACGAGTTCGCCGACGATCACCGGCATCCGCAGCTTCGGCACCGCCGCCAGCAGCGGCCCCACCAGTCCAATGACGGCCAGCAGCGCCAGGGCATGGAATCCGAAATCGCCCATCGGTCAGCCGGTCAACGCCGTGGTCAGGACTGCCACGACACGAGCCGGCACGGAATGCCGGTGTTCTCGTCGGTCAGATAGCTGGCGCACACCCGGTGGTAGCCGTCGCCGATCTGCAATGGCGCCCCGCTGTGAACATCGCCGCGTACCAACAGAATCGGCGAGAGCTTCTTGCCGTCGCTGATCTTGCCCAGGTCGGCCCGCACATGGGCGTTCGCCTCCGGCAGCAACGGCAGTTGTGCCGCGCGCAGGATGTCTTTCGCTTTTCGCGTCGTCGTCTTCGCGGTCTTGAGCGCTGCGACCACCTTGGCCACCTCGTCCTTGGAGGCCAGCATGGTCAGGTAGTCGGCCGCCGCGTCGTAGTCATGATCCTCGGGATCGTCCAGCCACTTCACCGCCATCGCCACACCCTAATCGCGGCCGCGCCGGTGCGGGCTGAGCGCGGTGAACTCTCAGCGGACGGGCAGGCATCGACGTACATCACAGCCCAATCTGTTGCCTTCCGATAGTTTCCGATATATCGTTAATGCATCGGAGGCGCGCTAGGTGCCTCCCTCCCGAAAGCAGAACACATCTATGGACACCCCATTCACTCCACCTGGCCGCCCGTTCGACGGCGGCCCTTTCAATCACCCATCGCACGGCGGCGGCTTCGGTTTCGCGCCCGGCGATCGTTCACCGTTCGTCGGCCCCGCTGACCGGCGCGCCCGGCACGACGAGCGCCGCGCAACCCGCAGGGACATGCGCGAACAGTTCCGTGACCACGTGCGGGAACACCGCGGCGAGGGCGGCCCCGGCTTTGGCTTCGGCCCGGGCTTCGGCGGCCCCGGATTCGGTTTTGGTCCCGGCTTCGGCCCCGGCTTCGGCGCGGGTCCCTTCGGACCGGGCGGTCCCCGCGGACGACGTCATGGCGGCCGAGGACGTCCCAGTGGCCGCAGCCGGCGTGGCGACGTTCGCGCCGCCATCCTCAAGCTGCTCACCGAGCGGCCGATGCACGGCTACGAGATGACCCAGGAAATCGCCGCACGCAGCGACGGCCTGTGGAAGCCCAGCCCGGGCTCGATCTACCCCACCCTTCAGCTCCTGGAGGACGAGGGTCTGATCAAGCCCGCCGAAAGTCATGGCAGCAAAAAGACTTTCGAGCTGACCGACGACGGCCGCACGGCCGCCGACGCGATCGAGACCGCCCCCTGGGAAGAGATCACCGAGGGTGCCGATCCCGCCGCCATGAACCTGCGCAACGCGCTCGGCCAGTTGTTCGGCGCGGTCGCTCAGTCGGTGCATTCCGCGAATGCCGAACAGCAGCAACGCATCCTGGACATCGTCAACAACGCCCGCCGCGAGATCTATCAGATTCTCGGCGAGTCCGACTAGCGTTAGCCTGGCTACATGACGACGTACGCGCTCGGTCAGTACCAGGTCCACCGGGTCGGATTCGGGGCCATGCAGCTGCCCGGGCCCGGCGTCTTCGGTCCACCACGCGACCGTGACCGGGCGATCGCCGTGCTGCGACGCGCGGTGGAGCTCGGCGTCAATCACATCGACACCGCGCAGTTCTATGGCCCCGATGTGGCCAACCAGCTGATCCGCGAGGCCCTGCACCCTTATCCGCAGGGCCTCGCTCTGGTCAGCAAGGTCGGCGCCCGCCGCGACCAGACCGGCAACTGGTTACCGGCACAACAGCCCGACGAACTGCGGGCTGCCATCGAGCAGAACCTGGCGACCCTCGGCACAGACCGGCTGGCAGCGGTGAATCTGCGGGTGATGAGCCCCGACGGCGATGCCAGTGCACCGGGCGAGGTCGACCGAGAACTGTTCGACCGCCAGCTCACCACCATGATCGCCGCCCGCGACGAGGGGCTGATCGACGGCATCGGCCTGAGCAGTGCCTCGCTCGAACACCTGGAGCTCGCGCTGCAGCGCACCGACATCGCGTGCGTGCAGAACGCCTACAACCTGCTCGACCGCTCCTCGCAGCCGGTGCTGGACGCCTGCGCCGCGCGCGGCATCGCGTTCGTCCCGTTCTTTCCGCTGGGATCGGCGTTCAATCCGGAGAATCCCGTGCTCGGCCACCCCGAAATACGCCAGGCCGCAGGCGAACTCGGCCGCACTCCCGCACAGGTCGCGTTGGCCTGGACGCTGGCTGCGGCACCCAACATGTTGCTGATCCCCGGCACGTCCTCTGTCGCGCACCTGGAGGAGAACCTCGCGGTGGCCGACATCGAGGTACCCGCCTCGCTGACAGCCTCGCTCGGATGAACGCCGACATCGATCGCATGCCGCGCGGCGGTCCGCGCGCGTCATGCCTCGATCGGGCGTTGCAGACCGACCTGCCCGAGTATCTCGACCGCGACGACGTCGACCCCGCCGTCAAGCGCAGCGTGGTCCGCGCTCTGGAGCTCACCGGCAACTGGTTCGGCCTCCATGAGCGCTTCGCCCACATCGCGATGGAAGAGGTCGCCGACATCCCGGACCCGCGCATCCTCGAGCTCGGAGCCGGCCACGGCGGGCTGTCGAAGAAGGTGCTGGAGATGCACCCCACAGCAACCCTGACGGTCACTGATCTGGAGCCGGATTCGGTTGCCGCCATCACCGCAGGGGACCTGGGTTCCGATCCGCGGGTGACGGTGCGCGCCGTGGATGCGACGGCCATCGACGCGGCCGACAGTGCTTACGCCCTGGCCGTTTTCGCGTTGTCGTTCCATCATCTGCCCCCGTCCGCCGCTGTCCGGGTGCTCGCCGAGGGCACCCGGGTGGCGGACAAGTTGCTCATCATCGACCTGCCCCGGCCGCCGGCTCCACTGCACGTGATGCGGCTGGCCGCCATGCTCCCGCTGGCCCCGTTCGTGCCGTTCGTGCATGACGGCGTCATCAGCTCGCTGCGGGCCTACAGCCCGGCCGCGCTGCGGGCGCTGGCCGATCGAGCCGGCGTCGACATCGAGTTGCGCGGCGGCCTGTGCGCGCCACAGATCGCCATCGCCACCCGCCGGTAGGTCCGCGTACGTTGGAACCCATGACGGACTCCTCCAACGAAGTGATGGACTGGGACAGCGCATATCGCGAAGAAGCCGGATTCGATGGGCCGCCGCCGTGGAACATCGGCGAACCGCAGCCCGAACTGGCGGCGCTGATCGCCGCCGGCCAGGTCACCGGCGAGGTACTCGACGCCGGCTGCGGCTACGCCGAACTGTCACTCGCGCTGGCTGCGGACGGTTACACCGTGGTCGGCATCGAACTCACGCCCACGGCAGTGGCTGCAGCGAAAAAAGCTGCCGCCGAACGGAATCTGACCAACGCCACGTTCGTCCAGGACGACATCACGTCGTTCACCGGGTTCGACGGCCGGTTCGACACCATCATGGATTCGACGTTGTTCCACTCCATCCCGGTGGAGGGCCGCGACGGTTATCAGCAGTCCGTGTTCCGTGCCGCCGCGCCGGGCGCCAAGTACTTCATCCTGGTCTTCGCCAAGGGCGCGTTCCCGGCCGAAGCCGAGATGAAGCCGAACGAGGTCACCGAGGACGAGCTGCGTGCGGCCGTCGGCAAGTACTGGGCGATCGACGAGATTCGCCCGGCGTTCATCCACGCGGGCATGGTGGCACCCCCGTCGGTCCCCGGACAGCCGCCGCTGCAGATGCCGCCGCACGCCCTCGACGAGAAGGGCCGCATGAAGATGCCGGCGTTCCTGCTCACGGCACACAAGGCCTGAGCGTCAGGTCGACGCGGCAGTCAGCGCACCGGCGAAGGACTCCAGTTCTTCGCCGGTGACGTCGACGTGCGGCGATACCCGCAGCACCGGAATCTTCATCTCGTGCGGGGCCCGATCGATCCCTGCCACAGTCGTGACGATGCCGTGGTCGGCAATCAGTTTGGCGCGCACGGCATTCGGGTCGGCGCCGCGCGTCGGCTCCAACGTGGTGATGGCCGTGGGCTCATCGACATTCTCGACCACCCGCCAACCCGGCAGGGCCGCCAGCGCGGTCCGCGTGAGCCGACCCACCTCGGCCAACCGCGCCCGCACCAGTTCCGGCCCGGCCACCAGATGTTCCTCGAGCGCCGTTGAAAAGGCCACGCGGGCAGCCACATTGGCTTCGCCGAGGTCCAGCCGCTTCAGCACCGGCAACGGCGTCCCCCATTCCGGCAGCGGGATGCGCGGCCGAAGCCGGTGCGACACAGACGAACTGATCACCAGCACACCGACCCCGCGCGGCCCGGCCAGCCACTTACGCGACGATGCGTAGATGACGTCGGGTGACACCACGCAGTCCAGATGGCCCAGCGCCTGTGCCGCGTCCACAGCCACCGGCACGCCGATCGCGTGACACGCCAGCACGAACTCGGACAACGGCTGTGCCACGCCGCGGTGACTGCCGAGCGCCGTCAGATGGGCCAGGGCCGGCGGATCGCTCTGCAAGAGCGCGACTGCCACCTCGACGTCGAGCCGCCCTTGTTCGTCGACCGGTAGCTCGCGGACGGTGAACCCGTTGGCTTCCATCACCACCAGGTTGGGGCCGTACTCGCCCGGCAGGCAGGCAATGGTCTTCTCGCCATCCCAACTGCTGAGCAGCAGATTGAGTGCATTGGACGACCCGGTGGTGAACACGACGTCACCGGCGGACATCCCGGTCAGCGCGGCCACCGCAGCCCGCCCGGCTTGCAGGACGGGTTCCGCGGATTCGGCTGCGACATAACCGCCGACCTGCGCTTCCAGTCTGGCGTGCTGGGCGGCGGCGTCGATGACGGCGAAGCTCTGCCGCGAGCAGGCGGCGTTGTCGAAATGCAGGCCAAGCGGTTTGGGCCGGGCGGCACGCCACAGGCGCGCGACGGTGGGATCGGCCCCGCTCACGTCCGCAGGTCCGGCTTGACCGCCAGTGACAGCCCGAAGTCCCCGGCAGGGTCGGTCCACCAGTCGGTCTGTTGCAGCCCGGCGGCCGCCAACTCGGCCGCGACGCCCTCGGGGCGGAACTTGCACGACACCTCGGTCAACATCTCCTCACCCGCCTCGAACTCCACCGAGAGACCCAACTCGCGTATCTGAATCCGTTGCGCGGCAACGGACCTCAGCCACATCTCGATACGCTCGTACTCGGTGTTCCATCGTGCCACATGTTCGAAGCCGTCGAGATCGAAATCAGCGTCCAGCTCCCGGTTCACCACTGCCAGGACATTGCGGTTGAACTGCGCGGTGACCCCGGCGCTGTCGTCGTAGGCCGCGACCAATCGGGTGGTGTCCTTCACCAGGTCGGTGCCGAGCAGCAGTGTGTCGCCCGGTCGCATCGCCTCGGCGAGGCTCGCGAGGAACTCCGCCCGCGGACCGGCCGTCAAGTTACCGATCGTCGACCCGAGGAACACGATCAGCCGGCGGCCCACGACGGGCAGCTCGCCCAGGTGCTGCTCGAAATCGCCTCGCACCCCGCTGATCTCGACACCGTCATACTCGTCGGACAGCTGGGTGAGTGCCGCGCTGAGCACGTTCTCGTCGACGTCGAACGCCACGAATCGGCGCAGCGCGGCGGCGTCCCGGAAGGCATCGAGCAGGATGCGCGTCTTTTCCGAGGTCCCACTGCCCAGCTCGACCAGCGTGTCCGCACCGGATGCCGACACGATCGCACCGGCCGCCTCATGCAGGATGTGCGCCTCGGTGCGCGTCGGGTAGTACTCGGGCAGCCGGGTGATCTGATCGAAGAGGTCACTGCCGACGGCATCGTAGAACCACTTGGGCGGCAAGGATTTCGGCGACTGCGACAGGCCGTCACGGACATCGCGCCGCAGTGCACGAGGTGCCCAGTCGGCGGCGAGATGGTTGGTCAGCAGCGGTGCCGTCTTGCTCGGTGTCATTGTGGTCCTCTCCAGTTCATGCCAGTGCCGTCACCTCGACACCGGCGGCCGTCACCTCGACGAGGTGACGGTCCGGGATGTCCTGCCAGTCCGGGTGGTCGTCATAGGGCTCGCTGGCCAGCACCACGCCATCGGGTCGGCGCAACACCGACAGCGTGTCGCCCCACACGGTGGCCAGCATCCGAAAACCGTTGGCCACCAGGATGTTCAGCCGCGCCGACGGGTCGGACTCCCCGACCTTGCGCACGGTGTCCGCCAGGTTGTCCAGTCCCTCGGCGAAGATGTGGGCGGCCAGGATCGCGCTGTCCACCGTCGATTCGGCGGACCGTGACACCGGCAGCACCGCCCGGTCGACGACGCCGTTGTGCGACAGCAGCCACTCGCCGTCGGTGAACGGCGCCGACGCCGACGGCTCGATGGGCATCCCGACCGTGGCCGAGCGGACCGCGGCCACCACACACCCGCTGCGCAACGCCGGCGCCACCGATGCCAGTGACGCATCGCCCCACAGGGGCGCGGCACTGCGCCAGCGGCGCGGTGTCGCGCCATCGAAGAACCCGACGCCCCAGCCATCGGCGTTGAGCAGCCCGTGCTTCTGCCGCCGAGGCGAATAGGACTGCACCAGCAGGCCGTTCGCAGGTTCCAGGATCAGTGACGACACCGAGACGGGGTCGCCGAGCCAGCCCAGGTGACGACACATCAGCTGTCCACCGACCAGGCCAGCCGCACGCCGGAGAAAATCTGCCGCCGGATCGGGTGGTCCCAGTTGCGGAAGCTGGGCCGCAGGATGTCGCCCGCCACCGCCCAGGAACCCCCGCGCAGGACCCGGTAGTCACCGCTGCCGGTGCCTTCGAAGAACGGCTGCGAGTACCGGTCGTAGATCATCGGGGTGAATCCCGGCCAGGGCCGCAGCGCAGAGGTGGTCCACTCCCATACGTCGCCCAACATCTGCTCGACACCGTAGGCCGACGCGCTGTCCGGGTATGCCCCCACCGGCGCCGGGCGCAGCGCGGCGCCGTCGAGATTGGCCCGGAGCGAATCGGGTTCGCTTGCACCCCAGGGATATCGGCGCCGCGCGCCCGCCGCGGGATCCCAGACGCAGGCCTTCTCCCATTCGACCTCGGTGGGCAGCCGCGCACCGGCCCAGGCGGCGTAGGCCTCGGCTTCGTAGAAGCTGACATGCTGCACGGGTTCGCCGGCGGGCAGTTCCTCGACATGCCCGAACCGGACTCGCGTGGTGCCGTCGGCACTCCAGAACTGTGGCGCGACCAGGCCCGCCTGCTGCCGATGCTCCCAGCCGGCGACGGACCACCAGCGCGCCTGTCGATAGCCACCGTCGGCGACGAACTCGCGCCATTCGGCGTTGGTGACCGGCACCCGGCCGATCCGGAACGACGGCACATCGACGACGTGCGCGGGTCCCTCGTTGTCGAGCGCGAAGGGCTCGTCGGATGCGTCGACACCGAGCATGAACGGTCCGCCGGGCACCAGCACCGACGTGCCCGCTACCCCTGCGCGCCCCTGCGGCAAGACGGCGCCCGGCCCCAACAGCGGTGGGCCGCTGCGCAGATTCAGGGCCTGCAGCATGGTCTCGTCGTGCTGATTCTCGTGGCTGATGACCAGGGCGAATGGAAATTCGGCGCCGGCCTCGTCGGGCAGCTGGTCAAGGGCGTCAAGGGCTTTGGACCGGATGGTGCGACAGAAGGCGCGCGCATCGGTCGGCGGTAGCAGCGGCAGGGACACCCTGCTGGCGCGAGAATGCACGAACGCGTCGTACAGGCTGTCGACGTCCGGCGGCAGCAGCCCGGGGCGATTCGAGTCGCCGCCGCGCAGTAGCCACAGTTCCTCCTGCTGGCCGATGTGCGCGAGATCCCACACCAGCGGGCTCATCAGCGGGTCGTACTGGCGCAGCAGTTCGGCATCGTCGAACTCGACGAGGGCCAGAGTCCGGTCCCGGGCTCGGGTCAGCCCTCGGGCCAACAGCTCGCGCGTACTCACACCCCACCTTTCAGCCGGTCATCAAGTGCCAACCCGGTGATCGCCGAATCGATTCCGTGCGCGACGACCCGGTCCGCGAAATCGTCGGCCGCACTACGCCCCTGCGTCACCTGCCGCAGCAGCCGGTCCATCGAGCCCGCCACGTCAGCCGGCGCAACCTCGGCAGCCGCTTGCACGCACCGCACCGCCGCGGCCCGCAGCCGCGGATCAGCCAACCCCACCCGCGCCGCCTGATCCCACGCGGTGGCCACCGATTCGGTTGCCTCCCAAGCGATCTGCGACAGCCTGGCATCGTCGAGCAAGGACACCAGGGTGAACACCACTGCCGGCCACAGGTCGTCGGACAGGGCGTCGAGGTAGCGGATCTCCAGCCAGCGCCGCGGCCGAACCGGCGGGAACAGCGTCGTCAGGTGGTAGTCCAGGTCGGCCTCGGTCGGCCGGCGCCCGCCCAGCAGCGTGCGCCCGTCCGCCCAGTCCGCGAACGGCACCCATTCGGTGACCGGTTCCGCCTCGGGCGTGTGCACGAGCATCACCGGCGCTTTGAGCGCATAGCGCGCCCAGTCGCTGGCGGGATCGTCACCGCTGGCGCCGAGGATCGGCCCGCAGCGTGCGGTGTCCAGCTGTCCCCAGATCCGCTGGCGCGTGCTCTGCCATCCGGTGAACTCGCCGCCCAGCATGGGCGAACTCGCCGACACGGCGATCGTGGTCGGGCCCAGGGCGTGGGCCAGCCGGACGCGGTCAGCCCAACCGTCACGCGGGCCCGCGTCGATATTGATCTGCAGCGAGGCGGTCGAGGTCATCATCGCCGCCCCGGCCGCACCCGTCCCGCCGGCCGCGAAGAACGCCTCCATGGCCCGATAGCGACCGCCGGGGTTCACCCGGGCTTGCGGACGGAGCGGGTCCACGCCGAGCGGCAGCAAGCCCAGTCCGCGGCGCCGCAACGATTCCCGCAGCACGGTCTGATCGGCCTGCATGGCCGCGATCGCGGCCCCGGCGCCGTCCAGCGGCGGCCCCGACAGTTCGATGGCGCCGCCGGGTTCCATGGTGATCACGCTGCCGCCGGGCAACTGCGGAACGGCTGCCACGGCTTCGCTCAGTTCATCCCACCCCGGCCGCCGCGTCACGTCGGACAGTTCGAAGCAGTGCGCCTCGATTTCGAGGCCGACGCGGCCCACCGGCCCGTCCCGCAAGCACCCGCCGCCGGCCAGCAAGGCGGCGCCGTACGCGCTGGACAACTCGGGGTATTCGGCGTGCGGTCGACGCACGGCGGTAGCGGTGCCCATCTGAACATCCCCTTCCGAGATCCGGGTCGACCCCCGCATCCGTTGGTTGGTGTTCCCTAGTGTTCGTCCGACGATGCCATGAGGTACCGACAAAAATCTGCGCAATATCTCTGCGCGGCCTGACTCGCCTCGGCCACCGTCATTGCCCAAGGGCGTTCTGCATGGCCCCGGCCAGTACGTTGACCGCAGGACCGGCGTTGCCGGATTGGCAGACTTTCGCCTGCAGCAGAACGTTCTCCCGCAGCCGGGTCTGCACGAAACAGCGCCGATCGGTGTCTGCCTCCTGCTTGACCCAGGCGGCGTCGGTCGGGCCGGCCGGTGCGCCCGCGAAGCTCCAGACCTCGGTCCGGCCGTCCTCGAGGTGCATCGCGGTGGTCTGCCCCGAGCATCCGACGGTCCGGTCGACGACCCGGTGGAACGCGCGTGCGGCGGCCTCGGACGTGGCGAAGACGCCCACCGCCTGCTTGGCCGAGTGCCTGTCGTCGGTGGCCGTCGTCTGCG
This sequence comes from Mycolicibacterium llatzerense, assembly GCF_025331195.1. Taxonomy (NCBI): domain Bacteria; kingdom Bacillati; phylum Actinomycetota; class Actinomycetes; order Mycobacteriales; family Mycobacteriaceae; genus Mycobacterium; species Mycolicibacterium llatzerense. The sequence goes on along the minus strand of NZ_LXOV01000001.1, from coordinate 1,743,239 downwards.
CCACGGCTCCGTTGAACGACGCCAGGTCGGGGTCGCCGTACACCTCGGGCAGCCCGATGTCGCCCCAGTTGTTGCACACCGGGAGGTCGACGAAGAAGCCCTGGTACGGCGCGGTGAAGGTGGACTCCCAGCCCATCGGGGCGCCGACCACATTGCCGACCGAGCCCTTGCCGAGGACCGCGTACGACACCACGCCGGGGTCCGACGGTCTGGCCGCCGCGGCCGGCGCCAGGGCGAGTGCAGCGGTGACGCAGGCTGTGAACCAGATCGGGCGCGCAGTCATGGTTTCGATGATGCCAGTCACCGGCAGCGCGCCCGAACGCACGACAGGCCGCACCCTGATCGGGCACGGCCTGTCGCTTGATGCAGGCTGAGGTCAGCGACCGGGCTGGGCCGGGCCGGACTGGCCGGGGCCCTGTCCGCCGGGGCCGCCGGGGCCCTGTCCGCCGGGGCCCTGCCAGCCTCCGCTGGGTCCCTGCCAGCCGGGGCCACCGGGGAACATCGGATGCCACATGCCACCACCGCGCGGCCCGTCGTGCCCCTCGCGGAATTCCGACATGTCATGGCCGCGGTGGTGCTTGTGCCAGCCGTGGTGGCCACCGCCGGAGTGCGCGCCGAGGATGAAGCCGGAGAAGAAGATCGTCGCGACGATGAACACGATGCCGGCGACGATGCCGACCCAAGCCAGCACCTTGTTGAGCTTGCTCGGCTTGTGCTCGGCGGGCGGCGCGGCCACTGCGGTGGCCGTTGCTACAGGCGGGAACGAGTCCGTCGGGGTATCCGGCGTCTCTGGCGTTTCTTTAGGGGTTTCGTCACTCATGTCATCGATGATCCGTCCGTCAACCACTGCAGTGGCTGGGTTGCGCGTAAGAATCAGCTATGAGGCTCGAGGCGCGGTAGCGTGGGCTGTGTACCGGAGCGTCGGCCGGGCTTTGGGGGCCGGCCGAAGCTCCGATATCAGAACGCGGCAGAAAAGGTGCGATGTCCAGAACCACCGTGCGCGCCGCGGCCCTCGCCTGCGGCACCGCGTTGCTGCTGACCCTCACCCCGGCGTGCACCAGACAGTCGACGGTGCTCACCGGGCCGGCTCCGACGGCGTCGCCGACGGCGGCCTCGCACGCGCCGCCCGCAGGGCCTTCGACGACGACCCGGAGCAAGTCCGGGCTGCCCGTCTGCCAGCTGTCGTCGCTGCCGGCCGAGGCCGGGAGCACCGTCGACCTGATCCACCGTGGAGGGCCGTTCCCGTACTCGCGCGACGGCATCGTGTTCGGCAATTTCGAACGTCGGCTGCCCAACCAGCAGCGCGGTTACTACCACGAGTACACCGTGCCGACTCCAGGTGCGAAGACTCGCGGTGCCCGGCGCGTCATCACCGGCGGTGAACCGCCGGCCAACCCACCGGAGTTCTACTACACCGGCGATCACTACGAGACGTTCTGCCAGATCGGAGGAGCGTGAAGACCTTCACCGTGCGGGGTGCGCGGATCCATTCCCGCGCAGACCTTTTCACCGAGCTGGGCCACGCGGTCAACGGCACCGATGGCTATTTCGGCAGCAATCTCGACGCGCTGGCCGACTGTCTCGGCGGCGGCTTCGGCACCCCGGACGACGAGCCGTTCCGTTTCGTGCTGACCGACAGCTCAAAAGCCAAGAAGGCCTTGGATTCCCGCACGTGGACCGGGCTGCTCGACGTGTTCGACAGCGCCGGAATCGACTTGGTGCTGCGCTGACGCCTGCCTACGGCTTCACCGGATTCACCGCGAACTGGATGACGCGGTACGGCGCGGTGTCGCGCGGCTTGGTGTTCCACTGGCTGACCAGGATGCGCAGTTCGTCGAGCGTCGAGCCCGGCGAGATGTAGCCGCCGTACGGCTGGGCCAGCTGATTGTCTTGCGGCACAGGAAGTTCGTCGGCCTGCTCCGGCCAGCCGCCGGCGACGACGACGGTCGTGACCGGTGCGGCGCCGAGCTCGGTCGGCGCATTCGCGACCCGGACCTCCATGTTGCCGGTGCTGCTGTTGAAGTAGGACAGCACCGTCTTGCCGTCGACCTGCTTCATGCTCATCTCACCGATCAGATTGCCCCACAACGGGGTTGGGGGCTTGCCCCAGCCGGCGGCGGCGGACCAGCCCTGCCAGCTGGACCGGTCGGTGAACGACTGCGGCGTGGCCCGGTACAGGAAGGGCGCGCTGCTGCGGTCAAAGTTGTTGGCGACGATGTACACCCAGCCGCGCGGCGAGTCGGCAGTGGGCACCGGGTCGTAGTAGCCCGTGATCTGGCTCTGCGCTCCCCCGGCGTAGCCGGCCGGCCGCACGGACCCCGGCACCGTCGGCCAGGACCCCCGCGCCGGGTCGGCCTTGACCAGCCGTGAACTCGCCGGCTTCAGGTCGCGCGTGGTGGTGATCAACAGGTAGTTCTCCCGGTTGATGCTGACCACCCCGGCCGGAAGTTGAGATGTACCAGGAACTTTGGGGTCGGCCAGCAGCGGTTTGTCGACGCCCATGACGCCGCGGTACCGAAGTCCGTCGGGTGAGTTGATGGAGTCGGTCTCGACGTGCAGCGCGACGGGCGCAAACCAGCCGCCGAATCCGACGCCCTGTCCCGCGAAGCTGTCGCCGCAGATCTGCAGGATGCCGCTGGGGAACTCCATGAACTCGCACAGATCGGTCGCCCCGATGCCGTAATCGGCTGTCGGTGTACCGGTTCCGGCCACCGGACCGATGCGCGTCACCTCGCCGACCGTCAGCGGTTTGAGCACCGGAGTCGGCACCGGCGCAGGCGGATCAGCCTGCGCCGCAGCGACCCCGAACGCCGCCAGCAACGTCGAGATCGACGCAATGGCCGCGAGCGCGCGCAAGATCAGCGTGCAGCGAGCAGTTCGGCGATCTGAACGGTGTTGAGCGCCGCGCCCTTTCGCAGGTTGTCACCCGAGACGAACAGCGCGAGGCCACGACCGTCGGGCACGCCCGGGTCCTGGCGGATACGGCCCACCAGCGAGTCGTCGGCACCGGCGGCAGCCAGCGGCGTCGGCACGTCGACCAGCGAAACACCGGCCGCGTCGGCCAGCAGCTCGCGGGCCCGCTCCACCGAAATCGGCCGGGCGAATTCGGCATTGATCGACAGCGAGTGCCCGGTGAACACCGGCACGCGTACGCAGGTGCCGCTGACCAGAAGCTCCGGGATGCCGAGGATCTTGCGGCTCTCGTTGCGCAGCTTCTGATCCTCGTCGGTCTCGCCCGAGCCGTCATCGACGAGCGAACCGGCCAGCGGGATGACGTTGAAGGCAATGGGCGCAACGTATTTCACGGGTGCCGGGAACGCCAGCGCGGATCCGTCGTGCACCAACTGCTCGGCACCGGAGATCACGGCGCGCGCCTGCGAGGCCAGTTCGTCGACCCCGGCCAGCCCTGAACCGGACACGGCCTGGTAGCTCGACACGATGAGTCGGGTCAGGCCGGCCTCGTCGTGCAGCGGCTTGAGCACCGGCATGGCGGCCATGGTGGTGCAGTTCGGGTTGGCGATGATGCCCTTGGCGAGCTGCTTGCCGCGAACGTCGCGGTCGAAGTTGACCTCCGAAACCACCAGCGGCACATCGGGATCCTTGCGCCATGCCGACGAGTTGTCGACGACGATGGCTCCGGCGGCGGCGAACCGCGGCGCCTGCACCCGCGACATGGTCGCGCCTGCGGAGAACAGGGCGATGTCCAGACCCGACGGGTCGGCGGTCTCGCTGTTCTCGACCTCGATCTCCTGGCCGCGGAACGTCAGCTTCTTGCCCTCGGACCGCGCCGAGGCGAAGAACCGCACGGAACTCGCCGGAAAGTCGCGCTCCTCGAGGAGTCTGCGCATGACCTGGCCGACCTGGCCGGTCGCGCCCACCACACCGATGTTCACCATGACTAACGCCCTGTCCCGCCGTACACGACGGCCTCTTCTTCGCCGGCGAAGCCGAAGGCCTCGTGCAGCGCCGCGACGGCCTTGTCCAGCTCAGTGTCCTTGACCAGCACCGAGATTCGAATCTCGGAGGTGGAGATGAGGTCGATGTTGACGCCGACCTCGGCCAGCGTCTCGCAGAACTTGGCGGTGACGCCGGGGTGGCTGCGCATGCCGGCGCCGACCAGCGACACCTTGCCGATGTGATCGTCGTAGAGCACCTGCGAGAAACCGATCTCGTCCTTGAGCGAGGTCAGCTTCTCGACGGCGCCCGGGCCGTTCTCGCGCGAACAGGTGAAGGTGATGTCGGTCTTGCCGTCCTCCACCTTCGAGATGTTCTGCAGGACCATGTCGATGTTCACGTCGGCATCAGCGACCGCACGGAACACCTTGGCGGCATATCCCGGAACGTCGGGGACGCCGACAACGGTGACCTTCGCCTCGCTGCGGTCGTGGGCGACTCCGGTGAGGATTGCGTCTTCCATGGGGATGTCCTCGATCGATCCTTTGACAATGGTGCCGGTCTTGTCGGAGTACGACGACCGGACATGAATCGGAACGTTGTAGCGGCGGGCGTACTCCACGCAACGCAGCATCAACACTTTGGCACCGCAGGCCGCCATCTCCAGCATCTCCTCGAAGGAGACGGTGTCCAGGCGACGGGCATTCGGCACGATGCGCGGGTCGGCGGTGAAGATGCCGTCGACGTCGGTGTAAATCTCGCAGACGTCGGCGTTCAGCGCGGCGGCCAGCGCCACGGCGGTGGTGTCCGAGCCACCGCGGCCCAGCGTGGTGACGTCCTTGCTGTCCTGGCTGACACCCTGGAAGCCGGCGACCAGCACGATCTGGCCGTCGTCGAGGGCGTCGCGCAGGCGGCCCGGGGTGACGTCGATGATCTTCGCGTTGCCGTGCGTACCGGTGGTGATCACGCCGGCCTGCGAACCGGTGAACGACCGGGCCTGCGCGCCGAGGGACTCGATGGCCATGGCGACCAGCGCGTTCGAGATGCGCTCACCCGCGGTGAGCAGCATGTCCATCTCCCGAGCGGGTGGCGCCGGGGAGACCTGGCGGGCCAGATCCAGCAGATCATCGGTGGTGTCGCCCATGGCCGAGACCACGACGACAACGTCATTGCCGGCCTTCTTGGTTTCGACGATCCGCTCGGCGACTCGACGGATCCGCTCGGCGTTCGACACCGAGGATCCGCCGTACTTCTGGACGACGAGCGCCACTGTTCGCGTTTCCTTCTCTGAATTGGCAGCAAGCATTCGCATCAATGCTGCTCCAAGGATAAGGGAGGGCCGAAGCCAATTTTGTTGCCCGGTCGTCTGCCGGACCTGCAACGCGCGAGACGTTCGTCACTCTCGCCCGCGTCAGAAGAGGTCGGTCAGCTTCCGCTGCGCCGGGCAGGCGTCGCTCAGCGCCTTCATCTGATCGGTGATCTGCACGTTGATCGCCGACAGCTGGTAGGCCTCGGTCGGCGCGGGAGCGCCGGGCGCCCGGCCCTGCGCGGCGATCCGGTAGGAGTCCAGCGCCGAGGCGAACTGCGACGCCAGCGTCGCCAACTGCACCGCGTTGGCCGCGACCTTGTCGCCGGTCACCTTCTGCGCCCGCTCAGCCATGCCGTCGGCCCAGGCCCGGTAGGCCGTCTCTTCGGCGATGGTCGGGACCCCGCCCGAGTTCTTGTCGATCTTCGACTCGATCTGCACGGCCTGGGCCTTGTTGTAATCGAGCATGTCGCGCACCGGTTTGCACTCCGGAGTCGGCCCACGGAACTCGGTCTGCCACACCACCAGGCCGATGACGACGGCGAGCGCGACCGCGATGCCGATCTTCCAGCTGCGGTCCAGGCTCAACAACCATCTCGTCAACACGGTCGAACTGTATCGGCACAGCCACCACCGTGCCCATTACGCCTGGCCAGGAGCTTGATCCCGGACAGCGCGACCGGGTTTTGGCGAACTACTGGACGGGAGTAAACTCGCCAGTGATGTTTATCGCGCGGGTGCTCCTCCTCGGACGCCGCGACGGGGTCTGATCCGACCGGCCTCCCGTCGCGGGGGTTTGAGATGCGCCGGTCCTGACCTTCCAGGTCCCATCCAGACAGACCGGAGCAAAAAACCGTGACCACTTACTCCCCCGATTCATCTGCCGACTCCTTCTCGTCGGTACGCGCCATCAGCACCCCGTCCGGCCCGCGCCGCGAAGGCCAGCCGTCCTGGAACACCCAGCGCAACTCGTCGATGCCCGTCAGCCGGTACCGCTCGTTCGCCGACGAGGTCGAGAACATCAAGCTGCCCGACCGCACCTGGCCCGACAAGGTCGCCACCGTCGCACCCGGTTGGTGCGCGGTCGACCTGCGCGACGGCAACCAGGCCCTGATCGACCCGATGAGCCCGGAGCGCAAGCGCCGGATGTTCGACCTGCTGGTCCGCATGGGCTACAAGGAGATCGAGGTCGGCTTCCCATCGGCCAGCCAGACCGACTTCGACTTCGTCCGCGAGATCGTCGAGCAGGGCGCGATCCCCGAGGACGTCACCATCCAGGTGCTGACGCAGTGCCGGCCCGAGCTGATCGAGCGCACCTTCGAGGCGTGCGCCGGCGCCCCCCGCGTCATCGTGCACTTCTACAACTCGACGTCGATCCTGCAGCGCCGTGTGGTGTTCCGCGCGGATCGCGAGGCCGTCAAGAAGATCGCCACCGACGGCGCGAAGCTGTGCGTCGCGGAGGCCAAGAAGTACCCGGGCACGCTGTGGCGGTTCGAGTACTCGCCCGAGTCGTACACCGGCACCGAGCTGGAGTACGCCGTCGAGGTCTGCAACGCGGTCGCCGAGATCGTGCAGCCCACTCCCGACTGGCCGCTGATCGTCAACCTGCCGGCGACCGTCGAGATGGCCACGCCCAACGTCTACGCCGACTCGATCGAGTGGATGAACCGGCACCTGGCGCCGCGCGACTCGATCATCCTGAGCCTGCACCCGCACAACGACCGCGGCGAGGGCGTCGCGGCCGCTGAGCTGGGCTACCTGGCCGGTGCCGACCGCATCGAGGGCTGCCTGTTCGGCAATGGCGAGCGCACCGGCAACGTCTGCCTGGTGACGCTGGGCCTGAACCTGTTCAGCCGCGGCGTCGACCCGCAGATCGATTTCTCCAACATCGACGAGATTCGTCGCACGGTCGAGTACTGCAACCAGCTGCCGGTGGCCGAGCGGCACCCGTACGGCGGTGACCTGGTCTACACGGCGTTCTCGGGCAGCCACCAGGACGCCATCAACAAGGGCCTGGACCAGATGAAGATCGACGCCGACGAGGCCGATCAGGACATCGACGACATCCTGTGGCAGGTGCCCTACCTGCCCATCGACCCGAAGGACGTCGGCCGCACGTACGAAGCCGTCATCCGGGTGAACTCGCAGTCCGGCAAGGGCGGCGTCGCCTACATCATGAAGGCCGATCACGGGCTGGTGCTGCCGCGCCGGCTGCAGATGGAGTTCAGCCAGGCCATCCAGAAGATCACCGACGGCGAGGGCGGCGAGGTCTCCCCGAAGGTCATGTGGGACGTCTTCAACGAGGAGTACCTGGCGCCCATCACGCCGCTGGAGCGCATGCGGCAGAAGGTCGACGCGGCCGAAGAGGACGGCGGCACCGACACCATCACCGCCATCGTCAAGATCGACGGGGAAGAGCGCGAGATCGTCGGCGCCGGTAACGGACCGCTGGCGGCCTTCACCGATGCGCTGGGCGCCGTCGGCTTCCACGTCAACGTGCTGGACTACTCGGAGCACGCCATGTCGGCCGGCGAGGAAGCGCAGGCCGCGGCCTATGTCGAGGCATCGATCGGCGGCAAGACGGTGTGGGGCGTCGGCATCGCGCCGTCGATCACCACGGCGTCGCTGCGGGCCGTCGTCTCGGCCGTGAACCGGGCCGCACGCGGCTAACCGAAGACCGTCGTCAACATCCGCTCTATCAGACCGGCCGGGTCTTCACGACCCGGCTGGTCCGCGGTGAAGGTCAGGTTGCTGTAGGCCAGACCGTTGAGTAGCCGGGCGAGTTCACCGACCTGTTCGTCGGAGGGCTCCAGGCCTGCCGCTTCGAGGATGATCCGCGCGAATCGCAGTGCGCCCGATTGCATTTCGGCGATCAACGGCCTGAGTTCGGGGCGTCGCACGCCTTCGTTGAACAGTTCGTAGCGCGCCAACTGCCGACGTCCGTTGGCGCCGCCGAGCTCGGTGACCATGGTCGTCATCATCGTGGCCAGGGTGTCGCGGGTGAGTCGGCCGAGGCCCGCCTGCAGCGTGCCGACGTACTGCCATTGCAGGTCGACGATGCGCTGCGCCGTCGCTTCGAGAAGCGCGCTGCGCGTGCGGAAGTAGTTGGACGTGGTGCCGGATGGCTCACCGGATCTGTCGTCGACGGCACGGTGGGTCAGTCCGCCGACGCCGGCGTCGCCCAGCACCTCGATGGCGGCATCGAGAAGCCGGGCGCGCCGTTCAGGGTTGGGAGCCATTGGTTAGTTCTTGTACCGCACCCGCCACAGCATCGCCAAAAACATCGGGTAGACGGCGCACAGCAGCAGATAGCTGAACCACGGCCCGGCCATCCCGACGTAGAACGAGACGTCCTTCATGACCAGCAGCACGTATAGGTGCAGCGGGACGCTCAGGCTGATGTAGGCGATGGCGGCCGTCACCGCGATCATGTGCGGCCGGTTCACGAACACCATGCGCCGTCGGGTCAGGATGCCGGTGACCGCGGCAAAGGTCATCGGCACGAGCAGGATCGCGTCGGTGAGCGGTGTCATGGCGTACTGCAGCGTGGCCTCGTCACCGCAGATGACGCGGTACAGGTGCAGGCAGACGCCCATGGCGATGGTCAGCATCGCCGCTTCGCGGAAGAAGTAGCCGCGGTGATGGCAGACCTGCCGAAATGATCGATGTACTACATCGGTAGTGGTTGTCATACGCCGACGTTATCACTACGAACGTAGTGGTTACAAGAGTGAGTTGCCGCCGGCCGTCAGGCCGGTGCGCCCGGCGCCTCGGCCACCCGGAGTACCCGGGCGCACCAGCTGACCGCCTGTTCCGCAAAGTCGTGTGCGGTAACGGTTTTCGTCTCGTCGAGGAGCCGCTCATTGATCAGGGTGGCCACCCCGCCGACGCAGAACAGCGCCGCGTCGAAGCTCTCCTGGTCGGCGTCGCGGTCGGGCAGCAGCAAAGCCAGGATTGCGGCGGCCACGCGGTGTTGCGCGATCCGGATGTGCGCGGCCACCGATTCGATGTGCCGGGCATCGGTCAGGAAGATTCGGACCGCCAGTGGGTCGCTCTCGGCGTGCTCGATGAATCCCGCCAGGCCGAGCGTCAGCCGGGTCTGCACGGTCGCCGACGCGGGCGCGCTCCCGCCGGCCAGCATCGCGGCGAAAGGTCCCTCCAACACGTCGTCGATCACCGCGCCGATGAGCGCGGCCAACCCCGCGAACTGCTCATAGAAGTAGCGGTCGGTCAATTTGGCGCGCGCCGCGACGGCCCGGACGCTCAGGGCCGACAGTCCGCCCTCGCGCCACAGCGCTTCGGCCGCGTCCAGCAGCAGCCGTCGCCGATCGGCCCGCCGCTGCTCCGCGGACCTGCCGGAGTACTTACGCTCCGGCGCGCTGCCCGATCCGTTGTCAGCCATCTGGTGCAACCCCTCCCCCCGACTGGCTCATGATGTCAAAATCCGAGGAAGGAAGACGTACTCCCGTTTCAAACACCGTCTTCTGGCAACATTACCGACGAGTAAGGTTCAGGCTTCATCTACACAGCGGGGTGGAACATGGCAGCACAGCTCGCCGAGCAGGTCACCGTAGTGGCCGCGGCCGGAACCGAAGGTGGAGGCGCGGCCCTCGACCAGGTTCTCGGGATGTCCATCGCGACCGGCATCATCACCGCCGGTCTGTTGTGGATCGGGTATCTGCATCGGCAACGCCGCATCACCTGGCTGCAGGACCTGGCCGAAGCGGCCGGCCGAAAGATGAACCGGCCCAGCTGGGTGGCCCTGCCCTCACTGCTGTTCATCTCGACGATCATCTGCGCGATGTTCGGCTTCATCTGGGACGTCAGCCTGCACATCGGCAAGGGCCGCGACGCCGGGCCGCTGGCCAACCCGGCGCACTACTTCATCCTGGTCGGTCTGTTCCTGCTGTTCATCGCCGGATCGCTGTCGATCATCCTGCCGTACGACAAGCCCGGCCCGGCCGCCATCAAGATCACCAAAACCTGGTACGCGCCCGTCGGCGGCATCCTCATGGCCGGCTGCGGTCTGTACGCGCTGATCGGTTTCCCGCTCGACGACATCTGGCACCGCATCTTCGGCCAGGACGTCACCCTCTGGGGCCCAACGCATTTGATGCTCATCGGCGGCGCGGGCCTGTCCCTGGTCGCCATGCTGTTGCTGGAGCGCGAGGGCGACATCGCGATGGGCGCCGACGCACCACCCGCCCGCAACAAGGTGCTGCCGTACTTCGCCTTCGGCGGCCTGGTGATCGGCCTGTCGGTGTTCCCGGTCGAATACGACTTCGGCGTCGAACAGTTCCGGCTGGTGCTGCACCCCATGCTGATCGCCGGCGCAGCAGCCATGTCACTGGTGGCCACTCGGCTCACACTGGGCCGGTACTCCACTTTCGGCGCCATCGCCTTTGCGCTGTTCATCCGCGGGCTCGTCGCGCTGGCCGTCGGCCCCATTCTGGGTTCCCCGTACAGCTGGTGTGCGCTCTACCTCGGCTCCGCGATCGTCGTCGAGCTGATCGGGCTCACCCCACTGGTCAACCGCCCCATCCTGTTCGGCGCCGTGGCCGGTCTGGGCGTGGGCACCGTCGGCATGTGGCTGGAATCGTTCTGGGTCGACGCGGTGTTCCGCACCCCGTGGCCCACCAGCATGTGGGGCGAGGCGCTGGCGATGTCCACACCAGTCGCCATCTGTATGGGCATGTGCGGCGCGCTGCTGGCCATCGTCTTGTCCGGCCAGCGCCTGCCTGCGCGTCCGATCGGTATCGCCGTCGTGGTCGCGACGGTTCTGGTCGTCGGTGGCGCCGTCGCCAACGGCCTGAACATCACCGTCCCGGAGCACGCCCGGGCGCAGATCACCCTCACCGAGGCACCGAGCCCCGCCGGTCAACGCCTGGTGAACGCCGACATCCAGATCACGCCCACCAACCTGGTCAGCGACGACCCCGAGTGGGTCAGCCTGATGGCGTGGCAGGGCAAGCTCGCCCATGACCGCGGTCTGGTGGTCGATCACCTGCAGCAGGTCGGCCCCGGCCACTACCGGTCCACGCGGCCGATCCCGGTATGGGGGACCTGGAAGACGGTGCTGCGCGTGCAAGATGGACGCACCATGGCCGCCGTCCCGATCTTCCTGCCCGCCGACCCCGGCATCGGCGCCGAGGAGACGCCGGCGCTCTCGACGACCCGTAACTTCATGGAGGAGATCCAGGTCCTGCAGCGCGAGCGCAACCTGGATGTGCCGTCGTGGCTGTACTCCGCAGCCTCCCTGATCGTGCTGGTGTGCTCGCTGATCCTGATCGCGTTGCTGAGTTGGGGTGCGGGACGGATCAATTCGCGTGAGCAATTCAGCGCCGCCGAGACGAAGGAACCCGTCGGACAGCCGTGACCTATCTGGCCGATCACTCGCTATTGTTGGCACTGCCGGCGTTTGCCCCTGCGTTCGTCGTCGCCGGGGTCGTGGCCTGGGTGGCCATGAAGGACCGACGAGCAGAAGAAAGCGCCGGCTCCGACGGTGCCGAATCCGATTCGGAGACAGCAGTTTCGACCGATGAGGACGGTTCCGCGTGACCTTTGTGAAGACCCTCGCCGTGGCAGGCGTCGTGGCCCTGGCGCTCGCCGGCTGCAGCAACAAGGAGACGGCGCCCAGCGGCTCGTCGAGCGCCTCGGCAACGGCCACAACGCAACTGAGCAATCCGCAGGCCCCGCCCGCGCGCGTCTACATCGACGTGACCATCGCCGGCGGCACCGCGACACCGCTCAACCAGCAGGTGGAGGCCAAGCTGGGCCAGCCGATCATCGTCCGCGTCAACAGTGACGCCGCCGACCAGCTGCACGTGCATTCGAATCCCGAGCACACCTTCACCATCAAGGCGGAGAAGGATCAGCAGTTCCAGTTCACGGTGGACGTGCCGGGCAAGGTTGACGTCGAACTGCACCACCTGGACAAGACCGTCGCCACCATCACGGTGCAGTGACCTCGGCCGTCCTGGCGCACGGGCTGGGCGGATCCAGTGATCTTCCGATCCCGCTCACCTATGCCCTGATCGGCGCGGCGTGGGCGTTGACCTTCACCTTCGCGGTGGTGGCGCTGGCCTGGCGCAAGCCACGGTTCAATCCCGAGACACCGGGGCGGGCATTGCCGCGCTGGGTGACGACGGCCGTGGACGCGCCCGTCACCCGGTGGACGGTCGGCCTGCTGGCGCTGGCGTTCGCGGGGTGGGTCTTCGTGGCGTCGATCGTCGGACCGCCCGGATCAGGCAACCCGCTACCAGGCGTGTTCTATGTGCTGCTGTGGGTCGGAATCGTTGCGCTGTCAGTGCTTTTCGGCCCGGTGTGGCGGGTGCTGTCGCCGGTGCGGACCATCGCCCGGCTGCTGCGACTGAGCCGGGATGCGTATCCCGCACGCCTCGGCTACTGGCCTGCGGCCGCCGGGCTGTTCGCGTTCGTCTGGCTCGAGCTGGCCAGCCCCGACCCGGGTTCTGTTGGCGCCGTGCGTATCTGGTTGCTGGCCTACCTTGCGGTGACACTGGCCGGGGCCATGACGTGCGGCACCCGCTGGTGCTCGCACGCCGACCCGTTCGAGGTGTACAGCGTCGTGGCGTCGCGGTGCGCACCGGTGCGGCGCAACGCCGATGGCCAGATCGCCATCGGCAATCCGTTCAACCACCTGCCCACGCTGCCCATCCGGCCCGGCACGGTAACGGTGCTCGCGGTGCTGCTGGGCTCGACGGCCTTCGACAGTTTCTCGGCGACGCCGGCGTGGCGGGGGTTCGTCGATGCGCACACCAACGGCGCTTGGCAGGCCACGGCACTCAAAACCGTTGGGCTGGCGGTGTTTGTCACGATGGTCGCACTGACGTTCAGCCTCGCCGCCCGTGCCACCGGCGGGGTGGACCGGGTGCGGCGCCGGCAACTGCCCGGATTGCTGGCGCACTCCCTCATCCCGATCGTCATCGGCTACGTGTTCGCGCACTACCTGACCTACCTCGTGGAGAAGGGCCAGCAGACCGTCTACCTGCTGCTCGGCCTGCACGACGCGCATGTCTATTACGTACTGTCCCTGCACCCTTCGGTGCTGGCCACGACCAAGGTGCTGTTCGTGGTGGCCGGGCACATCGCCGGCGTCGTCGCCGCCCACGACTGTGCGCTGCGCATCCTGCCCAAGCGGCATCAGCTCACCGGGCAGCTGGCGATGATGCTGGTGATGGTCGGCTACACGTTCACCGGGCTGTACCTGCTCTTCGGCGGATAGCTCACCGCCCGCTCCGCCGAGTGGCCAGCTATCGCACGAACCCCCGAGACTTCCGTGTCACAGGTGGCCATTCGGCGTGAAACCTTGACATCGTCGGGGCGCGACACGAAACTGAGGACATCCGTCCTCAGATTGGGGTTGCATGACCACCACCGCAGAGCCCACGCTCAAGCAACTGCACGGCCGTCCGTTCGAGTCCCTCTATGACGAAATGGACTACCAGGTCAAACGCGTCGACGGGACCTTGCCGGCCGACCTGACGGGCACCCTGTTCCGCGTCGGCCCCGGAAAGTTCGAGGTCGGCGACACCGTCCTCAAGACCATGTTCGACGGCGACGGCATGGTGTCGCGGTTCGTGCTCGACGGTAAGACCGTCCGCTTCACCAACCGCTACGTCCGCACGCGCCAGTACCGCAGCGGCAACCAGATGAGCCAGCGCGGCATCACGACCAACGCCCCGACTTTGCGCGGCAATCTCCAACCGCCGGCCAACACCGGCAACACCAACATGGCCAACATCTGCGGTGACCTGCTGGCACTATGGGAGGGCGGCCCGCCGTACAAGATCGATCCCGACAGCCTGGAAACCCTGGGGTACAAGCGTTTCGAGGGTGATCGCTTCGGATATCTCGGCGCGTTCTCCGCCCATCCCAAATGGGATCCACGCACGGGCGAGGTGTTCAACTTCGGCTTCGACCTCTTGCCCACCCCACGGCTGCGGTGCTATCGCGTGGACGCGAAAGGCCGGAATACCCAGATCAATTCACTTCCATTGTGGGACTTCGTCTGGAATCACGACTTCGCCCTCACCGAACACAACCTGGTGTTCGTCCTGGATCCGTTGCGACCCAACATCCCTACGTTTCTACGGACCCGGTCGCTGGAGCAATCCCTGAGTTACCAAGCCCGCAACGGGTCGACGCGGTTCGCCATCGTGCCGCGTGATGGCTCCAAACCTCGCGTCATCGAGCACGAACCGATGGCACATATTCACGTCACCAATGCCTTTGAAGACGGCACGGACACCGTGGTCGAGTTCGTCCGGTTCGACGACCCGGACATCTTCGGGCAACTGGGCAAGACATGGCAGGAACCGGCGGATCCGACCAACCCGCGCGCACACCTGACCATCGATCAATGGCCATCGGGGCGGCTGTCCCGATTCCGGATCAGCAAGTCCGGGCGGGTGACCGAAACCGTGTTATCCGAAAGTGCACCAATGGAATTCCCGCAGTACGACTGGCGTCGGTCAACGTGCGAACACAATTTCACGTATGCCGCCGCGGCCACGGAGGACGTCGGCCACTACAACGCCGTGACCAAGTTCGACCACGCCGCCGGAACGCGGACGACCTTCGATTTCGGCCTGGCCCAGACCGGCGAGCCGTTGTTCGTACCCCGCTCCCGCACGGCCGCCGAGGATGACGGCTGGCTGCTGGTGCTCAATCACGATCTGCCGAGCCACCGTTCGCAACTGGCGATCTTCGATGCCCGCACCATCGAGGACGGCCCGCTGGCCACCGCGCATCTGGAGCACCATCTGCCGATCGGGTTCCACGGCACGTTCAGCCGGCGCATCGCAGGCTGACGTCCACTTCGGGCCCCGGGCACCCGCGTGCCACGCCGCAACCGGTCGGTCGCTGCGATGTTGAATCAGTTTGTCGGACTGTTACTTTCGCCGTCACCATCTTCACCCTCGGTGGGGTAGAGCTGGGGTTGGTAGATGGTGTTGGTGCGGGGTTGGCCGACGTCCAGTAGTGGTGGTGGAGTCCAGTGCGCGCGGCCGTTTCGCATTTCTGTGGTCCAGCCGCCGTCGGTGGCCAGGCGGTTGTCGGGTCCGCAGGCCAACGTGAGGTCGGTGATGTTCGTCTGGCCGCCGTCGCGCCAGTCGGCGACCGCGTGGTGGGCTTGACAGTCGGCGGCGGGCCGTGTGCAGTCCGGGCGGCTGCAGCCTTTGTCGCGGGCGAACAGGGCCAGACGTTGGCCGGTGGTCGCGGTGCGCCGCGCCCGACCCATGTACAGCGGAACATCGGCATGGTTGTCGAACACCGTGAGATAGCAGGACGCCCCGGCCTGCGCGGCCAGGTTCAGCAGGTCCTTGACCGGCAGGGAGCTGCCGGTGTGAGTCTGCGCGACCCCGGCGCGCTGCTCGAGTTGTTCGAGAGTGCAGGTCGCCACGATGGTGACCGGGAAGCCATTGTGCTCACCCAGATCAGTGGACAACAGCAGTCGGCCCATCGTTTCCCAGGCATCGTGCTGGCGCTGAGCTAGCGTGCGGTGATCGTTGTCGATCTGCTCTTGGGTGGGCGTTCCCGAGGTGCAGGGGTGTTCGTCGGCAGGGTTGCACATGCCAGGGGCCGCGTACTTGACCATCAACGCTTCATAGACCGCGCGTGCTGTCGGGGTGAGCCGACCCCGCAGCTCACTGCTGCCATCGGCAGCCTGCTTCGATAGCACCAGGGCACGGTCCCGGTCGGGTTCGGGGTCGCGGTCATCGGGTTCGGGGCCGTCCTGATTGAGTTCGTAGAGCTTGCGTTTGACCACCGACCGCAACCCTTCCGGGGTGAGGTTGCGGGCGGCGGCCACCAGCGCCAGTTCGCACTCATCGAGGGTGTCCAGGCCGGCCCAGGTGGGCAGTTTCGCGAAGAACGATTCGATGACATCGACATGATCAGCATTGATCGCTCCCGCAGCCACGGCGGCAGCGACATGCGGACGCAGCGGCGGCAACAGCTCCCCGGTCAACGATCGCCGCGGGCCCAACAACTCAGCGTGCCGGACCCGGCGGCGAGCCTCCTCGCTGCTGAGCCGGTCCCGGGCACGCATCGCGTCGGCCCAGTTTCTCGCCCCGATCTCCTGTGCGGTGGTTTGGGCCTGCAATGCGGCCACCACGGCATGATCAACGGCTTGGGCGGCGCACCGCATCTGCTCACGGTGGGATTGCACCGCCAACAACTCCGGCACCGACAACGCCATGTAGTCCACCGCCGCAACCCGCGCCTGTGCCGTGTCGAGGTCCGTGTAGACCTCCTCCACGGCGGCGGTGCTGGCAATGTCCATACTCGAACACTAGTTCGAGACACCGACAAGAAACCGTCGGGAATGTGGCGCTAGTTACCTATCGTGACCAGCGCAAACAAAGTGACCAAAGTTTTTTGGCAAGCGACCGCTAGAACAACATGAACTGGTCGCCGGCCGGTGTCCGGTCGACGAATTCCTCGACGTCCGAGCCGCCGACCACATGGCCGAGCAGCGCCATGAAGTCCGCGTCGGAGACGAGCGGCACACCGAGCTCCCTGGCCTGGTAACCCTTGCCCTGCGCAGGCGCCGGCTCGTTGCAGATGACCAGCGAGGTCTGCGCATCGACACTGTCGGAGTAGGACAGTCCCGCGTGCACGATGCGCTCGATCACTTCTTCGTGAGTGCGCAGCATCTCGCCCGACAGCGCCACCCGCATGCCCTGCACCAGCGGCTGTCCCGGCACGAACCGGCCGGGGTTGGCGTAGGCGCACGGGAGCCGCGACGCCAGGACCTTCAGCGGCCGGAGTTCGTCGTGGGTGATGGCGCCGCTGGGCCAGCGCTTGCGGCCCACGTTGCGGATCGGCAGCCAACGCCGGTGCTCACGCGCGGCGGCCAGTGCCGGTTTGAGGATTTGGGCCAGCACCATGGCGTCGTCCAGGGCATCGTGCGGGCGGATCTGCGTCGCGCCGTAGTGCGTCGCCAGGGTCTCCAAACGCAGGTTCTCAGTGCCCAGGTTGAGGCGGCGTGTCAGCTCGACGGTGCACATGACGTTGTCGACGGGCAGCACGGCGCCGACGCGCTCGCATTCGGCAGCCAGGAAGGCGTAGTCGAAGCCGGCATTGTGGGCGACCAGAGTGCGGCCGGACAGCACGGCGGCCAGATCGCCGACGACCTCACCGAAGGTCGGCTGGCCGGCCAGCATCTCGGGGGTCAGCCCGTGCACGTGCGTGGGACCGGGATCGACGCCCGGATTGAGCAGGCTGCTGAACGAATGCTCGACGTTCCCGTCGTCCCCGAGGGCCAGCGCCGCGACGCTGATGACCCGGGCATGCCCGGGATCGAAACCCGACGTCTCGACGTCGACGACAGCCCAACCCGCGCCCGGCTCGGTGGCCGGTCGGCCCCAGCCGAGGTTGGTTTCGTCCACGTGGCAAGGATGGCACGGCCCCCTGACAGATTCGGTGGGCACCGCAGCGTGTCGCCGCCCGAATCAGGCGCGGGGGCGCACACCGTCGGCGACGGTGGCGAGGTAGGCAGCCAGCAGTCGGTCGACTTCTTCAGGACCGAACCGCAGCGCGCCCGGACGCCACGCCAGAGCCAGCAGACCGTTGAGGGTCGCCCAGAACACGGTGGCCAGGTCGTCGGGGTCCAAGTCTGCGCGGCCGAGCCCCGATTCGACGCCCTCCCGCAGCACTGCCGCGAGTTTGGCGTTCTGCGTCCGGGTCAGCTCGGCGATGCGGTTCACCGCGTCCGGCTCGTCGGGCGGCTCGACCAGAATCTGGAACTCGTGGGGACGCTCGCGGGCAAAGCGCGCATAGGCGCTGGCCGCCAGCATGATTCGCTCTTCAACGGTGCCGTCGGCGGCATAGGCCGCGTCCATGTACACCCGGCTCTCTTCCATCGCCTGCTCGGCCACCGCGGTGAGCAGCGCTGATCGCCCGCCGACCCGGTTGTAGATGGTCTGTACGGCGACGTCGGCACGCTCGGCAACCGCCTCGAGACTCAGCCCGTGCACGCCCTCGGTGGCGACGATCTCGCGCGCGGCGTCGACGACAGCGCGGCGATTGGCCGCGGCCCTGCGCTGGGTCCTCGTCATCGCTTCCAGGTCAGCCTGGCTCTCCATCGCCATGTCGATAGTGTAACCGGTGCCACAGTTGTATGTACTTACAACTTTGGATGGACATCCATAATCTGTGTGCATGACCCGAACCGACCTGACCTTCGCTTCCGGCGACAGCACCTGCGCCGCCTGGCTGTACACACCCACAACCCCCGCCACCGGGAAGCGGCCGATCATCGTGATGGCCCACGGCCTCGGCGGTGTCAAGGAACAGCGCCTGGACGCGTTCGCCGAACGGTTCACCGCCGCCGGCTATGCATGCCTGGTGTTCGACTACCGGCATTTCGGTGCCAGCGGCGGCCAGCCCCGGCAGCTGCTCGACATCAAGACCCAGCTCGCCGACTGGAAGTCGGCGGTCGCCCACGCCCGCACCCTCGACGGCGTCGACCCCGACCGCGTGGTCGTCTGGGGCACGTCGTTCGGCGGCGGGCACGTGATCGTCACCGCCGCGCAGGACAAGCGGATCGCGGCGGCGATCTCGCAGTGCCCGTTCACCGACGGCTTCGCGTCGTCATTTGCCATCCCGCCACTGACGTCGGCCAAAGTCACCGCGCGTGCGCTGCGGGACGCGATCGGCGCACTCTTGGGTCGCGAGCCGGTGATGGTTCCCACCTACGGTCCGCCCGGGTCGACGGCGCTGATGACCTCACCGGACTCGGTGGCCGGTATCCAGAACCTCCTGCCGCCGGGAGCCCAATTCGAGCATGACGTCGCAGCCCGGTTCGCCCTGCAGATCGTGCGCCACTTCCCCGGCCGTCAGGCCCGCGACGTCACCTGTCCCATCTTCTTCGCCATCTGCGAGCAGGACGCCGTCGCTCCGCCGAATCCGACGCAGAAGTACGCCGCGCAGGCACCTCGGAGCGAGATCAAGCTCTACGACACCGGCCACTTCGACATCTACGTCGGCGACGCCTTCGAACGCAACGTCACCGACCAGCTCGCCTTCCTGTCCCGCCACGTCCCGGCGACAGCCGCTTCATGACGCGCTGTCACCTCGTCGGCTACGTGCTCTGGAGCGGCAACAGATGTTGATTGTGGAAGATGATCCCCTCGATGAGGTGGTCGAGGCTATCGTCACGGGCATGCTGGCTGGAAAGGATTTGAACCAATGACCACGATCGACCCCGACGCCCCCGTCCTCGTCACGGGAGCCAGCGGGTACATCGGCAGCTGGATCGTCCGTCGCCTACTGGAGGCCGGCCGCACCGTCCACGGCACCGTGCGCAACCCGCAGAAGGCCACGGGCCTGGACCATCTGCACGCGCTGTCGGAAGGCCACCCGGGTCGGCTCAAACTCTTCAAGGCGGACCTGCTCGACACCGGCAGCTTCGACGAGGCCATGGCCGGGTGCGAGCTGGTCATGCACACCGCGTCGCCGTTCCTGCTCCAGGGCGTCACCGATCCGGAGGAAGCACTGGTCCGCCCAGCGTTGGAGGGCACCCGCAACGTGCTGGACTCGGTCAACCGCACTGAAAGCGTCAAGCGCGTGGTGCTGACCAGCAGTGTGGTCGCGATCTACGGTGACGCCCGCGAATCACGGGACGTCACCGGCGGAGTGTTCACGGAAGAACGGTGGAACACCACCAGCAGCGTTGACCACCAGCCTTATTCGTACTCCAAGACCGTGGCCGAGCAGGAGGCCTGGCGGTACCAGCAGGCACAGGACCGCTGGGACATGGTCACCATCCATCCGGGCCTGGTACTCGGACCTGCCCTGACCAGTGCCAGCGACTCGGCCAGCCTGGCCACCATGAAGCAGTTCACCGACGGCACCATGCTGACCGGGGCACCGGCGTTGACCATGGGAGTCGTGGACGTGCGCGATGTCGCCGATGCGCACGTGCGCGCCGGCTTCACCCCCGGAGCGCACGACCGCTACCTCGTCAACGCCGACTCGCTGAGCCTGCTGGAGATCGGCAAGATCCTGCGCGGCAAGTTCGGCTCGCTCTATCCGTTCCCGTGGATGAATGTCCCCAAGGTGGCGGTCAAGGTGGTGGCTCCGGCGATCGGGCTGACCAGGGAGTTCGTCGACACCAACGTGGGCTACCCCATTGCCTTCGACGCCAGCCGCAGCCAGGGCGAGCTGGGACTGACGTATCGGCCGGTCGCCGACACCATCACCGACCATTTCCAGCAGATGCTCGACGACGGACTGGTGCCGCGCCGGCCCAAGCTCCTGTAGGTGGTCAGCCTCACACGTGTCGTCACATCCGGGGCGGTCCTCCTAGAATTCCCGGGATGATCACCGCACGAGGACGCATCGCGCTGGGCGCGGGTGCCGCCGCCCGCTGGGCGTCGCGCGTGACGGGCCGCGGTGCCGGCGCCATGATCGGCGGGCTCGTCGCCATGAAGCTGGACCCGTCGATCCTGGGACAGCTGGGTTCCGGGCGGCGCTCGGTCGTCGTCACCGGCACCAACGGCAAGTCCACGACGACGCGCATGACTGCCGCCGCGCTGGCGACCATCGGGCCGGTGGCCTCCAACAGCGAGGGCGCCAACATGGACGCCGGACTGATCGCCGCGCTGGCCGGGTCGCGCAAGGCGACGCTCGCCGCGCTCGAGGTCGACGAGATGCACGTGCCGCACGTGTCGGACGCGGTGGACCCGTCGGTGATCGTGTTGCTCAACCTGTCCCGCGACCAACTGGACCGCGTCGGCGAGATCAACCACATCGAGCGGACGCTGCGGGCCGGGCTGGCCCGTCACCCTTCGGCCGTGGTGGTCGCCAACTGCGACGACGTGCTGGTGACGTCGGCGGCCTACGACTGTCCCAACGTGGTGTGGGTCGCCGCCGGCGGCGGCTGGTCCGGCGACTCGGTGAGCTGTCCGCGCAGCGGTGAGGTGATCGTCCGCGAGAACGGGCAGTGGCATTCGACCGGTACCGACTTTTCCCGGCCGACTCCGCAGTGGTGGTACGACGAGACGAATATCTATGGGCCGGAAGGCTTTACCGCGCCGATGACGCTGGCCCTGCCGGGCACGGTGAACCGTGGCAACGCGACGCAGGCCGTCGCCGCCGCGGTGGCGCTGGGTGCGTCGCCTGCGGCCGCGGTGGCCGCGGTGTCGACGGTCGACGAGGTCGCCGGACGCTACCGGACCCTGCAGGTCGGCGAACACACCGTGCGCATGCTGCTGGCCAAGAACCCCGCCGGCTGGCAGGAGGCGCTGTCGATGGTCTCCAGTGATGTTGCGGGAGCGGTCATTTCGGTGAACGGCCAGGTACCCGACGGCGAAGACCTGTCCTGGCTGTGGGACGTGAACTTCGAGCACTTCGTGGACTTCCCGGCGCCCATCGTGTCGGCCGGCGAGCGCGGTACCGACCTCGCGGTGCGCCTGGGCTACGCGGGCGTCGACCACACGCTGGTGCACGACACGCTTGCTGCCATCAAGTCGTGCCCGCCCGGGCACGTCGAGGTGATCGCCAACTACACGGCGTTCCTGCAACTCAACCGGGAGCTCGCATGACGGTGCAGATCGGCCTCGTCCTCCCCGACGTGATGGGCACCTACGGCGACGGCGGCAACGCCGTCGTGCTGCGACAGCGCTTGCGGCTCAGGGGAATTGACGCCGAGATCGTCGAGATCACCCTGAACGACCCGGTGCCGGACTCGATGGATCTGTACACGCTCGGCGGTGCCGAGGACTACGCGCAGCGCCTGGCAACCCGGCATCTGCTGCAGTACCCGGGTCTGCAACGCGCGGCCGAACGCGGCGCTCCGGTGCTGGCGATCTGCGCGGCGATCCAGGTGCTCGGGCACTGGTATGAGACGGCGTCGGGCGAGCGCGTCGACGGCGTCGGACTGCTCGATGTGACCACGTCACCACAGCCCGAGCGCACCATCGGCGAGGTGACCTCGGTCCCGGTGATCGACGGGTTGTCCACCAAGCTCACCGGCTTCGAAAACCACCGCGGTGGAACCGATCTCGGACCGCTGGCCGCACCCCTGGCGCGAGTGGAGAAGGGCGCCGGCAACCGCGCGGGCTCAGGCTACGACGGCGTCGTGCAGGGCAGCGTGGTCGCCACCTATCTGCACGGCCCGTGCCTGGCCCGTAATCCGGAGCTGGCCGACTACCTGCTGGCCCAGGTGGTCGGCGACCTGCCGCCCCTGGAACTGCCCGAGGTCGACCTGCTCCGCACCGAGCGCCTCGCCGCGCCCCGTCGGGCCTAGTTCAACAACCCGGCGCCCTTGGCGACGAACGCCAAGCCGACGAGCGTCATGATCGCCACCACGATCTGCTGCTGATAGCCACGTGCCCAATCGTGCACTTTCCGCAGCATCGCTTGGGTTTTCGCGGGGGTGACGACGTTGCAGAGCAGCACCACCTCGACGACCGCGAGGCTCACCACGATGAACACCACCGCGACGCCGAGCTGGGTGCCGATCGCGGCGCCCGACGCCAGGATGGTCGTGAG
The DNA here is from genome assembly GCF_025331195.1 of Mycolicibacterium llatzerense. NCBI lineage: Bacteria > Bacillati > Actinomycetota > Actinomycetes > Mycobacteriales > Mycobacteriaceae > Mycobacterium > Mycolicibacterium llatzerense. The sequence goes on along the minus strand of NZ_LXOV01000001.1, from coordinate 1,720,522 downwards.
GGCGAACAGCACCAGCGACGGGTTCGGGCCGGCCCAGAAGCCGATCACCGCCGCGACCCACAATGCCCCGCTCTCCCAGGCTCTTTGGGCACGTCCCAACAATCCGCCCCGCGCAGGCGCGTCCGGGTCCCGCTGCAACAACTTCGAGATGGGTGAGACGTCCGTGTCCGGAGCGCGCTTGCGCGTCACCATCCGCACCGCCATCAGCGCCGCGATGGCCAGGAGCAGCACGCCCGCAGTCACCTGGATGTACCGCATCGTGGCGCTGGCGGTGGTCCGCGGGTTGGCCAGATCGTGCACCCACGCGACATCGGTGACGTGCAGCGCCAGCAGCGGAAGCAACAGCAGCATGACGCTCGCGGCCACACAGCCGACCCAGTACACCAGCAGGTTCTGCGCCGGGCGCGGCCGGGAGATCAGCAACAGGTTGACGCCGAGGCGCACCGGGTCGAACGCAATCGGCAGCGCCAGCACCGCCACAGAACCCCACATTGCCGCCAACTTACCCGGCGCCGCGGGTTACGACGTCGGCCGCAGCACCGGGATCAGCGCGTCGATCACCGAACTGTCCTCGATGGTGGACGGGACGACGTAGTCGACGCCTTCAGCGATCTGCCGCATGGTCTTTCGCAGGATCTTCCCCGACCGGGTCTTGGGCAGGGCGCCGACGACGGTGACGTCGCGGAAGGTGGCGACCGCCCCGATCTGGTCGCGCACCATCGCCGCGAGTTCCTGTTGCAGCACCCCGCCGTCGATGTCCGCGCCGGCTTTCAGCACGACGTAGCCACTCGGCCGTTGCCCCTTGAGGTCGTCGTGGATACCGATGACGGCGCACTCGGCCACTGCCCGGTGCCCGGCGATGACCGCCTCGATACTTCCGGTCGAAAGCCGGTGTCCCGCAACGTTGATCACGTCGTCGGTGCGGCCCAGTACGGTGAGGTATCCGTCGTCGTCGACGTAGCCGAAGTCGCCCGTCAGGTAGTAGCCGGGGAACGCCGTCAGGTAGGACTGCACGAATCCCTTGGGGTTCTGCCACAACCCGGCGAGGGTGCCGGGCGGCAGCGGCAGCTTGATGACAATGTTGCCTTCGACGCCGGATGCGACGGGGTTACCGGAGGCGTCGACGATGCCGACCTGGTAACCGGGCACCGGCACGGTCGGCGATCCGGCCTTGATGGGCATCGGCTCGAGCCCGCGCAAATTGGCGCAGATGGCCCAGCCGGTTTCGGTCTGCCACCAGTGGTCGACGACGGGGCAGTGCAGGACGTCCGACGCCCACTCGTAGGTGTCGGGGTCCAGGCGTTCGCCGGCGACGAACAGCGTGTGCAAAGTCGAAATGTCATGCCCCGCAAGCATCGACGCGTTCGGATCGGCCTTGCGAATGGCGCGCAGTGCGGTCGGTGCGGTGAACAGCGCTTGCACCCCGTGCTGTTCGACGACCCGCCAGAAGGCGCCGGCGTCGGGGGTGCCGACAGGCTTGCCTTCGTAGAGCACCGTGGTCGCACCGGCGATCAGGGGTCCGTAGACGATGTACGAGCTGCCGACGACCCACCCGATGTCCGAGGCGGTCCACATCACCTGGCCGGCGCTGATGTCGTAGACGTTCTTCATCGACCAGGCCAGCGCGACGGCGTGCCCACCGTTGTCGCGCACGACGCCCTTGGGCTTCCCGGTGGTCCCGGAGGTGTAGAGGATGTAGAGCGGGTCGGTGGCAGCGACGGGCACGGGAGCGACCGGCGCAGCGTCCGCCACCAGCTCGTCCCAGTCCAGGTAACCCGGGTAGTCGGAGGCCGCACCGGCGATCTCGCCGCGGTTCTTCACGATCACCGTCGCGGGCACCGAAGACGACAACGTCAGCGCCTTGGCGACAGCGGGCAGGTACTCGACCGTCCGCCCTGGCTCCAGCCCACCCGAGGCCGTCAGCAGGGCCACCGGCTGCGCGTCGTCGATGCGGGCCGCGAGCTCGTTGGCCGCGAACCCGCCGAAAACCACCGAGTGGACGGCGCCGATGCGGGCGCAGGCCAGCATCGCGACGACCGCCTCGGGAATCATCGGCATGTACACCACGACGCGGTCGCCCTTGGTGACGCCTTGTGCGGCAAGTGCTCCGGCGAAGCGCGCCACGCGGTCGAGCAGCTCGGCGTACGTGAAGGACTGTTGCACGCCCACCATCGCCGAGTCGTAGATCAGCGCGGTGCGGTCCCCGTTGCCGGCCTCGACGTGCCGGTCGAGGGCGTTGTAACAGGTGTTGAGCTGTCCGTCGGGGAACCAGCGGTAGTGCGGCGCCGCGGAATCGTCGAGCGCGCGGGTCGGCGGGACGGTCCAGTCGATGGCCTCGGCGGCCGTCAGCCAGAAGTTGTCGGGCCGCTGCGCAGCGGCCTCGAACGCCTCGCGATAGGCGCTCACGAGACCTCCTTGGCCACGGCGGAAAACACCGTCATGAACCAGTCCAGGTCCGACATCGAGAACACAAGAGGTGGGCGCACTTTGAGGATGTTGCCATGTCCGCCGCACACAGAGATCAGAACCCGGTTTTCCCGCATCAAGTCGACGATGCGCTGCGCTTGGGCCCGGTCGTGTTCCTTGCTGCCGGGGTCGGTGACGATCTCGACACCGGTGTACAGCCCGGTGCCGCGCACGTCACCCACGAACGGGTGGTCCTTGGCCAGCGCGCGCAGTTCGGCGCGCAGTTGATCACCGACCTCGACGGCGTGCGCGGCGAGCCCGTCACCCTGGATGACGTCGAGGACGGCCTGCGCCGCGGCCATCGACACCGGATTTCCGCCAAAGGTGTTGAAATACGGGGTCTCCCGCGCGAAGGCATCGAGAATCTCCGGGCGGGCGGCCATCGCGGCGACGGGAATGCCGTTGCCCATGGGCTTGCCCATGGTCACCAGGTCGGGCACGACGCCGTGCCGCTGGAAACCCCACATCGCTTCGCCGGTCCGGGAGAAACCGGGCTGAACTTCGTCGGCGATGAACACGCCACCGGCGCGGTGGACCACCTCGACCGCGGGCCCCAGCACCGTCGGGTCCACGTAGATGCCGTCGGAGGAGAAGATCGAATCCAGCAGCAGCGCACTGAACTTGTGGCCGTGCCGTTCGAGGTCGGCGATCGCGGCGCTGACCTGGTCGGCGAACCAGCGGCCCAGTTCCGCCGGATCGATCCGGTAGGAGTCCGGGGCCGGCACGGTGCGGACATTGGTGCCCAGCGGCAGCCCGACGCCCAGCGAGGGCGACATCGCCGAGATCAGCGCGCTGTTGCCGTGGTACGCCTCCTCGGTGACGATGATCCCGGTCCCGCCGGTGTACTGCTCGGCCACCCGGACGGCCAGGTCGTTGGCCTCAGATCCGGTGCAGGTGAACATGATCGAGGAGATTTCCGCGGGGAACGTGGCGAGCAACTGCTCGGAGTAGTCGAGGATGCCGCCGTGCAGGTAGCGGGTGTGGGTGTTCAGTTCCGACATCTGGCGGGTCACCGCCTCGATCACCCGCGGGTTGCAGTGCCCCACGCTGGCCACGTTGTTGTAGGCGTCGAGGTACTTGTTGCCCTCGGCGTCGAACAGGTGGGCGCCGGAGCCCTTGACCAGGTGGACGGGCCGGCTGTAGAAGAGCCGGTACGACGGACCCAGCGTCGAACGCCGCTTCTCCACCATGGCATCGGTGGTGGGGTCCAGCGCTTCCCCGCCGGTGTAGCTGTTGGAGTCCATGATTGTGGAGAAAGCCATGTTCGTTGTCCTTGCGATAGTGGCGGTCGGCGCTGGGTGCGGGTGTGCCGTCAGCGCTCGTCGTCGAGTACGACGCGGCCCAGCCGGTCGTAGCGCTGCGGGGATCGGGCCCGCAGTACGAGGGCGATGACGATTCCGACGGTGGCGGTGGTGCCGACCACGTACGGGATCGAGGTGAAGACGATGTCTTCTGAGGCGGTACCGGCGGCGAAGGACGCGTTCTTGATCAGCAGGTAGATCACATAGAGCATCCCGACACCGCCCAGTCCGGGCGCCACCAAGGTGCGGAACCAGTGCGCCGTCTCCGGATGTTGTTTGCGCACATGGAAGTACGAGACCACCGAGAACGCCGCCAGCGCCTGCACGATCAGGATGGCAGCGGTGCCCAGGAGAGCGCCGAGGCCGTACAGCCCGCTGTAGGGGTCGCGGCCCGAGACGGCGAACCACACGACGATGAGCAGCGCCAGGCCACTCTGCACGAAGCTGGCGACGTGCGGCGAGCCGTGGATGTGGTGGGTGCGCCCAACGGTTTTCGCGGTCCCGGGGATGATGTCTTCGCGGCCGATCGCGTAGATGTAACGCGCCGCGCAGTTGTGGAAGGCCATGCCGCACGCGTAGGAGCCGGTGGCCAGCAGGATCTGGAACATGGTCACCGCCCACCCGCCGAGGTGGTCGCGCACCGGACCGAAGAAGATCTCGCCGGCCGTGTTCGTATCCTGCGCCAGCGCAATGGCTTTGGCGGGTCCGGTGCCGACGATCGCCAGCCACGACACCACGACGTAGAAGGCACCGATGCCCAGCACCGACGACATGATCGCGATGGGGATGATCTTCTTGGGGTTCTTGGATTCCTCGCCGTACATGGCGCTGGATTCGAAACCGACCCAGGACCAGAACGCGAAGAACAGTCCGACGCCCGCCGATCCCACCACGGCCATGGTGCCCACGCCGTTGACATTCGGCACGACGGCGTTCAGGCCCTTCAGCCCGTTGATCGGGTTGAGCGATCCGAGCGACCAACCTTCAGGGCCACCACCGCTGACGACGACGGACCCGGCCATCAGGGTCAGCATGACGATCTCGGTAACCAGCAGTCCACCAAGCACTTTCGCGGCCAGGTTGACGTCGAAGTAGGTCAGGACGGCATTGGCGACGATCATCGCCACCGCGAACATCAGCCACGGCAGCTTGACGCCGAACAGCGAGGTGAACAGGTCCCGGGAGAAGAACGCGAAGATGCCGACGAGAGCCGGTTCGAACACGACGTAGGCCAGCATGGTCAGGAAACCGGCCGACAGGCCGACCACCCGGCCGAGGCCGTGGGAGATGTAGCCGTAGAAGGCGCCGGTCGCGGTGATGTGCTTTGACATCGCCGCGTAGCCGACGGAGAACAGCCCCAGCACGATCGTCGCGATCAGGTACCCCGCGGGGGCCGCCGCGCCGTTGCCGAATCCGATGGCGATGGGCACGTTGCCGACCATCGCGGTGATGGGGGCGGCAGTGGCCACCGCCATGAACAGCACGCCGACCAAGCCGACGGCGTTTCGTTTGAGTCGCTGCACTCCGGGGGCGCCATCCGGCGCCGCCGTGACTGGGGCAGTTCGTGGGTAATCGTCGATCTCACTCATGGGTGCCAACCGATCCGGATCTGGTTTTGGTTTCTTTGGTCTGCTCTATCGAGCGGCAGTTCAGCTATCCAGTGGACCAATGGACCCCCAGGCCATCGGCACAGCGCTATTGGTACCAGACCGGTTTAGCGTGGTCAATACCCCAATCTTGCCGCGTTTCCGGCGCGTAAATCCGTCGTTACCAATTTTTGGATTTGGTTCACTTTCGGCTCGAAGTGCGGTACAACTGACCAGACCAAAACGTGACCGTGCCCACACCGCCAGTTCAGGAGAGCCACAATGAGCGACATGGCCGCCGCCGACTACGAACGCTTCGCGCGTGCCGCGCTCCCGCACTACGGGCTCGACGCGGCGACCGTCACGCTGCTCAGCTACTCGGAGAACGGCACCTTCCTCGTGGAATCAGGGAACGAGCGACAGGTCCTGCGCGTGCACCGACCCGGCTACCACTCGCTGCCCGCCATCGAATCCGAACTCGACTGGATGGAGAGCCTGCGCACCGACTCGTCCATCACGACGCCGCAGGTGATCGCGGCTCCCGACGGCCGCCGCGTGGTGGAGGCGCGGATCGGCGACGAGAGCTGTTTGGTCGATCTGTTCACGTTCGTGGAGGGCACCATCGCAGAGGACGACGCCTCCGACATCAGCTTCAGCGAGCTGGGCGCCATCACCGCGACACTGCACGAGCACGTCCAGCGCTGGCAGCGACCGGAGACCTTCACGCGGTTCCGCTGGGACCTCGACACCATGCTCGGCGCCGCCGGCCGGTGGGGCAACTGGCGTGACGCCCCGGCCCTGACGGCCGAGGACGCCGCCGTGATCGAAGCAGCCGAACGCAAGGTCATCGATCGGCTCACCGAGTACGGCATGGGGCCCGAACGCTTCGGGCTGGTCCACGCCGACCTGCGGATGTCGAACCTGATGGTGCACGGCGGCAAGATCACCGTCATCGACTTCGACGACTGCGGCTGGTCGTGGTACCTCGCCGACCTCGGTGCCGTGGTGTCGTTCGTCGAGGACTCCCCCGGCGCCGCGCGCATCGTCGACGAGTGGTTGTCGGGGTACCGCAGCGTCCGCGACATTCCCGCCGCCGACCTCGTCGAGATCCCCACCTTCGTCATGCTCCGCCGCCTGATGCTCACGGCCTGGATCGGCTCCCATCCCGAATCCGGGCCGGCACAGACCCTCGGCGGCCACTATGCCTCCGGCACAGCGCAATTGGCGCAGGCCTACCTCACCGACCCATCCTGGTTCCGGGTCGACGTTCCCGCCGCTGCACCGACTCTCATCCACTGACGACAGGACAACCCGTGTTCGATCTCACCAACAAGAACGTCATCGTCACCGGCGGCACCAAGGGCATCGGCTACGGCATCGCCGCCGTGTTCGCCACCGCCGGGGCCAACGTCGCGGTCGCCGCCCGGTCGCTGCACGACCTCGACACCGCTGTCGCCGGCCTCGATGGCCTCGGGTCCGGCAAGGTCATCGGCGTCTCCGTCGACGTCGCCGATCCCCGGTCCTGCCAGGCCATGGCCGCGGCCGCCGTCGACGCTTTCGGCGGCATCGACGTGCTGTGCGCCAACGCCGGCATCTTCCCTGAAGCGCCGCTGGCCACCATGACACCCGAGGACCTGGCCACCGTGCTCGACGTCAACGTCAAGGGCACCGTCTACAGCGTGCAGGCCTGCCTCGAGGCACTGACCCAGAGCGGCGCCGGACGCGTCGTCATCACCTCGTCGATCACCGGCCCGGTCACCGGGTTCCCCGGCTGGTCGCACTACGGCGCCTCCAAGGCCGCGCAACTGGGCTTCATGCGCACCGCCGCAATCGAACTCGCCGCCAAGCGCATCACCGTCAACGCCGTCCTGCCCGGCAACATCCTCACCGAGGGACTGCAGGAGATGGGCGAGGACTACCTCGCCGGCATGGCCCGGTCCATCCCGGCCGGCACGCTCGGTACCCCCGAAGACATCGGCCACCTCGCCGGGTTCCTCGCCACCGACGAGGCCCGCTACATCACCGGGCAGTCCATCGTCGTCGACGGCGGGCAAATCCTGCCCGAATCCCTGGACGCCCTCGCAGGCTGACAGTCGGTCGGTACGGTGAACCACATGGACGAGTCCGAGGGCGGCCCGGTCGCCGAGGATGTGCGGCGCCGTATCGTCAGCATGCTCGATGCTGGCGCCCTCCGGCCCGGTGACCGCCTCGGCTCCGAACGCGAGATGGCCGAGCGGTTCGCTGTGTCCCGCGCGACGCTGCGCAGTGCCCTGGTTCCCCTGAGCCGTGCCGGAATCCTGGAACGGCGGGGCGGCCGCGCGGGCGGCACCTTCATCAAGACCGTGCTCGTCGAACGCAACGTCGCCGAACTGTCAGGCCTGCCGAACCGGCTCAAACAAGGCGGGCATTCCACCACCCGCAGCCGGGTGCTCGCCACGGCGTTGCGCGGCGCCACGGCCACCGAGGCACAGCGCCTCGGAGTCAAGCCCGACACCGAGCTCGTCGTCGTGCAGCGGCTGCGGTACGCCGACGGTTTCCCGCTGTCGGTCGACTGCGCGCACCTGCTCGCCGAGCGGGTGCCCGACCTGCTGGAGCAGCCCCTCGGTGGCTCGATCTACGACATTCTGGCGGTCCGTTACAACCTGGCCCCGGCGTCGTCGGTCGAGAGCATCGAGGTCGTCAGCGCCAATCCGCGTGAGGCCGCGTGGCTCGAAATCCCCACGCGCACTCCCCTGTTGGCGATGACGCGCGTCACCAGCGACGCCGACGGTCAGCCGTTCGAGTACTCCGAGGACCTGTTCCGAGCGGACCGCGTCCGGCTGGTCGCCAAGACGACGGTGACAGCCGAACGCGAAACGCTCGGCACCGACGGCCGCGTCGAGCTCACCGTTACGGCGTAGCCGCCGTCCGGCGTGACGGCCACCAGTTGTACTTGCCGACCAGCACGGCGAGCGCCGGCACGGTGACGGTACGCACGATCAGGGTGTCGATCAGCAGGCCGACGCCGATGATGAAGCCACCCTGCACCATCGAGCCGATGCTGCTGAACAGCATGGCGAACATGGGTGCGGCGAAAATCATTCCGGCAGAGGTGATCACGCTGCCGGTGCTCCGGACGGTGCGAATGACGCCCGAGCGGATACCGTTCGGGGATTCGTCGCGGATGCGGGAGATCAGCAGCATGTTGTAGTCCGCGCCGACGGCCACCAGCACGATGAACGCCATGCCCGGTGTGCTCGCCGCCATCGGCTGGCCGCCGAAGATCTGCAGCACGATCACCCCGATGCCGAGCGACGACAGGCACGAAAGGATCACGGTGCCAACGAGGTACAGCGGTGCGACGATGGCGCGCAGCAGCAATACCAGGATCAGGAAGACGACGATGACGGTCATCAGCACGATGTACCGCAGGTCCTTGTTGAAGTAGTCCCGCAGCTCCGCGTAGTACGGGGTCATGCCCGACATCGCGATCTTCGCGTCGGCGAGCGACGTATTCGCCTGTGAGCCTTGCGCGGCAGCGAGGATCGCCTTCACCTGATCCATGGCCTTGGTGTCATACGGGTTCAGCGTCGACTCGACCAGGTACCGCGCCGAATGCCCGTCCGGCGACATGAAAACCCGTGCCAGGTCTTTGAACTTGTCGTTGCCCAGGATTTCCGGCGAGATGTAGAAGCCCGCCGCGCCCGGCTCGGATGCGTGCAGCTTCATCGCGAGCAGGAACGCCGAGGCGTGCGAAAGCCCCTCGCCCAGTTGCTTGGTCTGGTCGTCGAGGACCCGCAGCCCTTCGGCGATCTTCCGGCTGCCCTCGGCCAGCGCGTTGGCGCCCTCCTGCAGGGCCGCCATGTTCTGCTTCATCCCACCCGGGCTACTGCTCGCACCGCTTCCGCCGCTCCCGCCAAGGGAGCGAAGGGCTTTGGCCGCCGAGTCCAACGAGGGCTGCATCTTGTGCAGACCGTCGGACAGTCGCTGCAGTTGGTCGCGCTGGCCCGCACAATCCGGATCGTTGTCGCAGCCGGGGTTGTCCTTCCGCTGCGCCAGCAGGGCATCGGCCATTGCGACCATGTCCTGGAAGTTCTGGCTGCCCGACCTGGGTGGGATGTTCGGCACGTCGCCGGAATTGCGCACGGCATCCATCTCCCGCTGCGCGTCCTGGAATTCCTGCGAGCTCTCGAGCTGGTCCTTGATGCTCGCCATGCTCTTGTTCAGGTTGTCGAGCACGCCCATGGTCTTGGTCAGTTGGCTACGCACGGTGGCCAGGCTGTCGGCGAGCTTGCCGGCCCCGCCGACCAGGGCCTGTCGTTGGTCGACGCTGCCGTTGATCTTGTTGGTCGCCTCCGCGAGCTTGTTGCCGATCTCGCCTGCCTGGAAGCTCAGCGTGGCCTGTCCCAGCGGGGCGCCGGTCGGCCGGGTGACACCGCGGACTGCGGCGATATCGGGCAGCTGCGCGACGCGCTGCGCCATCTGTTCGAGGTCGGCGAGCCCCTTGGTGGTCCGCAGATCATGCGGGGACTGGACGAAAAGGTATTGCGGTGCAGTCACACTCGCCGGGAAATGCTGTTCGATCGCGGCCATGCCGATGTTGCTCTCGGCCGAGGCCGGCAGCGCGGTGCGCGCGTCGTAGCTGGTGTGCAGCCAGGCCACGCCGGCGGCCAGCGCGATCAGCACCACAAGGCTGCCGACCAGATGCACGACCGGGCGCCGCACGATGTTGATCCCGGACCGGTGCCAGAAGCGGCTGGTCAGTTCTTTCCTCGGCCTAGCCCAGCCGCGCCGTCCCACCAGCGTCAGGATCGCCGGCAACAGCGTGATCGACGACAGGAACGCCACCGCGATCGTGACGGCCAGCGCCGGCCCGGTGGTCGAGAACACCTTGAGGGTGGTGAAGCTCATGCCAAGGAACGTCACCGCGACGGTGGCCGCGGACGCCGCGATCACCTTGCCGATGGCGGTCAGCGCCCGTGCCACGGCCTCGTCGGAATCCAGTCCCTGCCTGAGGTATTCGTGGTAGCGGCTGATCAGGAAGACGGCGTAATCGACCCCCGCGCCGATCATCATGGCGCTCATGAAGACGACGGTCTGCTGCGAGATGGGCAGGCCCCAGGTCGCCAGGGCCGCCACCCCCTGCGTCGCGGCGGCCTGCGACAGCGTGATGGTCGCCAGCGGCACCAGGATGGTGACGACGTTGCGGTACACCACAAAGAGAATCAGCAGCACCATGACGATCGTGGCGGTCTCGATGACCCGCAGGTCGCGCAACCCGAGTTGTTCTCGTTCGGCGACAGTGGCGGTCAGTCCCGTCATGTGGACCGTCAGGGTGGAGCCGGCGACGGTGTGGTCGACGATGCCGACGACGCGTTTGTATGCCTCGCTGGATTCCGGTGAGCCGAGCTCGCCCCGGATGCCGACGGGGATGAACCACGCCTTGTTGTCCTTGCTGGCCAGCACCTCTCGCATCGGCGGCTGGGAGATGAAGTCCTGCACCATCACGACGTCGTGCGTATCGCGATGCAGACTGTCGACCAGGGTGCGGTAGACGTCTTCGTCGGCTTTGGTCAGTCCGCTCTCGTCGGTGAGCACCACCAGCGCGATGTTCTGAATCCCGGGTTCGTGGAACGCGGATGTCATGTCCCGGGTCGCCGCCATCACCGCGGAGTTGGCCGGCAGCAATTCCTGGTTGCGGTCGCTCGCCAGCTTCATCAGCGGCGGCACGGTCACCGACAGCGCCACGACGAGCAGCAGCCAGGCGCCGATCACCGCCCACGGCCGGCGCAGCACCAGCCGCGCCAGCAGCTCGAAAGCCCCGGTGAACACACCCATGCCCGACCGAACCTTCACGTTGCCTCACCGCCCAGATGCTCGCCGTACTCGGCAAGCGCTTCGACGGTCAGCATCTCATGGTGGCCGCACGCCGCCACGTGCACGGCAACGTCGCCGGTCACCCGCTCGCGCCAGCTCTGCTCGAGGAACGTGCCGCGATCAGCGTCGTCCCGGGTCGCCGCGACCACCACGACATCACCGTGGAACTGCCCGGCCTCGTGCTCCCGGTACAGCGCGACGTTGGTGTCGAAGTTGTGCACCAACAGGTCCAGCAGCCCGTCGTCCACAACACCGGTGAGCTGATCCCGGTCGACGGCCTGGTTGGCGACGCGCAGGCTCGGCTCGGCGTCGAGCAGTACGAGCCGGGCGACCACGGCACCGCGCCGCTGCAGCTCCACGGCGACCGCGTGCGCCACCACACCGCCGAACGACCAGCCGAGCAGGTGGTACGGGCCCGACGGCTGCTCGGCCTGAATCCGGTCGGCGTACGTCGCCGCCATCTCGCCGATGGACCGCGGTTGGTCGGTGGCGGGTTGCTGGATGCCGATGATCGGGGCGTCGACGTAGCCGCCGAGCAACTGGTACGGCCAGCTGACGCCGCTGACCGCGTGTAGGCAGAACAGTGGGACGCCCGTACCGGTCTTGAGTACCTGCACCGGCGCGATCTCGGGTGCGGCCGCGCTGTCCATGGAGCTCGCAGCCAGCCGCACGCTCAGTTCATGCACCGTGGGCGTCTCGAACACGGCCGACACCGACAGTTCGATGCCGAGGTCCGCGCGGACCGCGGCGACCAGGTGCATGGCCGAGATGCTGTCGCCGCCAACGTCGAAGAACGACTCGTCAACACCGACGCGCTCGACGCCGAGCACCGCGCCGTAGCAGGCGGCCAGCGCTGCCTCGGTGACAGTGCCCGGCGCGCGGTAGGCGCCGGCCCGGTATTCGGGCGCCGGTAGCGCGCGGACGTCGAGCTTGCCGTTGGTCGTCATCGGCAGCGCGGGCAGCACGACGATGGCGGCAGGGACCGCGTGGGCCGGCAAGTGCTCGGCCAGCTGGGTGCGCAACGTCGCGGGATCGGCCGTGCCGGTGACGTACCCGACGAGACGCTTGTCGCCGCTGCGGTCCTCGCGGGCGATCACGGCCGCCTGCTCCACGCCGTCGAGACTCGCCAAAGCCGTTTGTACTTCACCGAGTTCGATGCGGAAGCCACGAATCTTGACCTGCTCGTCGGCGCGGCCGACGTAGTGCAACAGGCCGTCGGTATCCCACCGCACCAGGTCCCCGGTCCGGTACATCCGCTCGCCCACGCCGCTGAACGGGCAGGCCACGAAGCGGCCGGCGGTCAGCGCCGATCGGCCGGCGTAGCCGACGCTCACACCGTCGCCCGCGACGTACAACTCACCGACGACACCCGCGGGTACGGGGCGCAGCCAGCCGTCCAGCACGAACAACGCCGTGCCGGGCACTGGCGCACCGATGGGCACCGAACCTGTTCCCGGCGTGAGGATTCCCGTCATCGCCGCGTACACCGTGGTCTCGGTGGGACCGTAGGCGTTGATCACTGAGTGCCCGCACGCGGTCCACCGGTTGATCAACTCGACCGGGCACGCCTCGCCGCCGAGCAGCAGCGCCAGCTGTCCCAGCTCCTCGGGCACCAATACACCTGCCGCGGAGGGGGTTTGGGTGAGAACATTGACGTGTTCGGCCGCGAGCAGTTGCTGGAACTCATCCGCTGCGGCAGTCACCGACTCCGGCACGATCACCAGGCGGCCGCCGTGCAGCAGCGCGCCCCAGAGCTCCCACACCGAGAAGTCGAACGCGTAGGAGTGGCACTGCGTCCACACCGGGTCAGCGGGCAAGCCCGCGAGCGGAACCCCGAACTGCCGGGCCACGTTCCCGTGCGCCACCGCGACACCCTTCGGCACGCCGGTGGTGCCGGAGGTGTAGATCAGGTACGCGACGCTCTCGGCGTCCGGTAGCGGAAGTCGTGTGGCGGGCAGGTTTTCGGCCGTGTCGTCGACGAGGACCGCACCGTTGAAGCCTTCGAGCCGGCCGGCCAGGTCTGCCGTGGTGACCGCGACATTCGGCGCCGCGTCGGACAGCAGGAACGCGAGCCGCTCCGCGGGCAGTGCCGGATCGATCGGCAGGTAGGCCGCCCCGGTCTTGAGGACCGCGAGGATCGCCACGACTGCGTCGATCGACCGGCCGAACAGCACCGCCACCGGCTGGCCGGCGCCCGCCCCGTGGCTGATCAGCCGGTGCGCCAACCGGTTCGAGGCCTCGTCGAGGTCGCGGTAGGTCAGCGAGCGGCCCGCGGCAGTGAGCGCGACAGCGTCCGGTGTCCGGTCGACCTGGGCAGTGAACAGCTCCGGGATCGAGGCCGCCGCAACGGAATCGGCCGCGGCGGCACGGTTGCCGACCCGGTCCAGCTGCGAGTGCTCCTCGGCAGCAAGCAGATCGACCGAAGACAGGCGCTGGGTGGGCGCGGTGGTCATGGCCACGAGCACCCGCTCGAATCGTTCGACGAGCGCGTCGATGGCGGCCGCGTCGAACACGTCGGTGTCGTACTCGACGCGCAGGCCCAGTTCCTCGCCCGGCATGGCCTGCACCGTCAGCGGGTAGTGATTCTGTTCATGGCTGCTGAACTCGGTGATGGTCAGCTCGCCGACGCCGCCTGACGCAGCGGCGCCCAGCGGGTAGTTCTCGTACGCGAACAAGGTGTCGAAGAGCCTGTCCTGACCGGTGATTCGGTGCATCTCGGCCAGCGCCAGGTGCTGATGATCGAGGGTCCGGTTGTGCGCACCCTGCAACTGGTCGAGCAGGTCCGCGGCGGTGGTGGTCGCGGTGGCCGCGGCCCGCACGGGCACGGTGTTGATCATCAGACCGACCATCGAGTCGGCCCCGGCCACATCGGTCGGACGACCGGAGACGGCGGTGCCGAACACTACGTCGTGCCGACCCGTCAGCTGCATGAGCAGTTGTGCGTAGGCGCCCTGCAAGACGACGTTGACGGTGGTGTGACGCGAGCGTGCCAGCTCTCCGACGGCCTGGGTGGTTTGGGCCGACAGCGCAACGGATTTCACGCCGCGGGCACCTGCTGCGGTGCGTGGCGCGACCAGCGTCGGGTCGTCGACGCCGGCCAGCACCTCGGCCCAGGCGGTGCGTGCGGCATCGAGGTCCCGCTCGGCCAGCCACGTGACGAAGCGGCGGTACGGCACTGCCGCGGGCAGTCGGTACCCGTGATAGCCGGCGAAGATTTCGCGCAGCAGAATCGGCAACGACCAGCCGTACATCACGACGTGGTGGTTGGTCAGCACCAGCCGGTGCCGGTGTTCTCCGGTGCGGATCAGCGCAACCCGGAACGCCGGCTGGTCGACCAGCTCGCAGACGGCCGCACGTTCGGCGGCGCGGATGCGCGTCACCTCGGTGTCTGCGCCGTCCGCTGTGGTCAGATCGATGGCACGCCAGGCGATTTCCGGCGCCGTCGGGATGACCTGCACATCGAGTCCGGGGTGGAAGCGGGCGGCCAGGTTCGGGTGACGTTCGGCCACCATCTGCACGGCATCCCGCAGCCGGTCGGGGTCGAGCGGTCCGGCCAGGGTCAGGTCCAGCTGCACCGCATACAGATCGGCGTCCACACCGGACTGCGCGGCGTGGAACAGCAATCCCTGTTGCAGCGGGGTCACCGGCAGGATGTCGGCGACCGGGTACTCGCGCTCGAGCTCGTCGATCTGCCGCTGGTCCAGGAGCGCCGGTGCGATATCCGACGGGGTCAGGCCGCCGCCACCGGAACGGACCAGTGCGCAGATACCCGTCAGCGCGTCGAACCACAACCGGCTCAGCCGTTCGACCTGCGCGCCGTCCAGCGCCGACGGCGCCCACGTCCAATTGGCATGCAGCTGCGGGCCGGCTTCGGTGTCCACGGTGCCCGCGTTGAGCTCCACGGTGTGCATGAGTGGCATCGGTACCGCGGTGGCCGCGCCGGTGACCTCGGCTGCTGCTGAGCTGTCCCGGCCGACCTGCCACAGCTCGTCGGACAGCTCGGACCCACCGCCGAGTCGGCCCAGGTAGTTGAATCCGATTGCCGGATCGGCTGTTTCGAGATCGACAGCGTCGTTGAGGTATCGCAGCAGACCGTAGGTCAGCCCATCTGGCAGGGCCCGCAGTTGCTCCTTGGCGTTCTTGAGCACCGCGGCCAGCGCGGCGTCACCGGATGTCACCTGCGCCCACGACACGTCACCGACCGTGATGGCCACCGGGTACTTGGTGGTGAACCAGCCGACGGTGCGTGACAGGTCCAGCTGATCGGCGATGTCGTCGTGGCGTCCGTGCCCCTCCACGTCGATGCCGATGGTGCGACCGCCGCCGACGAATTCGGCCACGGCCAAGGCGAATCCGATCAGCAGTACGTCGTTGATACCGGCATGCAACGCCGCCGGGGCCTCGCGCAGCAGCGTCTGCACCGTGTCGACATCGTCCAGCGTGACCGACAGCTGCCCGGCTGTGGCGAACGTATCCCGCTCCGGCTCAACGGCCGGCAGCAGCGCCGGCGTCGCCGCCACCTGTCGCCAGGCCTCCGCCTGGGCAACCACCTCAGGCGCCGCGGCGTGTTCGACAAGCACCTGCGCCCAGCGCTGGAACGAGGTGCCGTTCGCCGGAATCTCTATGGGCTGGCCCGCACGGGACTGCAGCCAGGCGACGTTCAAGTCCTCCAACAGGATTCGCCACGACACCCCGTCGACCGCCAGGTGGTGGATGATCAGCACCAGCTGACGCGCCGGCGCCACCCATAGCGCGCTCAGCATCACGCCGGCCGCCGGGTTCAGCCGCGACCGCGCTGCGACCACGGCGTCCTCGGTCAGCTCGTCGACCGTGCGCAGGTAATCCGTGGCATCGACCGCTCCCACTTCGGGCACCTGCAGCGTCCAGCTCGCGTCGGCCTGCAGGCGCAGCATCGCGTGCCGATCCATCAAGGTCTGCAACAGCATTGCGACGTCGGTCTCGGTGACGCCCGCCGGAGCCTGCACCACCATGGTCTGGTTGAACTGGCCGGTCGGGCCGTCCACACCGGCCAGCCACCGCATGATCGGCGTCGCGACCACCGGCCCCACACCGTCGTCGATGACATCGGCCGCATCGCTGACGGTCCCGACGACCAACGCCAGTCGGGCCACCGTCTGCTCGACGAAGACGTCGCGCGGCCGGCAGGTCAGGCCGGCCGCCCGCGCCCGGGCCACCACCTGCATCGACATGATGCTGTCGCCGCCCAGCTCGAAGAACGAGTCGTCCACACCGACCCGCTCGACGCCGAGGACGTCGGCGTAGACCGCGGCCAGCGTCTCCTCGACCGGCGTGCCCGGCGCCCGGTACTGGTCGACGTTGCCGTAGGTCGGAGCGGGCAGTGCCCGCCGGTCCAACTTGCCGTTGGGGGTCAGCGGCAGCGTCGCCAGCGCCACCACGGCGGCCGGAACCATGTACGCCGGAAGGTGTTTGGCCACTGCGGTCCGCGCCTCGGCCGGGTCCGCGGTGCCGGTGATGTACCCGACCAATCGCTTGTCGCCGGGGCGGTCCTCGCGCACGATCACCGCGGCCTGCCGGACGCCGTCCAGACCGGCCAATGCCGTTTGCACGTCGCCCAATTCGATGCGGTAGCCGCGAATCTTGACCTGCTCGTCGGCACGGCCCAGGTACTGTAGTTGACCATCGCTGCCCCACCGCACCAGGTCGCCGGTGCGGTACATGCGTTGTCCCGGTGCGCCGAACGGGCACGCCAGGAAGCGCGACGCGGTCAATCCCCCGCGCCGCACGTAGCCCGCCGCGACACCCGAGCCGGCCACGTACAGCTCACCGACCACACCGACCGGCACCGGGCGCAAACGCTCGTCCAGGACGAAAGCTGCCGCCCCCGAGGCCGGAGTACCGATCGGCACGGCGGGTGACCCCGACGAGAGCGGCGCACTGACCGCCGCGTAGATCGTGGCCTCGGTCGGACCGTAGGCGTTGATCATGACGCGGCCCGTGGTGTTGCCGTCGGTCGCCCAGCGGTCGACGAGTTCGGGTGGGCACGCCTCGCCCGCCACCACCAGCGACGTCGACTCCAGCCCCTGCGGGGACAACATCATTGCGGCGGAAGGGGTTTGGGTCAGCATCGTGACGCCCTCGGCCACCAGGAGTTCGTGCAGCTCCTCCGGCGAACGAGCCACCGTCTCGGACACCACGACCAGGCGTCCGCCATGCAGGAGGGCTCCGAAGATCTCCCACACCGAGACGTCGAAGGCCAGCGAGTGCCACTGGCTCCAGACGCGGGACGTCGGTAGTTGGTCGTGGAGCTGCCCCAGTAGTCCGACGACGTTGCGGTGCGTGATGGCGACGCCCTTCGGCACGCCGGTGGTGCCGGAGGTATAGATCAGGTAGGCGACGTCATTCGCATCGGGCACCGGAGGCGTTGTGGTGGGCTGATTTTCGATATCGGCGTCGGCCATGTCGATGACCGGTCGGCCGAACCCGGCCAGCCGCTCCACCAGATCACCGGTGGTGACGGCAGCAACCGGCATGGCGTCGTCGAGCATGAAATCGATACGGGCCGACGGCAGCGCCGGGTCGATCGGCAGGTAGGCCGCCCCGGCCTTGAGCACCGCCAGGATCGAGACGATCGCTTCGGCCGACCGGTGGCACAGCAATGCCACGGTCTGGCCCGGACCCGCGCCATGCCCGATCAACCGGTGCGCCAACTGATTTGCCGCCGTATCCAGCTCCGCGTACGTCAGGGTCCGGCCCTGCCAGGTGAGCGCCCCGGCGTTCGGGGTGCGGGCGACCTGGGCGGCGAACAACTCCGGAATGCACCAGGATGCTGCGGCCGGCGCGGTCAGGACCGCGCGGTGGCCGAGCGTGTCGAGGTGCGCCTGTTCTGCGTCGTCGACCAGACTCACCGACGACAGCGGCCGCTGTGGGTCGGCGGTCATCGCTGCCAGCAGCAACTCCATCCGGTTGATCAGGGCCGCAACGGTTTCGGCGTCGAACACGTCGGTCCGGAACTCGACCTCGCCGCCGATGCCGGCGGGTTGCCCTGTCGCAGTCCAACGTTCGGACAGCGAGAAGGTCAGGTCCATCCGGGCGGACTGGGTACCCAGGGGGATCGACGTGACGTCGACGCCCTTCAACCCCGAGCCGCCGGCCGGATCGGTCAGCCCGGTGAAGTTCTGCCAGGACAGCATGACCTGCACCAGCGGATGGTGGGTGAGGCTCCGTGCGGGGTTGACCCGCTCCACCAATACCTCGAACGGCACGTCCTGGTGCTCGAAGGCCTCCAGACTGCGGGTCCGGACCTGGTTCAGCAGGTCGGTGACCGTCGGGTCGCCGGTCAGGTCGGCGCGCAGCACCAGGGTGTTGACGAAGAAGCCGACGAGATCGTCGAGAGCGGGATCACGTCGTCCGGCGATCGGGAAGCCCACTGCGACATCAGCATTCGTACTGACCTTCGCGAGCGTCGCCAACAGTGCGGCCTGGACGACCATGAAGGTCGTCGCGTTGTGCTCCCGGGCCAGCCGGGCCACCTGCTCCTGCAATTCGGCAGGCCATTCGACGGCCACCGTCGCACCGGCCATGTCGGCGACCAGCGGGTAGGGCCGATCCGTGGGCAGCTGCACGCGCTCGGGCAGCCCGGCCAGCGCGTCCTCCCAGTACGCCAGCTGCGCGGCCACCCGGCTACCGCTGTCGTCGAGACGGCCGAATTGTGCACGCTGCCAGAGCGTGTAGTCGATGTACTGCACCGGCAACGGCGCCCAGTCCGGCGCCTGACCGGCGCACCGGCTGGCGTAGGCCAGACCCAGATCGGCGACCAGCGGTCGCAGCGACCAACCATCGGCAGCGATGTGATGCACCACGGCCACCAGCACGTGCTCGTCATCGGCGACGCGGAACAGGCGCGCCCGCAACGGGATATCGACGGCCAGGTCGAAGGTGCCACGCGCGGTGGCCTCGAGGGCGTCCTGCAGTCGGCCGGCCGACCACTCCGTCGCGTCGACCACGTCCCAACCGAAATCGGCACGCGCCGCGGGGATCACCACCTGCTGCGGGGTGCCGTCAGGTGCGGTGAGCAGCGTGCGCAGGCTCTCGTGCCGGCCGACGACGTCGGCCAGCGCGGCGCCGAGCGCATCGACGTCCAGCGTTCCTCCGAGCCGCAAGGCCGTCGCTATGTTGTAGACCGGCGAGGGTCCCTGCACCTGGTCGACCAGCCACAGCCGGTTCTGCGCGAACGACAACGGCACCACGTCCGGACGTTCGCCCGCGGTCAGCGGCTGCAGGCCGCGCTCACCCGCGACGATGCGCGGAGCCAGCTGCGCGATGGTCGGTGCCTCGAACACCGCGCGGACCGGAAGATCAACGTCCAGTGCGGAATTGATCGCCGCGACCAGCCGCATCGTCGACAGTGAGTCGCCGCCGAGATCGAAGAACGAATCATCGACACCGACCCGCTCGATACCGAGGACCTGCGCGTACACGCCGGCCAGGATCTCCTCGGTGAGACTGCCCGGGGCCCGGTACACGCCCGCAACGTATTCCGGCTCCGGCAGCGCGCGGGTGTCGAGCTTGCCGTTGACCGTGACCGGCAGTTCCGGCAGGCCGACGACCGCGGCCGGGACCATGTAGCCGGGCAGACGCTGAGCCAGTGTCGCCCGCACCTGCGCCGGATCCACGGACCCGACGATGTAGCCCACCAGGCGCTTGCTGCCGGCCTCGTCCTCGCGGGTGATCACCACTGCCTGCTCGACACCGGCTATGGCGGCCAGAGCGGAACGCACTTCGCCCAATTCGATGCGATGCCCGCGAATCTTGACCTGTTCGTCGGCGCGGCCGAGGTACCGCAGCTGCCCGTCGGGGCCCCAGCTGGCCAGGTCGCCGGTCCGGTACATCCGGGTTCCCGGCGCACCGAACGGGCACGCCATGAAACGCGTTGCGGTCAGCGCCGATCGGCCCCAGTAGCCGACGCCGACGCCGCGGCCCGCGACGTACAGTTCGCCGATCGCGCCGGGGCGCACTGGACGCAGCCAGGCGTCGAGCACGAACAGCGCGGCGCCCGGAACCGGCGAACCGATCGGTGGCGCACCGGAACCCGCCGCCAGTGGCGTGCTCTTGGTCACCCACATGGTCGTCTCGGTCGGACCGTAGACATTGCGCATCACGCGACCAGGCGCCCACCGGTCCACCAGTTCCGGCGGACAGGCCTCGGCACCGATCAGCAGCGCCATCGATTCCAGGCCTTCCGGCGACAACACACTCACCGCGGACGGGGTCTGCGCGAGCACCGTCACTTGCTCGCGAACGAGCAAGGCATGGAACTCATCTGCCGAGCGGACCACCGCGTCGGGCACCACCACCAGGCGCCCGCCGTGCAGCAGGGCAGCCCAGATCTCCCACACCGAGAAGTCGAACGAATAGGAGTGGAACTGCGCCCACACCTGATCGGGACCGAGCTCGAATCCGAGGTCCAGCCCCGCGAAGAGCTGGGTCACGTTGCGGTGCGTGACCGCGACACCCTTGGGCAGCCCGGTGGTTCCGGACGTATAGATGATATGCGCGATGTCGTCGGGTCGCGGTCCCGAAAGTGTTGCCGTGACGTGGTTTTCGCCATCTCCGGCGGTGACGTCCAGCACTGGCACACCGAGGCCGGCGATCTCGTCGACCAGTGCCGCGGTGGTGACGACTGCCACCGGTGCCGCGTCGGTGAACATGAACTCGACGCGGTCCGCGGGCAGCGCCGGGTCGATCGGCAGGTACGCCGCCCCGGTCTTGAGCACCGCCAGGATCGCCATGACCGCGTCGGCCGAGCGCGGGAACACCAGGGCCACGGCCCGTCCCGGGCCCGCGCCGTGGGCGGCCAACACGTGCGCCAACCGGTCTGACGCCTCGTCCAGTTCCCGATAGGTCCGCGCCGACGCGTCGTAGGTCAGCGCCACCGCATCCGGCGTCCGCGCCACCTGCTCGGCGAACAGCCCTGGAACCGTCTCGCCGGCAACGGGTTCCGCCAGCACACTCCGCCCGCTCCACTGATCCACCGTGGCCTGCTCGTCCGGCTCGAGGGCAGCGACGGCCGAGACCGGTTGTCCCGGTTCGGTGGTCATGGCCACCAGCACCGTCTGCAGCCGCTGGATCATCGCCGCGATGTCGGCCGCGCCGAACACCGTGGTGTCGTACTCGATACGGATGGTCAGTTCACGACCGGGCTGCGCCTGCACCGTCAGCGGATAGTGCGTGGATTCGTGAGTCGCGACATCCGTGACGGCCAGCTCGGCATCGCTCGACAGCGCCGCGGTGTCCACCGGGTAGTTCTCGAACGCGAACAGGGTGTCGAACAGCTGGTCCTGACCGGTGATGCGATGAATCTCGTTGAGCGCCAGGTGCTGATGGTCGAGGGTGTCGTTGTAGCCACCCTGCAGCTGATCGAGCAGGTCCGCCGAGGTGGTCGTCGCGGTGAGGTGGGCGCGGACCGGCACGGTGTTGATGAACAGGCCGACCATCGATTCGACGCCGGAGACTTCGGCGGGCCGCCCGGACACCGTGGTGCCGAACACCACGTCGTGGCTGCCGGTCAGCCAGCACAGCAGCTGCGCGTACGCCGCCTGCAGCACGGTGTTGATGGTGGTGTGCCGTGACCGCGCCAATTCACCGACGGCCGTGGCGATTTCCGCGGGCAGCGTGACGGTCTCGACGAACCGGGGTCCCGACTCCGTGCGGCCGGTCGGTCCGACCAGCGTCGGCGTATCGATACCGCGGAGCAGTTCGCCCCAGGCGGCGGTGGCCGCGTCGTGGTCCCGGTCGGACAGCCAGCTGACGTAGTTGCGGTACGGCGTGGCCGGCGGCAGCCGGTGGCCGTGATAGCCCGCGAAGATCTCCGCCAGCATGATCGGCATCGACCAGCCGTCGAGCACGATGTGGTGGTTCGTCAGGACGAATCGGTACCGGTCGGGTGCGACTCGGATCAGTGCGGCGCGGAAGACCGGGCCCGTGGTCAGGTCGCACACTGCGGCACGCTCGACCGCGCGGATGTCTGCCAGCTCCGCTTCGGAATCGAGTTCCAGGTAGCGCCAAGCGGTTACGGGATCGGCCGGGATGACCTGCACCGGCTGCCCGAACCGCGGGTGGAAGTTCGCCACCAGGTGCGGGTGCCGGGCGATGACGCCGCGCACTGCATCGTGCAGCCGGTCGACGTCGATTTGCCCGGTGATCCCGATGTCCAGCTGTCCGGCATACAGGTCCTCGCCGCCCTGGGCGGTGGTGGCGTGGAAGAGCAGACCCTGCTGAACCGGGGTGAGTGGCAGCACGTCGGCGACGCCGTGATGCTGCTCCAGCTCGTCGAGCTGCTGCTGGCTGAGGCGCGCCGGCGCGATGTCCGACGGGGTGAGTCCTCCCCCACCGTCGGCGACATGGGCGCAGATGCCGGACAGTGCCTCGAACCACAGCCGGCTCAGGCGGGTCACCTGTTCCTCATCGAGTGCTGACGGAGCCCAGGTCCAATTGGCATGCAGCCGTGGGCCATCCGGAGTCTCGATGGTTCCGGCACCCAGTTCCAGGGTGTGCATGAGCGGCATGGGGATGGCCATCGCTGCGACGGCGGACGAATCCCCGATGCGCCAGAGCTCCTCGGAGAGTTCGGCGGTACCGCCCTGGCGCCCGAGGTAGTTGAAGCCGATGGCCGGATCCGGTCCCGCCACAACCGCATCCGAGTTCAGGTAGCGCAGCAGCCCGTAGGTCAGGGGGTCCGGCAGCGCGCGGAGCTGCTCCTTGGCGTCCTTGACGAGGGCGCCCAGCGCGGTGTCACCGGTCATCACCTGCGCCCAGGTGACGTCCCCGAGGGTGATCGACACCGGGGACTTGGCGGTGAACCAGCCGACGGTCCGGGTCAGGTCGATGTCGGAGCCGAGTTCTTCCTGACGCCCGTGTCCCTCGACGTCGATGCCGATCGGCGTGCCGTGCGCACCGGCGAATTCGGCCAGCGCCAAGGCGAATCCGATTACCAGGATGTCGTTGATGCCGGCATGGAACGCCGCAGGGGCGGCGCCGAGCAGCGTCGCGGTGGTCTCGGCATCCAGTTCGGCCGCCAGGTGCCCCGCAGTGACGAAGGTGTCGACCGCGGGCTGCACAGCCGGCAATACGGCCGGAGCCTGCGCCACCTGTTGCCACGTGGCGACGTGTTCGACGACGCTCGGATCCTGGGCACGCTCGACGAGGACTTCCGCCCAGCGCTGGAACGACGTGCCGCCCGCCGGCAACGCCACCGGCTGACCGGCCCGGCGCTGCATCCACGCGATGTTGAGGTCTTCCAACAGGATTCGCCACGACACCGCGTCGACGGCCAGGTGGTGGATGATCACCGCGAGCTGCCGGGTGTCCGCCACCCACAGCGCGGCGAGCATCGTCCCCGCAGTTGGGTTCAGCTGCGCGCGAGCCGCGGCCAGTGCGTCGTCGGACCAGGTGTCCGCGGTGTGCAAGCACTCCCGCGCGTCCACGGTGCCTGGTTCAGCCGTGGTCAGCGACCAGCCACCGGCATCGTCTTCGTCGACACGCATCCGCAGCGTGGCGTGGCGATCCAGCAAGGCTTGCAACAGGAATACCGCGTCGGCCTCGGTGGCAGCCGCCGGTGCCTGCACCACCACGGTCTGGTTGAACTCGTCGGTGGGGCCGTCGACGCTGCGCAGCCATTCGATGATCGGGGTGGCCGGCAGCGGCCCGACGCCCGAGTCCGATTCCCCGCCCGAGTTCTCGCTGACCTCGACCACCCGGGCCAGCCGGGCGACGGTCTGCTCGACGAACAGGTCCTTGGTCCGGCAGGTCAGGCCTGCCGCGCGCGCCCGCGTGACCACCTGCATCGACGAAATGCTGTCGCCGCCAAGGTCGAAGAACGAGTCGTCTACACCGACGCGCTCGACGCCGAGCACCGCGGCGTAGATGCCGGCGAGGATCTCTTCGATCGCGTTCGCGGGCGCCCGGTAGTCGCCCGCGGCGTACTCGGGCGCCGGCAGAGCACGGATGTCGAGCTTGCCGTTGGCCGTCAACGGCAGCTCCGGAACGACGACCACGGCGGCCGGAATCATGTACGCCGGCAGCCGATCTGCCAGCGCGGTACGGACTGCTAGGGGGTCGGCCGATCCGGTGAGGTAGCCGACCAGCCGCTTGTCCCCCGGCCGGTCTTCGCGGGCGATGACGGCGGCCTGTTCGACTCCGTCGAGGTCCGCCAAAGCTGCTTGGATATCGCCCAATTCGATGCGGTAGCCGCGAATCTTGACCTGATCATCGGCTCGGCCCAGGTAATCCAGCTGACCGTCGGCGCGCCAGCGCACCAGGTCACCGGTGCGGTACATGCGGGCGCCGGGCCCGCCGAACGGGCAGGCCACAAAGCGCGAGGCGGTCAGCCCGCCGCGGCGCAGATATCCCGCGGCGATGCCGCCGCCGGCGAGGTACAACTCACCGACGACACCGATCGGCACGGGCCGCAGATGGCTGTCGAGTACGAACGTCGAGCCGTTCGGTACCGGCGAGCCGATCGGCACCGTCGGCTGTTCGGGCGTCAGTGGCGCGCTGATCGCGGCGTAGATGGTGGCCTCGGTGGGACCGTAGGCGTTGATCATCGCGCGGCCGGCCCAGCGGTCCACCAACTCGGTGGGGCACGCCTCGCCCGCGACCACGAGCGTGACCCCGTCCAGACCCGTCGGCGAAAGTGCGCCTGCCGCAGAGGGAGTCAGACTCAGCACGGTGACCTGCTCGGCCACCAGCAGCGCGTGCAGGTCTTCCGGTGCCCGCGCGACGGACTCGGGTACGACGACCAGTCGGCCACCGTTGAGCAACGCGCCGAAGATCTCCCACACCGAAACGTCGAACGCCAGCGAATGCCACTGGCTCCAGACCCCCGCGTCCGGCAGGCCGGAGTCCGGGGCGCCGATCAGCTGAGTGACGTTACGGTGCATCACCGCAACACCTTTGGGGACACCGGTGGTGCCGGAGGTGTAGATCAGGTACGCGACGTCGTCTGCGGCGGGCCCGGCCAGTGCCGTGTCGGGCTGGGCGTCGGCGGGGTCATCCACCTCGATGACGGCCACGTCCAGGCCGGAGACCCGGTCCGTCAGGTCACCCGTGGTGACCACCGCGACCGGCGTGGCATCCGTGAGCACGAATTCGACGCGGGACGCCGGCAGCGCCGGGTCGAGCGGCAGGTACGCCGCACCGGTCTTGAGCACCGCCAGGATCGCCACGATCGCTTCCGCGGACCGCGGAAGCAGAAGTGCCACAGTCTGCCCCGGCCCGGCTCCGTGTTCAGCGAGCAGGTGCGCAAAGCGGTTGGCGCGCTTATCGAGTTCCGCGTAGGTCAGTGTGCGGCCGTCGCAGCTCAGTGCCGCGGCGTCCGGGGTCCGCGCGACCACCGCCGCGAACACTCCCGGAATCGTGGCATCGCCAGCAGGCCTGGTGAGTGCGGTCCGGTTGCCGATGGCATCGATACGCGTGCGCTCGGCGTCGTCGAGCATCTCGACCGTGGACACCGGCGCTGTGGGATCGGCACTCACGGCGGCCAGCACCCGCTGCAACCGTTCGATGAGCGTCTCGATACTGCCGGCGTCGAAGACGTCGGTGCGATATTCGACGGTTCCCGCGATGCCGGCCGCCGCACCGTCGTCGGTCCAGCGCTCGCCGAGCGAGAACGTGAGGTCCATGCGGGCGGTCTGGGTGTCCACCGGGAGCGGCGTCACCGCCAGGTCGCCGAGGGTCAGCCCGGCACCGTGCTGTCCTTGGCCGGGCAGGTTCTGCCACGCCAGCAAGACCTGCACCAGCGGGTGGTGCGTCAGGCTGCGCGTGGGGTTGAGCCGCTCCACCAGCACCTCGAACGGCACGTCCTGGTTCTCGTACGCCGCGAGGCTGCGCTGCTGTACCTGCGCCAGCAGGTCGGTGAAGGTCGGATCGCCGGTGAGGTCGACGCGCAGCACCAGGGTGTTGACGAAGAAGCCGACCAGGTCGTCGAGCGCCGGGTCGGTGCGGCCCGCGATCGGGAAGCCCACGGCGACATCGGAACTCGCGCTGACCGTGGACAACAGCAGGGCGAGCGCGGCCTGCACCACCATGAATCCGGTGGCGTTGTGCTCGCGCGCCACCCGCGCGATCTGCTGCTGCAATTCGGCCGGCCAGTCGATGGCGACGGTCGCGCCGTGCTGATCGGCCACCAGCGGGTAGGGGCGGTCGGTCGGCAGTTGCAGCCGCTCGGGCAGCCCGGCCAACGCGTCCTGCCAGTAGGCGAGCTGCGTCGCAATCGGGCTGTCGCCATCGTGCAGATCGCCGAATTGCGCACGCTGCCAAAGCGTGTAGTCGACGTACTGCACCGGCAGGTCGGACCACGGCGGTGCCTGTCCGGCGCAGCGGCTCGCGTAGGCAATGCCGAGGTCGCGCGCCAGCGGCGTGATCGACCAGCCATCGGCCGCGATGTGGTGCACCGCGGCCACCAGCACGTGCTCGTCCGCGGATACCCGGAACAGGCTGGCACGCAACGGAATCTCAGTGGACACGTCGAAGGCGTAGCGCGCTGCGGTGTCGACGGCGTCGTCCAGGCGGGCAGTCGACCAACCGGTCGCATCGGTGCTCTCCCAACCGATGTCGGCCTGGGACACCGGCAGCACCACCTGCTGCGGCACGCCGTCCGGTGCGACGAACACGGTGCGCAGCGCTTCGTGCCGGGCCACCACGTCGACCAGCGCGGCGCGCAGCGCTTCGGCGTCCAATCGCCCGGCGAGCTTCAGTACCGTCGAGAGGTTGTACGTCGCGGACGGACCCTGCAGCTGCTCGAGGAACCACAAGCGGTTCTGCGCGAACGACAACGGGATGACCGCGGGCCGTTCTCCTGCGACCAGCGGATCCCGGCGCGGCGTGGACGTCCCGATCCGCGGCGCCAGCTCGGCGATGGTGGGCGCCTCGAACACCGTGCGCACCGCCAGGTCGGTATCCAGCGCGGCGTTGATCGCCGCGATCAGACGCATCGCGGCGATGCTGTCGCCGCCGAGGTCGAAGAACGATTCGTCGACACCGACGCGGCTGTGTCCCAACAGATTCGCGAAGATGCCTGCCAGGATTTCCTCGACAGCCGTCGCCGGCGCCCGGTACTCGCCCACCGCATAGTCGGGTGCGGGCAGGGCACGGGTGTCCAGCTTGCCGTTGGCGGTCAACGGCAAACGGTCCAACGGGACGATCGCCGCGGGCACCATGTAACCCGGGAGTCGCCCGGCCAGCTCGGCTCGCACCGCGGCCGGATCAGCGGTCCCGGTCACGTACCCGACGAGGCGCTTGTCACCGGGTCGGTCCTCGCGGGCGATCACCGCAGCCTGCTGCACACCGTCCAGCGCCGCCAAAACCGTTTGGATATCGCCGAGTTCGATGCGGTAGCCACGGATCTTGACCTGCTCATCAGCGCGGCCGAGATAGGTCAGCTGTCCGTCGGCACCCCAGCGCACCAGGTCGCCGGTGCGGTACATCCGCTGGCCCGGCGCCCCGAACGGGCAGGCCACGAACCGCGAGGCACTCAGTCCGGCACGCCGCAGATAGCCGACGCCCAACCCGGCACCGGCGACATACAGTTCGCCGATCACCCCGGGCGGCACCGGCCGCAACGAGTTGTCGAGCACGAACAGCGCGGCGCCGCCCACCGGCGAACCGATCGGCACCACTGCGGATTCCGCCACCGACTCGGCCGTCAGCGGCGCACTGATCGCAACGCACATCGTCGTCTCGGTCGGCCCATAGGCATTGACCATCACGCGGCCACCGGTCGCCCAGCGCTGCACCACCTCCGGTGAGCACGCTTCACCGACCGCGACGAGCGTCGCCGACTCCAGTCCCACTGGAGACAACACCGCTGCCGCTGTTGGGGTCTGGGTCAGGACGGTGACGCCTTCGGTCACCAAGGTGTGGTGCAAATCCGCCGACGAACGGGCCACATCGTCGCCGATCACCACCACGCGGCCACCGCGCAGCAGCGGACCGAAGAGCTCCCACACCGACACGTCGAACGCCAGCGAATGCGCATGACTCCACACCCCGGCGGCCGGCAGGCCCGCGTCGAGAGTGCCGAGCAGCTGGGTCACATTGGCGTGGGTGAGCCCGACGCCTTTGGGCACACCGGTGGTGCCCGAGGTGTAGATGACGTAGGCCAGCGCGTCGGCGTTCGGCATCGGCAGCGCTGAATCAGGCTGTGCCGCAGCGTCGGCAACGGTGACGACCGCTCCGCTGAAGCCCGACAACAGTGCCGGGTCGGTGGTGATCGCCGCGACCGGGGCCGCGTCGTCGAGGACGAACTCGATCCGCGCCGACGGCCACGCCACGTCGACCGGCAGGTACGCCGCGCCGGTCTTGAGCACGCCCAGTATTGCGACGATGGCGTCGGTCGATCGGGAAAGCAGCAGCGCGACAACCGAACCCGGCCCGACACCGTGGCTGGTCAGCAGGTGGGCCATCCGGTTCGACGCAGCGTCCAGTTCCGCGTACGTCATCGACGCGCGAGCGTCAGCTGCGACTGCCGCGCCCGCGTCGGTGATCGCCACCGCGTCGGGAGCGCGCCGGACGTGGGTGGCGAACAACTCCGGAACGGACGGCTGGACCACCGTCCGCGTCAAGACATCCCGATGACCGATCGCCTCGATCCGGGCGCGCTCGTGCGGCGTCAGCAGATCGACCGTGGACAGGGCTCGGCCGGGGTCGGCGGTCATGGCCGCCAGCACCGCCTGCATCCGGCGCACCAGCGCTTCGACGCTCTCCGCATCGAAAACGTCGGTGCGGAATTCGACGATGCCGCCGATGCCGGCGGGTTCGCCTGTGGCGCTCCACCGTTCGGACAGCGAGAACGCCAGGTCCATGCGCGCCGCCTGGGTTTCCACCGGCAGCGGAGTGACCGTCAGGTCGCCCAGGGTGAGGTTGCCCGTGCTGCCCACGTGCTGCCACGGCAGGTTCTGCCAGCCGAGCATCACCTGGACCAGTGGATGGTGGGACAGGGAGCGAGCCGGGTTCAGGCGTTCGACCAGTACCTCGAACGGCACGTCCTGGTGTTCGTAGGCCGCGAGGCTGCGCGCCCGCACCTGTGCCAAAAGCTCTTCGACAGTCGGGTTTCCGGTCAGGTCGACACGCAGCACCAGGGTGTTGACGAAGAAGCCCACCAGGTCGTCGAGGGCAGGGTCGCGCCGCCCGGCGATCGGAAAGCCAATGGCGACATCGGAACTGGCGCCGAGCTTGGCCAGCATGACCGCCAGCGCGGTCTGCACCACCATGAAGCTGGTCGCGTTGTGTTCGCGCGCCACCCGCGCGATCTGCTGCTGCAATTCGGCGGGCCAGTCCACTTCGATCGTGGCACCACGCAGGTCCGCGACCGCCGGGTACGGGCGGTCGGTCGGCAGGTCGATCCGGTCGGGAATGCCGGCCAGGGCGTCGGCCCAGTAACCGAGCTGGGCCGCGACCTCACTGTCGGGAGCGTCGAGTTCGCCGAGTTGCCTGCGCTGCCACAGCGTGTAGTCGACGTACTGCACAGCCAGCGGCGCCCAACCGGGCGCTTCTCCGGCGCGGCGGCTGACGTATGCCGCGCCCAGGTCGGTCACCAGTGGCTGCAGCGACCAGCCGTCCGCTGCGATGTGATGGACCACTGCCACCAACAGGTGTTCATCGTCGGCGAGGCGGAACAGGCTGGCGCGCACGGGGATTTCGGTGGCCAGGTCGAACGCGTACTGCGCGGCGGCGCGTACCGCGTCCGCTCGTTGTGCGTCGGTCCAGGCACTCGCTTCGATGACGTCCCAGCCGAGCTCGAGTTCGTCGGCGGGCACGATCACCTGCTGGGGCGTGCCTTCCGTCGCGGTGAACACGGTGCGCAGACTCTCGTGCCGGTCGACCACGTCGGCCAGCGCCGCGCGCAGCGCCTCTGCATCGAGCTGACCCTGCAGCCGCAGCATCACCGGCATGTTGTAAAGCGCTGACGCGCCCTGCAATTGGTCGACGAACCACAGCCGGTTCTGCG
This sequence comes from Mycolicibacterium llatzerense, assembly GCF_025331195.1. NCBI lineage: Bacteria > Bacillati > Actinomycetota > Actinomycetes > Mycobacteriales > Mycobacteriaceae > Mycobacterium > Mycolicibacterium llatzerense. The sequence continues at coordinate 1,690,328 of NZ_LXOV01000001.1, read as the reverse complement.
CGAACGACAGTGGGATGACGGCCGGCCTCTCGACCGCCACCAGCGGCTCGCGCCTCGTCGCGCCATCGCCGATCCGCGCCGCGAGCTGAGCCACAGTGGGTGCCTCGAAGACGGTCCGCACCGGCAGCTCCGCGTCGAGCGCCGCGTTGATCCCGGCGATCAACCGCATGGTGGACAACGAGTCTCCACCCAGGTCGAAGAACGAGTCGTCAACACCGACCCGCTCGACACCGAGAAGTTCGGCGTAGATGGCCGTCAGGGTTTCCTCGATCGCGCCCGACGGGGCCCGGTACCGCGTGGCGTCCTGGTAGTCCGGAGCCGGCAGCGCCCTGGTGTCCAGCTTGCCGTTGACGGTGACCGGCAGCGCCGGCACGCCGATGACGGCGGCCGGGACCATGTAGCCCGGCAGCCGGTGCGCCAGCGCGGTGCGCGCCTCGGCCGGGTCTGCCGTGCCGACGATGTAACCGACCAGGCGCCTGTCGCCGGGACGGTCTTCGCGGGCGATCACCGCCGCATGCTCGACGCCGGGTAGCTCGGCCAATGCCGAACGGACATCGCCCAATTCGATGCGGTAGCCGCGGACCTTGACCTGCTCGTCGGCGCGGCCGAAGTAGTCCAGCTGCCCATCGGGGCGCCACGACACCAGATCTCCGGTGCGGTACATGCGGGTGCCCGGTTCACCGAACGGGCAGGCCATGAAACGTGTTGCGGTCAGGCCAGATCGGCGCCAGTAGCCGATACCGACGCCGCGCCCGGCGAGGTACAGCTCGCCGACCACTCCCGGCGGGACGGGGCGCAGCGACTCGTCGAGCACGAAGAACGCCGCACCCGCAGTGGGCGAGCCGATCGGTGGTGCGCCGGAGCCCGCGGTCAGGGGCAGGCTCTTGCACAGCCACATGGTCGTCTCGGTGGGCCCGTAGACGTTGACCATCGTGCGGCCCGGTGCCCAGCGGTCGACCATCTCGGGCGGGCACGCCTCGGCGCCGATGACCAGGGCTGCCGCGTCCAGCCCCTCGGTGGACAACACCGCTGCGGCAGAGGGCGTTTGGGTCAGTACCGTGACTCGCTCGCGAACCAGCAGGTCGTGGAAGTCGTCAGCGGAGCGGGCTACGGCGTCGGGCACCACCACGAGCCGTCCGCCGTGCAGCAGCGCGCCCCAGATCTCCCACACCGAGAAGTCGAACGCATAGGAGTGGAACTGCGTCCACACCTGTTCCGCCGACAGCTCGATGCCGATCTCCAGGCCCTGGAACAACTGAACGACGTTGTACTGCGTGACCGCAACGCCTTTGGGCATACCGGTGGTGCCCGAGGTGTAGATCAGGTGAGCCACGTCGTCAGGCGCGGGACCGTGCGGCGGCGTGCTCGGCTGCGCCGCCGCCGCTGGGTCGGCCACGTCGATGACCGTGACGCCGAATCCGTCGAACCGGTCCGCCAGATCACTGGTGGTCACGACGGCGACCGGTGCGGCGTCGCCGAGCATGAACTCGATACGGGCCGCCGGCAGTGCCGGATCGAACGGCAGATATGCCGCGCCGGACTTGAGCACCGCCAGGATCGCGACGATCGCCTCAGCGGAGCGCGAAAACAGCAGCGCGACAATCTGTCCCGGTCCGGCACCCTGCGCGGTCAGCAGGTGCGCCAATCGATTCGACGCCTCGTCGAGTTCCCGGTACGTCAGTGATCGGTCGCCGCAGACCACCGCGACCGCGTCCGGCGTGCGGGCAACCTGCGCGGCGAACACCTCGGGCACGGTCGTTGCAGCCGTCGGCTGACCCAGCACGGCACGGTTCCCCCAGCGGTCCAGCCGGGCCTGCTCGACCTCGTCGAGCAGATCCACCGCCGACAACCGCTGCTCAGGATCGGCGCTGAACGCCAACACCATTCGCTCGAACCGGCCGACGAGCGCCTGGATGCTCTCCGTGTCGAAAATGTCGGTGCGGAACTCCACCATCACGTCGAGTCCGTCGGGCTCCCCGTCGCCGTCCCAGCGCTCGCCGAGCGAGAACGCCAGATCCATGCGGGCCGTCTGGGTGTCCACCGTCAGCGGGGTCACCTGCAGATCGCCGAGGGCCAGCCCTGCCGCATCCCCCGCCTGCCAGGAGAAGTTCTGCCAGCCCAGCAGCACCTGGACCACCGGATGGTGAGTCAGGCTCCGGGTCGGGTTCAACCGCTCGACGAGCATCTCGAACGGGACGTCCTGGTGCTCGTACGCCGCCAGGCTCCGCCTGCGCACCTGCGCCAGGAGATCGGCGAACGTCGGGTCGCCGCCGGCGAACTCGCCCAGGTCGACCCGCAGCACCAGGGTGTTGACGAAGAAGCCGACCAGTTCGTCGAGGGCGGCATCGCGCCGGCCCGCGATCGGGAAGCCCACCGCCACATCGGAAGTCGAGCTGATCCGCGCCAGCAGCGCGGCGAACGCCGCCTGGATCACCATGAAGCTGGTGGCGTTGTGCTCACGGGCGACGCGGCGGATCTGCTGCTGCAGGGCGACCGGCCACTGCACGGTCACCCGGGCGCCGTGGTGGTCGGCCGTCGGCGGATACGGGCGGTCGGTGGGCAGGTCGAGGCGCTCGGGCAGTCCCGTCAGGGTCTCCTGCCAGAAGTCCAGCTGCGCGGCGATCGGGCCGTCCGCGTCATCGAGTTCGCCGAATTGCGCACGCTGCCACAGCGTGTAGTCGACGTACTGCACCGGCAACGGCGACCAGTCCGGGGCCCGACCCGCACACCGGCTGGCATAGGCCAACCCGAGATCGCGCACCAGCGGGGTGACCGACGAGCCGTCCGCGGCGATGTGGTGCACCACGATGACGAGGATGTGGTTGTCATCGGTGGCGCGGAAGAGCTTGGCGTGGAACGGGATCTGCGTGGACAGGTCGAAAGTGTGGCGGGCCGCGGCGGTCACCGCGTCGTCCAGCTTGCGTGCCGGCCAGCCGCCGGCGTCGATGGTCTCCCAGCCGATATCGGCCTGGTCCGCCGGAATGATCACCTGTTCGGCGGTGCCCTCCGGGGCCACGAATAACGTTCGCAGGCTTTCGTGGCGGGCCACCACATCGGCCAGTGCCCGGCCCAGCGCGTCGGTGTCGAGGCGGCCGCGCAGCCGCAGGGCCACGGCCAGGTTGTAGATGGCCGACGGTCCCTGCAACTGGTCGAAGAACCACAGCCGGTTCTGGGCGAACGACAACGGAAGTGCGGTCGGCCGCGCATCGGTCGGGACAGCCACCAGCGGCGCCAGCCGCGTCGCGTCCCCGCCGATCCGCGGCGCCAGCTGCGCCACGGTGGGTGCCTCGAAGAGCGCGCGCACCGAAAGGTCCACGGCCAAGCTCGAATTGACGGCACCGATCAGCCGCATCGCCGACAGCGAGTCGCCACCCAGGTCGAAGAACGAGTCGTCCACGCCGACTCGCTGCACACCCAGCACCTGGGCGTAGATGTCGGCGAGGATCTCTTGCACCACGCCGGCCGGAGCCCGGTAGCCGTCGGTGTCCGTGTACTCGGGCGCCGGCAGCGCCTTGCGGTCGAGCTTGCCCGACGTCGTCAGCGGCATCTCGTCGAGCACCACGATGTGCTGCGGCACCATGTAGTCGGGCAGCCAGGCGCTCAGCCGGTTCCGGACGGCACTGATCTTCGTGCTGCTGTGCGGCTCGTTGGCGTGGACCCCGGGGTGCGCGTGCGGACGATACAAGTCCGTCAGCGGCACCCCTGCCGAACCAGCATCGCCCGGGCTGACGAAGACGGCGTCGACACAGCCGGGCTCCGCACCCCAGGTGACGGCGACCTGGTATCCCGCGTCCTCACCGACGCGGTGCAGTTCTTCCGTTGTGGTCTCGGGCGTTTCAGGAGTTTCCGCGTCCACCCGGATGCCGGCGAGTTCCTGTTCCAGCCGGACGTCGATGCGCACTCCCGCGCGGGGAATGCCGGCGACGCGGATCGCCTCCGGCCGCAGGCCGGCCAAGCGCTGCTGCAGCCCGGCCAGGTCGGCGCATTCGCCCCACGTCCAGGTGGGGATATCGGCCACCGAACGGCCGGCGGCGGGCGCCTTGTGAATGGTGACGTCGTAGCGGTATCGGTTGAGCTCGTTGTCCGCGGTGCCGCGCTTGATCCGAATACCAAGCCCGACAGCCGATTCCCGCCGCGCCGCCCAGGTCGTGAAGAATTCCGGCGCGAGGAGCAGTTCGGCTTCACCGAGCACGGCATGCTCGACGCGCTGACGCAGGACCGCGGCATCAGTCTCGCCCTCACTGCGGGCCACCACGATGGCAGTCTGGAAAGTGTTCTGCAGACTGTGATTACGGATGTCGCCGAGGAACAGAGTTCCCCCGGGCGCCAACAGTTCCACCGCTTTGTCGATGACCTCGGTCAGGTACGCCGCGTTGGGGAAGTACTGGACCACCGAGTTCACGATGATGGTGTCGAAATGACCACGGGGCAGTCCATCGGTGACGTGCGCTGCCCGGGCCATGAACTCGACCCGGTCGCGCCACGGAATCTGCAACTGCTGCAACGAATGCGCCAGTTTGTCGACCGCCGCCGACGAGACATCGGTGGCGACATACTGCTCGCAGTGCGGCGCGATCTGGGACAGGATCAGGCCGGAGCCGGCACCGATCTCGAGCACCCGCCGCGGATGCAGCGCCATGATCCGGTCGATCGTGGCGGCCCGCCATTGCTGCATCTCGGCCAGCGGAATCGGCTCGCCGGTGTAGCTGCTGTTCCAGCCCCGGAAATCCGAACCGAACTCGGGCGCTTCACCTTCCGCGTCTGCGGCGGCGTACAGCTCGTCGTAGATGTCCTGCCACTCCCCGACGATCTCCGCGTCATGTTCGGTGTCGCGTTTGCCGTCGGTGGCGTGTTCGAAGGTGAGATAGCCGACCAGTTGGGCGCCACCGGTGCCGTGGTGCACGGTGGCCGCGGCCTGGCTGACCTGCGGGCAGGCCAGCAGCGCACTTTCGATCTCGCCGAGTTCGATGCGCTGACCGCGCAGTTTGATCTGGGTGTCGGCCCGGCCCAGGTAGTCCAGTGTGCCGTCGGCGTTCCAGCGCGCCAAGTCGCCGGTGCGGTACATGCGATTGCCGGAATCATCTGGCCCACCATGGGGATTCGCGACGAACCGTTCAGCGCTCAGGGTGGGTCGGCCGACGTAGCCGAGCGCCACCGCTGGGCCGGCGAGGTACAGCTCGCCGGTGACACCCGGCGGTACGGGGTTGAGCTGGGCGTCGAGCACCAGGGTCCGGGTACCCGCGATCGGCGTCCCGATGTTCACCTGCCGGCCCGGCAGCAGCGGGGTGCCGGTGGCCCAGATGGTGGACTCGCTGGGCCCGTAGGCGTTGAACATGCTGCGACCTGGCGCCCAGGCGTGCACCAGTTCGTCGGGGCAGGCCTCACCGCCGGTGATCAACGTCGTCAGGCCGTCGAGCCGCGTGCGGTCCAGGGACGCCACGACCGTCGGGGTGAGCAGTGTCGCGCTGACGCGCTGCCGTTGCATCAGGTCTACGAGCGCCTCGCCGGCGTACACGTCCCGCGGTGCCACCACCAGCGCACCTGCCGCGCCCGTCGCCATCAGCATCTCGAACAGGGACGCGTCGAAGGTCGGCGCCGCGACCATCAGCACGCGGTCGTCGGCGACCAAGCCGTAGGAGTCACGTTGTGCCGCAGCCGCTCCCAGCAGGCCGGCGTGGCTGACCGCGACGCCCTTGGGCTCGCCCGTGGAGCCCGACGTGAAGATGACGTAGGCGGTGTTGTCGACCGTCAGCGGCAGCGCGCGGTCGGCGTCGGTGATCGGTTCTGCGCGGTAGCCGGACAGGTCGACGTCCGCCCGGATCACCGGGCGCGCGCCCGCGCCACCGACCTGGTCGACGTCTCGCGTGAGAACGCAGGCGGCGGCCACCGAATCCAGCACCGTGGCAATGCGTTCGACGGGATGGGTGCGGTCCACCGGCACGTACACGCCGCCGGCCTTGAGCACGGCCCACCACGCCACCACCAGGTCCGCGCATCGGTCCATGGCCACGCCCACCGCGCGTTCCGGACCGACGCCGTGGTCGATGAGCAAGCGCGCCAGGCGATTCGAGGCTTCGTCGAGTTCGCGGTAGGACATCTCAGTCGCCCCGTCGACGACGGCGACGGCAGCCGGATCGACCGCGACGGCAGCGGCCAGCAGCTCGGGCCCGAGTCCGACCGGCGCGCGGGTCCCGGCCCCGGACCAGTGCTGCAGCCGGTCTTGCTCGGCCGCGTCGAGCAGGTTGATGGACAACAGCTTCCGCGTCGGGTCGTCGGTCATCGCGACCAACAGCCGGCGCAACCTGCCGATCATCGCCTCGATGCCGGCCTCGGTGAACACCTCGTTGTCGTATTCGATGTGCAGCCCGAGCTCATCGCCCGGGAACGCCTCGACCGTCAGCGGGTAGTGGTTGAACTCCCGGTTCGCGAACGACGAGATCGTCAGTTCGGCACCGTCGTCACCGCCGACCGACACTCCGGCTTCGACCGGATAGTTCTCGTACACGAACAGCGTGTCGAAGAGTTGGTCGTGACCGGCGACGCGGTGAATCTCGCCCAGCGCCAGGTGCTGATGATCGAGTGTGTCGTTGTGCGCGGTCTGCAGCTGATCGAGCAGGCCGGTCACCGTGGTACCCGCGGCGAGGTTGGCGCGGACCGGCACGGTGTTGATCAGCAGGCCCACCATCGATTCGGTGTCGCCCATGTCCAGCTGACCGAGCCGGGACCGCGCGGTGCCGAATGCCACGTCCTGCTTGCCCGTCAGCGACGTCAGCAGCACGGCCCAGGCCCCTTGCAGCACAGTGCTGACGGTGGTCTGGCAGGAACGCGCCAGCTCCCCGAGTGCGCGGGTGGTCTCTGCCGGAATCTCGAACGACGCAAAGCCGCGCCCGCCCCGTCCCAGCCGGTCCTGCAGCCGGTCCTGTGGGCCTACCAGCGTCGGCGTATCGAAGCCCGCCAGCACGGCACCCCACGCCGCGCGTGCCGCATCGAGGTCCCGATCGGCGAGCCAGGTGATGAACTTCCGGTACGACGCCGCCGGCGGCAACCGGTGCCCGGCATAACCGGCGAAGATCTCACGCAGCAGGATCGGCAGCGACCAGCCGTCGAGCACGATGTGGTGGTTGGTCAGCACGAACCGGTGCCGGTCCTCGGCGATGCGGATCAACAGGGCCCGGAACGGCGGCTCACCGGCGAGATCGCCGACTGCGATGCGCTCGGCGGCACACAGCCGCTGAATCTCATCTTCCTCGAACGCCCCTGTCACGCCGAAATCGATGAACTTCCAGGAGATTTCGGGTTCAGCCAGGATCACCTGAACCGGCTCGTCGAACTGCTGGCAGAACGTGGCCGCCAGGTGCGGATGCCGGTTGACCGTGCGTTGCACCGCATCACGGAGTCGCTGCGGATCCAGTGCGCCGGTCAGCGTGAAATCGAGCTGTACCGAATACATTTCGGCCGCGACGTCAGCCCGTTCGTGCGCGGTGCTGCTGTGGAACAACAGGCCCTGCTGCAACGGCGTCAGCGGCAGGATGTCGGCGATGCGGTACTGCTGCCGCAACTGGTCGATCTGCTGCTGGCCCAGGCGCGCAGGCGCGATATCCGACGGCGTCAGCCCGCCACCACCGGCCCGCACGTGTGCACAGATGCCCGACAGCGCCTCGAACCACAACCGGCTCAACCGGTTCAGCTGGGCGTCGTCGAGAACGGACGTCGCCCACGTCCAGTCGGCCTGCAGTTGCGGGCCGGCATCGGTGTCGACGGTTCCGGCGTTCAGCTCGACGGTGTGGAACAGCGGCAGCGGTGCCGCGGCGCCGGCCAGGGACAGTTCGTCCCGCCCCAGCCGCCACAACTCGTCGATCCCGGCGATCTGCGGGAAGCCAAGGCGCCCCAGATAATTGAACCCGATGCTCGGTTCGGCGCCGTCCAGATCAATGTCGTCGTTCAGGTATCGCAGCACGCCGTAGGTCAGACCGGCGGGCTGGGACCGCAGCTGTTCTTTGGCCGCTTTGACGACTGCGCCGAGCGCTTCGTCACCCGCGATGATCTGCGACCAGGTCAGCTGGCCCATCGAAAGCGCCACCGGGTACTTGGCGGTGAACCAGCCCACGGTCCGCGACAGGTCGACGTCGGCCGCGATGTCTTCGTCACGCCCGTGGCTTTCGACGTCGATGCCGATGGGGGCGCCGGCGCTGCCCAGGAATTCCGCGACCGCGAGGGCGAACCCGATCAGCAGAATGTCTTGCACCCCAGCGTGAAAAGCCGCCGGTACCTCGCCGAGGAGCGCACGCGTGTGGTCGGCGTCCAGAGCGACCGACAACTGGCCCGCGGTGGCGTAGGTGTCCGCAGCAGGGTCCGCCGCCGGTAGGGCCGCGGGTACCGAAGCGACGTGGCGCCAGGCCGCCGCCTGCGCCGGCACGTCCGGCTGGAGCGCGTGCTCGGTGAGCAGCGCGGCCCACTTCTGGAATGACGTTCCGGTCGTCGCCAACTCCACCGGCTGGCCGGCGCGGTGCTGAGCCCACGCGATATTGAGGTCTTCCAACAGGATTCGCCACGACACCCCGTCGACCGCGAGGTGGTGCACGATCAGCACCAGCTGTCCGGTGGCGCCGACCCACAAGCCGCTCACCATCAGCCCGGCATTCGGGTTCAGCCGGGTCCGTGCCGCGGCCACCGCTGCTTCGGACAGCTCATCGACCTCGACGACGCACTCGTGGGCAGCGACCGAACCGGCTTCGGGTACCTCCAGGGTCCCATCGGCGCCGACGCACAGCCGCAGCATCGCGTGCCGATTCAGCAAGGCCTGCAACAACATCACCGCGTCGGCCGCGGTGGCGCCATGCGGCGCCTGCAACACCAGGGTCTGGTTGAACTGGTCGACCGGGCCCTCGATACCAGCGAGCCACCGCAGAATCGGGGTGGTCTGTACCGGTCCGATACCTTCGTCGACCACATCATCCGCGCCATCGGTGACGGTCACCGTCTGCGCCAGGCGCGCCACCGTCTGCTCGACGAACACGTCACGCGGGCGGCACGCCAGACCGGCGGCCCGAGCCCGCGCCGCCACCTGCATCGCGAGGATGCTGTCGCCGCCCAGCTCGAAGAACGAGTCGTCGACGCTGACGGCCGCCGATTCCAGGCCGAGGATCTCGGCGTAGATGGCGGCCAGGATCTCCTCGACCGGGCTGTCGGGCGCACGGTAGTCGTCGCCCGTGTACTCAGGGGCCGGCAGGCTGCGGGTGTCGAGCTTGCCGCTGGTGGTCAGCGGCAGTTCGGGCAGCGCCACCACCGCGGCGGGGACCAGGTACGCCGGCAGCCGATCCGCCAATGCGGCCCGCACTTCGACCGGATCGACGGCGCCGGTCACGTAGCCGACGAGGCGCCTGTCGCCGGGACGATCCTCCCGGACGATCACTGCCGCCTGCACGACGCCGTCGAGCGCCGCCAAAGCTGTTTGTACCTCGCCCAATTCGATGCGGTAGCCGCGAATCTTGACCTGCGCATCAGCGCGGCCGACGTACCGCAGCTGGCCGTCGTCGCCCCAGTACACCAGGTCCCCGGTGCGGTACATGCGCTCGCCGGGCTTACCGAACGGGCATGGCACAAAGCGGGATCCGGTCAATGCGGTCCGGTGCAGGTACCCGACACCGACACCGCCGCCGGCCACATACAGTTCGCCGACCACGCCGGGCTGCACCGGCTGCATCCAGCCGTCCAACACGAACAGGGCCGCGCCGCTCGGCGGCGATCCGATCGGCGCCGCGCCGCCGCCGGCCGCCAGCGGCGCACTGATCGCCGCGTAGATGGTGGTCTCGGTCGGGCCGTAGCCGTTGACCATCACGCGCGCGGGGGCCCACTGGTCGACCACCTCGGCCGGGCACGCCTCGCCGCCCATCACCAGAGCGCACGACTCGAGGCCCGTCATGTCCAACATGCCGATGGCAGAAGGGGTTTGGGTGAGGACCGTGACCTTTTCGGCGATCAGGAAGTCATGGAACTCGGCCGGATCAGCGGACACCGACTCGGGCACCACCACCAGTCGGCCACCGCGCAGCAGCGCGGAGAAGATCTCCCACACCGAGAAATCGAAGGCGTACGAATGCCAATGCGACCAGGCCTGCTCGGACGGCAGGCCGGCGTCCTGCGACGCGATCAGCTGGGTCAGGTTCTGATGGGCGATCGCAACGCCTTTCGGCGTGCCGGTCGTACCCGAGGTGTAGATGACGTAGGCGACATCGTCGGGCTCGGGCCCGGCCGCGGCCGGCCAGTCGCCGGTCTCGTCGAATGCGTCGCGCTCTCGCACATCGACGACGATGCCGTCGAACCCGTCGAACCGGTCTGCCAGCGCAGCGGTGGTGACGGCCGCGAACGGCTGAGAGTCGTCCAGCATGAAGGTGATTCGGGACGCCGGCAGCGCCGGGTCGATCGGCAGATATGCCGCACCGGTCTTGAGCACGCCCAGGATCGTCACGATGGCCTCGGTGGAACGCGGCAGCATCACCGCCACGCGCCGACCCGGACCCGCACCGCGGTCGGCAAGCAGCTGAGCCATCTGGTTCGACGCGCGGTCGAGTTCCCGGTAAGTCAGCGCCCGACCGTCGCCGCTGAGCGCGACCGCCTCGGGCACGCGAGCCACCTGATCGGCGAACAGCGCCGGAATCGATGCCGGCGGGTCCGTCTCGGTGGCGAGCGTCGCCCAGTTTCCGAATTCGGCCAGCCGTTCCTCGGCCGGTGCACCCAGCACCGGCAACGACGACAGGCGCTGAGCTGGATCTGCCGTCATCGCGGTCAACACCCGGTCCAGCTGGTCCGCCAATTCGACGACGTCGAGCTGGCGGGTACCGAACGTCGTGACGGACAGCTCGTCGCCCGTGCCCGAGAACGCGAGTCCGGAGCCTCGTCCAAGACCTGAGATCAGTTGCGCTGCCGCGGTGGCCTCGCCCAGCGGCACGGTGAACCCCGACGGTAGAAAGTCCACCACGATCCGGTCGGCGCCCACCCCGTGCATCTTGCGCTCGAGGGCCTGTACCGGAAATCGTTGATGGCGCACCGCTTCTCGGGTGCGAGTGTGCACATGCGCACAGAACTCGGCGACCGTGGCATCGGGGGAAACCTGCAGGACCAGTGGCACCACCCCGGCAACCATGCCGGGCAACGTCTTCGACACCTGCAGCACGCGGCGGGTCACCGGCAGGTCCAGCACCACCTCGTGGCCGTCAGCTGACCGGCCACGCAGGACCAGCGCGCAAGCGGCGATGAGCACCGTCGACCGGCGCACATCCCAGGCGTCGCACAGTCGTTCCACCTGAGCCAACAGTGCAGGGGCGAGCTGGATCGGCTCCGACGAGCCGTCCTCGGCATCCGCCGCGTCGCCGAGCCGGAGCTCACGGGTGGGCTCTGCCGGCAGGTTCGCCGTCCAGTACGCCTCGTCCTCTGCGTAGTCCGCGGAGGCTTCGTACGCTGCCTCACAGTCGAGCAGATCCTGCAGCGAACTGAAGTACGACGGCTGAATCGCTACGCCCGCAACAGTTTCCGAGTAGACGGCGGCGATCCGCTGCAGGACCAGCGCCAGTCCGATGCCGTCGGCGACGATGTGGTGGCAGCACGCGAAGAAGAACGATTCGGCCGGACCGGCCTGGAAGTACGCGAAGCGCAGCAGCAGGCCGTCGAGCGGCATGGGGGTGCGCTGCAGCGCCGAGGACATGGCGCGCGCCTCGGCCATCGGCTGGTCGGCGTGGGTCAGATCGACGAAGGCCACGTCGAAATCGGCGGCATCAAGGACCCGCTGGCGGACCTGACCATCGGTCTCCGAGAAGGTCGCCAGTACCGGATCGGCTTCCCCGACGACGCGCCGGATCGACTGCTCGAACAACCCGAAATCGACTGGTCCGTCAATTTTTGCGAAGATGCCGAGTTGCCACTCCGCAGCCGATTGACCCGTTTCCTGCGCGAGCCAGATATCCAACTGCCCACGCGTGACCGGCCACGACGAATCGCCGAGATCCATCCCTAACCCTGAAATACCGAATTACTCCCGATCCGACGAACGATCAGAGCCGCTGCCCCACCGCCAGTCGGTCGCGCAAGCTCTTCGGCCGAATGTCGGTCCACTCCCGCTCGATGTACTCCAGGCATGAGGCGCGATCGGCCTCGCCAAAGACCACTCGCCAACCCGCCGGGACATCAGCAAACGTCGGCCACAGACTGTGCTGCTCTTCGTCGTTGACCAGCACGAAGAAAGATCCATTGTCGTCATCGAACGGGTTGGTGCTCATGGTGCTCCCAAAAGAATTGACGCTCAAGATAATTGGGCTTTGCTATTTCCGCGCCGCCCGTGGGCGAATGCTACATGCCCACGCTATGTCTACAAACGGGCGTCAATAAACTGGCCCCGGCGCGCCGCGATCGAGCAATCCGTCCGAAATCACCGATGCTGTAACGAATTTCGCGACATTCTTTGCCTGATGCCAATGACGGTACCGACTTCGCTGGCCGTCCCACCCAATTGGCATTTCCGACAGTTAGCTGATTCCGTCGAAACGGTATTCAGGCGGGAAAAGTGCCAGTGGACGCCTGGCGAAACGCGGTTTCGGCGGGAGGCGAGTTAAACCATGGCGCGGCGGCCGGCCAGGGCCCGGCCGAGCGTCAGCTCATCGGCGAACTCGAGGTCGCCACCCATCGGTAGACCCGACGCGATGCGCGTCACCGATAGCCCCGGAATGTCCCGCAGCATGCGCACCAGGTACGTGGCAGTGGCCTCGCCCTCGGTGTTGGGGTCGGTCGCGATGATCACCTCGACGATGTCCACACCGTCGACCCGCTGCCCAATCCTGTTGAGCAGCTCACGAATTCGCAATTGATCCGGCCCGACCCCGGACAACGGATCCAGCGCCCCACCCAGGACGTGGTAACGCCCGCGGAATTCGCGGGTGCGCTCCACCGCCTGTACGTCCTTGGGCTCCTCGACGACACACACCAACGTGCCGTCGCGGCGCGGGTCGCTGCAGATGCGGCACCGGTCGTCATCGGACACGTTGCCGCACACCGCACAGAACTTGACGCCGTCGCGCACCCGGTTCAGCACTGCGGTCAGCCGGTCGATCTCCGGCGGCTCGACCGACAACATGTGGAACGCGATGCGCTGGGCACTCTTCGGACCGATACCCGGCAGCTTGCCGAGCTCGTCGATCAAATCCTGTACGGGTCCTTCAAACACATCAGAACCCGGGCAGGCCCATGCCCTGCATGCCGCCGGCCAGCGGGCCGAGGCGCTGCTGCGCCATCAGCGTCACCTGCTCGGAGGCGTCGCCAAGGGCACCCACGATGAGGTCCTGCAGCGTCTCGATGTCATCGGGATCGACGACCTTCGGGTCGATGGTGAGCGCGGTGATCTCACCGCTGCCCATCATGGTGACCTTGACCAGACCACCGCCGGCCTGGCCGACCACCGACGAGGTGGCCAGCGATTCCTGCGCCGCCATGAGCTGCTGCTGCATCTGCTGCGCCTGCGCAAGCAGCGCGGACATATCAGGCTGGCCACCGGGTTGCATGGTGATCCCCTCAGATTTCGATGATCGGGTTTACGCGCCAGCCTAGTCGCCCGACAGAAAGTCGGGCGACCGACTGGCCGCGAAAAGAATCTCCGTGCGCCGAAGGCTCAGCCTTCGGTATCTGACCGAAGGCTCAGCCTTCGATGACCTTCTTCAGGTTGCCCAACACCTCGTCCTGGATCTTGCGCAGGCCCAGCGGGGCGAAGGTCTTCTCGAAGAAGCCGCCGATACCGCCGGCACCCTGCCACGCGGTCTTGACGGTGACGGTCGAGCCGGTGCCCGCCGGGGCGACGGTCCAGGTGGTCACCATCGACGAGTTGGCGTCCTTCTCGATGACGCTCTTGCCCGCGACGTCGACCGTGGCCTTCACCTCACGCGAACGCTTCTTGGTGGCCTGCAGCTTCCAGGTGGCGACGGTGCCGGCACCCTGTCCGCCTTCGAGCACCTGGTACCCGCTGTAGTTCGACGAGAGGATCTTCGGGCGCACCGTCTGGTAGTCGGAGACCGCAGCCAGCACCTTCTCCGGCTCGGCGAGAATCAACACGGTGCTGGACGCACTGACCTGTCCCATCAGGCAAAACTCCTGTTCGTATGGCATCACTGTGCGGTCGCGAGGACCGCTGTCTCGGACTAGCGTATAGGTGTGACAGCTGTCACGACCGACGCGCAGGCCGCCCACGAGGCGGCCGTTCAGCGACTGCTGGACAGCTACCGCGCCATCCCGCGGGGCAAGACGGTGCGGTTGGCGAAGCCGACATCGAACCTGTTCCGGGCGCGGGCGCGCACCAAGACCAAGGGTCTGGACGTCACCGGGCTCGACGGCGTGCTCGCCGTCGACACCGAGTCCCGCACCGCGGACGTCCAGGGCATGTGCACCTACGAGACGCTGGTGGCGGCGACGCTGCCGTTCGGCCTGGCACCGTTGGTCGTGCCGCAACTCAAGACCATCACCCTCGGTGGCGCGGTGACGGGGCTGGGCATCGAGTCGACGTCGTTCCGCAACGGCCTGCCGCACGAGTCCGTGCTGGAGCTGGACATCCTCACCGGCGCCGGTGAGCTGGTCACCGCATCCCCGGACACCCACTCGGATCTTTTCTATGCCTTCCCGAATTCCTATGGAACGCTCGGCTATTCGGTGCGGCTGCGCATCGAACTGGAACCGGTGCGGCCGTTCGTCAAGCTGAGGCACCTGCGCTTTCACCGTGTGGCCGACCTGGTCGACGCACTGCAGCGCATCCTCGACACCGGCGGATATGACGGCGTCCAGGTCGACTATCTCGACGGCGTCGTGTTCGGCCCCGACGAAAGCTACCTGTGCCTGGGGATGAAGACCGGAACCGACGGCCCGGTCAGCGATTACACCGGCCAGCACATCTTCTACCGCTCCATCCAGCACGACTCCGGCGAGCGGCACGACCGGCTGACCACCGGCGACTATCTCTGGCGCTGGGACACCGACTGGTTCTGGTGCTCCGAGGCGTTCGGCGCGCAACGTCCGCTCGTGCGGCGGCTGTGGCCCCGCCGGTACCGGCGCAGCAGCGTCTACTGGAAGCTCGTCGGTCTGGACCAGCGATTCCACATCGCCGACCGCATCGAGCGGCACAGCATCCTTGCCCCGGATCAGCCCCTGCGCGAGCGGGTGGTGCAGGACGTCGAGGTGCCGGTCGAGCGCGTCGTCGACTTTCTCGAGTGGTTCCTGGCGCACGTGCCCATCACCCCGATCTGGTTGTGTCCGTTGCGGTTACGCGGCGACACTCGTTGGCCCCTGTATCCGATCGAGCCCCACCGCAGCTACGTCAACCTCGGGTTCTGGTCATCGGTCCCGGCCGGACGGGTGGCCGGCGAGACGAACCGGCTGATCGAGGACAAGGTCGACGAGTGCGGCGGCCACAAATCCCTGTACTCCGAGTCGTTCTACTCGCCCGAGGATTTCGACCGGCGCTATGGCGGTGCGGAGTACCAGAAGGTCAAGGACGTTTACGACCCCGAATCGCGGCTATTAGGTCTCTATGCGAAGGCGGTACAACGGCGATGACGACAACTGACGACCGCGGCACGACCGACGGCAAGCTGACCTTGGCCGAGGTGCTGGAGAGCTTCTCGAGCGGTCGGCTGCCCCTGAAATTCGAAGCGTACGACGGCAGTTCGGCCGGCCCCGAGGACGCCGAACTGGGACTGAATCTGCTCACGCCACGCGGCACCACGTACCTGGCGACCGCACCCGGCGACCTGGGCCTGGCGCGCGCCTACGTCGCGGGTGACCTCGCGGCCCTCGGCGTCCATCCGGGCGATCCGTACGAGCTCATCAAAGCCCTGGGCGACAAGGTGGAGTTCAAGCGTCCGCCGCTGCGGGTGCTGGCGAACATCGTGCGGTCCATCGGATTCGAACACCTGCTGCCCATCGCCCCACCGCCGCAGGAGGCCCTGCCGAAATGGCGCCGGATGGCAGAAGGGCTGCGGCACAGCCGAATCCGGGACGCCGAGGCCATCCACCACCACTACGACGTGTCGAACGCCTTCTATGAGCGGGTGCTCGGCCCGTCGATGACGTACACGTGCGCCTGCTACCCGCACCCGGACGCCACGCTCGAGGAAGCCCAGGAGAACAAGTACCGGCTGGTGTTCGACAAGCTGCGGTTGCAGCCCGGCGACCGGCTGCTCGACGTCGGCTGCGGCTGGGGCGGCATGGTCCGGTACGCCGCCCGCCACGGTGTCCACGCCATCGGGGTGACGCTGTCCGCGGAGCAGGCCGACTGGGCCCAGCGCGCCATCGCCGACGAGGGCCTGTCCGACCTCGCCCGCGTCCTGCACGGCGACTACCGCGACGTGCGGGAGGGGCGCTTCGACGCGGTGTCCTCGATCGGCCTGACCGAGCACATCGGCGTCGCCAACTACCCGGCGTACTTCCGGTTCCTGCGCGACCGGCTGCGCCCCGGTGGGCTGTTGCTCAACCACTGCATCACCCGGCCGCACAACCACGCCGGCAGCATCGGCGGATTCATCGACCGCTACGTCTTCCCCGACGGGGAACTCACCGGCTCGGGCCACATCATCGCCACGGCCCAGGACGCCGGGCTGGAGGTGCTGCACGAGGAGAACCTGCGCCAGCACTACGCCCTGACGCTGCGCGACTGGTGCGCCAACCTGGTGCGGAACTGGGACGACGCGGTCGCCGAGGTCGGCCTGGCCACAGCCAAGGTCTGGGGCATGTACATGGCCGGTTCACGCGTGGGCTTCGAGACCAATGTGGTTCAGCTGCACCAGGTTCTGGCCGTCAAGCTCGACGAGCACGGCGCCGACGGCGGGCTGCCGCTGCGGCCGTGGTGGACGCCCTGACTACTCCCCGATCGGCCGGGCGCCCAACTCGCTCTTGAGCAGTTCCAGCGCCACCTCTTCGGGGTCGCGCCGTGGCACGTCCGTGCCGCGGTCGTTGGCGGCCTCGGCCAGCATGTCCTCTTCTTCGGCGCGCTCCACGGCCGCCTGCTGCTCGGGCGTCGGGGCCGCAGCGCGTGGCGCCGACGCGGCAGGGGCGGCCCCCACCGCACCCGCGGGCGCGGCACCGGCGTCGCACCGCACCCGCCAGTTCACCCCGAGCGCGTCCTTGAGCGCCTCGCGGATGACGTCCGCGTTGTGCTGCTCGCTGAGTCGTTTCGCCAACGGTGGGGCCGGGTGTGCCAGCACCAGGGTGTCGCCCTCGATGCCGCGGACCGTCGCCTCCATCAGCATGGCTTCCAGCGAGCGGCTGCGGGCACGGACCTTCTCGCGCACCGTCGTCCACATGGCCCGCACCGCGGCCGCATCGGGCTCACCGGGCGTCCCCGCGGCAGCCGCGGCCGGCTGCTCGGGCGCCGGGGCTGCCGGTTCGGCCGCCGGCGGCGCGACGGGTTCCGGTGATGTTTCACGTTGAACCGGCGCAGGTTCGGGTGCCGGACGTGGCTCGGGCCGGGGAGCGGGCGGCGCCGGGGGTGCCGGAGCAGGCTCTGGTTCCGGCGCCGAAACCGACGGCGACGCTTGACTTCTCCGCATGAACTGCCGATTGCTCGCCGCGGCAGCTGCGGCCGACGGAGCAGGCGGGGCGTCCGCGAACGACTCGGCAACCGGCGCCGCAACCGGGGTCGGTGCCGCCACGGGCGCTTGCCGCGGCGCGGCAGCGACCCCGCCCTCAGACGCCGGGATCGAGACGTTCATCCGCGTCTCGATGCGCTCGATCCGTTGCAGCAGAGCGGCTTCGGTGTCGCTGGCCGACGGCAGCAGCAGCCGGGCACACACCACTTCGAGCAGCAGCCGGGGTGCCGTCGCGCCCCGCATCTCCCCCAGCCCAGCGTGCATCACCTCGGCGTAGCGGGTCAGCGTGGCGGTGCCGATCTGGGCGGCCTGGTCCCGCATGCGCTCCATGATGTCCTCGGGGGCGTCAACCACACCGCGGGCCGCCGCGTCCGGAACTATTTGCAGCACAATCAAATCCCGGAAGCGCTCCAGGAGATCGGTACCGAACCGCCGCGGATCGTGGCCGGCGTCGATCACCGACTCCACGGCCCCGAAGAGCGCCGCACCGTCGCCGGCGGCCAGCGCGTCGACGGCCCGGTCGATCAGCGCCATGTCGGTGGCACCCAGCAGCGACAGCGCCCGCTGATAGACGACGCGATTCTCCTCGGCACCGGCCAGCAGCTGGTCGAGCACCGACAACGTGTCGCGGGGCGAACCGCCGCCCGCGCGGATGACCAAGGGGTAGACCGCGTCGTCGACCTGTACGTCTTCTTGCGCGCAGATCTTCTCGAGCAGGCCGCGCATGGTCTTCGGCGGCAGCAGCCGGAACGGGTAGTGGTGGGTACGCGACCGGATGGTCGGCAGCACCTTCTCCGGCTCCGTGGTGGCGAACACGAAGATCAGGTGCTCCGGCGGCTCCTCGACGATCTTGAGCAGCGCGTTGAAACCGGCATTGGTCACCATGTGCGCTTCGTCGATGATGAAGATGCGGTAGCGCGACTGCGCCGGCGCGTAGAACGCCCGGTCCCGGAGTTCACGGGTGTCGTCGACGCCACCGTGGCTGGCCGCGTCGAGCTCGACGACGTCGATGTTGCCCGGCCCGTTGGGCGCCAGCGCCACGCACGAATGGCACTCGCCGCAGGGGTTGGCCGTCGGGCCCTGTTCGCAGTTCAGCGAGCGGGCCAGGATGCGCGCCGACGACGTCTTACCGCAGCCGCGCGGCCCGGAGAACAGGTAGGCGTGGTTGATCCGGCCCGCTTCCAGCGCGTTGCACAGTGGCTCGGTGACATGCTCCTGCCCGACAACCTCAGCGAAACTTGCCGGTCGGTACTTGCGGTAGAGAGCCACGGGAGAAGGCTACCGAGCGGGTCCGACTGATGCTCTGCTGCCCGTTGACTGCGAATCCACGCACCCCGTCACTCGCGGACAGCGCGTGCGAAGAGCCGATCGGCCACACTGGCCGGCATGGCACTCTTCGGACGCTCAGGTGATGTTTCGTATGACGATCTGCTGAACCGGATCGCCGATCTGGAGCGCCGGGTCGCGACCTTGGAACGTGCCGGCCACGGCGGCAGCGTGAGTCCGCCTCCGCCGGCCGGACCGCAGCCGTCCGGAGGCGCGGGAGTGAGCCAGGAAGTCTGGCGGCTGGCGGCCTCCGGGCAGAAGATCCAGGCCATCAAACGTCTGCGCGAGGAGACCGGGATGGGCCTGAAAGAAGCCAAGGACGTCGTCGACCGGCTATAGCCGGCTACCAACCGGCCACAGCCTCCGCGAACCTGACCTGGTGGCGGAAAAACCGCCCGCAAATCGCCGTGCAGTCAGGGTCGCCGAGCCCGACCATCACAACTCAATTGACCCTGCGCCTGCACACACCGCTACTCGAACGATTGCGCCCTGGATGCAGGATCAACTCCAACTCAGCGCGAAGAACCGTTGACCCTGACGTGGCGGCGCACCCCACTCGCACAATTGCGCCCTGAGTACAGGGTCAACGCGGAAGCCACGTCACCGACAAGGACCTCAGTCCTTCAGCAGCACCTCGGTCGCAGCCAGCAGCGCGCACGTCGCCAGCCCGTCGATGGCGACCCGCAGGTCGGGCAGGGACGGGAAGGTCGGTGCGATCCGGATGTTCTTGTCCTCCGGGTCCTTCTTGTACGGGAACGACGCGCCGGCCGCGGTCACCGCGATACCGGCGTCCTTGGCCAGGGCCACGGTCCGCTTCGCGGTGCCCGGCCACACATCCAGGCTGACGAAGTAGCCGCCCTTGGGGTCGGTCCACGATGCGATCTTCGACTCGCTGAGCCGGTCGTCGAGAATCTCGGCGACCGCCGCGAACTTCGGCGCCATCAGCGCCTGGTGGCGCTGCATGTGCAGGCGCACGCCGTCGGCGTCGCCGAAGAACCGGACATGCCGCAACTGGTTGATCTTGTCCGGGCCGATGGTCTTCTTCTCGGCGTGCTGCAGGTACCACGCGATGTTGCCGAGCGAGCCGCCGAAGAAGCTGACCCCGGCGCCGGCGAAGGTGATCTTGGACGTCGAGGCGAACACGTACGGCCGGTTCGGGTTGCCCGCGGTGGCGGCCAGGCCGACGACATCGATGTTCGGTACCGATTCGTGTGTCAGCGTGTGCACGGCGTAGGCGTTGTCCCAGAACAGCCGGAAATCCGGTGCCGCCGTTTGCATCTGCACCAGGCGCCGGGTGACCTCCCAGGAGTAGGTGACGCCGGTCGGGTTGCCGAAGACCGGGACGCACCACATGCCCTTGATCGCCGGGTCGGCCGCGACCAGTTCCTCGATGAGGTCGACGTCGGGGCCGTCCTCGAGCATCGGCACCGGGATCATCTCGATGCCGAAGCTCTCGGTGATCGCGAAGTGCCGGTCGTACCCGGGCGACGGGCACAGGAATTTCAGCACGGGTTCTTGGACCCACGGCCGCGTCGAGTCGACGCCGCCGTACAGCAGCGAGAACACGATGACGTCGTGCATCAGCTCCAGGCTGGCGTTGTTGCCGGCGATCAGGTTCGACACCGGCAGGCCGAGCAGTTCACCGAAGATGGCCCGCAGCTCGGGCAGGCCATGGAGGCCGCCGTAGTTGCGGGTGTCGACACCGTCGGCGGACCGGTAGTCCTCGCCGGGCAGGCTCAGCATCGCGTTCGACAGGTCGAGCTGCTCCGCCGCCGGCTTACCGCGGGTCAGGTCGAGCGTCAGGTTGCGGGCCTGCAGTTCAGCGTAATTGCGCTGTTGCAGATCGTGCTGGGCCTGCAATTCGTCACGGCCGAGGGACAGAAACGACACGGCGCGCCTTTCGCATCAGATCGCGAAAACATAGGGGACCCCGCGCACCCGCCAGAGCCCATTGACCCTTGCTGCCTTCCGGCCCTGGGGGAGTTCACAGGATGGACGCCGCGCGGGGTCCGGCCATGAGTGTAGTACCCACCCAGTGGCACGCCGGTAGGGCGTCGGATTCGGGTCGGGTACCCTTGTCGACGGAGGATTCGCCTAGTGGCCTATGGCGCTCGCCTGGAACGCGGGTTGGGTTAACAGCCCTCAGGGGTTCAAATCCCCTATCCTCCGCACTCGGTCCGGGGTGCGACCAGCTGATCAGCAGGTCGCACCCCGGCCGCACATCGAAGCAAAAACCTCAAGGAGCAGCATGCGGCGGCCGGTAGCGATCCTTTGGCACGCGTCGTTCCTGGTGCTCGCCGGGCTGTTGTACTTCTTCTTCGCACTGCCTCGCTGGAATGAGCTGACCGGCGACTGGTCGCACGGCCTCGGTACCTCGATGCGCATCGTGTGCGGCCTGCTCGTCGCGTTGTCGGCACTGCCGGTCCTGTTCACCCGCCAGCGCACCGCCCTGCCCGAGTACGCCACCCCCGAGTTGGCGCAGTCCTTGCGCACCTGGTCGATCGTCCTGCACATCGTGGCCGGCGTCCTGATCATCGGCGCTGCCATCAGCGAGATCTGGCTGACCCTGGATCAGGCCGGCACCTGGCTGTTCGGTATCTACGGCGGCGCGGCCGGCCTGGCCCTGCTCGCCGCCCTGGCGTTCTACCTGGCCTTTGTCGCCGAACTGCCGCCGCCGCCCCCGGCGCCGCTGAAGGTCAAAGAGGGCACGCGCCGCGGCCGCGGCAAGGACGACGCGGCCGGCGATGAAGCCCCCGCCGTCACCGCCGATGCCGACTCCGAGTCCGGCGAAAAGGCCGAGGAAGAGGCCGGCGAAGAGACCACCGCTGAGGCCGACGACGACGCGGCCGAGGCAGCAGAGACCGACGACGCCGGTAACGCCGACGAAGCCGAGTCCGATGAAGCCGCCAAGACGTCCGGCGAAGAGACCGCCGACACCAACGAGGACGAGGCTGACGAAAAGGCGACTGATGACGCCCCCGCCGGTAAGCTGCGCAACCGTCGCTCCGGCAAGGGCTCCGGCTTGTTCGGGCGCGGAGCCTAAGGGCCTACCTTCAGGGCCATCACCTCGCAGTCCGGAGGACAGCACATGGGCGGGTTCCGCTTCTGCGGTCGGTTCGGCACCGCGGTCACCGCGGCAGCTGTTGCCATGGCCACCATCAGCCTTGCCCCGCTCTCCCACGCTGACCCGTCCGCGGCCGACACCGTCGAACCGGCGACCGCACGCGTCGACACCGTCATCAACTACCAGCACGCCATCGGCGCCGGGACCGGCTTCGTGCTGGATTCCAACGGCGCGCTGCTGACAAATTTCCACGTCGTGCAGGGTGCCGACAAGGTGACCGCGACCGTCGGCGGGCGACCGTTCCGCGCGGATCTGGTCGGCTACGACCGGCACCGCGACATCGCGGTGCTGCAGTTGCGCGGCGCAGCCGACCTGCCGGTGGCCTCGCTGGGTGACTCTTCGACGCTGGCTGTCGGCGACGAGGTCGTGGCGCTGGGCAACGCCGACGGCAGCGGCAGCTCACTGACTCACGAGGCCGGCCACATCATCGGGCTGAACCGCACCATCACTGCCAGAGATGAACTGACAGGCAGTTCTGAGCAGGTGACGGGCCTGATCCAGTTCGCGGCCCCGGTCCGGGCCGGTGATTCGGGCGGCCCCTTGGTCTCCACCGACGGCCGGGTGGTCGGGATGACGGTCGCGGCGACGCTGAACTTCCGCATGGGCCCGGGCGGCGAGGGCTTCGCGATCCCGATCAACGAGGCGCTGGCGACAGCCGCGCAGATCCGCGCGGGTACGGCGTCGAACAACATTCACATCGGGCAGCCGACGCTGCTCGGTGTCGGGGTGGGCGGCACCGATGAGCACTCGCAGCTGCCCGGCGTGCTGATCCGCGACGTGATCAGCGGCGGGCCCGCGCAAATCGCCGGGATGGTTCCGGGTGACGTGCTGGTGAGCATCGACGCCGTCACCGTCAGCTCGGCCGGCGCGCTCACCAGCGTGCTGGACCGGCACTACGCGGGTGACGTCGTCGAACTGTTCTGGATCGACCGCGCGGGCCAGCAGCACACCGCCAAGACCACGCTGACGTCCTGACACGCAATTTTCTGGCAACAATTTCGACTAGCTCGTCAAAGTAGCTGGCTACAGGTGTTAACCGGGTACTTACCCGTATGACAATTTGCCACTGCTCCGCGGCGTCCCGTAATGGCGTTCCGCTGGCCAGTGAAGCCCTTGGCGGGGGCCGCATCGAGGGTTAGATTGGCGACATCAGAGACGGAATGAGCCTTCGGTCACAGCTGTTCACGCGGCGGTTACCCGGTCAAAGGGAGTAGCCAAGTGGTCCACCTCTACGTGGAGGCGTACACAGCGATTTGGGCTGTGGTGACACTGGCGACGTATCTCCTCGGCCGCCGATTCAGCAACGACGAACGGCCGGACCACCAAGCCCTCACCAGCGTGCTGGCCGGAGCGATGTGGCCCGTCGTCGTGGTCGGCGTCCTGGAAGCGTTCACCGTTGCGTTGATGTCCGGCAGCCACGCCTGGCGCGACCCGGCTCCTGTCGAGCCGGCCTACGTCGCCACTGTCGCGCCGCTGACGTAGCGCTCAAGCCACCCCGCGCAGGTGGGACGCGGCCGCCCCGATGGTGGCCTGGTCGTCGCCGATCATGGTGTGCAGCAGAGCTTTCTGCTCACGCGATCCACGGTCGGCAGCGCGGTCCGAACCGCCTGGCAGGACCAGCGCCGCGATGCTGCGGACGCCGTTGACGGGGATGCGGAGCAACGGATACCACGGCGGCATGTAGGCCGGCAGCCCCAGCGTGCGCATCACCCGCGGCCCCAGGAAGGCCGTCGTCACCGACAGATGCTGCGCCCAGGCCAGCCGCCGGCGAAGGCCTGCCGCACCGCGGTAATGCCAGGTCAGCGGGTCGCGCGCCATCGGTACCGACAGCTGTTTGGTGGTTTCGTCGGAGACCGCCAGCGCGGTGGACGTGTGATAGAGGATGCGCACGCTGTCGCGGAAGGACCGCGGCAGCCATTCATCCTGCACACCCATCAGCCAGCCCACGTACCGGGTGAGGTGAGCGATGCTGCTCAACTCGGCGGGGGTGGCCACAATGCCCATGGCCAGGCCACCGAGGGTCGGCGCGATCAGCGCACCGACCAGCGTGGCCGCCATGTCGGTCTGATTGACCGGCAGGCCCCACTGCTCGGCGCGCCAATCCGGCAGCGCCTGCACGTGCCGGCGCACCATGGCATGGACGAACCGGACGCGGATCGTGGACCGGTACCCCGAACCGAACTTGTCCAGACCACCGGCAGCGATCACGTCGAGCGCCCATTGCATGGTCTCGGCGAACCGCTGGTTGGACCCCTTCTCCAGGGCTCCGGTCCGCAGCAGGGTCTGGTTGAACCCGGAGAACTGGTAGCCGCCCAGCAGTGCCACATCCCGCGCGATGTACATGCCGTCGGCGCCGCCACGACGCAGTGCCCGCTGCCCGATCCGCAGCGCTTCGTGGTCAACCCAATCGGGCGTGGCCTCGATCGATTCGAAGAATTGGCGCAACGGCTCCGGCGCCTCCGGCACGCTGGCGATGCCGTCGGCAAGCGCGCGGTCGAACAACGGCCGCAGCTGCTTCGTCCCCGCCTCCGACATCCAGGCGACCAATGAATCCATGGGCTCGTCGCCGGCGTTGAGGCGCTCACCCAGCCGCCGCCACCCCGCCGAATCGGGTTTCCCGATGGCCAGCATGGTGGCGAACGAACTGATCGCCGCGGGTACCGGTTGCGGCCGGTCGGGATGGCGTGCCGGGATCGGCAGGGACATCAGGCTCAACTCCTTGTCACCATTGACAACGTATGTAGTCAAAACTAGGCGGTACCCGGGGTCTCGTCAATGGCGAAACGGATGCGAGCGCATAGGCTGGCCCTCATGTGGCGGGGAGAACAGTCCAAGCATCAGGGTCGGAACACACTGGCAGCTGCGATCACGGCGCTCGGAATCGGTGCCGGCGTCGCACTCGGCGCGGCGCCGGCCGCCACGGCGGCGGACGCCCCCGATCAGGTGGCGATGACGACCATCGACGACATCGCGGCCGGCAACTACGCCGCGGTCAGCGCCCGGTTCGACCCGGAGCTGCAAAAGAAGCTGTCGGTCAAGGCATTACAACAGGTGTGGGACAGCTACCAGCGCACGTTCGGGGCATACCAGTCCCATGGCGGTCCCGAAGACACGCCCCGCGGCGACCTCACCGTGGTGAACATCCCGCTGCAGATGGATCGCATGCCCGGCCAGTTCCGGGTCAAGATTCACCCCGACGGCACCATCGCGGGCGTCTACTTCCTCCGGGAAGGCGTGCCGGTCCCCTGACCGTCAGGGCAGGCGCGGGTCGATCAGCGTGACGCCGACGGGACTGGCGGCACCGAACTCCGGCAGCAGGCGCGCGCCTTCGGCCAGGCCCACCACCCGCTCGACCAGCGTCTGCGGGCGCAGCGTGCCCGCGGCGACCAGATCCAGCATCTCGGGGTAGTCGGCGCTGGCCATGCCGTGTGAGCCCAAAACGTCCAATTCCCAGGCGATTACGCGGTCCATGGGCACCTGCGGATGCCCGTCGATGTTGGGTAGCAGGCCCACCTGGACGTGGCGCCCCTGTCTGCGCAGGCTGTGAATCGCGTCGGCACACGTCCCCGCGGTACCCACCGCGTCGACCGCGACGTGGCTGCCGCCACCGGTGATGTCGTGCACCGCCGTGGCCACGTCGGCGCCGTTGGCGAGCACGGTTTCGGTCGCGCCCAGACTGCGCGCCAGTTCCAGCGCGGCCGGGGTGCGGTCGACGGCGATGACGTTGGCACCGGCGGCGGCTGCCACCTGGACGGCACTCAGCCCCACACCGCCGACGCCGATCACCGTGACCCACTCGCCGGGCTGGACGTCGGCGCGGGCCCGCAGCGCGCGGTACGCGGTGGCGAACCGGCACCCCAGCGCCGCTGCCGCGGCGTCGTCGATATCTTCCGACACCGCAACGAGATTCGTGTCCGCCGCATGCAGGGCCACGTATTCGCCGAATGAGCCCCAATGGGTGAAACCCGGCTGGGTCTGGTCAGGGCATACCTGAGCCTGACCGCCGGCACACCATTCGCAGCGGCCGCAGCCACACACGAACGGCGTGGTGACCCGATCACCGACGTGCCAGCGCCGGACGTCGGCGCCCACCGCGACCACTTCCCCGACCAGTTCATGTCCGGGTACGTGCGGGAGTGCGACGCCGTCATCGTGCCCGGCCCAGGCATGCCAGTCACTGCGGCACAACCCGGTCGCATGCACCTGCACCACCACGCCACCGGGCGACGGCGCCGGGTCCGCGACGGTCCGGACGTCCACCGGCCCGCCGAATTGCTCGAAGATCGCCGCACGCATCAGGCCATCGTCCCAAGCGGCAACGGCGGACCCGCGACGCACCCCGATTGAGGGCGCCGATATGCACTGTTCAGGGTGCAGAGAGGTAGCCCACTGAGCTACGATGCCGAGCGGATGTTTCTTCCTAACATCCGCTCTACATGAGAGAAGTTGGTATATGCCACAGGGAACTGTGAAATGGTTCAACAGTGAGAAGGGCTTCGGCTTCATCACTCCCGACGACGGGTCCAAGGATCTGTTCGTCCATTACTCGGAGATCAAGAGCAACGGTTTCCGCACCCTCGATGAGGGCCAGCGGGTCGAGTTCGAGGTCGGCCAGGGCAGCAAGGGCCCGGCTGCGACCGGAGTCACCGCGGTCTAACTGAGCTGCAACGCTCAGTGGGCTGGTGCGGAACGCTTCGCACCAGCCCTCAAAGTCTTTCTTGACACTGTCGTACGGATGTCCAGGTTGCTGACCTGGACATCCGTCCGATGGCGTACCTAGCGGAGCTCTCCGGCCAGGTACTGCTGCTTGACCTGTGCACGCTGCCGCTTGCCACTGGTCGTCCGCGGAATGATCCCGCGCGGCAGCACGATCACCTCGGACAGCACCAAGCCGAACGACTTGCGCACCTGTAGCGCGACGTCGCGGCCCACCTCATCCCACTGCGCGTGGTCGGCCTTTGTTTCGACCACGGCAATCAGGGGCTCTGTGCCTTTGTCGGGCACGGGCAGCGAGAACACGACGCTCGACCCGCCCGGCACCATCTCGTGGCCCTCGATCGCGGCCTCGATGTCATACGGCGGAATGTTGCGGCCCCGCACGATCAGCATCTCCTTGATGCGGCCGACGATGTACAACTCACCGTCCTCGAGGATCCCGAGGTCTCCGGTGTCGTGCCACCCGTCGCCCGCGGAGGGCTCGCCGAGATAGCCCGCCATGACCGCCTCGCCGCGCACCCGGACCCGGCCCACCTGACCGTCCTCGACCGGAGCGCCGGTCTCGTCCGTGAGCTCGATTTTCATGCCATCGACGACGGTTCCGCTCGACACGATCTCGCGGCCGTCGAAAGTGCGCCACCGCACCCGGCCGAACGAGGTCTCCGTCGTCGGCCACGTGCGCAGGCAGAGCGTGGTCGCGAGCACCGTCTCGGCCATCCCGTAACACGGCAGCAGCACATCGTCGGCGAGTCCCTGCGGGGCGAATGTCCGCTGGAAGGTCCGCAGCACCGACGGCGGGATCGGTTCGGCGCCCACGTAGGCCTGCCGCAGCGCCGTCAGGTCGACGGACGGATCCGGTCGGCGCTGGGCACGGCTGGCCGCCAGGTGATAGGCGAAGGGCGGCGCCGCGGTCAGCGTGGTCTTACGCGCCGACATGTGGCGTACCCACGAGGACGGATCCCGCGCGAACTCCAGCGGCGTCATCAGGTCCAGTCCCACCCCCGAGGTGATGCCGACCAACAGCTGGACGAAACCCATGTCGTGATAGAGCGGCAGCCACGTGAAGACCTGATCCCGCTCGACGTCCAACTCGGTCGCCGCGGCGAGAACAGCCAAGTGCGCCGCGACATTTCGGTGCGTGAGCAGTGCGGCCTTCGGCGCCGACGTCGATCCCGAGGTGAGCTGGACGTGATGGATGTCGGACGGTTCGGGTGCGTGGAGCGTGTCCGGGCCGGCCGGTTCGGCAGCCTCGAACTGGGCCGGCGTCAAGGTGGCCGCACCGACGGGAGCGGCGGGCAGCTGCCACTCGTCGGTGACTATCGTCGCCGCCGGATAGACGGCCCGGACGGCAGCGTGAATGTGTTGCACGCCAGAGGAATCCGGGTCCGACGGATCGAACGCGGACGCGACGGCGCACGGCGCGATGCCGGCGAGCAGGCAGGCGATGGTCACGCACACGTAGTCGGGCGAGGTGGCGCCGACGATGACGACACGGTCCCCGCGCTGCAGCCCGTGGTCGCGCAAGCCGGTGACCATCCGCAGCGCGCGGTCGAAGACGGTGGCCCGGTCGATTTCGGTGACAAGGCCGCGGGCATCGAAGAATCCGATGGGCCGGCTCGGAACCGCAGTGGCAGCGCGGTAATCAACCACGCGCGGCCTTGGCGGCAAGCCGATCGGCGATGTAGTCCCCGATCTCACCTACGGTCGAGAATTCGAATGCCGTCTCGTGCGGGATGAAGACCCGATACGTGTCTTCGAGCCGCGTCATCAGCTCCAGCAGCGCGGCCGAATCAAGGGGCAGGCTCAGCAGATTGGTCTGCCGGTCGATCGCGGTGCGGTCGATGCGGTCGGCATCATCGGGATCGAGAACGGTGACCAGCGCGGCGGCGAACTCCGCCGCGAAATCATCGAGTGGTGGCACTGGGGAAAACCTCACTGTCATAGGGATTCTGGCGACAACTGAGTGCGCGGAGCCGCTCGACGGCCGACGCGGTGGCGGCTGCGGCGCGGAGCATCTCGCTGTCGCGGTTCGAGCTGCTCAGCGAGAACCGCAACGTCGACCGGGCGGTCCCGGTGTCCAGGCCGATCGCGGCCAACACATGCGACGGATCGCCGCTGCCGGCGTGACATGCCGAGCCCGTCGACACGCAGATGCCCAGGGCGTCCAGCTGATCGGCGAGTGCGTCGCCGCGCACGCCCGCGATCGACACACTCACGGTCTCGGCCATCTGCGGCTGCGCGCCGTTGAAGCGCACGCCCGGGATGGTGTTCAATTCCGCGAGCAGCAGCTCCCGCAGGTCTTCGACCTCGCGGCGAAAGTCCTGGCGCGCGAGCCGTTGCCGGGCCTGTGCGGCGGCACCGCCCATGCCCATGATGCCGACGATGTTCTCGGTTCCCGCCCGCCGGCCGTTCTCCTGCGAGCCACCGCGAATGATGGGTTCCAGCGCATGATCGTGCGACAACCGAAGTGCGCCGACGCCTTTCGGGCCGCCGAACTTGTGCGCGGAGATGGAGATCAGCTCAGCGGACAGATGGTCGATCGGCAACTTACCGGCGGTCTGCACGGCATCCACGTGCACCGCGATACCGCGGCGGTGGGCGAGTTCGGTGATGGCATCGACGGGTTGGATCGTGCCGATCTCGTTGTTGGCGTGCATGATCGACACCAGTGCGGTGTCGTCGCGCAGTGCCTCCGCGATGGCTTCCACGGCCACGTGACCATCGTTCGTCGGCGGCACCACGGCGACTGTGACGCCACGTTCACGCAGCGTCTCAACACATTTGAGCGTCGCGGAGTGCTCGATGGCCGTTGTCACGAGGTGGCCGCGCCACCCACGCGCCGCGAAGGTGCCGTACAGCGCCAGGTTGATGGCTTCCGAGCCGCCCGAGGTGAACACGACATCCTCGGGCGGACAACCGAACAGCTTCGCCACTTCCCCGCGTGCGGTGGCCAGGCCGTCGCGGGTGGCCTGTCCCGCCCAGTGCATGCTCGACGGATTGCCGTACAGGCTGTGCCCCACCGACATCCAGCTCACGGCCTGCTCGCACATCGGCGTCGTCGCGGCGTGATCGAGATAGATCACGCTGGCCAGACCGTCCGAAAGTTGTTGCAGTTCAGTCATCACAAGCGAGGCCGTCATCGTTCACCCCGCTCTCGAAGTTCGCCGCGAACCGATGGGCGACATCGACCGCCAGCGCGGCCACGTGCCGTTGTTCAGGAGCGAGACCACCGAGGGCGGTCACCACGGTCTCGGCGGTCAGCGACCCCGCGGTGTGCACCGGCTCGCCGGCCAGCATGGTGGTCAGTATGCTGGCTGCGGCCAGCGACGGGGAGCACCCGAAGGCGCGAAACCTGATGTCGGCGACCACACCGTCCACGACCGTGGCGGTGAGCTGAATCTGGTCGCCGCACACCGGGTTTCCGACGAAGGCCCGGATGTCGGCGCCGGGCAGTTCCCCGCCGTTGCGGGGGTTGGTGAAGTGATCGACGACTTCGGGACTGAATCGGGGCATCGCCTACCCGGCCTGCACGTCGACGGGGATACGACACTCGTCGACAATCTCGCGCGACTCGATGAACTTCTCGATACTGACTGCGCAGCAGCCCAGTTCGGCACCTTGCCGGCGGCGGCGGAAGTGCACCGACTGACCACTGCGGCCGCACGCGCAGGGCGTCTCGTCCACTTCGCCGATGTCGTCGGACAGGATGTATCCGGGGTAGGCACTGTTGGTCGCGTCGAGGATGGCGATGGCACCCGTCTGTCCCGGAGCCAGTTCGGTTCCCGCGTCCGTGACGTCGCGAATGGACACGTAACACCATGGCGGAACGTGCTTTCGGTGGTGCTCGCACTCGATCGCCACCATGTTGGACTCGATGAGTCCGTACATGTCTCGTACCCGGTCCGCGGGGACGCCGAGGTAGGTCTGAACCTTGCCGTTGAATTCGTCACGGCTGATCGACTCACCGTTGAAACGCTTCCAACCGCCCAGCATGATGACCATCGAATCCGGATCGAGGTCGAGCGAGCGCCCTTCGAATTCCAGGAACCGGAGGAACCGGTTGATCAGGAACGGCGGGCCGATGATGTGGCGCGTCATGATCCCCTGCCAGCGCTGGAGATACTCCATGGCCTCGTTGGGATCGAAGGCGTAGTCGCGGACCACGTAGGCGTGATCGTCGAACATGCCGTTGAGGATGTTGAAGACCTTCACCATGCCCATCTCCGGGGCCTCGGCCGTCGAGGGACACAAGAAAAGCCCTGCGCCCTTGGAGATTTCGAAGAAGTCGCGATAGGAGCTGGTGATGCCGATGACGGCGTTGCTGATCGTGGCGCTGTCGCGACGCGCGACGCTCGGGATACCGCCGGTGCCCGTGGACCGCACTTCGAGTTCGATCTCGTCGAGGCCGGCGGTCAGGAGCACATGGGCGTCCTGCCGCTTGAACATGCTGACCGGCAGCAACGGAATCTTCGCCAGGTCCGCCCGTTCGACGATGTCATCGGGGACGAACCCGGCAGCGTCGCATTGCGCCCGAAAGAAGTCGTTTCCCGCGAAATGCGGTGCGACGGCGGTGCGGATCACCGAGGTCACGTTCGATTCCCAAGCGTCCTGCGGAACCCGCAACGCGCGTCCCGCGCTGCCCAGCATTGTCTCCAGTTGCATCACATGAGTCGTAGTCGTGCGCGACAGCAAATAGTTCCCACCGGGAACCGAGCCGCCCAGTCAGCCGACTGAATGACGAAAGGCTCGTGCCGCAAACTGGATTTGGAGAACCGATGGCTTCGCTCACCGCGCAGAAGCAAACCCTCGTCGTCAGCGCATTGACGCTTTCGGTGCTGGTCATCGGGCTCGACGTGACGATCCTCAACGTCGCGCTCCCCGCGATTTCCTCGGCACTCGACGCCGGCATCAGCAGCCTGCAATGGGTGACGAACGCCTACATCCTCGCGTTCGCCGGACTGATGCTGCCCGTCGGATCGCTGGTCGACCGGTACGGGCGGCGACTGGCCCTGGTGACGGGTCTGGCGATCTTCGGCTGTGCTTCCGTGTGGGCGTCGCTGACCACGACGACGGCCGCGCTGACGTGTGCCCGCGGCCTGCTCGGCGTCGGGGCCGCGATCATCATGCCCGCCACCTTGGCGACGATCGCGGCCCAGTTCGCGGCCGCGGACCGCGGCAAGGCGCTGTCGATCGTCGTGATGGGAATGGGTGCCGGAATCCCCCTGGGCCCCATCGTCGGTGGCTATCTCATCGACCACTACACCTGGGGCGCAATCTTTCTCATCAATGTGCCGCTGGTGCTCCTCGCGATCGGTGCCGTGATGTGGGTCCTCCCCGAATCGAAGGATCCCACCGCGGCGACCACCGACTACTTCGGCGCCGTGACGTCGACCGCCGGGTTGTCGGCCATCGTCTACGGCTGTATCGAGGCACCCGGTAAGGGCTGGTTCAGCCCCGCGGTGCTGGGCGCGCTGACTGTCGGCGCCCTACTGGTGGCGGTATTCGTCCTCTGGGAGCGGCGGGCTCTGGAACCGATGATCGACCTCTCGCTGTTCTCCAAGCAGCTGTTCACCTGGGGCACCGTCAACGCCACCGTCGCGAGCTTCGCACTCTTCGGTCTGCTGTTCGTCGTGCCGCTCTATTTGCAGGTGAACCTCGGCAGCAACGCATTTCACGCCGGCTTGCGGCTGCTGCCACTGATCGGCGGGTTCGTCGTCGGCGTCGGACTCGGGACGCGGGTGGCCGGGCGCCTGGGCCACAAGATTCCGATCACCGCCGGACTGGTGATCACGGCCGCGGGCCTCGCGGTCGGCACATTGACCACGCAGACAAGCGGATTCGGGTTCGTCAGCATCTGGCTGGTGCTCGCCGGGTTCGGGATCGGCGCCGCGCTCACCCCATCCATGGACGCGGTCCTGTCGGTCCTGCCACCGGAACGCTCAGGGTCGGGTGCCGCAGTGGTGATGACCTTCCGGCAGGTGGGCGGCGCGCTGGGCGTCGCGGTCCTGGGTAGCGTGCTCGCACAGACCTACCTCGACCGGCTGCCCACGGCCGGCCTGCCCGCCCCGATCGCCGCTGCCGCACGGGATTCCGTCGTCGGCGCGGTGACGGTGGCCACGTCGCACCACATCCCGACCTTGGCCGCCGCGGCGCAGTCCGCGTACCTGCACGCCATGGTCGTGGTGCTCGGCGTGTGCGGCGGCATAGTCCTCGCCACCGCCGCGCTCACCGCGGTGCTCATGCCGCGGGCGGTGCGGCCAGTTGTGCCTGTCTAGAGCCACCCGAGCGCACGTGCGCCGTTGTGGAGCACCATCGCGCCGATGACGACCATGATCACGGCCATCAATGCGGCGTTGTTCTTCTCCATCCAGTCTTTGAGCCGCCGCATCGTGTCATCGAGCCGAGCACCGGCAATCGCGTAGGCCAGGGTCGGAATCGCCACTGTCGATGCGGCGACGATCACGAAGAAGGCCGCCGCCAACCAGTCACCCTCGAGGCCGAGTCCTGCGGTGCCGATCGCCAATCCGGCTGGCACACAGATCAATACGACATCCGGGCGCACCACTACCAGCGCCACACCCATCGCCGCCGCCCGCGCCGGGGTGACGGTCGCGACCTTCTTCATCCAGCCCGGAGAATCGGAACTGTTGTCGCGCGTGAACCAGCGATAGACACCGAAGACGATGAGCCCGGCACCCAGCACGACTCGCAACCATGACGCCCAACTCGGTGGCGACTTGTGCACGTCGCTGAGCATGTGCGAGGCCTGGACGCACACCGCGATCACCGCCGCCAAGCCGACCGTCCAGCCGGCGAGGAACGCCAGTCCCGTCGGCCGGGGCCGCGGGGCCTGCAGGACCAACACCGCCGGGATGACGGTGATGGGCGACAGTGCCACCACCAGTCCGAGCGGAACGAGCCCGGTCAACACGGTGCCCCAGCTTCCAGTCATGGGCAGCAATCTACCTAGTGGATCGCCCCGGAGCCCGCACGATCGTCAATATGCGTCGATGTACGATCTCAGCGAACTTATTCGGTCATTTCTGGCTACCAAATGGCGGTCACCGGTAGGTTGCCAGTCACTAGGCGATATTCACACTGAGGAGGTGTCATCGTGCGACGACAGCAAAATATTTCAGTCTGCGTCAGCGACTCATCGGGACACCAGGTGAATACCCGCTCGCTGCGCGGAAAGCCACTTCGCTACCTCGCTGTGCTGGCGTTTCTGATCTCGACAACGGCACTTGGCTGCGGCACCGACGATCTACAGGCACTGCCCAGCCCGCAGGGCGCGGCGCACACCTGCTCACCGTAGGTCCCGGTCCTTACTCGGCTGCACCCGCTTCGGCTCGCCCGGCATCTTGGGGTAGTTCGGTTCTCCGGGTAGTTCAGCCCTGTGCGTTTTCCGGTCATCAGACGCCTTCCTGTACGGCAGCCGCTGCCGCGGCGGTCTCCGAATCAATTTGCTGATGCCGCAACTTTGCCCGCGCGGCCATGCCACCAAGGTGCGCCACAGTCGTTCTAGCCCGTTTCCCACGCCCTCGTCGACTGGTGTGTAGAACCGGAGGATCGCTCGTTGAACTGGAAGACTGGAATCGGGGTGGGCCAGATTCAAGCCCCAGCACCCAGTCGACGAGGCGAGGACTGCGAAGATGGCAAAACGAGACGACGTTGAAATCGAGATCGAATCTTCAACCGCGCCAACGCGAACCTTGCGCGTCTCAAGCGCAAGTCGCGTTGTCTTTCCAGCCACGGACATCACTCCAGCGATAACCAAGCTCGACCTCGTTCAGTACACGGTAGCGGTCCAAGAACCACTTCTCCGCGTATTGCTACAACGTCCCACGACTCTCGAACGCTGGCCCAACGGCGTGCAGCCGGGGATGAAGTTGGGTAGAGGCGCAGATGACGGTGGGTTCTACCAAAAGCGCATGATCCGTGCGGCGCCGGACTACGTCGATGGTGTCGACATCACGTTTCCTTCTGGGAGGCGAGCGACGGAAGTCTGCCCGACCGAGCCTGCAGTCTTGGCCTGGTGTGTCCAGATGGGAACGATCACTTTCCATCCGTGGCCAGTCAAACGGACGGATGATCCAACTTCCGTTGATCGACCAGATGAGTTGCGGATCGATCTAGATCCTCAACCCGGCAACACATTTCGCGACGTTGCCAGAGTGGCGCTCGAGGCTCGCGAGTTGCTGGACGAACTCGGGATTACTGGGTACTGCAAGACCTCCGGCGGCCGGGGCGTGCACGTATTCGTGCGGATCAAGCCAAACTGGGACTTCACCGACGTGCGCCATGCGGCTATCGCCTTCGGTCGAGAGCTCGAACGACGAGACAAGCGCGTGACGACAGAATGGTGGAAGGAACTACGCGGGGACCGAATCTTCGTCGACTACAACCAAAACTGCCGCGACAGAACGATCGCCGCAGCTTGGTCAC
This sequence comes from Mycolicibacterium llatzerense, assembly GCF_025331195.1. Classification (NCBI taxonomy): domain Bacteria; kingdom Bacillati; phylum Actinomycetota; class Actinomycetes; order Mycobacteriales; family Mycobacteriaceae; genus Mycobacterium; species Mycolicibacterium llatzerense. The sequence continues at coordinate 1,655,105 of NZ_LXOV01000001.1, read as the reverse complement.
CCCGGGCGCATCAGGGGGCTCCCGTCTCGACACCCATTACCTGGTCTGACCTTGAAAGCATCACGGAACCAAGGGAGTTCAACGTCTCTACAGTTCCTGGATACCTCGCCGAGGACGGAGACCCGTGGGCCGACATGGACGGCAAGCAACACTCGCTCGATCAACTGCTCGACATGTGGGAATCAAACCCCACCGAAATGCCTTTTCCCCCTGACTATCCGAAGATGCCGGGCGAGCCGCCACGGGTCCAGCCGAGCAGAAAAGTCGACGCTCACTGGGCTGATGACTGAGCCGGTGGCCGCGTCCGTTGATGGAAGGCATCTTGTCGCATCCGTTCTGTACGGTCGACTCGGCTTGGTTTAAGAGAAAGGGACCGGCGCGATGTCAGCAGGACGAATACAGCCGAAGGTCTGGATCCCAGCGACTCTGACGGTGGGATCCACCGTCATGGCGGGATTTGCGATCAACTTTCTGTCGAGCGGACCTCGTCACTGGTGGTGGTGGCTCTTGCTCGCGGTGTCGACTATCGCGGGGATTGCGGGGATCATCTTGACCACGCTGGGCGCAAAGCGGGATCACAACGGTCAAGCCGCCACGTCAGTGCAAGGCGACGACAATAGGGTACAAACAGCGTCGAATGGCGGGACCAACGTGTCGATCAACGCCGACAACGGCTCGGTTGCCGCGTGGAGCGTAGGCGAAGTGAACGTCGGGCAGCACGGCAGACGCGGACGGCGTAAAGAATCGTGACCGATCCACAAGGCCAAGACCAAGGGGAGGCCTCTCCCGCCCAAAACGTCTATATCAGCGCGACCAATGGTGGGGTCGCCGCGTACCGGATAGACAAGGTAATCGTTGAGAGCCTCGCCGACCTGAAGGCTGCGACGACCGTTCTCTCGCTCGATGAGATGGTCAACGACGCTCCGCCGTTCGTAGGCCGGGAGACTGAGCTACAGCAGATCGCCGAACTATTGTCCGTTTCGGACGGCGGCAGGGACAACATCCTCGTCGTGACCGGCCCGCCGGGTGTAGGAAAGACCGCACTGGTGCAAGCGGCTGCGAGCGCCGCGCGTGCGACTGATGCGTTCGGGCAGGTCCTCTTCGTTGACCTGCGAGGTTACGCAGAGGATCCCGACGACAGAGTGCAGCCCGAGTCAGTTCTATCGAAGCTGTTGCTGCTCCTCGGAATCGATGACGCAGACATTCCGGCGGATCCCGCAGAGCAGGCCATTCGGTACCAGCAACGACTCAACGCGCTTGCAGCCGAAGCCAAGCCCGTCCTTCTGTGGCTCGACAATGCAAGTGATCGCTCGCAGTTCGATTCGCTACGACCGGCTAGCGATATCCACAAGGCCGTGGTCACCACCAGAGAAACGTTCGGCCACATACCGAAGCCGCAAGTCATCGAAGTCGGCCTGATGAGGTCCGACGAAGCCGTCCAGTTGCTGATCAGCTCGGCAAGCAGCCGCAACCCCACCGACGAAAGGCTGGCTACGGAGCCGGCAGCGACCAGGCAACTTGCCAGACTCTGTGACCATCTTCCGTTGGCACTGCAGATCATTGCCGCACTTCTGGCCGATGAACCCGATCGTCCAGTCGCCGAACTCATCGCCGAGTTGGCAAGCGAAGAAGACCGACTCAACAGCCTTGAATACAGCACCGATCTGTCTGTCAGGGCTGCATTCGGGTTGTCGTACAAGCGATTACCCGACAACTTGCAGCGCTTGTTCCGACTGCTGTCTGTGGTTCCCGGAGGCGATATCGGGCTGGAAACAGCTGGTTGGCTAATAGAGGTTTCGCATACCGCCGTTAGGCCACAACTCATGGCGCTAGTGCGCAGTCACTTGGTCCAGCAGCACGTGCGCAACCGTTGGAGTATGCATGACCTGCTCCGTCTGCACTCGGCAGAGTTGTCCGCGCTAGAGCCCGAAGACGCCGAGCGTGCACTCAAGTTCATCGTCCCTCGTTACCTCTTGGGCGTCGGCGGTGCAGCCGAGTGGCTGACGGCCGTCGTATCAGAACGAGCGAAGAAGATGTTCACGTCGCCCGAACACGCTGCAGCGTGGTTCGAGGCCGAACGTCCGACCGTCGAGGCGATCGTCATCAGCCTCGCCAAGAGACCTGATTACCGCGAATTGGTACTGGTCTTCGCTGTCCTACTTTGCGAAGTACTTAAGTCACAACGCCATTGGCTCAAAGAGTTTCACGATATCGCGACTATCGGCGCTTCACTTGTGCCTTACGCCGATGACCGGCGAACCGCGGCGTGCGTACTAAACCACTACGGCGCAGCCCTTCGGGCGATGCGCCAGTTCGGCGATGCGCTGGAGGCGTTTCAGCGAGCCGCCCAGGTCGCAGGGGAGATCAACGACGTCGGCGTGGCCGCAGCGGCACGCAGCAATATGGGAAATGTTTACCTCGATCAGGGGCGGCCCGTTGATGAAGTACTCGCGATCTATTGGGAGGACGTGCGAGCTAGCCGGGAATCCGATCCGCCGCATCGCCACAGCGAGGCAGCCGCTTTGACCAACATCGGCGGGGCACTGGCGAAGGACGGACGGTTTGCCGAAGCAATAGAGTCTCTGCGTGTCGCCCTAGCGATTAGCCGCGAACTGGAAGACAAACCCGGAATCGCCAGTGCGGAAAAGAATCTCGGCGGCGCTCTGTGCGGTCTTGCGCGCGAACAGAACTCGCAGAGTCTTCTCGCCGAAGCCGTCGAAGCGCTGCAAGAGGCCTCGGCGATCTACCAGGAACGTGGCAACATTTCAGGATGGGCGGACGCCGCAACTAACCTTGGTCAGGCGCAGTGCCAGCTCCGCAGGTTCGCCGACGGTATTCCGAATCTTGAAGCCGCAGTCGACTACTTTGAAAAGTCTGGCCAGACTGAGCTGGCCGCCCAGGTGCGAGAGGACCTCCGGTTCTACCGGCAACACGCGCAACAGCAAGGGCCTTGGGCCGCGGAGGACCTCGGTGAGAATCGGTATCGATTCACAAATACCTCGGGCCGAACGCTCGCGATGGTCACGCTGAGACCGCATAGTGCAACCCACGTAGCGGTCGAAGACAACGCCGAATCCCATACCGTCTCTGCACCCGTGGATGCCGGGAGCAGTTTCATCGCGGTCGTGCGCGGTCGCGGCACGTACATCACCGCTACCGCTGTACCGTCGATGACCAACGTGTACTGGGACTTCGCTCCGATCTAACGTCACGCGGAAGCCACCCAGCGTCTTTCACCGACAACGTTCAATTCTGTCTGTCTGCTGGTCCCGGTTGTCTTCGGATCGGCTGGACTGTAGCTCAGTCGGTGGTCTCGCGTTGCGCGTCGGGCGTGAACGATTACGCGGAGTGGGCAATTGCCAACGATGGACCAGCGGACTTGTCCACTCGAGTTCCCGAAATGGGCGGCGTCGCGGCCCCGCAGCCGAGCGGTCTGACTGCAGGTCAACGTCCCCGAATAGCAGTCGGCGGTGGCGCCCTAAGACGCCACCGCCGACCGGTCGTGAAGACACAAACTGCGCGCGAACCTCGCAGCCGTGAACGGCTACAGGTTCCGCTGGCACACCCAACCGAGCGGATTGTCGGCAACGACGATCGCCTTCGATCCGGCGAACTTGGCCGAACAGTAGCCCTGAACATCCAGGCTGCCAGCGATTGAGATCCCTAACGGGATCGACAGGTCGTAGCAGTAGCTCGAGTAGGCACTGAACGGATTCCAAGTAGAGGCGCCGAAGTGCCCCTGCCAATTACATACGGCCACCGGCATAGCCGGATCTTCACGGGTGTACGCCGAAGCCGGCGCAGCCGTTCCGAGGGCGACGGTCGCAGTGATCAAGATTGCTGCGAGCCCACCCCCATAGCCACATCTGAACATCATTCAACCTTTCCCTTGAGGCTGGCCCGGACGGAGTCGGCATCGGTGCTCGCTCCGCTCGGGAACCACGCTGTCCATTCGGAAAGCGGCTCCGGGCATACACCAACAGATACCTGACTCAGGAGACTGAACCCACAGGTCAGTGGCATTTTTCTAGTGGCGAATCCACCCACAGACAGACCATGGCCGGCATCACCCAGTGGCGTCGCACCCCCCTTCGCCACCGGAGACACATCAGCGTCGCCAGTGGCGAATTTCCAATATCGCCGACGGACATCCACCACGGCCCGCGGGCCGCTACGCTTCCCTTCGACAGTTATAGAGGGGGTTTGCCAAAGATGGGGTCTGCGCCGACAACGATTGCGCTCTCACCGCTTGATCAACTCCCCGACTCACTAAAACGAACGGTCCAACTGTTCAAGGCGTGGGCCGATCAGAACCCCGCGAACGCCGCCCAAGAGACCTTGTCTCTTCACGAGCTATTCCGGCAGCTCGAACCGCTGATGCGGACCTTAGAGCCCATCGCTGGAGCGCAGTTCGTCACGCGCAGCGCTGCGGCCGTGCACTTGAAGGTCGGGAATACACGCAACCAACCATGGTGGGCGCTGTGTTACTGGGCGCTACAGCTTTATGACGACGCAGACACCGCCCCCGCCGCGTTGCGGTACTTCGCCGGCGAGTATGCCAAACGGTTGGAGTGGCCGACGCCCACCATGCCGCCGGGCTGCGATGCTTCGGACATTGCCCAGCCCGACGCGGGCAAGCTGATCGTCAAGCTCAAGCAGCAAATAAAGAGCTACGTCGACCAGGGGCCTGAAGCTGATCTCTCCGGAATGGCCTCAGCTGCAGGACAATTAGCCGCATTGATGTTCAACACCTTAAATCAGACAAGCGGCGACGACGCCTCGCATGCACTCGACGAGACAGCCACTCGTACTGCCGAAAGCCTCTGCAATCTCACTCATGTGCTGACGACTCGTCTAGATGCCGCCGAAGACCAAGAGATAACAGACGACATGAGGCGTTGTTGCGCACTGGTTTTCGATGCGGCTATCCACGCACACCGACGGCTCGCCCGCACCCCCGGACGCGAAGCAAACGAGCTCGGCCGACTGGCCACGCTGCGTGAGCGCGACAGGCGCATCACCGAGCCAATCCGGTTTAACGGCGAACAGGCCTTCATGCGCTACCACGGTGATCACTCCGGCGCTCTGCTGCGTGACCCCGGCCAACAGCAACTCCGGGCTGAAATTGCCGCCGCGGAACGGCTAACGACGAAATTGGCGGCGCTAAAGGCGGCTGCTCCCGCCAAGACGTTCCGCGTCCTGCACCTCAACGGTCAACGACCTGCGGCCAACGACGTGGTCGACATCGACAGGCTCGTGGGCGTGGCTTGCCGCTTGGCGTGCGCAATGACCTGCGCCCCAGACGTCGACCCATCCGTGCAAGAAAAGTTCCGCGAACTTCGACGAAAGCTCCTGAACCTGTTTCCCAAGGGCCACGAGCGAAACGACGTCCGCTGGCTCCTCACCCTGGCGGCCGGCCCGAGCGACGCAATCTTCGGTGCGTCTGAGGTCCTTCGAGTCGCGCGGCTGCGAGGCATAGGCGACTACCTCCTCGCCAGAATGTTCGTAGCAGCTAGCACCACCGACGAAGCAGTCGTCGACATTCGACACCGAAGTCACTACAGACTGTTCCACCCCCGCGATGAAGACCTGCTGCGTCGAGTCGCCGTCAATCAGCAGCCCTGGCCAGGTGAGGACGACGCAGCATTCTTGCTCTACCTGCGAGAGCAGAGGCGCGCGGTGATATTGCAGCGAGCCGCTGGCCTCTACGAGCGAGCCGTAAGTTGGTTGCGCGAGGCTGGCTCGGCCGGGCAGTTGCGTTCGCGGGCACAAACTGAACTCGCCGACATAACAGTCCGCCTAAACGACTGGCCAATGAATCGTGATCCGTCATCTGTTGTCCACGCACTCAGCGGTCTACGTCATCGTCTCCACGAGATGACGATCGACGGCTTCTTGTGGGCCGACATCGACGCCTGGACCAACATGAACGACGACACGATGGCGCTCTCGGCTCGGCGATTGTCCGCCGTACTCGATCAGACACAGCGCTACTTGAACCAGCCGGAGTTCGGAACAGTGGCCGAAACCTAAACTGCGCGTACAAGGTCGACGTTAGTAGGCCATCGTCAGGACGCGGATATCGAGCCCACGTATTAGCTCGAGTACGGCACGTTCTTCTGGACCGACACTGTCGTGGCGGCCGTTTGGCGTGAAATCAGTCGGGTAAGCCATCCTCGGCTAGCGGCGCGGTGCGGTTAGCACGCATCTGCGCCGCCTGCTTGTATAGCTTTCCGGCCCGGTAGGACGACCGGACCAGCGGTCCGGCCAGCACACCGGCGAAGCCGAGGCCATCTGCGAACTGCTGGTGTTCGACGAATTCCTCCGGCCGCACCCAGCGCTCCACCGGGTGGTGCCGCGGCGACGGGCGCAGGTACTGGGTGATGGTGACGATGTCGCAGCCCGCGTCATACAGGTCCTGCAGCGCCACCCGGATTTCCTCGGGAGTCTCACCCATGCCGAGGATCAGGTTGCTCTTGGTGACCAGGCCGTAGTCGCGCGCCGCGGTGATCACGCCGAGGCTGCGCTCGTAGCGGAACGCCGGGCGGATGCGCTTGAAGATGCGGGGCACGGTTTCGACGTTGTGCGCGAACACTTCTGGGCGCGAGTCGAAGACCTCTTCGAGCAGCGCGGGCACGCCGTTGAAGTCCGGTGCGAGCAGCTCGACGCCGGTGTTCGGGTTGAGCTCGTGGATCTGGCGGACGGTCTCGGCGTACAGCCAGGCGCCGCCGTCGGGCAGATCGTCGCGGGCCACGCCGGTGATCGTGGAGTAGCGCAGGCCCATGGTCTGCACGCTCTCGGCGACCCGGCGGGGTTCGTCACGGTCCAGGTCGGCGGGCTTGCCGGTGTCGATCTGGCAGAAGTCGCAGCGGCGGGTGCACTGCTCGCCGCCGATCAGGAAGGTGGCCTCGCGGTCTTCCCAGCATTCGTAGATGTTGGGGCAGCCGGCCTCTTCGCACACCGTGTGCAATCCCTCACGCTTGACCAGGCTCTTGAGGTCCTTGTACTCAGGGCCCATCTTCAGCTTGGTCTTGATCCACGGCGGCTTGCGCTCGATCGGCGTCTCCGCGTTGCGGACCTCCAGACGGAGCAGCTTGCGTCCGTCAGGATTCACGTTGCGTCCGTCAAGATTCACGTCAGTACCCATACCCCTACCATTGATCTAATACCGTTGACAGACATGAATTTTCAGTGGATTCTCCACAAGTCTTGCCAGGTCACCCAGGCAACTTCACCTACAGCGATCCCCTTGAGCGGACGGCGCCGCGCAACCAGGCTGACAACCACGTTGGCACGATCGGACCCCTGCACGCGGCGAATGGCGTTGCATACCATCAGCATCCGTCATGCCGTGCGCACCGCCGCGCCACGCCGCCCCGCACGGATACCGAGCAGATTGACCGCTGTCTCTGCGATCTCTTCGGCTGTCAACTTCTCGACCGGCCGATACCACCGGGACACCCAGATCATCGCGCCGAGAATGAGCCTCGCGGTAGTCTGCGGATCACCCTCCTTGAGGTTCCCATCCTCGATGTTGGCGGTGACTACGTCGACCCACAGGTCCTCGTATCGTTTGCTCCACGAGTGCCATCGCGCGAAGACCTCGGGCGGCAGGTCTCCCCCACCGAAGAACACCGGCATGTACCGCCGCATGTTCACGGCCGCCTCGGCCTGCAGCCGGATTAGCGCCGCAAGTTGCTCTGTCGAATCAGTGACCGCAGACACGGCAGCTTCGGAGTCCTCCGACAGCTGGCGAGTGCGCACCTCGAAGAGAATGCCCAGAAGGTCCGATTTCGTCGGCACCACCCGGTACATCGTGGCCCTGGAGATCTCCAGTCGCTCGGCGACCTCAGGGACGCCCACGGCCTCGTAGCCACCAGCGGCCAGGAGTTCCGCCACCGCGTCGGCAATCGCTTCGTTCTCAATGGTCAGCCGGGGTCTGCCGCGGGGACGCGACCCCCGTGTTTCACCGTTAGCCACACCGCTCCTTCTCATGCTTCGAACAACATTCACTACTTTGATCCCATTTCGGTCATTTCAGAGACCCGTTCGTTGCCCATCAGGAAGTGCATATTGAGTTAATCCCCACAATATCAATGGATTTCATGTCACGGATTGCCCGTACGCCGAGACCGTACCGGGTCGCGCCGTTCGCATCGGCCGCAGCCCATTAGCTATCAACCCGGTCGGATGTGATCGGCAAGTACATGTGGTGGTTGAACTGGGGCTGGTAGGCACCGCCGCCACCGATATGGATGCCGCCTCCCTCGCCACTGGCGACCGGTGTCCCGTCGGCCAGCGTGATCGCGGTGTGGTGATCATTCCGGCCGATCACCAACGCCCCTGGCGCAGTGCCGTATTGGAATCCTCGTGCCAGGAGCGCCGATTCCTCGGTGCTGGTGTCGAACCGGTCACCGAACACCGGGCGGCCGGTGGCCGTGTTCGCCAGCCACGATGCCAGCCCTGAACAGTCCGTGCCCGCCGGGGAATCGCCACCCCAGATGTACGGCGTGCCCGTATAGCGACGGATGAGCGTCATCAGGGTGGCCTCGGTGGCCGCGCCATCGGTCAGATCGGTGGCCGAGGCGTGCACCAACTGCGCCGGCGGCTCGGGCGCCGGGCCCTGCGACGGGTCGGGGGACTGCGGATCGGCGGGTGGTAGCAGCACGGCGTCCTGGGCCGGCCCAGCTTCTGCCTGGGCATCGGGTGCTGGCGAAGCATCCGGGGCGGGATCTTCTTGTCTGGCATTCGGCGGAGCGGGCTGCGGTGCGGGCGGCGAATCCGGTAGGGGGCCTTGCACATCCGGAACCGAGACTGCCACTTGCGCGACCTCCACTGGGGCGGGCGGATCCGGTGAGGCTAGTGGCGCGGACACGTCTGGCGGGTGCGGCAGCTCGGCCGGTTCGGCATCGGGAGAGGGCGCCGCAACGTCCCGCGCCGCAGCGTCGATGACCGTTCCGATCTCCGGCGCGGGCGCGTCGGCAGCCGGCTGGACATTGCGTGGCGTGGCCGTCGACAGGGGGCCACCGCACACCGGCCACGCTCCACGGCCCTGCCCCGCAAGCACCCGCTCGGCGACAGCGATCTGCTGTTCCTTGGTCGCCCGCTGCGCCTCGGCCGCGTACTGGCCGCCCCCATAGGCACTCCACGTGGACTGCGCGAACTGCAGCCCGCCCTGATACCCATTGCCGGTATTGATCGACCAATCACCGCCAGACTCACAGCGCGACACCAGATCCCATTCACTGTCCGTCGCCGCACTCGCATGGCCAGCAAGTCCCCCGCCGCTACCACCCAGGACCACCCCAGTGACCGCGAACTTCAAGGCCGTCGCCCTTGATGTTGAGGTCCTGACTTTACGATGCCGCCCGGTCATCGGTGATCCCCTGTGCCAGGGTCGGATTCATCAGGTCGGCAGGGCAGTCGGACGATGCTGTCGCGGCATAATGCACCTGCGGTGGGGGTCAGCGCCATGTCAACTTGCCAACCGGTCGGCCACTAGGTACCGCGAGCTGTGCCGAAGGACCTGGAACCCCAGTGAGACAACGTCATAGCGCTTGGGCACCGCGTTACCCAGATGCAGCGCCATGGCCGCGATCGCTGCCCGGGTGAGGATTGGGCGCGAGACCAGCCAATCATCTACGCCTTCGCTGAGCAATTGACCATCCCGACAAGCGATTTCATAGCTGAGCACGCCAGCAGTCAGGATGGCCCATGCCTGCTTTGCGCTCATCTTCAGGCGCCATCCGGGAAAATCGCCTGCGACATGACTACTCTGATTTCTGTTCATGGTGATCGTGCCTCCATTTGACGACGGTCTACTTGTGGTCGGCGTAGGCCGTGCGAGTCCGATTCCGGATTCACCAACGTTTGACCACACCAGGTCTTTTCGTAAAACAGCGCGGCTAGCCGGCCCGCGCGGTAACTCCCCGGTCGAGGCATGCACTGGACGCAATCGCCAGAGCTGCTGAGCTTCTCGTGCGGGTAAGGGCTCGCACGATCGGTTCCGTCCGAAGACTGGCGGCAGTGACGGCTATGCCGTCGATGAGCGCTGCGAGTTGCGCGTGGTCCTCGTGCAACTGGTACGCCTCGAGCCACGCCGCGCAGAGTTTCACCAGGTGCGTCTGCAGGCAAATCCCTTTGGTATCAATCAGTTTGATCAGGATGCGAACGGCGGTGAATGCGTCTCCGGCCCCTACACTAATGAAGACGTGGTTGCGCTCTCGGGCGTCCAGCTCAGGCTTGACGGCTTCTATGAGCGACCAGGCCAAATTCGTTTCTTGTAGTTGTTGCATGGTGGTGACCGCCAGTTGGTTTTTCCATTGTCACGGAGCGCTGAAGCCGCGCCCATATTCAGCGGCGCGTAGCCGCACCAGCTCGCACGGACGAACTATCCGCGAAGCGCTCATCGCCGTTGTGATCGCAGCCAGAGGGGTGCCGACATCCGAGACCGTTGTGACGCGCAGGTCATCACGGGTGTTCATGATCGGCCGCTGTCGACGTGGTGCCGAATCTCGGCGACGAACCGACGCCCGTCGTTACCGACCACATCCCAGGAGAACGGTCCGCGCCACTGGGTGAAGCCCAGGGTGTGCACAGTTCGGCGTGCGATTTCCTCGGAGCCGATTTCCGCTAGCCGGCGCCCGTCACTGGTAATCAAGGTCCACATGACTGCCGCCGTTGATCTCGAATAGCGTCGCGTACGTCTCAATGAAGCGGACGGGCACTGTTGCGGCAGGTCGGGGTCGCAGCCCGGGAGTCTCGGCAGGCAGGCTGGTGGCGCTGCTTGTCGTATCCAGTGGTGGTAGTAATCCGATCCTCATTGATCGGCTCCCTTCGCTCTTACTGAAGAGCCCGAACGTCCCATTGGACTGGCTCTCCGAGCTAGGCGCTTGGGGTGAATCCGCCCGCTCTGCGATAACACTAGCAATCACTTGACGTCAATTCAATGATTTTGAGTCAATGACTTATCGAAAGCCTGCGCAGTAGCCGACGCGCCGCCCGCAATTACCACCCACCCCAGGTCGAGGCCACGCCGACAGATGAGGCTCCAGGCCAACCAACCCGTTGAACAGTGTCAATTACGCGGCGACGACAGCCACCCCCATGGACGGCGCCCACTCGGATACCCCTTCCGCCCCCGTCCAGTCGACCGCCGGCCGACTCTCAGCGCGCCCAGCGCCGACGATCAACTGCCGATCGCCACGGTCATGTTCGACCGGCGATCAACCCGCTCAGCAAATACTCGACCTTCGGCGGGTCGACCACGACCCGACGCCCGATCGACCGCTCGACTCAAAATCATTGATTCATAGTCAATTGCCTGGTTACTATGTCCCTCGCTGCGCTACCAAACGATTGAGTTCGACAGCTCCCGCGGTGGAAGCCCAGCGGCGCCCGGTCAGCGCCCACAATTTCTCGGAACGCACATCGCCGTCTGCTTGGAGGCTTACGACAATGAGTACCAGTGCCCAGCGGTGGTGCGTGTACAGCGGTTTGTGGATGCTCGTCATCTTTTTGATCGGTTTTTGGTTGGTAGCAGGTTTCATTCCGCCTCCGTCCCCTCAGTCCAGCGGCCCGGAGTTGGTGCGGTTGTTTTCAGAGGATCGCACTCGAATCCGCGCGGGCATGATCGTGTCGGTCTTCGCCGCGGCGTTCCTAGCTTCGTGGAGCGCAGCGCTGACCGTGCAGATGCTGCGGATGAGCCGCGGCAACGCAGTATTGGCCTACGCCAACTTGGCGCTCGGTGCGTTGTTCGTCTTGGAGTTCATCTTCTCGTTGGTGATCTGGCAATCCATGACGTTCAGGCCACGGGCCCCAGAGATCCTGCTGGCAATGAACGACACCGCATGGCTGCTATTCACCACCATCACGTCTACGCCGGTACTGCAGACGGCGGTCATCGGCGCAGCGATCTTGCGCGACAAGCACACTCGCCCGCTGATGCCCCGCTGGTCCGGCTACCTCAACCTGTGGGCAGGGCTGGTGTTTCTCTCGGGCACAATGACTGTGTTCTTCCATGACGGACCGTTCGCGTGGAACGGACTGTTCACCTGGTACGTCCCCGTCGTCGTCTTCTGCATTTGGATCATCACTCTCTCAATATTGATGCTGCGGGCGATCGCCCGAGAAGAGTCAGAGGAAGCGACCGAATCCGATCTCGATGGCGCACAACTCGCTTCCATGGCCCCAGCACCCGAACGGATCAACGCATGACGGCACTGAGCGCGATCACTTCGTCACGCGCTGTGCAGAAGACGACTCGCATCCCGGGAGAAGCCGGCATCTGGGTTCTGGTCTTGGGCGACATGGCGGAGTTCGCGCTGTTCTTCGGCACATTCATGTACGCCCGCGGCAGCAATCCCGCTGCGTTCGCGGAGGGGAATTCGACTCTCAACCTCACCTACGGCGCACTGAATACCGTTCTGCTACTGACCAGTTCACTCTTGGTGGCGCAGGCAGTGGCCACATCCCAGAAGGCTGAACACTCAGAGGTCGTCCGGCTGCTCAACGGAGCCTTTCTGTGTGGCATTGGGTTCGTGGCGATCAAAGCTCTCGAGTGGTCGCATCTGCTCCAGGCTGGTCATTCAATAACATCCAGCCAGTTCTACCTCTACTACTTCATGTTTACCGGCATCCATCTGGTGCACGTCCTTATCGGACTGACAGCGTTGGGTCGGATACGCCAGACAGCGCGGCGCCCCGAACCGACACCCCACCTGCCTGCAACGATCGAGACATTCGGAATCTTCTGGCACATGGTGGATTTGCTGTGGATCGTCCTGTTCGCGTTGTTCTACCTGATCGAGTGATGCAATGAATATCGAGAAACGTCTCGCCCTCACGTGGGCGGCCCTGTTGACCTTGACCTTCGGCGGTTACATCGTCGGTGTCGAACAAAACTACGGTTCCAAGACCGTGGCTGCCGCGATCATCATCGGAATCGCCATGATCAAAGTCCTTTGTGTTGCACATCATTTCATGGATGTCAGGCAGGCCAAGGCTGGACTCCGGATTCTCGTCGAGGGCTACGTCGTTGTCCTGTGCGCGGCACTGATCACCATCAACTTTACGATTCATCCGTAGACAGCAGTTGCCTTCGCCTTCGTGCAGCGCAGGAGCCTACGGTGATCCATGGGGCCACCCGGAGACAGGCAGCGAACGCCGTCACCCTCGCCCCTGGCCACCAGAATTACGCCACCGAGAGCGCCAGAATCCGATAAATGCTCGCAGTGCAAGCTCATTTACCGACGTACCTGGCTACTGCGACGGTGTTGTCGCCTCGCCTTCGCTGTCACCGGTTCGGTGGATGACAAGCAGTTGGCTTGGATTGCTCATCGATGTCAACAGATCAAATCCGAACTCGAGATGTCCAAGCTCGTGATGGCTGAACGACTTCCGCTTAACCTGAGGAACACTGACACTCTGGATACTCCATAGGCGTGCGAAATCATCGCTACGCGAGGCGAAGTCACGAATGAACTCGGCCGTACCCGGTTGATCAACATCGCTGCCGAGCATCGATCGCACACCGCCAACAATCGCCACAGCAAAAGACTCCCAGTCAACCCAGGTCGTTTTCGCACTGGGATCGAGGAAAACCATGCGAAGTATGTTGTCAGTCACCTCGAACTGATCGAATACCAACCACACCAATTCATTTCGCGCGATGACATCGCAGCGCCTGTTGATGATGTAGGCGGGGCCAAAGGTCCACGTGTTCATCACCATCAACAGATACTCCCCTGGCCCCTCTGGCAATTCTGTCGTTGCACCCCAGCCGCGTGGTATCGCCAATTCGTGAAGGTAAGCAACCTCTTCCGGCGCGAGCTCCAACGCCCGCGAAACGGAGGCCAAGACCTGCACCGACGGATGCCGCACACGTCCCTGCTCGAGTCGCGCGTAGTAATCGGCGCTGATACCGGCTCGGGTCGCGACTTCCTCGCGACGTAGCCCCGGAGTGCGGCGCCGCCGCAATGAACCGGATCGGTCATCAACCGGCAATGCCGCTTCCCGGCGTGCGCGAAGAAACTCACCAAGGCCGTTGGCCGCCATGGTCCAACTCTAGTTGCCCCGGTAGCCACGGTCTGGCAGACCTAGGAAAACCTCGCTCTACCTAGTCAGTGCTCGAACGCGCAGCATCAAAGGCATGACCCACGTTGACTATGCACTGCTTGACGTCCCACGCAATGCACCGCTCGCTGATCCAGAGGCGTTTTTGCGTTCAGTGATCAATTGGCATTTCAGCGACGAGACCGGCTCGCCCTTCTGGCGCCGGAAGCTCGATGTGCTCGATTTCAACCCCTTAACCGACGTCACTACATTTGCCGATCTGAGACTGTTTCCGAACATTGCGGGCGAGTTGCGCACCGCCGCAGTCGAAGACTTGATTCCCCGCGGATACGGTTCGCCGGCGCCGATTCCGTACGTCTTCGAATCGGGCGGCACCACGGGCGCACCGAAACGCACGATTCAGATGCCCGATTGGTTCGAGCAGTCCATACGTTGGCAGGTCGCCGAGCTGGTTGATAGTGGCTACGACCAGGGGCGCGGCATGCTCGGTATCGTGCCGAGTGGGCCGCACGGCGTCGGGCATGTCGCCAAGCACGTGTCGGCAGCGCTCGGCTCGGTGTTCTTTTCCGTAGATCTCGATCCACGCTGGGCCAAGAAACTCGTGGCCCGGGGAACCAATGGCGAAGCCAGTGCATACGTCGACCACATCATCGAACAGGCCGCATTCATCTTGCAGAGCCAAGACATTGGCAACATCTTCACGACCCCTCCGATTGTGCAGGCGATGGCCCGGAGCCAGGAAATCGTCGACCTCATCAACAACAATGTGCGGTTCATGTTGCTCGGCGGGGCTCAGTTGGACCCTGACACCTACTTCCTGCTCAAGGAGCTCTTCCCCAGGACGTCGATCACCATGGCGTTCGGGAACACGATGACGCTGTCGCCGGCCATCACGCGTTCAGCTGAGCCCGACGACGGGGTATACGTCTTCAATTCGCGCTTCCCCTATGTGGTTTTCGAGGTGCTCGATCCCGCCACCGGCGAGCCTGTGCCCTACGGGCAACGTGGGCAGGTGCTGGTGCATCACCTCAGCAAAGTCATGTTCATTCCCAACAACCTCGAGCGCGATAGCGCCGTTCGGGTAGCCGGTCCTGCCGGCCAGTACGGCGACGCGATCAGCGCCGTACAGCCGGTCAGTTCCTTCGAAGGAGAGACCGTCATCGAGGGCGTCTACTGACATGCCTGCACAGATCGACCGCACGTCTAGCATTGAGACCGCACCAGTAGTTCTCGATGCACTGACAGTCCAGGGCACCTACCGTTCCCGCCGCACCGAAGTGATCACAGACACCGCTGGCGTACCGATCGCCGAGATGACCTTCGTGCCAACGCTTCTGATCGGCCGAGACATTGACGCGCAACGCCACGTCATTCCCTTGCCGGTATCCGAGCGAATGCGGATCATCAATGAGGCGGCCGACCTCGTCGCGAACACGACTATCGCGGGACTAACCTTCGACGAGTACGCGACGCTGGCAGCTCGGGTATCCGGATTGCCCGTGTCGATAACGACTCCGGGCGCGGCCGCCGTCGCCGACCAATGTCGCGCCGCCATGGCATCAATACGGGCCGCTCAACCGAGCGCCGCCGCGCTCGACTGGCAAGAGGACCGCACACGCCGGGGTGGCGCAGTGTGGGCGCGCAAAGGGCGCGTCTATGGCGTTCACGCTTCAGGAAATGCCGTGGGATTGTTCGGTTTTTGGATCGAGGCGCTGCTTCTAGGATACCGCGTGGCCATCCGGCCGTCTCGACGTGAACCTTTCACCGCTCATCGCATGGTACTGGCGCTGCGAGCAGCCGGCCTGCGCCCAGCCGACGTCATCTACTTGCCGACGGACTACGCCGGCGCCGACGAAATCTTGCGGTCCACCGATCTGAGCATGGTGTATGGAGGCCAAGACGTGGTGGACAAGTACTCCGACGATCCCACCATTTTCGTCAACGGACCCGGCCGTTCGAAGACCATCATCACCGCCGACATGGACTGGCACGACTACCTGGACACCATCGTCGATTCGGTGAGCCACCACGGCGGAATGGCGTGCGTGAACACCACCGCCGTGCTATACGAAGGCGATCCCAGAGAGCTCGCCGACGCAGTCGCACAACGCTTGTCGACGATCAAACCGCTGCCGCCACATGATCCCGATGCGAAACTGCCGACACAGCCTATCGATCGGGCCCGTGCAATTGCCGATGTCTTGGCACTCCGCGCCGTAGGCACTATCCCCCTGCTCGGCGCCGACCAGGTAGTTGCAGATCTCGACGGAGCCAACGCCGCACTCCGCCCTGCGGTACACCTGCTGCCCAAGCCAGATCTCGCAACCCTCAATACTGAGTTGCCATTCCCCTGCGAGTGGATCGCGCCTTGGTCCCGCTCCGACGGTATCTCACCGCTACGAAACTCCCTGGTGGTCAACGCCATCACCAAGGACCCCGACCTCATCGACGCGCTCATCGATGAACCGACCATCACCAACGTCTATAGCGGCCACCGCCCGACGCACTACACGGCACCGCATATTCCCCACGATGGATACCCGGCCGATTTCCTCATGCGCAACAAGGGGTTCATCCGAGACTAGACCGCGCTCACCGGCAATCAGACTCCACCGTCCCAGCGCGATTGACTCAGCGCCCGGGTCGCCCCGTACTCACTCAGCACATGGAATCAGCTGCAGTGCAATCAATTGCATCGAATCCGATTACAGATCACGAGCCAGCAGCCAATGGCCAGCGTGGACCAATTCGCGAAGCAACAACCTGCCGCCACCACGAATTATCAACCAACAATCATTCATTGACATCAGATCAACGGACTGTCACGATGTGAACGAGACTTCCCAAAACATGCCAGGCATAAGGCTTTCGGACTCCCACGAAGCGCACCGCGACTCGACGGCGGGGACGCCAACGAGCCGAGAAGTTGTCGTCGCAGAACTACGAAGCCGCATTCGGCCAGCAGAACGTTCCGACCTCTGGTTCGGGTTTACGAAGAATCCACTTGAAATGGAGTGTCCCCGTGGGCAATAACTGGACGACGACCGCAATTCCCGACCAGTCTGGTCGGGTTGCCGTGGTAACCGGCGCAAACGCCGGGATTGGATTTCATACCGCCTGCGCGCTCGCGGCACGTGGCGCACACGTGGTTTTGGCGGTACGCAACGTCGGCAAGGGCAACGCGGCGATGGCCAGCATCGCTACAGATCATCCAGGGGCCGACCTCTCCGTACAGGAGCTCGACCTTGCCTCGCTCGACTCCGTCCGCGCCGCGGCTCAAGAGCTACGCGATACCTATCCACGCATCGACTTGTTGATCAACAATGCCGGCGTCATGTACACACCGCCGTCAAAGACGGCAGATGGCTTCGAATTACAGCTAGGAACAAACCACCTCGGGCACTTCGCGCTCACTGGCCTGCTGTTGGGACACCTGCTGCCAGTTGAGGGATCCCGAGTCGTCACGATTACCAGTCTGGCGCACAAGGTCGGTGCTCGAATTCGTTTCGAGGACTTGCACTTTGCGCACGGCTATCATCCGGAAACCGCTTACGGGCAGTCGAAGCTGGCCAATCTGCTGTTCACCTACGAGCTGCAGCGGCGGCTGAAAGGCACCGGCAACACCATCGCCGTTGCTGCTCACCCCGGACTATCGGACACAGAACTGGTCGGGAACGCGCCAATGTACTTCCGTGCCATGTACCGCGTCGCCCGGCCGTTCATCACGCAGAGCGCGTCGATGGGCGCTCTGCCATCGTTGCGGGCGGCGACCGACCCCGCCGTGCGTGGCGGCCAATTCTTGGGCCCGTCCAAAGCGCTCCAGACTCGGGGAGCACCCTGCGTCGTCAAGTCAAGTGCCCGGTCACACGATGCGTCGGCCCAGCGTCGCCTCTGGTCCATCTCCGAGGAGCTCACGGGCGTGACATTCCCGGTGTGACATGCCGCACCGCTCTCAGACCTGCCGTTGACACACGGCGGACGCGAAATCTCAACCTAGGAGGACAAACTCATGCCATCTGTTCTAGTTACCGCGGCTTTCGGTCATCAGGGCAAGCTACTGCTGCCGAAGCTGGCCGCCGCGGGCCTGACGATCCGCGCCGCGCGCGGTACCGCCGGACGCGACGACGAACTGTTGTCGCTGGGGGCAAGTGAAGTCTTCGTCGGTGATCTCAGCGACCCTGAAATCTACAGCGAAGCTCTCGACGGATGCGACTCGGTGTATCACATCAGTCCGGGTGCGCATCCGCGCGAACGCGAGATGGGTTTCGCGATGATCGAGGCCGCCAAGCGCGTCGGTACCCGTCATGTGGTCTTCAGTTCGGTGATGCACACGATCATCGACATCATGCAGCATCGCTACAAGCGCGATCAGGAAGAGGCACTGATCGAGTCCGGCGTTGATTTCACTATCCTCAAGCCGTGTGACTACATGATGTGGGATGTCCATGTTGCGCCGGTGATGCAGATGGGCGCGCTCCCCTGCTTCTGGACCGACACCTCGCGCAAGCACTCGTACATCGCGTTGGAGGACCTCACCGACGTTGCCGTCAAGGTGTTGATCGAAGGCTCTGCACATTTCTGTGCGTCCTACGAGTTGGCCGGTCCCGACAAGATCGACCCCATCGAGATGGCCAGAATCCTGTCTCGTGTGATGGGCAAAGACATCTCAGTACTGTCCAAGAAGCCCGCTGATCTACTTGAAGTACTTTGGGGCACATCAGATGTCAACGGTGAGCACAAGCACGAGGCGGACATCCTGCAGTCGATCTTGCGGTGGTACTCCAAGTTTGACTTCATCGGCAACTCGAAAACGCTGGAGTGGCTCCTGGGCCGCAAGCCGACAACTTTCGAACAGTTCGCCACCAAGGCTTACGCGGACCTCTCGGCCGGCAAATCCCTCTGATCTCGGCGCACGCGCGCTGCAGCCGTCATCGTCACTGTTGGCGCGGCTGCAGCGCGCAACCGGTGCTCCCCAACTGCCCGTTTCTGGAGATGCCACTCACGTGAATCATCAAACAACCGCCGGGTCGCAGACATGAGGGCCGCAGTCGTCCACGAGTGGGGTGGTCCGGAAGCCTTTTCGATCGAAAATGTGCCGGACCCGGTACCGCGGCCTGGCGAGGTCGTCGTCGCTCTCCGCGCGGGCTCGCTGAATTGGCACGACGCCATCGTCAGGCGTGGCGACCGCGATCTGCCACTCCCATGCATCTTGGGCATGGACGGCGCCGGTGTCCGGACCGATACCGGTGGCGAGGTCGTGATCTACCCCTGCCTGGGGTGGGCCCCGGGCGCTCCGTTTCCCGGCGCAGAACTGACTGTCATCGGCGACGAAACTGACGGCACCTACGCTGAATACATATCGGTTCCCGAGCAGAACCTCTTTGCGAAACCGCCCCAGTTGTCGTGGCACGAAGCGGCGTCGCTACCCTGCGCCGCCCTGACTGCCTATCGCGCGATGTTCACTCGGGCAGGCCTGCGGCCGGGTGAGACGGCACTGATCCTCGGCGCGGGCAGCGGTGTGTCGACCTTTGCCATCAAGTTCGGCGCCGCGATCGGCGCGCGAGTGCTGGTCACCTCGTCGACGCCCGCCAAGGTCGAAGCTGCACGTACGGCGGGGGCAACCGCGGGTTTTCTTTACCCTGATCCTGACTGGCCACAGCAAGTTCAGGAATTCACCTCGGGCGGTGTCGACGTCATCCTCAGCGGCGCGGGCTCGAATCTGCCTGAGGCGCTGCGGTGTCTACGTGCCGGGGGACGAATCTCGGTCTTCGGTTCGACCGGCGGCCGCGCAGCGCTCGTCGATATACCGACCCTGTATCTCTCCCACGCGTCGATCTTCGGGGTCACTCTCGGTAGCCCTGATGATTTCCGCAGCATGTTGAAGATGGTGGACGACTTCGGCATTCGGCCGACACTCGATTCGAGCTTCGCCTTAGCCGACATCGCTGACGCCCATCAGCTTCTTGAAAGCAACGCGCACACCGGGAAGATCACATTCGGTTACTGACGTTCGAACCACCCCACCGGTCTGAAAGTCGTTGCCATGACGCGGCGGTCCCGTGTCCGGCGCATCGGTGCCTTCTAGACACGTGCTCAGCCTGGTCTTCGATGCAGGGCCAGGCTGAGCAGGTCAGGTGGTGGCTATCGCGCGATCTCTAAGGTCTGGGTTTCGCTCGGAGCCGGGTTGTTGTTGAGGTCTTCGAGGATGGCGGCCTGCGCGGCGGGCGGCAGGGTGTGCAGGATCGAGCGCACCCGGGCCTGGCGACGAGCGATCGCCTGCCGGAACGGCATACCCGGGGTGACAGCGATCTGTGGTGGTACGCCCTCGACTTCGTCGACACCACCGTGGCTGTGACCGAGTTCGATTGCCGCGGCTTCCGCTTTCGCGGTGGCTTCATCCTTCTCTTCGGACATACCGATGGGGCCGATACGACGACCGTTGAGGAACTGCTTGACCGCCGGCTCCTCACTGGTCAGCAGCACCTCGCGGGGGCCGAACATGACCAGGTGCTTGCGGTAGAGCATGCCGATGTTGTCCGGCACCGTACGCACGATGTTGATGTTGTGCGTCACGATCAGCACCGTGGCGTCGATCTGCGCGTTGATGTCGATCAGCAGCTGCGACAGGTAGGCGGTACGGACGGGGTCCAGACCGGAGTCCGGCTCGTCGACCAGGATGATCTTGGGGTCGAGCACCAGGGCGCGGGCCAGGCCGGCACGCTTGCGCATACCACCGGAGATTTCGCCCGGGAACTTGTGACCGTCGTTGGGCATACCCACGACGTCCAGCTTCTCCATGACGATCTTGCGGATCTCGGACTCGGACTTCTTGGTGTGCTCGCGCAGCGGGAAGGCCGTGTTGTCGTAGATGTTCATCGAGCCGAACAGCGCGCCGTCTTGGAACAGCACACCGAACAACGTCCGGATCTCATACAACTGCTTCGCCGAACACTGCAAGATGTCGGTGCCGTCGATCACGATCGAACCCCGCTCCGGGCGCAGCAGACCGATCAGCGACTTCAGGAACACCGACTTACCGGTACCGGACGGGCCCAGCATGACGCTGACCTCACCGGCCGGGATCGTCAAAGTGACGTCCTCCCAGATCTTCGACGACCCAAAGGACTTGCTCAGTCCTGTTACATCGATTTCAATGCCCATGGTCCTTCGCCTTCCAACATCAATTGGCTAATTCCCGGCGCCTCTGGCGGTGCCCAGATCGCTACGCGCGATTGCACGACGGGGTAACAACTTTCAGATTCGCACCGCTCTGCTGATGGACTCGGGTGCACCAGTCACGCCCCATATCCAGGACGCAATTCGAAATCAGCAGCCTCGCTGTGTGATTCTCCGCGTGGAGTACGCGGCTGGTGCAGCGGGGCGATACTGGCCGCGTGAATGGGTGCCGGACCCGACGGCGCATGGGCCCTGGGTGTGGAGTTGTCGCAGACCGCCGCCCACAGGTAGGCCGCCAGCACGATGGCAACCATGAGCGTGCGCAGCAGCATTACCACTGATCGGCGCAGATGTTGCTGTTCTGACTGGGGCGACCATTCTCCATGCTCAACATCGGCGCGAGGCGTAAGTCTCTGCGCAATCGATACCGCGCAGGAGGGATACGCGCCGCGCTGCTCCATCTCTCTAGTCCTCCAGATCGCTACCGGCAAAGCCAGATTCGAGATGCTTCTTCACGGCGCTGAGGTAGCGCGCCGCGTCAGCGCCGTCGACAATGCGGTGGTCGTAAGTGATGGACATATAGGCGAACGGCCTGGCCTCGATGCGCAGACCGCCATCCTCGTCGCGGATCGGCACCAGGCGCTCGACGACGGCTCCGGTTCCCAGGATGCCAGTCTGCGGCTGGTTGATGATCGGTGTGTCAAACAGGGCACCGCGGCTACCAGTGTTGGTGATGGTGAAGGTGCCGCCGCTGAGTTCATCTGGCGTGATCGTTCCGGACCTGACCTTCTGCGCCAGGTCCGCGATGGATTGAGCGATACGCGCCAGGCTGAGGGTATCGGCGTTCCGAATGACCGGGACCATAAGGCCTTTCGGGCTATCAACGGCAATTCCCAGGTGGCAGGAACTGTGATAGGTGACTTCGGTGACGTCAGCGTTGAGTGAGGCATTAAGCATGGGGTGCTCGGGCAGCGCGGCGATCGCGGCCTTTGTGAAGAACGGCAGGAAAGACAGTTTGGCGCCCGTGCGTGCATGGAAGTCAGACTTGTGCGCGTTGCGGAGTTTTGCGACGGTGCTCAAGTCAACCTCGAGCACGGTCGTCAGTTGCGCTGAAACACTGAGCGATTCAACCATGCGCGCAGCGATGGTGCGTCGGATTCGGGTCAGCTTCTCCACTGGCTGTGCGCCGTCGTTGTGCGCGGCCGCCCCGGTCGGAGATTGGCCCACAGTGACGGGAGTCCGATCGGGGGCGATCGCCACAGGCGCCGCCGGAATCGCCTCAGACACAGCGGGAATCGCTGGCGCTGGCGCGACGACCGCCGGTGCCGGTGCCACGACGACGGGCTGTGGTTCGGCGACGACCGGCGCGGCCGCGGGCTCGGTGCTGATGACGGCGAGCTCCGCACCGACGGCGACGACGTCATTCTCTTCGGCGAGCAGCCGGACGAGGATACCGCTGCACGGTGATGGCACCTCGGTGTCCACCTTGTCGGTGGCAACCTCGAGAAGTGGCTCTTCCTCGTCGATTCGGTCGCCGGGCTGTTTGAGCCAACGGGTGACGGTGCCCTCCTCGACGCTTTCGCCCAGTGCCGGCATGTAGACGACGGTCTCGACGTCTTGCTGTGTACTCGTCATGAAGTGTTGTCTTTTCTCGTTGACCTGGTGCGGTGGATTAGCGGGCGATGTCAAGGGCCGCACGGACAATGGTGTCCGTGTCTATGCCGTGGTAGCGGTACACATCGTCAACAGTTCCGACCTGCCCGAACTTGGACACCCCCAGCGCGGTGGCCCGTACTTGTTGGATGTTGGCCAGGAACGCCAATGTGTGCGGGTGGCCGTCGAGGACGGTCACCAATGGGGTTGCACGGTCTTGGGGGAACAGCTGATCGAGAATCCATGTCTCACCGTGTGCACGCCCTTGGCGGGCCTGCAGGGCTTCGAAGATCAGCCCCGGGCTGGTCACGCACACCACATCGGCGGGCACGCCGGCCTCGTTCAGCCGTTCCGCAGCGGCCATCGCTTCTGGGACAAGGGTGCCCATCGCGGCAATGGTGACGCGAGCAGAATCCCTGCGCAGCAACGGATACCCGCCGGCGACGACTTGTTGACGACGGCGTTCGCGGGCAGCCGGGTCGGCGGGGACATTGGCCAACGTTTGGTCGACCGGGCGGGTGGATAGCCGCAGGTATGCCGACGTTCCGTCGGGCCGACCCAATCGGGCGATGCTGGCCAACAGCGTCCACTCGACGTCCAGCGCGAACGCAGGTTCGTAGCTGATGCAACCTGGCTGTTCGATGCCGATCGACGGGGTCTTGATCGACTGGTGCGCCCCGCCTTCGGCTGCGAGCGTCACGCCGGAAGGAGTGCCGACCAGGATCGATTGGCCACCGGCGTAAATGCCGAATGACCATGGCTCCAGGGCACGTTCGACGAACGGGTCGTAGAGCACACCGATCGGGAACAGCGGTTGTCCCCAACGGCTCCAGGTCGCACCGAGCTCACCGATGAGACCCACCAGGTTCGTCTCGGCGATGCCGAGCTCCATGTGTTGCCCGCTGGGACGCTCATTCCAATGCATGATCGTTTCAGCATCGTCGGCAAACCAGTTGTGGCGTTCGGCAGCTGACCAGACACCGACCTTGTTGACCCATCCGCCGAGGTTGGTAGTCGAGCTGACGTCGGGACTGACCGTAACCACCCGGCTTGCCGCCTCAGGCGCCTCACGCGTCAGATCCAGCAGCACACGTCCGAGTGCGGCCTGTGTGGTAGCCGAACCTTTCGGTGTGCGGCCGATATCGGTCGGCACGGCCGGTGGGGTCAACGCGGGAATTAGCTCACGGCGCAAGCGTTCTGCTGTGGCAGCGCACAACTGACCTTCCTCGGAATGATCGTCGAATCGCTGCCACGGGTGCAGCGGGTCCATCCCCAGAGTTGCTGCCAGGTCGGCGTATTCATCACGACTCAAAAGAGCAGAGTGGTTCTGCGGATGCCCCTCGGTGGGCAATCCATAGCCTTTGATCGTGTAGGCGATGATGACGGTTGGGCGCGTGTCGTCAATCTGCTCGAACGCGTTGTTCAACGCGGCGAGGTCATGTCCACCGAGGTTGCGAACGGCAGCGGACAACGTCGCGTCGTCGAGAGTCGACACCAGCGCAGAGATATCTGCACTTCCCGGGCCTTCGCCAGGCAGGCGCAGGCGGATCTCATCCGCGCTGCAGCGCAGCAACCGTTGGTACTCCGGGTTGGGCATCTGCAGGATTCGAGTCCGCAGCGCGTCACCGCCGGGCCGGGCGAACAGCGATTCGAGCAAGCGCCCAAACTTCACCGTGATGACCTGCCAGTCTGCGGCAGCGAACATGCTTTCCAGGCGGCCTGCTGCGATGTTGGGGACGACGCGGTCGAGCGACTGCCGATTCAGGTCGACGATCCAGACGATCTCCCCGAGATCGGCGATTCCCGGATCGATGATGGCTTCCCACACTGCGCCCTCGTCGAGCTCGGCGTCACCGACCAGGGAGTACTGCCTGCCGGTGCCACCGGCGCCGTAGTGCGTGTCTACGAATCGGCGGGCAATGGCCCCCCAAACGGGTGCGGTAGCGCCGATACCCACTGAGCCAGTGGAATAGTCGACCGGGTCGGGGTCTTTCGACCTGCTCGGGTAGGACTGGATTCCGCCGAACTCGCGCAGGGTGGTCATGTACTTCTCGTCCAGTTGCCCCAGCAAGTAGTTCAAGCTGTGCAGCACCGGGGAGGCGTGTGGTTTGACCGAGACGCGGTCCCCCGAGCGCAGCTGTTCGAACCAAAGGGCCGTCATGATGGAGACCATCGAGGCGCACGACGCCTGATGTCCGCCCACCTTCAGCCCGGACGTGTTGGGCCGCACCCGGTTCGCGTGGTGGACCATCGCGGTTGCGAGCCACAACACCCGCTTCTCGACGGCCTCAAGGGCACTGAGGGCGGACGATTGTGCTGGAGAGCCAACGGAAACGATTGCATTCATGACGGCCTGCCTGTTTTACGTGCGACGCGGGAGGATTGGTAACTATCCACCCACCGGGTTCGTGTACCAGCAGTGGGCAGACAGCTCACCGAAGCACAACATTGAACGACATTTGATGCAATACCGGGCACCCGTGGTGCACAATATGCGCATCGAGGCCACGTATCACCAGCTGGGAGTTGCGCAGAATGCCCACACCACACCACGTTGTTGACGACATCGACGCCAGAATTCTTCGGGCACTGGCCGCCGACCCGAGAGCCACCGTTGTCGGTCTGGCCGAAACAACGAAACTTGCTCGCAACACGGTGCATTCGCGTCTGGCGAAGCTGGAGGCCGACGGGACGCTGCAGTCGTTCGAACGTCGAATCGACCCCGCCGCGTTGGGATTTCCGTTGACGGCGTTCATTCTGGTTGCTGTGACTCAACGCAAGCTCGGCAACATCGCTGATGCTCTCCGAGGGGTGCCGGAAGTCGTTGAGGTGCATGGTCTTAGCGGTGTCACCGACCTGCTGGTTCACATCGTGGCCCGTGACGCTGACGATCTCTATCGCGTCGCCGGACAGATTCTCGACATTGACGGAGTCGAGAAGACTACAACGGGACTGGCGATGCGCAGACTGGTCGACTACCGGCTGACACCCTTGCTGGACACTATCGTCGAGCGAACGTAGAACCTGTTCAATAGCTTTGAGGTCCGCGTGGCTGCCCGCAGCCAGCGGCGCCACCGCCGAATCTGGTTCCACGCCACGGCGCCAGACGTACCTAAACTGTCGTTGCCCCCGTTGGGGTCCATGGCCAGTCATTAGTGAGTTCGCTGGTGAACGACGGCGAGAATGGTTTCCTCCCAGGTTATTTGAACCGGGGAGGAAACCAGCGCGCTGGCCATTAGGCGCACGCGTACCCACCGTCGACGGTGTATTCGGCTCCGGTGCAGAAGCTGGCCTCGTCGGATGACAGGAAGGCGATGACCGCAGCGACCTCTTCGGGGCGTCCTAGCCGCGGCTGCGGCAACGCGGCGGTCATACCGTCAAGCGCTTCGCGGGGAAAGCCCGCGAAGATTGGGGTTTCAATGAGGCCGGGGTGCACGGAATTCACTCGGATGGAGTATGGCGCGAGATCCAACGCGGCGCTGCGTGTCAGGCCGCGAACGGCCCACTTGGACGCGGAGTAGGCGATCGCGTCCTTCACCCCGACCAGACCTGCTGAAGACGACACGTTGACGATCGATCCGCCGCCGGCAGCCTTCATCGACTCAACCACCGCCTGCATGCCGAGAAACACGCCGAGAGCGTTGATATCGAAGGTCCGCTGAAACTCGTTCTGCCCGATGGCCTCAAGGCCGCCGGGGGTGAAGATGCCGGCGTTGTTGACCAGGACCGACAGAGCCCCTGATTGCGAGGTCACCTGTGCGACGGCCGCGGCCCAGGAGTCAGCGTCAGCGACATCCAGGTGGATGCCTTTGGCCTGCCCGCCGAGCGCCGTAGCTGCCGCTTTGGCTCCCTGTTCGTTGAGGTCGGCGAGGTAGACCTCGGCGCCCACGGCGGCGAGCGCCGAGGCGGCGGCTTGGCCGATTCCGCTCGCGGCGCCGGTGACGAGGGCAATCTTTCCCGCAAGTGACATTGTCGCGTTCCTTTCTAGAGGTGGCCGTCGAAGGCCGCCAGGACCGGTCGTGGGTCCATGAATTCGAGATGCTCGGTCAGTTGGCCGTCGCGGAATCGCAGACGGATGAAGTAGCTGTTGCTGTAGGGGGCACCCCAGACTGTCTTGGCTTCCGAGCGTGCGGTGACGAAGACCAGCGCGGGATCGTCTGCTGCGCCGTGGATTTCGACGTCGGTGAAGGTAAACGTCTCCCATGCCTGCCAGAGCGTCCCGACGCGCGTGCGGTTGGCTTCCCTACCGTGGGTGGGCGTCTCGGTCTCACCGGGCATCAGCGGCGCGTGCATGCTGAGGTCTTCGTGGACGAGGCCGTACCAGTCCTCTACTGCGCCGGTGGCGAGTACGTCGAGCCAGCGACGGGCTCTGTCGGTATTGGTTGTCATGATGTTGTGTGCCTCTCGGTTTCTTCGTAGTTGTGTGCCGTGAACCAGCGACGGTCGGGGAACGCGCGCATCACGGCGTGGCCGGCAGTTTCAGCTGTAGCAAGGCCCGCCGCCCGGCGGACTGCAGGACGCTGGCCCCAGCTGTTGCCAGCTGAGGTCTGTCCACGGCGCCGACAACCACGTCCGCGTGGGTTCGAGAACAATGCGCAGTGGCCCACGCTCACAGTAGGTTCGGCCGTCAGGTGTGACGGCGCAGGTGGTTCCTTCGTGGGTGATCTTGCTGCGCGGCGGGAGCGGCTGTTGTGCCTGACTGGCGGGAAATCTGACTGCGACCGACCAGTCATAGTGGACGGCTCGGTCACCGTCGATCCACCCGATGTGGTTGGTGCCCGGCGGCGCGCCGGCAATGTCACCGGAACAGCCGAAACTGCCTCGGCCCCAGATGCCGCAGTTTTGTCCCGTCGGCGCGATGAAGAAAACACCGCCCGGCACAACGAAATTGGCGGCGTCTAGCTGGTCGTAGTACCGGATGTCGGGGTACGGGTCGGGCGCGGCCGCCGGCGGCGCCGGGTCGGCGTGCGCGACAGTTGTCTGGCCTGATCCCAGGATCGCGACGGCAAACATCATCGCGAGACGACCGATCGTGGTGAGCTGCCGACCGCGGATCGGGCGCCTTGTCGCCGGAGCATCGGTGTCAATGGTCATTTCTCGTCGTCTCCTTTCGTTCGTTGTCGAGTTGTGTTGCTGTATTAGGTAATTCGTGGAGTGATGCCGTAGCAGGCGGCGTCGCCGATGTCCAGGGTGTTCTGGCAGATGACTTTTCCGTGGTAGATGATGCGCACCGATACCCATCGCGTGGGCGCTGCGGTTGGCCTCCAGTCCGCCCGGACCTGGCTTCCTTGTGGTGGTTCACTGCGAACGCCACGAACTGCGGCATCGATACGCCATGGGAGTGGCACCTGTTGTACCGAGATCCGGCCGGTCAGGTCCTGGTATTCGATGTTGGCGGTATGGATGTCGTCCGAGACGACCTCGTAGGTCACTGCGTCATCGGCCCATGCGGTCGTTGGGCACACTAGAGCCGGTGCCCAGACCGCGACACCGCAGGCCATCGTTGCCATGATGCGGCGCACGGGCGCTCCTTCGATCGTCGCAAACCGGGGCGGGGATGGAATAGTCATGTCTCGCTTCACTTCCCGACCAGGACAACGACGCCGATCGTGAAATCAGTGTCGGACTCGTACAGGAGGCTCACGCCGTAGTCGGTGTAGGTGCAATCGGGGATGTCTTTGCGGCCTTGCAGCAGAATGCCTTTGATCACATTCGACGCGTTATGCCCGTGTGCAGCTCCCTCCAGCGAGGACACCTTGTCGGTGTTGATGCCGAGGTCCTTCACGATTGCGACGGGATGAGTGTTGTCGGCGGGAACGTTCTCGGCGGTGTGATTGAGGTAGGTGTAGGTCGACCGATTGACGATGTCCGCGGCTTTGTCGACCGTCGGGTTGTGGGTCAACGGGCCGCAGGATGCTCCCGCGCGTGCAGCCGCGATGACTTGTTGGAACTCGGGTGCGGGGTCGGCCATGGCGGGTGCGGCGAGCACCACAGTCAAGCCGATTGCCGGCACCAGCGAGGTGATCACGTTGGCGCCAAATGCTTTCCGCTGATATCCGGGCGATCTCACCGTCGTCGTTGAATGTGAAGCCCACACGTTGCTCTCCTGGCTAGGCATGTCGTCGGTCTGATTGGCTGGCGGTCGTGCCGTGAAATCGCGGTGTTCACTCGCATATGTGGGAGCGGTGGATCTTGCTGCCCCAGAACTGCATCAGGTGAAATGACGGACCGGTGAACCACGTCGGCTGTCTGGCCGCGAGGCCATTGCTCAGGTTTGACATCTGTTGCCACAGACCGTAGAACGCGTCGCCTTGGTAGACCGGGTAGTACATGTCCCCCGCATGGTCGTAGGCCTGGGTTAGCGCTTGCGCCCGTGGTGCGAGAAAGCCGGCGGACTGCGCGACATTGGCGGCTACGATATCGGCGTTGGGAGCCACGCCGGGTGCGTTGAAGTCGCCGTTGTGGCGTACGACGTTGTCGTTGAGGCCCTCGATCTGGTGACGTACCGTCGTGTATTGGGCGTTGTACCACTGGCACATTTCCCGTTCTGCGGTGATGTCGGCGGGGGTGACTTGCTGCTGCCACTGGTCGTAGGGGAAGGGGAACTGCGGCTGCCAGTTGCTAGCGACCACGTTCACCGCAGGCAACGGTTTCGGCTGGTCGTAGTGGGCGACAGGATCGTAGTCGCTGGAAGGGTCGGCGCCGGCGGGGCTCGCGAGAGCCGCAGCAGCGCACAGCGCCGCGCCTGCAACGACCAATCTGGTCCTACTGCGGCGGGCACAGCTGCTGCGCATCAGTGCATTTTCGCCAGACTTGTGCATCGTGGCCTCTCGTTGGTTTCCGCCGGCGCGTGGGCGCTGGACGAGGGGTTGGTCGGGCGGGCTCTATTTGCCCAGGGCCGCGTCGATTCCGCCGACGTCGGTGATCTGCCAGTTGTTGCGGCTGTCGATGGTGACGCTGTACGTGGCGGTGGACTGCAGCCCTTCGGGTGCCTGCATGGTCTTGGTCAGGACACTGACAAACGAGTCGACGGTGTAGATGCCGCCGGCGTTAGACCGGACTTTCGTCGCGAGCGGTTTGGCGCTCGACTTCCACTGCAGGGGCGCCAGGACCTGCTCCATGGAGTTGGCGGCCTTGGTGAGCTTGTCTTTGAGTTCAGGGGTTGTGCCGTTGACCAGCTTGACTTTCCACGCGTTGAAGTCCTGGTAGTCCATCTGTGCGGCGTTGGTCGCGTAGCTTGCCGCGATGTCTTCAGCGTGTTGACGGTTGGCGGCATCTTGAGCCTGCGCGGTGAGCTGGTCGTGTGCGCCCATGTACAGCCAACCGAAGGTGCCGGCCGTCGCAGCCAGGGCGGCGATCACGACGGCGACGATGACCGCACGGAGGGAGATGGAGATGTTGCGGTTTTGCTTGGGCTGCGGTGCTTCTGATTTTTCGTCGGTGGCTGCGTTGCCCTTGTCGGTGGCGGCGGTTTCGCCGGTCTCGGTGGCTTCGTCGTGGTCGATCAAGCTATCGGTGTCGATGACGGACATGAGGGGTTCCTTTTCAGAATGTCGGATTGGTCTTAGTGGTCGGGGATGGTGACATGCAGTGTGATCGCACCCTCCTCCGGGATATCCGACAGCGCATTCGAAAGAATCTGTGCCGTATCGAAATTCATCAGTGCCCCGCCAATACCCTGGAACTGCGGCAGCAGAGCCTGGGTGATCACCTTGATGTCGCCGCCGCGGGTGTCCAGCAGGTTCTGAATGCGGGCGAGGAATTTCTGGAACAGCACCATGTTCTGCGGGTTGTTCCAGCCAACGGTGTTCATCATGCCGCGATAGACGCGGCCGATGTTCACGCCAGAGGACTCAACAGGTGGGCCGATGGCGGCGAGTTTGGGTCCTACCCATCCGGCATTCTCGAGCAGCGTTTGAAAATTCCGCAGGACGTCCTGGCCTTTACCGTTCATGCCCCCCACCATGTTTCGCGTCAGCAGGCTGGCGCGCTGCAGGTTGGGAAGGACCTGTCCCGGGTCAGGCAGGCCGGCGTCTGCCTCGTTGACGACCCTTTTCAGCTGATCGGGGTCCATCTGGTTGAGAATGCGCACCACGGTCGTGGCTAGTTGGGAAATCGAGGGCGGCACGGTGACCGTGCGTGCGTCGATGTGCTGACCTTCGGCAAGCGTCGGGCCGCCGTCGGCGTTGGGCAGAAATCCGATGTAGGCCTCGCCGAGCGCCGACAGGTTGTCCAGTCGCACGTCGCTGTCAACCGGGATGCGCTGGTCGCCGTTGACGTAGAACTTGATGGTGGCTTCTGTCTCGTTGGTCGAGATGCCGGTCACCTTGCCGATCGCCGCTCCGCGCAACAGAACGCTGGAGCCCACCACGAGGCCTTTGATGTCAGGCACGGCCATGGTCAGGTTGATGCGGTGCTCGGGCGGTCCCATGCGCAGACCGAATGAACCGATGTACACCGCGGCGACGGCGATGATCGCGGCGAAAGCGGCGAAGGATGCGATGTTTTTGATTCGTCTCATGGCATGGCTCCCAGGATCCGGAGCACGTCCTGCGTCTTGTCGATCATCTCGTGACCGTCCGGGCCGGTGATGGACGTGATGTTGATGGCCGGGTTTTTGTCGACCGGGAGGAAGTCTTCGATGAACAGCTTGCGCCAGGCTGCTGCCTCGCCTTCGAAGTCCCACTTGCTCTGTTGCACTGCTCCCACGGCATTGGCCAGCGAATTCAGCAGCGGTACAACCCAGTAGCCGCCGCTGTAGATGCTGCCGATCGAGGGCAAGATGGTGCCGATGTAATGACTGACCTGGGTTCCGCGATTGAAGCCCAACATGCCGGCCGGCGAGAACCAGTACTTGTAGGTATCGAGGTTGCTCATCATCACGTCTGCCGTGCCCGTGACGCCGCTGAGCCATTTGTCAACGGTGTCAATGTTGTTGGACAAGTCCGACAGGTCAGTGGTGACGCGGCTGACCATGTAGTGCAAGTCTTCGCGTCGCGCGGGGGTCACGTGATTGATGCCGATGATGGTGTCTTGTGCTCGTTGAATCGCGCCGCTGCCTACGAAGTTGGCCAAGTTGGCGAGGGTGTCCTCGAGTTGCGGCGGCGAGGTGGTCTGGGTGACCGGGAGCCGGCCGCCGGCGTGGATCGCCGTTCCTGCTTGATCTGAGGTGGGGCGCTCTACAGCGACGTAGGTGTCGCCCAGGACCGTGGACTGCTGCAGGGTGGCGCGAGCGTTGTTCGGAACGACAACACCTGCGTCGATGCGCGCGGTCACATCGACGTGATCGCTACGTAGATCGACCTTGGTCACTACGCCTATGGTCGTGCCGTCCTGCACCACTTTGGCCCGTTCCGGCAAGTTCAGGACGTTCGCGAACTCGATCACCAGATCGTATCCGTCGCTGCGACTTCCACCGGGCTGCGGCAAGGAGTTGACCGATATCGATGCGCACGCCGACATGGCGATGGCGACCATCGAGCAGGTCAGGGTCAGCAGTATGCGCCGGATCATGAGTGGCTCGCTTGCTGCAGGACGTATTGCAGAAGGGCGACGTCCACGGCGTAGGGCTGCCCGTTGACGTCGGCGCAGCTGCCCGGCATGGCGGCGTTCATCGCTCCGCACAGTGCCAGTCCGTTGTGGGTCGGTACCCGGAACATCGGCGGCCGATAGGCGATGTTGAAGGTGCCGAATTGCTTGGCATTGAAGTGATTCGCCGCCGTATTGATCCACCACGGAACTCCGTTGAACAGTTGCGCCAGTTCGTTGGCGTGCGGGCTGACTTTGCGGACGGTGTCACTGACTGCGTCCAAGGTGATTTGGGTTTCATCTCCAAGATGGGTCTCCAGGACACCGACCGATTCGAGTAGCGGTCCCAGGGTGCCGATGCCGGGGGTGCTGCCGGCAAGTCGTGCGGTTCCGTCCAGGGCAACCGAGACGTCGCTGATCGCGCCGGCGCCGTCCTGCACGATCTCTTTGAGCGGTTCCCTGATCTCCGTGAGGGTCGTGGTCAGCGTCGCGACGTTCTGAATGATGTTGCCGATGTCGCTGATCTGTTGGTCGGGACTGTCAAGCAACGCCGAGGACGTGGTCAACAGGCGCCCGGCGCTGGCACCGTTGTTGTGCGCCAACTGATCAACTCCGCGGATCGTGTCTGCAACGTTGAGTGACCCCGTCTTGTTGACTGCGTTGAGGAAGGTGTCGGCCGAACCGATCACCTCCGAGAGCGATTTCGGCGAGGCGGAATGGTCCAGCGAAATGCAGGACCCCGGAGCAAGTTTCGGGCCGGCGGCGTAGTTGCCGACCAGTTCCATCGACCGGTCGGCCAGGATGGATGGCGAGCGGATGACCGCCTTCACATCGCCCGGCAGATTCCGGTTCTCAGTGATCGAGAAGCTGACGCGCGAGCTCTGGGCTCCGGGTTGGATTGCCGTGACGGTGCCGACCGGATAACCCATTTGCGTAACGGGGTTCCCCACGTAGAGGCCGATGGTGTCCGGCATGAACGCGCAGTAGGATGCGTCCGAATGCGCGGTAGATCCGCAGGACGAGCTCGCGGCGACCACGCCGGCGAGCACCGCAGCGCTCACTCCGGTACGGCCAAGTCGTCGAATCATATTGGTATCCATCAGCAGCCACTTCCCGGCATCGGAATACATACGTCAGTGGACAGCAACTCGGGGCGTGCATTCTGGGCGTCCAGGACGCGTTCGATCTTGTCGCGGACCCGGCGCAGCCTCGGCACGATTCTGCTGTTGTTGTCGACCCAACGCCGGACTCGGTTCTGCCACTCGCGGACCTTCTGGATGAATTCTTCGCGGCCGTTGACCCAGAATTTTGCGTACGGGACCAGGAAGTCGTCGCTGATGTCGCCCATACCTTTGAGCGCGCCGGCAAATCCCTTGCCGTACAGCACCAACGTCTGTTCCAGGATGGAGATTTTCTGCACCAGCTCGGTGAGCTTGCCGCGGTAGTTGGTGAGCGACTCGATGTATTCGTCGGACAGATTGAGGATTTGCGAGACCTGTCCGCGTTGCCTGTCAATGGTGTCGGTGATGGCGTTGCCCGCGTTCACGACCGCGGTCAGCGTATCGACGTTGGCGCCTTTGAGGCCGGCCTGGAGCGCGTCGAGGGATTCGCGGATCGGCCGTGGGTTCACTTGCTCGGTCACCTTGGTGCTGTCGGCGAGCGTCTTCATCAGGTTGTACGGCGTCGTGACTCTCTCGACAGGTATGACCCTCTCGTCCAACGGTTTATCTCCGAGGGAAACCAGGTCGATGTAGTAGCCGCCGACGACGGTGAGCATCCGGACCTGAATCTGTGACTGGTCGCCAATGAATGCCGACTTGTCGACTGACGCGCGGACTTTGACTCGATCGGGCTCGATGGAGAGGCTCTCGACTTTGCCAATGGTGATTCCCGCGATGCGCATGTCGTCGCCCTGGCGTACCGCGGCGGCGTCATCGGTGTAGAAGGTGATTGCCCGTTGATTCGGTGGGCTGACATAGACGGCGGCAGCGGTGACGGCCAGCACGGCGACCATTAGCAGGGCGCCGACACCCCAGAACATCGGATTCCGGAACATTTTCATCGGTTGCATAGCACGACCCGTTGCCCGTTGAGCAGAACGTCCATCGACTCGGGAAGTTGTGCTCGTCCGCGCGAACACGGCAATGCCGCGCCCGTTTCAGCTGGCGGCTGGATGTTGTCCCAGATCACGGGCACTCGCTTGAAGGCGTCGCTGTAGTTGTCGAAGACAGTGATCGCACGGTCGATTCCTTTATCTATGTCGGCGGCGCCCGGCTTGAATCCCGCGTTCTCGAGCAATTTGACTGCGGCAGAAGTGAATGCGGGACCGTACAGCTCCGATTTGCGGAATTCGTCAAGCACCGACAGCGCGGCATCGACGGGCCGGTTCAGCCAATCGATGATCTGGACGAGGTCCTTGGAGTGGCCGCCGAAGGTGTCGGCGATTGCACTGAGGTTGTTCATCAGTGTGGAGACGACCTGTTGGCGGTCGCCCACGAACTCGGTGAGCTTGTGGATGCTGTCGAGCATCGGCCCCAGCCCGTTGCCGTCGCCTTGCAGGAAGGTCGCGGCGTTGTCGGTGAACTTGTCGATGTCGTTGGGGCTCAGCGTGGCCAGCACGGGCTGCAATCCGTTGAACAAGGTGGTGATGTCGAAGGACGGCTGGGTCATGCCCAGCGGTATCCGGGTCAGCGCCTCACTGTTGGGCACGTGTTCGGCAGGGTTGGCGACATCGAGATAGCGCAGTCCTGTCAACGCCTGGTACTTGATCGCCAGTCGCGAGGACCGCACCACGGTGTAGCGGGTGTCCAGGCTGAGATCGACTTCGGCGATGCTCTGGCCGGCCTTGCGCACCAGGCGCAGTTCTTTGACCTTCCCGACGCGCACTCCGCGCACGCGGACGTCGGCGTCAACATGCAGGCCAGCCACGTCGGTGAATTCCGCCGTGTAGGAGCGTGTTTCGCTGGCGACTGGTTGCCTCAGCACGTTGGCGATCAGCACGAACACGACTGCTCCCAACAAGCTGGCGAGCACAAACCGCCATAGGGCAGCGATGGGTTTAATCATGATCCACCTCCCATTGCAGCCACCGGAGCCTGAACGCCGGGCAGCTGATCGAGCACGATGTGCACCTGCAGTGCCCGCTGCTCAGGTGACCCGCCATAGAGCTTCTCGAACCGTGTGCGCAGCTCAACCAGCATGTCTTTGACGCCGACTGGGGTCACGAGTCCTGGAACGGTGTCGGTCAGCGTTTGGATGAGGTTGACCGCCGGCAGCAGATCGCTGGTGTGTGAGGACAGCAGCTTGCCCACTGCCCCGAAGAATGAGTTGGCCATCACTTCCAGGGTGGCGATGGCGTGCTCATTCCAGTACTTGTCCGAAACAGGTTGTCCTGGAACGGGAATCATGTCTTGGCCGGGCAGCGCGTCTTTGCCTGACACGTTGAACACGACGTATCCCGCGCCTTCGTTGAAGTTGTATCCGGCCACCGTGGCGTGTTGGACGAATCCGGGGAAGGCGGCGCTGATCCCGGTGGTGTTGCGCAGCAGTTGTTCGGTGCTGACGGTCTGGACTTTCGTCACCGACTGGG
This sequence comes from Mycolicibacterium llatzerense, assembly GCF_025331195.1. NCBI lineage: Bacteria > Bacillati > Actinomycetota > Actinomycetes > Mycobacteriales > Mycobacteriaceae > Mycobacterium > Mycolicibacterium llatzerense. Next base: position 1,619,086 of record NZ_LXOV01000001.1, on the reverse strand, counting down.
CTGTGGTGACCATCGACTCGATGAGCGGATTGAGTCCGTCGGTGTAGCGAGTTGCCCGGTTGATGACGCTCACCAGTTTGGGGGTGATGACGCCGTCGGTGATGGCGCCCATGCGCGACAGCAGCGCCTGCAGGGTGAAGTTTCCTGTCGGCGTGGTCGTGATCTGGGTGCCGTTGCGCAGCGGTTGACCGTTCTGGCCGGCAACCAGGTTGATGCCGGTGACACCAAAGTAGTTCGCGGGCCGGAAGTCCACGCCCAAGGTGTCGGTGAGGTGCGCCGTCGGGGCAGTATCGAGGTCGGCGTTGAGCCGGACGTTGCCGTTGGCCATGCTGGACACCGAGGTGACCTTGCCGACGGTGACTCCGTGCATCAGCATCGGCGACCCCATGGCGACGCCCTCACCGACGTAGGGCAGGTCCATGACCACGGAGATGTGATTGATTTCCTTCTTGCCGAAGGGTCGCGCGACGATCGCGAAACACACTGCGGCGAAGCTCAATAGGACTGCGATGCCGATGATGGTCAGTCGGCGCGCTTCGGCTTGCGCCGACATTCGAAATAGCACGGCTGCTCACCTAACCCTTGAAGACGAATTGGGGGCGCAGACCCCACAGCATGATGGTGGTTGCCAGGTCCAGGACCATGATGGTCACCAGGCTGGCCCGGATTGCCCGGCCCGAGGCTTGCCCTACTCCGACCGGTCCGCCGGAGGCGAAATACCCGTAGTAGCAATGGATCAGCGTGACTGCGGTGCAGTAGATGATCGCTTTCGTCAGCGAGGCGGCGATGTCTGCCGGGGTGAGGAATTCCACGAAATAGTGGTTGTAGGTACCGCCGGGCTGGCTGTAGAAGATTCGAATGACCGTATCGGAGGTGATGAAGCTGACGACCAGGGTCAGCAGGAAACCTGGTACGACGCACATCAATCCGCCAACGACGCGGGTGCCGACCACGAACGGGATGGACCGCAGCCCCATCGCTTCGGTGGCATCGATTTCGTCGGCAATGCGCATGGATCCGATTTCGGCGGTCATACGGCATCCGGCTTGGGACGCGAATGCCACGCCGGCCACCAGTGGCGCCATTTCACGGACGTTGCCCCAGCCACCGATGATGCCGGCGAGCGCACCCAGCCCGATCAGGTTGAGTGTCGCGAAGGCCTCGATGGCGACGATGGCGCCGACGGTGATGCCCAGGACCGCGAGCACACTGATGACACCGCCGTCGACGATGACCGACCCGCGGCCCCACGCCAGGTTGTTCATCACCTGCAGCGTCTCGCGTCGGTACTTGCGCACCGTGATCGGCAACAGCCAGACGGTTTGGGCGATGAACGTCGCCCACTGACCGGCGGTCTGAAATGGGCTCTGCAACTGCCGAAGTACTGCCGTGCGGGCGCCGAGCAGCTTCGAGGGCATCAAGGCGCGGTGCTGTGACGGGGCAGCCACTATGCCACCGCCATCGGGAAGAACATGGTCTGCAGTTGGGTGATGGCCAGATTGACGATGACGATCAACAGAACGTTGAGCACCACCGAGGCATTCACCGCGTCGGCGACACCGCGCGGACCACCTTTGGCCTCCATTCCGCGCTGACAGGAGATCACCGCCACGATGGCCGCAAAGAAGAAACCCTTACCGAGGGTGAACCACAGGTCGACCATCTTGGCGAAAGACCCGAAGGACAGCCAGAAACTTCCCGGCGTGACGCCGTTGACCTCAGTGGCGATGACGAAGGCCGCACCGACGCCCATCGCGATGACGATGACGACCAAAATCGGCGTGATCAGCAGCAACGCCAGGAAACGGGGCACAACCAGCCGCCGGACCGGATCGATGCCCAGGGTCCGCAGTGCGTCGAGTTCCTCGCGGATCGCCCTGGCGCCGAAGTCGGATGCGATGGCCGAGGCGGCGGCGCCGCCCATGAGCAGGCCGGCGGTCACCGGCGCACCCTGACGCAGGACCGCAACACCGGTTGCGGACCCAACCAGGGAATTGGCGCCGACCTCGTTGACCAGGCCAGAGAGCTGCACGGCGACCATCGCGCCGAACGGAATTGCCATGAGCACCGCTGGCAGCGCAGTGACTTTCAGTAGCGTCCACGCCTGCACGATCAGCTCGCCGAACGGCAGCTTCATCGTAATCGTGTCTGTTACAGCATATTTCATTACCTGCCCGGCCAGAATCACGCCGCGACCGGTGGTGCCGGCGCTACGCACCGGAATCGCGGCAAGCTTCGAGAACGTCTTGGCCGCACCAGCCTTGGCTGAGGCCAACGCCCCACCAGGGCGATCGCCAGAGTCTTGGCCGTCGTTCATTTCGTCGCGCGCCGTCGGCGACTGGTCGTCATCGAGCTCGGTTAGCAAGGCCCGCTGCATGGTCATCGCGGCGCCCCAGAGGGCCGCGGAAAACTGGGCGTCATTGCCGTGTCCTTTGTTGGGTGAGTGGGTGGGCATGGTCGGTGACGGTGGCCGCGGCGATGCGGCGGCCACGTGCGTGTCACCTACGCGGCTGCGGCCGTAACCTCACAGCATCTGGCCAGAACGGCGTTTGCTTGCACTTCGCCACGAGGTCGGCCAGCTGCTCTGTTGGCTAAGCCGACCGGATGCAGCGGCGAGGCCATTGCGGGTCGGATCACAACCGCGGGGCTAACCGACATCGGTCTCCTTCAGGCTGCGACGTGTGGTGGGTCACATCCTAACCATATCGTTGATCCAGAATCAATGACCGAAAGTCGGGCTATTTCGAAATCTGGCCGAAAACGCGTCAGATTCGCGGCTCATGCCACCGTCGACCGGCTTGTAGCCAGGGTCGGAAAACGCCCACTACGTGCATATTTTCTGTAGTTTGCTCACCTATCGCTAGGTCATCATCTTCTTGACATGAAGTCAATGAACGGGTAGAGAAGACCGGTGAAGGTGGCGGTACAACGTAGTGCCCCACCCCGTTCCACCAGTGGCACGCGGTCCTGCGCGCCACTGGTGGACACACCAAGCACAGGCAAGGCAGTCGGGATTCCCGATATTGATCCGATGGTGGAGATCGACATGACGCAACTACAGACCCGCGAAACCGTCAGCGCCGCAAACACGTTGGCCCTCGTCGTACGGTCGAGGGAACTTGTTGCCGACGACTGCCTGGCGCTGGTTCTGGAAAAGGCCGACGGCTCCGCGCTTCCGTCATGGCAGGCGGGCGCACACATCGATCTGGCCCTCGGGAACGGACTTACCCGCCAGTACTCGTTGTGCGGCGATCCCGAGGACGCCACGCAGTGGCGCCTGGGCATCCTGCGGGAGCAGGCGGGGCGGGGCGGTTCGGCGTATCTGCATGACGTGGTCGACGAAGGCTGCCAACTGATCGCGCAGGGACCGCGCAATCACTTCCCCTTGGTGCCCGCCGACAGCTACCTGTTCGTTGCGGGCGGCATCGGGATTACCCCGATCCTGCCGATGATCAGGGCCGCTGAGGCATCCCAGACCCCGTGGCGGCTTCTCTACGGTGGCCGCCGGCAGTCCTCGATGGCTTTCGTCGAAGAACTCGGGCGATACGGCGACCGTGTCCAGTTCCGCACGCAGGAAGAGCACGGGCTGCTTGACCTCGCTGGATTCCTCGCTTCTGGGGACTCGAATGCGACCGCGTATTGCTGTGGACCGGAGTCGCTGATCGCGGCGATGGAGACCACCTGCGGTGAAGCGGGTGTGCCACTGCATGTCGAGCGCTTCGCCGCCCGGCCGATCGATGACACCACAGTCGATACAGCGTTCGAGGTGGAATGCGCTGAATCCGGTGTCACGCTTATGGTTCCGGCCGGTTCATCGATTCTCGATGTCGTCCGCGAGGCCGGTATTGACGTGCTCAGCTCGTGCTCGGAAGGCACCTGCGGAACATGCGAAGTGGACATCGTCTCAGGGGTTCCCGATCACCGCGATTCAGTGCTGACCCCGGAGGAGCGCAAGGCAGGCGAGTCGATGATGATCTGCGTATCGCGTTGCATCGGAAAACGTCTCGTCCTCGACCTCTGACGGCCGCACCAGTACCGCCGAAACGCCAGTTCGCACCCGCGGGACCGCTGTACAGGCATGGCGGGATGTCCGTGGCATACGGACCGGCCGACAGCGGCACCATCGCCGAGGCGCTACCTCCCCGGCGGACCGGTTGCCTCTGATCGTGGTTCGACTGACTTGGGTGCGTAGCGGCGCGGCACCCGCGTCGTTCCGTGAAGCTGCGCACACCTGACAGTCTGGCATCGCACAGACGTATGCCCGCCGGCGCTACATCGCCATGGAAGTGCTCGAAAGTGCCGTAATTCAAACGATATTCGGCTGTGATCACCAGTTCGCCAGCTGAGCGAACGCTGTTTGTCGGCTCACCGCCGCATCCGAACGTTGTTGCGTTCTCAGACGCGGGCGGTCCTGCGCGCGACGAGCCGCACTGCGACCTGTCTATCGATGGACGACCATGCCGAGCAGATCCGACATTGCCGCAGCGGTTTCCGCACTGCGACCGAACTGCTCCATGATCAGGACCTGGATCTCTCCGACGATGCCACCAAGGACCGCGCCGATGGCGATCACCAGCGGCTCATCGTCTTTGAACACCGGGCGCAGAATCGACTCGTATTCTTCGTCGGTGAGTTGGTTCATCTTGTCTACGATGGTTTTTTCCAGGTCGATCACCTCGACCGCATAGTCCTGCGCTTGCATCAGCGTGGTGGGCAGGCGATCGAGAACCATCTGTACGAGGGTGTCTTTCGCGCGGTTGTACCGCTGCGTGCCGACTGCGACTTTGACTAGCGGACCGGCGATTCCGGTCTGGGCGTCGATCGCTGCCGCAACATGTTTGGCCACCAGCGAAAAGAGCTTTTCCGAGCCGGGGCCTTGAAGAACCGCTTCGAACATGATGTCCGGGGAGAAGAGGTCCTCGGCCATCATCTTCCCGTAGTCGCGGGTGATGTTCTCGCGGTCGGCATGCAGGGCGCCTTGGAAGGTGAACAAGCCGAGGATCTTCGTCGGCTGCATCGGGCGGAACAGCATGTTCAGTGCGATGTAGTCACTGACGAAGCCAACGCCAAATCCAAACGCCGGCATGATCCATGGATTGCGGAACAGGCCCCAGCAGACCATTTGCACGACGCCGATACCCAACCCGAAGTACAGGCCACTGCGGCGCATGAATCCCATTGCGGTGGTGGACATCGCGCGCATCAGTTTGACCAACTTGGCTTTGTTGCGCACGAGGGTGGTGACCGCCAGGAACTGGATGTCGATGTAGCGGCTGAGGTCGGTTCTCAGTTCGGCGAGCAGGTTCTCCACCATGGCGGGGGCCTCGGCGTGCAGCCGGGAGCGAATGGCGTATTTGCCGGCTTCGGGTAATGCGTCCCACAGACCGGGGCGGATCTGGTCGGCGACGTCGCGCGTCACCTCATTGATTGCCTCGGTCAGCGGACCACGCAGCGCCTCGACCGCCTCTTTGGCGTCGACGCGGTCGAGGATCTCCTCCGGTTTGAGGACTTTGGAGGTCAGCAGTTCGATGGTTTTGGACCCCACTTTGCCCGCTCGTCGTGGCACGATGCCCTGCCATCCGATGGGTCCGATGCCTTTGAATTCCTGTGGCTTGTAGAGCATCTCGACCGCGAGCAGTTTGGTGCTCCAGCCCACGAACGCCGCAACAAGCGGCATCGACAGGTAGATCAGCCAGTTGAGTTTGAAGTCGGCCTGAATTTCGGGCCACGTCTGGATGGCGAGGAGCTGTGTTGTCACTGGTCGTCCCCCGGTGTGTCGTCCAAATCTGGCACGTTCATCACGATCACCTCAGCCGTCAGAATTTCGTGGTTCATCGTTCGTCGACGGGTGGTCGGCCCGATCTCGGCGTGCCAAGCGGACCAATGAAGGTCACCCACATTGGTCCGCGCGGCCGTCGTTGACCTGTGCACGTTCGTCGAGTTCCCTGGCGACTTCGCGCAATTCGTCTTCGTAGACGGTTGGATCGGGCAGTGCGCCGGCGATGGTGACGAACGCGATCATGAGCTTGCCGTTGGCGCTGGTGACCACATGCGAAAGTCCCATGCCGTCGATCAGCATCAGCACCGGCTGCATGGCCCGCAGCGGTCGGCCGAGCAGGTAGATGGGTTCTTTCGGTCCGGGCACGTTGGTGACGATGGTGTTGAAGGCCGGCGCTCGGTGGGCCAGGAGCAGCGCGAGTCTGCCCGCCGCTGCCGATCCCAGGGCCGTTGTGTTGTACATGATGTCGGTGAGACGCTTGGCGCGCGCCGAATACTCACTGCCCTTTGCCTTCTCGGTTGCCGCGGAGATTGCCTTCAGCCGCTCGACGGGGTCGGCGATGTTGGTGAACAGCGGGACGAACATTGCAGAGGCCTGGTTGCCCAGCGAGCCGGCACCAGGTGCGTCCTGCCGCGTTGATATCGGGCACGCTGCCACCAACGAATCCGGTGGCAGCTCGCCTAGCGTATCGAGATGGCACCGCAGCGCGCCGCCGATGACTGTTAGGGCGACATCGTTGATGGTGGAGCCCGGGGCGAGCTGGCGCATCGCGCGAAGCGCATCGAGATCGAATTCGACCAATCCGATACGGCGATCAGCATTTACGCGGTTGTTGAAGCGGGTTCGGGGCGCACCAGCGGGCAACAGGGTCGGGCCGGCGCCGTTGAGCAATCCGCTTACGGTGGCCACAAGGCGTCCCGCGACCCAGGCGAAGGCACTGGCGGGTGCCGTCACTGCGGTCATTGCGGCACGATGGACCACCGAAAGGAGCGGACTAGCCACTCGGACAACGTTCTTGGCCGGATAGACGACGGCGTTCACTCCTGCCTGCCACACCATCGCAAGGACCGAGGGGGGCGCGGCGACGAATGCGATAGGGGTGTGCACGTCGAGCCCCGGCGTGGCCGGGGAGGAGTCGTGGATGAGATGCATGATCTCCATGACGGACTGGCCGTCGACCATCACGTGGTGGAACCTGAAGAGCACCGCGAAGCTGTGCGGCGGCAATCCGTCGACGGTGTTGAGACCGCGAACCAACGTCACGTCCCACAGTGGGCTCGACCTGCGCATCGGTTCCGCGTGGACGTCCAGCATCGTGGAGAACAGCGCGTTCCGGTCGCCGGGGCTGGGTACCTTGCGCTGCCGAATGTGTTGCGCGATATCGAAGTCGGGGTCATCGACCCAGTACGGGTGGTCGATGTTGAACGGAACGACTTTGAGGCGGCGGCGGAAGGTGGCAAACGCCGACACTACGCGGCATGCAAGGTGGGTGGTCAGTTCCTCGGCGCTGAGAGCCGGGAGTCCGCCCGGTTCGTAGATACACGCCAACGTCATGTGCATCGACTCGCCGGCGGCTTCCAGATGCAGCCACATGGCGTCATTACCCCTGATCTGATCCACGTCGTCGTCCTTGGGTTCGTTTCGTTCTGGAGACGCCGCAGTGGCGCCGGTCACATTTTGTGAAGTTCCGACCCTAACCCGGTGATTGATTTTGTGTCAATGACTTAAAGTCAGTATACTTGGCAAACTCTTGACGCGGAGCCGATTACATGCCCGTCGTTGGCGAACGAACGTCATGGACAAAAAGAAGCCACGCCCCATCCCAGGCCGCCTTCTGCCGCCAACCCATTGCGCATACACCAAAACGCTTGCCCTGGAAGTCAACTGCACACAGCCGGCCGAGCCGACAAAATGACGCCACCGCCAGGGTCTGGTCCTAATATGCACAATCGTGGATAGCGCCTACGCGAAACATGGACGTGCCCAAAAGCATTTGGCTGAATTGCAGGCCTCTGTCGAAAGTTATCGGGCCGGAGACTTGAGCAATGAGCTCTCTTATGTGGTCACCTACCCCTTCGGCGACGCCGACGAGCGCGCGGTACTGACGCTCCGCGTCAGCCTTCGCGCCCCGTCCGAGTGGAACCTCATCATGGGTGACATCCTGACCAACCTCCGGGCCGCCCACGACCACGGAGGTTCCCCAGTTTCAGTGGACACCTGAGATAGCGGGACGGTGTCCTGCTGGAAGGATGTCGATATGTCGCGGACGCGTCGGTCGTTCACACCGGAGTTCAAGGTGGAGGCTGCTCGTCGGGTGATTGACAGGGGCCGGCCGGTCTCGGAGGTGGCCCGCGAACTGAACCTGCACGAGAGTCTGCTGGGCAAGTGGGTGCGTCAGGAGAGGGTCCGCGACGGGGTGGCCAGCGATGCCCGCCATGGGCCGCCAGAAGGCGATCTGACGGCCCGTGAACGCGCCGAATTGGTGCGGCTGCGTGCGGAACTGGCCGAGAAGGACCGAGATATCGCCTTCTTGAAAAAAGTATCGGCGTACTTTGCGGCACAGCAACATCGGTGAGTCGGTTTGAGCTCATCGCCGCGGAGTGCGCCGACCACGACATCGCCACACTGACCGAGCTCCTCGACGTCTCACGCTCGGGCTATTACGCCTGGGAAGCACGGCAGCGACGCACCGAACCCACGCCGCGGCAGCAGTGGCGCCGCGATCTCGAGGTCAAGATCCTGGCCCACTGGCAAGAATCCCGACGCACTTACGGTTCACCACGGATCACCGCCGACCTGCACGCCGCTGGGGTCTCGGTGTCGGTCAACACCGTCGCGGCGATCATGGCCGAGATGGGCATCGAAGGCATCAGCCCGCGCACCTTCAAGGTCAAAACCACAGTCGTCGACCCGGCGGCGTCTTTCCCACCCGACCGGGTGGGCCGGGTCTTCGATCAAGGCCGCCTCGATGCGGTATGGACCTCCGACATCACCTATCTGACCTGCGGTGAAGGCGATGCCTACCTGTGCGCGATCCGCGACGAGCACTCGCGACGGGTGCTGGGCTGGTCGGTGGCTGACCACATGCGCACTGAGCTCGTCGAGCAGGCGGTGGACGCGGCGGTGTTCACCCGCGGCGGGTCGGTGGCCGGCACCATCTTGCACTCGGACCGGGGCAGTCAATACACCAGTCACGACTTGGCCACAGTCTGCTCCGATCACGGCCTGCGCCGCTCTATGGGGGCCACCGGCATATGTTGGGACAACGCCGGGTCCGAATCACTGTGGTCGACGGTCAAGCACGAGTACTACAAGCGGCATGCCTTCACAACGTATGCGAATCTTGCTGCGGGACTTGACAATTACCTTCGCTACTACAACCATGACAGGCGGCATAGTTCACTGGGAATGATCTCACCTATCGACTTCGAGATCACCGCACGGATCAATCAGCAATCAAGCTAACCGTGTCCACTTTTTCAGGGGAACCCCACACGCGGTCTACGGTCACGCAATGGACCGCGCGGCTCAGAATTGCGTGACCCTGACCTCCAGCCAGCGCGACAGTCTGTACCACCCCACGGCCAAATCAAGCGCCGAATGGCAGAACAAGCGCGCAGCCCTTCAGGCCCTTCTGGACCCCGCTGTGCTGGCGGTGATCGAGAAGAACCAGCCGTTCAACGGGAACGGCGACGTGAACTGGCACGGCCTTACCATCCTCGGTGTGTTGGTCAATAGAGACAAACACAAAGCGGTGCATGAGATTCCGATCAATGTGGCGTCGCTGGCGCTCGGCGACAACAATCTCGACATCATCAGCGAGGGAACGATGACGGTCCTCCCCGATCACTCGGCCGAGAAGGAGATCACCATTCGCCGGCGGCAGCGAAGATCCGACGGGGAGACTCGCCATAGCATGGGAACCCTGGCGCTGAGCACCGAATTCCTGGAGCAAATCGATATACCAAACACCGGTCAGCGAAGTTCTTTCATTGGCGTGATGGAACAGCTGACGGCGCATACAGGCGGGTATCTCGATGAATTGAAAGCTGCTGGCTGCTGACCAGGGCGCGCGGGTCTCTGCGCCTGCGCGACGAGGCGGGTGAGCCGCCTGACGTAGCTCGGCGCGCCAATCATGTTGCTAGGAAGGACTTATCGCGTTCTCGAGCTTGCTGACAGCTAAGCGCGCCGACTCGACGCATCCGCTCTGGCCTGCCCCCATCGGCGGGCGCGCCCCATCGCCGACGTTCCACACGTTCGGGATCGGCGTTTCATTCGGCCAGTCGCGTCCGGGGATCGCGCGTTGTCCGGGCCAGTCGCCCGCGCAGACCTCCACGGACAGTATCCGCGCATCGGCCAGCTGCGGAAATTCGGCGATGCCCTCCTGCTTGAGCAGTTCCACTTCCGCGTCGACGTCGAACCCACTGCTGGCAGGGTGTGGCGTGCTGGTCACGCAATACAGATGCTTGCCGGCGGGCGCCAGCCGCGGCGATGGCCCACTCATGTATGAGGCGTACGCCAATCGCTCGGTGAACCCGAAGAACACAAGGGTTTTCAGGTTGGGGATTCGTTTGGAGGTGGCGAAATTGATCGTGATCAGTGTGCCGGGATAGTTGTCGCGGTGCAGAGCCTCCACGTAGCCGTTGGGCCACGCCGTTACAGGTACCAGGCCACCGGTTGCCACGGGCCCGACATTGCTGATGACGCTTCGGGTTTGGATCGTCTGTGATCCGCCGCCCTTGTGCTCGACGGTTACCGAATCCGCTATGCCGTCAGCGTTGACGCCGATGCCGGTGACCGTCGCGTTCAACAAGATCTGGCCGCCGCTGCGCTCGACGTAGCCGGCCAGGTCTTTCCATGGGCCGATCCCGCCATCGGGATGCGACCCGTAGATGTTCATGCCGCCCTTCTTCGTCAGGTAGTCGAAGAACACCTGGGCTGATACATCTGTTGGTTCGGCCGCAAACATCGCGCTCGTCAGGTTCCGGACCAGCTTCATCGTTCGGCCCGATGCGCCCATGCCGGTGAGCCACTGGTCAAGGGTCAGGTCTTCGCTCGGCCGGAACCATCCAAATTTGCGAGATGTTCCGCCCAGTGCGGCGATCACGATCTTGTTGATCACGAAGCCGGTGGGTCCGCTCATCATGGGCAGGTCGTACTTGCCCAGGCGCAGGAGGAGCGGGACTTTCTGCTTTCGTGCACGGATCGGTACGCCGACCTCATCGAACAGGGCTTTATTGGCTCCTGCGAGCTCAAAGATCTGGGCACCGGTGTTGACGGCGAATCCGTCGATGTCCACGGTGGAGGCGCGTCCCCCCACCTGTGGTTCTCGTTCCACGACGAGCGTTCGGTAGCCGCGTTTTACCAGGTATGCCGCGGCGGCCATACCGCCCGCACCCGCACCGATAACTACCGCGTCAAATGACTGGGCGTGATCCGTGTCCGCCATGGTTTCCTCCGTGCGTGCAGTGAGTGGTGCGGCGGGCAGAGTCATCACAGCGCAGCTTCCCGCTCAGGATTCTGCCTCGGATCAGTACTCCCCCGGCCCAGGTTCGTAGATCGGCTGTTCGCTGTGCGCCGGCATCGTGCCGCGCCGGCAATGCCAGCGCGGGCATGGTCGATCAAAATGACGCCGTTCGCCCGCTGTGCGCCAGCAGTGACGGTGCATGTCCTGATTCGTCGTGCGAGTTGCGCCGCTAGGCGCAGTCTACGAACAACGTTGCGGGAGAGCTTATCTGGTTGCTCGTCCCACAACGTTGTTCGCGACTGAGGTGGCGGTCAGAGCATGTCGACCTCGACGACACCGGGCTCAATTCCCAGCACGCGGCGGCCGACGCTTTCGTAGCTGATCTGAGAGTTGAAGATCACGTGGCGTGCGGCGATGCTGAAGTCACGCCAGTAGCGCTGAGCTGGAGCCGTCGTGCTGAAGCCCGACGAGCCGCCGAGATCCATCAGCCGTTCGATCGCTGTGGTGAGGATGCTGATAACCAAAGCGCCTTCGCCACGCGCTTCGGTGCGTTCTTCCACTGACAGGACACGGCGCTGGCGGGCAGCAGTATCGATCCGCGCACAAGAGTTTTCGACCAAGCGGCGCCCAGCACGGATCTGGGTGGCAGCCTCGCCGATCGCTGCGTGATAGGCCGCGGAGTCACTCTTGTGGGCGTAGGTGCTGTAGATGATGGGCGCGCCGCTCTTGGCGGAGATCGCCTCCAGCAGGCCCTCTGCACAGCCGACCAGGACGCCAAGTGCCTTGGCCCGCAAGATCGGGTAGTTCACCCAGTAGTCACAGGGCTCCAGGTCTTCAGTGGCCACCGAGGTCGGCGGCGTCGCAGAGATGTCGGTGAACGGAGCGACGTTGCCCGCCGGTACGACAACGGCATTGGCGACGACAGTGTCCGAGCCGGTGGCTTTCATCCCGGCAACCTGCCAGGTGTTCTCGAGCACGACGTCGCTCATCGGCATGACCACGAGCATCGGCAGCTGCTCGGGGGACAACGCCGGGACCATGGTGACCGCAGCGTCGTGCGAGCCGGTGGCGTAGGCCCACCGTCCGCTCAGGATGTAGTTGTCCCCGTCGGCGACCAACTGGCCGATACCGTTCTGCGGTGAGCAGATCCGCGGAATCCCGCCGTCGAAAATCTGGCTCTGGAGCGCCGACGGCAGCTTCGATGCGAACCACAGGCACGAGTTGTAGATGGTGTACACCCACGCCGTGGACGGGCATCCTTTCGCCAGTTCAGCGGCGACCTTGGCCATCGACTGACTCGACTGAGCGAGGCCGCCAATGCGCTGGGGCCCTGCCATGGAGAACAATCCTGCATCCGTAAGTGCGGCGACAACCTCGTCGTCGAGTTCGCCGGCCTGCTCGGCTGCATCGGCCTTGCTTGCCAGAAGTGTCCGCAGCTCTTTGGCCTTGTCGAGCAGTTCTGCGCCGAGTGCGTCATCGAAGTCGAACGAGTCCTCGAGAGCAGCGGTGTCCTCGCTCGGTCGGACGTCCTGGTCAACGCTCATGATTACCAATACCTTTCATCTGAACAACGTGGGTTGAGAAGTTCGGCGCCGGGCGCCGCGGCATCACAGGATGCCTGCGTAGAGCAATGGCCACGACGGCGCGGAGCCGGCGTTGGCGGTGACCCGGTCGCAGTCGGCCGGCCGGTAATGGCCCATGCTGCGCCGCTTGGTCTCCAGATAACGCACGTTGGCTGCGGCTGCCCCTACGTGGAGCGGAATACGTTGTACAACAGTGATTCCGCCGTCATGGACCGCCTGGACTTTGGCCGGATTATTGGTCATCAACCGCACCGAGGTCAGCCCAAGATCGCGCAAGACGGCGACCGCACCTCCGTACTCGCGGCCGTCGACCGGCTCGTTGAGCGCGAGGTTGGCCGTAACGGTATCCAGTCCCGCATCCTGCAGTCGATAGGCCGCAAGCTTTTTCAGCAGGCCGATGCCGCGGCCTTCCTGTCCACGCAGGTAGACCAGGACGCCGCCCTCGGCGGCGATGCGGCGCAACGATTCATCGAGTTGTGGCCCACATTCACACCGTTGGGAACCAAGCGCTTCCCCGGTAAGGCATTCGGAGTGCACCCGCACCACTGCCGGCTTGGGTCCTGGCGTGCCGGCAACCAACGCCAAGATTTCGGCTCCGGTCTGCTGATCCCGGTAGCCCACCGTGCGGAAAATGCCGTGCCGGGTCGGAAGGCGTGCTTCGTCGACGCGCACAACACGATCGAGACCGCGGGTCACGGTCGTGGCCGGGTGTGCGGTGCGATACGCGATCAATTCGGCGACCGTCAGAACGGGCAGGTCGCAGCGGCTACCGAGCTCTTCAATACCAGGCATGCGGAGCATCGAGCCGTCATCGGCGACGAGCTCGGCAATGACCCCGACCTCCGGGAGTCCCGCCAAGGCGCACAAGTCGACGGCGGCCTCGGTATGGCCCGCCCGCTCCAGGACGCCTCCGGGGCGCGCGCGCAACGGCAGGATGTGTCCGGGGCGAATGACATCGGCGGCGGTGGAAGCAGGGTCAGCCAGCACACCCAGCGTGGTGGCGCGGTCAGCGGCGCTGATACCGGTGCTGATACCCACGGCCGCATCGACCGTCACGGTGTAGGCGGTGCGTTTCGGATCCTGGTTGTGCGACACCATATCTGGCAGATCGAGCGCGTCGGCGCGCTCGCCGGTCATCGGAGCGCACAACAGCCCTGAGGTGTGGCGCACCATCCAGGCAACCCACTCCGGGCTCACGTGATGGGCGGCCAGGATGACATCGCCCTCGTTCTCGCGGTCGGCATCGTCTGCGACCAGGACGGGACGCCCACGACGCAATGCACTGATCGCCGCCTCGATGCGGTTCATGACGTCGTCGTCAGCGTACGAAACGTGCTGCGGTGGAATACGATTGGCTCACTCGCGGATGAAGGTTCGCTGGCAGCGTGCAGGTCGTTGATCTGCATGACGACGATGGTGTGGTCACCCGCACGGATCTGGTCGGTGACCGTCACGTCCATGGCGACCACCGCGTCCGCGATCAGCAGCGCTCCCCCATCGAGAGTTTCGGTCTCCACGCCGGCGAACCGGTCACCATCTTTGGCGGCCAGCGTCCGCACAATGCCTCCGTGGGCAGCGCTAAGGACGCTGATACCCAGGCGAGGAGCCGCGGCCAGGCGAGGCCATGTCAACGAGGTGTTCTGCACGCAGAACGCCACGAGGGGCGGATCAAGCGATACAGGCATAAATGTGCTGGCGGCCATGCCGATACGTTCGGTCTCTGTGTCGGCGCATACCGCGATGACGCCAGACGGGAAGTGCGCGAACGCTGCTCGCAAGGCGGCGCTATCCAGACTGAGGGTTTCCATGGTGCCTCCCGGAGAGGGATGTCAAACGATCCGGTCCGCTTGGCCGGGGATTGCCACCAAACCCATTTCGAACACATCCGAGGGCAGGTGGTACATGTCACAGCCTAGCTCGCTTTGACTCATTGTCAATGACTTCAAGTCGACCAAATCTGGCACAGGAGCTCCCCGGGGCGCAAATTGCGCGGTGGTGAGGCACACCGATACCCGGGCCGGCCTGCGGAGCCGGTCCGAGCAAGGGCGCGGAAGTAGGTGCTTAGACGGGGCTACGCAGCTGCTCGATGGCGTGCTCGACTGGACCCGCCAACGTGGGATCGAGTTGCGCGGCGCCACGCAGAGCCAGGATCGTTTGCTCGAAGAGGATGTCGGTCAGCTCGGTGACTTCGAAGGGCTGTCCGTTTTGGTGCCAGAAGGCCACGACCGCGTCGACGGCTGCTGTCGCGGACCGGAGCATGATGCGCAGCGCGGTCCGCTGAGCATCCAGGCCCAGCGCCGCGCAGCCCCGATCGATTTCGCGCCAGCGGTGCTCTTCAAAGAAGGCCCATGCCTCCGGATCGGCGCCGCGCCCACCCAACACCAAGCGGGTCGCCAGGCCACGGTGTCGCGCCAGGTAGGCGAACTGGTTGTAGTAACGCTGGCGCATTTGGGCGCCCGGCGGCAGGTTCGAGTCGCCCTGGTGCGCCGCGTCGAACTCGCGCGCAGCCTCCTCCATCGCCGCCAGGTACAAGCCGCGCTTGTTCTTGAAGTAGTGAAACAACAGCCCATGGGCCACGCCGGCAGTCGATGCGATGTCGCCGACCGCGACGTCGTCATATTGCTGCTCAGAGAACGCTTCGACCGCCACCTCGAGGATGCGGCGGCGCGTCTCCTCGGCCTGGACTTTGCGCGACCGCTGCTCGGTCTTCGTCTGCACTAGCGGCCCTTCCGGTCGATCACGAGAGAACCCCCGTACAAGACCGGAGCGTCCTCAGTTCTTTAAGTATGGGGCATAACCTCGCCAATATCTCGACTATGAGTCATTGACTACGAATCAATTCGTAGCTTACTGTGAGCCTGCGCACGTCGGATCGCCAACAGTGGCCGCCTACGACCACCACCGATCCGCTACTTCGCCGATATCTGCCACTAGCCGGCCGGCTCGAAAACAACCGGCCACCCAACCACGGAGAGAAGACGATGACCGCTCGGCCGCATCTGGCTCATTTCGTCCTGCAGACCAACCAGCTCCCCGAGATGCGAGCCTGGTATCTGAAAGTCCTTGGTGCAGAGGTGGTTTACGAAAACCCGGCGATGTGCTTTCTGACTTTCGACGAGGAACACCACCGCCTCGCCATCTTCGGCCCTCCCGGGGACGTCATGAGCGACCGGACTCCACTGACAATCGGTCTGGCCCATTCGGCATTCACCTTCCCGACCTTGGGCGACCTGGTGGACAAGTACCTGGAACTGAGCGACGCAGGCATCGAGCCGCGGGTGCCCGTTCAGCATGGCGTGACCACGTCGCTGTATTACCGCGATCCCGACGGGAACATGGTCGAACTGCAGATCGATAACTTCGTGACCCCAGACGAAGCCACCGCGTACATGAACGGCCCGGAATACGCCGCCGATCCGATCGGCCCGAGCTTCGATGCGGCCGCCCTCGCCGCCGCGTTGAAATCCGGCACGCCCGAGGCCGAACTGCGCACGCGGGCCTGGGCACTCAAGTCACCGCAGGTCAGCCCCTTCGAACTGCTGACGACCTAAAACTCACCCATCGAGGACGACGAAAAAATGCGACTGCTCAACATCAACGGCCGGCTCAGCCTCACCGTCAACGACGGTGCGGTTGACGTCGAAACCGTCAGCGCCGGAAAGTTTTCTTCCTCTTTCCAGGACGCCCTGGATCGATGGGAAGAATTCTGTCTCTGGGCCCGCGGCCTGGACTCGGCACCCGGGCAGGCCTACACCCCATCCGAGCTCGGCGCTCCGGTGGGCACACCTCGCCAAATCTTCGCGATCGGCCTGAACTACCGAGGCCACGCCGAAGAGAACAACATCGAACTCCCCGATACGCCAATGGTGTTCACCAAGTTCGCGTCCTCCATTGCCGGGCCGTTCGGCGATATCACGATGCCCCCCGGCTCGGTGGACTGGGAAGCCGAGCTCGTCGTCGTCATCGGCCGGCACGCGCGCCACGTCCCGGCAGGACAAGCCTGGGACTACGTCGCAGGCCTCACTGCGGCGCAGGACCTGTCCGAGCGCGACCTTCAGATCAAGCCCCCCGGCCCGCAACAGTTCAGCCTCGCCAAGTCGTACCCGGGGTTCGCTCCCCTTGGTCCCGCATTGGTCACCCCGGACGAATTCGCTGATCCCGACGACCTCGAAATCAGCTGCTCGGTCGGCGACGACCAGGTACAGCACGCGCGCACCGGTGACCTGATTTTCTCGGTGCCCACGCTGGTGTCATATCTGTCGTCGATCCTGCCGCTGTTCCCCGGTGACCTGATTTTCACCGGAACACCCGACGGCGTCGGTTTCGCCATGAGCCCGCAGCGCTACCTGCAGCCCGGCGAGGAACTGATCACGGTCATCGAGGGCATCGGCACGATGCGTCACCGCATGGTGGTCCAGCAGGACCAGCAGTGACAGCTGACGCCATCCCGTCCGCCGACACCGAGATACTGTGGGCGCCATCGGAACAGTCACTGTCCGACTGCCGTATGGGCCGGTATGCGCAGTGGCTCAACGACACTCACCCTGACATTGGTTCCGATTACCACCGCTTGTGGCAGTGGTCGACCGAGGATTTGTCCGGCTTCTGGCGGTCCATCTGGGAGTACTTCGATGTCCTCGGCGAGGGGGACACCACCCAGGTTCTCGACGATCCGTCAATGCCAGGCACCCAGTGGTTCCCCCGCACACGGCTCAACTACGCCGAGAACATGTTGCGTGGCCGTGACGACCAGATCGTCGTCACCGCGGTGTCACAGACACGCGACACCACCACGGTGACCCGCGGTGAGCTCCGCGACCGCGTAGCCCGCGCCGCCGCTGGGCTGCGTCGGCTGGGCGTTGGGCCCGGTGACCGCGTCGCCGCGTATCTGCCGAACATCCCCGAAGCGGTGACCGCGATGCTCGCCGCCGCCAGCATCGGTGCCATTTGGGCGGTGTGCGCTCCCGAGCTGGGCACCGACAGCGTTCTCGATCGGCTCCGGCAACTCGAACCGACCGTCCTGATCACCATCGACGGATACCGCTACGGCGCCAAGAGCATCGATCGGCGCCCCGAAGTGGCAGCGATCCGCGACGGTCTGCCGTCAGTGACCACCACAGTCGGCGTCAACTACCTGGGCAG
Organism: Mycolicibacterium llatzerense; assembly: GCF_025331195.1. NCBI lineage: Bacteria > Bacillati > Actinomycetota > Actinomycetes > Mycobacteriales > Mycobacteriaceae > Mycobacterium > Mycolicibacterium llatzerense. Next base: position 1,601,115 of record NZ_LXOV01000001.1, on the reverse strand, counting down.
CGACCCTATCGGCGACATCAGCTGGGATGACCTACTCACCGAACCAGCACTCCCCCGCTACGACCGCCAGGCGTTCAATCACCCACTGTGGGTGCTGTTTTCGTCAGGCACCACCGGCCTTCCCAAGGCGATCGTGCACAGCCACGGCGGAATCGTGCTGGAACTGCAGAAGGCGCTGGGGCTGCACTCCGATCTAGGTCCCGACGACACCTACTTCGTGTACTGCACAACGACGTGGGTGATGTGGAACATCCAGCTGTCGGGGCTTTTGCTCGGTGCTGCCATCGTGCTGTTCGACGGTGATCCGAATTATCCTGCCGCCGAGGAGCTTTGGCGCATCATCGAGGACGCTGGTGTCACCGTGTTCGGCGCGGGGGCGGCTTTTCTCATCGCCTGCCGCAAGCGCGGCGTCCGGCCCCGGGACCAGTTCGATCTGAGCCGGCTACGCGCGATGGTGTCGACCGGATCCCCACTGCCGGCAGAAGGCTTCCGCTGGGTCTACGAGGCGGTCAACCCCACGCTGTACCTGCAGTCCACCAGCGGCGGCACCGACGTGTGCACATCATTCGTCGGTGGCAGCCCGCTACTCCCGGTGCGCGCGGGCGAAATCACCACGGCTGCCTTGGGCGTACTGGCCCGCGCCTTCGACGCCGCCGGCCAGCCGGTCACCAATGAACTCGGCGAGCTGGTCATCTCCGCTCCGATGCCCTCCATGCCGATACAGTTCTGGAACGACCCCGGCGACGCCAAGTACCGCAGCGCCTACTTCGACGTCTACCCCGGCCACTGGCGGCACGGCGACTGGGTCACGTTCAACGACCGCGGCGCATGCATCATCAGCGGGCGATCCGACGGCACCCTCAACCGCGGTGGCATCCGCCTCGGCACCAGCGAGTTCTACTCTGCGCTACAGGAATTCAGCGCGATCGAGGACAGTCTTGTCGTGCACCTGGACGACCCGTCCGGCGGCCTCGGATCGCTCTTGCTGTTTGTGTGCCTGCACGATGGCGCCCAACTCGACGACGAGCTGCGCAGCCAGATCGCCGTCGGATTGCGCCGGCGACTGTCACCACGGCACGTGCCCGACGACATCATCGCCGTGCCGGCCATCCCCTACAACATGACCGGCAAAAAGCTCGAAGTGCCCGTCAAACGCATTCTGCTCGGCGCGGCGCGGCAAACCGTCGTATCTGACGGGGCAGTCCGCAACCCCCGCTCACTGGATGTCTTTGAACAGCTGTCGGACCAGCTCCGCCGCGCAACCCACTGAATCCCATCTCACGAGGAGACCCCCATGTCCGAGATCCGAGTCCCGGTACTTATCGTCGGTGGCGGCGCATCCGGCCTCACCACATCAATCATGTTGTCCACCTATGGCATTGACCACATCCTGGTAGAGCGGCACGAGAGCACATCGCTGCTACCCAAAGCCCACTACCTCAACCAGCGGACCATGGAAATCCTCCGCCAATTCGGGATCGCCGACGACATCTACGCCGTCGGCGCACCGATCGAGAAGATGGCCTCGGTGGTCTGGCAGACCAGCCTCACCGGCACAGACCCCCTTCAGGGCAAGACGTTCGCCAAGATGGACTGCTTCGGAGGAGGCGCGCTCACCGAGCGCTACATGCGCGACAGCGCCTGCCCGTCGACCAACTACCCGCAGCTCAGGCTCGAACCCGTGCTGCGTGGCCATGCCGAAGTGCGCGCACCCGGCAAGGTCCTTTTCCACCATGAACTGACCGAGATGAGCCAAGACGAATCGGCGGTCACCGCCACGATCGTCAACCGGACCACCGGAGAGAGCTTCACGGTCATCGCCGACTACCTCGTCGGCGCCGACGGCGGCAAGACCGTTGGGCCCACGATCGGAGCGACCATGGTCGGCGCGTCCGACCTGCTCGACATCGTCACCACCCACCTCGAAGCCGACTTCTCCGAATGGTGGGACGACGACACCCTCATCGCCCACTTCATCAATCCCGAAGCCGGCTCGTACCCATCGGGCGGCAACATGGTGCAGATGGGGCCCACCTGGGGCCGCCACTCGGAGGAATGGGCGTTCCACTTCGCCTTCCTGCCCACCGATGACTCCAACCTCGACGAAACCACCATCCTCGCCAAGATCCGAGAACTGCTCGGCGTCGGCGACCACCCCATCACCATCAAGCGCATCAGCCGATGGTCGGTGCAGGGAACCATCGCCGATCGCTACAGCGATGGCCGGGTCTTCCTGGTCGGGGACGCCGCGCATCGGCACCCGCCCACCACCGGCCTGGGACTCAACACCTGCGTGCAGGACGCACACAACCTCGCGTGGAAGTTGCAGGCCGTCCTCCGCGGCCACGCCGACGCAGCCCTGCTCGGCACCTACGCGGTCGAACGCCAACCGGTCGGTATCCGCATCGTCGACTGGGCCCTGTTCACCATGCAGAACCACTTCGTGGTCGACGCCGGCATGGGCCTGCTGCCCATCCCGGTGCCACCCGAGATGCACCGCGCCGTGTTCGACGTGTTCTTCTCCGAGACACCGATGGGCGCCAGCCGCCGGGCACGGTTCGACGAAGCTGTGCAGACCCAACGGACCGAATTCCAGGCGCACGACCTCGAAATCGGGTACTTCTACCCGGCCGGCGCCCTCGTCCCCGACGGCACCCCGCCGCCGCCGGCGGACCCGATGGGCTCGACCTACTACCCGACCACCCGCCCCGGACATCGACTGCCGCACGCCTGGCTCGATTCATCTGATGGTCGCGTCTCCACCCACGACCTGGTCGGTCGCCACGGAGGGTTGCTGCTCATTACCGGCGCCGACGGCCAGCAGTGGTCGGCCGCGGCCGAGGCCGCCGCAGAGAAGTTCGGTGTCACCATCACCGTCGCGGCGGTCGGCGCGACCCACCACGACAACGAAGGGCAGTGGGAGGCACTCAAGGAAATCGCTTCCGACGGAGCCATTCTCGTTCGTCCCGACAACCACGTCGCCTGGCGCAGCCCGGCGCAACCTACCGACGCCGCTGACTCGCTGATCGCAGCGGTCGGCGCCGTGTTTCACCGATAACCAACCGCACACCCATCAAAGGAGATTGGAATGAATCGCAGGCCTGTTGACCTCGAGCCCGTGGCACTGTTCGGCAGTGACCCGGAGGCGGTCAAGGAAATCGTCGCCATGGAAAAGGCGGTTGAAGCCAACTTCAATCACCAGTTCCTCACCGACCCCGATGCGCCGTTGGAGCACTACACCGACCAGACCGACGTGAGCTTCATCGACATCCTGTCCCCCGGCCAGTACTACGGCGAGGACGTTCGACACTGGTTCAACTTCATCGGCCCGCAGTTCGTCGGTGAACTTGGACTGGTCAACATGCGTGTGTTCGCCAAGAACGACGTGGGTTTCGTCTACATGAACCAGACCTACGAAGGCACGCTCGACGACGGCAAGCACTTCTTCTGGATGATGCGCCAGACCGATGTCGTTGAGAAGATCGACGGCGTCTGGAAGATCCTGCACACCCACCTGTCGTTCGCCGCCGACCCGCGCGAAAAGCACCCGGACACGTGGACTGTGGACCGCGAGATGCCAATGCGGCCCCAGCCCTGGACCCTCGTTCAGTCCTAAGAAATCTTCGGCCGCCGTCCCCCCGCACGGCCGAACGCAACGTCAACGCCGCCCCGCTCTCTCTCCAGGTTCCCGGGGCGGCGTTGGCCGAGCAAACTCAACGCGGCCAGCGCGCCGCAGTCATCCCAAGCGGTCCGCGGTGGTTCACCAAACCACCCAAACACACCATCTTCCAGCGAGAGTCCGCGCCCTACTACGACGGCGCGCAACGCAGCACTACCGAGGCTTCTCCTATTTCCCAATACATTTCACGACACGACTCCCCGAACGTGACCCTTTCGCCCGAAGAACACAGTTGGGTCGAGTTTGCGCTTCGGTGGGCGGATTTCACGACCGGCGATGAGTTCATCATGCAGGAGTTCGGCATGCAGCCCAACGTGTTCTACTGCCGGCTGCTGGACTTACTCAAATCACGACCATCATCCACGCTGACCGAATCCCAGCGGAAACGCCTGATCGACTTGTGTTTTCGGCGATCGCAAGCGGGCATCCCTCCCAGCCTCCCGGCCATTCACGTCCCGGCGCCTCGGCCCAGGCGCGTCCGCTGAACCACTGCTCCGCTGCAGCAGCATCCTGACCGTGCTCACGCTGATCACGATCAACAATCGGCAAAACACCTACCCGTACAACCCGCCCGACATCCATCAGGCATTCTCGACTTCGCCTGATGGGATAGCCCGCTCTCTGCGCGCCGCCCGCGAAAAGGCTCGCACGCCGTCGCTGGCACATCGCAGCGCCAGTGGTCGCGTCCACTCACGAGCATCGGCAGCATGGGGCAGTGCGGCCCGGAAGACCTGCGCCACAAAAGGTTTGATAGGCGGCATCTCGGCTTGGTTCACGAGAGCCGATGGCGCCACTCGGCCGGCGTCGGGAACAGCTGCGCCGCCGACGGCGACCGGCCCCACAGCTGACCACACCCCGTACTGGCCACCGCGCATCAAGGACAGAGCCCTTTGCGCGGACACGGCGCGCACACTTGCCTCCGTGTCAATAAACACCCAGAAATCGACTCTTAGTCATTGATTCATTGTCAACAAACAGTTAGAGTGTGATGCACGGCACGACCAAGAGCGCTGATGCGATCAAGCCCCCTCGGTCCGCAGTTGGTATGGCCCAACGGGATCCGCGGTGGCCTTCGACACCACCAACCAGATCCACGACCTGGGCGCTGACTGCGCGTCGAACGTGCTGCCACAAGCAACAGGAAGGCTCAGCATGACTCAGAACCTCGATGCAGACCTCGGCGAAGAGCTGGCCGGGTACAGCAGCTACACCTCCACGCCGGAGAAGGCACTCACGCTCTTTGAGCGTGCCCGCGAATCAGGCTGCCCCATGGCGCGAAGCGAAGAGATGGGCGGCTTCTACCTGGCGCTCGACTACGACGACGTGAAGAAGCTCCACAGCGACTGGGAAACGTACTCCTACACACCGACTGTCGTTCTGCCGGTCGTTGACCGCCCGGGCTTCCCCCCGCTGGAGTACGACCCGCCGCAGCACACGGCGTGGCGCGAGATCGTGTCCCAGGCATTCAACGCCGACACCCCGCCGCTCGTGGAAGACGGTGTCCGCGAGGACATCAGCCGACTCATCGATGAGTTCGCCGGCAAAGGCTCCTGCGACCTCGTGCACGACTTCTGCGAAGAGGTGCCGCTTTTCGCCCTGTGCCGGGTCATCGGGTTCGACCGCGACAAGCGTGCCACGGTGCGTGAGATGACGCTGCGCGTCGTCGCCGACTTCGAGGACCCGGAAAAGGGCCCCAAGGCGTTCATGGACTTCGCCATGTTCGGTGCCGGCGAAGTGATGGCCCGGGCCGAAAATCCTAAGGACGACTTCCTGACTGAACTCTCGCGTGCCGAGCTCAACGGTAAGCCGCTGGGCCCGCTGGAAATTGGGCAGATCATGAACTCATTCCTGATCGCCGGACACGGCACCAGCGTGGCCGCGATGGCCAGCCTGCTCCACGAAGTGCTCTCACGCCCCGACCTTGTTCAGCGCTTGAAAGACCACCCGGAGCTCATTCCGAGCGCCGTCGAAGAGACGCTGCGACTGCGCACGCCGTTCTTCGGCTTGTACAAGCGCGCAACCCGGGATGTGGAGTTGGGCGGCGTGACCATCCCCCAGGACAGCTACATCCAGGCATGCTGGGCAGCCGCCAACCGCGATCCCAAGGTCTACGACAACCCCGACCAGTTCGACGTGGACCGCAAGTTCGGCCGGAAGAACCGGCACCTGACATTCGGTTTCGGCGTTCACGCCTGCCCGGGCGCCCCGACTGCGCGGATGGAACTCCGCGTCGCCCTCGAGGAGCTGCTGAAGCGGCTGCCCGACATCACCCTCGACAATCCGGACAACGTCACCTACGAATTCCGCGGAACTGAAACCGCCGCAATTCCGACACTGCCGGCTACTTTCACCCCGAAGCCCTGAAGGATTCCCGCCGATGAAAGTGGCAGTCAACTACAAACGCTGTGAAGGTCACGCCATCTGTGTGGCGATGGTGCCCAACGTCTTCGAGCTCGGCGACGACGACGAACAGGTCCGCATCGTCAACGACAGTCCTGACCCGGTAGACCAAGAACAGGTGGCCACCGCAGCCAAGCGGTGCCCGGTCGAAGCCATCACGGTGACCGAAGACTGATTCACCCGACGAACGTAGGCACTGCCGCCCTACCGCCGTCACCGCCCTGGGGCACACGGATACGTTGTAGCTAGATGCACCTGCCCACAACGACCGCGTGCCCCAGGGCTCCCTCAGCACCCGATCCGGCACCCACCTCGCACTGACTGCGACCATCCGCGCACCAGCCGGACAGGCACCGCAGACGAACTCCTTCGCCCCCCGCCGGATACGCCCGTCGCATTCGACCGGCACGCACCAGATAAGCCCAACTCGATGGCAGCATCACCAGAAGCCAACGGCGACAACCAAGAATTCATGCGCCGCTACCGGACCGCACGAGCAGAGCGGGTCCCGGTCGCCGGTCACGCATGCATGAATCGGCCGGACCAGAGCCTGACGATCGAACATGGACAACGACCGGTCCTCGACCGTGATGCCGACCTCGACAAGCTGTTGGGAAGCAGCCGCGCATTCACCAGCCGAGAAGTCAGCGATGCGGTGGGCATACCGATGTACCGAGCCCGGAGATACTGGCGCGCGCTTGGTTTCGCCAATGTCTCCGACAGTGACGCGGGATTCACCGGCGCCGACATTGATGCCCTCTCGACACTGATCGATCTGGTGGAAGACGGTGGTCTCGATGAATCTCAAACCGTAGAAATGGCCAGGGCGTTGGGACGCGCGACGGCTCGCCTGTCAGTCACCCTCGCCGAGGAGTTGGTCAAGATCCTCGATGCCCGCGGCACAAATGGTCCTGAACGCCACTCCGCTGCAAGGCAAGTGGTCGATCGAGTATTGCCTGACATGGACAAACTTCTGCTCTACAGCTGGCGACGGCACCTCGCCATCGCCGTCCAGCGGCTGCACCCCCACGTGAGTTCCGACGGACCCACCAGCGCCACTGTCGGATTCGCGGACCTGGTCAGCTTTACTCGGCTCAGCCGGCAACTGTCAGATCCCGACCTCGCCGCGCTGGTCGAGCGGTTCGAAAACCGCGTCGCTGATCTGGTCACCTCATACGGCGGCCGAGTAATCAAATCCCTTGGCGACGAAGTGCTTTTCGCCGCTGACGATCCGGCCGTCGGCGCAGACATTGCCGTCGAACTGATCGAGATCGTGCGCCGACGGCCGCGAGTACCGGGCGTGCGAATCGGACTGGAGATGGGGCCGGTGATCAGTCATGCCGGAGACATCTTCGGTGACACCGTCAACCTCGCCAGCAGGCTGACCGCGATCACCGAACCCAACAGCATCCTGATCGGACCCGCGTTGGCCAAGCAACTCGAGACCAGCACGAACTACGAACTGTCGCGGATGCCACCGCTCAGTGTCCGCGGATACGGGTCGGTTCAACCTTCGACGCTGCGACGCTCTGCAGGCTCCGACCGCCAGGCATGGCGTGGCGATTCGGCGGGTCGATGGATCCCAACAGAACCACTGGCGCCTTGGCCTGACGACGAGGCCGTCTAACCGCGATTCCTTGTTGCACATGCTGTTTCAACGAAACAGACCCATCGAGCACAACACTGCGAAAGTGGTCTCGCTAGATGGGCGTGGCTACAGCCAATTCCGTTTGCGGTGAGGGCAAAAGTGTTCGCGCAAGCAAACTCACAGTGCTGGCGATCGCGCCAACCACCGTCAAGGCCGCCAAGTGCACCACCAGCATGGACGGCCCATCAATCGAATGGCGCACCGACAGGTAGAGGATGCCGGAACCGAACAGGCCACTGGCGAAGGCCATTGGCACCACCGGGATCAAGTACAGGTTGCGCCGTCCCCCGAGCGCCGGGACCAATCGGTAGACGAGTATGCCGCTGACGAGTGCGCTCATGGCGTTGGTGAAGGCCAGGGAGATCGGGTAACCGAAGACGACGAACGGTTGACGGTCCTGGTAGTCGTAGACCCCCAACACACTGATGTAGGTCAGTTCCGCCACGATGGCCATCACGACGATCGCCGCGTACATCTTCCACACTGTTCGTCTGGTTGGGGTCCGCGCGACCATCCGCGCGATGAATACCGTTGCCCACCATAGAAAGACAGGTATGCCGCCGGCACCCACACCGGTTGGTGACTGCCGAAGGTGGTATACAAGTTCCACTGGCCCTGCTCGCGGAACCATAGGCCGTACAAGTGGTCGAACAGCGGCTCCATGAGACACGTTGCAGTCCCGCTGGCGAGGACGAACATCGGCCACCATTGCCGATCGCGGCGGCATACAACGATGGTCCATGCCAGCACGCTTACAGCGAGACCGAACGTCAGCAGCGTGGCGATCCACTGCCCTGTTGGTGATACCGCAGTGTCGAGACCGTTGGTGACGACGGGCGCCATGCTCACAGTGCGTTTCTCCTCTTCAGTCGGCCGTGGGTCACTGACCGGGTAGCAGGTAACTGGGGAGGTCGGCGTGTGAGGTGCCGATCAGGCCCAGCCAGTTGAAGGGAAGGTGGTAACCGAAAACCAGGGTGAGCACGCAGAAGCCGAGGACAGCGAGATTGCGCACGTGGGGCTGCAACGACGGTCGCCATCGGCTAGGATCGAGTTCAAGTTCGATCACCATCTCATTCGCGAATTCGATAAGCTCCTCGATCCATCTAATCAGTTGCCCACTGCCGACGATTCGAACCCGCGTGAATCGATCGGCTGACGTTTGGCGGGTATCGGGGAAACTAAACAGACGGTCCGATTTCGTGACCACAGCAAGGCCTTCGAGTACCTCGATCGCGTCCGCGCCGGGCTTGATTGTTGCCCATATCCACGGCTTTCCTTCCGTATCTTGCTGGCCATTCTCATCCCCGATGCCCTTATAGATCCGCCCGTCGATCCGAAACGATTGGGCGCCATCAGGACGCAGAATCTTCCGCAGCGCACCAAGCGGAAGCTTCCTACATTCTTCTCCCCTCATTCCCGTACAACTACAGATAAGTACCGCCGCAGCTGCTCGGAGGATCCTCAGCATTTTGCCGTCGCGTATATCTCGGTAGTCCAAGAACGGCAACCAGCCACGTCCTTCGATGACGCCCTCGACTGGGACTGGAATCGGTTGCGGCAAAGCAGGATCAATCACATACTCACCGCCGCGCCTATGGCGCCACTTCGAAAAGTCGCTTACGTGGATCCCTCCGCCTCGCACCGCGATCAAGTACTCTGCCGCGACCTGCCCATCTCTCCGACCTTGAGGCAGCACCCCGCCAAAAGAGGCCACTACCTCCGTGACGGCGTTGAACCCCGCCGTGGATTTGCCGGGTGCCGGATTACAAGTTGTTGAGGCGTTAACCCATTCGACAGCAGCAATGACGTCAGGTGCGCACCGGACAATCTGCTGGGCCCACCAGAGCAGCGGGGCGAACGTGTCGGGATCGATGATGGCCTTGCTATTGTCTGCGGTACGCTCGCCGGCTCGATGAACAAGTTCCTTCGATGACCATGTCGGCTCGACCATACGGTCAGCTTCTGGCAGATACTCCACTAGGTGTGCTATGGCACCGATGTAGCCAAGGTCCAATGCGATTGATAATCGGCTGGATCCGCTTTGATCACCAAGCAGGTCCACGGCGTAAGAATCGAGCAGATCGATCGTGACCTCCCGGAGTTGCGTGATGCCCTGCTCGCCGAGGTAGTGGCCGAAGCGGCGCAAAGTATTGAAACGGGAGGTGATTGACGACGCTGCCGGCCATTGCCGAGAACAGTTAGCCGCGAGATACGACTCGGGCGTGGGCCTGTTGATTATCAGCCACATCACACGCTTCAAGGGCATTACAAGGTGTGCGGGAATCCGAAACCGCTGTGCACGACTACCAGGTGTCCATCGGAGGTTCTGCACGCTCCCTTCAGGTACACCCATCGGCCGCAGAGACCAGATGGTTTCAGGGAACATGTTCATTGGAAGGTCCGGGCGTTTGAGTCGTAGTTTGTGCACGATCACTGGCCCGGATTCCACCACATCCCAATCGACCGCGTCGTGGCCATTTGGGGCAGCTAAGTCGTTCGTGTCAGCTACGGGATTGCTCATGTGTACTTCCCGTTCAGGAGTAGGTTGATCTCCTCCCGGTCCTCATCTGCGATGGCGCCGATTGCAGCTCGGTATTCGTCGGCGGTGATCAGAGTGCGGTCTTCGAGGAGGGCAATGAGGCATGCATAGGCCATGGCGCGGAAGTCAGTCCAGTCGGGTCCATCAGTTGAGGCAATGGCCTCCAACTGGTGGCGCAATTCGATGAGTCTGGGGAGATGGCGAGGCGTCGCGAAGGCATGAGTGCATTGCAGGCACAACAGAAAATCATCGCCACAAGGCTCTCCAGTTAGGGGGTGATGGTCGAAGTCGATGCAGCCGCCAATCGTTGTGTCGGTGTCGGTTGGCGTGCTAGCGCGTTCGAATCTCATTTTCAGATGAGCTTCAGCGTTCTCGATGACCGCCCATAGCCCCGTTTCGACAGCTTCGGTCAACAGTCGCTCACGTTCGACCTCTGATGCCATCAAGTAGTGAGTGGACCACGTTGCACGCGAATGTCCTTGGGGGGTTCGGTCAGTGAGAACGCGCACCGTCTTGCGGATACGGCTGAACGACATTGGAATATCGTCGTCTGGCCACCATTTGGGCTTCCGGTTGCTAGTTCGTTTCATGTAAATGCCGACGTGAGGCGCAGTGCTGCCGCCGATTGCCGGCCAATGGACGATGAGACGGTCGGCTCCCGGAAGATCGTGCGCTGCTAGGTAGTCCCGTGCCGGCTGCGTCATCTCGATGATTTTCGTCATCACGCGGCGCGCGTTTTTAGGGATCGCGTGGGCGTCGTACGGGTTGCTGGGCCTGCGTCGCTTTTCGTCCTCCACGGTCAAAATGTCCTCTGCGACACCAAGTCCGGGAGCACTCGCTGGCACTTTCCGCTCGTTGATCTGCGCGAAGTTGGCACCCTCTAGGCATGCGATGAGAACGACCATAGCCACCGCGCCCTCGTGGCTCACGAACAGCTTCGATCGCGCTTGATGAACGCCTAAGGATCTCGGGTCACTGACGCTGATCCCCAATGCGAGGCGCCCCGCAGCAGTTTGAGGTGCTCCCGTGGCCGCCAGCTCGCATAGGGCGGCAGCCCGCGTCTGTTCGTGAGGTGCAAGATCCTTGGAGTGTGACTCCTTCAGAAGGAGCAGGTTCGGGTGGATGCGCCGATACTCGGCATTCACGACTGCCTTCGCTGCTCCGAGAATCCCATCAAAAACATCCCTGTCATAGGGCTGATAGGCACTGGGATCCCTCAACGGGAGTCTTCGGTTTAGAATTCGTGGCAGCTCGGGATGAAGACGATGCGGATACCGTCGAAGTACTTGTCGCACCACGCCTAGGTGCAGGTGCTGGGTGTTGCCCTTCGCACCACCTCCTGTAACACAAAGCAGATACGCATTCCAGCGATTTGGGCTTAGCTCGCTTAGCTGGCGAATGCCGTTATCACCGCACCATCGAGCGAATGACTTGATGATGGTTAAGCGACTCCTTGCTGTAGAAGCGCTCTTCCATGTTCCGTTCACTCCCGTGAGAGATTCGATTGCGTCGGCAAGCTGCACCCTTAGCCTTACATCACCAGGCCAGCCCCGAAAATCGAGCACAACAGGCGAATACGAGCCTTTAAGCGAAGCGACGACGACTTCGGGGTTCTCACGCCGAGTGACAACTCCATCCGCTGAGATCGGAGGTTCCCCAGTTTCAGTGGACACCTGAGATAGCGGGACGGTGTCCTGCTGGAAGGATGTCGATATGTCGCGGACGCGTCGGTCGTTCACACCGGAGTTCAAGGTGGAGGCTGCTCGTCGGGTGATTGACAGGGGCCGGCCGGTCTCGGAGGTGGCCCGCGAACTGAACCTGCACGAGAGTCTGCTGGGCAAGTGGGTGCGTCAGGAGAGGGTCCGCGACGGGGTGGCCAGCGATGCCCGCCATGGGCCGCCAGAAGGCGATCTGACGGCCCGTGAACGCGCCGAATTGGTGCGGCTGCGTGCGGAACTGGCCGAGAAGGACCGAGATATCGCCTTCTTGAAAAAAGTATCGGCGTACTTTGCGGCACAGCAACATCGGTGAGTCGGTTTGAGCTCATCGCCGCGGAGTGCGCCGACCACGACATCGCCACACTGACCGAGCTCCTCGACGTCTCACGCTCGGGCTATTACGCCTGGGAAGCACGGCAGCGACGCACCGAACCCACGCCGCGGCAGCAGTGGCGCCGCGATCTCGAGGTCAAGATCCTGGCCCACTGGCAAGAATCCCGACGCACTTACGGTTCACCACGGATCACCGCCGACCTGCACGCCGCTGGGGTCTCGGTGTCGGTCAACACCGTCGCGGCGATCATGGCCGAGATGGGCATCGAAGGCATCAGCCCGCGCACCTTCAAGGTCAAAACCACAGTCGTCGACCCGGCGGCGTCTTTCCCACCCGACCGGGTGGGCCGGGTCTTCGATCAAGGCCGCCTCGATGCGGTATGGACCTCCGACATCACCTATCTGACCTGCGGTGAAGGCGATGCCTACCTGTGCGCGATCCGCGACGAGCACTCGCGACGGGTGCTGGGCTGGTCGGTGGCTGACCACATGCGCACTGAGCTCGTCGAGCAGGCGGTGGACGCGGCGGTGTTCACCCGCGGCGGGTCGGTGGCCGGCACCATCTTGCACTCGGACCGGGGCAGTCAATACACCAGTCACGACTTGGCCACAGTCTGCTCCGATCACGGCCTGCGCCGCTCTATGGGGGCCACCGGCATATGTTGGGACAACGCCGGGTCCGAATCACTGTGGTCGACGGTCAAGCACGAGTACTACAAGCGGCATGCCTTCACAACGTATGCGAATCTTGCTGCGGGACTTGACAATTACCTTCGCTACTACAACCATGACAGGCGGCATAGTTCACTGGGAATGATCTCACCTATCGACTTCGAGATCACCGCACGGATCAATCAGCAATCAAGCTAACCGTGTCCACTTTTTCAGGGGAACCCCAATCTGTCGCTTGCCCGGGGTCACGCGCCATTGCCCGTCAAGTCACGAACCTCCACGAGGTCCTGCGCGAGCGACGACACCAAATCAGCTGTCGTCGCACCGCCAGGTGAGGAGCCGAACAATGGGTCGAATCGCAATCGTTGCACGCGGGGCATATATGTGCTGCGCGTCGTTTCTATTGATTGGTGCCCCAACACGTCCTTGATGGTTCGGAATACCTCGTCATACCGCGATCCGTCTCCGTAGGCGACATCCTTACCCCACCCGTGTCTTTCGTCGAGACGCTGGTGCAACCGGACAGCCAACGCCAACGCGAAGCTAAAGCGCAGGGAGTGCGGTGTGACGGTGAGCTCGTCATTGACCGCTCCTCCGGTGGCTTCTATGGCCGCCCACAGTCGGTCGTTGGCGCCCTCGAACACTCCGATCCATGATTCGTGATGAAACGGGGTTCCGCTTTCGTTGAGCCACAAAGCCATCGGCTCTGGACGACCATCGCGAATCCAGAACAAGCGCCGTCTCATTGGCGGCTTCATCGTGTTCAGTGACATAGCGGTGCCGTCATCGCGGACGACTTCAAGCGTCCCTCTTCGAGTTCGCCGAACCTCGGTTACCCACACGATGTCCTGAATCACGTCGTAGCGGCCCTGGCGTATCGCCCGGCGAACGGCAGCGGCCCGACCGACATTGATGTAGCTGTGCAATGTGCGATTCGCGGTGGGTGCTGTGTACCACACTCGCGACTTGCTGTACTTAGCGATTGCTGCGGGCAGTTTGGCCTCAATGACGCCCTCTGATGGGAGCTCAACCAGCAGGAGCGCGCCCGCTTCCTGCACGCGAAGACCAGTTGAGTAGACGAAGTCCGTGAATGCATTGTTGCGCAACGAATTACGAGCACGGCAGGAAGCGTCGTCGCCTGCCGCACGCCAGTGGACCGGACCGATCCGTTCTATCCCACGACCGCGCAAGCCAATATCACGCCACAGCCGGTACGTTCCCGGAACGATCCATCGATCCCGCTCTTTGCGCACCATTGTCGCGTTAGGTCTAGCCCCTGGCACCCGCAATGTGCCCTGGCCGCCCGGCACCGGACTGACGTCAATAGCGAGGCCGTGCGGCGTGATTGGAATCTTGTGGCTTACAGCCCAGTCGTACAGACCCCTGAGAGCAAAGACCGCCTTATTCCACGTCGACCCCACCACCGTCTTGGAAGACTGATGGTGGTCAGTACGGCTAATCTTGAAGTCGACAAAATCGTCTTCTGTCGCTTCCAGCCATGTCATCGGATCGTCTAGACCGCCGAGGAAGCCGCACCACGTGCCAATCTCCCGCGCGTACGCCTTGCGGGACGACACATCTAACGACGTGAACTGCGGGGAGGAGCTGAAGTACAACACCAACCATTCGTCCAGCTCGCCGTTGCACGAAAGTAGGATCGGCGTCCCCTCCGGGACCCGCGGCCGAGCATCCGAACGGGCTTGGTGGCTACACCCGTCCAGAACGTCCGAGTATCCGGTCGGCCAGGTCTCGCGGCCGGTCGTTGTCAGTACTGTCCACTTCTTTGCCGGAGCGGCAGCGCTCAGCACTCCTGGAACGTAGACCGGAACGTGCCCCGGCCCGCTCCGACACGCCCGCACATGTCCATTTCCTAGAGAACGACGTCGGGTACGGCAGATCCGCCAGCCCCCGGTCCTCGTCGGCCTGCACCATCTCCAGCAGCGGCTCCAGGGAATGCGCGACGTCGTCGATGCCGGCCCACGGATCATCGCGCTGTGCAAGCAGACTCGGCACGGTGGCCATGGTGTAGTCGTCGGGATCGGCATCGGCGAGCTCGACCCAGGAAAGTGGCGTCGACACCGTGGCGATCGGAGTCTTGCGCACCGAGTACGCCGAGGCGAAGGTCCGATCCCGGGCGTTCTGGTTGTAGTCGATGAAAAGCCGCTCGCCGCGCTCTTCCTTCCACCATGACGTCGTCACCGCCTCGGGCGCGCGCCGCTCCACTTCGCGGGCCAGCGCGATACCGGCCCGGCGCACGGCGATGAAGTCCCAGTCCGGTTTGATCCGGACGAAGACGTGGACGCCTCGACCGCCGGAAGTCTTGGGATAACCGGTCAGGCCGAGCTCGTCGAGGATCGGCTTGAGCACACCGGTCGCGATCTCCCTGGCCTCTTTGAAGCCGGTGCCCGGCTGCGGATCGAGGTCGATCCGCAGCTCGTCGGGATGCTCGACGTCCGGGCAGCGCACCTGCCACGGATGCAGCGTGATGGTGCCCATCTGCGCGGCCCAGATGATGGCCGACGGATGTGTCACCTTGAGTGCGTCAGCGGTGCGGCCTGACGGGAAGGTCACCGTGCAGGTCTCGAGATACTCGGGATGCTTTACCGGAACCCGCTTTTGGTAGATCTCTTCACCCTCGATGCCATCCGGGAAGCGCTGCAGATGGGTGGGCCGGTCCCGCAGCAGCGTCACCATCCGGTCGGCGACGGCCAGGTAGTAGTCGACCATCGTGCGCTTGGTGCCCTTGCTGCCCAGCTGCGGGAAGTACACCTTGTCGGGGTTGGTGAACCGGACCGCGACGCCGTCGACGTCGAGTTCTTCTGCGGCACTTGCCATCAGCTCTTCTCCAGGACGTCGTACAGGTCGTAGTTCAGCGGCACGTCGAGCTGATCGAAGGTACAACTCTCGGGATCCCGGTCCGGGCGCCAGCGCCGGAACTTCACCGTGTGCCGGAATCGTCTGCCATGCACGGTGTTTCCCTCCATCTGGTCATACGCCACCTCGCACACCTTGTCCGGGCGGATCGGAATCCAGGTCTTGTCGGCCGCCGAATTCCAACGGCTCGGCTCGCCGTCCTGCGCGTCACCGGTGGCCAGCGGCTCCAGTTCGGCCAGCAGCGCAATGCGGTCCGTGACGCTGAAAGACGCTGCGCCACCGACCATGTGGAGATTACCGTCGCTGTAGAGGCCCAGCAGGATCGACCCGATGCCCTCACCGCTCTTGTGAATGCGGTAACCGATGGCCACACAATCCGCATCGCGGGCGTGCTTGACCTTGACCATCTCCCGCTTGCCCGGCAAGTAGGCGCCGTCGAGGCGTTTGGCGATCACACCGTCGAGCCCGGCCCCCTCGAATGTCGTCAGCCAATGTGCGCCCTGCTCGGGATCCTCGGTGGTCCGCGTGACATGGCACCACTGCTTCTCACTCACCAGGTCCTGCAGCGCGGCCCGGCGGACGCGGAACGGCTCGGCGAGCAGACTGCGGTCGCCGTCAGCCAGTGCGTCGAATCCGATGAAGTGCGCCGGCGTCTGTTCGGCCAGCATCTGGACGCGGCTGGCCGCGGGATGGATGCGCTGGCTCAGCGACTCCCAGTCCAACCGGATGCGGCCGTTGATCTCCCGTGGCACCACCACCTCGCCGTCGAGCACGCAGCGCGGCGCGATCTCGTCCCGCAACGCCGCGAGCAGTTCAGGGAAGTACCTGCCCAACTCCTTGCCGTTGCGCGATTGCAGCACCACCTCGTCGCCGTCCCGGAACACCAGGGCGCGGAACCCGTCCCATTTGGGCTCGTAGGACCACAGCCCCGCCTCGTCCGGCACTTTCACAGCGGCCTTGGCCAGCATGGGGTCTATCGGTGGCTGCACGGGTAAGTCCACGGTTTCCATACTCACGTAGACCGGCGCGGGTGGGCAATCTCATCGCGCGTCTGTTGTGATTTGTGCACGATTTTCCGCGGCGACCGCGGAAAATCGCGCACAAATCGGCGCAGACGTTACATTGCGGTCGTGTCCCATTCCCCCGCCGGCCGGTTCGCGCCGAGCCCGTCCGCCGATCTGCACATCGGCAACGTGCGCACCGCGGTGTTGGCGTGGTTGTTCGCGCGATCGACGGGTCGGCGGTTCCTGGTCCGGGTGGAGGACCTGGATGACCGCACGTTCCCCGAGGTGGCACAGCGGCAACTGGACGATCTGGCGGCCGTCGGACTGACGTGGGACGAGCCCCCCGAGTACCAGGCCTCGCATGAGGACCGCTACCTCGCCGTCGTCGACGAGCTGACGGAACGCGGCCTGACCTTCGAATGTTTCTGCAGCAGAAAGGACATCCTGCAGGCGCCGCGGGCACCGCATGCCCCCGAAGGTGCGTATCCGGGCACCTGCCGCGATCTCAGCGACGACGAACGCGCCCGGCGCCGCGCAGCTGGCCGACCACCGGCCATCCGATTGCGTTCGGACACAGCCGAATACACCGTCACTGATCTGCTGCACGGCACTTACACCGGCGTGGTCGACGATTTCGTCCTGCGCCGCGGCGACAACGTGCCGGCGTACAACCTGGCCGTCGTGGTCGACGACGCCGCCCAGGGCATCGACCAGGTGGTACGCGGCGACGATCTGCTGCCGTCATCCCCGCGGCAGGCGTATCTGGCTGCGCTGCTCGGCTATTCACAGCCGGTCTATGCCCACGTCCCGTTGGTGCTCAACGCCGACGGTAAGCGGCTGGCCAAACGCGATGGCGCCGTGACAGTTTCGGAGATCGGCGCGGAATTCGCGTTGGCACAGATCGCGGCGTCGCTGGGCTACACCGCGACGACTCTCGACGGCATGCTGGCCGAGTTCGATCCAAGCCAACTACCGCGCGACGCGTGGATTTTCCAGCCATAGCCACGCCGAGAGTGTGGCTTTCCGAGACGAAACGCCGCCAAAACCGCGTAAAGTCCCACGCTCGGCACAGCCAGGGGCCTACACCCGCCGCGGCACTCCAAAGACCTTGGCCAGCAAGAACCCCCGCACTGATGCGGGGATGTTCGTCATCAGCGCCGCCTGGAGTTTGGGCCCCAATCCGACGATGTACCGTGCCTTGGGCCGCCGTGCGGTGAGCGCTTCCTCCACCACCGCAACGACTTTCGCCGGGTCGACCGCCATCTTCTGCGACAGCGGCACCATCTTCTTCATGCCGGCGATATGCCCGCTGTACAGGGCGCGGTGCGCGGGCGAGGTCGCGGCCTCCAACTCGACGACCATGTCGTCGGCCTTGCGCCACATGTCCGTATCGGTCTGCGCGGGTTCTACGACCACCACCGGAACACCCCAGGGCCGCAGTTCGATTCGCAGTGCTTCGGCACCGGCTTCCAGCGCGAACTTCGACGCCGCATAGGCACCCAGCATCGGCGCCGACAGCTGGCCGTTGACACTGGAGATGAACACCACCCGGCCGCGGGACTCCCGCAATTTGGGCAGCACCGCCGCGGTCACCGCGAACTGACCAACCACGTTGACGTCCAACTGCTTCCGCCAGTCCGCGGGCGTCAACGTCTCCACGGGACCGGCGACCACGATGCCCGCGTTGTTCACCACCGCGTCCAGTCGGTCCGGCAGAGCCGCCGCCAGTGCTTCGATGTCATCGTCGGAAGTGACATCGAGGATCACCGCCGAGATCCGCTGCGGGGCCAGCGCCATGACCGCGGCGGCGTCCGCCTTGGAGCGCACCCCGGCGATGACGTCCCATCCGGTCGCGGCGAGATGCTGGGTGATGGCCAGCCCGATGCCACGTCCGGCACCGGTGACGAGAACTGAAGGCATACGCGCGAGGGTAGCCGGGATCAGACGGAGACCGGCAGCGTGGCCAGGCCACGCAGGGTCAGGTTGGGCTTGTAGACGGGCTCACCCGCCAACTGCGCGTGCGGGAATCGGGCCGCCAGCGCCGACAGCGCGACAGTCGCCTCCAGCCGGGCCAGCGGCGCACCGAGACAGAAGTGCGGACCTTTACCGAAGGCGAGATGCTTGATGGCCCCGCGGTCCGGGTCGAATTCGCCGGGCCGGTCGTACATGCGCGGATCGCGTTGCGCGGCAGCCAGCAGCAGCATCATGATGTCGCCCTTCGGCACCGCGACGTCGCCGATCTGAATGTCCTCGACGGCGACGCGGCTGGTCAGCTGCACCGGCGGATCGAAACGCAGCGTCTCCTCGACGATCGCCGACGCCCGCGAGGAATCCGCCGCCAACGCCGCCCAGTGCTGCGGGTGCCGCAGCATGGCCAGCGCCGCGTTGGCGATCAGGTTCACCGTCGTCTCGTGCCCGGCGATCAGCAGCAGATTGCAGGTCGCCACGATCTCTTCGGAGGTCAGCTGGTCGCCGTCCTCTTCGGCGGCGATCAGCGCCGAGATCAGGTCCTCCCCGGGCGAGCTACGCCGTTCCTCGATGAGGTCGCGCAGATACCCGCGCAGCCAGAGACCGGCCTCCATCAGGTCGGCGGTGTCGTCGGCCGTCTCGTCGTTCACCGCAACGAAGGGGTCGAGCCCGCCCGCCAGTAGTGCCGACGCCCGGCTGAACAGCGGCTCGTCTGCCATCGGTACCCCGAGCAGCCGGCAGATCACCGCCACCGGCAGCGGATAAGCCAGGTCGGCCACCACATCGATCGTGCCCGTCGCGCCCTCGAGCAGCCCGTCCACCATCGTCACGATGTCGGCCTCGAGTGCCTTGATCACCTTCGGCGCGAACGCCTTCTGCGCGAGCCCCCGCAGCCGGGTGTGATCCGGCGGATCGAGGAACAGGAAGCCCGGTTCGCCGAACGGCCGGGCCTGCCGCTGGCCGGCGGCGATCTGCTTCTGCGACACCGTCGACTTCAACCGGTCGTTGGCCGAAGCCGGGTGTCGCAGCACCTCGTCGCAGTCGGCGAAGCCCGGAAACACCACCAGATTCGCGTCGGGCAGGGCCAGCGGGCCGCTGTCCAGGAATCGTTCGTACAAGGGGTACGGATCCGCCCGATTGCCCGGATCCATCAACCCGAGAAGCAGCGTTTGCGGGTCGATCACTCCGGGTGCACCAGTCATCCCGCCATTGTCCACGCGTCCGCGTCGGTGCAGGTGGCTCGCTATTTGGTGCCGTAATAGCGGCCCAGTACGTGGTCCCGCAGCTCGTCGAATTCCCCCGCACCGATCGCGGCGCGAATCTGGTCGATGAGCCGGATGATGAACCGCTCATTGTGGATCGTGCCCAGCGTGGACGCCAGAATCTCTTTGGCCTTGAACAGATGGTGCAGATACGCCCGGGTGTAGTTGGCGCAGGTATAGCAATCGCATTCGGCATCAATGGGATTGAAGTCGCGCTTGAACCGGGCATTGGTGACGTTGAAGCGGCCGGTCGCCGAGTACATCGCGGCGTTGCGGGCAACCCGCGACGGCGACACGCAGTCGAAGGTGTCGGCTCCGGCCTCGATGGCGGCGAACAGATCATCGGGCTCACTGATGCCGAGCAGATGCCGGGGCTTGTCGTCGGGCAGTTCGTCGGTGACCCAGCCGACGATCGTCGCCAGGTTCTGCTTCTCCAGGGCGCCACCGATGCCGTAGCCGTCGAAGCCATGCCCGTCCTCGTCGACGATCCCGACGAGCCCCTTGGTGGCCTGCCGGCGCAGGTCCTCGTACTGCGCTCCCTGCACCACGCCGAACAGCGCCTGAGCCGGCTTGCCCGCGCGTTCGATGCTCAAGCGACGGTGTTCGGCCAGGCAACGCACCGCCCACCGGTGGGTGCGTTCCACCGAACGTTCTTGGTAGGCACGGGTATTCACCAGGGTGGTCAGCTCGTCGAAGGCGAAGATGATGTCCGCGCCCAGTTGGTGCTGAATGCCGATCGACACCTCAGGCGTGAAGCGATGCTTGTCGCCGTTGAGGTGCGAGCGGAACGTCACCCCGTCCTCGTCGACGTGCGCCAGTCGTTCCTTGCCTTCGGCGATGATGTCGTCGGCCTGCAAGCGGGCCGTGTCCATGGCCAGCACTTTCTTGAAACCCACGCCGAGTGACATCACCTGGAAGCCGCCGCTGTCGGTGAACGTCGGACCGGGCCAGTTCATGAAGGCGCCGAGACCACCCGCCTCGTCCACCACATCGGGACCGGGCTGCAGGTACAGATGGTACGCATTGGCCAGAAGCGCCTGCGCCCCAAGTTCTTTCATGGTCTCCGGCAGGACGCCCTTGACCGTGGCCGCGGTGCCGACGGCAATGAACGCCGGGGTCTGGATATCACCGTGCGGGGTGTGGATCACCCCGGCACGGCCACGCCGGCCCGGCAGCTGTGCGGTGACCTCGAAGAACTGCTGATTCACCGCTGTATTCAATCAATTCCCCGGCCCGACACCCGAATGCCGGCTGACGACGCGGAAACAAACAGGTCAGGACGGTTATAGGGATTTTCTGTGAATACCATGAACAGTCGCTTGGCGAACCCCATAATGCACTGGATGACCCGCCGTTCGGGACGGTTCGCATTACAAAGGAGCACAAGTTATGAAACGTGGTTTGGTTGTCGCGGTCGCAGGTGCCGCGGTTCTGGCCGCCGGCCTGACCGGCTGTTCCAAGGATGACAAGAAGTCCACCGGTTCCTCGGCCACCGCTTCGGCTTCGGCATCATCGGCCGCTGGTAACTCCAGTGCAGGCTCCGGCACCGCGAAGGTCAGCATCGACGGCAAGGCCCAGGACGTCCAGGGCCAGATCGGCTGCACCACCGCAGCCGGCAACGTGGTCATCGCCATCGGCAACGCCTCGGGCGGCCTGGGCGTCACCCTGACCGACGCCGACCCGCCGGTCGTCAAGACCGTCGGCCTGGGCAGCGTCGGCGGCATCACCCTGGGCTACACCGACGGTGTGCCCGGCGGCGAAGCCAAGGCCACCAAGGACGGCAAGACCTACAAGATCAGCGGCACCGCGACCGGTGTCGACATGGCCAACCCGATGGAGCCCGCCAAGAAGCCCTTCGAGATCGAGGTGACCTGCCCCTAGCAGGCACCCGCACAGCACGGGTGGTGTTCCGGTTCGCCGGAACACCACCCGTTCTGCGTTCGGGGGAAGTTGCAAATTCCCGTCTAAAGCCCTGGTCCCGGGAGTAGCGTCCGGTTCACGCCTAGTCGGGGGAGCGTCGATGTCAGTTCAGATATGGCCGACCACCAGTCCTGCCGTTCGCCGGGTGCCGCGCGCATTCCTGTTGGTCGCGCTGTGCTGCGCGCTGCTGCTGAGTCCGGCCACCAACATCACGTCGAGCTTCGTCGTCGGCCTGATGAACACCGTGATCGGCATCGGCGGACGCGGCGACCCCACGTCGGCCAACATCCCGGCCAAGCTCAATCACACCGTGGTGCCGCCGGGCTACACCTACCTGCCGATCAACTACCCGGCGTCCATCCAGTTGTCGGCGAGCACCACCGTCTCCGGGCCGAAGGTGTACAACGCCATCACCTCTCGACCCGGTGAGCAGTTGATCGTCGCGGGCTATTCGGAAGGCAGCCTGGGCGCCGAATGGGCCAAGCGCACGCTACTGGCCAACGGCACCGGGCCGGCTGCGTCGCAGCTGTCGTTCTTGATGATGGGCTCACCCTTCGCCGGCAACGGCGGCATCTTCGAACGCTTCCCGGGCATAAACGTGCCGTTCATCGTCAACAACCAGGGTCCGTCAGCACCGTCGATCTACGACACCACATTCGTCACCCGCGAGTACGACCCCTACGGCGATTTCCCGGCGTACTTCAATCCGCTCTCGTTGGCCAACAGCCTGCTCGGTGTCATGTACGCGCACCCGGACGCGTACTACGACTCGTACATCCCCGGCACGACGCCCGCCATCATCACCACGGTGACCAACAGCGCGGGCGGGCACGACACCTACGTCTTCATCAACAATCCCGACCTGCCGCTGTTGGTGCCCCTGCGCATCGGCGCCGGCGCCATCGGGTTGACGCCGTTGGTCAAACCGCTGCTGGACGCCGTCGAGCCGCTGCTGCGGGTATTGGTCGACATGGGATACACCGACCGCGAGAACCTGAATCCGGCGAAGAAGACGCCGTTCTCGTTGTTCACTCCCCTGTCGAAGATCATCGAGACGCTCAACGCGATTCCCGGCGCACTGCAGGAAGGCGCCAACAACTTCGTCACCGATATCCAGTCCCAACTACACCTGCCGGGCCTGGCCGCCACACCGGCGAGCTCTCCGCCGGTCACGCCGCTGGCCGTCTCCGTCAAGAAGCCGGCGGCCCTGGCACCGGTGGCAGCGACGGCCGAGGACAAACCGACGGCGAACACGAAGGCCGACGAGAAAACAGACACCAAGGCGGACACGAAGACCGACGTCAAGACGGAGCAGCCACAGTCCCCCGTCTCGACACCGAACACCGACACCGACCAGAAGCCCGCCACCTCGGATGAGCCGCAGGTGAAATCGTCCAAGCCGCAGGCAGATTCGGAGACTCCGCCGGTCAAGTCCACCAAGCCGAAGACCGATCCCGACGCACCGCCGGTGAAGCCGACCAAGCCGAAGAAAACGAAGAACACGCCGAAAACGGACGCCGCCGACCCGAAGCCGGCGACGGCATCCGACAACGACGCCAAGGACACACCGAAGACGAGTCCGAAGGGCGGCGGATCCAAGGCTGCCGCGCACGCGGAGACGTCGGCGGCGGCCTGACGCAGTCCCCGAAATCGACGGTGCGAACAGATCGCGATCCCCCGCTAACCGCGATCTGCCCGCACGTTCGGCGGCGCTGATCGGACTCTCAGCAAGCGCCAAGGAAACACTTTACATACCATTGGTCTTGAATTACGATTTCCGCAGTGCTTGCGGTGCAGCCGCAGGTAGATCACGTCGCGAGAGGCGCAAGGCGTGAGCCCTACATTGGTCAGGGAGTACCGACCGTGGTCACGGTCGAGGCCTTTTCGCGCGTAGTCTCGTCGATCTACGATTCCGCAGTCCAGCCCGAGCAGTGGACCGCGACGATGGCCGAACTGCACACCATGTTCGGCGCGACCGGCGGGGCGGCTCTGGTGTTGGCCGACAGCGTGAGCCGGGCGCCCCAGAGCGTCACCATCCCGACCGACGCCCTGACCGAGTACGCGGAGTACTACCGCCACGTCGATTTCCTCCTAGAAGCGGTCGAGAACGGGCCTGTGGGGCGGGTGTACGGCTGCCAAGAGCTCACCGCTCTGCAGCCGAACGCCGAGTTCCACATGGACTGGATGCGCCCGCACCGCCTCGAAGACGGGCTGTTCGTCCGGCTGACGGACGGGCCCGAGCCCGCGACCTGGCTGGTGGCCACCGAGAAGCGTGCCAAACCGTTCGACAACACCGAACGCGTTCAACTGGCCGAGGCGCTGGTCCCGCATTTCCAGCGCGCGATGCGCATCCAGCACGACCTCAGTGAGGCCACCCACCAGATCCGCAATATCTCGTCGGCGATGGACAACGTCACCCGCATCGGGATGGCCGTGGTGGACTGCTTGCTGTCGGTGCGCTACCTGAACACGGCAGCGGAGAACATCGTCCGCCGCCACGACGGCTTGACCATTCGTGACGGATCGTTCGAATTCGCGCATCCGCCCGCTGACGCCGCTCTGCGGCTCGGCATCAACGCCGCGCTCGGACAGACCGGGGCGGTCGTGCGCGGCACCACCTCACTGCTGTGCCCACGGCCATCCGGACTGCGGCCCTACGTGATTCACGTCCTGCCGTTCCAGCACGTGACGGCTCCACTGGCCGAATCCCGGGCCTTGGT
Source organism: Mycolicibacterium llatzerense (assembly GCF_025331195.1). Taxonomy (NCBI): domain Bacteria; kingdom Bacillati; phylum Actinomycetota; class Actinomycetes; order Mycobacteriales; family Mycobacteriaceae; genus Mycobacterium; species Mycolicibacterium llatzerense. The sequence goes on along the minus strand of NZ_LXOV01000001.1, from coordinate 1,576,378 downwards.
GCTCATCCTCGATCCCGAGCAGCACCCGCAACCGGATGTCGAGATGCTGCGCCGCCTGTACGGGCTGACGACGGCCGAGGCGGCGGTGGCCATCAGGCTGATACAGGGCGACGGGATCAAGCCGATCGCCGAGAGCATGTGTCTGTCCGCCGGCACCGTCAGAACGCACGTCCAGCACATCTTCGACAAGACGGGCACCCACCGGCAGGCCGAGCTGGTCCGCACCCTGCTGGCCATATCGCTGTAGTGCCCCAGCCAAATACGCCGATCAGCTGATGTACTCCCGAGCCCGATGCCGGATCGTCATGGCAAGGACAAGGAGGTCCCCATGTTCATCACCACCACGGGAGTGAACCGGTGAGCGCCACGGTCGAACGCTGCGAGGTCTGCATCGTCGGTGCGGGTATCGCCGGGCTGAATGCCCTCTTCACGACGTCCCAGTACTTGTCGCCGGGCCAGCGGGTCATCCTGCTGGACCGGCGGCACCGAGTGGGCGGCATGTGGGTCGACACCTACGACTACGTGCGGCTGCATCAGCCGCACCCGTTCTTCACCGCCGGGAACATCGGCTGGACGCTGGACGCCGAGCCCTCCCATCTGGCCACCAAGCACGAGGTGCTGGCGCATTTCGACCATTGCCTCGACGTGCTGCGGCAGCGCATCACGGTCGACGAATTCTACGGCTGGACACTGCAATCCGACACCGAGGTCGATGGCGTCGTCCGGGTGCAGTGCGTGTCGGACGACGGGCGCAGCCTGGTCGTCGAGGCCAAGCGTCTGATCAAGGCCATCGCCTCCGACGTCGAACCGAACGATCCGCTGCCGGTGTCCAGCACCACCGCCCGTTCGGTGTCGCCGAACTACTGCGACATGCGCAGTGGTTCCATCGACGACAGCGACGCTCCGGTATGGGTGATCGGCAGCGGCAAGACCGCGATGGACACCGTGTACGCGTTGATCTCTCGCCACCCTGGACGCGAGGTGAATCTGCTGGCCGGCTCGGGAACCTACTTCGCGCACCGCGACCGGCTGTTCCCCACCGGCGCCCAAAGATGGTGGAGTGGAACGACATTCAACGCCGTCGCCAACGACGTGACCCAGCTGTTCGACGGCACCAACGAGGACGAGGTGAGCCGCCGCTGGCTCGAGCGGTACGCCATCTGGCTGACGCCCGGCACCGACAACTTCCTGCTCGGCCTCCTGTCGACGGCCGAGAGAGACGCCATCGCGGCCGGCTTGAACGATGTCGTGATGGACCATTTCGTGGATGCCGTCGATCGCGATGGGCACACCGAGATTCAGCTGCGCAGTGGCGGGGTCCGGGAGATCGACCCGGAGAGCTGGATCGTCAACTGCACCGGGTATCTGCTCAAGCACCCACAACCGTATGAGCCCTACACCTCGCCGAGCGGCCGGGTGCTGTCGCTGAACAGCCGAGCGGCGACCCTGCACCTGACGACGTTCATGGGCTACTTCCTGCCGCATCTGATGTTCACCGATCAGCTCACCGAGGTGCCGCTGTATGAGCTCGACATGATCGAGTTGCGCCGCAAGTGCAACAAGGTTTTCCCCCACACCGTGATGACGCTGGCCGTACACAACCTCGGTCTCATCTCAGATACCCTGCCCCTCAGCATTTTTCGCGACTGCGGCGTGGACATCGCGCGCTGGTATCCGCTGCCCCGCCAAGCCGTCGGGATGGCCCAGTTCCTGGCCACCCACCGGCGCCGGCGCCCCCACCTGCAACGCACCCTGGACACCATCGCGCAACGCTTCGACGTCCACTGCGCTCCCCTGCGCCAGCCGGGCATGTCTACTCGGCCAGTGACAACTCCGGTGGCGGAACGCGCAGACCACGGGTGAGGGCCAGGAGATACCCCACGCCGATCAACATCCAGATGACCCCGAGGGTCAGTGCGGCACTGCCGAGTTTGGTGAGCAGGTAGACGTCCACGACCGCGCCGATCAGCGGGATCACCAGGTACGTCAACGGATTCAGCCGTTGTTCGTGGCGATGCCGGACGTAGTAGCCGATCACCGACAGATTCACCAGGGTGAAGGCAGTGAACGCGCCGAAGTTGATGAACGACGTCGACGTGGCGACGCTGAGGAACACCGCACCCAACCCGATCAACCCGCACAGCACGATGTTGAAGACGGGCGTGAAGAACCGGGGCGACACCCGGCCGAAGAACTTCTTGGGCAACACCGAGTCCCGGCCCATGGCGTAGAGCAACCGGGACACGCTGGCCTGCGCTGCCAGGCCCGAGGTGAACTGACCGATGATCAGGCCGGCCACGAAGAACGCCGCGAACAACGCCCCGCCGATGGTCCTGGCCGTGTCCGCGGCCAGCGAGTCGGCGTTCGCGAACGTGCCGCCTGGCTGTACCAGCGTCAGGGTGTAGGCCACCGCCACGAAGACCACCCCACCGATGAGCGCGACGAGCATGATCGCGCGCGGGATGTTGCGCTGCGGATTCTTGGTGTCCTCCGTGAGCGTGCTGACCGCGTCGAACCCGAGAAAGGAGTACGCCGCGATGGCCGCACCCGCGGCGATCGCCGAGAAGCCGCCGCTGCCGGTGATCGGCGTGACGGACAACAGCGAGCCACTGCCGTGGTGAGACACCATGTACGCCACCGCGAACCCGACAAACAGGGCGATCACCAGGAACTGCAAGACCATCAGGATCAGGTTGGCTTTGTCGGCCACCTTCAGCCCGAGGATGTTCAGGGCGGTCGTCACGACGATGAACAGCACGATCCAGACCCACGCGGGTACCGACGGAAACTCACCTGTGAGGTACGCGGCGCCGATCAACCAGATCACCAACGGCAGGAACAAGTAGTCGAGCAGAATCGTCCAGCCGACGAGGAATCCGAGTCGCGAATCCAAAGCTTTACGGACATAGGTGTACGACGATCCCGCGACCGGATAGTGGACCGACATCTTCGCGTAGCTCGCGGCCGTGAACAGCATGGCCACGGTGGCCAGGAGATACGAGCCGGCGCTGGCGCCCGCGGACGCCTCGGCGATGACGCCGAAGATGCCCAGCACGATGATCGGCGCCATATAGGCGAGGCCGAACAGCGTCACTCCGCCCAAGCCGAGGGTGGCGTTGAGGTGGCCGGCCTCGCCGGACTGCCGGGCGTTTTCGGTCATGAGCGTCCTTCGAGGTTGACGTGCTGGGGCTGCCACCGCTGGTGGCTCAGTTGGCCCCCGTAGGCGGGCAGCTCGATCGGGTCGTCGTCCGCGTACAACTGCTCCCACACCCGATTGACCCCGGCGGTGCCGTGGGTCCGTACCGCGGTCACCCGGTCGAGGTCGATCGCCAGGTGCGTGACCTCCGGCTCGGCGTGTGCCACCTGAGCGAGCACCTCGCCCTCCGGCCCGACGTAGATGCTCTGCCCCCGCCCGAGGGGCCCGGCAGCGTTGACGCTGAGGTAGTAGACCTGGTTCGTGATCGCGTTGGCGCGGGCCAGGACGAGCTCCTGCTCGCGGTCGTCGGAGGTCGTCTTGACGATGTTGAACACGACCTCGGCGCCGAGCCACGCGATCTGCCGGGTCGCCTCGGGAAACCAGCTGTCGTAACAGATGTTGACGCCCATCCGGCCGACACCGGGCACGTCGAAGGCCGTGAAACCGGCGCCTGACGCCCACGGCTCGTACGGGCGCCACGGGAACACCTTGCGGTACGACGAGACCAGACGACCGTCGGGATCGAAGACGACAGCGGTGTTGTACACCCGGCCGTCCTCGCCGCGCTCGGCGATCGAGCCGGGCACCAGCCAGACGCCGGAGTCTGCGGCCATGGCGCCGAGCGCCTGCACGAGCGGTCCGGTGAGTGGCTCGGCGACGGTGTCGAAATAGGTGCGGAGGTCGTCCTCGTCGTCGCTCGCACCCAGCAGGTGAATCTCGGGGAACACCACCATCTGCGTTTCGGGGTGCTCGGCGAGGATCGCACCGAGCTCGGCTGCCATCTCGGCCACCGGATCGTCACCCCGCAATGGGCTGGCCTGGACCAGGGCAACCCGCCACTGTCGACTCATCTCACCCCTCAGCAAGTCTCTGGAGGCCCCAGTGTGCGCCAGGACACACGCGCCAGCATCGGACAATCCGGGGATTTTCAGTGGAGCTTGTCGACATTCTGTACATCTTCGGCGGCAACTGTGCCGGTCAGGTTTCAGCGATGGTGCGCCGCGAAGAACTGCCAGATGGTGTCGGTCGCGTTCAGTGCGGTCGACGGCGGCGGTAGGTCACCCAACCGTTGCGCCAGCGGGCTCGGGACCCCACCTGGCCACTGATGGCCGGCACCGGCGACGCTGACGAGTTCGACGGTGCGCCCGCCGGGGCAGTCTGCCGTCTGGGTGGTCACCGCGCCGACAGTGGATGCCGTCGGCGTCCCGCACCCATCGATACCGCGCCACGTCGCATTCACCACAGGTACCGACGGTCCGTCGACATTCGGTGCGCCGGACAGTGTCTTGGCCTTGCCCGGTCCGCCGTCGAAGGGGACGCGATCGTCCGCGGTGCCGTGGATCTGCAGCACCGATGTCGGCGCGGCGTGCGAACAATCGGTCAACAGCGTCCCGGCGACCGGGGCGACGGCGGCGAACAGGTCCGTCTGGCAGCCGAGGCGCAGCGCCATCATGGCGCCGTTGGACATCCCGGTGACATAGACGCGGGCCGGGTCGACAGACATCTGCGCTTCGATCGCGGCGACCATCGCGGTGATGAAACCGACGTCGTCGACATCACGATTCTTCGGCATACCACAACAGGTTCCGGCGTTCCAGGCGCGATCCAGGCCGTCGGGATAGGCGACGACGAAGCGACCACCGTCGGCCTGGCCGTCCCAGTTGTAGGCCCGTTCGGCCTGCGCACCGTCGCCGTAGCCGCCGTGCAGCATGATCACCATCGGCGCTGGGCCACTGAGCCCGTCGGGCCGGTAGAGATGGAAAGTGCGGTTCAGTCCGCCGGCCTGCACCGACTGGTCGGACCGTCCCACCGGGATGCCGTTCGTCGGCGCACCGGCCGCCCGATGCCCGCCGCAACCTGCCAGCGCCGGCAGCGCAGCGGCCACCAGCACAGCCATCGATACCCGCAGTGACGAACGGATCATGCTCCCATGGTGCACCCCTGCCAGAATTGAGCGGTGAACCAAGCGACAGCCACGCCCGTCCGCGTCATCCGCGCTGCTGAGCGCTGGCACTGGCGGAACGAGTGGCTGGAATCGTGGCAGTCGTTTCCGGCGACCGGCAACTTCGATCTGGCGGCCAATGCCCACGGCCTGCTGATGATCAACAACGAGGACACCGTCAACGGCGGTGAAGGCTTCGACACGCACGACCACCGGGATATGGAGATCATCACCTGGGTGCTGGAAGGCTCACTGGTGCACAAGGATTCGCTGGGCAACGAGAGCGTCATCTACCCGGGACTGGCTCAGCGGATGAGCGCCGGCACCGGTATCCGGCATTCTGAGCGCAACGGCGCGGGGCGCCAGGAACGTCAGCCGTTGCGGGTTGTCCAGATGTGGATTCCGCCCGATGAACTCGGTGGCGCACCGAGTTATCAGGAATCCGATATCGGCACCGAGCTCGCCGGCAACGCCCTCATCCCGATGGCCTCGGGTATGCGCAAATACCGCGACGATGCGGCGATCACGTTCGGCAACAGCTACGCCACCCTGCATGTCGCCCGGCTGGATGCCGGCAGCGGGATCGAGGTACCCGACGCGCCGTACGGCCACGTCTTCGTCACCCGCGGGCAGGCCGAATTCGAAGGCTCCGGTCCGCTCCATACCGGTGATGCCGTGCGGCTCACCGCAACTGGTGGACAACGCATCACCGCGGCCGACGCGGGTGCCGAGCTGCTGGTCTGGGAGATGCACACCATTGCGGTGAACGTGTAGCTACCGCCCCAACCGGGCCAGTGCGACGGCGGCGGCGTTGGCGCCGCACATGCCGTGCCCACCCGGTCCCGGCGGGGTGGCCGCCGAGCAGATGTACATTCCCGGGACACCGATGGTGTACGGCGACAACGTGGTTCGCGGACCGAAGGTCAGCTGACGGATGTCCTTGGCACCGGTGTTGATGTCGCCGCCGACGTAATTGGTGTTGTAGACCGACATCTCGGTGGTGGACCGCACGGCCTGCCCGACGATGCGCTCACGGAATCCGGGAGCGAAGCGCTCGATCTGCGTGATGATCGCCTCGGCGGCGTCGCCGCTGTAGCCGTTCGGCACATGCGCGTACGCGGAGACGGGGTTGACCGTACCGACGGAACGCCCCGGATCGGCCAGATACTGCTGGAACGCCAGCACAAACGGACGCTGCGGCATCCGGCCCGCGTGGATGTCCCGTTCCGTCGCGGCGATCTCGGCGAAATCACCACCCAGGTGGACGGTGCCGGCTTGACGGGCTGCCGCGTTGGTCCACGGCACATCACCCTCGACGGCGAAGTCGACCTTGAAAGCGCCTGGGCCGTATCGGAATCGGTCGAAGGCGCGGCGCACCCGCGTGGGCAACCGGTCGCCGAGGATCCCGGCGATGGCGGTGGGCGACAGATCGAAGACAGTGATGTCGGCGGGCGGCAACTGCGACGCGGAGGTGACCCGCACGCCCGTCTCGATCTTGCCGCCGAGTTCGGTCAGCACGGCTTCGAACGCGTTGGTGATCGCCTGCGATCCCCCGGCCGCCACCGGCCAGCCGTTGGCGTGCCCGGCGGTGATGATGCCCAGACCGATCGCCGAGGTGAGCGGGTGGTGCAGCGGCTGAAAGGTATGGGCGGCAACGCCTCCGAAGAGCGCACGGGCCTGTGGCGTGCGGAAGACCCGGGCCAGTGCTGCCGCGGGCAGCACCGTCGGCGCCCCGAACCTGGCCAGCCCCAACGGGTGCCGCGGCACCCGGAGCAGCGGGCCCATGATGTCCTCGGACAGCTCGTCGAACCGGCGCGACGGTCCACCGAACAGCAGCTGCCACCGCGACCCGTCGACCCCGAGCCCGTCGGCCGTGGTCTCGACCGATCGGTAGAGCGCCCCGGCGGTGCCGTCGTCGAGCGGGTGGACGCAATCGATCTCGGTCCACTTCCACTGCAGGCCATAGCGGTCCAGCCCGAGGTCCTTGATGAACCGGGAACCGGCAGGCATCACGTGGATGGCGGCACAATCGTCGAACACCAGGCCCGGCAGGACGTACTCGCTGGAGCGGACGCCGCCGCCGATCCGGTCGGTGGCCTCCAGCACCGTGACGTCGATCCCCTTGGCAGCCAAGGTGATGGCGGCGGCGAGCCCGTTGGGCCCGGCGCCGACCACAACCGCGGTACTCATTGCTGGAGGACTCCGGCACGCTGCCAGGTGACGTTGAGCGGGATCGGCCCGTTGGGCAGCCACGGCTGCTCGTCGACCAGGTCCTTCACGTTCCAGGTACCGCGCTCGATCACACCGAGGGCCGCGTCGATCACCTTGTACTCCTGAGTCATCTTGTGGATCGGCTGCGATTCCACCCAGGCGATGACGAACTCGCCCGGCTCGAACTGCGCCTCGGACTGGATAGCCCGAATCAGGTCTTCATTGTGCAGGTGCCCGTCGCCGAAGTTGAAGCCGATGATGGTGTTGCACGACATCTCGCCTTCCCGGACCACGCGAGTGTCGATGTCGGGCAGGCACTTCAGCAGCACCGAATACAGGCCGCGGCCTTGGCTGTGCATGGCCCGCCATGCCGTCACCTGCTGGGTGAACACCTCGGCGGTGATCGGGTCCCACCCGAAGTCGACGTACTGATCAGCAGAGTTGGGCGATGACCGGGTGACCCGGTTCAGCTTCTGTTCGGCGCCGGGCGTGAAGGTCCACACCGCTGAGGCCCAGTTGCCGGCGTACTGGCGCATCGCCGGCAGGAACGACACCAGGTCGGGTCGCAGGTTGCCCAGGATCGGGAAGAACGACAAGGCCGCGGCCAGCACGATGGCGAGCCACCCCGGGTTCATGTCCCACACCGCGTAGCCGTCCCTGTTCGGGAAGCCCAGGAACAGGAAGATCGTGGCGTAGGCGAACAGCACGTTCCATTCCACCGGCACCGCCAGCGGGAACGTCGAGATGATGAACAGGTGGAAGCTGACCATGATGGCGGCGGCAACGATCGACAGCCATGGCCACGGCGAGAACAGCAGGGCCAGCGGCGCGGCGATCTCCACGATGCTGCCCGGGCCGTGCGCCATGAAGGTCGCCAGATGCGACGGACGCAGGTCCTCGGGGAAGTTGCGGTAGTGCGCCCGCTTGAGCCACTTGAACGGGATCGCGGGGCTGTTGCTCACCATCGGCGGAATGACGTTGGTGAAGTGCAGGCCGAACTTCGAGACACCGGCCCAGAACCACACCGTGCCGATCAGCAGCTTGCCGGCGATGATCATGTTGACGAACGGCAGCGCGGAAAAGAAGATCAGCGCGGGCAGGTACTGCTCACCGCGGCCGGCCAGGAAGATCGTCTTGTCCCGCAGTCCGATGAGAATGAACAGGATGATCGGCGCGACGAACAGGGCCGGGTCGACCAGTCCGGAGGTGTTGTCCGGCAACGCTTTCGACAGTGACTCGCTGGGCACGCCGGGCAGCATCATCGCGACGAGCACGGTGGCCATCAGCGCCAGGTACACGATGATGTCGAACCAAGTGCGCCGGTCGCCGTTCGTGAACGGCACTGCCTTCCACGGCCGCAGCCGAATGGTGTTGGGCTTGGCCCAGAATCGGAACCCGCCCGTCATCGGCTTGGTCTTGCCGGCCAGCGGACCCCAGGAGCCCGCGAACCCGACGAGTTCCAGCAGGACGGTCCACAGGATCACCTTCTGGTAGACGATGGGCTGGTTCCACCATTCCGACACGTGCCAGAAGGCCGGCAGGTGCGACGTCGCGGTGGCGATCACGACGCCGCCCAGGGCGTAGAAGAACACGAGTTTGACGATGTACAGGACGTGGATCATGCGCGGCGCACCGTATCCGTCGTCCACCCATTTCAGACACATGATCCGCAGCCGTTCCCGCAGCGGCATCCGGAGAAACTCTTCCAGGTCGACCTTCGGCAAGGTCGGTTCGATGAATCCCATGAGGTGAGCTCCTTTGCTGGTATCAGGCTAGATTCGCGGATCGGTGGTGGTGAGGGTTTTGCGCAGCGACGGCTTGTCGATCTTGCCGACGGGGTTCTTCGGCAGTGCCGACAGAACGGTGATGTCCACGGGCAGTTTGTATTTCGACAGCGACGCCGTCAGGTGCGCGGCGATGTTGTCGACGTCGAGTTCGACGCCAGGATGTGCGGAGACGAACAGCACCGGCTCTTCGCCGTAGAGTCCGCTGGCCCGTCCGACCACCGCGGCCTCGGCGACCCCTGCCAGCTGGTGCACGACGGTCTCGATCTCCTTGGGGTAGATGTTCTCGCCGCCGCGGATGATCATGTCCTTGGCCCGGTCGACCAGCACCAGGTAGCCGTCCTCGTCGAACCGGCCGACGTCGCCGGTGTGCAGCCAGCCGTCCTTCAAGGTCTTCTCGGTCTCCTCGGGGCGATTCAGGTACCCGCGCATCACGTTGGGGCCCTTGATGACCACCTCGCCGAGTTCGCCCTGCGGGACTTCGGCACCGGCGACGTCGACGATACGAATCTCCTGACCTGGCAACGGGATTCCGACGGTGCCGACCTTGCGCGGCCCGCCCAGCGGGTTGCCCGTACTGGCGCACGATCCCTCGGACAGTCCGTAGCCCTCGACCAGGCCTATGCCGTAACGCTTTTCGAATCCGTCGAGCAGCTCGACGCTGGCCGGCGCCGCCCCGCACACGGCGAACCGCACCGCGGACGTATCGGGCCGCACCTCCGCCGGCAGGCCCAGCAGCATGGTGTAAATGGTTGGCACCGCGGAGAAGTAGGTGGCGCGGCTGGATTCCAGGCGCTCGAAGAAGGTCGCGGGATTGAACCGGCCGGCAATGGTGGTCCGGCCGCCGGCGAGCAGCGGCGACAGCACGCTGACCACGATGCCGTTCACGTGGAACAGCGGCAGGATGAGCAGGCTGTGATCGGCGTCGGTCAACTCGAAACCTTCGATCACCATGGCGCACATGGCGTTCAGGTTCGAGTTGTCGAGCATGACGCCCTTGGGCCGGCCGGTCGTGCCGCTGGTGTAGATCAGCAGGGCCAGGTCGTCGTCGTTGCCGACCACCGGCGCGTCGGTCCGGGGCTCGCCACCCAGATCATCGACATGCAGCACGGTGATGTCGGAATCGACGTCACGGTCGACGACGAGCACGACGGCCCCGGCGTCAGCCACCTGGTAGGCGACCTCGGCGGGCACCAGGGTCGGACTGATGGGAGTCGCGACGGCGCCGAGCCGCCAGGTGGCGAACAGCGCCACCACGAAGGCCACGCGGTTCGGGAGCATGATGCCGACGACGTCACCGGCGCGGACACCGCGCTGGTGCAGCGCCCCGGCGGCGCGCTGGACGGCGTCGAGGAATGCGGCGTTGTCGAAGTCGGTGTGGTCGTCGGCGACGGCCGGGGCGTTGGGTGCCGCAGCAGCGCGACGGTCGGGCAGGGTGGCGAGGTTCATGTCATAAAGGTAGGAGTTTGTGGTGTGCACCACTCCGTCGTGCGCCGATCAACTTTCTCGGATGATTTGTACGCTCGACACAAATTTTCGCTCTACAGTCGGCGCATGGATCCGGCGGTCAGCGAGGCCAACACCACCGTCATGACGCGTCTGATCGCCCGCCAGGATGAGGTTTCCCGCGCCGTCGGGAACCGCCTGGCCAGCGATATCACCGAACTCCGTGGCGATCCCGAGATCATCGAGCTGCTCGGCGCCAGCGTTGCGGGCAATATCAACACCATCTTCCATGCCCTCCGCCACGACATATCTCTGGACAACATCGAAGCGCCGACGGCCGCCCTGGAGTACGCCCGCCGGCTCGCGCAGCGCGGGGTACCGATGAACGCATTGGTTCGGGCCTACCGGATCGGCCACGCGATGGCGCTCGACGTCTGCGCCGAGGAGATCAACAATGCAGACTTCGCGCCGCAGACCAGGCTGGCCATCTTCGAGCGGATAACGTCGGTGACGTTCCGCTACATCGACTGGATCTCGCAGGAGGTCGTCGGGGTTTACGAGGACGAGCGCGACCGCTGGCTCGCCAACCGCAACAGCACCCAAGCACTCCGGGTGCGGGAAGTGTTGTCCGGCAACGACTCCGACCCCGAAGCCGTGACCGCCGCGATCCGCTATCCGATGCGCCGTCAGCATCTGGCCGTGGTGCTGTGGTGGCCCGGAGAAGACAGGCAGTCAGCGGGCCGTGCTATCGCCCACGACGATGCGCTGGCCAAGCTCGAACAGTTCCTCCGGGCAGCCGCCGATCATGTTGGTACGCAAGGCAGTCCGCTGTTCCTGGCCGCTGACCAACGGACCGGCTGGGGCTGGCTGCCACTGTCCGGCGCCACCGTGCCCGGCGCGTCCGCACAACTGAAGCAGTTCACGGAAACCCATCCGGGCGCCCCCGCCGTCGCCGTGGGCACTCCGCTACCCAGCGTCGAGGGCTTCCGGCAGTCGCACCGGCAGGCCCTTCGCGCACACGGCGTCGCGGTGACCGCCAACCTGACGGGCGTCACCGCGGCCGACGCGACAGGCTTCGCCGCCGCGGCGTTGATGGGCGAGAACCAGGACAACGCCCGCGAGTTCGTCCACGCGGTCCTCGGGCCGCTGGCCGGGTCCGGCACCAACGACGCCCGCTTACGGGAGACCCTCCGCGTGTTTCTAGGCCACGGCGGTAGCTACACTGCTGCAGCCGACGAGCTGGTGGTGCATTTCAACACCGTCAAGTACCGCGTCGGGCGGGCACTCGAACGCCGCGGGCGGCCGCTCGGCGACGACCGGCTGGACGTCGAGATGGCGCTGCTGCTGTGCCACTGGTACGAAGCGGCAGTCCTGAAGGATGAGTAGCGGAACTCCTGGCAGCGAATACGAACCCAACCGATGATGTCCAGCATATTCACAGGTTCAGTGACCGTATCGAGACCATTAGCAAATAGCTATGTGTTAACCAGCTGGTTCACTGCTGTAACGGATACGCCGAGGCCGGCGATATCAGGGTAGTGGTCGGATGAACCGAGTACGACCTAGTAGGGTCCACCGGCCATACGCGAGAGAACCACGATTGGAGTTTCACTAATGCGCAACACAGGACGTTTGGTCGGATTTGCTGCGGCATCGGCCCTCGCGCTGATCCCGCTTGCCGTCGCCGCCCCGGCATGGGCCGACGACGAGGTTTCCGGCGAGACCGGCGCCGCGGTCGCGACCCCGGTCGGCAGTGGCAACGCAGATGGCGGAGCAGGCTTCAACGTGGAGAACCCGTTCTGGCACCCCTTCGACGCCTCCAGCAATGCCGGCGGTGGCGCAGGCATGAACACCCCGCTCGGCGGCGGCGAGTTCAACACCGCCACGGGCACCGAAGCCGGTTTCGGCGGCGCGGGCTTCGACACGAACACCGGAGCCGCGGTCAATACCCCGATCGGCGGCAGCAGCTTCAACACCGGTGCGGCCACCGACTTCAACCTGCCCAACCCGGTTGACTTCTTCCCGACCTTCGACGGCGGCGTCAACGCCGGTGGCGGCGCGGGCGTGAACACCCCGGTCGGCGGCAGCGGCTTCAACGCCGGCGCCTCGAACGAGTTCGCGATGCCCACCCCGGCCAACTTCATCCCCACCGTCGGTGGCGGTGCCGGTGGCGGCGCAGCCGTCAACACCCCGGTCGGCGGCAGCGGCTTCAACACCGGTGGCTCGAGCGAGATCGGCCCCGACGGCGCGAGCACCAGCACCAACTCCGGTGCCGGCGTTGCGACCCCGGTCGGCGGCTCCAACTTCAACAGCGGATCGGCCTTCACCTTCGGCCGCTAATCCGTGATCACAACGGCCAGGCACCCCGCTGGGGTGTCTGGCCTTTGTGTTTCGGCGATCAGCGGGCGGGTTCCTGCTGCGTGGTGCAGTGGATGCCACCCCCGCCGGCCGCAATGGCGGAAATCCGTCGCGTCAATCACCAAGCGCGCGAAGTTACCGTGACTGAACTCAGGTACCTTTTCCGGGCGTCAGAGGTCCCTGGGCGCAATAACCATCGGCAAATCGCATCCACGATTGCACTCACGTACTTTCCCAACAGGATTCCGGGAGCTCGGCCGGCGGCCGCGAAACCCGAGGCCGACCACAGTCGCAAAAAAGCCCCTCACCTGCGGTGACAGGTGAGGGGCTCATGGCGGTGGCGGAGGGATTTGAACCCTCGGTGGGGGGTTACCCCACACACGCTTTCGAGGCGTGCTCCTTAGGCCGCTCGGACACGCCACCGTGTGGCAGCTTACCGGCCGCAGGCTGCCTTGCCCTAATCGGGCTCTGACCAGCGGTCCTACCGCTGGCGGGCGAAGAACTGCTCCATCAGCGCCGCGCACTCGGTCTCGAGGACCCCGCCGCGGACCTCCGGCCGGTGCGTCAGCCGGCGGTCCCGGACGACATCCCACAGCGAGCCGACGGCGCCGGTCTTGGGCTCCCAGGCCCCGAACACCACCCGCGCCACGCGGGACATCACCAGCGCGCCGGCGCACATGGTGCACGGCTCGACGGTGACCGCCAGGGTCGCGCCTTCCAGCCGCCAGCCGTCGCCGTGCACCGCGGCAGCCGCCCGCAGCGCCAGGATTTCCGCGTGTGCGGTCGGGTCCCCCAGCGATTCACGGGCATTGGCCGCCCGGGCCAGCTCTACCCCGTCTGCCGAGAAGACCACCGCACCGATCGGCACGTCGTCGGCCCCGGCCAGTTCGGCGGCTTCCAGCGCCAGCCGGATCAGCCGTTCATCAGCGGAACTGACAATCGGATTGCAGTCGGCTGCGCTCACCGCCCCAGCTTGTCCAATACCGCCACGAGTTCATCGTTGAAGCCCATCTCCTGGGCGATGCGGCTCAGTTGTTCGTCGGCGTATTCGTCGTCGGCGAGGATCACACCGAGCACCGCCTCGGGCAGGCCCAGGTCGGCCAACAGCCCGAGGTCGCCTTCCTCGAACGGGTCGTCCTCTTCGAGCTCTTCCAGGCTCAGGTCGGCGTCGAGTTTCTCCAGCACGTCGGCCGCGATGTCGTAGTCCAGCGCCGCAGTGGCATCCGACAGCAGCAGCCGGGCGCCGGAGGGAGCCGGGCGGACGATCACGAAGAACTCGTCGTCGACGTTCAGCAGGCCGAAAACCGCACCGGCAGAACGGAGTTCACGAAGTTCGGTCTCGGCGGCAGTCAGATCCACCAGCGCCGTGCGCTTCAGCGGCGCGCAACGCCATGCGCCGTCCTCCCGGACGACCGCGACACCGAAGCCGTCGGGGAGATCGGCCACCTGCTGCTGAGCCTGCGCGCGCTGTACTCCCATGCAGACAACGCTAGTCCGCGCTCTGCAACTTGACCAGCGGTCCCATATGTACCCGGCCTGGGCCGTATGCAAACCTTGGAAGGTGACAACTCCGGTGTGTGTGCTGGGTTTGGGCCTCATCGGCGGTTCGCTGATGCGGGCCGGGCAGGCCGCGGGCCGCGAGGTCTTCGGATACAACCGCTCGATCGATGCGGTGAAGTCTGCGACGGCAGACGGCTTCGACGCGACCGAGGATCTCACTGCCGCCCTGAAACGTGCCGCGCTGAGCGAGGCGCTGATCGTCCTGGCGGTGCCGGTGCCCGCGCTGCCGATCATGCTCGAGCACATCCGCGACACCGCGGCGGACTGCCCGCTCACCGATGTGGTGAGCGTCAAAGGCAATGTGCTGCAACAGGTTCAGGAGTACGGCCTGCTCGACAAATTCGTCGGCGGGCACCCGATGGCCGGCACCGCGCATTCCGGCTGGACGGCCGGCACCGCCGATCTGTTCGCCGGGGCGCCGTGGGTGATCAGCGTGGACGATCACGTCGACCCACAGGTCTGGGCCCAGGTGATGCATCTGGCGCTGGACTGCCGCGCGGTGATCGTGCCGGCGCGCTCCGACGAACACGACGCGGCGGCCGCCGCGATCTCCCACCTGCCGCATCTGCTCGCCGAGGCACTGGCCACGACGGCCGGCGAGGTGCCACTGGCGTTCGCGCTGGCCGCGGGCTCGTTCCGGGACGGCACCCGCGTCGCGGCCACCGCACCCGACCTGGTCCGGGCCATGTGCGAGGCCAACGCCGCCGAGCTGACGGTCATGCTGGACCGGGCCATGGAGCTGCTGAGCCAGGCCCGCTCGTCGCTCGTCGAGGCCCAATCGGTGGCTGAGCTGGTCGACGGTGGCCATGCCGCCCGGGTCCGCTACGACAACTTCCCTCGGCCGCAGATCATGACGACGACCATCGGGGCCGACGGCTGGCGCGAAGAGCTCGCCGCGCAGGGCCGGGCCGGCGGGGTGATCAGATCCGCTCTGCCAGTCCGGGGTAGCCGAGGATGAAGCCGTCGTCGTCGACGGTGATGGAGGTGTCGGCGACGGGCGAGTCCAGCTTGATCGGGTTGCCGGGACCTGCGCTGGTGTAGCCGATGGTCACGGATTCGACCGTCAGATCCGGCACCCGGACGTAGACGACGGGCAGGGACACCGACGCCGTGCGGTTGTGCAGCCCGGTACGCCGGATGGGCAGCGCATTGAAGAACGGGCTGAACACGACGTCGACGTCCAGCGCTCCGTTGTAGGCGGCGCGGCGGGTCTGGTTCTGATGGTCCTGCACCAGCCACATGTTCTCTTCGTCGCGGGCGATGGACAGCTGCCGCTCGCGCTGCGCGAGGGTGACGGTGAGTGACAGCCGTTTGGTCGCGCCGCTTTCGTCGGTCACCAGGTCATAGGACGCGCTGAACGCGGGATGTATGTCGGTGGCAGCGGCGACGATCCGGCCATAGGCCTTGATCCGGTTGCCGGACAACTGGACCCGGACCGACTCCATGCGCGACACATCCTGCGCGCGCCAGGTCAGAATCGCCGGCCAGGCGGGTTCTGCAGCTTCGGGGCTGGCATCGGACTGGGCTGCGCTCACCCGTCTACCGTAGGCGACGAAGGCCCGGCTTTGCAGCCGCGATGGCAAGTCCGGACGGTCCCGGCCGCGATGCCCGCACCGCCAACGCCAAGGCGGCGTCGAGAGTCAGGGCGAGCACTGCCACCAGCAGGGCGCCGACCAGCGCGAGATAGAACTGCCGAACCTTGATGCCGTCGATCAGGAACCGCCCGAGCCCACCCAGACTGGCGTAGGCCGCGACAGTCGCGGTGGCCACCACCTGCAGCGTCGCGGTCCGCAGCCCGCCGACGATCAGCGGCATGGCGTTCGGCACCTCGGTGCGCAGCAGTACCTGGCGCTCGGTCATGCCCATGGCGCGGGCGGCGTCGACCACCACCGGATCGACGTTGGCGATCCCGGCGTACGTCCCGGCCAGCAGGGGCGGAATGCCCAGCAGCATCAGGGCCACGGTCGGCGGCAGCAGGCCCAGTCCCCACAGCAGGACGCCGAGCAGCAGGACACCGAGGGTCGGCAGGGCGCGCAGGGCGTTGACGCCGCCGACCACCAGGGCCGTGCCGCGGCCGGTGTGCCCGACGTACATGCCCACGGGAATGGCCACGAGGGCACTGCAGAGCACCGCGATGCCGGTGTATTCCAGGTGTTCCAGCATCCGCATGCCGAGGCCCGCCGGGCCGGTCCAGTTGGCCGCGGTGAAGATGTAGGCGAGGGCCTGGTGCAGGAAGTTCATGCCGGTGCCTTCGCCCGGGTCCATGGTGTGGCCAGGCGGCCGGCGGCCAGGATGAGCAGGTCGACGACCACTGCCAGCACGAAGATCGCGATGATGCCGGCGATGATCTGGTCGCTCTTGTCGGCCTGATAGCCCTCGGTGAACCAGGTGCCGAGCCCGCCGATGCCGATCACCGAACCGACCGACACCATCGAGATGTTGGTGACGGCGACCACGCGCATCCCGGCCGTGAGGACCGGAATCGCCAGGGGCAGTTCGATTCTCAAGAAGCGGGTGCGTGGCCGGTAGCCGATGGCGGTGGCCGCCTCCCGTGTCTCCGCCGGGACGGCATCGAGCGCTTCGGGCACCGTCCGCATCAGCAGCGCCACGGTGTACAGCGTCAGGGCGACCAGGACGTTGGCTTCGTCGAGAATTCGCGTCGGGATGATCAACGGCAGCACCACGAACAGTGCCAGCGACGGGATGGTGAAGATGATGCTGGCGGTGATGGTGCTGACTCGCCGCAGCCGTGGCCGCTGCCGGACATAGGCACCCAGCGGTACCGCGATGAGCACCCCGATCAGCAACGGCAGCAGTGCCAGCCGCAGGTGAATCTGCGTGAGCACCCAAGCGGTCTCGAGGTGGGTCAGCAGGTATCGCATTGGGGGCCTTTACGGCTCTTGATGAGAGCCATCACATCATCGAGGCCCACGCCACCGATCACGTGGCCCTGCTCATCGACCGCCACCCCCAGCCCGGACGGGGACGACAACGCCGAGTCCAGCGCCAGTCGCAGGGTGCCGTCGGGTCGGAACAGTGAGCCACCGGCGATGGTGCTGTCGTACAAGGACTTTCCGAGGCGATGCAGGCGCACTCCGTCGGCGTTGATCCACGCGTACGGGGTGCCGTCGGCGTTGACCACCAGCGCCCATTGGCCGTCGCCGAGTTCCAGTGCGTCGACGGCCGGTTCGGCGACGGTACGAATGTCGCGCAGCTGAAGTCCGGTCGTGTCGCGGAACTGCAGGCCCCGGTAGCCGCGGTCGGCACCGACGAATCCGGCGACGAATGCGTTGGCCGGGTTGGACAACAGCCGCTGCGGTGCGTCGTACTGCTGCAGCGTGCCGCCAGGTCCGAACACCGCGACACGGTCGCCGAGTTTGACGGCCTCATCGATGTCGTGCGTGACGAACACGATGGTCTTGCATAGATCGCTTTGCAGCCGCAGGATTTCGGCCTGCAGGTCTTCGCGGACCACGGGGTCCACCGCACTGAACGGCTCGTCCATCAGCAGGATGGGCGGGTCGGCGGCCAGCGCCCGGGCCACCCCGACCCGCTGCTGCTGCCCGCCCGACAACTGGGCCGGGTAGCGGTCGGCGAGCTTGACGTCGAGTCCGACGCGCTCCAACACGCCCAGCGCCTTTTTCCTTGCGCTGCGGCGTGATTCGCCTTTCAGCACCGGCACGGTGGCGACGTTGTCCACCACTTTCAGGTGCGGCATGAGCCCGGCGCTCTGCAGCACGTACCCGATGCCGAGGCGCAGCCGCACCGGGTCGACGGTGGCGACGTTGGCACCGTCGACGGTCAAGGTGCCGGATGTCGGGTCGATCATCCGGTTGATCATCCGCATGGAGGTGGTCTTGCCGCAGCCGGACGGCCCGACGAACACCGACAGTGTGCCCTCGGCGATCTCGAGGCTCAGCTCGTCGACAGCGACGGCGCTGCCGTAGCTCTTGGTGACCTTGTCGAATGTGATCATCGGCTCACCGGCTTGTCGAACCCGTTGTCCTGCACCCATTTTCTCGCGGCCTGGTCCGCGTCGACACCGCTGTTACCGGACACCGAGGTGTTCATCTCGATGAGCGCCTTCGTGGTGAGTTTCGCGCTGACGGCGTCCAGCACCGTCTTGAGCAGATCGGACTTCTTCTGCGATGCCACCAGTGGCACCACGTTGGCGGCCAGGAAGTTGTGCTTCGGATCGTCGAGCACCACCAGGTTGTTCTGGACGATGGCGGGTGAGGTACTGAAAATATCTGCCGCGGTGACGGTTCCGTCGACCAGCGCCCGGACCGTGGCCGGTCCCCCGCCGTCGCTGATGGCGATGAAGTTGACCGGCGCGATGTCGAGGCCGTACTTGGCCTTCAGCCCTGGCAGCCCCTCGGTCCGCTGCAGAAATTCCGACGGCGCACCGAATTTCACCTGCGCCGAATGCTGCGCCAGGTCACCGATGGTTTTCAGGTTCCACTTCTTGGCGGTCTCCGACGAAACGGCCACGGTGTCGGTGTCGGCGGCCGGGGAGGGGGTCAGGATCGACAGATCACCGGGAAGCGCTCGCGCCAGTGCCAATTCGACGTCATCGGCGGCCGTGGCCGTGGTCTTCGGATCGAAGTATTGCAGCAGATTGCCGGTGTATTCGGGGATGAGGTCGATCGAATGATCCTTCACTGCAGGGACGTACGTCTCGCGGCTGCCGATGCCGAATTGCCGACCGACGGTAAAGCCGTTGGCGGCCAATGCCTGCGCATAGATCTCGGCGATGATCTTCGACTCGGGGAAGTCGGCGGACCCCACCACGATCGACTTGAGATCACCCGAGATACTGCCCCCGCCGAGGGGATTGGCGCTGCCGCATCCGGTCAGCAGGACAGCGAGCAGCAGGACCAGAGCGGCGAGAAGTCTGCGAGGTGCGGCAGTGCGCGCCCCGGCTCCCCCAAAGTCCATCCGAACGTCCTTTCGGCGTCGTGCACTCAGGCCGACCCTAGCGTTATTCGAAAATTGGTGCCGCAGTTCCCGGCATCCTGCCCGCAGAACAGTCAAGATGGTGCCTATGAGTAGCGATCACGCGTCGACCCCCGAGCCGACCGAGCCGACGCCCGAGGCCGCGCCCACCCACGCCGAACCTGCGGCGCCAAAGTCGCCCAAATCGTCGAAGTCGCCCAAGACTCCCGAGTCGGCGGTGAAGTTCACCCGCACGGCGGCCCTGTGGTCAGCGCTGGTTCTCGGTTTCCTGATCCTGATCCTGCTGCTGGTGTTCGTCATCCAGAACGACACCCCGGTCGACATCGTCCTGCTCGGCTGGAAGCTGCACCAGGTGCAACTGGGCGTGACCATCCTGCTCGCGGCGATCGCCGGCGGCCTGCTGACCTTCGCGGTCGCCACCACCCGGATCCTGCAACTGCGGCTGGCCGCGAAGAAGAACCTGAAGGCCGGGCTCTAGAGGACAGCGAGGCCGGCGGCGATCAGCGGCGCGACGGCCTCACCGACGGGATCGTCGTGGCCCGCCCCGCCGGCGGCCATCCGGGCCCGGAAGTCGATACCGGCCGCGATGATCGCCAGCTTGAAGTACGCCAGCGCCAGATAGAACTCCCAATGATCCAAAGGCTGCCCAGCCGCAACCGAGTACTTCTGGGCCAGCTGGTCCATCGGCGGGATCTTGTCCGAGGACCAGGCCGCGTCGGAATGCACCATGGAGAACATCGGGTGCCGGTAGACGCACATCAACGCCGCATCCGACAGCGGATCCCCCAAGGTCGACATCTCCCAGTCCAGCACCGCCCGCACCTTGGTGGCATCGACCGCGTCGAGCATCGTGTTGTCGATCCGGTAGTCCCCGTGCACGATCGCCGCCCGGCTCTGCGGCGGCAGCTTCTCAGCCAGCAAGCCATGCAGCCGACGCACATCGGCATCGCGCGGATCGTCGGGCAGCCGCACCAGATCCCACTGCGAACCCCAACGCCGCACCTGCCGCTCCAGATACCCGTTGGCCTTACCGAAGTCCCCCAGCCCGACAGCTTCCGGATCCAGGGCATGCAGATCGGCCAGCACCGTGATCAAAGCGTCCACGCAAGCGTCGATGGCCTGCTGGTCCCCCAGCGCGTCGAGCTCCGCCGAATACCGCACCACCCGGCCAGGCACGAAATCAACCATCTGAAACGGCGCACCCAGCACCGAATCGTCATTGCGCATCGTCACCGGATGCGCCACCGGCACCGTCGTACCCTCAAGCGCCGCAACAACTTTGTACTCGCGAGCCATGTCATGCGCCGACGGCGTCAGACCGTGCAGCGGCGGCCGGCGCAACACCCACTTGGCAGCATCGTCGAACACCAGGAACGTCAGATTCGACCGGCCCCCGGCAATCAGCTCAGCACGCAACTCACCACTGCGGGCCACCCCGATCTCACGCAGGTGCGCGTCGAGGGCAGTCAGATCCAAACCGTCGAGACTGGTCACCCGATCTGTCTACCACCGCTGATTTCTCGGCAGCAGGTCCCACACGTGTTCGACGCTGTTGACTCCGGCGACCGCGAGCCGGCCACTGCGCGAGGACAGCAGCCGGGTGATGCCGGTGTAGTCGACCTGGAACGACAGGATGCGCTCGGTCGGCAGGATGTCGTGCAGCAGCCCGTTGATGACGCCGCCGTGGCTGAAGATCGCGACGGTGTCGTCGGCCTCGGCTTCGCTCGCGATATCTGCGATGGCCTCGGCGATGCGGGCCAGGAACGCGTCTTCGTCGACGCTGCTGGGCAGGTGGCCGGACATCAGCCGGGCCATCTCCTCGGGGTGCTCGGCCGCGATCTGCTCGATCGGGATGTACTGCTCCATATCGCGGTCGTACTCGGCGAGCCGGTCGTCGATCTCGATGGGCAGCCCGAGCGCGTCCGCCACCGGCTGGCCCGTCTGGATGGCGCGCTTCTGTGGGCTGCTGATCAGCCGGGTGATCGGGTACCGCTTGAGCGCGTCGGGCAGCCGGCCGGCCTGGGCGATGCCTTCCTCGGACAGGTCGGGGTCGGCACCTTCGCCGGGCTCATTGCGCAGCGGCAGGGCATGACGGATCAGAAGCAATTGCACCGTGTCACCATAAAGCCATGGGGTATGCCGACGAACTCTTCGACCTCACTGACCGGGTGGTCCTGATCACCGGGGGCAGTCGCGGACTCGGCCGCGAGATGGCGTTCGCGGCGGCGCACTGCGGCGCCGACGTCATCATCGCCAGCCGGAACTTCGAGTCGTGTCAGACCACCGCCGACGAGATCGTCGAGACGACGGGACGCGCCGCGCTTGCCCACCAGGTGCACGTCGGACGCTGGGACGAACTCGACGGGCTGGTCGATGCCGCGTATGCCCGGTTCGGCAAGGTCGACGTGCTGGTCAACAACGCCGGGATGTCACCACTGTACGAGTCGTTGGGCTCGGTGCCGGAGAAGCTCTTCGACGCGGTGGTGAACCTGAACTTCAAGGGGCCGTTCCGATTGTCGGCATTGGTCGGCGAGCGCATGGTGGCCGACGGCGGCGGGTCGATCATCAACATCAGTTCGTCGGGCTCGCTGCGTCCGGACGCCTACATGCTGCCGTACGCCGCCGCCAAGGCCGGATTGAACACGCTCACAGAGGGTTTCGCGAAGGCATTCGGCCCGACGGTGCGGGTCAACACCCTGATGGCCGGGCCGTTCCTCACCGACATCAGCAAGGCCTGGGGCGAGGATACGTCGAACGCCTTCCGCTCACTGCCCCTGCAGCGCGCCGGCAACCCGCGCGAAATCGTCGGCGCCGCACTGTTTTTGATGTCCGACGCATCGAGCTTCACCACCGGTTCGATCTTGAGGGCCGACGGCGGTTTCGCCTAGCTGGATCTGGCCGCCACCAAGGCACTGATGGCGGCGGCCAGCGATGCCTCCACCCGCGTGCGCTCGTCACCCATCCCGACCAGAACGTCCACGATGAGCGGCGTCAGGATTTCCATCAAGCCGTGCCCTTCATGGCCGAAAAACCCTGCCATCTCCAGCATTACGCCGCCGTGGATGACGCTCCAGATACGGCCCGCGATCGCCGCGTCATCGCCGTCGCGAACACGTCCGGCCTCGATCATCCGGCGAACCGAACGACGCAGCGTCTGGAACGACGCGTCCGAGCTTCCGGCGTGGCCGGTGACGGTCAGATCATTGCGCTGAGTCAGCAGTGCCGCCGGCGCGACAGTGCCGAACATCAGCTGGTAACGCTGGGGTTTGTCCATCGCGAAGCGGTGATACACGGACCCCATCGAGATGAAGTCGGCCACCGGATCGTCGGTCTCCGGCACCCCGGCCAGCACCTGGGCGAACCGGTCGAACGCCTCGCTCGCGATGGCGTCGACCACGCCCGTCATCGAACCGAAGTGTGTGTACACCACCATGGTTGACGTGCCGACCTCGGCGGCGAGCTTGCGTACGCTCAGCGCCTGGATACCGTCGCGCTCCAGAATCGCGATACCGGCTTCGATCAATTGCCGACGAATTTCATCGCTCACTCTTGCGCACCTCTCATAACAGTGTTATACCAGTAACCACAGCCAATAACACTGTTATGGAGGTTCTGGGATGACCAACCGCTACCTGGAAGGCGCGTTCGCGCCACTGCACGACGAATTCACCCTGACCGACCTGACCGTCACCGGCACGATCCCGGACTATCTGGACGGTCGCTATCTGCGCAACGGCCCGAACCCGATCGGCGAGATCGATCCGGAGCTCTACCACTGGTTCATCGGCGACGGCATGGTCCATGGCGTCCGCATCCGCGACGGCAAGGCCGAGTGGTACCGCAACCGGTGGGTCCGCGGCCCGATGACCGCCCACACGTTGGGCGAGCCGGCCCCCGAAGGACATTTCGGCCCGTCCGGCATCGGCGCCAACACCAACGTGCTCGGCCACGCCGGCAAGACGCTGGCGCTGGTCGAAGGCGGCCTGGCCAACTACGAACTGAGCGAGGAGCTGGACACCGTCGGCGTCTGCGATTTCGACGGCACCCTCAGCGGCGGCTACACCGCACACCCGAAACGCGACCCGGAAACCGGTGAGCTGCATGCTGTTTCGTACAGCTTCGCGCGGGGTAACACCGTGCAGTACTCGGTGATCGGCACCGACGGCCGCGCCAAGCGCACCGTCGACATCGAAGTGCACGGCAGCCCGATGATGCACGACTTCTCGCTGACCGAGCGGCACGTGATCTTCTACGACCTGCCCGTGACGTTCGACGCCCGGATCGTCGCGGAGATGGCAGTGCCCAAGGCACTGCGGGTGCCCGCGCGACTTCTGTTGTCCTCGTTGATCGGTCGGGTCAAGATCCCCGACCCCGTCACCGCCCGGCAGCCGAACCTCAACCAGCGGGACCGCCGGATGCCGTACTCGTGGAACCCGAAATATCCGGCACGTGTCGGCGTCATGCCGCGCGATGGCGGCAACGCCGACGTCCGCTGGTTCGACGTCGAGCCGTGCTACGTCTTCCACCCGCTGAACGCGTACGACTCCCCCGACGACAACACGATCATCCTGGATGTCGTACGGCACCCGAAGATGTTCGACACCGACCAGCTGGGGCCGAACGAGGGGTCGCCCACCCTCGAGCGCTGGACCGTCGACCTGGGCGACGGCAAGGTCCGCGAGGAACGCTTCGACGATCATCCGCAGGAGTTCCCCCGCCTCGACGAGCGCCTGGTCGGCAAGCGCCACCGCTACGGCTACGCACCCACCGTCAGCGAAGGCGCGGGCGGCAGCGACACCCTGCTCAAGCACGACCTGATCGCCGGCAGCACCGCGACGCGCTTCTTCGGCGCCGGGAAGATGCTGGGCGAGTTCGTCTTCCACCCGTCATCGCCGACCGCGGCCGAAGACGACGGGGTGCTGATGGGCTACGTCTACGACGAGGCGACCGACCGCAGCGAGCTGGCGATCCTCGACGCACAGACGTTGGAGGACGTCGCGAGCATCAAGATTCCGCACCGGGTACCGGCTGGATTCCACGGCAACTGGGTACCGACCGCCTGATCGCCGAAAGGCCAGTTGCAGCACGCTTTTCACGAAATCGCGTGCTGCAACTGGCCACTCGGCGTCAGGGGGTGATGATGTTGAACGCCGGGTCGGGCCGGTCGACGACGCTCAGCAGTGTCGGGAGCGCGGTGGTGTCACCGGCCACCTCCACGCCTGGCGAGCTGGTGTCTCCGGCGGCAAATGCCAAGAGCCGCAACTTGTTCGCCAGGGTGACGGTGGCCTGCGCGGTGCCCGGGTCAGCCGTGACCTTGCGGTGCACCAGAACTCCATTGCGCAGCGCCAGCCGGTAGTTGGTGGCGACGTCCTGGAACGTCACGTCGATCGCGAGGTTCAGGTCCCACGCGCGCGGGCCGTTGACGTTGATCGCGAAAGTGTCGAACATCTGCTCAGGCGTCAACTGCGCCAGCATCGTCGGTGATGCCGACTGCGTCGGGGTGCCGAAGTTGCCGACGCGCAGTTCGGTGGCGCCGGACAGGAAGAAGTTGCGCCACACCGCGTTCTCGGCGCCGTAGGCCAGCTGCTCCAGGGTGTCCGCGTACAGCTCCCGGGCGGCGGCGTGGTGCTCGTCGGTGAAGATTGCGTGATCCAACAGGGTTACCGCCCAACGGAAGTCACCCTCGTCGAACGCGGCCTGCGCCAGCTCGACGACCCGGTCGATGCCGCCCATGGCCGCCACGTAGCGGGGCGCTGCCGCGGCCGGCGGATGCTGCCAGAGCCGGCCCGGGTTGCCGTCGAACCAGCCCATGTAGCGCTGGTAGACCGCTTTCACGTTGTGGCTGACCGACCCGTAGTAGCCGTGGGTGTGCCAGGCCTGCTCCAAAGCCGGTGGCATCTGGAAGGTTTCGGCGATCTCGATGCCGGTGTAGCCCTGATTGAGCTGCCGCAGCGTCTGGTCGTGCAGGTAGGCGTACAGATCCCGTTGCACCGAAAGGTATTCGACGATGTTGTCCTGGCCCCAGGTCGGCCAGTGATGGGATGCGAAGACGACGTCGGCCCGGCCGGCGAAGGTGTCGATGGCCTCGGTCAGGTAACCGGCCCAGCCGTGGGGGTCGCGCACCAGTGCGCCACGCAGCGTCAGTAGGTTGTGCAGGTTGTGGGTGGCGTTCTCGGCCATACACAACGCCCGGAATTTCGGGAAATAGAAATGCATTTCGGCGGGGGCCTCGGTGCCGGGCGCCATCTGGAACTCGATCTCGACGCCGTCGATGGTGTGCGTCTCGCCCGTCGCCTTGATGTCGAGGGTCGGCACGATCAGTGCCACCTCACCCGTCGACCCGACCTGCCCCAGACCGCAGCCGACCTGCCCCTGCGGACCGCGATCGAGTGCCGCGCCGTACATGTAGCCCGCGCGGCGGGCCATCGCCGTTCCGGCGTAGACGTTTTCCTGCACAGCATGTTCGGTGAAGCCCTCGGGAGCGATGATCGCGACGGCACCGGCGTCGACCTCGGCCTGTGAGGTCACGCCGAGCACGCCACCGAAATGGTCGACGTGGCTGTGCGTGTAGATGACCGCCCGGACTTCACGATCACCGCGCTGGGCGCGATACAGCGCGAGCGCCGCGGCGGCGGTCTCGGTGGAGATCAGCGGGTCGATGACGATGACACCGGTGTCGCCCTCGATGAAGCTGATGTTCGACAGGTCCAGACCGCGGACCTGATAGATGCCCGGCACCACTTCGTACAGGCCCTGTTTGGTGCACAGCTGGGACTGCCGCCACAGGCTCGGGTGCACACTGTCCGGCGCGTCGCCGTTCAGAAAGTTGTAGGAGTCGTTGTCCCACACCACTCTTCCGTCAGCGGCGGTGACGACACACGGTTCCAGCGCGGCGATGAACCCGCGGTCGGCGTCGTCGAAGTCCCGGGTGTCCGCGAACGGGAGCGACGCGGTGTGTGCGCGGTTGGCGGCGGCGATGGCATCGGTTGGCGGCTTCTGCTCCATACCGACCACCTTTCCATCTCACAGCTCGTGCAACACCACTTCCGCGAGAACACCCTGGTCGATCGTCGCTGTCATGTACGTGCAGTGCGGCTGGCGCCGGCGGTCGGTGGGTGAGCCGGGGTTGAGCAACCGCAGTCCGGTGGCCGCGGTGCTGTCCCAGGGAATGTGACTGTGCCCGAACACCAACACGTCGGTGTCGGGGTACAGCCGGGCCATGCGGGCATCGCGTCCGGCGGACGCGCCGGTCTCATGTGTGATGGTGAACCGCACGCCGTCGAGCGTGACGTCGGCCCGCTCGGGCAGCCGCGCGCGCAGATCGTCGCTGTCGTTGTTGCCCCAGCAGGCGACCAGACGCGCTGCCCGCTGCTCGAGTTCGTCGAGCAATGCCACGTCCACCCAGTCGCCGGCATGCAGCACCACGTCGGCGCGCGCCACTTCGTCCCAGACCTGCGCGGGCATGTCCCGGGCCCGCTTGGGCACGTGGGTGTCGGAGATCAGCAGTAGACGCATCCCGCTGCCGCTCAGGCGATCTCGCCGCTGAAATACCGGCGCGGGTTGTCCACCAGCATGGTGGTGAGCTGTTCGTCGGTGACGCCACGCTCCCGCAGTGCGGGCAGCACGTCGTCGCTGATGTGGGTCAGCTTCCAGTTGGGCACCGCGGCGAGTTTGCCCTCATGCGAGAACCAGTCGATGAAGCACGAGGTGTCATGCGCCAGCACCATCTTCTCGGCATAGCCGCGTTTGGCCAGCGCCGCCACGGTGTCGACCCGCTGCTCGAACGGCAGCAGGATGTCGAGCCCGAAGCGGTCCATACCGAGGTACGACCCGGCGTCGGCGAGTGCGCACAGGTAGTCGAGGTCAGTGCTGTCGCCGGAGTGCCCGATGACGACCTTGGTCAGGTCGACACCTTCCTCGGCGAACACCTGCTGCGCGACGAGGCCGGAGCGGCTGTGCGCGTCGGTGTGCACGGTGATGGGGGCGCCGGTCTGCACCTGGGCCTGGCCGACGGCGCGCATCACCCGCTCGACGCCCGGCGTCAGCCCCTGGTGCTCGATGGCGCATTTCAGGAACGCCGCCTTGACCCCGGTGCCGGCGATGCCCTCGCGGATATCTCGGACGAACAGTTCGACCATCGGCTCCGGAGTGTCGAACAGCCGGCCAGGGCCGGTGTGCAGAAACTGGAACGGCACGTCGTTGTAGGTGTAGATGCCTGTCGCCACCACGATGTTGATGTCGACCTGCTCGTTGACCCGCTGGATGCGGGGCAGGTAGCGGCCCAGACCGATCACCGTGGGGTCGACGATCGTATCGATGCCGCGTGATTTGCATTGGCGCAGTTGCTCTATCGCATCGGCGACGCGGGTCTCCTCATCCCACGGCGACGGATAGTCGGGGAAGTTCTGCCGAATCTCGTCGCCCAGGATGAACACGTGCTCATGCATGAGCGTCGCCCCGAGTCGGTCGACAGGCACCGGGCCCCTGACGGTCTGCACGTTCGTCATCACCGCCAGTCTGTGCCATCGATCCTCGGGCATCAAGACCCCATGTCAATCGAGTTGACACCGCCCACATGTTCCCAGTTAGCTGAGGTAACGTCCCACACATCCAGAACCGCAAAGGAGTGTCCGCATGGATTGGAACTTCCTCGGCACCGACTGGCACCTGTTCGGCAAGCTGGCCGACGTCGCCCTCTTGACGCTGCTGTTCGCCGCCACGGTGATGTTCTTCTACATTCAGCGCCTCCGAAAACAACCCCAGTTGCCGATGGCCGAGGGCGTGCGGGCCAAGCAGACGGTGCTCACCAAGGTCCGAAAGCGCCAGCCGATGACCCCTGAAGAACTGGAATATGCGACCCAGGTGGTCAACAATCAGCGGACCCTGATGACGTTCGCAATTCCCCTCGCCATCTTTTCGCTGGGCTGTTTCTACGTGCTCGGCAGCCTGGAACAACTACACGGCGCAACCCCTTCGGAGCGCACCTTTCTCGGGATCATCGCCATGATCTCGTCCATCAATGTGACGACGCAGATCTTCCGGGTGATCAAACTGAAAAAGCGCCTCGCGACCGTCACCTTGGTGAATTCTGGGAATTAGCTGGACGCTCTCACCTCGCCTTTCTATGGCGCGGAATATGTGGGACTTCTCCGGCGTCGATTGACTGATAGTCTTTACGCCGACTCATCTCAATCTAGTTGATATAGAACTCTGATGTCGAAAGGTGATCGAGTGAGCCAGCGCTCTACCGGCAGACGATTCCTCGCACGCGCCTGGATGCCGTTGGTCGCCCTCATCGCGATCGCCGTCGGCGTGCTGTGCATGGTCAAGGTCCACGAATTCTCCGAGCCGGGACCGGTGCTGGCGGTCAACCCGCCGCAGGCTCCTCCGGAGTTCACCCCCAAGACCCTCACTTATGAGGTCTTCGGCACCCTCGGCTCCGGCGGCCTGCTGTCGTACGTCGACATCAGCGGCCACCCCCACAAGGTCGACCTCACCGAACTGCCGTGGTCACACACCGAGACCACCACCCTCACCGTGGTCTCCGGCAGCATCTCGATCCAGGTGCACGGCGGCACCGTCGGCTGCCGGATGAAGGTGAATGACGTTGTCCGCGATGAACAATCCGACGACCACGGCAACGCCGACGTCGCCTGCCGGGTGAAGTCCGCGTGACCGACACCGACACCGCCCCGATCGCCCGCCCCGCACACAGCGCGGCGAAGCGCCCCTTCGTCGCCAGAACCGTGCGGTTCCTGGCCATCCCGATCATCGTCTTCTGGGCGCTGCTCGCGGTGATCACGAATACCTTTGTGCCGCAGATCGAACGCGTCGCCGAGGAGCTCGCCGGGCCGATGGTGCCGACCTACGCGCCATCCCAGGTCGCGATGCTGACCATCGGCAAGGAATTCCACGAGTCCACCTCGACCAGCTTGACCATGCTGGTGCTGGAGGCCGACCGCGGCCTGACCGAGCAGGATCGCGACTACTACGCCGGCCTGGTCAACACGCTCAAGGCGGACAGCACGCACGTGCAGTACGTCATGGACACCTGGGGCAAGCCGATCACCGCCGCCGGCGCGCAGAGCCTCGACGGCAAAGCCGCTTACGTCCTGCTCCGCCTGGCCGGCGACATCGGGCAGATGGAGGCCAACAACTCGGTCAACGCTGTCAGGAAAATCGTCGACAGCTCCAATCCGCCTGCCGGACTGAAGGTTTACGTCAGTGGCGCGGCGCCACTGGCCGCCGACACCGTCCTCATCGCGAACTCGAGCCTGAACAACATCACCATCGCGACGATGTTCCTGATCATCTTCATGCTGTTGCTGGTCTACCGCTCCGTCGTCACGATGCTGGTGCCATTCTTCGGGGTGATCCTGCTGATGCTGTCGGTCAAGGGCGTGATCTCCGCGTTCGGGCACTACGGCTTCATCCCGTTGTCGTCTTTTGCCACCAACATGGTCATCTCACTGACCCTCGGTGCGGGTACCGACTACGGCATCTTCCTGATCGGCCGATATCACGAGGCCCGCCTGGCCGGCGAGAGTCGTGAAGACGCGTATTACACCGCCTACAAGGGTGTTTCGCACGTCATCGTCGGCTCCGGCCTGACCATCGCGGGCGCCTGCGCCTGCCTGACGTTCGCCCGGCTGAATTACTTCCACACCATGGGTCCCGCTGTGGCGGTCAGCATGTTGATCACCATCGCCGGTGCCCTGACCATCGGGCCCGCACTGCTCAGCGTCGGCAGCCTCTTCGGGCTCTTCGACCCGAAGCAAGCGGTCAAGGCCAAGTTGTACCGCCGCATCGGCACCGCCGTGGTGCGCTGGCCCAAGCCGATTCTCGTGGCCAGTGTCGCCGTCGTCTCGGCGGGTGCGGTGTTCGTCCCGACGTACCGGGTCAGTTTCGACGATCGCACCTACCAGCCGTCAGATGCCCCGGCTAATCAGGGATTTCAGGCCGCTGACCGGCATTTCCCGAAGAGCAAGCTGTTCAGCGAGATGCTGATGGTCCAGGCCGACCATGACATGCGCAACTCGGCGGACTTCATCTCGCTGGACCGGGTGGCCAAGGCCCTGATCCGGCTGCCCGGCGTGGCGATGGTGCAGAGCATCACCCGACCCATGGGCCGGGCGCTCGAACACGCCTCCATCCCTTACCTTTTCACCACGCAGGGCAGCGGCAACGGCCAGCAGTTGCCGTTCACCCAGCACAACAACGAGAACACCGCGAAGCAGGCCAAGATCACCGCGCACAGCATCGAAGTGCTGCAGAAGACGGCGGACCTGACCCAGCGACTCGCCGACGAACTGCACAACACGGTGTTGACCCTGGAGGACATGGAGCAGGTCACCAACGACATGCGTGACGCGGTATCCAACCTCGACGACTTCATGCGCCCGCTGCGTGCGTATTTCTATTGGGAGCCACACTGTTTCGACATTCCGGTGTGCTGGTCGTTCCGGTCGCTGTTCGACGTGATCGACAAGGTCGACAACCTGGCCGCCGACATCGGCAAGGCGGTCGGCTCATTTCAGGTTATCGACAGCCTGATGCCGCAGATGGTCTCACTGCTCCGGCAGACGGTGTCCGACAATCAGGCGCTACTGGCGTTGATCGTCAACAACTACGGCCCCACCGATATTCAGAACAAGAACACCGACCAGACGTTCGACGACATGATCAACGTCGGCAACGACTTCGACGCGTCGCGCAGTGACGACTTCTTCTACATCCCGCGCGAAGCGTTCGACAACGACGACATCAAAACCGGTATGGCACTGATGATGTCGCCCGACGGGCATGCCGCGCGCTTCATCGTCACCCACGAGGGCAATGCGATGGGCCCCGAGGGCATCGAGCACGTCGAGCAGTTCCCCGACGCCATCAAGATCGCGCTGAAGGAAACGTCGCTGGCCGGGTCGAAGATCTACATCGGTGGTTCCGGGTCCAACAACAAGGACATCCAGCTGTACTCGAAGAACGACCTGATGATCGCGGCCATCGCGGCCTTCGTGCTGATCTTCCTGATCATGATGATCATCACCCGATCCCTGGTGGCTGCCTTGGTCATTCCCGGCACCGTGGCCTTCTCCTACGCGGGAGCGTTCGGGTTGTCGGTGTTCATCTGGCAGCACCTGATCGGCCTGCATCTGCACTGGCTGATCCTGCCGCTGACGTTCATCGTGCTGGTGGCCGTCGGCTCGGACTACAACCTGCTGCTAGTTGCCCGGCTGAAAGAAGAAATCCACGCCGGCCTGAACACCGGCCTCATCCGTGCGCTGGGCAGCACCGGTGGCGTCGTGACGTCCGCCGGTCTGGTGTTCGCGTTCACCATGCTGGCGATGCTCTCCAGTGATCTGCGGACCATCGGGCAGATGGGGTCGACCGTCTGCATCGGCCTGCTGCTCGACACCCTGGTGGTGCGGTCGTTCATCGTGCCGTGTCTGGTGCGGCTACTGGGTCCGTGGTTCTGGTGGCCGACGTTCGTGCGGCAACGGCCGCTACAGCCGTACCAGGCTAGGTGGCCGCGCGCCGAAGCAGCTGCGGGTCATGAGCGTTGACCAGCAGTAGATCCGGTTGGCCCGCAGCCCAAAGTTCGCTCAGCCGTTGGTGATTGGCCTGCACCTTACTCCAGTCGAAGGCGACTGAGCGTTCCATCATTGTCAGCGCTCGTGGTGCGCTACCGCTGCCGTCGAGCTGGCCGTGATGGTAGAAGCTGTCGCCCACGTGCAGAATCCAGCGGTTTCCGGCGTCGACCGCCACCGCGGCGTGCCCACGCGTGTGCCCTGGCAGGTTGATCAAGACGATGCCGTCGGCGATCGCGGTCAGGTCTTTGGCGCCGGCAAAACCGCGCCAAGACTCGGTGTCCGCGGGTGAGTGCTCGACGAGCAGTGGCCCGTGGGCGTGTCCGGCGGGCAAGTACCGTTGCTTCTCCACGAGGGTCTTCGGGTGCAGTGCCGCAAATGCTTCGGCGTTGGTGAGATGCACCTGGGCCCAAGAGAAGTCGGCAAGACCGCCCACGTGGTCCGCATCGAAATGGGTCAGGACGATGTGCCGGACATCGGTGGGCTGAAATCCGAGCCTGCGGATTTGGTTGACGGCGGCTTCGGCCGGGTCGAAGACCGGCCGGACGTAGAAGCGCGCCGGGCCGAAGCGGCTGGCCGGCGACTCGGCGTCACGCAGCCCCAGTCCGGAGTCGACGAGCACGAGACCGCCCGGCGTTTCCACCAGCAGCACGTGGCACACCAACCCGTCGGGGACGAAACGCGGGTGCATGGTGCCGCAGTTCAAGTGGTGGACCTTCATGGCGACGCGGTCAGATCAGCGGGCGGGGTATCGATGAGTCGGGCGTCAGGCTGGCTGGACATGGCCAGCAGCCCGCGCAGCCCGCGGATGACCACGGGCCAGTTTCGTGGGTCGCGCAGGTTGAGGCCTCCCACAAGCTGTTTCAGCATTGTCAGCGTGTCGAAGTAGATGCGTTCGGCGATCAGGTTCTCGTTCTCGTCGAAGACGAAGTACGCCGTCATCCGCGTCCGGTGCCGTGAGCCCGTGGCCGGGATTCCGCCCAGCGGCCCCAGATGCGTTCCCAGCAGCCAGAATTCGACGATCACCGCGTCGGCACTGTGCCGCAGCGCGATGATCTCGTGGTCCTGGTCGGGAAACGCGACCCGGGTGTCGTGGTAGTAGCCACGCACGTCGGCGTCGCCGTCGTGAACAGTGAGCGTCGGGATGATCTCGTAGTGCGGATGCGGGAAGGTGGCCAGCACGTCGTCCCAGTCCTGGCGCACCTCGTCGTGAAAGTGGTCGAGGACAAGCTTTTCGCGAGCCTGCAACACCTCGATGGACGGAATGGCGAAGCGGAGCGTCATGCGCCCTCCTGTTCGGGCCGTGAAGTATTTCCACACCGTGGGATTAATCGAGGATAATCCCACGGTGTGGAAATTTGCAAGGGTCTGCGCAAGAATGGCGCCATGAACGCGGTCACCCCAGCTCCGCGCCGCGGGCGACCACCAAAGGCGCTGGCACAGTTGACGCGATCGACTA
The DNA here is from genome assembly GCF_025331195.1 of Mycolicibacterium llatzerense. NCBI lineage: Bacteria > Bacillati > Actinomycetota > Actinomycetes > Mycobacteriales > Mycobacteriaceae > Mycobacterium > Mycolicibacterium llatzerense. The sequence continues at coordinate 1,542,879 of NZ_LXOV01000001.1, read as the reverse complement.
TTCGCGAAGCCGCGCTGACCGTGATCGACGACGAGGGCATCGCCGCGGTGAGCATGCGATCGGTCAGCCGACTGCTCGGTGTCGACGCGAAAAGCCTGTACCACCATGTCGCCGACAAGGACGATCTGCTCGACGCCGTGGCCGAACATCTGCTCGGACAGCTCCGGCCGCCGACGCCGACGGGCGACCTGCGGACCGACCTTCGCGCTCTGGCCTACGAGTTCCGTCGGGTGACCCTCGCCCATCCCGAGGCCGCGACGCTGGTGCTCACCCGGCAGATGTCGACGCTCGCCGGACTCACCCCCGTCGATGCCCTGCTGTCGATACTGCGTCAAGGCGGCGCGAACCCCGAGCAGGCCGTGCGCCTCACCCGCGTCCTGGTGGCCAGTGTCGTCGGGATGCTGCTTCGCGAGGTGTCCGCCGGCCCCACGTTCGGTAGCGGCGATCCCGCCGACATCACAGCCAGGCAAGCCGAACTCGACGAATCCGCATTACCGGAAGTGGTTGCGTGCGCGCCCTTTCTCGCGCGCTTCGACCGGGACGCGGAATTCGCGTCCGGCGTGGATTTCGTGGTCGATTTCGTCGCGTTCCAGCTGGCGCGCCTGACATAGTGCTGCCATGCGGTTGTTGAGCGCTGTCGACACGATGTTCTACCGGATGGAGTCCGACCGGACGCCCATGCACATCGGTGCCCTGCTGACGTTCCGGCTGCCCGACGGCGCCGGCCCCGACTACGTCCGCAAGCTGTACGAGGCGTTCTCCACACTCTCGTTCCTGCCGTTCCCGTTCGACAGTCAGATCGTCGACGGCATCTTCCCCGAGTGGCACACCGTCCAGCCCGATCCGGACTATCACGTCCGGCTCTCGGCGCTGCCGTACCCAGGGAGCGAAACCGATTTGGGCAAGCTCGTTGCGCGGTTGCACGCCCACCCCCTGGACATGCGCCGGCCCCTCTGGGAGGCGCACTTCATCGAGGGCCTGTCCGACGGGCGCTTCGCCATGTACTTCAAGGCCCACCACTGTGCGGTGGACGGCATGGGCGCGATCAACACCATCAAGAAGTGGTTGAGCACCGAACCCGACCGCTACGTGCCGCTGTCCGAGGTTGGGCCGAAGGCCGAGGTGCCAGACCGCAATCGGCTCGCGTCGGTCGCGTACGAACTCTGGAACCGGACGGCCGACGGTGTCACCGGCTCGGCCGAGTTGGTGAAGAGCCTGGTCGGCATGATCGGCGGCGACAACAGCCACGTGGGCGCCACCCTGGGCACGCCGCGGGCGCCGTTCAACGCGACGCTCACCCCGCAGCGTCGACTGGCGGTCGAGATTCTCGAACTCTCCCGCCTGAAGGCGATCGCCAAAGCCACCGACACGACCGTCAACGACGTCACGCTCGCCGTTTGTGGCGCGGCCCTGCGCCGCTACCTGGACGAGCAGGGCGAGCTGCCCGACCAAACCCTGACCGCCTCGGTGCCGGTCGGCTGGGAGCGGGACGAAGACACCTTGAACGCGGCCGCCGGCTTCGTCTGTCCTTTGGCGACAACGGAATCCGACCCGCTGGAGCGGCTGGCGGTGATCAACGCCTCGACCACCCGCGGCAAGAAGGAACTGCTCGCGATGTCACCGAACGCGTTGAACCACTACACGCTGATGGGGCTGCTGCCGCTGACCATCGGCCAGAAAACCGGTGCGCTGACCAAGATTCCGCCGCTGTTCAACCTCACGGTGTCCAACGTGGTCCTGACCAAGGATCCGCTGTATCTCGGTGGCGCACAGCTGGAGTTGATCGCCCCCGTGTCGTTCCTGTGCGACGGCTACGGGCTGAACATCACCCTGGTGGGCTACACCGACAAGGTCATCCTCGGGTTCGTCGGCTGCCGCGACACCATGCCGCACCTGCAGCGCCTGGCCGTGTATGCCCGCGAAGCCCTCAACGAACTGGAGCAGGCCGCCGCCTAAGCTCGGCGGCCGACCAGGTACCAGGTGTGCATCACGCCTTTGCCTTTGACCTCGACCGGCCCTCGTTCCTCGAGCACGAATGAGTCCTTGAGTCGCTCATAGACGTTCTGGGGCACCTGGATTCGGCCTTCGACGTCGGTGGTCTCCATACGTGCCGCAACGTTGACGGCGTCACCCCAGACGTCGTAGAAGAACTTCCGGGCGCCGACGATGCCGGCGACCACCGGGCCGGCTGCCAGCCCGATGCGCAGCGGCACCGGGCGGCCGCCCGGGTCCTTCAGTTCCGCCACGGCGTCGACCATGTCCAGCGCCAGGGCCGCCAGCGCCTCGAGGTGGTCGGGTCGCGGCTCCGGCACCCCGCTGACGACCATGTAGGAGTCGCCACTGGTCTTGATCTTCTCCAGGCCGTGCCGATCAACCAGGGTGTCCAGGTCGGTGTACAAGCCGTCGAGGAACCGGACCAGTTCGGTGGGCGTGGTATCGCTTGCGCGCTGGGTGAATCCGGCGATATCGGCGAACAACACCGACGCGTCGTCGTACCTGTCGGCGATGACATCCCGGTACGGATCCTTCAACCGCTGCGCGATCTTCGCCGGCAGGATATTGGCCAGCAGCGACTCGGAGCGTTCGTACTCACTCGCCAAAGCAGTTTCCGCACGGCCGATTTCGCGCATCGCATACCAGACGGTCGCGACCACCAGGATCCACGACGACACCACCGAGATGACGAACCCGAGGGTCGTCGCCCATGTCGGCTGGACCCCGGTGTCGACGGGCGCCAGGAACTGCAGCGCAATGGTGAGCCCGGCCCCGACCGCCGCCACGACTGATGCCAGCACGATGTGCTCGATGCCGAGGATCAGCACGACGAGCGAAGCGGCGACCAGAAAGTACAGCTGCTGCCCCGATCCGCGTCCTACATACGCCGTCACGAGAGTGGTCAGGGAGTACGCGATACCGATGAAGATCAGCGGGGCGTGGAGTTCACCGAAGCGGTACAGCCTGGGGACCACGAGATAGACCGGGGCGCACACGACGGCAAGCGCCCCGATCCACAGGCCACGCTCGCCGGCGAGCATGGCCAACCCGCCGAGGAAGACAGCGACCACCGCGCCGATGCGGGCGGCCACGGTCAGCACCCGTCGACGGCGCGCCAGGCTCTCTGCGGACGCTGCGCCGGGCGACATGTCCGGCAGCGTATCGCTGAAGGCGCACGTCAGCTGTCGATTCCGCCCCGAAGCGGACCCGGTCAGTCCGTAGCGAGGGCTCGATAGTGCGCGGTGACCTGTTCTCGCAGTTTCGACTCGGTGTACTTGATACCGGGCTCGAGGATGGAATCGATGACCTTGGATAGCGCACGGCCGGCCAGGCCGCCGCCGACCTGGTAGCGGATCTCCGCGGACGTCGAACACCGTTCGGCGTCGACCGGCGTCACACCCCACACCACGGTGCCGGTGATGAGGCCGTCGTCGAGTGACAGGGCGATGATCTGACCGTCTACGTACTCGGATACGTGACCGTTGAGGGCGAACTTGATCGGACCGAGTTGCATGCGCAACAGAAACTTGGCGCCGAGCCGCGGCGCGGTGGGCACCAGATAGTCAAATGCCTTGGCGCCGAACACGAACTTGGGAACGTTGTCGGCGCTGTCGATGTATGCAAAGCACACATCGGCGGGTACCGAAAACTCGGCGGAATGTTCAACTGTCGGCATTCATGCTCCTACCTACCTCGTTCGACCCGCGACCAACCCATCCGCGCTTCTTCGTGCCAACGCCACGGCCTGGGCACCAGCGGCCAGCCCTGTCGGATGGTTGCCCGGATGGCACGGTACGCCCGCTCATCGGTGCGGGTCCATCGAATCTCGAATCGTTCTCGCACAACCTCGGGCAGGCCACCAAAGATGGTCAGTCGCATCGGCGGCGCGAGCACCGTTCGGGTCGAGCGCATCGGCAGCAGGCGGTCCGTGACCCCGTTCAAGCCGGGCAGCGTAGGGAAGAACGGCGAGGCGCTCATATCGGGGATGGCTTGACGCTTGATGAAGGCAATCAGGTAGTCCGATGCTGGATTCGGTTCCAGCACTTGGGTGCAGTAGCGCTCGAACTCTGCCTCGAACGCCTGGCGGTCGGCGGGCAGTGGTGCGTCACTGACGCCGTATCGGTGATACCAGAGGCAGCCCTCGTCGTAGAGCTGCTGCAGCTCGCTGTCGGTCAACGGGTAGGTGTCCCAATAGGTCGCCACTCGGTCGACCATCCGCTGGAAGGTGGCGTGCGCCCACCAGTAGGTTTTCGGATTCAGCGCGTGATACGGCTGCCCGTCGGGCATCTCGCCTTTGATGTCGCGGTGGTAGTCGCGGACACCGATCCCCGTGGCGGCACCGTCGGCACGATAGACGGTGCCGAGAATTCCTGGCAGGGAACGGAATACCCGGTCCACCGGGTCATCGAAGAAGTTGGAATGCTCGATCAGCGCGTAGCCGATTGCCGGATGCATCGTCTGCAGCAGCCCGGCCGCACCGCCTTCGAATGCGATGCGCATGTCGCCGGCCCATCGCCACAGCAGCGAATTCTGGTCCAGCGCCGAGGTCATCGGGTTGTCAGCCGAGTGAGCGCTCGGACGATCGGAGACATTGCCGAAGCCGTCCGGATGCCGATTTTCTGCAGGCGCTCGTTGTGCACCAAAGAGCCGATCCCAGCGAGTTGCGCTGCGCCATAAAGCATGTCCCAGTCGGTATCGATGTGGCTGATCTTGAAGTCGTCGGTCAGCGTATAGCGGTCGATGCCGATGAAATTGAGGCAGCGGCCCGTGCCGCGCAGCGTCACGTCCAGACCGGGCACGACGGTTTCGCCCGTCATCCGGCCGACTCCACGCCACGGGATCGTGATGCGCCACTGCCCTTCGAAGTAGTCGGCGTACGGCAGCGATCGGATGGTGCCGTCCTGCGGGTAGAACGCGAAGTCCGGGAAGATGTCAAAACTGGCCTGGCAGTTGTCGATTGTGAACTGCCGGCCTTCCTTGTTCACCTGGAATGTCGAGCTGTCGATGTAGCTGCACTCGTCGGCAAGGCAGTAGTCGATCTTCTTGATGTCCTGTTCGGCCCACGCAGAGAACCAGACCTGCGCGAAGTCGAACATCCCCTCGGCGGGCAGCCCACGCTCGATGGCAAGCTTCTCCTGTTGCCCGACGCGTTCCCAGAATTTGGGCATCAGGGCCTGGTACTTGGCGTGCTCCGGTGACGGTCCGAGTTCACTGATCTTGGTCATGAAGATGCTGCCTTTCAAGGGTTTTGAGTGTCTACGAATTCAGCGCGCAGCGAGGCGCACGGGCAGGCCGCCGGCGAGGCCGGTCGAGACCCGCACCAGATGGCGCGGCGTCCAGCCGTCACGCACCTGGAAGGTGAAGCGCTGCAGGATGGTTCCGAGCACCAACGTGCCTTCGATGTAGGCCATCCGCGTGCCCATGCACTTGCGTGGCCCAATACTGAACGGCAAGAAGGCATTCCTGTTGATCTTCTCGGTGCGGAAACGGTCCGGCCAGAAGTCGTCCGGCCTGGTCCAGAAACGCGGATCACGGTGCAGCGCATAAGGCGTGATCAGTACCTGCGACCCCTTGGGTATGTGGTACCCGCCGATCTCGTCGTCCACCACCGCCGTGCGGATATTCGCCGGCGCGGCCTGGAACCGCTGCGCTTCGTCGAAACAGGCACGTAGATACGTGAGGTGCTGCAAATCGTCGTATACCAACGGTTTTCCGCCCAGCGCGTCAACCTCGGCATACGCCTCGCCCAACGCGCTGGGGTTGCGGCACAACAGCGCGATGGTCCATGCCAGTGCAGCTGCGGTGGTTTCGAATCCGGCGAACACCAGGCCCGCGGCTTCTGACCGTCGGCGCCTGTCTTGTTGCTCTGGGCATCCCTCGAACTCCATGCCGATCAAGGTGTCGACCAAGTCGGGCGCACCCGACATCGGGCAGCCTCGTCGTTCATCAACGAAGCGGTCAAGCATGCCGAACAGTTCGTCCTTCGCCGCTTCACCGTTGCGCTGCAATGGGTTCGGCACCCAGTTCGGCAGATAGTGGAAGCCGACGCGGCTGATCACGTAGACGCCATACTCGCGTGCGCCGTCGACCGCGATGTCGATTTCCGTCGGGGTGAGCTCGATCTTGAACATCGAGCGCATGAGGCCATCCATGACGACGGCACCGAGCTCATGTTCAAGGTTGACTTCCCGTGCCGACGCGGCGAATTCGGACCACGCGTCAATCCGGTCGGTGATCCCTTCCATCATCAGCGGGGTCGCGGCAGCCAGCGCCTTCTCCCCGAAGAACGGATTGAAGGTGGTGCGGACCCGCTTCCACTCCGCACCTTCGAGCAGCGGCAGGGCTGCCGGCTCTCCCGATACCAACTCGTTCGCGGCCTCGTGCTTGACGTAGCGGTCATGGTGCCGCGTGAAGACGTGATCGATGTGGTCCGGGTGATTGATCAGCGTCACCGTGAACTCGGGCCGGCGTGAGTTGTTCAGCCGCACCACGTCCCCGTACTTGGCGGCGATCTTGGGCAACAGCGTGTAGGGCAGGCGCATCGGATCACCCGCGCACGACACGGCGAGCCTGATCGCGTCCCGCTTGGGCAACGCCGGTGGGTCCGGTGGCCGTGGCGGGTTCCCCGATTCAACGGACCTGTCTATCGCTCCTGGTGCAACCATGTGAATCAGTGAATCAAAGATCATTCTCTGATTCAAGGATCAATAATGCTCTAACATCTGGGGCATGGTCGACCTGCCGTCACTCGCGGCCGCGGTATTGGCCGGCGGCCATGGAGATGCCAACGACGGCCGTGACCGCATGCTCGACGCAGCGCGCACGGAGTTCATCAACCACGGCATCGCGCGCACTTCGGTCGCCACCATCGCCACCCGGGCCGGGGTTTCCCGGCCGACGCTCTACCGTCAATGCGGCGACAAAGACCAGATCGTGGCGTCCGTCGTGCAGCGGGAAGTGATCGACTTCTTCACCCGCGGCGCTGCCGCCATAGCGACCCAGCAGACCACCGAAGACAAGATGGTCGAGATCTTCGTCATGGGCATGCGGGAATGCCGTGAGCACCCATTGGTGCAGGCGCTCAAAGACTTCGAGAACGAAGCGTTCACCCGGCGCCTGTTCACCCTCGATACGCCGGGTTACCGCAGCATGATCAGCGTGCTCGCGATGTTCCTGGCCGACAACGACTATCCGGCGGCCGCTGCCGAACGCGCGCTCGACTTCGCGCTGCGCGTCACCGCGACATTGCTGATCGCACCATCGGAATTCCTGCCTACCGACAATGACGAGAACACCCGCGAATTCGCCCGCCGCTATCTGATTCCGGTGCTGCAGGCCTCGCGCTGAGGATTGTGTCCGAAAACGACAACAGGCCAGAAGCTTCAGCTTCTGGCCTGTTGTGTGTTGTGCGCCCGAAGGGACTCGAACCCCTAACCTCCTGATCCGTAGTCAGGTGCTCTATCCATTGAGCTACGGGCGCATGGTTACAACTATTCAGTTATGTGGCGGAGGCGAGAGGATTTGAACCTCCGGTCCCCTGTAAGGGGGACAACTCATTAGCAGTGAGTCCCATTCGGCCGCTCTGGCACGCCTCCTGAACGCTCCGAGGTTACCGGGCTCTTGCACCCCGGAACCGCCGAGGGCATACGGTACACAGTCAACACCGCCAAAGGCAAAGCGCGACGCCAGAAGGCCATTTGTCGTCCACCTAGACTGTCCCGGGTGACCGCCCGCCTGCGCCCCGAGATGGACGCTCTGCCTGCCTACACCCCCGGCCGCACCGTGCCCGGCGCCATCAAGATCGCCAGCAATGAGACCGTCGACGGCCCGCTGCCCAGCGTCCGCGAAGCCATCGTCGCGGCGATGGACAACATCAACCGCTACCCCGACAACGGCTACGCGGCGCTGCGCGAGCGACTGGCCGCCTACGTCGGGTTCGCGCCGAACCAGATCTCGGTGGGCTGCGGGTCGGTGAGCCTGTGCCAGCAGCTCATCCAGATCACCGCCGCTGCCGGCGACGAGGTGCTGTTCGCGTGGCGCAGCTTCGAGATCTACCCGCTGCAGGTCCGCACCGCCGGCGCGACGCCCGTCCCGGTCCCGCTCACGGACCACAAGCACGACCTCGACGCCATGCTGGCCGCGATCACCGACCGCACCCGGCTGATCTTCGTCTGCAATCCCAACAACCCCACCTCCACGGTCGTCGACCCGGCCAAGCTGGCCGAGTTCGTCGCCAAGGTCCCGCCGCACATCCTGGTGGTCCTGGACGAGGCCTACGTCGAGTACATCCGCGACGGCCTGCTGCCGGACAGCCTGGCGCTGGTGCGCAAGCACCCAAACGTCGTCGTGCTCCGCACCTTCTCGAAGGCGTATGGGCTGGCCGGACTGCGGATCGGCTACGCCGTCGCGCACGAGGACATCGTCACCGCCCTGGGCAAGGTGTACGTGCCGTTCACGGCGACCAGCGTCAGCCAGGCCGCGGCCATCGCCTGCCTGGACGCGGCCGACGAACTGCTGGCCCGCACCGACGCCGTGGTGGCCGAACGGGCCCGGGTCGGCGCCGCACTGCGCGACGCCGGCTTCGAGCTGCCCGACTCGCAGGCCAACTTCGTCTGGCTGCCACTGAGCCCCGACGACACCGTCGACTTCGTCGACGCGGCCGCCGACAACAAACTTCTGGTGCGGCCCTACGGCCAGGAGGGCGTGCGCGTCACCGTGACGGTGCCGCGCGAGAACAACCTGTTCCTGGACTTCGCCGTCAGTTGGCGCGGCGGCCGGTGAAGCCGATCAGCTGATCCAGCGCACTCGCGTCCGCCGGGACCTCGACGGGATCGTCGAACCCGACGGCGGCCCGCGCCGCGGGGCTGACCGCGGCCTTGGTCATGCCGAGGACGTACTCGGCCAGATCGTCCGGGGCATCCACCTGGCGACCGACGGCGGTGGCGTAGTCCCAGGCATGGACGAGGAATTCCAGCGACAGGATGCCCGCGATCTGCGCGGCCGGCATCTCGCCCGGCCCTGCCGGCACCGTGCCATCCAGGCCGCGGGTACGCCAGGCCGCCAATGCGGGCCGCGCCGCGGCAGTCACCTGATCGACGATCGGCGCTGCGTCATCGCGATCCGGTAGCTGGGCACCGGCGATGCCGCCGATGACCGTGATCGAGTTCATCAGGTGATCCGTGAGCGCTGCCACATCAAACTGCGTGCAGGGCGTCTGCCGGGCCGCGTCGTCCGGCCCCAGACCGGCCAGCACCCGCTCGAGAACATCCAGACTGGCCTCGCCGGCCTCGATCACATCGGACGGAATCGTCATGCACGGGACGCTACGCCCAGGTTGACCGGCTAGCCTGCGGATCATGGGTGAAACCTCGGGAACCTTTGAATCGCTCTCCATTGAGACCAGGGACCACGTCGCACAGGTGACATTGCTCGGCCCCGGCAAGGGCAATGCCATGGGCCCGGCGTTCTGGGCCGAGCTGCCGGTGGCCTTCGCCGCCCTGGACGCCGATCCCGAGGTGCGCGCCATCGTGCTCACCGGCTCGGGCCGCAACTTCAGCTACGGGCTGGACCTGCCCGCCATGGGCGGCATGCTCGCGCCGATGCTGGGCGGCGGCCTGGCCAAGGAACGCGCCGACTTCCACATCATGGTGCGCGGCATGCAGGACGCCATCACCGCGGTCGCCGACTGCCGCACCCCCACCATCGCCTCGGTCCAGGGCTGGTGCATCGGCGGCGGTGTCGACCTGATCTCCGCGGTCGACATCCGCTACGCCAGCGCCGACGCCAAGTTCTCGGTGCGTGAGGTCAAGCTGGCCATCGTCGCCGATGTGGGCTCGCTGGCCCGGTTGCCGCTGATCCTGAACGACGGTCATCTGCGCGAATTGGCGTTGACGGGCAAGGACATTGACGCGGCACGTGCCGAGAAGATCGGCCTGGTGAACGATGTCTTCGCCGACGCCGACGCCGCGCTGGCCGCCGCGCACGAAACCGCCCGCGAGATCGCCGCCAACCCGCCGCTGACCGTCCGCGGCGTCAAGGACGTGCTGGACGAGCAACGCACAGACCGGGTTTCGGCCAGCCTGCGGTACGTCGCGGCGTGGAACTCGGCGTTCATCGCGTCGAAGGACCTGACCGAGGGCATCACCGCGATGTTCGAGAAGCGCGCACCGGAATTCAAAGGCGAGTAAGGACCAATCACCTTGAGCCTCAACTACATCGAAGCGATCGTGGTCGGCGCGTTCCAGGGGGTCACCGAGCTGTTCCCGGTGTCGAGCCTGGGTCACTCGATCCTGGTGCCGGCCCTGGTCGGCGGTCAGTGGGCCCAGGATCTGAGCATGACGGCCGAGAAGTCGCCGTACCTGGCGTTCCTGGTGGCCGTGCACGTCGCAACGGCCGTGGCGCTGCTGGTGTTCTTCTGGCGGGACTGGGTCGCGGTCGCCCGCGGATTGGTGACGTCGATCAAGAACCGGAAGATCACCACCTCCGCCGAGCGGCTGGCGTGGCTACTGATCCTGGCCACCATCCCGGTCGGCATCGCCGGACTGGCGCTGGACCATGCGCTGCGCACGTCATTGGGTAAGCCGATCCCGGCAGCGGCCTTCCTGGCGATCAACGGCGTCGTTCTCTTTGTGGGCGAACGACTTCGGCATCGCACAGCGTCGGCGGTACCCGCCGCCACGCACTCGGAGGGGCTGTCCGCGTCCGACGAACGACTGGCCCGGCTGCCCATCGCGGAAGGCATCGGTATCGGCGCGGCCCAGATTCTGGCCCTGCTGCCCGGCATCAGCCGATCGGGCGCGACCATGGTCGCCGGCGTGCTGCGCGGGCTGTCCCACGAAGACGCCGCGCGGTTCTCGTTCTTGTTGGCGACCCCGGTGATCCTGGCCGCGGGGGCCCTCAAGATTCCGGAGCTGTTCGGCCCGGCCGGCGACGGTATCGGCGGCCAGGTGCTGGCCGGCAGTGCGGCGGCGTTCGTCGCGGCCTATCTGTCGGTGCGGTTCCTGGTGAAGTACTTCGAAACCCGCACACTGACGCCGTTCGCGATCTACTGCGCGGTGGCCGGCCTGGGCAGTTTGGCCTGGCTGACGTTGCGCTGAAACGCAGCGAATGTGAGTGCTGTGCACGCGAATCAGCGAATCTGCGTGCATAGCTCTCACACTGGCGACCTCCACCTGTAACCCGGCTGCCTATCTCCAAGTGGCAGCACTGCAGCCGAAATCCGTTGCAGCACAGGCGCGCGTTCGCGCGATCGGAGTATTCGCATGTCCAGATTCAGCTTTGCGCTGGGCATCGTCACGGCGGGCGTCGTCGTCGGCGCGGTGCTGGGCCCAGCGGCAACCGCCGGCGCGGTAGGCGGCCCCGGAGGCTTCGGCAACGCGCAGGACACGATCAATGCGCTTCAGGCGCAAGGGTTTAACGTCCTCATCAACGGCGCTGTCGTCTATCCACTGTCCGGGTGCAAGGTCACCGGTATCGAGGGGCTGCGCAACGACAACGTCGATTCGTCCGGCGCCATCATCGACCGCACGAAGATGACCACGGTGTGGGTGGACATCTCGTGTAAGGGCGGCTAGTTCAGGGACCCGTGCAGGTTCTTCGCCGTCGGGCTGGTCTCGACGGTTGCCGGGTCTGGGTAGGTGCCGAGCACCCGGTCGGAAGTGCCTGAGGTGGTGACCGAGAACCAGTAGTGCTCGTTCTTGAAATGGTGCAACCGGTGATTGCGCCATACCGCCTTGTAGAACCGGTGGCGCGGCTTGTAGTCGGTGTGGACCAGGTAGTGCGTCCACTCATAGCCCATCAGGATCAGCGACTCGACCACGATGAATGACAGCGTGGCCGATATCGGCGCACCCGCGATGGCGCCGATGCCGAGAGGCAGCGCCACGATTGCCGCGATCAGCCATCGCAGCGTCGGCGTCGGGATGAACACCAAGTCGATGTCGCGAGGATTCGCGTGGTGGCGTCGATGGTCGCGGGCCACCAGGGTGTCCACGGTGATCCGGCCGAGTTCGCGCGGTCGCCAATGCAGGATGAAGACGTGAATCACCCACTCCACGAACGGATATAGCAGCGCCAGCACCAGCGGCGCCCATAGGTCGCGTAGTGCCAGCCCGCCGACGACGGTCCGCGCACCCACTGCTCCGGCCACCAGCGCCAGGATCATCCATGGCGTCGGATGGCGCCAAAACTCGCGGCCTGCCTGGCCGAGCGTCACTCCTCGCGTGCCGGTGGTCGTCACTGCGCCTCCATCTGGTCGAGAAATTCGGTGAGCACCGTGGTGGCGCCACCGAGCACTGTCGATGCGGCTCGGCGGGCTTTCAGTGCGGCGCCCGACGTCACCGCATCCGCGAGCTTGCGATACGCGGACGCGGGTTCAGCGGCCGCGACGGCGTCGGCGACCGCCGCGAGCATCGGTTCGTACACCCGGCGCATGCCGTTGAAGATCAGCGTCATCGCGATCGAATCCGCGCCGGTGACAAGGCAATCCCAGAAATCGAGCGCGGCCAATTGCTGGGTTGGTCCGCTCTGCGCGCGCTCGATGTCGGCGAGCGCGCGTGCCAGCGGTTCGGCGAGCTTGCCCGCGGACCGCGCCGCCGCGCGTTCCGCGATCCACGGTCCGAGGTACTCGCGCACCTCCAGCACGCTGCGCACCACCGACGGGTTCACCATCGCCCCGTCGGGTGCGTCGACCAGCAGATGCGGCAGCAGATCGAGTCCACCCGTGCGCGTGATGTCGTTGACGACGGCGCCGTCGCCCTGCCGCACGTCGAGATGACCGGACGTGACCAGACGCTGAATCGCCTCACGCACCACGGGCCGCGATACGCCCAGCACTTCGGCCAGCTTGCGCTCACTCGGCAGGCGTGAACCCGGCGGCTGGGCGCCCGCGACGAGCTGCTTGAGCAGCTGGTCATGCACCTCGTCGGCCGCCGAGCGCCGCTTGATCGACGTCAACTCCATGCCGACGACACTAACTCGTCAAAGGTAAGAGGTCTAGTGGTAATACCAATATTGTTCGTTACGGATAGCTCAGCAAGACCATCACCCGGCCTTCCGGTGACGGCTCGGGAAACGCGTCGACCTGGAATCCGTAGTACTCCACCTGGGTGTCGGTGATGGTATCGATGACCTTGCCCTGGGCCTTGAGCTTGCCGTTCTTGACTTCCCGCAGCACGGCGATGAAGTCGGGCACCGACAACGACTCGGCCAGTAGCAGTGCGTCGCCACCCGACGAAAGCTTCACCAGCACACCGGAACCCGCGTAATTGTCGCCCCCGCGTCCGGTTCCCCGCGGTGCCCAGTACACGGCCTCGGAAGCAAGTTCGCCGTCGATGCGACGATACTGGCCGACATGGTCGACGCCGTCTTGCACGGAGACCACCGGCAACGCGGCGATGGTCCGCTGCTCCTGGAACCACATCCAGCCGAACGGGATGCCGATGATCGCGTAGATCATCACCATCAGCATCAGCACCGGCTTCCAGGCGATCTCCCAGGCGGCCCGGAAGCCCTGCTTCTCCAATTGGCCGCGGCCGAATCGGAAGACGTACCAAGCCAATACCCGCGCCAGGGCCATCGCGGCCAGAATGCACAACCCGACGATGCCGGCCACCCGGAAATAGAACGTGCTGCCGCCGTGGTCGATGGTCGACAGCACCAGGACGGCGGGGATCGGCGCCGTCAGGAGCAGCAACAGCGCATACGACGGGTGACTGGTCAGGTACTTGTACTCGACGGTCCAACTCTTGACGCCGACGCCGACGGTGAAGTCACCGATGTCCGCGGTCGAGATCGGTGTCCACGATCCGTCGCGCACCTTCGGCCGCACCAGTCCGCGCACAAAGAAGAAGCCGGACACCAGCGAGACGGCCAGCGCACCCCAGAACACGCCGGGCAGCCGCTCGCCGGTTCCCGGCACCCCGAAAGCCCCGCGGATGTCGATGATCTTGGCGATGAAGAACATCAGCGGGACGACGAAAAACAGTTCTCCCAGCCAGATTTGGACGAGCTGCGGGATGCGTTTGCCGACGCGGTCGAAGGCCAGTACGCCACTCCAGATGAATCTCAGGACCCGCACGGCGTGATCTCGATGTAGCCCATCGGGATATCGAAGGCGGAACTGCTCTTCTCGAGGGTCCGCTCGAACAGCTTCATGGCCGGCGACCAGTTCGCGGCGATCGCGGCGTCGGCATGAGCGTGCTCGGCCTCAGGCAGGATGCGGGCGATGCCGGCAACCGGCGGTCCCGTCGGCTTGCCCCGAAGGTTGCACGGCACCACGACAACCCGCGGGTTGTTGCGAATCCGCTTCACCTTGCCCGTCGACGCGTCGGTGCGGACGTACAGCTTCCCGTCGGCGACACCATGATTGATCGGGCTCGGCATGGCCTCGCCGGACCGCTTGAACGTGACCAGGACGATCTGTCGCGCCCGGTCGAAGCCCGCGAAATCCGTAGCGGTCGGCTCCCCGATATCGAAGGCCTCGCGGTGGCGCAGCATGTCCATGCCGCGAAACATCAACTTGCTCATGGCCGAAACCGCACTACTGGGCATCTTCCCGTCCAATCGTTGTTGGCCAAGCGTAATCCGGAAGTTGAATTCATCGTGGGCACAACGGTCGAACCCCGACGTCGACGCAAATAACGTGGCCTGCGTGACTGCTCCTGTGACTTCCCTCAACGCGATCACCGACGCCACTCGGGCTGCGGTTGCCGACAATCCCGCCGCAGCCGCCGTGGTGTTCAAGGCTTCCGCTCAGCCCGAAGGCACCGTCGGTAGTGAGATCACGCTCGGCAAGTACCAGGTGCACGTCGACGAGCCACCCGCCCTCGGCGGGCAGCACACGGCACCCAACCCCGTCGAGTACTACCTCGCGTCACTGCTGTCCTGCCAGGTGGTGACCTACCGGTTCTGGGCTGAGCGGCTCGGCATTCAGGTGGAATCCCTGCGCGCCAGCGCCGAAGGTGATCTCGATGTGCGCGGTTTCTTCGGACTGGACGAGAGCGTGCGCCCCGGCTTTCAGCAGATCCGCGTCACCGTCAATGTCACCGGCCCGGAGACCGACGAGCGGTATCGCGAACTGCAAGACGCGGTGGACGCGCACTGCCCGGTGCTGGATCTGACGACCGGGACGACCCCGGTGCACACCCAGCTGATCATCGGGGCCTGACGGCTTCGAACGCCAGCCGCGGTCTCAACACCAACAGCCGCCGAACGATGAGGTGTGCTCGTCGGTGTCGATCGACTCTTCGCGCACCACGGTGGACCCGCCCCGCGGGTCGAAGTGCAGCACCTTGCTGACGGGGTCGTGCCGGATCCACACGGCAACCGACAACGGCTGTTTCGGGCGGAAAATGTAGGAGACCAGTTGGATCTCGCCAGGCTTCCCGAGACTGCGGACATCGGACACCGCCGCGCGCATCCGCGGCCCCGATAGATCCGCCGCTGTGAATGCCGTCTCGCCGGCGTGCAGGTCAGTGATCGAGTCCATGTCGTCCACCTCGCCGTCGCGCACCCAGTAGAGGTGGAGTTGACCATCGGCAGCGACGGCCTCAACCGAGATCAGGTTGGAGGTCACATCCACTCGCCGCATCGGGCGGTCGCCGAGCCGGGCACGCACCACATCCAGTTCCACGTCCAGCCTCTGCGAGGCGAACAGGACCTCGTGCGCGGCGCCGCTCAACGCGCGGCTGATCCGACCCGGCGCGTCGATGGTTACCGCGATCACCGCGATGATCGCGACAGCTGTCGCGGCAGCCACGGCCACAACGTACTTCGCCCGATGGCGCGGGCGAGGTGCGTCCTGTTCAGCGCCCGTCGTGCTCATGGACGAATGGTTCCACAGGCCGTGGCCTGGTGGCGCTCCCCGGCGCCTCAGCCGCGCCCGTCCACACTTGGGCTGGACTGGTACAACGCCTAACTCAGTCCCACCAGAAGTTCCAGTAGGGCCAGCCGGCCAGGCCGAGGCGGAACGCATCCGAGGACAAGCCCTGGTCGATGTTGTCGGGGCAGAACGCGTAGTGCTCGCGGAGCAGCGCATCGAACTGCTCCTCCGTCTGTGGGCGGCGCCCCACCTGCACCGTCATCGTGTCGAATCCGATGCTCACCAGGACCGCGCCGAATCGGTCCTCCCATGACCTCAGCACCGCGGAGAAGTCTGCGCCGGACATGCAATAGTTCGTTCCACCCCACCAGCCCAGAGCTGCGGGCACGTCCGCGGGACGGGACACCGGCACCAGCAGTAGCCCGCCCGCCTCCACCTCCAGCTGGTCGGGTCGCAGGTCCGGTCCGGGCTGCGCGGGAGACAACTCGGCCACGGCCGGCACCGCCCCTCCCTCGTCATCCTCGTCCGCGTCGCGGGTCAGTACGGTCAGCGCGTCGGGGATCACTTCGTCGGGGCCATCCATCTCGCCATCGGCCCACGGCCGGTCGAGGCCCAGAGCTTGCAGAGGCCACAGGCCGGTCTGCGGGAAGACCGCGGCGAGGGCACGGACGAGTTCGGTCAGGCGATCTTCGGGCAGCGCCGCGGAACTGACCCAGGCGACAGGCGCTCCGGCCCCCTGTTCCGAGTTCACGATGCGGCCAGGCGGCAGGACGACCCCGAAGAGTTCGCGGGTGTCAGCGGCGGGCAGCTGCCCGGGTATTGCACAGAACATCGAGTCTCCTTCCGCGTTCAGTTGTTCGGGTCCAGGACACTGCCATCCGCCCTGCATCCCTCGATCGGCTTCAGCACGTAGCCCGCGGGAATGTCTCCGGTCTTATAGAAGGCGAAGAACAACCGCGCGGTCTCATCAGCGTCGAACACCTGCGATCGGCTGATCATCTTGACACCGTTCGCGACACGGATCGGAACATCGCTGAGCTCTGGTGCGGTCTGCGGATGCCCGACGGTGTACCGCATCCACGCAGCGCCCCACTGCTCACCTCCCGGCTTGCGGATCTCCACGGTCATCGCGTCGGGAAGGCCGCCAGCCTGGATGTACTCGGTCGACAGCTGACCAGCCCGGAGCATGTCGCTGTAGCGCTTATCCGGCGGCAGCGGTGCCAGGCCGAGCCCCCACTGGTCGTCACCGTTGAAGTGGCGCAATGGGTTCAGGAACGTCGAGATATCTTGGCACGCGGAGATTTCCGCAGTCTGAACTCCGCCGTCATAGGTGAGGACGTGGGTGAGCCCGTTCATCGCAGGCGCCCACTCACCGCGCCGCCGTCACCACTCGTCGCCTTCGTCGTTGTGGTCTTCAATCGGCGGGCGCGGTTTCCGCATTACCACCACCGCCCAGATCACGCCGCCGATGATCGCCGCGACGACCGCCAAGAAGACCAGCTGACCCAACATGTAATCCACTGCCATACCTCCCCCTCGTAGCTGCTCAGGCTACGCGTCGTGCCGAGCAGGCGGAGCTGAATATTCCAACTATAGTTGTGATACTCTAACTTTAGTTGGAGAGAGAGAGGCGCCGGCGATGCAGTTGAACAAGCCGTTCGCGGCGGTGACCCCAACGCTGGACGGCGACGTGCTCAATGTCCTCGCAAGCGCGGATGTGACGTTCACGATCAGCCAAATCCAGCGCATCCTGACCACCGCATCAGGCGAAGGTATCCGCAAGGTGCTCACTCGCCTAACGGCCCAAGGTGTGGTGCTGCACGATCAAGTGGGCCGAACCAACACCTACCGGCTCAACACCGAACACCTTGCAGCCGAACCGATTATGGCGCTGTCACAGCTGACCTCGACGTTCTTGAATCGCCTCGAAGAGCACCTGGGCAGATGGGGCGCGGAGCTAAAGTACGCCGCGCTGTTCGGGTCAGCGGCGACCGGCCGGATGACTCTCGACAGCGACATCGACCTGCTCCTTGTACGCGCCGCCGCGTCCGACCACGACGGCGACGACGTGTGGGAGCAGCAGGTGGCCGAACTCGCCCGACAGGTCACCGCGTGGACCGGGAACGACGGCCGCATCGTCGAGTACACCGAGGATGAGCTCCGCGCCGCGGCTGCGGCTTCCGAGCCGCTGCTCGAGGACGTGTCCGAGCAGGGGCTGACCGTCGCCGGGACGCGGGCCTGGTTCAACAAGCAGCTGCGCCCGATCGGCAAGGCTGCCCCGGCGGCGAAGTCCTGATGTCGGATCAACGCCCGTGCAACGCCACCGTCACCTCGGGGCGACTGGCCAAGGCGAACGAGTTCTTCGACGCCGCTGAACACCTGGAAGACGAGATGCCCAGCGCGGCTGGTGATCTGTATGTCGACGCCGGCATCGCTGCTGCCGACGTGATCTGCTGCGCGCGACTCGGCGTGCACTCGAACACCAGTAACCACAGCGATGCCCGCGCGCTACTAAAGAAAGCGGACAACGGGTCAGAGAGGCACCTCGCCACCTTGCTGAACTTCAAGAACAAGACTGCATACACGCACGAGCCGATCACCACCGCGGAGTGCAAGAAGATGAACCGCGCGGCGGGTCACTTGCTCGAGACGGCGAAGCGGGCGGCGGCGGGAAGCTGACCCCGGACGGCAAGATGCCGCCCAGCCTGGCGCCGAAAACCTCGTGAGACTTGGCGGTGGCGGAGGGATTTGAACCCCCGGTTGGGTTTAACCAACTCTCGCTTTCAAGGCGAGTGCATTAGGCCGCTCTGCCACGCCACCGCCGAACAGCCTAAGGGGTCCAGCCCCGCGCGAGCCTGTCGGGTCCGTGTGTAGCGTTGCGACCATGCGCGCCATCGTCGTCGAATCCCCAGGTCAACTGGCATGGTCCGAGGTACCGGACGTGACGGCCGCGGTCGGCGAGGTCGTCATCGACGTCACGGCCGCCGGCGTGAACCGGGCTGATCTGCTGCAAGCCGCCGGCCTCTATCCGCCGCCGCCGGGGGCCAGCGACATCCTGGGACTGGAGGTTTCGGGCGTCGTCTCCGAGGTCGGCGCCGGCGTCGACAACTGGGTGGTCGGCGACCAGGTGTGCGCGCTGCTGGCCGGCGGCGGCTACGCCGAGAAGGTGGCCGTGCCCGCGGCCCAGGTCATGCCGATCCCCGCTGGGGTGAGCCTGCATCATGCGGCCGGGCTGCCGGAGGTCGCGGCCACGGTGTGGTCCAACCTGGCCATGACCACCCACCTGCGGGCCGGACAGCTGGTGTTGCTGCACGGCGGCGCCAGCGGCATCGGCACGCACGCCATCCAGGTCGCGCACGCGCTGGGCGCCCACGTCGCGGTCACCGCGTCACTCGAAAAACTGGAGCTCTGCCGCGAACTGGGTGCCGACATCCTGATCAACTACCGCGACGAGGACTTCGTCGAACGGATGATGGAAGTGGGCGGCGCCGACGTCATCTTCGACATCATGGGTGCCTCGTACCTGGACCGGAACATCGACGCGCTCGCCCCCGACGGCCGCGTGGTGATCATCGGCATGCAAGGCGGGGTCAAGGGCGAACTGAACATCGCCAAGCTCCTGGGCAAGCGGGCCGGCGTCATCGCCACCGCGCTGCGCTCCCGCCCCGTCGACGGGCTGTCCGGCAAGGCCGCCGTGATTTCCGAAGTGGTGCAGCATGTTTGGCCCATGATCGCCGACGGTCGGGTGCGCCCGATCATCGGCGCCGAGCTGCCCATCGAGCAGGCGGCGGCCGCCCATCAGCTGCTGCAGGCGGGGGCGGTGTCAGGCAAAGTGCTACTGCGGGTTCGGGATTAGCCGCATCGAGCCTGACGGCAGGGTGATTTCGCGGCCGGTTTTCCGCCACCCAGTCAGGTTCGCGGCACTAAGCGGGTTCGGTGAACTCACAAGGGTGCGTGTTGCGTTGACACTGAACTGACGCACACAAAGAGCGAGTAACAAAGCCCCTCAACGCGAGGCCAGTGTTGACCCTGCGGCTACGGCGCAAAAACCCGAGAGTCCGACGCCCTGGCATCAGGATCAACGAGCCAGATAGGTTGGCGCCGTGACGTTCACCTACACCGCGCCCGTCCGCTATCTGGAGGTCGACCAGCAGGGCGTGGTCTTCAACATGTGGTACCTGGCCTACATGGACGAGGCCTTCGGCGCGTTCGTCGCCCAGACGACTTCCTGGCACGACGTCTTCGACGCGGGCGTCGACGCTCAGGTCGTCCACACTGAACTGGACTGGTCGGGTTCCCTGAAGTGGGGTGACCAGATCCACGTCGACGTGACGGTCCCCACCCGGGGCCGTACCTCGTTCACCGTCGAGTTCCTCATCCACGCAGGCGATGCCACACAGCCCATCGTCACCGCACGCACCGTCTACGTCTGCATCGCCACCGACGGTTCCGGCAAGATCGAGCCACCGCAATTGCTGCTCGATGCGCTGGACTACAAGTAACTAACCCAGCGACGCCAGCGCGCGGACGAGCTGATCGACTTCAGCGGTCGTCGTGTAGTGCCCGAGACCGACCGTCACGGCGCCGCCGATGTCGTTGACGCCGATGGCCTCCAGCACCCGAGAGTTGCTGTCCGACACGGCCAGTACGCCGTTGTCGGCGAGCCGGCTGATCACGCGGTCGGCAGGCACGCCCTGGACCGCGAAGCTCAGCACCGGAATGCCGGCCTCGGGCGCGCCGAGGACCATCACCAGCGGCAGCGACCGCAGCGAGTTGCGCAGGTACCCGAACACCCGGCTCAGGTAGGCCTCGGCCGATTGCATTGAGCGCGCGAGCCTTTCGCGGCGGGTGCCGGTCGCGGCGTCGTCGAGTTTGGCCAGGTATTCGATGCTGGCGACGACCCCACCGAGCAGTCCGAACTGGTGCGCACCGACTTCCAGCCGCGCGGCTCCCGTGGCATTCGGATCGAGCGAGACGGTAGTCAAGCTATCGATCATCGCGGGGTCGCGGAACACCAGCGCACCGATCGGCGGGCCACCCCACGCAATGGCATTCAGCGCCACCACATCGGCGTCGACGTCATTGATGTCCAGCAGGCGGTAGGGCGCGGCCACGGAGTGGTCGACCACGACCATGCCGCCGTTCTCCCGCGCCATCTTGGTCACGGGCCGCAGATCGGTGACGGTGCCGAGCTTCGACGATGCCGACGTGATCGCGATCAACCGGGTCGGCCGGGTGATGAGCGTCTCCCACTGCCAGCTGGGCAGTTCGCCGGTCTCGATGTCGACCTCGGCCCACTTCACCTTGGCGCCATAGCGATTCGCAGCCCGCAACCACGGTGCGATGTTGGCCTCGTCGTCCAGCCGCGTGACGACCACTTCGTAGCCCAGGCCAGACCGCGACGCCGACGCCTCGGCCAGCGAGTTCAGCAGAACGGCACGGTCGGCACCGAAGACCACGCCGCGCGGGTCGCCACCGACGAGATCGGCGACCGCCTGTCGTGCGGCGGTCAGGACCGCGGCGCTGCGCTGCGCGGCCGGGTGCGGTCCGGCGGCCGAGGACATGGAACCGCGGAAAGCGGTCGAAACAGTGGTCGCTACCGAGTCCGGCAGCAGCATTCCGGTCGGCGCATCGAAGTGCACCCAGCCGCCGCCCAGTGACGGGTGCAGACCGCGCACCCGGGCGACGTCGTATGCCATGCCATGCCAACCTTCGAGCGATTCAGGCCTGCCAGCCAAATTTTTCCGGCGGGCGCGCCCCGCTGCACACGCCGGCGAAAGCCGGGCCACCCGAACAGCCATACTAGTGCAGTGAGCTTGGCGTCCGGCGTCCTTGTCGCCCTGTTGATCATGGTGATCCCTGGAGCAATCACCGCACGTGCAGCACAGCTAACCTGGCCCGTTGCCATCGCAGTCGGCCCCGCAGTGACCTACGGCATCGTAGCTTTGGCCGTCATCCCACTCGGTGCCGTCGGCGTTCCGTGGAACGGCTGGACAGCGTTGCTGGCGTTCGTCATCGTGGTGGCGGTGGTTGCTGGGCTTCGTCGTGCCCTGAGTCGCTTCGGCGACACCGCGGCGGAAGCACTCGCGATCACCCGCGGACCGGCACTGTTCGTGGCTGCCGGCATCGTTGTCGGCGCGACGGCGATCGCAATTTCAGCAATCGTCGGGATGCCACATTGGCAATCCATTCCGAGCACCTGGGACTCGGTCTGGCACGGCAACACCATCCGCTGGATTCTCGACGTCGGCCAGGCCTCGCCGATGCACATGGGTGAGCTTCGTAACGTCGAGACGCACGCGTTGCTGTACTACCCGTCGACGTTCCACGCTCTCGCCGCGGTTTTGTGCCAACTCACCGGCGCCGCCCCCGCGACGGCCTACACCGTGTCCTCACTGGCGGCCTCGGTCTGGCTGTTCCCGGTCAGCGCCGCGAGCCTGACCTGGGCCATGGTTCGGCCCTATGCCTGCCAGCGTTGGAGCGCCGGGGCCGCCGCCGCGGCAGCTGCGCTGGCGGCGTCGTTCACCGCTCTCCCCTACGTCGAGTTCGACGTCGCCGCCGTCCCCAACCTGGTGGCCTACGGCCTGGCCGGGCCGACGACGGTGCTGATCATGTCGTGCCTGCGGCACCGGGACCGGATTCCGCTGGCGGTCATCGCCCTGATCGGGGTGTTCTCCACCCACATCACCGGCGGCGTCGTCGTCGTCACCTTCGTCGGCGCGTGGTGGCTGTGCGACACCCTCCGGCATCCGGTGCGCGGCCGGCTCACCGACTTCGTGAGCCTGCTGGCCGTCGCGGTGCCGTCACTGCTGTTGTTGATTCCCCAGTTCATCGCGGTGCTGGCGCAAGCGGACATCATCGTCGGGCATGCGTTCGTCACCCATCAGAGCCGGCTTCGGGTGCTGTTCAACGCCGTCGTGCAGCACACGCGGCACCTCAACGACTACCCGATTCAGAACATGCTGATCGCGCTCGGCGCCATCGGCGGGCTGATCCTGCTGCTCAAACGCGTCTGGTGGCCGGCGGTGGTCTGGGTGGGGCTGATGATCGCGATCGTGCATTCCGGTGCGCCGTTCGGCGGGCCGATCGGCGCGCTGATCGGGGCATACGCCGACCTCTACTACAGCGACCCGCGCCGCCTGTCTGCCGTGGTGACCCTGCTGATCACCCCATTCGCCGGGATCGCGTTGTTCGCCATCGTCAAGTTCGTCGTCGACTGGCTGCAGAAACGGGCACCCCGCACCGAACGGTTCTGGGCCGTCACCGCCGCGGCGCTGCTCCTCGTCTCCAGCGTCGGACTGGCCTGGCACTACTTCCCGCGGCACCGCTACCTGATCGGCCAGAAGTACGACCGGATCATGGTCAACGACAAGAACCTCGAGGCCTTCGCATACCTGGCGACGCTGCCCGGCGCCAAGGACACCCTGATCGGCAACGCGAACACCGACGGCACGTCCTGGATGTACGCGGTCGCCGGCCTGCACCCGCTGTGGACCCACTACGACTATCCGCAGCAGCAGGGCCCGGGCTACAACCGCTTCATCTTCTGGGCCTACGCCGACGACGCCGATACCGATCCGCGGATCGCGCAGGCCGTGCGTGCCCTGAACATCCGATACGTGATCACCAGCTCAACCGTGGTCAAAGGGTTCGTCATGCCCGACGGACTAGTGTCGCTGGATAAGTCGAAGTCGTGGGCGAAGATCTACGACAATGGGCGGTCCCGCATCTACGAGTGGCGCGGCGACACCGCCGCACCGGCGAACAGATAGGAACAGTGCAGGCATGACGCTGAAACCAGAAGACGACGACGACAACATCGAGGTCATCGGCGGGGACCTGGCATTGGGCGGGGATCTTGAGCAGGACCCCGACCAGGGCGACGAAGGCAAATCGCTGACCGACCTGGTCGAGCAGCCGGCCAAGGTGATGCGGATCGGCACCATGATCAAGCAGCTGCTGGAGGAAGTACGCTCCGCGCCGCTGGACGAGGCCAGCCGAAACCGCTTGCGCGACATCCACCGGTCGAGCATCCAGGAGCTCGAAGACGGCTTGGCTCCCGAGCTGACCGAAGAGTTGGAGCGGCTGTCGCTGCCGTTCTCCGAGGACAAGGTGCCGTCGGCCGCCGAGCTGCGCATCGCGCAGGCCCAGCTGGTCGGCTGGCTAGAAGGTCTGTTCCACGGTATTCAGACGGCCCTGTTTGCCCAGCAGATGGCAGCCCGCGCACAGCTCGAGCAGATGCGCCAGGGCGCACTGCCGCCCGGGGCCGACGGCGGTCGTGGCCCGTTCCAGTCCGGCACCGGCCAGTACCTGTAGACCGTGTCCGAACCGCATATCTCCACACAGAACGCGTGGGTCGAATTCCCGATCTTCGACGCGAAGTCCCGATCGCTGAAGAAGGCGTTCCTCGGCAAGGCCGGTGGCGGGATCAACCGCAATGAGTCGAATGTCGTTGTGATCGAAGCACTTCGAGACATCACCATGTCGCTCAACATGGGCGACCGGGTGGGACTGGTCGGGCACAACGGCGCCGGCAAGTCGACGCTGCTGCGCCTGCTGTCGGGCATCTACGAACCGACACGCGGTTCGGCGACGGTGCGCGGCCGGGTGGCCCCGGTGTTCGACCTGGGTGTCGGCATGGACCCCGAGATCTCCGGGTTCGAGAACATCATCATCCGCGGACTGTTCCTCGGCCAGACCCGCAAGCAGATGGAAGCCAAGGTCGACGAGATCGCCGAGTTCACCGAACTCGGCGACTACCTGTCGATGCCGCTGCGCACCTACTCGACGGGTATGCGCGTGCGCTTGGCGATGGGCGTGGTCACCAGCATCGATCCCGAGATCCTGCTGCTCGACGAGGGCATCGGCGCCGTCGACGCGGAGTTCTTGAAGAAGGCCCGCACCCGGTTGCAGGCCCTGGTGGAACGGTCCGGAATCCTGGTGTTCGCAAGCCATTCCAACGAATTCCTGGCCCGGCTGTGCCAGACCGCGATGTGGGTCGACCACGGCACCATCCGGATGACGGGCGGCATCGAGGACGTCGTCCGCGCCTACGAGGGCGACGACGCGGCACGGCACGTGCGCGAGGTACTCGAAGAGAACGAGCGCGAGCGTCAGACGTGACCGACATGTTGTGCGCGGTCATCGTGACCCACCGGCGACCGGAGTTGTTGGCGAAATCCCTTGCCGTGGTGTGCTCCCAGACTCGGCTGCCCGATCACGTGATCGTCGTCGACAACGACAACGACCCCGCGGTGCGGACCTTGGTGGAATCCCAGCCGGTCGCGACCACGTACCTCGGTTCGGCCCGAAACCTGGGCGGCGCAGGCGGTTTCGCGCTGGGCATCCTGCACGCGCTGGCGCTGGGCGCCGAGTGGGTGTGGCTGGCCGACGACGACGGGCGTCCCGCCGATTCGTCGGTCCTCGCGACAATGTTGGACTGCGCGGCGAAGCACGACCTGGCCGAGGTGTCGCCCATGGTGTGCGACCTGAACGAGCCTGCGCGGCTGGCCTTTCCGTTGCGCCGCGGGCTGGTGTGGCGGCGGTACGTCTCCGAGTTGCAGGTCGATAAGGACGCCGGGGTCGACTTGCTCCCCGGCATCGCGTCACTGTTCAATGGCGCACTGTTCCGGGCCGCGACACTGGAAGCCGTTGGCGTACCAGATATCCGGCTGTTCGTCCGCGGCGACGAGGTCGAGGTCCACCGCCGGCTGGTCCGCTCCGGCCTGCCGTTCGGCACCTGCCTGGACGCGGTGTACCTGCACCCGCAGGGCTCCGACGAGTTCAAGCCGATCCTCGGCGGCCGCATGCACACGCAGTACCCCGACGACGCCACCAAGCGCTATTTCACCTACCGCAACCGCGGATATCTGCAGTCCCAGCCGGGTATGCGCAAGCTGGTCCCCCAGGAGTGGGTGCGGTTCGGTTGGTACTTCCTGATCACCCGGCGGGATCCGGCGGGGCTGCGCGACTGGATGCGATTGCGCCGCTTGGGACGAGACGAGAAGTTCAGCAGGCCCGGTTCGGGCGGACCCATTTCAGGAGGACAGCGATGACGTTCACCGACGCGGCCGCGCAGTCCAAAACGCTGCGCCGCGCTTGGGGCGACCTGGGGAGCGGCTTCGGCAAGCGCGAACTCTGGCTGCACCTGGGCTGGCAGGACATCAAGCAGCGCTACCGGCGCTCGGTGCTCGGTCCCATCTGGATCACCATCGCCACCGGCACCATGGCCGTGGCGCTGGGCGGCCTGTACTCCCAGCTGTTCCACCTCCCGCTGGCCGAGCACCTGCCCTATGTGACGCTGGGCCTGATCATCTGGAACCTGATCAACGCGTCGATCCTCGAAGGCGCCGATGTGTTCATCGCCAATGAGGGCCTCATCAAACAACTTCCGACGCCATTGTCGGTGCATGTCTACCGCTTGGTGTGGCGCCAGGTGCTGCTGTTCGCGCACAACATCATCATCTTCGTGATCATCGCGATCATCTTCCCGAAGCCGTGGTCCTGGGCCGACCTGTCGGTGATCCCGGCGTTGGCGCTGATCGTCGCCAACTGTGTCTGGGTCGCCTTGTGTTTCGGCATCCTGGCGACCCGCTACCGAGATATCAGCCCGCTGCTGGCGAGCCTTGTGCAGCTGCTGTTCTACATCACCCCGATCATCTGGAACGACCAGACGCTGCGCCTCCAGGGCGCGGGCACGTGGGCGAAAATCATTGAGCTGAACCCCCTTCTGCACTACGTGGACATCGTCCGCGCGCCGTTGTTGGGTGAGCCTCAGGAACTGCGGCACTGGGTCGTGGTGATCACGTTGACCATCCTGGGCTGGATCGTCGCCGCGATCGCGATGCGGCAGTACCGGGCCCGCGTGCCGTACTGGGTCTGATTCAGTACTCGACGTACCGAACCGGGTAGCGACCTGCTCGATCTGCTCGTCGCCGATTCGTCGTGGCGCGCCGCCTACGACACGTCACCCGACGGCGCGTTCCAGGTGTTGCACTGACTGACCCGATTCGACGTGTCGCCGACTTCCCACCAGCCCTGACCGTGCTGCGGGGTGCCGTGGTCCCTCGCGTACCTCGTGGGCTCCCAGTCACCGCGCAACGCATCTTGGAAGGCGATGTCGATGTCCTGCTGGCCGAAGCGGCCACCGGTGCGGCCGCGTACGTTCGCGATCGAGCCGATGAGCATGCCGGAAAAACATTGTGCCTGCAGCTCCAGTCGGCGCGACAACTCCAGGCCGCCAGCCGAATCGAAGCCGGCTGCATTCGCCTGCCGATACTCCTCGGCCAGCGC
Source organism: Mycolicibacterium llatzerense (assembly GCF_025331195.1). Classification (NCBI taxonomy): domain Bacteria; kingdom Bacillati; phylum Actinomycetota; class Actinomycetes; order Mycobacteriales; family Mycobacteriaceae; genus Mycobacterium; species Mycolicibacterium llatzerense. The sequence goes on along the minus strand of NZ_LXOV01000001.1, from coordinate 1,515,773 downwards.
CCCTACCAACGCCTGGACGTGGTGACCGTACTCGTGCGCGAGCATCGACAGATAGATGACCGCCTGACTGCCGTACCGAGCCGCCGGCAGGCCCTCCAGCGGCATGTAGATGGTCTCGGTCGACCCGCAGTAAAAGGCCGGGTTGTGCGTCGGCCCAACCGAATTGGTCCCGCACGGGCTCTGCACCACCGTGCCCGTCGGCACCAGCACCTTGGCGCCCCGGAATTCCTGCCCCGCCGCATCGACCAGCGGCTTCCAGCCGGTATCCAGGCAGAGCAGGGCCGATTCGTAGAAGGCGGCAGCGGTCGCCGTGTCGCTCGGCCAGCCCTGCGGGTTACACGGCTGATTCTGTAGCCCCCACTCAGGGTTCTGCCACAGCGCGTTGCCACCCAACGCCGCATATCCGGTCGGCAATGGCGGGGTCGTCGGGGTCGGGGTGGCCGTCGTCGTCGCAGTGGTACTGGTTCGGGTCCAGGTACCCGTCGGCCCGAAATCCGGATAGTCGTCGGTCGTGGGGACGTACGTCATCGGCCCGCCTGCCCGCACCGGAGTCCGCTTCACCGCAGCCAAACACCCTGCGGCCAAAAGGAATACCAACAGTAAGGCGCCGACACCGATGAGAATCGGTGCGGCAGAGCTCTTTCGGGGCGGCGGATAGAACTGAGGCAGCGAGGCGGCCGGATAGCCGGGCGGCGGACCCCAGGGTCCGACCGGCGGAGCCGGCCGACCACCGTGAACCGCGCGCTGCTGCCAGGCACCGCCCCACACGGGGAACTGTCCGGTGTGGCCGCTCCCTGGAGCGGCACCGACGTGGGTCGCACGGGGCACTTGCTGCCACGCCCCCGGTGCCGCGACCCACGGATTCTGTCCCGGCGGTCTACCCGTCGGCCCCCACGACTGCATTCGCGAAGACTATCGCGCGGCTAGGAGACGCCTACCCACTGACCTGGCGCGGTTGCCGAGGGATTCTGTCCCCCCGCCGGCGGCCATGGACGCTGCGGACCCCACGATCGCATCAGCCGTAGATTACTGTGCCGACCATGGGGGTTCGAGCCAGCATTGTCGCGGCCGTCGTTTTCTCGGTCCTGGGGGCCTGCCTGACCGTGGGCGTAGGTCCCGCGCGGGCTGACACACCCGCGATCACCCTCGATGTCAATCTGAGCCTGCACAGCGACGGCACCCTGGCGGTGACCACGACTGCGACTGTGCCCGAGGGCACCACCGCGACCGGACGCATTCCGCTGTCAATTCCGGTGGAGGCCAACCGGACTCAACATTTCCAGATCTCCGATATCAGCGGCGACAACGGTGCGTCAGCCGAGGTTCAGGGCGGCGCGCTGGTCATCAACGCACCGGCCGGTACCTCCAAGGTCGGCTACACCGTCCGCGGCACCGTCGCTGACGGCCCGAATCTCCAGCAGTTCACCTGGATACTGACAGCAGGATGGTCCGCCCCGATCTCGACGCTGACCGGGTCCTTCAACTCACCGTCGGCTAAGCCGGATTCACCCATCTGCGCGTACGGCCAGATCGGCGTTCGCCGCTTGTGCTCGTTGACCCAGACCGCCGCCAATGGCTCGATCGAGTTCCAGAACAACAACCTGGGGGCCAACGAGGTCGCCCTGTTCTCTGTTCTCCTGCCGGCGAAAACCGTCACGGCCACAGCTGATTTCACGCCCACCGTCGGCGGCGACCCGGCTTCGTCCGGCGGCAATGACACTGCCGGGCTGATTGCCGTCACCACTGCGGCGATCATCGCGCTCGCACTGACGGTGCTGGCCTGGTTGCGCCGCCGAGCGGATGACGCTGCAATCCAATCCACCACGGGCCCAGTGCAATTGCTCGACCCCAGCGACGGCGCCTTCACGTCTCCCGACGGCGTCCTCCCCGGCCAGATCGGCTCGGTCACCAACGGCCGCACTCGCCCGTCCGACCTCGGCGCCACTGTGCTGGACCTCGCGGTCCGCAACTACCTGTGGATCGCCGAACGCCCCACGCCCGCAGGTGTACTCGACTTCCAGATTTCGCGACGCACCCCACTCGATGGCGGCGTCACCGAATTCGAGCGCGCGGTCGTCGACGCCTTGCTGCCCAACAACCGCGAGTCGACTTCCGTTCTGGCCCTTACACAGTCGGATCGACCCATTGAGCTCATGGCGGCGCGTTGGGCAATCACCGCCAGCGTCGGGGCCTGGCTTCGCCGTGGCCATCGACTGGAAATCGTGGGCTACGCATTGGTGCTGCTCGGCGCCGTCGCCGCCGTCGCGATACCGCACCCGCTCTGGGGCCTCTCCGTCACCGTGCTGGGTGCCGGCCTGGCCGCCGTGGGACGGCTACTGCCAGACCGTACCGCGCGCGGCAGTCGACTGACCGCGGCCATCAGCAGCACCCGGCGCTATCTGACCACCTTCAGCCCGGACAGCGTGCCACCGCAGGGGCAAGCGGTCCTGCTGCACCGCGCCATTCCCTACGCGCACTCGCTGGGCGAACTTCGTACCTGGCTGAGCCGCTGGCCGAACCCGGGCACCGCTGACTGGTATCGAGCCGCCGGTGACCAGCCATTGCCGGCAGGATTGCCGACCCTGGCCGCACAGCTGGACGGCATTGCCGCCCAGAGCGAAGCAGCGCGTCGTTAGGTTTCCGCGGCCGAATGTCGCGTAGGTCACTACCCCGGGCTCAGCTCGTTGTCTCCGGGGTTCCTGCCGGCCACTTGACCGTCACCTTGGGTTCGGTGGCGCGGAGTTCAATTGCGGCTACCGGCTTTCCGCGTCCCCCAGGAGCAATCATGACCATCACCGAAACCCCCACCACCAACGACACCGCGAACGGGCAGGTCATCGAGGCCGAGCTCGTCGAGGCCGCTGACGCCGCCGAAGAGGAGACCAACACCGGTCTCGCCATCCGCGAGGTGCTGAGCGGTGTGCTGGAGCGTCAGCTCGACGCCGGCCACAGCCTCACCCGTCAGCTCGTCAGCGCCACCTCCGCGGCCGCCGAGGCCGTCGTCGAGTCTCCGGCCAAGGTGCTCTCGTCGGTGCGCGACGGCGCCACCCTGCCGGATGCGGTGACCGAGACCGGCTCGGCCGTTCAGGACGTGCTGGCCGAGTCGGGTCGCGACATCCGCAGCGCCGTAGGCGAATACGTCGGCCGCAACGCCGTCGGCCCGAACGCGATCATCGCGGGCGCCTCACACGTGGCCGGCTCGCTGGTTCGCGCCCAGGGCGCTTTGACCGCGACCGCCGTGGACGGACTGTTCACCGTGGCCGGCACCGCCGCCCAGGGCGCCGACGACGTGCGCGAGGTCGCCGGCCGCGAATGGGGCGAGCTGCGCACCACCGCCACATCGGCCCGTGAAGCGGTCGAAGCCCAGCTCACCGTCACCCGCGAGAGCATCCGGGACGCTTTCGACATCACTGCTTGATTCACCGCGACGCTCGGGGTCGGCTGCATCGCGCGGCCGACTCCGATGCATCCCGGATTCGACGAGCGCCGTGGCGACCTGAGGCTTGAGCGGGCCTCAGGGCAACTGAGCACGTTATCCACAGGCTCGAATTCTGCTGTGGCACGCGTCAGATCCTTCCGATAGACTCGAACACATGTTCGATCATTGTGGTATCGGTGGCACGGGGGTCCTCGTGCGCGATGCCTCGACGGTCGATGCGATGGCGCATTATGCGCGGGTGGAAGCGGTGGCCGCGTCCGGCCGGTTCGTGGCGATCGCGGATCTGGTGGAGCTGCGGGTCGACAATCACGGTGATCGGCAGTGGTGGGCCTGCGATGGCTGGGATGCGGCCTGCGCGGAGGTCGGTGCCGCGCTGGGGATTGGTCCGAAGGAAGCGTCGGGGCAGTTGTCGGTGGCGATCGCGTTGCGGTACCGGCTACCGCGGGTAGCGGCGGTATTCGCCGACGGCGGGGTATCCGCGCGGACGGTGGGCCTGATCTGTTGGCGTACCCGCTTGGTCGAGGACCCGAACCTGATGGCGGTGATCGATGCCGCGCTGGCCGGGGCACTGTCAGAGTGGGCGGGCCTGTCCCGCAAGAAGATCGAGAAGAAGATCGACGGCTGGGTGCAGAAATTCGATCCGGCCGCGGTCCTCAAAGTGCGATCCGCGGCCCGGCGCCGTGGGGTCGGGGTCGGCAAACCCGACGACGACACCGGGGTGGCCTCCATCTGGGGTGCCCTGCTGGCCACCGACGCCGAACTACTGGATCGAGTACTGACCGAACTCGCCCGGCAAGTATGCGACAACGATCCCCGCACGTTCGGGCAGCGCCGTGCCGACGCTCTGGGTGTGCTGGCCGCGCGTGGGGATCGGTTGGCGTGCCAATGCGGCAACCCCGAGTGCCCAGCCGCCGGGCCCGATGCCCGCGCCACGGCAGTGGTGATCCACGTACTCACCGATGCGCTCCCCGCGCCGGTGGCCGATCCGCTGCTCAGCGGTGACCCGGCCGCGCCCCTGGCTCCCATGCCTCCTGCACCCCAGCCTGAGCCCGAAGCCGTGCCGACGCCGGCGTCCGAGCCCGCACCGGTGAGCGATCCGCAGCCGGCCACCACGCCGTACAAAACCCCGGCCCCAGCACCGGCACCGGAGTCGGAGCACGAGACCGCGCCCGAAGCGACACCGGTCCCGGCGCCCGTTCCCGCGCCAGCAGCCGCCACGGTCCCTGCTCCGGTACGCACCCCCGTCGGCTACATGGTCGGCGGGTCGGTGGTGCCGCCGGCACTGCTGGCTGATCTGGTGGCCCGCGGCGCTACCGTCCGCACCGTCGCCAGGGGTACCGATCTGGGCGGGGTGCCCCGGTACCGGCCCTCGACCGCCATGGATGAGTTCGTCCGGATGCGGGCGATGACGTGCATGTTCCCTGGTTGCGATCAGCCCGCGACCGCCTGCGATGTCGACCATACGATTCCCTGGCCGGCGGGGCCGACCCATCCGGGCAATCTCAGCCCGAAATGCCGAAAACACCACCTACTCAAAACCTTCTACAGCGGGCCTGATGGTTGGCGGGACCGTCAACAGCCCGACGGCACCATCGTGTGGACCGCACCCACCGGCCACACCTACACCAGCGTGCCCGAAAGCCGAATCCTGTTCCCCCACAAGCAGGTTGACACCCCACTACCGGACGGGCCACTGTCGAACGTCACCGACCTCGACGCCCCACCGGCACCCGGCCGCGGCATCATGATGCCCATCCGGCGGCGCACCCGCGCCCACAACCAGGCCCAGCAGATCGCTTACGAACGCGCCCTCAACGAAGCCGACCTCCAAGCGATAGCGGCCGGCCAAGAAGCCGCCGACCGACGCCACGCAGCCCGCGAAGCAGCGCGCCAGGCCGCAGAACAACAGGAATCCACCGGACAACGCCCACCCACCGACAGCGACATCCCACCACCATCCGCGTCAGGCACCGAAGACTGATCGGACGACGGCCTCATCGCCGTCGACTTCGACGAGTCCGAGTGCACGGGCATCACCGAGGGCGAGTGCACCCGCGGCGAGACCGAGGATGCAGGCGGGGCCGGCGCTGATCGAGGCATCAAGCTTGCGGCCGTCGGGCGGACCGATCTCGAAGCCGGAACGGGTCGCGCGCAGCTGCAGGGTCTCGTTGCCGAGCACGAGGCCGATCGTCACTACAGAGCGAACCTTGACCCGGCCGTCGAGCAGGGCCGGGACGGCGAGGGTGAGCCACTCCGGCCGGAAGGAGTCACTGCCCGCGGGGCCACTGATCATCAACGGCGTGGACCAGCGGAGCAGGCCTTCGATCGGTTGGCGCAACTCCGCACCCCATGGCGTCAGGGTGTATTCGACCACGCTGCCTTCGCCGGCCAGCCGGCGCTTGACCACCCCCGCAGCCTCGAGATCGCGGAGCCGGTCGGCGAGCAGGTTGGTCGCGATGCCGGGGAGGCGCTCGATCAGGTCGCGGTAGCGGGCGGGTGCGATGAGGAGTTCCCGCACGATGAGGAGGTTCCATCGGTCGCCCACGATTTCGAGGGACCGGGCGAGCCCGCAGTATTGGTCGTAGCTGCGCATCGCTCCGCCCTTCTACTTGAATTTCTCAAGTGACTATGAGATGTTCAAGCATACCCGGAAGCTGATCCGACGAGGGGTTGCCATGACCAATACCGCTCAGACCACACGGCCCGCCTGGGTCGACGACGATCTGTTCCCGTTCGAGAGCCACTTCATCGAGATCGACGGCCACACCGTGCACTACGTGGACGAAGGGTCCGGCCCCACGCTGCTGATGCTGCACGGCAATCCGACGTGGTCGTTCCTGTTCCGCGAGATAATCCTCTTGCTGCGCAAGGACTTCCGGTGCATCGCCCTCGACTACCCCGGCTTCGGGTTGTCCACACCGAGGCCCGGTTACCGCTACCTGCCCGAGGAGCACGCCGACGTCGTCACCGCGTTTGTCGACGAGCTGGACCTCAAGGACGTCACGTTGGTCGGGCAGGACTGGGGCGGCATGATCGGCCTTGCGGTGGCACAGCGGCGGCCGGGCGTCTTCCATCGGCTGGTGCTCGCCAATACCTGGGCCTGGCCGGTCAACGGGACATTCCACTTCGAGTGGTTCGGTCGCATCGTCGGCGGACTCCCGATGCGTTTCCTGGTCCGGCAATTCAATCTGCTCGTCAACGCCTTCATCCCGACCGGCCACCAGAGGCGCAAGCCGACCGCAGCCGAGATGGATCACTACCGCCGGGCGCTGGGCACCGCCGACCGGCGTCAGGCGTCTGCGGTACTCCCGGGCCGGGTGCTTACGAGTCGGGATTTCTTCGCCGAGGTGGAGGCCGGGCTGCCGGACATCGCCCAGCTGCCGACGCTGATCGCCTGGGGCGACGCCGACATTGCCTTCCGTCCCCAGGAGCGTGAGCGGCTGGAAGCGACGTTCCCCAATCACACGACCGTGATCGTCGAGGGCGCCGGAACCTATGTCGAGTCCGACGCCCCCGAGGAATTCGCCGCGGCGATCCGCACGTTCAGCGACGGCGCGCGACAGCCTTCCGAGTAGCGGCGTTCAGCCGGTTCCACGAGTTGATGACGGTGGCCATGCCGACGACGTGCGCGAGCTCGCGCTCGGTGAACACCGCGGCGGCTTGGGCGTACACGTCGTCCGGAACCGGACCGTGGCTCAGATCGGTGATGGCCTCGGTGATGGCCAGCGCGGCCCGCTCGCGGTCGGTGAACAGATCGCCGGCTTCCTCCCACGCGGCAACCAGGGCCAGACGCTGCTCGGTCTCGCCGAAGCGGCGCGCGTCGTGGACATGCATGTCGAGGCAGAAGGCGCAGTGGTTGAGCTGCGAGGCGCGAATCTTGATCAGCTCACCGATGGTCGAATCGATCTCCTTGGACGCGGCATTGCTGAAGGCCATCATCCCGGCGTAGAGCTCGGGAGCGACGTCGTAGATGTCGATGCGCTTGGTGTGGGTGGTGGTGTTCGGTGCGTTCAGTGTCTCGGTCATGGCATCCACGTTAGCCATGAAAAACCCGCGAACATGGTTCAATTTATGCGTGGTTTCATGGGCCAATTCTGAAGCGAACAGCGCGGGACTGGACCTGCATCTGGACCTCGGATCCACCGTCCACCCGGGCCGACGCGGCACTCGTGACCAGCTGATCAGGGCACTGAGAGACGCGGTCCGGTCAGGTCGATTGACCGCCGGCACCATGCTGCCGCCATCCCGATCGCTTGCCACCGACCTCGGGTTGGCCCGCAACACCGTCGCCGAGGCCTACGCCGAATTGGTCGCCGAGGGCTGGCTGGGCTCGCGCCAGGGCGCGGGCACGTGGGTTGTCGGCTCGCACACCGAATCGGCGCCGGTCACCCAGCGCGCCCAACCGGGCACCCCCACGCACAACCTCATGCCGGGTTCGGGAAACGTCGCGGCGTTTCCTCGGCAGGCCTGGCTGGCGTCGGCGCGCCGGGCCCTCACCAACGCCCCGACCGAAGCACTCCGCACCGGCGACGCCCGCGGGCGTCCGGAACTGCGCGCCGCGCTGGCCACCTACCTGGCCCGGGCCCGCGGCGTCCGCACCACGGCCGAATCGATCGTCATCTGCGCCGGGACCCGGCACGCCGTCGAGCTGCTGTCGAAAGTGTTCACACCCAACACCATTGCCGTCGAGGACTACGGGCTGTTCCTGTTCCGGGACGCCATAGACGAGAACGGTGCCGGCACGGTGCCGATCCGGATCGACGACGACGGCGCCGTCATCGAGAATCTCGAAACGACCAGCGCGGCAGCGGTTCTGCTCACCCCGGCGCACCATTTCCCGCACGGCGTGCCCCTGCATCCCGCGCGGCGCACCCAAGCCCTCGACTGGGCGGTCCGCACGAAAAGCTATGTCCTGGAAGACGACTACGACGGCGAGTTCCGCTACGACCGACAACCGATCGGCTCCATGCAAGGGCTGGATCCCGACCGGGTGGCCTATCTCGGATCGGCCAGCAAGAGCCTGTCGCCTGTGCTGCGGTTGGGCTGGATGGTGTTGCCCGACAACCTGATCGACCCGGTGCTGGCCGCGGCGGGCGGGCAACAGTTCTACGTCAACGCCATCGACCAACTGACCATGGCCGACTTCATCGAATCCGGCCAGTACGACAAGCACATTCGCCGGATGCGCAACAGCTACCGCCGGCGGCGAGATGCGCTGGCGGCCAAGCTGTCCGGGCTGGATGTCGAAATCAGTGGGCTGTCAGCCGGACTGCACGCCTTGATCCGGCTGCCGGACGGGACCGAACACGAGGTCATGCGCCGCGCAGCCGACGCCGGAATCGCGCTGTCCGGGCTGGCGCTGCTACGGCACCCTGATGCGGCGCCGGACACCCCGCACCAGGACGGCGTGGTGGTGAGCTTCGGCACGCCGGCCGACCACGAGTTCAACGCCGCGCTCGACGCACTGCATGCCGTGCTGGCGGCCGTCAGCCGGTGAGCGACGCCAACTCCGCCTCGAGATTGGCCCGGGCGGCGTCCTCCCACAGCCGCTGCCCCTCGACCGTGCGGTACAGCGACGGCCCGGCCAGCATCGCCGCGATCATCCGGCCCCGCCACATTCCGAAGTCCGCGTCGCTGACGTGGCGGTACTCGGCCCGCACCCGCGCGGTGTTGTGTTGGTAGTCCGCCGGCGGCACCGCGAGCACCGCCAGGTCGGCGTCGGACAGCACCTGGCCGTTGTGGTCGTCGGCCGCCGGGTCGTGGGTGATGGTCACCCGCACCAGGCGCCCCACCTCCGCCACGAATGCCGGCTCCACGCCCAGATCGGCCAGGTCCGACTCGGCAAGTAGGGCGCTGTTCTCCTCATCGTCAGACTGCCCGGCGTACACCGCGTCGTGGTACCACGCAGCCAGGCGCACCGCGTCAGGATCGTCCGCGAAGCCCTCCAGGGCGTCCACTCCGGACAGGATGCCGCGCAGGTGACTCAGGTCGTGGTAACTGCGGTGCGGCTCGGCCCAGCGACCCAGCAGCGACGCCCCGACGTCGTCGACGCGCGGCGACACAGAATGCCGCGCCAGCAGTGTGTGCCATGCCTGGAGCAAATCGGTCACGTGTCCATGGTGCACGTAAGCTGCCCGGGTGGCCGAGCCAGTCGAGATCCCCGCCGAACACAGTGCCGAGAAAGCCGTCGAGGCGTCCTTGGGCCTGGTGACGCAGGCGTGGCGGTTCGTCGTCACCGGCGGCTTGTCCGCGGTGGTCGATTACGGCCTGTATGCGCTGCTCAGCGCCGTCTTCGTGGCGAACGGCATGCCGGACGCGCGGGCCACGCTGATCGCGAAGACGCTCAGTTTCATCGCCGGCACGACGACGGCCTACCTGATCAACCGGCGCTGGACCTTCCAGGCCGAACCCAGCCGGGCGCGATTCATCGCGGTTGTGATCTTGTACGCAGTCACCTTCGGACTGCAGGTCGGCATCAATCAGCTGTTCTATCTGCAATTCGAGGGCGAGTCCTGGCGACGGCCTGTGGCCTTTGTCATCGCCCAGGGCACGGCGACGGTGATCAACTTCGTGGTGCAGCGAGCCGTGATTTTCCGGCTGAAGTGACGTTGCCCGGTACCCTTTGACCGTTATGTCTACCCAGCCTGACGCCACGCTGCCCTTGACGCGCCGCGCCCTCACCGGGTTCGGCCGCACGGCACCGTCCGTGGCAAACGTGCTGTCCACACCCGATGTCTCTGTGATCGCCGAGGCGGTCAAGCGGGTTGCGGACGCAAACTCTTCCAGCCCCGCCCACCTGCGCCGCGGCATCCTCGGCCGCGGTCTCGGCCGGTCCTACGGTGACCAGGCCTGCAACGGCGGCGGCATCGTCGTCGATATGACGGCGCTGAACCGGATCCATTCGATCAGCTCCGAGACGGCCATCGCCGACGTCGACGCCGGCGTCAGCCTCGATCAGCTGATGAAGGCCGCACTGCCGTTCGGGCTGTGGGTCCCGGTGCTGCCGGGCACCCGGCAGGTCACGGTCGGCGGCGCGATCGCCTCGGACATCCACGGCAAGAACCACCACAGCGCGGGCAGCTTCGGCAACCACGTGCTGTCGCTGGATCTGCTGATGGCCGACGGTGAAGTGCACACCCTGACCCCCGACGGACCGGACAGCGAGCTGTTCTGGGCCACCGTCGCCGGAAACGGGCTGACGGGCATCGTCATCCGGGCGCGCATCAAGATGACTCGCACGGAGAGCGCGTACTTCATCGCCGACGGCATCGCCACCGCGGATCTGGAAGAAACCGTCGCGGTGCACCAGGACGGCAGCGAGGACAACTACACGTACTCCAGCGCCTGGTTCGACCTGATCAGCCCGGAGCCCAAGCTCGGCCGCGCCGCGGTCAGCCGGGGCAGCCTGGCCAAGGTGGATCAGCTGCCCGCCAAGCTGGCGAAAGACCCGCTGAAGTTCACCGCGCCGCAGTTGCCGTCGATCCCGAACCTGTTCCCGGTCAGCTTCATGAACAAGCTCTCGCTGTCGGCGATCGGCGAGGCGTTCTACCGCATGAGCGGCAACTACCAGGGCAAGATCGTCAACCTGACGCAGTTCTACCACATGCTCGACATCACCTCGGGTTGGCAATATGCCTATGGCCCAGCGGGTTTCGCGCAGCACCAGTTCCTGGTTCCGCCCGACGCGCTCGAAGAGTTCAAGGGCATCATCCGCTGGATGCACACCCAGAAGCAGTACTCGGCGCTGAACGTCTTCAAGCTGTTCGGCCCGGGCAACAAGGCGCCGCTGAGCTTCCCGATGCAGGGCTGGAACGTCGCCCTGGACTTCCCGAACCGGCCGGGTGTCAACGAGTTCCTCAACGAACTCGACAAGCGCGCAATGGAATTCGGCGGCCGCGTGTACACGGCCAAGGATTCCCGCGTCAGCGCCGAGAGCTTCCACCGGATGTACCCGCGGATCGACGAGTGGATCGCCACCCGCCGCAAGGCTGACCCCAACGGCGTGTTCGCATCCGACATGGCCCGCCGCCTCGAACTTCTCTAGGAGATTCATGATTGACGCAACCGGCAACCCGCAGACCATCCTGCTGTTCGGCGGTACCTCGGAGATCGGCCTGGCCATCGTCGAGCGCTACCTCAAGAACGCCAAGGCGCGGGTGATCCTCGCCGACCTGCCGAACGCCCCGAAGCGCGACGCCGCCATCGCACAGATCGAGGCGGCCGGCGCCAAGGAGGTCGTCTACCTCGACTTCGACGCGCTGGACACCAAGTCCCACCCTGCCGTCATCGAATCCGCTTGGGCCAACGGCGATGTCGACGTCGCGATCGTCGCGTTCGGCATCCTCGGCGATGCCGAGGAGCTGTGGCAGAACCAGGCCAAGGCCGTCATGACCGCCCAGATCAACTACACCGCAGCGGTTTCCGTGGGCGTGCTGATCGGCGAAAAGATGAAGGCGCAGGGCTTCGGCCAGGTCATCGCAATGTCCTCGGTCGCCGGCGAGCGGGTCCGACGCTCCAACTTCGTCTATGGCTCCACCAAGGCCGGCCTGGACGGCTTCTACCTGGGCCTGGGAGAAGCCTTGCAGGAGTTCGGGGTTCACGTGCTGGTCGTCCGTCCCGGCCAGGTGCGCACCACCACCACGCTGGAGCACTGGAAGGCCACCGGCGCCAAGGAAGCGCCGTTCACGGTCGATAAGGAACAGGTTGCCGAGCAGATCGTCGCCGCAGCGGCCAAGGGCAAGGAACTCATCTGGGCGCCCGCCCCGGTGCAGCTGCTGATGTCCGTCATGCGCCACATCCCGCGGCCGATCTTCCGCAAACTCCCGCTCTGATGCGCAGCGCGCTGGCCGCGGGAGCCAGGGTGAGCGGCCAGATGCTGGCCGCCATGGCACTGGCGGTGCTCATCACGGTCATTGCGCTGCAAGCGATTGCCCGCGTCCAGTGGCCGGCGTTCAACTCGTCGAACCAGCTGCACGCCCTCACCACCGCGGGCCAGTGCGCCGTGCTGATCGGCCTGCTGCTGACCGGGTGGGCCTGGCGCCGCGGCTGGCACAAGAGCGCCAAACTGGCGGCCACGTCGCTGCTGGCCGCGTTCTCGGTCGTCACCCTCGGCATGCCGTTGGGCGCCACCAAGCTGTACCTGTTCGGCGTCTCGGTGGACCAGCAGTTCCGCACCGAGTACCTGACCCGCCTCGCGGATACCGCTGTGCCGCACGACATGACGTATCTGGGCCTGCCGCCGTACTACCCGTCGGGCTGGTTCTGGCTGGGCGGCCGGGTCGCCGCGCTGACCGGCACCCCCGCCTGGGAGATGTTCAAGCCGTGGGCCGTCGTGTCGATCACCGCGGCGATTGCGGCCGCATTCGTGTTGTGGGCGGCCATGATTCGCTTCGAGTACGCCCTGGCCGTCACCACGGCGACCGCCGCGGTGACGCTGGCGTACTCATCGACCGAGCCGTACTCGGCAGTCATCGTGGTGCTGCTGCCGCCGGTGTTCGTGCTGGCCTGGTCGGGACTGAAAGCTACGGGCCGGGGCTGGGCCGCCATTCTCGGCACCGGGATTTTCCTCGGCATCGCGGCACTGTTCTACACCTTGCTGTTCGGCTACCTGGCCTTCACCCTCGCGCTGATGGCGCTGTTGTTGGCCGTGTCGCGCCGACAGATCCAGCCACTGATCCGGGTCACCGTCATCGCCGTCATCTCCGGTGCCATCGCGGCCATCCACTGGGCGCCGTACTACCTGGCGGTGCTCAACGGCCACCCCGCCGACAAGGGCACCGCGCAGCACTACCTGCCGATGTCCGGCGCGCAGCTGACCTTCCCGATGCTCGACGCCACCCTGCTGGGCGTCATGTGCCTCATCGGCACGCTGTGGCTGGTGGTCAAGGCCCGCAGCTCGACCCGCGCCGCGGCGTTGGCGATGGCCGTCGGGTCGGTGTACGCGTGGTCGCTGCTGTCGATGCTGGCCACCCTCGCGCGCACCACGCTGCTGTCGTTCCGGTTGCAACCCACCCTGCTGGTGCTGCTGGTCGCGGCCGGCACCTTCGGCTTCCTGGAAGCCGCCCGCGGGCTGGCGCACCACTACGCGCAGCCGACCACCAACCGCGTCATCGCGGTGGCCGCCACTATCGGCGCGATCGGCGCGGTGTCGTTCAGCCAGGCGATCCCCGACATCCTGCGGCCCGACATCGCCGTCGCCTATACCGACACCGACGGCTCCGGCCAGCGCGCCGACCGTCGTCCCCCTGGCTCCGAGCGCTTCTATCAGGGGATCGACCGGAAGATCACCGCGGCGACGGGCCGGCCCCGCAACGAGACCGTCGTGATGACCGCCGACTACAGCTTCCTGTCCTACTACCCCTATTACGGGTTCCAGGGCCTGACGTCGCACTACGCCAACCCGCTGGCGCAGTTCAAGGAACGCTCCGGCGCGATCGAGAGCTGGGCGACCATGACCAGCCCCGACGAGTTCGTCAAAGCCCTCGACACGATGCCCTGGCAGGCGCCGACGGTGTTCCTGATGCGGCACGGCGGCACCGGCACCTACACGCTGCGACTGGCCGAGGACGTCTACCCCAACCAGCCCAACGTGCGCCGCTACCAGGTGGCACTCGACGAGCGGCTGTTCCACAGCAAGCACTGGCAGGTCACCGATATCGGCCCGTTTGTGCTGGCCATCCGTAGCGGCCACTAACATCTAGGCCCGTGGCCGGGGAACCTGAGGTAGAGCGCAATCACCGTACGGCTCGGTGGATCGCGATCGTCGCCGGACTGCTCGGCGCGTTCCTGGCGATGGCGACGCCGCTGCTGCCGGTCACCCAGACCACGGCACAGCTGAACTGGCCGCAGGCAGGCGTGCTGAAGAGCGTCGACGCGCCCCTGATCGGCTACGTCGCGACCGACCTCACCATCACAATCCCGTGCTCGGCGGCCGCCGGCCTCACCGGCCCCGCCACCACCCTGCTGTCCACGGTGCCCAAACAGGCGCCCAAGGCCGTCGACCGCGGCCTGCTGATCGAGCGCGTCGGCGGCGACCTGCTGGTCATCGTGCGCAACACCCCGGTCGTCAGCGCGCCGTTGACGCAGGTACTCAGCCCGGCGTGTAAGGAACTGAAGTTCACCGCGCACGACGACAAGGTCACCGGCGAGCTGGTCGGTCTGGTGCAGGGCCCGAAGGACAAGAACCCCGGCAAGCCACTGCGCGGCGAGCTCAGCGGCTACGACTTCCGCCCACAGATCGTCGGCGTGTACACCGATCTGTCCGGCGCGGCCCCGGCCGGACTGACGTTCTCGGCCACCATCGACTCGCGCTACAGCACCTCCCCGACGCTGCTGAAGATGCTCGCGATGATCTTCGGCGTGGCGCTCACCGTCGTCGCACTGGGCGCCCTGCACGTACTGGACCGCGCTGACGGCGTCCCGCACAAACGGTTCCTGCCACCGCGCTGGTGGTCGGTGAAGCCGCTCGACGGCGTCGTGGCAGCGACCCTGGTGTGGTGGCACTTCGTCGGCGCCAACACCTCAGACGACGGCTACATCCTGACCATGGCCCGCGTCTCCGAGCACGCCGGCTACATGGCCAACTACTACCGCTGGTTCGGCACCCCGGAGGCGCCCTTCGGCTGGTACTACGACCTGCTGGCGCTGTGGGCGCACGTGTCCACGTCGAGCATCTGGATGCGCCTCCCCACCCTCCTGATGGCCCTGGCGTGCTGGTGGGTGATCAGCCGCGAGGTGCTCCCCCGCCTCGGCCACGCCGTCAAGAACAGCCGCGCCGCCGCCTGGACCGCCGCCGGAATGTTCCTGGCGTTCTGGCTGCCGCTGAACAACGGCATCCGGCCGGAGCCGATCATCGCGCTCGGCATCCTGCTGACCTGGTGCTCCGTCGAGCGCGGCGTCGCCACCAGCCGGCTGCTACCGGTGGCCATCGCCATCATCATCGGCGCGCTGACGCTGTTCTCCGGCCCGACCGGCATCGCCGCGATCGGCGCGCTGCTGGTCGCCGTCGGCCCGCTGAAAACGATTGTGGCGCGGCATACTTCACGCTTCGGCTATCTGGCGCTGCTGGCGCCGATCCTGGCCGCCGGCACGGTGACGGCGATCCTGATCTTCCGCGACCAGACCCTCGCCGCCGAGATCGACGCCAGCTCGTTCAAGACCACCGTCGGCCCCGCACTGAGCTGGTTCGACGAGCACATCCGCTACGAGCGACTGTTCACCACCAGCCCCGACGGTTCGGTGGCTCGCCGGTTCGCGGTGCTGACCCTGCTGCTCGCGCTGGCCGTCTCACTCGCAATGTCGTTGCGCAAGGGGCGAATTCCGGGCACCGCCGCCGGTCCGGCCCGCCGCATCGTCGGCATCACCATCATCTCGTTCCTGGCCATGATGTTCACGCCCACCAAGTGGACGCACCACTTCGGCGTGTTCGCCGGGCTCGCCGGATCATTGGGTGCGCTGGCCGCCATCGCGGTCGGCACCGCCGCCATGCGGTCGCGCCGCAACCGGGCGATGTTCGCCGCGACGGTGCTGTTCGTCCTGGCACTGTCGTTCGCCACCGTGAACGGCTGGTGGTACGTCTCCAACTTCGGGGTGCCGTGGTCGAATCAATTCCCCGAGTGGCACTTCGGCTTCACCACCTTCCTGTTCGGCCTATCGTTCCTGACTCTGCTGTGGGCGGCGTGGCTGCACTTCTACGACCACACCCCCGACCGGCCGGTGAATCGCTGGGTTCCCCAGGCGCCCTTGGCAATTGCGTCGTGGATCGTGGTGTTCTTCGAGGTGCTGTCCCTCACCCTCGGCATGACGCAGCAGTGGCCGGCCTGGTCGGTGGGCCGCTCCAACCTGCAGGCGCTGACCGGTAAAACCTGCGGCCTGGCCGACGACGTCATGGTCGAGCAGGACCCCAACGCCGGGATGCTCGTCCCGCAGTCGACGACACTCGCCGACGCGCTGGGCGCCGGCGGCGCAGAAGGCTTCACCCCCAACGGAATTCCCTCGGACGTCTCCGCAGACCCCGTGATGGAACAGCCGGGCGGCACCAACTTCGCCGACAACGACGGCGGGCCCACCAGCGGCGCGGAGCCGGGCACCGAGGGCGGCACCACGGCCGGAATGGGTGTCAACGGCTCGCGCGCCAAGCTGCCGTACAACTTGAACCCGGCCACCACCCCGGTGTTGGGCAGCTGGCGCGGCGGCGTCCAGATCCCGGCACGCATGCGCTCGGGCTGGTACAAACTGCCGCCGCGCGATCAGACCGGACCGCTGCTGGTCGTCGCCGCCGCGGGCCGCTTCAGCCAGGGCGAGGTTCGGGTCGAGTACGCCACCGATAGCCAGGCCGCGGCCGGCAAGATCGCCGGGGCCGTCGGCTTCGCCGACGTCGGCGCGGCACCGGCCTGGCGCAACC
Organism: Mycolicibacterium llatzerense; assembly: GCF_025331195.1. Lineage (NCBI taxonomy): Bacteria > Bacillati > Actinomycetota > Actinomycetes > Mycobacteriales > Mycobacteriaceae > Mycobacterium > Mycolicibacterium llatzerense. The sequence continues at coordinate 1,498,932 of NZ_LXOV01000001.1, read as the reverse complement.
TGCGCGCCCCGATGGCCGCCATCCCGCCCGATGCCACCCTGATCCGCATCGTCGCCACCGACGACGATCTCGCGCCTCAGCACTGGATCGCCCTGACGCCGCCGCGCATCCCGAAGCTGCGCAGCCTGCAGGACGTCGTCGGCTCCAAGGACCCGGTGATGCTGGACTGGCTCGTCGGTCTGGCGTTCCCGTGCCAGCGCCCCTTCGGCCACGACAACGGCGTCACCGAGGTGCCCAAGTGGCGCATCCTGCCGGACCGCTTCGGCGCGGAGGCCAACTCGCCGGTCATGGACTACCTCGGCGGCGGCCCGCTGGGCATCACCGAGCTGATGTTCAAGGCCACGCCGGTGCCGACGTACCTGAAGGACGACTGGTTCCGCGACTGGGGCTCGCTGCAGCAGTTCACCCAGTACTACCCGGACGCGCAGCCCGCCCAGATCGATCTGGGGACCGCCACCCGCGGCGGGCTGTGGAGCCCGGCGCCGCTACGCCATTCCTGATCGGCGGCCACGAGCCTGACCGAATGTGGAAAGACCTCGCTGACCCTGATGTTTCGAGGAAGGTCGGGGTATCGGGTCGGATGAAAAGTACGTGAGTGCAGTCGGCAGGCAAACTCCCTGTGGTTATTGCAGTTAGGGACGCCTGGCAGCCTGAGGAAGTACCTGGGTTCAATCAGGGTCGCTGCCAGTGACTTGGTGATTGAAGCTACGTACTTCCCGGGCCGTCGGGCCGGTGCTGGAATCTCCGGTCTATACCTCGCTGTCCACTCAACGGCGCCTATTACGTTGGCGCTCAAGGCGTCCGGATGGTCAGACCCGTCGCGAGCAGTGCCGTCGCCGACAGTCCGAAGGTCGACTTGAACCGATCGGACAGGTGCGACGGACTGGTGAACCCGGCCTCGACCGCCGCCACGGTCAGGCTCTGCCCGGCAGCGATCTCGGCGCCGGCGCGGGTCAGCCGACTCCACAACCGGTAGCGGCGCAGGCTCGATCCGGTCTCCTGGCGAAACAGGTGCAAGAACCGGGATTCGGACAATCCGACCGCGGCAGCCAGGTCGCCGGCCGACTCGACGTGCGTGGGGTCGTCGCGAATCTGCTTGGCCACCAGTTCAATCCGCGGATCCATCCGCTGCACCTGGGTCGGTGCGGCGGTATCCAGCCAACGCAGGGCGGCGATATCGCCGGCCGGCACGTTCAGCAGCGCGCCTTCGGCGCGGTGCCGCACACCGATGCCGTCGGTGTCGGTGAACAACTCCCGGCATGACGCCGTACGCGCCGAGGCCGGATCCAGGTAGCAGGACACCAGCCGACCCTGCACCGTCAGCTGGTGACGTACCCGCGGCGGGATCAACACCGTGCGGGCCACCGTCGTCGCCCGATCCGTCTGCACCGACAGTGGTTCATCGATCCCGACGGCCAGGCAGAACACCGATCCCGAATGGGGTTGCAAGCCCAGGCCAGGTCCGGCGTATAGGGCCTGCCCCGGCCACAGCCACACCGTCGGGCAGCAGGTTTGTGGAAGCGGGGCAGGTGTACGGGACGACATGCTGGACTCCATGGTCAATCTCGACAGGAGGCTACCGTGCAGATCGTCATCATCGCCGTCGTAGGCGTGTTCTTCCTGGGCATGGGCGCGTACGCGCTGGCTGCCCCCGCCGCGATCCTGCGGCCGTTCGGGTTCACGCTCGGCGGTGCCGCGGCGCGTGCCGAAGTGCGCGCCGTGTACGGCGGTTTCGGCCTGGCGATCGCCGGCATCCTCGGGTACGCCGCGGCCACCCCGGGGGCTGTCCGCACCGGCGTCCTGTTCACCGTGGCCGCGGCCCTGGCCGGCATGGCGTTGGGCCGCATGGTGTCGGCGGTGATCGACGACTCGACATCGTTCTACCCCAACTGGTTCTACTGCCTGGTTGAACTGGCGGCCGCAGGGGTGCTGTTCTGGGCCGCCCGCTGACCAAATCGTTCGCGAGCCTGACTGGACGGCGGCGAACCGGCCCGAGAATCGCCGTACAGTCAGGCTCGGGCAGAGTTCCGCTCATCGGTCCACAAGGTCGTCGACGGCAAGCATGGCGACCGGTGGTTTCAGCTGGATGTTCTACGCGACGAGCCTGATCGGATCAGGTCAGCCGGAAGATCACTTTCCGGCTACTACCTCGACATTCCCAGTCAGTGCGCCAGGCCACATATAACTGTCGCCTAGTCTTGAGCCTCGTGCCTGCCAGGACTGCCCGTCTCGTCGCGATCATCGCGGGCCTAGCGGGTCTGCTGCTTTGCGCGCTGACCCCACTGCTGCCCGTCAAACAGACCACCGCGACCATCCTGTGGCCTCAGGCCCCGGGTGCCAGCGGAAATGTCTCTGACCTCACCGCCCCGCTGGTGTCGGGTGCGCCGCTGGCGCTGGATGTCTCCATCCCGTGCTCGGCCATCGCCACCCTGCCGGCCGCCGGTGGTCTGGTGTTCTCGACGATCCCGCCCGACGGTATCGACGCCAGCCGCAACGGGCTGTTCGTCCGGGCCAACGCCACCGACGTCGTCGTCGCCTTCCGCGACACCGTCGCTGCCGTCGCCAAGCGCGCCGACATCGGGAAATGCAGCAACCTGCACCTCTGGGCCACCAACAGCGGCGTCGGCGCCGACTTCATCGGCCTGCCCGGAGCCGCGGGCACCGGCAGCGTGGAGAAGAAGCCCCAGGTGGCCGGCATCTTCACCGGTCTCAAGGTCCCCGCGCAGCCCGGCCTGTCGGCACGCGTCGACATCGATACCCGGTTCATCGTCGTCCCGACGTTCGTGAAGTCGGCCGCGATGGCACTCGGCGTGCTGCTGACGCTGGTCTCGATCCTCGCGCTGGCCCTGCTGGACCGGCTGGACGGCCGCCGCGTGCACGACGCGTGGCAGCGGTTCTGGAAGGTCAGCCGCTGGCACTGGCTCGCCGACATCGCGGTGTTCACCGGCCTGGCCGGGTGGCACCTGATCGGCGCGATCTCCTCCGACGACGGCTACAACCTCACCATCGCCCGGGTCTCCAGCCAGGCCGGCTACGTCGCCAACTACTTCCGCTACTTCGGCACCTCCGAGGCGCCGTTCGACTGGTACCAGTCGGTGCTCGCGCACCTGGCGACCGTCAGCACCGCCGGCGTGTGGATGCGACTGCCCGCACTGCTGGCCGGCATGGCCACCTGGACCTTGCTGTCCCGCTGGGTGCTGCCGCGGCTCGGCCCCGGCGCCCGCGGGGTGTCCTCGAACGCCATCGCCATCTGGACCGCGGCCGCTGTCTTCCTGGCCGCCTGGTACCCGTTCAACAACGGCCTGCGCCCCGAACCGCTGATCGCCTTCGGTGTGATCGCGACCTGGGTGCTCCTCGAATACTCCATCGCCACCCGGCGCCTGGCCCCGGCGGCCGTCGCGATCATCGTGGCGGCCTTCACCGCGACCACCGCACCGCAGGGCCTGATCGCGCTGGCACCGCTGCTCATCGGCGCCCGCGCCCTGGTCCGCACGATCCGCAGCCGCCGGGCCGGAACCGGCCTGCTGGCCCCGATCGCGGCGCTGGCCGCGTCGGCGTCGCTGATCCTGACGGTGATCTTCCGCAACCAGACGCTGGCCACGGTCGCCGAGTCGGCGCGCATCAAGTACACCGTCGGCCCGACCATCTCCTGGTACCAGGAATTCCTGCGCTACTACTTCCTCACCGTCGAGGACAGCGTCGACAGCTCCATGACCCGCCGCTTCTCGGTGCTGATCCTGCTGCTGTGCCTGTTCGGCACGCTGACCCTGCTGCTGCGCAAGGGCCGGGTGCCCGGCCTGGCCAGCGGCCCGGTGTGGCGCCTGCTCGGCAGCACCGTCCTCGGCCTGCTGCTCCTGCATTTCACCCCGACCAAGTGGGCGGTGCAGTTCGGTGCGTTCGCCGGGCTGTCGGGTGCGTTCGGCGCGATCATCGCCTTCGCGTTCGCGACCGTCGGGCTGCACAGCCGGCGGAACCTGGCGCTGTACGTGACGGCCCTGCTGTTCGTGCTGGCCTGGGCCACGTCCGGCATCAACGGCTGGTTCTACGTCGGCAACTACGGCGTGCCGTGGTTCGACCGGCAGCCCGTGCTGGCCGGCCACCCCGTCACCTCGATGTTCCTGGTGCTGGCGATCATCACCGCGCTACTCGCCGGCTGGCTGCACTTCCGCATCGACTACGCCGGCCACACCGAGGTCGCCGAGACCCGCCGCAACCGGGCGCTGGCGTCGACGCCGCTGCTCATCGTCGCGGTGATCATGGTCATGCTCGAGGTCGGCTCGATGGCCAAGGGCTTCGTGCAGCGCTACCCGCAGTACACGACGGCCCGCGCGAATCTGAACGCAGTGACGTCCGGGCTGTCCGACAAGAGCTGCGCCATGGCCGACGACGTGCTGGTCGAGGCCGATATCAACGCCGGCACGCTGCAGCCCGTCCCCGGCCAGACCTGGGGCAAGTACGGGCCGCTCGGCGGCGAGAACCCCGTCGGCTTCACCCCCAACGGCGTCAGCGACTCGCTGGCCCCGCCGCACCCGGTGGTCGCCAACCCCGGCACCGTGAACTCCGACGGCTCGCCCAACAAGCCCAACGTCGGCGTCGCCTTCGCGGCCGGTACCGGCGGCGGCTACGGCCCGACGGGCGTCAACGGCTCCAACGTCTTCCTCCCGTTCGGCCTGGACCCGGCCCGCACCCCGGTGATGGGCAGCTTCAAGGAGAACGGTGTCGCCGCCAAGGCGACGTCGGCCTGGTACGAACTCCCGCCGCGCGCCGCGGACCGGCCGCTCGTCACCGTCGCAGCCGCCGGCGCCATCTGGTACTACGACGAAGAGCACGAGTTCCACTACGGCCAGTCGCTCAAGCTGCAGTGGGGTGTGCACCGACCGGACGGCAGCTACCAGGCCCTCGGCGAGGTGCAGCCCATCGACACCTTCGCCCAGTACGCCTGGCGCAACCTGCGTTTCCCGCTGGCATGGGCACCGCCGGAGGCCAACGTGGCCCGCATTGTCGCCGACGATCCGAACCTGTCCGAGGACCAGTGGTTCGGCTTCACCCCGCCGCGGGTGCCGACGCTGCAATCCGCGCAGCAGTTCCTGGGGTCGCAGACGCCGATCCTGATGGACATCGCCACCGCCGCGAACTTCCCGTGCCAGCGCCCGTTCTCCGAGCATCTCGGCGTCGCGGAGCTGCCGCAGTACCGCATCCTGCCCAACACCAAGCAGGTCGTGGTGTCGTCGAACATGTGGCAGTCCGCGCAGAAGGGTGGCCCCTTCCTGTTCATCCAGGCGCTGCTGCGGACGTCGACCATCCCGACCTACCTGCGCAACGACTGGTACCGGGACTGGGGCTCGATCGAGCGGTACGACCCGGTGGTGCCGCCGTCAATGGCACCGCCCGCAGCGATTGACCAAGGCACCATGACCGTCAACGGCTGGAGCCGCCGCGGCCCGATCCGGGCCCTGCCATGACCGGGACGGGAATGAACGCACAGCAAGTGAAGGTCACCCGTTGGGTGGCGATCGTCGCGGGCCTGATCGGCTTCGTGCTGTCGGCGCTGACGCCACTGCTGCCGGTGGTACAGACGACCGCGCAGTTGAATTGGCCGCAGCAGGGCCAGTTCGGCAATGTGACCGCGCCGCTGATCTCGCAGACGCCGGTGACGATGAAGGCGACGATTCCGTGCGACGTGCTGCGGACGCTGCCACCCTCGGGCGGGCTGGTGTTCGGCACGGTACCCAAGGACGGCAAGCAGGCCGCGCTGAACGGCCTGCTGGTCAATGTCTCCAGCAGCCGCGTCGACATCACCGACCGCAACGTGGTGATCGCCAGCGTGCCGCGCCTGAAAGCCATTGGTAATCCGGGTTGTTCGCGCATCGAGATCATCTCCGACAAGAACGGGACGTTCGCGACGTTCGTCGGCCTGACCGGGACCGACGGCAAGGAACTGCGTACCGGGTTCGCCGACCCGAACCTGCGGCCCACCGTCGTCGGCATCTTCACCGACCTGAAGGGCGCCGCGCCGCAGGGCCTTTCGGTGTCCGCGACGATCGACACCCGGTTCATCAACCGGCCGACGATCATCAAGTACACCGCCATGTTCGGCGGCATCGCGGCGACCATCGTTGCGCTGCTCGCCCTTTGGCGCCTGGACCGGATGGACGGGCGCCGCATGCAGCGCCTCATCCCCAGCCGCTGGCGGACCTTCAGCCTGGTCGACGGTGTCGTGGTCGGCGGGTTCCTGCTCTGGCACGTGTTGGGCGCCGGGTCATCTGACGACGGCTACATCCTGGGCATGGCGCGCGTCGCACCGCACGCGCAGTACATGATCAACTACTTCCGCTGGTTCGGTAGCCCCGAGGATCCGTTCGGCTGGTACTACAACGTGCTGGCCCTGATGACTCACGTCAGCGACGCCAGCATCTGGATCCGCTTGCCGGACTTGCTCTGTGCGCTGATCTGCTGGCTGCTGCTGTCGCGTGAAGTGCTCCCCCGGCTCGGGCCGGCGGTGGCGGGCAGCAAGACGGCCATGTGGGCCGCGGGCCTGGTCCTGATGGCCGCCTGGATGCCGTTCGACAACGGCCTGCGCCCCGAGGGCCAGATCGCCACCGGCGCCCTGATCACCTACGTCCTGATCGAACGCGCCATCGGCACCAGCCGGCTGACCCCGGCCGCCCTGGCCATCATCAGCGCGGCGTTCACCCTGGGCATTCAGCCGACCGGCCTGATCGCCGTGGCCGCCCTGCTGGCCGGTGGCCGCCCGATCCTGCGCATCCTGGTCCGTCGCCGCCGCGAGGTCGGCACCTGGCCGCTGGTGATGCCGCTGCTGGCCGCCGGCTTCGTGATCCTGACCGTGGTGTTCGTCAACCAGACTGCGGCAGGAGTGTTGGAAGCCACCAGGATTCGCACCGCGATCGGACCGAGCCAGGCCTGGTACACCGAGAATCTGCGGTACTACTACCTGTTCCTGCCGACGGTCGACGGCTCGATGACCCGGCGCTTCGGCTTCCTGCTGACCGCGCTGAGCCTGTTCACGTCGATGTTCATGATCCTGCGGCGCAAGCGGGTGCCCGGCATCGCCCGCGGCCCCGTGTGGCGCCTGATGGGCATCATCTTCGCCACCATGTTCTGCCTGATGTTCACCCCGACCAAGTGGGTGCACCACTTCGGGCTGTTCGCGGCCGTGGGCGCGGCGATGGCCGCGGTGGCCACCGTGCTGGTGTCCCGGTCGGTGCTGAAGTCGGCACGTAACCGCATGGCCGTCACCTCCGCGGTGCTGTTCCTGCTGGCGCTGGTTTCGGCCACCACCAACGGCTGGTGGTACGTGTCGAGCTACGGCGTGCCGTTCAACAACGACATGGTGGCGGTCGGCGGAATCAAGCTCAGCACAATCTTTTTGGCGCTGTTCGTGATCACCGCACTGTGGGCGTTCTGGCTGCACTTCAACAGCGACCGCCCCGAAGGCCGGCTCACCCGGCTGGTCACCACGGCCCCCATCCCGCTGGCCGCCGCGTTCATGGTCGTGGTCTGTGTGGCGTCGATGACCATCGGCGCGGTGCGCGAATACCCGACATACTCGAACCTGGCCAGCAACCTGCGGGCGCTCAAGGGCGGCTGCGGGTTGGCCGACAACGTGCTCGTCGAGCCCGATTCGAACGCCGGGTTCCTGACCCCGCAGGCCGGCGACTACGGGCCACTGGGCGCGTTGGGCGGCGTGGGTGCCGCCGGCTTCACGCCCAACGGGGTACCGGATCACATTGTCGCCGAAGCGATTCGACTCGACTTCCCGATGCCGGGCACCGACTCGGACTGGGACGCCGCGGTGAAGCTCAAGACGCCGGGCATCAACGGCTCGACGGTGCCGCTGCCCTACGGCCTCGACCCCGCACGGGTGCCGGTCGCCGGGACGTACACCACCGGTCCGCACTCGCAGGCCAAGCTGACGTCGGCCTGGTACGGGCTGCCCGCCGCTGATGCCGCGCAGCCGCTGGTGGTCGTTACCGCAGCCGGCACCATCACCGGCAACAGCTCGCTCAAGGGCCGCACCGAAGGCCAGACCGTCGAGCTGGAGTACGGCCGCACCGGTCCGGACGGTCACCCCGTCGCGGGCGGACGCGTCGTGCCCTACGACATCGGTCCGACGCCGTCGTGGCGCAACCTGCGGTTCGACCGTCGTCAGATTCCGGCCGATGCCACGTTCGTTCGTGTTGTGGCAGTGAACCTCTCGCTCAACGAGGGTGACTGGATCGCGGTCACCCCGCCGCGGGTGCCCGAGCTCAAGACCCTCGAGCAGTTCATCGGCAAGACGCAGCCGGTGCTGATGGACTGGGCCGTCGGCCTGGCGTTCCCGTGCCAGCAGCCGATGCTGGTGCGCAACGGCGTGACCGAGGTGCCGAAGTTCCGCATCACGCCGGACTACACCGCCAAGAAGCAGGACACCGACACCTGGCAGGACGGCATCAACGGCGGCCTGCTGGGGATCACCGACGTGCTGCTGAAGGCGCATGTGATGTCGACGTACCTGTCCGACGACTGGGGCCGGGACTGGGGCTCGCTGCGCGCGTTCACGACCGTCGTGGATGCGACGACGGCCGAGCTGGACCTGGGCACCGCCGTCCACAGCGGGCTGTACTCGCCGGGGAAGATGCGAATCAAGCCATAACCCGTTCCGCCGAGTGGCCAGTTGCGACACGCGTCTTGCGAAAATCCGTGTCGCAACTGGCCACTCGGCGTTTTAGTCGCATCGCCGGATGCCCGGCCAGCCCTCAGGGCGACCGACCGCTTGACAGATTCCCAATCAAACACAATGATTAGCAATCAAACCCAAGTGGTACAGGTCACAATGCATTGGAGGTGTGATGCCATCCACAGGACCCGCTCAGCGCGATACGACGGGTGCCCTCTACGCCGACCAGCGCAAACAACACCTGCTCGAGGTACTGCGCCGGGACGGCCGCATCGATGCCGCCGGCACCGCCTCCGAGCTGGGTGTCACGGGTGAAACCATCCGCAAGGACCTCATCCTCCTGGAACGCCAGGGCCTGTTGCGACGGGTGCACGGCGGAGCCGTGCCGGTCGACTACCTCTCCTACGAACCGGCAGTCGAGACGCGGACCGAGTTCCTCGCAGAGAAGACCCGCATCGCCAAAGCTGCGCTGGCGCATCTTCCGGAACGCGGATCTGTTCTGATCGACGCCGGGTCCACCACCGCACAGCTGGTCGACATGTTTCCCGGTGACCGCGAGCTCACGGTGTACACGAATTCACTGACACAGGCGCTGACCCTGCTCAGCCGGCCACAGCTGACGGTGTACACCCTCGGCGGTCGGGTACGCCCGAAAACCTTTGCCGAAGTCGATGATTGGGCCGCACGCGCGCTTGCCGAGATCAACGTAGACGTCGCATTCCTGGGAGCCAACGGGATCAGCACACACCGCGGACTCACCACTCCCGCACCGTCCGAAGCAGCGGTGAAACGACGGATGCTCGCGTGCGCCCACCGACGCATCCTGCTTGCCGACCACAGCAAGTTCGGGACCGTCACCGGAGCCCAATACGGGCAGTTGGCAGACATCCACCTCTTGATCACCGATACCGGCCTGGACGATCACCAGCTCTCCGAACTGTCCGCACCCGGCTTGATCGTGGAGCGGGCGTGATATCCCACTACGTTTCAACAACTTTCGCAGATACCTAAAATCACCGTCAGCCGTCGGTGACCCCATCACACGCCGTCGCGTGCTGCCCGAAGGAGAACCCCTGCATGGCCGACCCGAGAGTCCTCGGCATCGTCCTGGCCGGCGGTGAGGGCAAGCGTCTGTCCCCACTGACACTCGACCGGGCCAAGCCGGCGGTCCCATTCGCCGGACTGTATCGATTGATCGACTTCGCCTTGTCGAACCTGGTCAACGCCGGAGTCCTGCGGATCGCCGTTCTCACGCAGTACAAGAGCCACAGCCTCGATCGCCACATCACCACCACTTGGCGGATGAGCAGCCTGCTCGGTAACTACGTCACCCCGGTGCCCGCCCAACAGCGCCTCGGCCCGCAATGGTATTCCGGCTCCGCGAACGCGATCCACCAGTCGCTGAACCTGATTCACGACGAAAAGCCCGATCTGGTTATCGTTTTCGGCGCCGATCACGTCTACCGCATGGACCCCCGGCAGATCATCGCCCAGCACCTCGACAGCGGTGCAGGCGCCACGGTCGCCGGCATCCGTGTGCCGCGACACGAAGCCGGCGCCTTCGGCGTCATCAAGACAGCCGCTGACGGTCGACAGGTGGAAGCCTTCCTGGAGAAGCCGTCTGATCCGCCCGGCCTGCCCGACTCCCCCGACGAATCGTTCGTCTCGATGGGCAACTACGTGTTCTCGACCGAAGCACTCATCGCCGCGTTGCACGCCGACGCAGCCGACGAGTTCAGCAAGCACGACATGGGCGGCGACATCATGCCGATGATGGTCGAACAGGGCCTCGCTCAGGTTTATGACTTTCAGAGCAACCAGGTGCCGGGTGCTCGTGCCGGAAACAACGGCTACTGGCGCGACGTCGGAACCTTGGACTCCTACTACGACGCCCACATGGACCTATGCGCCGTAGTACCCGCTTTCGACTTGTACAACAGCGCCTGGCCGATCCTCACGCACATACCGCCGCACCCGCCGGCGAAGTTCGTCCACGAAGACGGTGACCGAGTCGGCCGCGCCGTCAACAGCGTGATCTCCAACGGGGTGATCATCTCCGGCGCGCTGGTGCGTGAATCGGTACTGTCACCCGGCGTCCGAGTGGAGGAACACGCCACAGTGGAGCGATCAGTGATCATGGACAACACCATCGTCGGCGCGAATGCATTGGTACGCAACGCCATTATCGACAAGAACGTCGTTGTTCCGCCCGGCGCGCAGATCGGGGTCGACAAAGAGCATGACCTGGCGCGCGGCTTCGCCGTATCCGACGGCGGAGTGACCGCCGTCGGCAAGGGCCAGCAGGTCACCCTGTAGTCAACAACCAGGAGGTAAGAGTCACACCATGAGCGGTAAGCGAACGGCATTGCCGCTACCCGCGTCGTCGATCCGGCCGGTGGCCGACGAATGGGAGTGGCAGCATTCAGCGCGTTGTCGCACAATGGATTCCAGTATCTTCTTCCATCCAGACAACGAGCGCGGTCGGGCTCGCAGGCAACGCGAACAACAGGCCAAACAGGTCTGCCAGCAATGCCCGGTGAAGGCCCCGTGCGCCGCCTTCGCCCTGCTGTCCCCTGAGTCGTATGGCACCTGGGGCGGAGTATCCGAATCCGAACGCGTTTCTGCACTTGGCATTTCAGGTCGGACCAAACTGGTCGCCGCCAGTGGCGAATAGCAACAGCATCAACTCAACTCTCACCAATTGCTCGGCAAACACAAGGAGATGACGCATGTCCAAAACAACCCAACACACCTCGCCCGCCGCCCGAATGCTGGCGGCGATCGTCGGCGGCAGCGCCCTGGCGGTGATGGGAACCCTTACCGTGACCACTGCCCACGACGCCCAGTCGGTGATCACGGCATCCGGTGGCCCGGCAACAATCACCAGCAGCACACCGCCGTCGACGCCGCCGATCGCGTTCGCATCACCGACCGTGACCGCGACCTACTCCGGGAAACACTAAGCGCGACAATCGCAGTAGTGTGGGACCCACATTCCACACAAGTTGCCCGCTGAAAGCACGAGTGATGTCGACGCACCTGTCCGACGAGTGTCCAGTTGCGACACGCGTTCTGCGCTTGGGTTCAGGGTTCTAGTGCAACAGCTGGTGGATTGGACGGGTTGGACAGTAGTTCGTCGAGGCGTTGGGCGGGTGTTTTCCAGTCGAGGGTTTTGCGTGGCCGGTTGTTGAGTTTGGCGGCGACATGGTCGAGGTAGTCCTCGGGGAAGATTGATAGGTCGGTGCCTTTGGGGAACCATTGGCGCAGAAGGCCGTTGGTGTTCTCGTTGGTGCCGCGCTGCCAGGGCGAGTGCGGGTCGCAGAAGTAGATGTCCAAGTCGATCGCTTCGGTGATCTGGGCGTGGTTGGCCATTTCCTTGCCTTGATCCCAGGTCAGCGTTTGACGCAGCATCGCCGGCAGTCGAGGCATTTTGGCGACGATCGCGTTCTGCACGGCTTCGGCAGTGTGGTTGTCGGGCAGGTGCAGCAGCATCGCGTAGCGAGTGGATCGCTCCACCAGGGTGCCGATCGCCGACCCTGATTCGGTGCTGCCCAGGATCAGGTCGCCTTCCCAGTGGCCGGCGATCGCTCGGTCGAGGGCTTCGGCGGGGCGTTCGCTGATGTTGATCATCCCGGGGATGCGTCCGCGACGTTCCCCGGGGCGGCGCCGCGGGTGGCGCAAGGCCCGTCCGGTGCGCAAGCAGGTGTGCAGTTCACGGCGCAGATTGCCTTTGCCTTGCACGTAGATCGACTGGTAGATCGTCTCGTGGGACACCCGCATCTCCAGGTCGTCGGGAAACTCCATCATCAGCTGCCGGGCGATCTGCTCGGGGCTGTGAAAGTCCGTCAACCAAGTCTGCACCTGAGCATGCAGGCGACTGTTGGTGGCTAGCTTGCGCCGCCGCGGACGCCGGGCGTTGCGTTGTGCGCGAGCCTGGGCGGCGCTGGCGAGGTAGCGCGGCCGCCGCATCGGCCCACCGCGCCACGGAGCGCCGAACCGGAACTGTGGCCGGTACTTGTTGCGGCCGCCGGCGCTGTTTGATCCACCCCGGCGTGTCCGGAGAGTTCGTCCGTTGGGAAGGATGGACACGTGGGATCGAAGTCATCGAGGCGGTATCCAGACGAGTTGAAGGCGCGGGCGGTGCAGATGGTGGTCGATCTGCGCAGCGACACGACCTCGGAGTGGGAAGCGATGGGCAGGGTTGCTGACCTGCTGGGTGTCGGGACTGCCGAGACGGTGCGCAAATGGGTCCGCCAGGCCGAGATCGACGCCGGTGGTCGGGCCGGGCAGACCAGCCAGGAATCCGAGGTGCTGCGCAAGCTGCGCCGGGAGAATGCCGAACTCAAGCGGGCCAACGCGATCTTGAAGGCGGCATCGGTTTTCTTCGCTGCCGAGCTCGACCGGCCCTCTCAGTAGTCGTGGAGTTCATCAGCGCCCACCAGCACCAGCGGGTGGGCGCTGATGGTCTCAAGTGGGGTGTCGAGTCGATGTGCGCCGTGCTCTCGGAGTTCGGCGTCACGATCGCCCCGTCGACGTACTACGCCCACCGCGCCGGCCGTGGCCCCTCGAAGGCCGACTGGGCGGACGCGCAGGTGATTGATGCGGTCCACCGGCTCCGTCAATCCAACCCGCTGTATCGGGTCCTGGGTGCTCGCAAGACATGGATTGTGTTGCGCACCAATGGACTCGATGTCTCGCGGTGCGTGGTGGAGCGGGTGATGCGGGAGATGGGTTGGCGTGGTGCGTGCAAGCGGCGCCGGGTCCGTACTACCGTTGCCGACCCGGCCGCGACACGGGCACCGGACCGGGTGCAGCGGCGGTTTGTCGCCCAGGCGCCCGATCGTTTGTGGGTTGCCGATTTCACGTATTGCCGAACCCGTGCGGGGTGGGCGTACACCGCGTTCGTGATCGATGTCTATGCCCGCAAGATTGTCGGCTGGAAGGTGGCCACCGAGATGACCCAGAAGCTGGTGACCGATGCGATCAACCACGCGGTCGATGCTAGAAAGCGTTCCGGTGCAACAACATTGAACGATCTCATTCACCATAGCGATGCGGGATCTCAATACACTGCGGTGGCCTTCACCGAACGGTTGGCCGCCGAAGGGATTCTCCCGTCAGTCGGATCAGTGGGCGATAGTTTCGACAACGCCCTGGCCGAATCGATCAACAGCAGCTACAAGACCGAGCTCATTGACCACCAACCGCCCTACCCCGGCGCCGCCGAGCTGTCCCTCGCCACCGCCGAATGGGTCGCCTTCTACAACCGCCAGCGGCCCAACGGCTACTGCCAGGACCTCACGCCGGACCGAGCCGAAGCGCTCTATTACCATCGCCAGCGGCACCCTCAGACCGAGGAGGCACTCAGATAAGAGAACCTCCCGACATACCGGGGCGGATCAGTTGCGTTTGATTTCCCGGCTGACCGTCGAGGGCGCCCGGCCCAACCGCGTGGCGATGGAGCGGACCGGTTCCTGCGCGGCCACGCCCAACGCGATCTGTTCGCGCTCAAGGAAACTGAGCCGGCGGTATCGCCGGGGCGCGTCGCGAGCAACGTTCGGTTTCACCCCGCCAGCTTTGACGAACCACCACCACCCCGTCCTGGCAGCCACACCGACCGCTACCGCGGCATCGCCAGCTGACTCACCAGAACGCACACGATCCCAGAACAAACGGACCGTCTCAGACGAATGGACAAACGGCATCGAACAACTCCCCAAGTGGGAGCTGTTGCACTAGAACCTTGAATCCACCGCGAAAAGTTGTGTCGCAACTGGCCACTCGGCGTTTGAGGCGGGTTACTTCCAACGCCACCAATGGGTATCCGCCTCACCGGGCTTGTCGACCGACTTGAGGTGGAATGCCGTCGGCGTCACCGACACAGGTTGCAGCACCCATTCCGACGGCGGCTGAATGGGTTTGTCCGGCTGGCCCGCCACGAAGCCCAGTGTCCATCGCATCCGCAGCACGCACGGGCCGTTGGGCCCGAGCGGCTGGTAACTCCAGGATCCCCGATTACCCACAGCCCGCTCCTGGACGAGGGCCGAGCCGTCCATCCCGAAGTAGATCAGTCCACTGCTGCCCGTCATCCACTTGCCGGCGAACTGCTCCACCGTCACGGCCGCGTGCGTGCAGGCCGGACTGACATCGAGGTGCGGCACCGGTTGCACGAATTCCGCGGTGACCGGAGTTCCCTCGATGGTCCCGATCCCGCAGCCGGCGAGGCTGACTACAGCTGCCGCCACGCACATCACTGCAACGCCCCCGCGCTTATTCACACCAACCACGCTAGGGCAAGGCCGCATAATCACGCCGAGAAGGACCAAATGGTCGTTCGCACAGGGGCGGCACGACCATTTGGTCCTCCTCGACGAAGCCAGAGCTACGCGACGCTGACGGCCTCCGCGTGCCGGACGGCCGGGACCGTGGCAAGCGGGGTGCGGATGTAGCGCATCCACGTCAGGGTCAGCGCCGCGACGTAGAAGGTGACGAAGATCCAGAACGCGGCGGTGGCCGAGCCACTGGACAGGTAGGACTGCCGCAGTGCCAGGTTGATGCCCACTCCCCCGAGCGCGCCGATGGCGCCCGCGAAACCGATGAGGGCGCCCGACATACCGCGGGACCAGTTCTGGCGGTCGGTCTCGCTGCCCACCAGCGAGCGGCTACGGGCCTCGAAGATCGACGGGATCATCTTGTACACGGAGCCGTTGCCGACGCCCGACAGCACGAACAGCGCGACGAAGCCGACGATGAAGCACGTCAGCGTGGCCGCGTCGACAGCGCCGCCGGTGCGGTCATGGTAGGTCGACGCCGAAATCAGCAGTGCACCAAAGAGAATCATGCCGGTGAAGGCCGCCATGGTGACCCGGGCACCGCCGATACGATCGGCGAGTTTGCCGCCGTAGACCCGCGCGATCGAGCCGAGAAGTGGTCCCACGAAGGCGATCTGGGCCGCATGCAATGCCGCTTGCGCCGCACTCTGACCACCGGCGACGAAGTTGATCTGCAGGATCTGGCTGAAGGCAAACGAGAAGCCGATGAAGGATCCGAAGGTGCCGATGTACAGGAACGCGACGGCCCAGGTGTCTGCCACGGTGAGAATGGAACGCATTGCGGAGGCATCGATTCGGTGCTGCGCGAGGTTGTTCATGAACAACGCAGCACCGACCGCCGCGACGGCCAGCAGCACCAGGTAGATCGCGCACACCCAGTAGGGCGCGCGGTTACCGGCGACGGCGATCACCAGCAGGCCCACGACCTGGATGGCCGGCACACCGAGATTGCCTCCGCCGGCGTTGATTCCGAGCGCCCAGCCCTTGAGTCGCTGCGGGTAGAACGCATTGATGTTGGTCATCGACGACGCGAAGTTGCCGCCACCGAGGCCGGCGAGGGCCGCGCACAACAGGTATGGCCACAACGGCAGTCCGGGGTGCGCCAGCAGCCACATGCTGCCCAGCGTCGGAATCAGGAGTACGAGCGCGGAGAAGACGGTCCAGTTGCGGCCGCCGAAGGTCGCGGTCGCCATCGTGTACGGGATACGCAGGCAACCGCCGACGAGCGTCGCGGTGGCCGCCAGCAGGAACTTGTCACCGGCCGTGAAGCCGTACACCGACTGCGGCATGAACAACACCATGACCGACCACATGGTCCAGATCGACAGGCCGATATGCTCTGCGATCACCGACCACAGCAGGTTCCGCCGTGCGACGTTCTTGTTGCCGGCTTCCCAGGCAACGATGTCTTCCGGATCCCAGTCGGTGATGGTTCGCGATCGAAACATGCTGCAAATCTAGAAATTACATGTTTCCCACAGGCGCTCGGTGATGTCCCGATCGTGAAGATTCACTCACCTGTCACGCAGCGGGGCTGTGAAGAGATACAGCTCACACCCAGCGGTTACGGGGTGGCGGCGCCTGCGGCGTCACCCAGGCCTTCGCGTACCGACTGTTGCTGCCGCGCTGCGGATCCCGGCTCCGGTACACCACATACGGCCGCACCAAGTAGCCGATCGGGGCGCTGAACATGTGCACCAGCCGCGTGTAGGGCCAGATGGCGAAGAGCGTCAGGACGATGATGACGTGCACCTGGAAGGACAATGGCGCCGTCGCCATCAGTTCGGGCGTCGGGTGCGGCGTGAAAAGGCTACGCAGCCAAGGGGACACCGTCTCCCGGTAGTTGTAGGCCGACACCACGTTGCCCAGGGTGTTGACCATGCCGGTCACCAGGGCGCCGACCAGTAGCAGATACATGAGCTTGTCACTGACCGTGGTGGCACCACGCACCGCGGGCACCGTGACCCGGCGGTACAGCAGGATGGCGGCCCCCGCGATCACCGCGAACCCCGCCGGGGCGCCCATGCCGATCGCCATCAGGTGGTAGGTGTGTTCGGAAATCCCGATCGCCGAGGTCCACGACTCCGGAATCAGCAGGCCGACAACGTGTCCGCCCAGCACACCGAGGATCCCGAAGTGGAACAGCGGGCTGCCCAGCCGAAGCAACCGGCTTTCGTAGATCTGCGACGACCTTGTGGTCCAACCGAATTGGTCGGTCCGGTACCGCCAGATGTGGCCCAGCACGAACGACGTGAAGGCGATGTACGGCAGCGTCATCCACAAGAGGTTCGTCATCGTCGGCCTCCGGTCATGGCCGGATCCATCATCATCGGATCCATGCCGAACGGGTCCAGGCCGACGTCTTCGTCGGGCGGGCCGTCGGCGGCGAGTTCGGTGATCCGCCGGCGGTCGGCGGTGTTGATCGGCGGCAAGGTCGCGAGAACCGCGGCCAGCAACCCGGAATACGGAGAATTGCTCTCCTGCAGGGAAAGTCGTAGCAGCTCGAGCACCGGTACGTGCTCGGCCAGCAGTCGCTCACCACGCGCCTGGTCGACGGTGGCGGCGAATTCGAGCACCAGCGGAAGGTAGTCGGGCAGCTCTTCGTCGCCGATGGTGATGTCCGCCTGCCGGTAGGCGTGCTTGAATCGCAGCAACGCCATCCCCCGCTTCCGGGTGTCACCGTAGGCGTAGTACGTCAGGTGCAGGCTGGCCCGCCGGCGCATATCGAACGTCTCGACGTACCGGCAGGCGCGTTCGGTTGCATCGGTCTCGCAGAAGTACCGGAGGAAGTCGGTCACCTGCGTGCGGATCGGCTCGGGCAAGGTCTCTGCTGCCACCGCCAATTCGTCGGTGAGCGCGCAGGTTTGAGTGGTCGGGTAGTCGAGCAACAGCGCCGTCACGCGCCACACCAGGCGCTGCTGGTGGTCGGAGAGGTCGGGACCGGTCGCCGTCCGGCGCCCGATGGACAGGAGCTTCATCGGGTCGGCACCAGCCCGTCGGGGCTGCGGCCGTCCCAGTTCAGCAGGTTGACCCGCTTCGGATCATCCTTGGGCACAGCGCTGTTGGTGTCGACCAGGTGGAACTTGTCGGCCATCGTGTCGAAGGCCGTCATACCCGGACCACCGTCACCGTCGAGGCTGCAGCCGGTCGCGATCGCGTCCAGCCGGTGCGCGTCGGAGCCCGCACCGCTCGGAATGACGTACCGGTCTTGGTATTTGGCGATGGCCAGCAGTCGGTACATCGACTCGATCTCCTCGCCGGTGAGGCGCACCGACTCGGGGATGGTCTCGTCGAACTCCTCGCCGAGGTTGGCCGACCGCATGTAGGCGCGCATCGCCGCCAACCGCTGCAGCGACGCCCGGACCGGCCCGACCTCGCCCGCGGTGAACAGCTCGGCCAGGTACTCGATGGGGATGCGCAGGGTGTCGATGGCACCGAACAGGTTGTTCTTGTTCTCGCCGTCGTGGCCGGTCTCCTTGAGGATGTCGACCACCGGAGACAGTGGCGGGACGTACCAGACCATCGGCATGGTGCGGTACTCCGGGTGCAGCGGCAGCGCTACCTGGTAGTCGACGATCAGCTTGTAGACCGGCGAATTCTGCGCGGCCTCAATCCATTCCGGCGAGATGCCGGCGCGCTCGGCCTCGGCGATCACCCGCGGGTCATGCGGGTTGAGGAACACGCCGAGCTGCGACGGGTACAGGTCCTGGTCGTTGGTGACCGATGCTGCTTCCAGCACCTTGTCGGCGTCGTAGAGCATGACGCCGATGTACCGCAGCCGGCCCACGCAGGTCTCGGAACACACGGTGGGGATGCCCACCTCGACACGGGGATAGCAGAAGGTGCACTTCTCGGCCTTGCCGGTCTTGTGATTGAAGTAGATCTTCTTGTAGGGGCACCCGGTGACGCACTGCCGCCAGCCGCGGCACTTGTCCTGATCGACCAGCACGATGCCGTCCTCGGCGCGCTTGTAGATGGCGCCGGACGGGCATGCGGCGGCACACGCCGGGTTCAGACAGTGCTCGCAAATCCGTGGCAGGTAGAACATGAAGGTCTGCTCGAATTCGAGCTTGACCTTCTGGCTGACCTCTTCGACCTTGGCCAGCAACGGATCCCGGCCTACCTGCTCGGGGCCGCCACCGAGGTCGTCGTCCCAGTTCGCGCCCCAGGTGACCTTGGTGTCCTCCCCGGTGATCAGCGACTTCGGCCGCGCCACGGGCGTGGTGTCCATCAACGGGGACGACAGCAGGTTCTCGTAGTCGTAGGTCCACGGGTCGTAGTAGTCGCTGACCGTGGGCAGGTCCGGGTTGGCGAAGATGTTCAGCAGCCGCTTGAACCGGGAACCCGACTTCAGCGTGAGCTTGCCGCGCTTGTTGAGCGTCCAGCCACCCTTCCAGCGTTCCTGGTCCTGGTACTGACGTGGATAGCCCTGTCCGGGACGGGTTTCCACGTTGTTGAACCAGACGTACTCGACACCGCTGCGGTTGGTCCATGCCTGCTTGCAGGTGACACTGCAGGTGTGGCAGCCGATGCACTTGTCGAGGTTCATCACCATCGCAAGTTGTGCCATGACTCTCATGTCAGTACTCCACTTCTTGCGAACGGCGACGGATCGTCGTCACCTCGTCGCGCTGATTTCCCGTGGGGCCGTGGTAGTTCAGCGCAAAGGACTGCTGGGCATAGCCGCCGATCAAGTGAGTGGGCTTGATCATGATGCGGGTCAGAGCGTTGTGGATACCGCCGCGCTTGCCGGTCTTCTCGGTACGCGGCACGTCGACCGCCTTGTCCTGGGCGTGGTACATGAAGACCAGCCCCTCGGGCATCCGGTGGCTGACGATCGCGCGGGCATTCACCACACCGTTGCGGTTGGTGCACTCGATCCAGTCGTTGTCCTTGACCCCGATCTTGGCGGCGTCGACATCCGACATCCAGATCGCCTGCCCACCACGGGAAAGCGTGAGCATGTACAGGTTGTCCTGGTACGCCGAGTGGATCGACCACTTCGAGTGCGGGGTCAGGTAGCGGACCGTGATGGAACGACTGGTCGCGTCACCGGTTGTAGCACCTACGACGGGCTCGTCGAACAGTGCCGTCATATCCAGCGGCGGACGGAACGTCGGCAGCTGCTCGCCCATCTCGTCCATCCAGTCGTGGTCGAGATAGAAGTGCTGGCGTCCGGTGAGGGTGTGCCACGGCTTGAGCCGTTCGGTGTTGATCGTGAACGGCGAGTACCGGCGGCCGCCGGTCTCCGACCCCGACCACTCTGGCGAGGTGTTGACCGGCATGGGCCGGGACTGCGTATCCGCGAAGGTGATTCGCTTTCCTTCGTTCTCCGCTGCCAGGTCGACGAGTTCGGTTCCGGTGCGGCGCTGCAGGGCTTCGAAGCCCTCCACCGCCAGGCGTCCGTTGGTCGTACCCGACAGCGCCAGGATGGCTTCGGCCGCATGGGTGTCCTTGGCCAGCGACGGCCGGCCCGCGGCCACGCCACGGGCCGGCACGCCGTTCATGCCGCGCAGGTACTCGACCTCCTCGTCGGGATGAGTGGTGACGCCCTTGACCGTCAGGCCGAGGGTTTCCACCAGCGGGCCGAGTGCGGCCATCTTGTCGGCCAGTGCCGGGTAGTCACGTTCGACTGTCACCAGGCGCGGCATGGTCTTGCCCGGAATCGGCTCGCATTCACCGGCTTTCCAGTCCAGCACCTTTCCGCCGGGCTGGGCGGTGGCATCGGAGCTGTCGTGCTGCAGCGGCATCGCGACGATGTCTTTGCGCTTGCCGAGGTGCTTCTCGGCGAGCCAGGAGAAGCCGCGGGCGATCCGGTGGAAGGCGTCGAAGTCGGTCTTGGTCTCCCACGGCGGCGAGATCGCCGGGGAGAACGCGTGCACGAACGGGTGCATGTCGGTGCTCGAGAGGTCGTGCTTCTCGTACCACGTCGCGGCCGGCAGCACGATGTCCGAGTACAGCGTCGTGCTGGTGTTGCGGAAGTCCAAGGACAGCAATAGATCCAGCTTGCCCGCTGGGGCCTCGTCGCGCCAGCGCACCTCCTGAGGGTGCACCCCATCCTCGTCGCTCGCCGCGACGTTGTTGTCGGCACCCAGCAGGTGCTTGAGGAAGTACTCGTTGCCCTTTGCCGACGAGCCCAGCAGATTGGACCGCCACACCGTCAGGCAACGCGGGAAGTTCTCCGGGGCGTCGGGGTCCTCGCAGGCGAATTGCAGATGCCCGGACTTCAGGCCGTCCAAGACATGCTGCGCCGCGTCCTTGCCGAGCCGGTCGGCCTCGTCGGCCAGATCCAGCGGATTGCGGTTGAACGTCGGGTAACTCGGCATCCAACCCAGTCGGCTGGCGAGAGCGATGTTGTCGGCCGCGGTCCGGCGCGCCAGCGTTCCGGTGGCGAGCGGTGACGTCATTGGCTCGGTGGTGAATCGGTCGTAGCGCCACTGGTCGGTGGCCAGGTACCAGAACACGGTGCCCTGCATCTGGCGCGGCGAGCGCTGCCAGTCGAGCCCGAATGCCAATGTGCCCCAGCCTGTTACCGGCCGGCACTTCTCCTGGCCGACGTAGTGGGCCCAGCCGCCACCGTTGACGCCCTGGCAGCCGGTCAGAATCACCAGGGACAGGAACGTCCGGTAGATCTGGTCGGAGTGGAACCAGTGGTTGGTGCCGGCACCCATCAGGATCATCGAGCGCCCCTTGGAACGCTCTGCGTTGTCGGCGAATTCGCGGGCGATGCGCTCCGCTGCCTGCGCCGGCACGCCGGTGATGGCCTCCTGCCACGCCGGCGTGTACGGCTCGGTGGCGTCGTCATAGCCGGTGGGCCAGGTGCCCGGCAGGCCGTCACGGGCCACGCCGTACTGCGCCAGCATCAGGTCGAAGACCGTGGTGACACGATGTCCCGCAACGATTCTGGTCGGCACACCGCGCTCCAGGACACCGGGTTGGTCGGTGTCGAATCGCGGTAGTGCAACGGTAGCGGCGTCGTTGGCGCCACCGTGCAGTGTGAGGAGGGGGTCCACCCCCTGCAGGTCCAGGTTCCATTTGCCTTCACCGGAGGCGGTGAAGCGATGGCCCAGGGACCCATTGGGCACCACCGGGGTGCCGTCGGCGTCGAGCAGGACCGGCTTGGATACCGCGGCTTCGGTGTCCGCGTACTCGCCACCGAGATCCGCTGCGGTGAGGAACTTTCCGGGTACCAACCGGCCGTCGCGCTCGGTCAGCGAAACCAGGAACGGCAGGTCGGTGTACTTCTTCACGTAGTCGGTGAAGTACGGGGTGTTCTTCTCCAGGAAGAACTCCTTGAGGATGACGTGACCCATCGACATGGCCAGTGCGGCGTCCGTGCCCGGGTTGGCCGGCAGCCATTCGTCGGCGAACTTGGTGTTGTCCGCGTAATCCGGCGACACCACAACGACTTTCTGGCCGCGGTACCGCGCCTCGGTCATGTAGTGGGCGTCGGGCGTGCGCGTCACCGGGACGTTGGAACCCCACATGATGAGGTAGCCGGCGTCGAACCAGTCGGCGGATTCGGGTACGTCGGTCTGGTCACCGAAGACCTGGGGTGATGCCACCGGCAGGTCGGCGTACCAGTCGTAGAACGAGAGCATCGAGCCACCCATGAGCGAAATGAACCGTGCTCCAACGGCATGGCTCACCATCGACATGGCGGGAATCGGCGAGAAGCCGGCGACGCGGTCCGGGCCGTAGGTCTTGACGGTGTAGACGTGCGCTGCCGCGGCGATCTCGGCGGCCTCCCACCATTCGGCGCGCACGAAACCACCGCGACCGCGGGCAGACTTGTAGGCCTTGGCCTTCACGGGATCCTCGACGACGTCCGCCCACGCCAGCACCGGGTCCTGCAGCCGCTCCTTGGCTTCGCGGTAGTAGTCGAGCAACAGGCCGCGGACGTACGGATACCGCACGCGCGCAGGCGAATACGTGTACCAGGAGAACGACGCACCGCGGGGACAACCGCGCGGCTCGTATTCGGGCTTGTCGGCGCCGATCGACGGATAGTCGGTTTGTTGCGACTCCCAGGTGATCACGCCGTCCTTGACGTAGATCTTCCACGAGCACGAGCCCGTGCAGTTGACGCCGTGGGTGGAGCGCACCACCTTGTCGTGCGCCCAACGGTCGCGATAGAAATCGTCCGCTGACCGCCCGCCGACCTTGTGAATGGAGCGTTGGTCACCGGAGATTTCCCCGCGGTGAAAGTACTTGGACAATCGCAGCAGCGCGTCGCCGGCCATCGCCGGAGGCGATGATTTGGCGGTGGCTTGACTTCCAGCCGACTCGGCCACAAAGCCCTCCTTTCGAGCCGTTGGAACATGAGGCTAGGACCGGTCAGACGGCTGTCAAAAGAACGCACGAGCCCTGTTCAGGACCTGTGCGACCGCGTTAACAGGGCCGTCATGCGGCGAAATATTCGGCATCTCGACATCGCGGGTTCTACCTGCGGCGATCCGTTGATCAGGGCAAACGCCGGGCGGCGGAATGCGTCGCCCGTCACATTGCCGAGGCCGTGCGACCCGGATTTCTTATCAGCGCGGTAACAATGCCCGTCGGGTCCGGGGCACTGTGGCGAAGGCTCCCATTCGGCAGATCCCACAAGGTCCAGCGGGTCCCCGCCTCGGCATAATCGAGGCCATGAGCAACAACCGGCGGCCATCCTGGTACGACGACGAGGTGCAGGCGGTCTCCGACCTGGCCCGCGACTTCTTCGAACGGGAGGTCGTCGCCCACGCCGACCGCTGGGACACCGACCGCCGCGTCGACCGCGACGTCTGGCGCACCGCGGGACAGCTCGGCCTCCTGTTGTGCTCGGTCCCCGAACAATACGGCGGCGGGGGCGGCAACTTCGCCCACGACCTCGCGGTGTTCGAAGCCCAGGGCCGCTCCGGTGACTTCGCGCTCGGCATCTCGGTGCACAGCGGCATCGTCGCGCACTACATCCTCGAATACGGCAACGAGGAACAGAAGCAAACCTGGTTGCCCGGCATGGCCACCGGCGACATTCTCGGCGCCATCGGCATGACCGAGCCCGGCGCCGGGTCCGATCTCAAGGCCATCGCGACCACCGCGCTGCGCGACGGCGACCACTACGTCGTCAACGGATCCAAGACCTTCATCACCAACGGCTCGTCCGCCGACATGATCGTCCTCGCGGTCAAGACCGACCCCAAAGCCGGCGCCA
This sequence comes from Mycolicibacterium llatzerense, assembly GCF_025331195.1. Classification (NCBI taxonomy): domain Bacteria; kingdom Bacillati; phylum Actinomycetota; class Actinomycetes; order Mycobacteriales; family Mycobacteriaceae; genus Mycobacterium; species Mycolicibacterium llatzerense. Next base: position 1,474,736 of record NZ_LXOV01000001.1, on the reverse strand, counting down.
AAGGCGTGTCCCTGCTCATCGTCGACCTGCGCGACAGCCCCGGCTTCACCGTCGGCCGTGTCCTGGACAAGGTCGGCCAGCACGGGGCCGACACCTCCGAACTGTCCTTCACCGACGTGCGGGTCCCCGTCACCAACCTGCTGGGCAGCACCGAGGGCCAAGGGTTCGCGCAGCTGATGACCCAACTCGCCCAGGAGCGCCTCATCATCGGCGCGCAGGCCAGTGGCGCGATGGAACGCGCGGTCGAAGAGACGGTCGCGTACACCAAGGCCCGACAAGCCTTCGGCCACAGCCTTTTCGAGTTCCAGAACACCGCCTTCGAACTCGCCGAATGCCAGACCATCTCGCGGACCTGCCAGGTTTTCCTGGACCGTTGCGTCGAGGACCATCTACGCGGTGAGCTCGACCCCGTCGACGCCGCGATGATCAAGTACTGGCTGACCGACAAGCAGTGCGAGGTCATCGATCGTTGCGTGCAGCTGCATGGCGGTTACGGCTACATGCGCGAATACCTGATCGCCCGCATGTACGAGGATGCCCGCGTGCAGCGCATCTACGCCGGCGCCAACGAGGTCATGAAGTCGATCATCGCGCGTTCGCTGTAACCGCTACGGCGCTCCGATGAAGTCGACGCCGGAGACGATCGCCGGGCGGTGCCGCAGAATCCGGTAGTGCGCCAGCCGGCCCAGACCCTTCGTGGTCTCCAGCCGCGCGTCGGGCCAGACCTGCGCGATGTCCGTGCTGGAGGAGTAGGGGCTGTCCGGATCGTCGGGGTCGTGGATGAGCAGCAGCGGCCGGTCCCCTGCGTGCTCCGCCGACGCGATGATGTCGGTGTCCAGCAATGGCATTCCGATCCTGCGGTCCAGCCGCCGGTGCAGGCGGTCCCGGATCCGCCGACCGAAGTTGTGCCGTTCGGCGAAAACATCCAGATACCAAGTGAAATCGCCCATCGGCGCCAGGAATACCAACCGATCGGCCGCGGCGCCCCGCGCGGCTGCCAACGCCGCCGCCTTCGCCCCCAGCGAATGACCGATGACGGCGTGCGCCGGACCGTGCTTCGCGATGACGGCCCGCACCGCTTCCGCACACTCGACGATGGTGGTACGCCCCGGCGCCAGCGCCCCCGGCTCCGACTCGTGGTGGCTGGGGAGGTCGAATGCGATGACCCGATAACCCGCCGCGACAAGGGGTTTGACGAACACCGCCATGTGCGCACGGCACCCGCCCCATCCGTGCACCAGGTAAACCAGCGGACCCGAGCCCCACGATTGTCCGGCGATGCGGTGCCCATCCCACGACGCTTCCAGCGGCGTGCTGTCCGGCAGACCGGGCGGCATCTTGGTGCTCAGGTCGACATCCGGCACCGTGCACCACAATTCGGTTGCCCAGCGCGCACCGATCGCCGGTGCGAAGCGCTCCAGCCACCAGAAGGCCCGGCGCACCCGCGGCGAAACCGGCGGCAGCACACTGTCGTCGGGACTCGATTCCGTCACTGCCATGCGTAAACCACCTTGGTACGAAAAATTATGTCCTGCAACGACCTTCGGCGCCGGTCCACCACCACCCACAGCAATCCCACCGGGAACAGCACACAGGCCACGGCGCGTAGCAGAGCCCGAAGCGGAGCCAGCCGTTCCCGGCGCAGACCGGTGACCCGCAGACCCATCACCACCGCGCCCACCGTACTACCCGACACCACCCAGCACCCGGTGAGATACAGCACCGAGACGACGCACGTCGCCGCTGTCGAATAGACGAAGGACAACGTCGGAACGTGGAACATGACGGGGCGAAACATGAACTCGCACAGGCGTAGTCCGCCGTAGATCAGGCCGAGCAACGCGCCGACCACCATCAGGTCGATGACGGCAGCCACACCTCGGCTGACGATCCCGGCGGGCCGGTCACTCATGGGCGGTCCCGGCCCAGCAACCGGTCGACGAATCCGGAGATCGCGTCGTCCGCCCGCTCCCCCTGAGTACGGACGTCCGACATGACTTCGTTGGTCATCGTGTCGGTGGACTCCCGGATGACGGACTGCAGATCGATGCCGTCGATCACTTCGTTTGCCAGCCCGACCAGATCGACACGCTGACGCACCAATTCGTTGAGGTCAAGCTCATCGAGGACGAGCTCGACGACCTGGGCGGCGACGTCGGCGATCAGCGCCTTGATGGGCCCCAAGGACCGCTCACCGCGCGCCACCAGGTCGGATTGCGTGCGCCGCAACAGATCTCCGACGACCGGCAGCCGCTCCGCGCCGCGGTAGACCGCGACCGCGCCACCGGCCACCGTCGCCGCCACCCCGGCGACGAGCAGCACCGCAGAATTCTGGGGGCTGCCCGCCGGCTCGGTCACAGGGTGTCCGACGAAATTACAGCGGGGTCAGGCCGTGCTTGCGGGCAATGCGGTCGTGCTTCTGCTTGTCGCGCAACAACTTCAGCGACTTGCGCAGCAGCAGCCGGGACTCGTGCGGCTGGATGACCGCGTCGATGTAACCGCGCTCTGCCGCCGTCCACGGGATCGCCAAGTTGGCGTTGTAGCCCTCGATGAAGTCTGCCTTGATCTTCAGCACCTCAGGCGCCGTCGGATCGGGGAAGCGCTTCACCAGCAGCTGCGCCGCGCCCTGCGCGCCGATCACCGCGATACGGGCAGTGGGCCAGGCGAAGTTCAGGTCAGCCGTGAGCTGCTTCGAACCCATGACCGCATAGCCACCGCCGTAGGCCTTGCGGATCACGAACGTCACCTTCGGCACGTCGGCCTCGACGATGGCGTTGAAGAAGCGGCCACCGCGCTTGATGATGCCGCCGGTCTCCTCGGCGACACCGGGCAGCGCGCCCGGGGTGTCGACGACGAAAACCAAAGGCAGGTTGAAGGAGTCGCAGAACCGGATGAACCCGGCCGCCTTGTCGGAGGCCTCGTTACCGATCGCACCCGCCATGAACAGCGGCTGGTTCGCGATGACGCCGACCGGCCGGCCGTCGACCCGCGCGAACGCGGTGATCATCTCCGGAGCGCGCTGGTCGGCGATCTCGAAGATGTCGCCGTCGTCGAACATGCGGAGCAGGATGTCGTGCATGTCGTAGCCGGCGTTGTCGGCGTCCGGCACGATCTTGTCCAGCTCGAAGTCGCTCGGGGTGAGCTCGGGCTCCAGCCCCGGGTTGACGATCGGCGGCGAGTCCCAGGTGTTGGCCGGCAGGAAGCTCAGGTAGTCACGGACGTACTGGAAGGCGGCCGCTTCGTCCTCCACCACCTTGTGGATGTTGCCGCGCTGAGCCTGGACGTCCGCGCCACCGAGCTCGTCGAAGGAGACGTCCTCGCCGGTGACGTCCTTGATGACGTCCGGCCCGGTGATGAACATGTAGCCCTGGTCGCGGACCGCCACCAGCAGGTCGGTCTGGATCGGCGAATACACCGCACCACCGGCGCACTTGCCCAGGATGATCGAGATCTCCGGCACGGTGCCGCGGAGCATCTCGTGCCGGCGGCCCAGCTCGGCGTACCACGCCAGCGACGTCACAGCGTCCTGGATGCGGGCGCCGGCGGAGTCATTGATGCCGATGATCGGGCAGCCGACCATGGCCACCCACTCCATGAGCTTGGCGACCTTGCGGCCGAACATCTCGCCGACCGAGCCCTGGAACACCGTCTGGTCGTGACTGAAGACCGCGACCGGGCGGCCGTCGATGGTGGCGTGGCCGGTCACCACACCGTCTCCGTACAACGCGTTCGGGTCGCCGGGCGTCTTGGCCAGCGCGCCGATCTCGAAGAAGCTGCCCGGGTCGACGAGCGCGTGGATGCGGGCGCGAGCCGAAGGGATGCCCTTCTTGTCGCGGCGCGCCTTGGCCTTCTCGTCGCCGGGATCGGCTGCCCGCTCCAGCTTTTCGCGAAGCTCGGCGAGCTTCTCAGCCGTGGTGGAAGGGCTGCGCGTTTCGGTAACTTCGGTCACGGTTCTCCTACTACTTCCCGGCCTGGATCTCGTTGATGGCTTGGCTCATGTGCGCCCCCACCTTGGCAATGTACGGCTCGTCAATCGCCTGGATGTGCTCGCCGCCGATATTCACGACCTCCAAACCGGAGGCGAACTCACCCCAGCCGCCGTCAGGCTGGCGGGTGGCATATGCGGGTTCGAACACGATCGCGTCGTCGTGGTAGCGGTCAGCCATGTAGAGCACGACATGGCCGTCGTACGGCTGGATGTCGATGGTGTCCAGCGCGCGGTTGTCGAGATACGACGTGCGCTGGTGCTCGATGATTCCGCCAGGAATCTGGACTCCGCTCTGCGCGACGATGTCCAGCACGAACTTCACCTGGCCCTCATCGTCGAGCTTCTCCAGTTCCTCGTACGGAATCTCCGGAACCTCGACGTTGAAGGTGCGCTCGGCGAAGCGGGCGTACCGATCCCAGCGTGCCCGCATGCCGGCCTGGGTCTTGTCGATCGGCACACCGGGCCGGACACAGTCGATCAACCCGACGTACCGGACGTCGGCGCCTGCCTGCTTGAGGCCGATCGCGCACGCGTAGGCCAGCGCCCCACCCAGCGACCAGCCGGCCAGGACGAACGGGCCCTTGTGCATCGCCAGCAGCTTGGGCACGTACTCGGCAGCGCGCTCCTCGATGGAACCCTCGACGCGCTCGATGCCGTAGACCGGGATGTCCTCCGGCAGGCGCTTCAACAGCGGCTCGTAGACCACCGTCGATCCACCGGCAGGGTGGAAGACGAACAGTGGCACCGCAGGGCCACCCTCCTTCGCCGGCCGCAGCGTACGGACGAACCCGTCGACCACGCCGTCCTCCAGCTGATCACGCACGATCGTGGACAGCTGCTCGATCGTCTTGGCCGAGCGCACCTGCTCGACCGTCACGATGCCCTCGGCGCGCTCGGAGAGCCGCTCGGACAGCTTGGTGGCGACCGCATCGTCGACGGCGGGCAGCTCGTTGAAGATGCCGCCGGGCGACTTGCCGGTGACGATCGCCCACGTCGCGAAGGTGACCCGCTCAGCCGCGTCGCGCGGTGGCACGTCAGCGCCCAGCGCCTCGGTGACCGCCTCCTGCGTGAGCACCTTGGCCGCAGCCGCAGCCGCGGTCGCCTGGCTCGCGCCGGCGGGTCCCGACGGGTTCGTCGGCGGCGGCGGGACGGCCGGGCCGGACGGGTTCGTGGGCGGCGCCGGAATCTCCAGCGCGGCAGCGGCATCCGTGGCGATCTCGACTGCCGGCTTCGCCTCGTCCTTGGCAGCCAGGGGATGGCCTGCCTCGGCCAGTTTGGCCTCCAGCTCGGCGACGGTCGTTGCGCCACCCAGCATTTCGGCCTGTGCGGCGGCGATCTCCTCGGAGCTCTGCCCCTTCTGCGCCTCGGCAAGCTGGTCAACCTCGTCGCGGTGCTCGATCGCGTACTCGATCAGCTTCTGCACCGCATACAGGTTGGCGTCGCGGACCGCGGTCAACTGGATCGGCGGCAGGTCGAAGTCGTACTCGACGCGGTTCTTGATCCGGACCGCCATCAGCGAGTCCAGACCCAGCTCGATCAGCGGCACCTCCCACGGCAGGTCCTCGGGCTCGTAGCCCATGGCGCCACCGACGATGGCACCCAACCGGTCCGCGATGGTCTCGCCGGAATCCGGCGACCACTTCTTGAAGCCGGCGGCCAGGCCCGCGCCTGCAGTCAGATCGTCCTGCAGGATGGCGGCGTCATCTTCGACGGGTTCCGGTGCGGCAACGGCGGTTTCGGCCACCGCAGCGCCGACGGCCGCGGGCAGCGCCGTACCGCCGAGCGCGACCGGCAGAGCCGCGCCGTCACCGCCGCGGCTGACGACCGCGTCGTAGACGAGGGTGAAGGACTCGCCCATGCGGGCGTGCACCTGCACCGTGCCGCCGCCGGGGTGGCGGGTCAGCGTGGTGACCAGGCGGGCACCCTCGCCCGGAATGGCGCGCTGCTCGAAGGCAGCCACTCGGGCGTCCGGAAGCACCTGTGCCGCAGCGGCTTTCACCAACGCAGACAGCGCGGCAGCGTCGACCTCGCCGCGCGGGCCGTACTCCCACACGTGGCGGCCGTCCGGCGTCGCGACATGGCTACCCGGCGCGATGGCCGAGCTGTCGGCGGTGAAGTGCGCATCCAGCCAGTGCGGCTTGCGCTTGAAGCGCGTCGGCGGGATCGGCGCGTAGTCGGTCGCCGGATCCTCGGCGGGCGAGAACAGCGTCCGGAAGTCCAGGTCATGGCCGTGCACGAACAGCTGAGCCATGGCGTTGGTCATGGAGTCGACCTCGTCCTGCTTGCGGGCGAGGGTCGGGATCAGCTGACCGTCGTGCAGACCGGCCGACATCGTGGTGAGCCCAACCTGCATGAGCGCCACCGGATTCGGGGCCAGCTCCAGGAACGTGGTGTGCCCGTTGTCCACAGCGTTGCGGATGCCGTGGGTGAAGTAGACGCTGTGGCGCAGCCCCTTCTTCCAGTACTCGACATCGTGGATCGGGTCGCTGCCGGCACGCAGGAAGCTGCCCTCGTGGACCGTCGAGTAGTAGCCGGTGGCCAGCGGCTGCGGCTCGATGCCCTGGATTTCCGCCAACAGCTCGCCGAGCAGCGGGTCCATCTGCTGCGTGTGGCTGGCGCCCTTGGTCTGCATCTTGCGGGCGAACTTGCCCTCGGCTTCGGCCCGGGCGATGATCGCGTCGACCTGCTCCGGCGGGCCGCCGATGACGGTCTGGGTCGGGGCGGCGTAGACGCACACCTCGAGGCCCGGGAAGTCGGCGAAGACCGTCTTGATCTCCTCGGCCGAGTACTCGACCAGAGCCATCAGGCGGATGTACTCGCCGAACAGCATGGCCTCGCCCTCACCCATGAGGTGGGCGCGCGAGCAGATCGTGCGGGTGGCGTCGGCCAGCGAGAGGCCACCGGAGAAGTACGCCGCTGCCGCTTCGCCGAGCGACTGGCCAACCACCGCACCGGGTTTCGCACCGTGCGCCTTCAGCAGCTCGCCGAGCGCGATCTGCAGGGCGAAGATCACCGTCTGGACGACCTCGATGGGGTATTCGCAGGTCTCGTTGGTGTAGTCGATGGCGTCATCGAGGATCAGCTCGACAACTGAGTAGCCGCGCTCGTCCTGGATGTGGGCGTCGACCTTGTTGATCCACTCCGCGAAGATCGGATCGTTCAGGTACAGGCTCTTGCCCATCTTGCGGTGCTGCGCACCGAATCCGGCCAGCACCCACACCGGGCCGTTGGTGACGGGGCCATCGGCGGCCAGCACCAGCGGGTTCTGCTTGCCCTCGGCCAGCGCACGCAGACCCTTGACCGCTTCGTCGTGGTCGTGCGCCAAAATCACTGCGCGCGAACGGCCGTGGTTACGCCGCGACAGCGAGCGACCGATGGACTCCAGCGAATAGGACCGGCCCGCCTCGCTGTCGATCCAGTCCGCCAGCTCAGCAGCAGCGGACTTCTTGCGCGAGGTCAGGAAGCCCGAAACCGCCAGCGGCACAATGCGCTTGACGGGCTCGGCCGTCTCGACAGCCGCCCGCTCAATTTCAATGAGCTCCAGCGCCCGCTCGGTCAGACCGGGGAGCTCGGGCTCGTCGTCGGTCTCGTAGCCGTAGAAATCCGCGTCGCCACGCTTGTCGTCTTCATCGTCGATGAACTCGCCGTACTCGTCCATCTTGACGCCGCCGACGTACACGGCATTGGCGTCATCCGACGACTTTTCCTCAGCCACAACCTCTTTGGGCTCCGGCTCGACGAGGTCGCTGGGCAGCACCTGGCGCATGACCAGGTGGGCGTTGGCGCCACCGAAACCGAAACCGGACACCCCGGCGACGGCGTGACCGCTGTAGCGCGGCCAGTCCGACAGCTCGGCGTTGACCTTGAGGTTTTCCTTGTCGAAGTCGATGTACGGGTTGGGGCCCGCGTAGTTGATCGAGGCGGGCAGCTTGTCGTGGTACAGCGCCAGCGTCATCTTCGCGACGCTCGCCGCGCCCGCGGCCGACTCCAGGTGTCCCACATTGGATTTCACAGCACCCAGCAGCACCGGCTTGTCGGCGGCGCGGCCACGGCCCACGACGCGGCCGAGCGCGTCGGCCTCGATCGGGTCACCCAGGATGGTGCCGGTGCCGTGCGCCTCGATGTAGTCGACGGTCTTGGGGTCGATGCCGGCGTCCTTGTAGGCCTTGCGCAGCACCGCTTCCTGAGCATCAGGGTTGGGGGCCAGCATGCCGTTGGAGCGGCCGTCGTGGTTGATGGCCGAACCGGCGATGATGGCGAGAATCTCGTCACCGTCGCGGCGGGCGTCGGCGACGCGCTTGAGCACGACCATGCCGCCGCCCTCGGAACGGGCGTAGCCGTCGGCGTCCGAGCTGAACGACTTGATGCGGCCGTCCGGCGCCAGGACGCCGCCGACCATGTCGAAGCCGACCGTCACCATCGGGGTCACCAGGGCGTTGACGCCACCGGCCACGACGACGTCGGCCTCGCCGGAGCGCAGCGCCTTCACGCCCTCGTGCATCGCGACGAGCGACGAGGAACACGCGGTGTCGATGGTCATCGACGGCCCGCGGAAGTCGAAGAAATACGAAACCCGGTTGGCGATGATGGAGCTCGCGGTGCCGGTGATGGCGTACGGGTGCGTGATCGACGGGTCGGAGACCGACAGGAAGCTGTAGTCGTTGGTCGAGCTGCCGACGAATACACCGACCGCCTCACCGCGCAGCGCCGACGCCGGGATGCGGGCGAATTCCAGTGCTTCCCAGGTCAATTCGAGCGCCATCCGCTGCTGCGGATCGATGTTGTCGGCTTCCATCTTGGCCAGCGCGAAGAACTCGGCGTCGAAGCCCTTGATGTCCGACAGGTACCCACCGCGGGTGCGGGCCTGCGCCACGCGTTCGGCGATCCGCGGCTCGGCCAGGAACTCTTCCCAGCGGCCCTCGGGCAGATCGGTGATGGCGTCGCGGCCTTCCAGCAGCGCCTGCCACATCTCGTCGGGGGTGTTCATGTCACCCGGGAAGCGGGTGGCCAGACCGACGACCGCGATGTTCATCGCGTCGTCGTCGGCGTCGCGGGACCAGTCCTCGGCGTTCGCGGCGGCGGTGTCCACCTCCGGCTCGCCCTCGACGATCACCTGCGCCAGCGTCTCGATGGTCGGGTGCCGGAACAACACCGTCGCATTCAGCGTGACCCCGGTGAGGTCCTCGAGATCGCTGGCCATGGCCACGCCGTCGCGCGAGGACAGGCCGAGTTCGACCAGCGGGGTGCTCTCGTCGATCGAGTCCGGCGACTGACCGGTGGCCTTCGCGACCGCGTTGCGCAGCCAGTCACGCACCTCCGGCACGGACATGCCGTTGGCGCGCGACACAGGCGCGCTGTCACCCTCCTGCGGCGAAGTGTCGAGTTCGTTCGAATTGTCTTCGGTGTCAGTCATTTTCACTGTTCACTTTCGCCGCCGGACGGGATGGTTCGGGCCCGGGATAGAGGAGTTCAGTTCAGATCGTCGGGGAACGCGTTGGCCACCTTGCCGCTGCGCAGCGTGCCGTCCAGGTAAGCCGAACGGGTGGCGCGGCGGCCGATCTTGCCGCTGGAGGTACGCGGGATGGCGCCGGCCGCGGTCAGCACCACGTCGCGCACGGTGACGCCGTGGCGCACCGCGATGGCCGCGCGGATGTCGTCGATGATCGGCTGAATCTCCAACTTGTGGGCACCGGCGGCGCGCTCGCCGACGATGACCAGCTGTTCGGAGGTGTCGTCTTTGTCGCGCTTGAGGCCGGAGTGCGCGTCGGCGAAGACCTCGTCGGGCAGCTGGTTGGCCGGCACCGAGAACGCCGCCACGTAGCCGACGCGCAGTGCCTTGCTGGCCTCCTGCGCCGAGTACTCGAGGTCCTGCGGGTAGTGGTTACGACCGTCGACGATGACCAGGTCCTTGACGCGGCCGGTGATGTACAGCTCGCCGTCGTGGTAGGCGCCGTAGTCGCCGGTGCGCACCCAGGTGGCACTGTCCTCCGCACCCTCGGCGTGCGACGGGCTGGTGCGCGACTTGAGGGTGTTCTGGAAGGTCTCGATGGTCTCTTCGGGCTTGCCCCAGTAGCCGGTGCCCATGTTGGCGCCGCTGATCCAGATCTCGCCGATCTGGCCGTCGGGCAGCTCGGTGGCGGTCTCGGCGTCCACGATGACGGCCCACTCGTCCACACCGATCTTGCCGGCACCGGCCTGGGCGACCGCCTTCGGCGAGTCGTCCGGGACCACCACGAAGGTGCCGGTGTTGAGGCAGTCGCGGTCCACCGACACAATGGTCGGCTCCGCGGCGGATGGGGTCGTCGACACCATCAGCGTGGCCTCGGCCAGGCCGTACGAGGGCTTGATGGCCTTGGACGGGAAGCCGAACGGGCCGAAGGCCTCGTTGAACCGGCGCACGGTCGCGGCCGAGATCGGCTCGCTGCCGTTCAGCACGGCCTTGACGTTGGACAAATCGATGGAGCCGGGGCCTTCCTTCGGCACACCGCGGGCCGCGGCGTGATCGAAGGCGAAGTTCGGGGCCACCGAGATGACGCCACCGGTGTCGGTGTCCTTGCGGGCCATCTCACGGATCCAGCGCTCCGGCCGGCGCACGAAGGCCGCGGGCGTCATGAAGGTGAAGCTGTGCCCGATCATCGGCGCGATCAGCGCGGTGATCAGACCCATGTCGTGGAAGAACGGCAGCCAGGACAGGCCGCGGTCGCCCTCTTCGCCCTCCAGCGCGTCGACGACCTGGACCACGTTGGTGGCCAGGTTCATGTGGGTGATCTGCACGCCGGTCGGGATGCGGGTCGAGCCCGAGGTGTACTGCAGGTAGGCGACGGTGTTCTCGTCGATGTCGTCGAACGGGATCCAGGTGGCAGCGACCTCTTCCGGCACCGCGTCGACCGCGATGACGCGCGGACGCTCGTTGGCCGGGCGGCTGCGGAAGAATTTGCGCACGCCTTCGGCAGCAGCCGTGGTGGTCAGGATGGCCGACGGCTTGCAGTCGTCCAGGACCGCATGCAGGCGGCCGACGTGGCCCGGCTCGGACGGGTCGAACAGCGGCACGGCGATGCGGCCGGCGTACATGGCGCCGTACATCGCGACGAGGTAGTCCAGGTTCTGCGGGCACAGGATCGCGACGCGGTCGCCGACCTGGGTGACCTGCTGCAGGCGCGCGGCCACCGCCTTGTTGCGGGCGCTGAACTCGGCCCAGTTCAGGTCGCGGGCGACGCCGTCGCGCTCGGTGGAGAAGTCCAGGAACCGGAACGCCAGTCGGCCACCACGGACCTTCGCCCAGCGCTCGACGTGTCCGACGATGCTCGCGTTGTCCGGGAAGCTGATCTTCCCGTTCTTGATGAACGGGTTGTGGAACGCCATCAAAATCTCCTGTCACAGCCTGCCGCGCTGGCTACGTCGTGTGCGGCCAGTCACGCCAAATCCCGGCAAATGGTACCGGGCAGTAGCGATATGCCACCCCAAGATGCACCGGTCAATGATAAGGCCGTGCTCTTAGCTATCTCTTAATGTTAGGTGACGCGTATTCGCAGGCCAAATCACCCCACCGATTTTGTACTCGCCAGTAGCCAACCTGTGATGTCAGCCGTGTTTGGGATGCGGCGCGTTGTCCACCAACTGCTTGGCCCAGTCCAGCGTCCACTGTGTCGAGGTCTGGCCGTCGAGGGTCCAGAACTGCGGGGTGTTGTACAGCGCGTGCACCGGTCCCGCGGCGCTGCCGGACAGGGTGGCGAGCGTGCTGGGCAGGTTGACGACGTTGAACGCCTCGGTCGGCGCGGCGCAGATCAGGTCGCCCTTTCCGCAGATCTCGTTGACCCGGTCGTTGAGCTCACCGAAGCCACCGACGCGCGGTCCCGTCATGTTCAGGCCGAGCATCCCGAGCGGCAGTTCGTGCAGCGTGATCTCGGCGCCCTGCCCCGGCGGGTTCGGGCCGACGTCCTTGCCGACGTTGGGCTGGCGCCGGCCGTCGGCGATCAGCGTCACGCCGAGCACCAGGTCCTGGTCGATGGGACCGCGCCCGTTGCCGATGTCACTGGCGATGTCTCCGGCGATGACCGCGCCCTGCGAGAAGCCGATGATCACGAAGCTGGTCAGCGGGCATTTCTCGTTGGTCGCTGCTATCTGCTCTACGGCCTTCTTCTTGCCCTCTTCGCGGCTGTCGTTGTACGACATCTGGTTGTCCGCGGCCAGCGGGTTATGGAACTGCGCGGTGTAGGGCACCGTGTACTGGGCCAGCCGGTCGGCACCGAAATCCTGGCCGAGCGGATTGCTCACGTTCAGCAGCAGCGCGATCGGGAACGACGGCGTCGGGTTCAGCGGGTCGAGCACCCGCGACGACTCCCAGGTACCCGGGATCGAAATCAGCTGTACATCGGGGCAATCGGCCGACTGGTAAGCCGGCCGCGGCTTGGACGGCTTCGTCGTGGGCCCTGAGGTCGGTCCTGAGGTGGGCGGCAGCGCCGTTGGAGGCCCGGGAATCTCGCCCGGCTGACGCAGCCACACCACGATCGCGAAGGCGACCACGATGACCAGCAGTGCTACAGCGCCCGCCGCGGCGATGGCAAGGATGCGGTGGCGGCGACGCCGATTGTTGGTGGCCATGTGGTGTGAGGTTCTCCCGCTTGCAGAGTCGATCCGGTTGCGATCCGAATGTACTCAGCGCTCGTCACGTCGAGGTCACGCCGACTGGTTCCGTCGGCAAGATCACTCCGGTGCGAGCTAGCGGATGACGCTCACCAACTCGCCCGACATGGCGCCGAGCTGACCGCTCCAGCTGCCCCAGTCGTGCTGCGGGCCGTCCGGGAAGTCGAAGTGCCCGTTGTGGCCGCCGACGCTGCGGTAATGCGCGTAGAACGCCCGGTTGCTGCCCTGAGCCTGGTCGCAGTAGCCGATCATGGCCGCCGGGTCACTGCAGGTCACAGTCGACGGGCTGAACACCCAGATCCGGGTGTTGTTCTGGTTCAGCAGGCTGACGTGCACATCGGGGTCGTGCCACTTCCAGCGGCCCAGCTGCGGGGCGCCCCACATGCCGTAGGTGTCCACGCCACCGAACTCCCGCATCCCGGCGGTGATCGCGCCGTTGAACGTCGTCGACGACGGGGTCAGGAAGCCCGAGAGCGAGCCGGCGAAGCGGAACCGGTCGGGGTGGAACTCGGCCAGCGACAACGCGGCGGTGCCGCCCTGGGCCGCACCGACCACACCGTGGCCGTTCGGGGCCAGACCCTTGGTGGCGGCCAGATAGTCCGGGAGCTCCTGGCTCAGGAAGGTCTCCCACTGCTTGGAGCCGTCCTGCTCCCAGTTGGTGTAGAAGCTGAACGCGCCACCGGCCGGGGCCACGACAGAGATGCCCTTACCTGCCAGCGTGCCCATGGCATTGCCGGCGGTGACCCAGTTGCTGACATCCGGGCCGGCGTTGAAGGCATCGAGGAGGAAGACCGCGTGCGGACCGCCGGCCTGGAACGACACCGGGATATCCCGGCCCATCGCGGCAGAGGGCACCATCAACGTCTCCACACCCGCAGCGTGGGCGGTCCCGGCGCCCGTCAGCATGCCGCCGGCGAGCACCACAGCAGCCGCGGTGGCGGCCATCGTCCGGAACATCCCCCGCATTGCCTGCAGCCCCATAACCAACCTCACCTGTCGTGTGTCGTCCGAGCGTCTGAACCCGCGTTGTAGTGAACCACATCACCTCGACAGATGGTGACCGAACAATGGGAGGGAACGTTGCCAGCGGCTGGGGTGATATGCGTCTACCTCGAGACAAACGACTGGCGGCGACGACCTGTGAAGGTCGCCGCCGCCAGTGCGAGTTGTTGCCGGAGGATTTACCTCAGGATCAGGGCTTACGCCTGTCCCGAAGCACCCAGCACACGCTGCAGGTCAGGCTTCATGGCCTGCAGCTGCTGGCCCCAGTAGCCCCAGTCGTGGGTACCGCTGTTGGGGAAGTTGAACACACCGTTGGTGCCACCGGCAGCCAGGTAGGTCTCCTGGAAGGTCCGGTTGGTGCGGATGGTCAGGCCCTCGAGGAACTTGGCCGGCACGTTGTTGCCGCCGAGGTCGCTCGGGTTGCCATCGCCGCAGTAGACCCACAGGCGGGTGTTGTTGGCAACCAGCGTCGCGATGTTCACGAACGGGTCGTTGCGCTTCCAGGCGTTGTCCGGGGAGCCCGTCGAGCCCCACATGTCGTCGGCCTTGTAGCCACCGGCGTCACCCATCGAGATGTTGACCAGGAAGGGCCACCAGCCCTCGGACAGGTTCAGGAAGCCCGACATCGAGCCCGCGTAGATGAACTGCTGCGGGTGGTAGATCGCGAGGGTCATCGCGGCCGAACCGGCCATCGACAGACCGATCGCAGCGCCACCGGTCGGCTTGACCGACTTGTTGGCCTGCAGGTAAGCGGGCAGCTCCTGGGTCAGGAAGGTCTCCCACTTGTAGGTGGAGCAACCGGCCTTGCCGCAAGCCGGCTTGTACCAGTCGCTGTAGAAGCTGGACTGGCCACCGACCGGCATGACCATCGACAGGCCCGAGCCGTTGTACCACTCGAACGCGGCGGTGTTGATGTCCCAGCCGTTGTAGTCGTCCTGCGCACGCAGACCGTCAAGCATGTAGACGGCGGGCGAGTTGGCGCCACCGCTCTGGAACTGGATCTTGATGTCGCGACCCATGGCCGCAGACGGAACCTGCAGGTACTCAACCGGCAGACCGGGACGCGAGAAAGCCCCTGCAGTCGCCGTTTCACCGACAACACCGACGAGACCGGGCAGCGCAGCCGCGGCAACGGCCGCAACCGCCATCCGGCGCGGCATGGCCTTGGCCATGGACCGCATCTTCCCAACGAAACTCATACCGCTCCCTAATATTTCCAATGACGGCGTACGGACAACCCTCACCACCGCCTCTGCCGTTGAGGTGACGATCAGGCCGGGCGCAGTCGCCCGAGTGGTTATCGCCGCATGGTTCCCCGGCGTTACCTACGCTTCAGGCCGTGACAGCGCTCATGCGCCGAAACTACGGCCCGGTAGCCGGTAAGCCAGTGTAAGGGGTCGACAGCCTCGGAGGCACATCGAGCTTGCAGCGATACAGCTCGTATAACGGCACGCGATCAATCCGGTAACGCGTAAAAGTGAACGCGTGTACCAGATTTGACATGAACCGGTGGACGCCCATCGGAGCCCGTACCGAACTCAGCATCGTCTCGGTCTCCGGGCACGTCAGGGCGACCGCCGCCTGCGCCACCCAGTCCTGGTCCAGATACGTCGGAATCCACGGTGGCTTCCGCAGGAACGGGCCCTCGGCCACCGCCCAGTCCGGGAACAGCTCCTTGTCGTGACCGATGCGCGCATCGTCCAGCCGCGCCGTGTGGGCGGCCAGCGGATTGGCCAGCCCGATCTGGTCGATCACCCGGACCTCGAGCGGCAGGTTCATACCCATCATGCCCAGGTTGGTGAAAAAGACTGTGTGCGGCCCTTTTTCGAACCAGTTGGGCGGCGCCGGAAACGTCGGGTCCGGCACCGGGGGCGGCATCGCCGGCACCACGTCCCACTGGTCGTAATTGCCCGACGGCAGCAGCAGCGCACCGACCGGGGTGTTGTCGATGGCCGCGAGCACCGCCCGCATCCGCGGGTAGTCCAGATAGTCCGCGGCCGTCAGCGGGTGCGCGTGGCCGGTGGCCTGCGAGTAGAAGCGCCGCTCGTCGACGATGCCGGAGTAGGTCACCCGCGTGGCGTCGGATCCGAGGCCCGGCGAGTTGGCCGCCCACAGCGACCAGCCGACGACCGCCAGCCACAGGGCCGTCGTCGTACCGGCCAGCGCGTAGCCGACCTCGCGGGCGATGTTCTTGCCGTCAGGAAGCACGATCGGAATCACCGCAACAGGCGTGACCAGGCAGAACAGCGGTACCAAGAGCACGCGGCCATGCATGAAGTCGCCGCCCTGGCGGATCCAGTACAGCCCCTGCACCAGACCACTGCCCACCATGAAAATCACTACCGCGGTGGGACTTTGGACCCGACGGGCCAAGGTGCTGTAGCCGCGCGGTGCCGCCTGGCCCCACCACGGCCGGCTGTGAGTGACGAACAACACAATCGCGAGCGCCGCGGTCAGCACCGCCGGGACCCACAACAAGTACGGCCCGTTGAAGTTGCTGAGGTAGACGAATCCCTGCTGCCACTTGGATCCGGTGGCGTCCTTGGCCAGGGCGGTGATCGGCACCAGCAGGCCGTAATAGCCCATGCGGAAGATCTCGTAGCCGATCGGCAGCAGACCACCGGCCACCACGATGATGAGCCGCCGACGGCGGCCGCGGGCGGCGACCAGCTGCATGACCAGCGCCACCCCGCCGATCAGCGCCAACTCGGGGCGTACCAGGACCGACAGCCCGGCCAGGCAGGCCAGCGCACCGTCGAACCGGGCGCTGGTGACGTTGGCGTCGGCTTCGCGGTCGTCGGCGCCGGGCGCGCGCACCGCACCGCGGACGCGAGGAGCAATCGGGCCCTGACCCCAGCACACCAGCATCCACCAGAGCAGTCCGAGGTAGGCCATGATCAGGCCGTTCTCCAGGCCCGACGTGGCGAAGTCACGCGCCGGCGGCACCGCCATGTAGACCAGGGCGCCGGCCGGGACCAGCAGTGCACGACGGCCCCGCAGCCCGGGGGCGTACAGCCGGCCGGTGCCGAGCATCGCGAAGACCAGGCCGGCCACACTCAACGTCAGGGCCAGCGCCAGGGCCACGTACTCGAGCTGCACCGAGCCGCCGATCCAGGCGCCGAGGGTGACCAGATAGGTCCACAGCGTCGAGGTGTTGGACTCGACGCGCTCACCGGCGTTGAAGACGGGGCCGTTGCCGACCAACAGGTTTCGCACCGTGCGCAGCACGATCAGGCCGTCGTCCGCGATCCACCGGCGCTGCCAGGCGCCCCAACCGAACAGGGCGGCAGACACCGCGACGCTCAGCCACAGGCTGATCCGCGCGGCCCGGCCATACGGAAAGACCGGCCCGCGCAGCAATTGCTGGGCGGGCGAGTCACTCACCGGATCAGTCCGGGCAGAATCGCGGCGACGAGTGTTGCGACCAGGGCCACGCCCAGCAGCTGCAACACCCGGTCGTTCAGCACGATCTCCTCGGGTTCACCCGCCGCGCCGCTGTCGACGTCGACGGCGTAGCGCAGGATCGCGATGGTGAACGGCACCATCGACACCGCGAACCACGGGCCCTTGTTGCCCTCGAAGGCCCACAGGCCGTAGCAGAGCACCACGGCGGTCGCGGACAACGTCCAGACGAACCGCAGGTAGCTGCTGGTGTACGACTCCAGCGCCTTGCGGATCTTGGCCCCGGTGCGTTCGGCGAGTTGCAGTTCGGCGTAACGCTTTCCGGCCGACATGAACAGCGAGCCGAACGCGAACACCAGCAGGAACCACTTGGACAGCGGGATCCCGGCGGCGACACCACCGGCGATACCACGGAGCGGGAACCCGGAGGCGTTGATGCAGATGTCCAGCACCGCTTGATGTTTCAGGCCGAAGCAGTAGGCCAGCTGGGACGCGATATAGACCGCCATGACGATCGCCAGGCTGGGCGTGAGCCACCACGAGATGGCCAGCGAGCCCACACCCAGTGCCGCGGCCAGTCCATAGGCCATGGTCACCGGAACCACACCGGCCGCGATCGGCCGGTACTGCTTGGTCGGGTGCAGGCGGTCTGCTTCCACATCGCGGGCATCGTTGATCAGGTAGATGCACGACGCGGCCATGCAGAACACCACGAACGCGACGCCGACGTGCTTGAGCACATCGGCGTAGCTGTAGTGCGCCCCGCCGCCAAGGGCCGCCAGAGGTGCGACCAACACCAGGACGTTCTTCACCCACTGGCGCGGCCGCAGCGCCTTGACGAGGCCGGCGGCCAGGTTCTTCGGCGGCCCCAGCTCCTGCGTCACTTCGGTCATGCCCCAGCCTTTGGTTCGCGCTTTGCAGTTCGCTCGGAAATCGCGCCAACTGATTCGGCGACCGCGGTTCCCACCACGACACCGGTCAGCACGTCAGTGGGATAGTGCACGCCGAGCACCAGCCGCGACAACGCCATCGGTGGCACCAGGAACCACGGCAGCGGCAGGCCCGTGGCCCGGCCGATGAGGATCGCGGCCGCAGCGGTCGACGTCGCATGCGCCGACGGGAAGCTCAGCCGGCTCGGGGTGCCGACGTTGACGGCGATGGCCGGGTGCTGCGGGCGCTCCCGCTTGACCACGCGTTTGATCAGCACGGCGGCCGCATGGGCCAGGAAGGTGCCGACACCGGCCGTCACCCAGGCCCGGCGACGCTGCGGCTGCAGCACCGCGCCCAGGCCGCAGACGGCGAACCAGCCGAGGCTGTGCTCACCGAAGTACGACAGCACGCGGGCGCCGGCGAGCACCCCGGGACGCCCGGTCAGCGCTGACTGCACGCCGACCAGGATCGCGTCCTCACCGTGCGGAGCACCAGGGGCGTCATCGCCCTCGATACCTTCGAGGCTCATCTGACACCGGCCGATTCGGTTTGCGAGGCCAGCAGCACGGACTCCCACCGCTCCTTGCTCGTCAGCTCCGGCAGTGCGTTGCGGTACACCCGACGCATGCGGTTGAACTTGCGGGCCAACAGCACCTGGCGCTTGAGCGACTCACGCAGCAACTCGAACATCTTCTCGCGGTCGCGCTGCCGGTAGACCACGCCGCGGCCGTCGGCGGTGGTGACGGTGACACCGTCGACCATGCACAGCGAGAACCAGCGCGCATCCTGCGTCGCAACGTTGATCTGCGGCCGCACATGGTGTTCCGGATCGTGCGGCTTGAGCTGGTTCACGACACCGCGGGTCAGCCGGACCGCGATGGCGGGCAAGCTGGTGGGAATCTTGACCTTCCGGCGCCACTTCTTGTCCGACGGCGCGGGCAGCGTGGTCGCGCTTTCCAGCACCACCGCGTCCGGGTACTCGGCACGCATGGCGCGCACCTCGGGCAGCGCGGACTCGAGGATGGTGAACAGGTTGTCCGGCCCGGCGAGGAAGTCGTCCATGGCCCGGTTCTGGATCGCCACCGTCGAATACTCAAGGCACAGAAGGTGTTTGACAGTCGCCTTGAAGTGGCTCGCAACCAGGCCACGGATGTTGCCGTCCCAGTGCAGCGCCGCGACCACGAGGCGGTTGCGCAGGTGGAAGTACGCCTGCCAGTCGATGGCGTCGTCCTTGTCGCTCCACGCCATGTGCCAGATCGCCGCGCCGGGGAGGGTCACCGTCGGGTAGCCGTGCTCACCCGCGCGCAGCCCGTAATCCGCGTCGTCCCACTTGATGAAGAGCGGCAACGGCTGGCCGAGTTCCTCGGCCACCGCGCGCGGGATCATGCACATCCACCAGCCGTTGTAGTCGACGTCGATGCGGCGGTGCAGGATCTTGCTGCGGTACTCCTCCTCGTCGGCGAGAGGGTACTTCGCGAAGTTGTGGTCGTACTCGGCATTGATGGCGTGCGTCCACATGAAGTTCGCCGCGTCGACCATCTCACCCATGACGTGCAGGTGCGAGGGCTCCTGCAGGTTGAGCATCTGGCCGCCGACCAGGGTCGGCGTCTTGGCGAACCGGTTGAACGCCAGCGCCCGCAGGATGGAGTCGGGCTCGACGCGGATGTCGTCGTCCATGAACAGAATCTGTTCGCAGTCAGTGTGTTTCAGCGCCTCGTACATCACCCGGCTGTAGCCGCCGGAGCCACCGAGGTTCGGCTGGTTGTGGATGGACAACCGGTCGGCCAGCGGGGCTGCCGCGGTCGCGAAGTCGGGGTGGTCCTTGACCTTGTTGGCGCCCTGATCGGACACGATGACCGCACCGATCACCTGGTCCACCAACGGATCCGAGGTCAGCGCCGCGAGTGCGTTGACGGCGTCCGCCGGGCGGTTGAAGGTGGGGATGCCGATCGTGATGTTCGCCCGCCCGGGTGCTTCCACCGGTGCGTACCACCCGGCGTTGTGCACCGTCACCGCACTGTCGGTGGTGATGTCGAACCAGATCCAGCCACCGTCCTCGAACGGCTCCAAGCCGATCTCGAACTCGACCACTGCCGGGAGGCCGTCCTCGCCACTGGCAATTTCACTGCCGCCCACGGTGATTCGCGCGCCGGTCGCCTTCGACCGGTAGACGTCGACGCGGGCGCTGCCGGTCAGCTCGACGCGCAGCACCACCGAGGTCAGGATCGACCAGCGGCGCCAGTAGCTGGCCGGGAAGGCGTTGAAATAGGTGGCGAACGAAACCTCGGACTCCCCACCGATTTCCAGCGTGGTGCGGGTCGGGGCGTGCGCGCGCCGGGCGTTGGTGGACGACTCCTCGATGTACAGCTTGCGGACGTCGAGGGGCTCACCCGGCCGGGGCAGGATGACCCGAGACAGCAGGCTCACGGCGCGGGACTGTCCCGACGCCAGCGCGCCGGACGGAATGTCGCTCATGGTTTTTCAGCTACTTTCTGCAACGGCGTCGCCGAGGGCCGCGCCGTCACGCAGGTGCGGCATCAGGACGTTGTCGTACATGTTCAGCGCACTGGCGATGGCCATGTGCATGTCGAGGTATTGGTAGGTGCCGAGGCGGCCACCGAACAGCACGCGGTTCTCATCGGTCTCGGCCTTGGCCCTGGCGCGGTAGGCGGCCAGGATCGCGCGATCCGAATCGGTGTTGATCGGGTAGTACGGCTCGTCGTCGTCGCCCGCAAAGCGCGAGAACTCCCGCATGATGACGGTCTTGTCGGTCGGGTACTCCCGCTCGGGGTGGAAGTGCCGGAACTCGTGGATCCGGGTGAACGGCACGTCGGGGTCGTTGTAGTTCATCACCGGGGTGCCCTGGAAGTCACCGATGGGCAGGACTTCCATCTCGAAGTCCAAGGTGCGCCAGCCCAGCCGGCCCTCGGAGTAGTCGAAGTAACGGTCGAGCGGACCCGTGTACAGCACCGGGGCGTCGGGGCTCTCGGCGCGCAGCGAGTCCCGCACGTCGAACCAGTCGGTGTTCAGCACCACGTCGATGCGCTCGTCGGCGGCCATGTTCTGCAGCCAGGCGGTGTAGCCGTCGACCGGCAGACCCTCGTAGGTGTCGTTGAAGTAGCGGTTGTCGAAGTTGTAGCGCACCGGCAGGCGGCTGATGATCGACGCGGGCAGGTCCTTCGGATCGGTCTGCCACTGCTTGGCCGTGTAGCCCTTGACGAAGGCCTCGTAGAGCGGCCGGCCGATGAGCGAGATGGCCTTCTCTTCAAGGTTCTGCGCATCGTCGGTGTTGATCTCGGCGGACTGCTCGGCGATCAGGGCGCGGGCCTGCTCCGGGCTGAAGTAGCGCCCGAAGAACTGCGACACCAGACCCAGCCCCATCGGGAACTGGTAGGCCTGGCCGTCGTACATGGCAAAGACGCGGTGCTGGTAGCCGGTGAAGTCGGTGAACTGCCGCACGTAGTCCCACACCCGCTGATTGGAGTTGTGGAACAGATGGGCACCGTACTTGTGCACCTCGATGCCGGTTTCCGGCTCGGCTTCTGAGTAGGCGTTGCCGCCGAGGTGGTGCCGGCGCTCGACGACCAGCACCCGCTTGTCGAGTTGGGTTGCCGCGCGCTCGGCAATCGTCAGGCCGAAGAATCCGGAGCCGACGACGATGAGGTCATATGGGCCGGAGGACTGGGTCACAGCGCCCCGGGAATCAGCGGAGGTCATCGGCGTTCAGGGTATCCGACAGAGGCCGTTCGGCCCGAAAACACCCTGTCGGCCCAGCCAGTGCGCGGGCCGGTCGCAATTCGCTCACGATTCCGCATCGTCACTCTAATCCCACCAATCACAGCTTTAACATCGAATCCGTCAGTACCGACGACTCGGCAAGCCAGCTCGAGCCGTGCCCCACACGACCCGAGGAGACTTCCGTGCCTAACCGACGTCGACGCAAGCTCTCGACAGCCATGAGCGCAGTCGCCGCCGTGGCCGTCGCAAGTCCGATCGCACTCGTGGCGGTCGCCCAGATGACCCCGGCAACCCCGACTCCGCAGCACCGCGAATTCGTCCAGGCTGCGCTGGTCACCGACCTCCCCAACGAGGTCATGTCCGCGCTGTCGCAGGGCCTGTCCCAGTTCGGCGTCAACCTGCCGAACCTCATGGGTGGCGCCGGCGCCTCCACCAGCCCCCTGACCGGACTGTCGCCGCAGACCAGCCTGACCCCGGGACTGAGCTCTCCGGGCCTGACCCCCGGCCTGAGCACCCCGGGCCTGACGCCGCCGGCCGGCCTCACGGCGCCGGGTGGGCTCACGGCGCCGGCCGGCCTGACCCCTGGCCTGGGCACCACCCCGTCGACCGGACTGACCGCACCTGGTCTGACCCCGCCGACCGGACTGACCGCACCGGGCCTCACCCCGCCTGCCGGCCTGGGCACCACCAGCCCGTCAGCGCTGACCCCGGGACTGGGCGGCCTGCCCAGCGCCGGCCTGACGACCCAGGGCGCCACCCTCCCGAGCGTGAGCACGCCCGGGCTGACGGCTCCCGGTCTCAACGCCACCGGCCTGACGACGCCGTCGATCAGCGCGAACCCGGCAGGGCTCGGCACGGCAGGGATGCCGATGACCGATCCCAACGCCAGCCTGGGCCTCGGTCCGGGCCAGGGACTGGGCGGCAGCTACCCGATCCTCGGTGACCCGTCCGTCGGACTGGGTGGCGGCGACGGCCTCGGCCTCGGCGCAGCTCCGAGCAGCGGCGGCGGCGGGCTGATCAGCGATCTGACCAGCGCGGCCAACCAGCTGGGCGCGACCCAGGCGATCGACCTGCTCAAGGGCATGGTCATGCCGGCCATCACCTCCGCGGTGAAGTCCGCTCAGGCCGCCCCCGCGGCAGCCGCAGCGGCCGCACCGGCATTGCCGGCCCCCGCGGTCTGACATCCCGTCACACAACTGAAGACCTGTAACCAAGACGGCACCGCAGAAGCCCCACGGCTCTGCGGTGCCGTTGCGGCGCATCGCAGAGAATTGACAGCCCAGTAACCCGTGTCGAAACACTGGTAACACCCGGCACATACGTAACATTCGCGCTGTGCCGCGCCGTCGACCCGCACCGTCAATACTGTTGTCCGCCCTGGCGGCGACCGTCGTGATGGTGCCGTTGGCCGTCAGCGGTATCCCCGGCATCCCGGGCCTGACGGACGACAAGCCGTCGGCGCCGGAGCTGCGCACGCAGCCACTGGCCGGTGTCGGAGGCGGACAGACCGTCCGGGAAATCCATCAGGACACCCCGTTCTCCCTGGTCGCGCTCACCGCATCGGACTTCACCGGCACCTCGGCCCGCGTGCGCGCCCAGAAAGCCGACGGGTCCTGGGGGCCCTGGTACGAAGTCGAGGCACCTGACGGCGTCGGCGAGGCCCGCGCCACCACTCGCGGCACCGAGCCCGTGTTCGTCGGCCGCACCACAACCGTCCAGATCGCGGTGACCCGGCCCGCCGAAGCGGCCGCCACACCGCCGGACGCCAACCGACCGCAGGGTCCCGGACTGGGGTACCGCCCCGTCGATGTCGAAAAGCCGTTGGGCCCCAGCATGAAAGCGGTGCTCATCAGCCCGCCGGAGGCGCCGGCCGACGTCCAGTTCCAGCCGACCGCGGTGTCGGCACCGAACCAGCCGCCGAACATCATCAGCCGCGCTCAGTGGGGCGCCAACGAGGGCGTCCGCTGCGGCCAGCCGGTGTACGACCCGGGCGTGCGTGCCGCGATCGTGCACCACACCGCCGGCAGCAACGACTACGCACCGGAGGATTCTGCGGGTATCGTCCGCTCGATCTACGAGTACCACACCCGCGAATTGGGTTGGTGCGACATCGCTTACAACGCGCTCGTCGACAAATACGGTCAGGTTTTCGAAGGCCGCTTCGGCGGGATGACGAGGCCCGTCGAGGGGTCGCACACCGGCGGATTCAACGTGGACACCTGGGGCGTGGCCATGCTCGGTGACTTCGACGTCGTGCCCCCGACCCCGCTGCAGCTGAAGATGACCGGCCGGCTGATCGGCTGGCGGCTGAGTCTGGACCACGTCAATCCCCTGGGCAGCGTGGTGCTGACCTCGGGCGGCGGCACCTTCACCCACTTCCCCGCAGGCGCGACGCCGACCCTGCCGACCATCTTCACCCACCGCGACGTCGGCAACACCGACTGCCCGGGCAACGCCGCCTACGCCGCCATGGGCGAATTGCGGGACATCGCAGCATCTGTCACCGCCCCACCGGGTGCCCTGAGCGCCATGGACATGCTGCGCGGCGGCGCCATCTTCGACAAGTGGCAGGCCATGGGCGGGGCGGCCAGCCCCCTCGGCGTCGCCACCTCACCGGAGGCCGCGGCCGACGGCCACACCCGCTACGCGACCTTCGACCACGGCGCCATGTACTGGTCGCCCGCCACCGGCGCCCAGCCGCTGACCGGATCCCTCTACGACGCCTGGGGCGCACTGGGTTTCGAACGCGGCGCCCTCGGACTGCCGACCAGCGGGGAGATTCCCGAACCGCAGTGGATCGTGCAGAACTTCCAGCACGGCACCCTCAACTTCGACCGCGAGCACGGGACCGTCACCCGCGTCATCGACGGTGTGCCACAAGAACTTCCGTCGCTACCGCAGCAGGAGCCGGTGCAGCTCGAGCGGTTCAGCCGGATCGAGATGCAGAGCTAGGGCTACAGCCACCAGCGTTCGAGCACCCGCGCGACGCCGTCGTCGCTGTTGGTCGTGGTGACCTCGTCGGCGGCCGCCTTGGCTTCCGGATGCGCATTGCCCATCGCCACCCCGAGCCCGGCCCAGGTCAGCATCGGGACGTCATTGGGCATGTCGCCGAAGGTCACGACGTCCTCGGCGGTGATCCCCAGCGGGCGGATGACCTCGGCGACGCCGGTGGCCTTGCTGACACCCAGCGGCACCACTTCGATGAGCCCGTTGTTGGTCGAGTAGGTCAGGTCGCCGGCGAGGCCGACGTGCGGCGCCAGCGCCGCCGCCAGATCGGCGCTGTGCGCGCCGGCCTTGCGGATCAACAGCTTCACCGCGGGCACGCTCAGCATGTCCTCGACCGAGACCTCGGTGTTGTCGGGGTTGTGCCAGGCGTGTTCGTAGCCAGGCGAACTCGCGAACTGGGGTATCGACTCGTCGAATGCGGTACGGCCCACGCGCTCGACCGCCAGCCCGACGCCCGGGATCACCCGGGCGGCGATTTCGGCCAGCTCGCCCAGCGCGTCCGGCGACAGGGTGTGCGCCGAGACGACGCGATCGGTCGCGGCGTCGTAGACCACGGCACCGTTGGCGCACACCGCCATCGGGGCAAACCCGAGGCCCTCCACCACCGGCGGAATCCAGCGCGGCGGCCGGCCGGTGGCGAGCACGAATCGGGCCCCGTTCGCGACCGCGGCCTGCACGGCGGCGCGGGTCCGCGGCGTCACCCGCTCATGGGTGTCGAGCAGGGTGCCGTCGACGTCGGTGGCGATCAGAGCGGGCAGCATCACCGGCCCTCGGCTTCCCGACGGGCCCGTTCGGCCTTCTCCAGCAATTCGGCCTCCTCAGGCGTCGGGGCGCTGCCGCCCAGTCGGCGCGGCACCCAATACGCACCTTCGGGGTGCGGGTATTCCTCCTGCGCCGTGTGCAGCTGATCGGTCATGGTCTGCTGCAGTATCGCCATCACCTCGGCGACCGGACCGGTCGCCAGGATCGGCGCACCCACCCGAACGATGACCGGAATCTTCTTGCGTCCCAACCGCTTCGGGTGGTCCTTGGTCCACACCCGGTGCACGCCCCAGACGATCACGGGAATGATCGGCACCTGCGCATCGAGCGCCATCCGCGCCACCCCGGTCTTGAACTCCTTGAGCTCGAAACTGCGGCTGATCGTGGCTTCCGGATACACCCCGACCAGTTCCCCGGCGCGCAGCCGCTCCACGGCGACCGGATACGCGTCACCGCCGGAACTGCGGTCGACCGGGATGAGCCCTGCCCGTTTGACCAGGAAATTGCCCATCGGCACCTGCTGCACCTCGGCCTTGAGCATGAAGCGAACCCGGCGCTTCCGATGCGTGGCGGCCAGCCCTACCGGCAGGAAGTCGACGTAACCGGTGTGGTTGATCGCGATCACCGCGCCACCGGTGTCCGGAATGTGTTCCAGCCCTTGGTAAGTGATCCGAGTCCCGGTGGCGGCAACCGCCGCCTTGGCGGCAATCTCGATGCCGCGGAAGACTGGCTCCATGGCGCTACTCCGGCGCCCCTTCCGCCTGCCGCGCCGCCCGGCGGGCCGCTTTCTCGCGGGCTTCGTCGAGATCCATCTGGTCGGCCTCGGCCAGCGTCGGCGCCCCGCCACCCAACCGGTGCGGCACCCAGAATTCGCCGGCCGGGTGCTCTCCGTACGCGTCCTGAACTTCCGACAGCAGGTGCTGCATGCGGGCGTGCAGCAGCGCGGTCAACTCGGCCGCGGGCAGCGTCGGATAGATGGGCTCACCGACATGGATGTGGATGGGCACCTTGGGGCGGCGCATGTTGCGCGGATGGCCCTTGGTCCAGATCCGCTGGGCACCCCAGATGATGTGCGGCACGATCGGCACGTCGGCCTCGATGGCCATCCGCGCCGCGCCCGATTTGAATGCCTTGATCTCGAAGCTGCGGCTGATCGTGGCTTCCGGATAAACGCCCACGAGCTCGCCGAGTTTGAGTTGCTTGACCGCCTCGGAGTACGAGTCGGCGCCACTGCCGCGGTCGACGGGGATGTGGCGCATCTTGCGCATCAGCCATCCGCCGTACTTGTTGTCGAAGACTTCCTTCTTCGCCATGAACCGCACCTTGCGGCCCCGCTTCTGCAGGACTGCGGGCAACCCGGCGAAGGTGAAGTCGAAGTAGCTGGTGTGGTTGATGGCGACCACCGCACCGCCACTGACCGGCAGGTTCTCTGTGCCCGTGACGGTGAACTTCAAGCCCTGCACGCGCCACACCGTGCGCGCCAGCTTGATTGCCGTGCCATATACCGGTTCCACGAGCATCAGCCTAGTGCGGACCGTCGGTACCGCGCCTACAAAGGTAGGCCAGGCTGTAGGGGTGACCTTCCCGAGCGGCCCCGTACCGATTCCCGACGTCGTCGACACGCTAGCCGTCGGCCGTCCCGTGACCGCGGTGTGGGAGAACGAACTCGGTGGCGTGACGTTCGCCATCGGCGCCGGCGACGAGTACGTGAAGACCTACCCGGCCGAGCACGCGCCGCTGCTGACCGACGAAGCGGTCCGGCTGCGCTGGGCCGGGAAGTACATCGCAGTGCCGATCGTGCTCGGCGAGGGCGCGGGCTGGCTGCACACCGCGGGCCTGCCCGGTCGCTCCGCCGTCGACCCGCGGTGGTCCGACGATCCCGAGACCGCGGCCCGCGCGATCGGCGCGGGCCTGCGCGCCATGCACGACGCGCTGCCGGTCGAGGACTGCCCCTTCGGACGTCCGTCCTGGGTCGTGGACGTCCCCGATCCGGACCGGCTCGTGGTCTGCCACGGTGACGCCTGCTCACCGAACACCCTGATCAGCGACGACGGCGCCTTCGTCGGGCACGTCGACATCGGGGACCTCGGGGTGGCCGACCGGTGGGCCGACCTGGCCATCGCCACCATGTCCCTGGACTGGAACTACCCCGGCAACTACGAGGCCGCCCTGCTGGACGCCTACGGGGTGACGCGGGACGACGCACGCATCGACTACTACCGCGCGCTCTGGGACGCGCCGGAATCCAGTTAGACTCGCTGGCGAACTCTCCACCGCCAAAAGGGGCATTTGTGCAGGTCACAAGCGTTGGACACGCCGGATTTCGGATCGATACCGCTGCGGGCAGCATTCTGTGCGACCCGTGGGTGAACCCTGCCTACTTCGCGTCGTGGTTCCCGTTCCCGGACAACAGCCGGCTGGACTGGGACGCGCTCGGCGACTGCGACTACCTGTACGTCAGCCACCTGCACAAGGACCACTTCGATCCGGAGCACCTGCGCGCCCACGTCAACAAGGACGCGACGGTGCTGCTGCCGGACTACCCGGTGCCGGACCTGCGCCGTGAGCTCGAGGCCCTCGGCTTCCACACGTTCTACGAGACCACCGATTCGGTGAAGCACCGCGTCAGCGGCCCGAAGGGCGACCTGGACGTGATGATCATCGCCCTGCGCGCCCCCGCGGACGGCCCGATCGGCGACTCGGGCCTGGTGGTCTCCGACGGCGAGACCGTCGCGTTCAACATGAACGACGCCCGCCCGATCGACCTGGACATGGTGGCCGCCGAGTTCGGCGACGTCGACGTGCACATGCTGCAGTACTCGGGCGCCATCTGGTACCCGATGGTCTACGACATGCCGGCCCGGGCCAAGGAGGCCTTCGGCACCCAGAAGCGGCAGCGGCAGATGGACCGCTCCCGCCAGTACATCGCGCAGGTCGGGGCCACCTGGGTGGTGCCGTCGGCCGGTCCGCCGTGCTTCCTGGATCCCGAATTGCGTTGGCTCAACGACGATCACGACGATCCGGCCAACATCTTCCCGGACCAGGCGGTGTTCCTGGACCAGCTGCGCCGGCACGGCCACGACCGCGGGCTGCTGATGATCCCGGGCACGGTGGCCTCGTTCACCGGTTCGACGCTGGACTCGCTGACGCACCCGATCCCCGACGCCGAGGCCGAAGCGATCTTCACCACCGGCAAGGCCGAGTACATCGAGGCCTACGCCCAGCGCATGGCACCGGTGCTGGCCGCCGAAAAGGCTGCGTGGGCACCGGCTTCCGGCGATTCGCTGCTGGAGCCGCTGCGGGCCAAGTTCGAGCCGATCATGGTGCAGAGCGACCAGATCTGCGACGGCATCGGCTACCCCGTGGAATTGCGAATCGGTACCGAGACCGTCGTCCTGGACTTTCCGAAACGCGCTGTGCGGGAAGCAATTCCGGACGAGAAGTTCCGCTACGGCTTCGGCATCGCGCCCGAGCTGGTGCGGACCGTGCTGCGCGATGACGAACCGGACTGGGTCAACACCATCTTCCTGTCCACCCGCTTCCAGGCGTGGCGAGTCGGCGGCTACAACGAATACCTCTACACGTTCTTCAAGTGCCTGACCGACGAGCGCATCGCCTACGCCGACGGCTGGTTCGCCGAGGCGCACGACACATCGGCGTCAATCGACCTGGGCGGCTACGAGATTCAGCGCCGCTGTCCGCACCTGAAGGCCGACCTGTCGAAGTTCGGCATCGTCGAGGGCAACACCCTGACCTGCAACCTGCATGGCTGGCAGTGGAACCTCGACAACGGCCGCTGCCTGACCTCCAAGGGTCACGAATTGCGGAGCGCCAAACGGTGACCAGCGCCCACTCCGGCGCTCGCTCGGACGCGCACTACGACGACGGCCAGATTTTCCTGGACCGGCAGGCGATCACGTTGCGCCGCTACCACTTCCCATCGGGCACGTCGAAGATCATCCCACTGAGCGCGATCCGCGGATACAAGTCCGAATCACTCGGATTCATCATGGATCGGTTCCTGATCTGGGGCGGCACCGATCCGCGGCGCTGGCTGCCGCTGGACATCTGGCGGCCCATCAAGTCGACGCTGGTGACCCTCGACGTCGTCGGCACCACTCCGGCGCCGGCCTGTACCCCGTTGCGACCCAGGGAGTTTCTGGCGACGCTCGACGTGTTGCTGAAGGAACAAGCAGGCCGCTGACAGTCGCCGTTACCAGCTGGTGCCGGCGAGCCCGGGAATCACGCACCGCCCGTCGGCGGCGACGCGGCCGATGAGCATCCCGTCGTAGCCGGTGCAGGACGAGTTGAGCGGCTCGCAGGTGTTGATGGACGTGATCACCTTGTCCCCGCCGCACGGGGTACCTGGAGCGGGGGGATCGGCTGCGGCGACAGCACTGCTGCCGCTGAACGCCAGAATTGCCGCCGACGTGATGACGAACGAGCGGGTCGAGTTGAGCATCATGGATACCTCCGGCCGATGGCCCCGACGTGCACCAATGCTACGCCCAATTCGGGACGGTAAACCGAGCTACTGCGCGGCCCGCACCGTCTGCCGCAGCACCGAGGCGTCGTCGGAGGCGGTGTCGTACACGCGCACGATGGCCTGGTCGCCCGGCTTGAGGTAGGTGGACTCCCCCAGCTCGGTGTAGCGCGTCGCGCCGATGCCGACGAGCAGGCGCGTCGGGTGCCCGCTGGCCACCATCAGGGCGCCCACATCCTCCAGAGGCGTGTCGTCGGAACCCTTCTGGTTGGCCAGCCGGTCGACGATCCAGTCCAGCAGCTGCGTGCCGTAGTAGGAGTAGCCCAGCAACGGGCTGTCCTGGCCGTACGCGTGCTCAGTGCCGGTGCCGTCGTCCAGGAAGCTGGCCAGCCGCAGCGACGACGTCGGGCCGTCGGGGCTCAGGTCGCTGATCTCGAAGAACTGCGGGGCCACGCCCTTGGACGCCGGACCCCAGTTCTTCTTGTGACTGATCTTCGGGGCATTGGGCCGGCGGATCGAGCAGTCGTTGAACGCGCCCAGCGCGAACGGCCGCAGCCCGACCACCCGGTCGCCCGACCATGACACCTCACACGCCAGCCCGACCTCGGGTTCGATCTGCAGATTCAGCGGGGTGTCACTGACGGGCAGCTGGACGGCGTCCGTCGACAGCGGGAACTCACCGAGGAACGTGTCACTGCCCGGCGCGTACCACGGGAAAATGCCCTTGGGCGCCCCGCCCTCCGACCTGACGTTGACGAAATCGACTGCCTCCCCGGCCTGTTCGAGGTGCCCGGCGAAGTTGCCCGCCACCCCGAAGCCGAACCAGCCACGCATGTCGTCCAGGTCGAGATCGATCATGGCAGCCACCCTACTTCGGCCGCGACCAGCCCCGACAAGCCACAACCAAGTCGCGCTTAAGTCACGGGCACCAGGCTGTGCACCAACCTGATCACAAGGAGTCCGCTGTGCCCACCTCCGTCCGTACCGTCACCGTCGCACCCCGCCAACCCGACGAACCCAAGCCCGATCTGCTGGGCATCACGCTGGCGCACCGCGCCATGCTCGTCGACCTGGTCCGTCTCACCGAGCTGGCCAAGGCGGTGCGCGACCGGGACGTGATCTGCACGCCCGCCCGGGCCCGCGCCATCTCGCAGTACATCGAGATGTTGTGCGACTCCATCCATCACCATCACAGCACCGAGGACACCGTGCTGTGGCCGGTGATCCAGGCCAGCGTGGGCGATCACCTGGACCTGAGCGAGCTCACCGACGACCACGCCGCGCTCGACCCGCGCCTGGACCAGCTGCGTGCCCGCGCCGCCGCGTTCCGGCTGTCGAACGGTGACCGCAAGGTCGCGTTCTTGATGGCCTTCGAGCTGGCGGAACTCACCGCGCTGCTGACCGAGCACATCAACGACGAGGAACTGGACCTGTTCCCGCTGATCACCGAGCACGTGTCGGTCGCGGACTGGGAAGCGGTGGAGGCGGCCGCGCGCGCCGGCAGCCGGATGTCGTTCGACGGTCCGCGTTCGCTCGCGGTGATGACCGACGACGAACGGGCCTCGATGGCAGGACAACTGGGCATCGGGCTGCGGGCATTCCTGGCGGTGCTGGCGCTGCGGCACCGGCGCGTGATGCGCGCGGTCTTCGGCGACCTCGCAGAGAGCCGACTCGAGGCCCTGGCTGACTAGTCGATGAAGCTGCGGGCTTCGGCCGCCAGCCGGTCCCGCAGCGTTTCGGCGGCCTTGCGGAAGTCGCGGGCCTCGTCGGGCCGGTCCAGCACGTCGGCGGCCGCGGCCAGCGCGTCGTCGACGGGGCCGACCATCAACCCGTCGACCCCGAGCCCGGCGATGCTGCCGGAGTAGCGCGCCAGTTCGGCCGAGCGGGCCCGCACCTCGTCAATGTCACCCATCGCCACCGCGGCATTGACCCGCAGCACGGTGAACGGCACCCAGAAATAGGCCCGCTCGATGGGCTTTCGGTCCGGCCACAGCTCCCGGGCCTCGGCCTCGCGGCCCCGCGCGACCAGCGCCAGCACCGCCGCGTCCAGCGCGGCGACGGAAATCTCCCGGTAGAAGAACAGCAATTCGTCGGCCAGTGTGCCGAGGTCGCCGAGGCAGAATTCGCCCGTCGTCCGGCCCACCATGGCCAGCTTGGCGCCGTTGGCGGCGCCGTTCTCGGCCATGCGTGCGGCCAGGTCGGTGTAGGCGCTCACCGCCTCGTCCAGGCGGCCGGCCAGCAGGTACATCCGGGCGCGGAACAGGCCCAGCACGCCCAGCAGGTGGACCAGCTGACCGGTGCTCGCGCGCGCCACCGCGAGGTCGACGTGGCGCTTGGCCGTCGCCAGATCGCAGCGGTTGCCGGCCGCCAGCGACAGCAGCCAGTGCGCCACCGCCTGGTAGTCGGCCTGCTCGGCGGCTTCGGCGGTCTGCAGCAGTTCGGCGGCGAGCACGTCGCGCTCGGTGTCGAGGTCGGGTCCGAGGGCACAGAACGCGTGGACGTTGAGCGCCGTGCACAGCAGGCGGCCCGCCCCGGGATCGTCGGCGTACACCTGCCGCGCCAGCGCAAGCATCTCGGTGCTGGCCGCCAGCGCACCGTCCGGGTCGCTGCCCTCCAACTCGACGTAGAGCGCTTTGAGCAGCCGGATGCGGTCCGCGGCGGCAACGTCGCCGGCCAGCACGTGGCGCAACAGTCCGATCATCTGACCGTCGGATTCGTCGTACTCGCGGTCGCGCCACACGAGCGGGGTGTCCCACGCGGTCAGGATGCGCACCACCAGGTCGTCGCGCGACCGGCCGGAGACCAGCTGCAGCGCGCACTTCATCTCGCTGCGCGCGGTGACGGCGTCGCCGGACTGCGCCAGCGCGGCGATCAGTCCGCAGCGGACCTCGATGTCCTGATCCAGCATTGCCACGCTCGGCGCCAGCTGTCGGCTGGCCGCGAGTTCGCGCATCTGGACCGCGGCGCGCCACTGCCGGGCGGCTTCCGCGTGGGCCCCGACCGAACCGGCGTCCCGCGCCGCGGCGGTGGCAAAATCTGCTGCCGCCGAGGCGGTTTCGGCAGTCGCCGAGGCGACGGCGTGGTGAGCCAGGGCAGCTTGGTCGACCGAGCGGCCGGGTGCGCGCAGCAGCTCCAGCGCGGCGCCGTGCAACCGGGACCGGCGCAGCTTCGAGGTGTCCTCGTAGAGGGTGTCGCGGACCAGCCCGTGCGCGAATTGCAGCCGGCCCGGCGACGGCTCGTCGAGCAGGCCCAGCAGGACGGCCGGTTCCAGCGCGTCGAGCAGATCGTCGGGGTCGCTGCGACCCAGCTCGGCCAGCAGCTCGACGTCGATGTCGCGGCCCAGCACGGCGGCCTGCCGCAGGGCGGTGACCGTCGGGCCGGGCAACCGGGCCAGCCGGCGCCGCAGCACGTCGCGCACCCCCACCGGCACCGACGCCCACACCGCGTCCGGCCCCTCGGCGGCCATCAGCCGGGCCAGTTCGCGCACGAACAATGGATTGCCACCGGTGCGTTCCCGCAGCAGGCGCAGGGCCTCGCCGCTGGTCGTCAGTCCGCAATCGGCGGCGACGGCAGCGGTGGCCGCGGCGTCCAAACCGCCGAGGATCAGATGCGCGGACGTATGCACCGTCAGAGCCGCCCGGGCCACCTCCAGCTCGCCGCGATCCTCCGACGGGCGGTACGTCGCCATGACCAGCACGCGGCGGTCCTGAATACGGTCGGCCACCAGCCGCAGCAGCTCCAGCGTCAGGCCGTCGGTGCGGTGCAGGTCATCGAGTACGACGGCCAGGGGCTGGTCGTCGGCGACGGTGCCGAGCGCGTCGGCCACCGCCTGTCCCAGCCAGAACGTGCCCTGCTCGGCGGCGGCCCCGTCGTGCAGCAGCGGAGCCAGCGCCTGCCGGTCGTGGTCGGTCGAATCAACCAGCTCGCGGAGCACCTCGGTCCACGCCCAGCCTGCGGGCGCGCCATGGACCTCCTGGCACCGGCCGTGCACCGTCCGCCAGCCGGCCGCCCGCAACCGGGCCGCGGCGGCCGCTGCCAGCGTGGTCTTCCCGGAGCCCGCTTCGCCGCCGATCCACAGCACCGCACTGGCACCCGCGGCGACGCCACGGGCGGTGGCGGCGATCGCCGCGAGCTCTTCGGCCCGGCCGTACGCGACGTGACCCACGGGTGCACGCGGCGCGGTCTCCGGGGCCGCCGGCGTCGTCGACCGCACCGGCGCGGGCCGCGACGGTTCCAGATGATCGGCCTGGCGCAGGATGTCGCGCTCGAGATCGCGCAGGGCCCGGCCCGGTTCGAGACCGAGCTCGTCGATGAGGTGCTCGCGGGTGCGCCGCAGCACTTCGAGCGCATTCGCCTGCCGCCCGGTCCGGTACAGCCCGGTCGCCAGGACTGCGGCGGCCCCTTCGCGCCCCGGATGCTCGGCGACGTGCCCTTCCAGCGCCGCGATGGCGCTGCTGTACCGGGCGAGGTCGACGAGTGCGGCGGCCTGGCTTTCCACCGCCGCCAGCCGGAGTTCGGTCAGCCGCGAGACCTCCGGCGCCGCCCACAGGGCGTCACCGGCCCCCGCGAACGGCTCGCCCGCCCAGCCCGCGAGTGCCTCGTCGAGCAGTTGCACACGGTTTCTTGAATCCGATTCCTCTTGTGCGGCAGTGACTTTCGCTTCGAAACGCCAGGAGTCGACGGCGTTGTCCGGCAACCGCAGGCAGTACCCGGGCGCGGCGCTGACCAGGATGCGGGCCGGCGCCCGGCGCTGCCGGCCGGGTTCGAGCACGCGGCGCAGATGCGAGACGTAGACCTGCAACGCCGACAGTGCCTTCGGTGGCGGTTCGCCTTCCCAGAGGTCGTGGATGAGCCGGTCGACGGACACCGTGTGGCCGCGCGCGGCGACCAACCGGGCCAGCAGCGCCCGCTGCATCCGCGCACCCAGGTCCACCGGATCGTCACCGACCCACGCCTGCACCGGACCGAGCACCGCCACCCGCACCGGGTATTCCACCGTCATGCCCCCGCCGACGTGGTTTCTACTTCGGCTGTAACACCGAAGTGCCGACGTACGGCACCAGGGCTTCGGGTACCCGGACGCTGCCGTCGGGCTGCTGGTGGTTCTCCAGGATCGCCACCAGCCAGCGGGTGGTGGCGAGGGTGCCGTTGAGGGTGGCCGCCGTCTGCGGCTTGCCGTTCTCGTCGCGGTAGCGGGTCGAGAGCCGCCGGGCCTGGAACGTGGTGCAGTTCGAGGTCGACGTCAGCTCGCGGTAGGCCTGCTGCGTCGGCACCCACGCCTCGCAGTCGTACTTACGCGCTGCCGACGAGCCGAGATCGCCTGCCGCGACGTCGATCACGCGGTAGGGCACCTCGATCATGGCCAGCATCTGACGCTGCCAGGCGAGCAGCTTCTGGTGCTCGGCCTCGGCGTCTTCGGGCTTGCAGTAGATGAAGGCCTCGACCTTGTCGAACTGGTGCACGCGGATGATGCCGCGGGTGTCCTTGCCGTAGCTGCCGGCTTCCCGGCGGAAGCACGACGACCAGCCGGCGTACCGCAGCGGCCCCTCGGACAGGTCGAGGATCTCGTCGGAGTGGTAACCGGCCAACGGCACCTCCGAGGTCCCGACGAGGTACATGTCGTCGGCTTCGAGGCGGTAGATCTCATCGGCGTGCGCGCCCAGGAATCCGGTGCCGCGCATGATTTCTGGGCGCACCAGCACCGGCGGGATCATCAGCGTGAACCCGTTCTCGGTGGCCAGCCGGACGGCGAGCTGCAGCAGCCCGAGCTGTAGCAGGGCGCCCTGGCCCGTCAGGAAGTAGAACCGCGAGCCGGACACCTTGGCGCCGCGCTCCATGTCGAGCAGGCCGATGGCCTCGCCCAGTTCCAGGTGGTCCTTGGGGTTCTCGATGGCCGTCGGGGTGCCGACGATGTCCAGCACCTCGAAGTCGCTCTCGCCGCCGGCGGGCACGCCGTCGATGATGACGTTGCCGATCGCCATGTGCGCGGCGGTGAACGCCGCCTCCATCTCGGCCTGCCGGGCCTCGATGGCCTTGATCGCCGCGGAGAGTTCCTTGGCCTTCTCCAACAGGGCGGGCCGCTCTTCGGCAGAGGCCGCACCGACGAGCTTGCTCGCCGCTTTCTGGTTGGCCCGCGCCGTGTCGGCCTCGGCGATGGCGGCGCGCCGGGCCGCGTCAGCATCCAGCAGCGCATCCACCAGGCCAGGGTCTTCGCCACGGGACCGCTGCGATGCCCGCACCCGGTCTGGATCTTCGCGCAACAGCTTGAGGTCGATCACGGGCGTCAGACTACTTTTCTCACCGCGACCGTGGAATGTCGAGGGCCATTAGCTGGGCCCGGCCACAACCACATAACAGTACAACTGCAACTCTTGTCACAGGTCCAGCAGCGGCTGTCACAATAGAACCGATGTTGGACGCACCCGCGGCGGTCGAACTGGGACTGGACACACCCCCAGACGCGCCGAAGACGACGACCACCTGGCGACAACGCATGCACGGCATGCATGTCACCGGGACTCAACGTGCGCTCGTCCTCACCGCGCTCGGCGGACTGCTCATCGCCGGCGTCCTCACCGTCCTGCCCGAAGGCTCCCTCGGCCCGACGGGGCTCGGCTTCAGCACCGGACGCGTCAACGCCGGCCGCGTCAGCGACACCCTCGACCACGCCAAGCCCGGCGACTGCCTGAACTGGCCGGAGCGCTCGCCGGACGCCGTCGAGATCGTCGACTGCAAGAACGAACACCGCTTCGAGGTCGCCGAGTCCCTGGACATGCGGACGTTCCCGGGCAGTGAATACGGCCCCAACGCGGCGCCGCCGTCGGACTCCCGGATCAAGCAGATCAGCCAGGAGCAGTGCCAGAACGCGGCGCGCGACTACCTCGGCCCGCGCTTCGACCCGAACGGCAAGTTCGCGGTGAGCCTGGTCTGGTCGGGCGACAAGGCCTGGAAGACCAAGGGGCAGCGCCGCATGCTGTGCGGTCTGCAGCTGCTCGGCCCGAACAGCCAGCAACTGGCCTACAAGGGCAAGGTCGCGGACGTCGACCAGTCGAAGGTGTGGCCGGCCGGCACCTGCCTCGGCATCGACCCGGCGACCAACCAGCCCATCGACATCCCGGTCGACTGCTCGGCGCCGCACGCCATGGAGGTCACCGGCGCGGTCAACCTGGCCGACAAGTACCACGACGCTCTGCCCGCCGAGCCCGACCAGCTGGGGTACATCAAGGACGCGTGCACCAAGGCCACCGATGCCTACCTGGCTCCGGTCCAGCTGCGGGGCACCACCCTGACCCTGATCTACAGCTCGATCGCGCTGCCCAGCTGGACGGCCGGCAGCCGGCAGGTGTCGTGCAGTATCGGCACGTCGCTCGGCAACGGCGGCTGGTCGACGCTGATCAACAGTGCCAAGGGACCGCTGATGGTCAACGGGCAGTCGCCCGTCGCGCCGCCGGCCATCCCGGAGGAACGGCTGAACCTCCCGCCGATCCCGGTCATCGAGCCGCCGGTGGACACGTCGTCGCAGGGCTCGTCGTCATCGTCGTCATCGTCGTCGTCGCAGGGTTCGCAGTCCGGTCAGTCCGATCAGTCCGGGCAGAACCAGCGCGGCCAGCAGACCTCGCAGACGCCGCAGGGCAACCAGCACATGCCGGGCCAGCCCGACACCTCGAACCAGCACGGCAACACCACCCCTGGCACGCCTCAACAGCAGCAGGGCAACACCTTCCTCAACGGTCCGCCGCCCGCTCCGCCGGTGCCCGGCAGCGGCGCTCCCCTGGAGGGTCCGATCGAGGACGAGCCCGCCGCGCCGGCGGCACCGGCCGGACCGGTGGGCGCGGGTGCGCCGCCTGGACCGGCCGCGCCGGCACCCGCCGCGCCGTAGCCATGCCGGTACGCATGGGGCAGCAGCGGTTCGAGGAGCTGGTGTCCGACGCGCTCGATCTCATCCCGCCCCGGCTCGCCGCGGCGCTCGACAACGTCGTGGTGCTGGTGCAACCGCGCAATCCGGACGACCCCGACATCCTCGGGCTGTACGAAGGGGTCGCGCTCACCGAGCGGGATTCCTTCTACGCGGGCGCACTGCCCGATACCATCTCGATCTACCGCGACGCCCTGCTCGACATGTGCGACTCCGAGGAGCAGGTCGTCGATGAGGTCGCCATCACGGTGATCCACGAGATCGCCCACCACTTCGGCATCGACGACGAACGATTGCACGAGCTGGGCTGGGGCTGAACAGCGCGGCACCGCGAATTTGTCGGACCGCGGTGTTACAACAGAGTCCATGAGCACCGCCTGCCGCAACTGCGTGGACGGGCTGGCGCACTGCCACGGCACGGTCATCGTGCACGCCGGTCTGCCGGCCGAATGCACCGACGAGACGTGCGCGCTACCGGAGTCCGAGCACACTTTGCGCATCGATTGCGACGTGGTCTCGTGCGGCTGCGCACAACCCGCGGTGGGCCTGCGCGCCGCGGGATAGTCAGCCCATCGGGTCGGCCGCGACGGGCGCCTCGGGGTCGTGCCCCGGATAGAACGGCGGCAGCACCGAGCCCCACTGCACGCAGCTCCACCGGCCGTCGGTGATCGGGCTCAGCACCACGCACTCGGCATTGGCGAGATGATGCTCCGACGCGAAATCGGCGTCCACACCGGCCATTTGGGCGGCCACCAGCCGGATGGCCGCACCGTGGCCCACCACCAGGATGTCGCCCGCCCACTCGCGGTCGTCCAGATACCGCACCCGCAGATGCGTCAGCACCGGCAGATACCGGTCCAGCACTTCGAGACCGGTCTCACCGCCCGGCATGGCGACATCAAGAACACCGCGCTGCCACTCGTCGTAGACGGCGTCGAACTGCGCGATGGCGTCGGCGTCACTCCGGTCTTCCAGGTCGCCCACCTGCACCTCGTGGATGCCGTGGACCTCGACCGGGTCCAGACCCAGGCCGTCGGCGATGTCGGCGGCCGTCTGCACGGCCCGCTCCGCCACCGAATGCACCACCAGCCCAACGGGATGCGCCCAGTCGATCCCGAAATCGCGGGCCTGCTGATGACCGAGTTGCGTCAGCGGCGCCCCCGGCGGCCGGGTGTCCAACCGTTTGGCGACGTTCGCCTCCGACTGCCCGTGCCGCACCAATACCAAGCGCCCGCTCATCCGCGGTTCCCCTCTCTCAACCCCGCCAACCACTGTGTCGCCTCATCGGTGACCGGCGGCGCGGCACCGGCGGCCACCCCGGTCGGCCACGACCCCAGGTACCGCACCTCGGCCACCCGCCGGTGCAGCGCCTTCAGCGCCTCGGCGACCGGTATGTCGTCGATGTGCCCGACGCAGTCCAGGAAGAAGATGTAGGTGCCCAATTCCGTTCTGGTGGGCCGAGATTCGATGCGGGTCAGATCGATGTCCCGGATCGAGAACTCGGTCATCGCGGACACCAGGGCACCCGGTTCATTGCGCAGCCGCAGCACGACGGACGTCCGGTCGGCACCGGTGCGCGGCGGCGGCGGGCCGGGACGGCCGACGAGCACGAAACGTGTTCTGGCATTGGGTTCGTCGACCACGCCGTCGGCCAGCGAATCCAGCCCCCACCGCACGGCGGCCAGCGCGGTGCTCACCCCGGCATCCACCAGACCTTCGGAAACCTGCTGCGCTGCACCGGCATTCGAGATCGCGGGCACCAGGGTGACGTGCGGCAGCCGTTCAGCCAGCCAGCGGCGCACCTGGGCCGCGGCCACGGGGAACGCCGCGACGGTCGACACCGCGTCGGCGGCCACACCCGGACGGACGACGATGCTGAACGAGACGTCGAGCGTGTGCTCGGCGAAGATCTGCACTCCACTGCCCGACGACAGGCTGTCCATGGTCGGCAGCACCGAACCCTCGATGGAGTTCTCGATCGGCACGCACGCGTAATCCGCGGCCCCCATGCGAACGGCTTCCACTGCCGCGCTCGAACTGTCACAGGCGATCGGTTCGAAATCCGGGTCGCCGGCGACCAGCTGCAGCATGGCCGCTTCAGTGAAAGTGCCTTGCGGCCCGAGATAGGCGATGCGTGCCACGCCGCAACCCTACTGGCTGCCCGCCCGCCAGAGCCCGCGACGCGGGCCTTTCGATAGGCCTTGCGCCAACACCCGCCGATGGTTAACTTAGGCTTACCTCACTTACTAGCGAAGGCGGGACATGCGCGACCTCACGACGACAATCGCAGCACCGACCACGGCCGAACGTGTCCGCAGCGCGTGCACCCGGGCCGCCGACGCGACGCTGGCCGCCGACGGCGTCACCCCGACGACCGCACCGGTGCACCACCTGCTGGCCGACGGCTCCGTCGTCCTGACCGTGCCCGCCACCGGACTGCTCGCCGCCACCGTCACCGCCGCTGGAGCCGGCGGGGTCGCCGCCATGCTGGAGCTGACCGACCTGGCCGCCCTGCCGCTGCGCGAACGGGTGCGCTCCCTGGTCTGGTTCCGCGGTCGCCTCTACGACGTACCCGCGGCACGCGTCCCGGCCATGCTCGACCTGGTCGCCTCCGAGAACCCTCATCCCGCCTTGCTCCAGGTAAATGGCGCCGGCCACGATGAAACCGACACGCCGTACGTGTTGGTCCGTCTCGAGATCGAGTCCGTCGTGGTGGCCGACGCCACCGGCGCCGAATCCGTGCCCGTCGGCGCACTCCTGGACGCTCGTCCCGATCCGTTCTGCGCCATGGAATCGCACTGGGTGCAACACATGGAAAGCGCACACCGCGACATGGTCGACCGGCTCGCCAGCCGGCTGCCGATCACCCTGCGCCACGGCCACGTGCGCCCGCTGGGCCTGGACCGCTACGGCGTACAGCTGCGCATCGAACGCGAAGACGGCGACCACGACGTCCGGCTGCCGTTCAGCAAGCCCGTCGACGACGTCACCGGCCTCAGCCAGGCCATCCGCACACTGATGGGCTGCCCATTCCTCAACGGGCTGCGCGCGCGCAAGCTCTGAGCGCACCGATGAGCCGCTTGCGCGAAGAGCATTAGACAAGCGCGGTTACCGTTGCTGCGATGACCGGACCGCAGCAGGACCACACCGAACGACGCGCACTGCGCATCGAGGTCGCCGTGGTCCTGGCGGTGACGTTCGGGCTGTCGGCCTACACGGCCGTGGTCAGCCTGGCCGAGGCCGTCATCCTCGGGCTGTCCGGGCAGAAGGTGGCGCTCAACCACCGGCGCTCCCCGATCGACTTCATCGACTTCCTGCTCAATCTCAGCCCGGTCTTCACCTTGGTCGGCTGGGGCGCCCTGGCCCTGTATCTGTTGTGGCGCACCGGCTTCCGGCCCGCGGCGATCGGGCTTGGTCGTTTCCGGTGGCGCCCCGATCTGCTGGGCGGCCTGGGGCTCGCCGCGCTGATCGGCCTGCCCGGACTCGGGCTGTACGTGGTCGGCCGGGCCCTGGGCATCGGCGTCGACGTCGTGCCGAGCACGCTCGGCGACACCTGGTGGCGCATTCCGGTGCTGCTGCTCATGGCGTTCGCCAACGCCTGGGCCGAGGAGATCATCGTCGTCGGATTCCTGCTGACCCGATTGCGCCAATTGGACGTCTCGGCGACCAAGTCGCTGGCGCTGTCGGCGCTGCTGCGCGGCTGCTATCACCTGTACCAGGGGTTCGGCGCCGGACTCGGGAACATCGTGATGGGGCTGGTGTTCGGGTACACCTGGCGGCGCACCGGCCGGTTGTGGCCGCTCATCATCGGGCACGGCGTGATCGACACGGTGGCATTCGTCGGCTACGCATTGGCGGCGCGCCATCTGGGCTGGCTGCACTCACCGTAATTCCGCCGACGCCAGCCAAGGCTTACCTTTATTCCTATTCAGCAATTCGAATTTGAATATATTGCGCCCGTCACACCGGGTAAGGATATCCTTTCCTGAATTAGGTTGACCTTGCATGACAAGGCCCTTTGACCTGCATTATCTTGAATTCCATGACCGAAGTGACGCGCCTCGAGACGAAATTCCACCAACTCCTCCAGGAACAGATCCGGAGCGAATTCGGCGCCTCTCAGCAATACATTGCGGTCGCTGTTTACTTCGATGGAGAAGACCTCCCGCAGCTGGCCAAGCACTTCTATGCGCAGGCCGTCGAGGAGCGCAATCACGCCATGATGCTGGTGAAGTATCTGCTCGACCGCGACATCGAGGTCGAGATTCCCGGCGTCGATCCGGTGCGCAACGCCTTCACGTCGCCGACCGACGCCCTCAAGCTCGCCCTGGCGCAGGAACGCGTCGTCACCGAGCAGATCAGCCGGCTGGCCAGCGTGGCCCGCGAAGAGGGCGACTACCTCGGCGAGCAGTTCATGCAGTGGTTCCTCAAGGAGCAGGTCGAAGAGGTCGCGACCATCACCACGCTGGTGAAGATCGCCGACCGGGCCGGCGACAACCTGTTCAACCTCGAGGATTTCGTCGCCCGCGAGCTCGCCGGTGCCGGCGCCGTCGACCCGACCGCTCCCGAAGCCGCCGGCGGCAATCTCTAGCCTTCGGCGTCCTGGCCGGCGTCCCGGCCCGCGCCCGTCAGCCCGTTCTGCAACCAGTCCTTGGTCCGGCCCGGGTGATTGGTGGCGATCCAGCCGACGCCGAGATCCGCGCAATAGCGCAC
This sequence comes from Mycolicibacterium llatzerense, assembly GCF_025331195.1. NCBI lineage: Bacteria > Bacillati > Actinomycetota > Actinomycetes > Mycobacteriales > Mycobacteriaceae > Mycobacterium > Mycolicibacterium llatzerense. The sequence goes on along the minus strand of NZ_LXOV01000001.1, from coordinate 1,432,154 downwards.
GTCCTCGTAGTGGTCGACGGTCCAGCAGTACAGCGCACGCCCGTGCGCGGCGGCGTGGTCGACCAGTTCGGGATGCTCGCGCAGCGTCGTGATCGACGGCCCCACCGCCGTCGCGCCGACGGTCGTCGCCGCGCTGCCACCCAAGTACCGCGACGTCTCGCCGAGTAACACCGTCGGCAGCATCGGCGCGGCGCGGCGGATCCGCCATACCGCGGCCGCCGAGAACGAGATCACCACGGCGCGAGCGAGATCCGCGGAGGCCGGCGCGGCGATGCCGTACCGGTGCAGCAGGGCAAGCACCTTGCTCTCGACCAGCGCGCCGTACCGCACCGGATGCTTCGTCTCGATGAACAGCTTCACCGGGCGGGCCCAGTCCAGCGCCAGCCGGATCAGCTCGTCGAGGGTGAGCAGGCCGGCCGAACTCTGACCGCCGTCGGCCCGGCTCGAATGCCATGCGCCGTAATCCAATTCGCGAAGCTGCGCCAGGCTCATCTCGCTCACCAGCCCGGTGCCGTTGGACGTGCGATCCACCTTGCGGTCGTGCACACACACCAGGTGCCCGTCGCGGGTCAGCCGGACATCGCATTCGAGGCCGTCCGCGCCCTGGCTCAGGGCCAGCTGATAGGCCGCCAGCGTGTGCTCGGGCCGCTCGGCCGACGCGCCACGGTGTGCCACCACGAATGGGTGACCGAGTGTGCCGTCCTGCCCGTCCGAGGCCATGGTCCTATGCTGCCGGTTCCTCCGGCGCGGCCTCAACCGGAACGGACGAATCCGCGGCCGATGCCTCCGCTTTCCCGACGATTTCCTCGGCGCCCGCGACGACCCAGCGCCGTGCGGGTGCGTCGGCCTGCGTCCGCTCGAAGGCGTGATAGACGCGCAGGACCATCGCCAGCGCCAGCATGCCCATCAGGTACGCGATGATCGTCACCTCGGTGCTGTCGGCGATGCCCTGCGGATCGGTCGCGAACATGCCCCAGATGGACCACGCGACGACGAGACCGGAAACGGCCCAGATCGCCCACCAGATGCCGATCGGGCGACGCAACGTGTTCATGCGGTTCTCGGCCGTCGCCATCTCGGTGACGAACACCGGCGCGAGGAACATGTTCACCACCGGGACGAGGCAGCCCACCCACAGCACCCAGCGCCGGCGTGGCTCGGAAGTGCCCGCCCGGTGATAGGCCGCCGAGCGGCGGGCGATCAGCCAGTTGGTGAACACGATGGCCATCGCCAGCACCGTGAACAACGCGACGACGCTCGCCGCGACGCCGAGCCAACTGCCCGCGATCGCGACCCACGGATTGAGCAGCACGGTGCGGTTGATCAGCAGCAGGATGTAGCGCACGACGTGCATCAGCGCCGCCGCCCCGAGCGCGATCATCGTGACGGCCGCGACCGTCTGCACCACCGCGGTCGACGGTCCGCGATGCGATGCGTCCGGCCCAACGGCTTGCCCAGGGTCCTGTTCGGTGAACTCGTCGGTCAGGCCCCAGCGCGGGATGTGGTCGTAATGGGGCGTCGGCCCCAACGGCGGTTGGTGCCGCCGCGGCTTCGGCGCCGGGCCGGGCCGCACCGCGATCCAGCGGTATCCGCGCGCCGACTTCGCCTGCCCGGCGGCCGGCAGTTGCGCGACAGGCGCCAACAGCGGGCCGCGGCAGCGCGGGCACCACTGGCGCTGGCGATCACGCACGTTCCAACGCGTCGAGCACCGGGAACAGACCTGGATCACGGGACCAGCCTACGGGCCGTCAGACGGCGCCGGGGGCGCCGTCGTCGGTGACAACGGTGCGACCGGACCCGGCCCAGGCCAGCATCCCGCCGCTGACGTTCGTCGGTTCGAACCCGTTGCGCGCCAGGTAGTGCGAGACCTTCAGCGATCGGCCACCGGCGTGGCAGATGACGTACAGCGTGGCGTCACCGTCGATCTCGCCCAATCGGGCAGGCACCTCGCTCATCGGGATGTGCTGCGCCCCGGAGGCATGGCCACGGGCCCACTCGTCGTCTTCGCGTACGTCGAGCAGGACCGCGGTCGAGTCGAACTCGGCGGGCAACTGATCGACGTCAATCTGTGGCACGTGCACATCGTCCATGGGTACATGCTGGCATGGGCGGCACTCACGCCACCACGGCACGCCACCACAGCAATCGCCGAACTATCCACAGTTTCCACAGGTTCATCCACAGGGCAGCGGCCCGCCCGCGGACGCCCGTACCGGCGGTAGCGCACCAAACCCGTAATTGACTGGGGATAAACGAGTGGCCGCTCCACCCGATTGATCAACAGGCCGACACGCTGACTGAGCGAAAAAGCTTGTCGAGCTAAGTACTTTTGGAGCCGCGGACCCGACCCGCCGCCGATGGCGCCCGATTTCCCCGTCCCGCCGGCAAATGGTTATGATCGGCGTCACAACATCCGGTTGTGACAATCCTCACTCCGCTCGAAGTCGGGAACTCAGGATTGTTCTGGCAGGTCAGGGAGCATGCAATGGCGGCACATCCGTTGCGTCCAGGTTCGGGCGCATCGCCGGAGTGGCATTCCGCTTTCCCATCCCGCACCAACAGCCAACTGGTCGCCTGCATCCGCGCCGGCATCATCTCGCTGGTCCTGCTGCTGGTGCTTGTTCTGATCGTTCTGGTCTAAAGCCCCAACGGGCGTCGATCCCACCCCTGTTACGGGGGTGTCCTTGCGGTGCGCGCAGCGATGGAGCAATGTGGTCTCGGATCTGTGGACGAACCCCGACTAGGGTCGTTGATCCCGCACGCGATCATCTAAGGAAGGAATCCTGTGGCTGAGTACACCTTGCCGGAACTGGACTACGACTACGGCGCTCTGGAGCCGCACATCTCCGGTCAGATCAACGAAATCCACCACAGCAAGCACCACGCGGCCTACGTCAAGGGCGTCAACGATGCGGTGGCCAAGCTCGAGGAGGCGCGGGCCGGAGACGACCACGCCGCGATCTTCCTGAACGAGAAGAACCTGGCCTTCCACCTCGGCGGCCACGTCAACCACTCGATCTGGTGGAAGAACCTGTCCCCCAACGGTGGCGACAAGCCGACGGGCGAGCTCGCACAGGCGATCGACGATCAGTTCGGTTCGTTCGACAAGTTCCGCGCGCAGTTCACCGCGGCCGCCAACGGCCTGCAGGGCTCGGGCTGGGCAGTGCTCGGCTACGACAGCCTCGGCGGCCGGCTGCTGACCTTCCAGCTGTACGACCAGCAGGCCAACGTGCCGCTCGGCATCATCCCGCTGCTGCAGGTCGACATGTGGGAGCACGCCTTCTACCTGCAGTACAAGAACGTCAAGGCGGACTACGTCAAGGCCTTCTGGAACGTCGTCAACTGGGCCGACGTGCAGGAGCGCTTCGCTGCTGCCACCACGAAGACCAATGGTCTGATCTTCGGCTGATCTCGCGTTTGAAGGCAACGGGGCGTCGCGCTTGTGCGCGGCGCCCCGTTCTCGTTACCACCGGAACTTCGGCTGCGCGAGCCGAAATCCACTTTCGGCTCACGTGACACTTCTGGCACTCGGGCACTCTTGCGTGCTAACCCGCCACTGCCGCACCCTGGAACCAGCGATCCACTGTCGTATCGATGGATTGTTGTTTGAGCACCCGGAGGCAGCCATGGACAGCGGGTCTGGTCAAGCGGTCGAAATTGCCCCGTTCCATTCCGGCGGCGCACTGAAGGGGTTCGTGGTCTCCGGGCGGTGGCCGGATTCCACCAAGGAATGGGCCCAGCTACTGATGGTCGCCGTGCGGGTGGCCTCACTGCCCGGCTTGCTGGCAACCACCACCATCTTCGGGGCGCGCGAAGAACTTCCAGAACATCCACAGCCGGGAACGGTCGGCCTGGTTCTCGCCGAAGGCCCCGTTGTTGGCGAAGCCGCGGTGCCACCCGGATACTTCGCCGACCACCAGCCGACGGCACTGCTGATGCTCCATCCGCCCGCCGAGACGACACCTTCCCTCCCGGAGTGCCGCGGTGCCGCATCCGGCTGCCTACTCCTACCCGGACTTCCTTACCTGGGACTCGACCACCGGGCCGCCTGGGTTGAAGCCGAAGCGGACGGCACCATCACATCGATGGTCAGCAGGGTCGGCGTGGACCCCATCAGCCACCCTGATACCGCGATTCTCGCGATGCTGCTTGCCGCCTAACCCAACAGTGGGTTAACAGCAAAGAAGTACGCATTCTTGCTGCGCCCACGCCATGCCGCCCAGGGCGCTCGACCAGCAGCGCGAGCGGTTGCCACGTCCTGCCGCCATGGTTAATGGCCGGTAGGCTAACGGCAAACACTTAGGGCGATTCCGACCGCACTGCCCCCGGATTGCTGAATCGTCCACCACCCGACAGAGACTGCGGTGCGACGCGCAGCCGAGGTCCGGGCAAAATAGCACACGCGTCAAAATTTGCCTCCTCCGACTGCAGGCAGGCCCTGAGATCCGCGCTTAGAATCCCTGTTCGGAGGCCTTTAGGCCGACAAATTTGGTAGCTGGATCGAGTTTTCCGTGGTTTGCACTTGGCTCCCGGCGCAACTCTCGCTACGATAGTCAGCAAATAGTGACACTGACGCCTAGAGATATCGTTAAGTGGAGGAAGAACCGATGAGCATGACGTTCGCCGCCCGGCTGAACCGGCTGTTTGACACCGTCTACCCGCCAGGACGCGGTGCACACACATCTGCCGAGGTCATCGCTGCACTCAAGGCCGAAGGTGTGACCATGTCCGCCCCGTACCTGTCGCAGCTGCGTTCGGGCAACCGGACCAACCCGTCTGTCGCGACCATGGCCGCGCTTGCCAACTTCTTCAGGATCAAGCCGGCCTACTTCACCGACGACGAGTACTACGAGAAGCTCGACCGGGAGCTGACCTGGCTCGCCAACATGCGCGATGAGGGCATCCGCCGCATTGCCGCTCGTACCGTCGGCCTGTCCCCGGAAGCCAAGAAGGACATCGCCGACAAGGTCGACGAGCTGCGTCGCCAAGAGAACCTCGACAGCTAATCCGGTTAGCCCGACCGGGCCAGACCACATTACGACCAGCGGATTCCGTTAATCCGCTGGTCGTACTGCTTTGACCCGACTTACCGGCGCCTTGGCGGCCGCTCCGGTCGCATCAGCCTTACCCTGCCGCTCCAGCTCGCGGAACTCCGCGGCAATCGCCAGAATCCACTCCCGATCCGAATACGTCGCAGGCTGCCTCAGCCAGCTCGGCCCAGGAAACTTCGTGCGCGACGCGCCCTTCGGCCGGTCGCTGCGACCGTCATAGATCCAGCTGGCCACCCGCCGTGCCTGCGCATCGGGCGCGACGTCGACCCGTTGACTGCCCCCTGCGCCGCCACCATCCAGCACGACCGTGGCCTCCAGGTACAGCGCGTCCGAAATCAGCGACATCTGCTCGGCAACCCGGAACAACAGTGGCCCGCGCGGGCGCACGCCGATCCCGATGTTCGGGTGACGGCGACTCAACTCAGCGAGCAGCGGAGCGATCGTCCGCAGTTCCCGCCGGGCCCCGAACCAGTCCTCGACGCTGGGCATCAGCGAGCCACTGGCCACCACCAGCATCGCGCAGCCGAGAATCGTCGCTGCCGCGCCGACTCCGACCAGCTGGGTGCTGCCCACGGCGCGCAGCAGAATGAACGCACTGGCCAGCACGATCAGCACGATGCCGATACTGAAGACGAACAAGGCCCGGCCGCGCCGGGTCCGGTTGGAGTTACGCACCCCAGCCCAGGCGACCAGCGTCAGCGCCAACAGCACGTACAGCAACGGCAGCAGCCACGACAGCGAGTTGCCGCCCGAACCGAGATTCCGGCGCAGGTACTCCTCCGGCGCCATCTCGGGCTGCCGCGGGGTCAGGAAGAACAGCACCAGCGTGAGCACCGCGATGGCTGCGGCGACGCTGTACTGGGCCATGGCGATGCGCCGGATCGCCAACGGTTTACGGCTCGACGACGCCGAGGTGATCATGACGCAGCTGCCGGCGGCACACGCGATCAGCGCCACCTGGCTGAGCATGCTGGACACGTTCGGCCAGTGCAGGATGGTGTCGAGCAGCAGTGTGAGCGGCTCCCAGTTCAGCGCCGCGACCAAGCCCAGGCTGCCGAGTGCGACGATCATCGCTGCGCTGACGAGCGACTGTTTGTTGACCAGTGCCCAACCGATACGAAGGCCGGTCGCCAGGCCGAGCAGGCCGGCGATTACCCAGATGATCAACCAAACGCCTCGCCGAGACGGATCTGGACGATCGAGGACCGGTCAGAGGGCAGCCGACCCAGCCGGTGGATCAGCAGCGCGGCGAAGTCCTCGGCTTCCTGTTCGGCTTCCTCACCGGCCGGCCCCATGCAACCGGTCCGCTGATTCAGCATGTAACCGATGAGATCGGAACTCGCCAGCTCCATGGAGTCCCGGGCGGCCTCGACAACGGAGACGCCGTCATGGCCGAGAACGAGGTGGCCGAGTTCGTGGGCGAGGGTCCGGTCACCGGCCGGGAGTCCCTTCTGCAAGAGGAACACATCGCGGTCGTTGTACTGGCGCCACTGTCCGCACACACCGGCGGGCAGGTCGGCCATGGTCACCTCGATGGGGCGGCCACGGTCCTCACTGACCGCGTCGACGAGACGGGCGAGTGAGACCTCACCACGTCGCGGGGCAAGATCCAGCACCGAATTGACTGCGCGTGTGACGCGGCGGCTCGCGGGCATGCCGAACCCCCTTTCACTGCGATTGGCACGGTTGCCATCAATTGTGCCGCAGACCCGTTCTGTCAGGTCATAAATCGCGCAGTGCCGCTGCGGCGGACCACGTGACCAGCGCGCGCTTGCCGGTACCCGACCAGCCCACCGGCGCCCGTCAGGATGAGGATGCCGGTGAAGCCGGGGACGGCCACCGCCGCCACCTCACTGAGACCGGCTGCGCGCAGGTAGTCAGGATATCCGGCGCGGAATGCGGGTTCGGCGACGATCTCGTTCTTTGTGCCGAAAGTGGTCGGTTGCGGTGACCGCACCGCCGGAACTTCGGCCGGTGCGCTGACGACGACCGGGCTGTCCAGTTTCAGCGCGGGAAATGCCGGCGTATCCAGCACGGGCGCCACCGGCAGGCTCCCCGTCGGCACGGGCATGCGGTTCGGGCGTCCGAGATTCATGCCCGGCACGACTTGCTCGCTCAGCATCGAAATCGACGTCTGCATGAACGGCAGCGACGTCGCGGCGTCGAGCGTGGCGTTGGTGAGCCCTGCGACGAAGTCATAGACCGGCTCGATGTGGGCGAGGACGAAAACCGGAATCGCGGCGAGCTGCGCCAGCACCGGGATGTTCGACATGTCGGGCAGCTGCGGGAGCTGATCCCACCGCGGCAACCTCGGTATCAGTGCCGCCAGCGGGATTTTCGTCAGGTCCACGCCCTGCACGGCGCCGGTCGGCGACGTGTGGACCGCCGCGGACGGCAGGGAGAACGTCAGACCACCCAGGTTGATGGTGGTCGTCGCGGCGGCCGGCTTCGGTTTGGCCGGGGTCTTGGTGGGCGACGTCGGCGACGCGGGACTTGCCGAGCCACTGCCTGGGCTGACGCCGCCCGGAGCGGGTAGACCGGGCAGGTGCGGAAGCGCCGGTAGGCCAGGAAGTCCGGGCAGGCTCGGCAGGCTGGGAAGCTTGATACCGGGGAGGCTGATGCCGGGGAGGTGGATGGCGGTGGCAGGCGCCGGGCCCGACGTGGCGGCCGGTTCCGGTTGGCCTGTCCCGCCCGTTGTGGCGGGCGCGGTGGTGCCAGTGGTCGTTCCGGTTTCCGTCTGCTGCGTCGACGAGCCGGCCGACGGCTGATGTTCGCCAGCGGCCGGGTTTGATGTTCCAGATTCCTCGGATCGACCCGGCGAAGTTGCATTGTTTTGTTTGCTGGAAGGATTGCTTTCGGACGTATTCTTGCCGGATTCACCGGTATTGCCGGGGCCGTGAACACCAGCTTCGGAGCCACCCTTGGCAACGCCGCCCGATGCGCCGCGCTTATCTGTTTTCGCGCCCGAACCCGTACTACCGGTCGACGGCGTCTGCGACTGGCCGTCCGTCGGCTTGGTCGGCCGCGCAGGGGCCTTGTGCCCGCGACCAGCGGTTGAGCTGCCGCCGGGCTTGTCGGCGTGGTGCGAAGCCCCGCCACTGTGGTCACTCGAGCCACTACCGGAAGCTGCAGAGTCAGCGAAGGCGTTTGCACCGCCCATGCCAGCGATCAACAGCCCAGATGCCGTCAGAGCGGCAGCTGTAGCTATTCGTTGGCGTGGCGCCATCGTCCCCTCCGCTTTCATGGCATCGAAAACCCGCTCTGCTGAATTCTGAATAATTGTCGCACAACTGCCCGACTTTGTTTGCTGGATAAAGTAGTCAGAAATGTGGGAAATTCCACCTTGGAATTGCGGCGTAATTCGACCTGCGACCCGGTGCCCGATTCCAGCCCACGGACGATAAGGTGGCGTCACCATCGCAGCAAGATCGTGCACACGTGTCGAGACGACCGGGAGGTCAGCCGGAATGGGCCTGTTCAAGCGACGCAAGAGCCGGGCAACCCGCCGCGCCGAGGCGAAGGCGATCAAGGCGAAGGCAAAACTCGAAGCGCGGCTGTCTGCCAAGAACGAGGCTCGCCGCATCAAGGCGGACGGTCGCCGGCAAACCAAGCGGGACCGGGCCGGTGTCAAGGCCCAGCGCGACAGCGACAAAGTGGCACTCAAAGTTGCTGAAACGCGGCTGCAAGCAGTCCGCGAAGGCAAGCTGCTGTCGCCGACCAAGATTCGCCGGCTGTTGATGGTGTCGCGAATCCTCGCGCCTGTCGTCGTGCCGGTGGCCTACCGGGCGGCGATCTCCGCGCGCGGAGTCATCGACCAACGCCGCGCGGACCAGCTGGGCGTTCCGCTGAGCCAGATCGGGCAGTTCTCCGGCACCGGCGGCGCGCTGTCCGCTCGGATCGCCGGCGCAGAGCGCTCGCTGCGCCAGGTGGCCGAGAACAAGCCCAAGGACGCCGAGACCAAGCAGTTCGTGACGACGCTGACGGGCAAGCTGGCGGACCTCTCTGCCGCGGTGACCGCGGCAGAGAACATGCCGGCCCCGCAGCGACGGACCGCGCACGCCGCCATCGACAACCAGCTCAACGGCATCGACGCAGACGTCCTGGCCCGCCTCGGGGTGTCCTGACCGCTCGGAGGAGCACCCGTATGGCAGACGAGCAGAATTCCCCCGACGAGTCGCAGCCCAGCGTTCCGGCGAATCAGACGCCGGCCAACAAGACTCCCGCCAAGAAAGCGCCGGCGAAGAAGGCCGCTGCCAAGAAGGTGCCCGCCAAAAAGGTGCCGGCGAAGAAGACTCCCGCCAAGAAGGCCGCGACCACCGCCCCGGCCAAGAAGGCCCCCGCGAAGAAGGCTCCGCCCAAGGTCGCGCCACCGGCACCGCCGGCTCCCGAACCCGCGGCTCCCCAACTCCCGGTCCCTGAACCGCCGGCGCCCGCCGAAGCGGCAGCGCCCGCCGAAGCGGCACCCGAATCTCCCACGCCCGTCGAGGTGGCACCCGCACCACTGCCCGTCCTCACGCTGGCTCCGCCCGTTCCCCAGCGTTCCGGGGTGCCGGCGGCCGCGGTGATCGCCGCGGCCGTGCTGGCCCTGCTCCTCGTGCTGCTGGTCCGACGCCGCGCCGCCGACTGACAGCGCCCCTGAGATAATCGGCGGGTGACCATCGAACCCCGCGCCACCGCTGACCTCGTCGACGAGATCTATCCCGATGTCCGCAGCTGCGATCTGCAGTTGCAGAACTACGGCGGTCGGACCATGTTCGCCGGACCGATCACCACGGTGAAGTGCTTCCAGGACAACGCCCTGCTCAAGTCGATCCTGTCGACGCCGGGCGACGGCGGCGTCCTGGTGGTCGACGGCGACGGATCACTGCACACCGCCCTCGTCGGCGACATCATCGCCGGTCTCGCCCACGACAACGGTTGGTCGGGCGTCATCGTCAACGGCCCGGTGCGCGACGCGTCGACGCTGCGCACCATCGACGTCGGCATCAAGGCGCTGGGCACCAACCCCCGCAAGGGCACCAAGACCGGAGCGGGCGACCGCGACGTCGAGGTGACCTTCGGCGGCGTCACCTTCGTCCCCGGCGACATCGCTTACTGCGACGAGGACGGCATCGTCGTCGTTACCCCGTAATCACGAACAAACGCAAACTGCCCCTTCTCGTTCGAGAAGGGGCAGTTTGCGTCTGCTGGGCTGCGAACTAAACGTTCACGGCCACACGGTGTTTGGTGAACTGCAGGGACTGCTCGTCGACCTTGCCGTACCGGATGGTCCGCATGTCGAAGAAGTAGTTCTGCTTCAGCTTCCAGGGCGCTTCCGAGCCCGACTTGGGCAGGCTGTCCATGGCGCGCTTGAAGTAGCCGGGGGTGAAGTCCATGAACGGCAGTTCGTCGACGCTGCCACCGGGGTGCTGCGGCTCGACGCGGTCAAAACCGTTGGCGTCCATGTAGTTCAGCACGCGGCAGATGAACTCGGACACCAGGTCGGCCTTGAGCGTCCAGGACGCGTTGGTGTACCCGAAGGTGATCGCCATGTTAGGCACGCCCGAGAGCATGAGGCCCTTGTAGGTCATGCAGCCGGGCAGGTCGATCGGCTCACCGTTGCGGTGCGCGGTCGCGCCACCGAACAGCTGCATGTTCAAACCCGTTGCGGTGACAATGATGTCGGCCTGCAGCTCCTCGCCGGAGGCAAGCTTGATGCCGTTCTCGGTGAAGGTCTCGATGGTGTCGGTGACGACGCCGGCCTTGCCCGAGCGGATGGCCTTGAACAGATCTCCGTTGGGCGCCAAGCAGACTCGCTCGTCCCACGGGTTGTAGCGCGGGCTGAAGTGCTTGTCGTAGTCGAAGCCTTCGGGCAGTCGACGCTCAGCCATCTGGCGCAGTGCCTTCTTGAAGACGGCCGGGAACTTGCGGGCGAGCTGGTACTGGCTGGTGCTGTAACCGATCTGCTTCCAGCGGTTCACGAAGTGCGCCAAGTGCTTCGGCAGGAACTTGTTGGTCTGCTTGGCCACCGGGTCCTCCAACGGCAGCGCGCCGATGTAGGTGGGCGAGCGCTGCAGCATGGTCACGTGGCCCACGCCGCCGTTCACCAGCGACGGGATCAGCGTGACGGCCGTGGCGCCGGAACCGATGACGACGACGTTCTTGCCGCTGTAGTCCAGGTCCTCGGGCCAGTGCTGCGGGTGGATGACCTGTCCCTTGAAGTCGGCGGCGCCGGGGAACTCGGGCGAGTAGCCCTGGTCGTAGTTGTAATAGCCGCTGCACACCGACAGGAACGACGCGGTGATCTGCTTGGCTTCGCCGCCGGCCACGATGTCGATGGTCCAGCGGTTGTCGGCGTCCGACCAGTCCACCGAGGTGACCTGCTGACCCGTGCGGATGTGCTGCCGAATGCCGTTCTCGTCGGCGGCCTCATTGATGTAGTTCCAGATCGACTCGCCGTCGGCGATCGACTTGGCGGACTCCCACGGCTTGAACCGGAAGCCGAGGGTGAACATGTCGGAGTCCGAGCGGATGCCGGGGTACTTGAACAGATCCCAGGTGCCACCGATGTTCTCCCGACGTTCCAGGATCACGTAGCTCTTGGTGGGGCAGCGGTCCTGGAGATGCCAGGCGGTGCTGATGCCGGAGATCCCGGCGCCGACGATGACAACATCGAAGTGTTCGATCATGGTACCGACGGTATCAACATGGTGTTGAGTCGGTCAACAGTGTGTTGAAAAGTTCGACAAACTGTTAGGCTCAGCTGCATGAGTACCGTCGCACAGACCCGGGCACCCCGGGGCAGACGCGCGGCTCGACCCTCGGGCGACGACCGCGAAGCGGCCATCCTGGCCACCGCGACCACCCTGCTTCAGCAGCGCTCCTTCGCCGAGATTTCCGTCGACGACCTGGCCAAAGGCGCCGGCATCTCGCGGCCTACGTTCTATTTCTACTTCTCGTCCAAAGAAGCGGTGCTGCTGTCGCTGCTCGATCCGCTGATCAAGCGGGCCGACACCGGCTTCGATGGCGCGCTCGAGGACATGCCGGCCGACCCCAGGGAGGCCATCCGGCACGGCATCGAGATCTTCTTCAGCTCGTTCGGCTCCCACCCGGCCACCGCCCGGGCCGGCGTCGAAGCCGTCAGAACAGTTCCCGAATTCCGCGAGGTCTGGGCCGGCCTCATGCAGAAGTGGATCAACCTGACCGCCGCCCTGATCACCGCAGAGCGCACGCGCGGCGCTGCGCCCGAGACCCTGCCCGCCCGGGACCTGGCTACCTCGCTGAACCTGATGAACGAGCGCATGATCATGGCCACCCTGGCCGGTGAGCCCGGGGCCGTCGCGCACGACGACGTCGTGAACACCCTCACCCACATCTGGCTGAGCAGCATCTACAGCTGACCCGTCGCGCGGGCGCTACATCACGTAGTCCGGTAGTTCGATGTCGTCGCGGAATTCTCGTCGGATCGCCCAGGCGGCCACTGCCGGGATGTCCAGCAGCCGGCTGACCCGGTTCCGGATCCAGAGGCCGGCCAAGGTCCGGGGCGCCAATGCGCCGGCGAACGCTCGGGCCGATGTCTGTTTGCCCTCGATCAGCGGTCGGAGCAGGTGCTCATAGCGGCGAAACGCTGCCTGGTGGTCGCCGCCGGCCCTGTCGAGTTCGCCGGCAAGCACGTACGCCTGCAGCATCGCCAGTCCGGTCCCCTCGCCCGCAAGCAACGACACGCATGATGCCGCGTCCCCGATCAGCGCGACGCGGCCCGCCGACCATCGGTCGACCTTGACCTGGCTGACGCGATCGAAGTACAGGTCCTCCGTCCGATCCAGCGCGGCGAGGATCACCGGGCACTCCCATCCGTCGCCGCCGAACACCTGCCGCAGGGCTCTCCTGGCAGCCGCGTCGTCAGCCGGCTCGATTCCGGCCAGCTGATCGTCGGCCACCACAAACAGGAACAGGGTCCGGTCGTTCCGCTGCGCAAACCGGGCCACCATCCGCCCGGGCTTGCCGTGGGCGAGGTAGACGAGTTCATCGCGCGGGCGGTATCCGTCGGATTCGAACGCCGCGACCCAATAGCCCAGTCGCCTCTCGACGGTGGATTCGGCGCCAAAAGCCAAGCCGCGCACCGCCGAATGAATACCGTCGGCGCCGATCACCAAGTCGAACTCGCGGTGCCTGCCGTGCTCGAACGCGACGTGCACTCTGTCGTCATGTTGATCGATCGCCGTGACGCGGTCGCCGAACACCGTCTCGACGTCGCCGTCGACAGCTCCACGGATCAGCCGCGCGAGCTCGCCGCGCGGCAAGCTGATGTATCGCCCGTCGAAAACCCGCCGGAACGGGCTGACGGCGAACCCGCCCGCCTTGCGACCGCGTTCGTCGACCAGCCGGACCTGCTCGATCCCGTAGCCGGCGCGCTGTATCGCCTCCGCCAGGCCCATCCGCTCTGCGATCGCGTAGCCGACGCCCCAGAAGTCGATGAGGTAGCCGCCGGTGCGCAACTGCGGCGCCGTCTCGATCAGCACCGGTTCGTGGCCACTGCGAGCCAACCAATAAGCCAATGTCGGTCCGGCAATACCGGCACCACTGATGGCGATCTTCATGAGGTCGCGTCGAGCCGCAGCTCGACCATCGGCAGCTGCGTGTGGGTTGGGCTGACCTCGGTGCCCAAGGTCTGGTCGAGGACGCCTTTGAGTCGGGCCCAAGCGCGCGGATGACGCTCGATGTACGCCGCCAGCGCGCGGTCGGCGGCCGACTGATCCAGCACCCGCGCCGTCGCGGCGGCCGCCGGGCGGCTCCCGGCGTAGACACTCGCCCGCGGATTGGCCGCAATGTTGCGGAACCACTGGGCTTTCGTACCGAATCCGGAGGCCACCACGTACGTATCGGCCGACGGATGGTCGATGACTTCCAGGACGACGTAGCGGCGGGCCCCCGATGTGCGTCCGGTGTGTTCCAGCATCAGCATCCGCGAACCGAACAACGCGCCCCCGCGGGCCCGATAGATCCAGATCGGCGCGCGCACGAGGCGTCGGCACCGCAGCAGCCTGGCGCCGCCGGCCGCCAGCGCACCAGTATCACCGGAGGGTGGGTTGTCGGACACGATTATTTCCCTACCTTTCTTCGTGCACTGTCGGTGCGGTCGCTCGTGTGTTGCCCGACGATCCGGTCAGTCCGTCGCGGTAAATGGCGAAAACCTCGGTGGCCCAGCGCTCCATGCCGGCGGCAGTCAGCGGGTCGACGCCGAGCACTTCGGTGAGACGCCGACGCAGCATGAGCACCGCCAGGTCGTTGATCATCAAGAAGGCTGCCCGCATCGCGGGATCGTCGCCGGCGTCTGCGGTCCCGGCCGCCACCATCGCATCCAGCGCGTCCCTGCTGATGTCGTACAGCCGCGCGAACAGGGCTGATCCCACCACACCACCAGCGATCAGCGATCTGCCCAGGTAGTCCGGTATCGGCGACTGCGGCGGCAGATGGACGGCAAACGCCTCGAGCATCGTCGGCATCGCGGAGGGCTGGGGGTCGTCGGCGTCGCCCTGTCCCGTCACCTGAGCCAGGAGCGCCTCCAGCGTCTGGACGACGTGACCGTCGACCGCCTCCACGAGTCCGTCTTTGGAGCCGTAGTGCCGGATCAGCAGCGCTGGTGAGACGCCGGCGGCGGCGGCGATATCGCGCATGGTGACCGCGTCGGGACCGCGCTCGGCGAACAGGCGCAGGGCCTCATCGCGAATCCTTGCCCGCGCTGTCCGATCGTCGACCGAAGGTAAATGCATGTTCACCAATGTAAACAATTGTTTAGTCGACCGCCAGGCCTACGCGGAGTGCGAACATATGTGCGAACATTGATCGGTGTCGGACGCCGAAGCAGCTGCGATCCTGCATGCCGACCTCGACTCGTTCTACGCCTCGGTCGAGCAGCGGGATGATCCCGCACTGCGTGGTCGACCGGTGATCGTCGGTGCCGGTGTCGTGCTCGCCGCGAGCTATGAGGCCAAGGCGTTCGGCGTCCGCACCGCGATGGGCGGGCATCAGGCCCGCAGCCTGTGTCCGCAGGCCATCGTCGTGCCGCCCCGGATGTCGGCCTACTCGGCAGCCAGCAAGGCGGTGTTCGAGGTCTTTCACGACACCACCCCGCTGGTCGAGCCGCTGTCGGTCGACGAGGCCTTCCTCGACGTCAGCGGCCTCGGCCGGGTGTCGGGCACCCCGGTCCAGATCGGCGCGGCGCTGCGTGACGCGGTTCGCGAGCGCGTCGGGCTGCCGATCACCGTCGGCATCGCCCGCACCAAATTCCTGGCCAAGGTCGCGAGCCGGGAAGCCAAGCCCGACGGGCTGCTGCTGGTGCCGCCGGATCGTGAGCTCGCGTTTCTGCATCCGCTGCCGGTGCAGCACCTGTGGGGCGTCGGGGCGAAGACGGCGGAGAAACTCCGCGAACACGGCGTCGAAACCGTCGCCGACGTCGCGGCCCTGACCGAGTCGGCGCTGGGCGCCATGGTCGGCGCAGGCATGGGCCGCCAACTGTTCGCGCTGTCGCACAACATCGACCGCAGGCGGGTGACGACGGGCGTCCGGCGCCGTTCGGTCGGCGCCCAGCGGGCGGTGGGACGGCGCGGAAACACGATGTCCGACAACGAGATCGACGCCATGGTGATCAACCTGATCGACCGCATCACCCGCCGCATGCGCGGCAGCGGCCGGACCGGACGCACGGTGGTCCTGCGCCTGCGGTTCGACGACTACAGTCGCGCCACGCGCTCGCACACCATGCGTCGCGCGACGGCGTCGACCGAGGAAATCCTCACGGCCGCACGTGGATTGGTGGCCGCCGCGGGGCCGCTGCTCACTGAGCGCGGGCTGACCCTGCTGGGATTCTCGGTGTCGAATGTCGACACCGCCGGCACCGAACAGCTCGAGCTGCCGTTCGATGGTGAGCCCGACACCGCCGCGGTGGACTGCGCCGTCGATCTGGTGCGGCAGAAGTTCGGCAATGCGTGCCTGACCCGCGGTGTGCTCGTCGGCGCGGACCCGGGCTGGGAGATGCCGATGCTGCCGGAATAGCGAGGGGCAACGCGGTGTTGCCGGGGTCATGCCGAGAAACCTGACCAAAGCAGAACGCGAACAGTTCCTCGCCGACAAGCACGTAGCGGTGCTGTCCGTGGCCGCCGAAGACGGCCGGCCGCCGTCGAGTGTCCCCATCTGGTACGACTACACCCCTGACGGGTTGATCCGGATCAACACCGGGGCCGGCAGTCGCAAGGCGAAGCTGATCGAGCAGGCGGGCGTGGTCTCCCTCGTGGTCCAGCGGGAAGAGCCGCCCTACCAGTACGTGATCGTCGAGGGCTCGGTCATCGAGACCGCCACCCCCGCACCGGAGGACGCTCGTGAAGAAATCGCGGTCCGTTATCTGGGTGAAGACGCCGGGCGCGAGTTCGTCCGCTCGATGGCAGGCGTTGCCACCGTCCTGTTCACCGTCCGTCCCGACCGGTGGCTCACCGCCGATTTCTCTGACGAGGTCTGACCGGGCGACGGCCCACTAACCCACGCGGTACGTCCACCCTGATTCGGCGACGCACTGCTGGATCGGGATCTTGATGTCATCGGTGGTGATCAAGTGGTGCATGCAGTTCGAGTTTCCTGACCAGAACAGCTGCAGGTCGCCGGTGTCGTGGCACTCGATCCACTGACCCTCGGCGTCTTGTCGCCATTCGACCAGGTGATCCACCGCGTGTAGGAGTCGGGCCTCGGCATCCAGCCTCAGGTGAATCTGGAAGGTCAGTGTCACCGCAAGGTCTTCGAGCACCTGTCGCCAGTCCGGGTCGTCGGACTTCCATTCGGCCACCAGGTCGACGCCCTCCGGTGCACCGTCACGGATCAACCATGGGCGCGCCGGGCTGTTCAGCTGCAGCAGGCAGTCGTGGAGTGTCACTTGCCCGGGATGAGTTCGATGCTGAGGCCGATGTCGGACCCTCGGATGTCGGCAACTCTCACCGTTGCCCGCCGACTCGTCGCGCCGGTGACGACGGTGCAGGCCTGAGCCGCTCCTACCGTGGCCTCGAGACCGCCATCGCAGACCACGGAGTCGATGTTCGATGTGGTTTTGAGGCTGAGTTTGGCCTTGACCGCAGCCTCCAGCTTCTCTTTCGGCATGGTGGTCGCCTGATTGCCGACGTGGACGGAGCACGAAGCCAGGATGCCCACCGCCGCCGCGAGTGCCGCGGCCCACCGCGTCTTCGATCGACCGATCATGTCGAGCTCCCTCGGCTCAGAGTTGTGCAACCACGAAACCCGATAGCAGCACCAGAAACCCGCCGACCTCACCGAGGATCAGCGCCACCATGCCGGCGTGCAGACCGCCGCTCGGGTGCTCGAACTGATTGGTGGTGTCCTGCCGAAATCCGTGCTGGATGTACGCGGCGATCGCGATCACGAAGAAGAACACCAAAACCATTGCGGCCGTGAGGTTCACCCACATCGGCCAGGCAGAGAGCTGCACGAACACGGCGACCAGCAACGTGGAGAACGAGTACAGCAGCGCGGCCCGGTGCGCGATGTCGACGTAGGGGTGCGCCAGATGATTCGGGTTGACGGCCATCTGCCGGTACTTCCAGATGCCGAGGATCAGGGCCAGCAGGAAGATCAGGCCGGCCGCGAAGATCGTGACGACGGTGGCGGTACCGAGAACCATGAGTCCGACGCTACGCGGTCCACGCGAGCAGTCGCTCGACCGGCCAGGTGTTGACGATCCGCTCCTGCGGCACATCGGCATCCAGTGCGCGCTGCGCTCCGTAGCCGAGGAAGTCCAGCTGGCCGGGCGCATGGGCATCGGTGTCGATCGAGAACAGACAACCGGTGTCCAATGCCAGGTTCAGCAGTCGGGTCGGCGGATCACGCCGTTCTGGACGCGAATTGATCTCCACCGCAACATCATTGGCGGCACATGCCGCGAACACCGCTGCCGCGTCGAACTTTGATTCGGGCCGAGTGCCGCGCGATCCTTCGACCAGACGGCCGGTGCAGTGGCCCAGCACGTTCGCCCGGCCACCGGACACCGCGCGGACCATGCGTCGGGTCATCGCGGCGGCGTCCATGGACAGCTTCGAGTGCACGCTGGCCACCACCACGTCGAGCCGCTCCAACAGCTCGGGTTCCTGGTCCAGCGAACCGTCGTCGAGGATGTCGACCTCGATGCCGGTGAGGATCCGCATTGGTGCGAATCGGTCAC
This sequence comes from Mycolicibacterium llatzerense, assembly GCF_025331195.1. NCBI lineage: Bacteria > Bacillati > Actinomycetota > Actinomycetes > Mycobacteriales > Mycobacteriaceae > Mycobacterium > Mycolicibacterium llatzerense. The sequence continues at coordinate 1,413,905 of NZ_LXOV01000001.1, read as the reverse complement.
GGATTTCGTCGATGACGTCCAGCTGCTGACGGAGCCGGTCCGCGCTCAGGCCGTTGGCGACGGTCAGCCGCGGCGAGTGGTCGGTGAGTGCACAGTATTCGTGGCCCAAACGTTGTGCGGTAGCCATCATTTCGCTGATCGGCGCCGATCCGTCGGACCAGTTGGAGTGCAGGTGCAGATCCCCCTTCAGCGCCGTACGCAGCGCTCCCCCACCCAAATCGGCTGCCGCAGTGCGAAGTTGGAGGAGCGCTTCGGGCTCACGACCCGCCCATGCCTGAGCGATCACCGCGGCGGTCTTGGGTCCGACGCCGGCGAGCGTCTGCCAGCCGTTGGTCCGGCCCAGCTTCTCGCGATGTTCGGGAGTCAGCGCCTCCACCACGTCCGCGGCTTTGCGATAGGCCATGACGCGGCGGGATTCCTCACGCGCACGATCCTTGTAGAAGGCGATCTCTCGCAGCGCGGCCACCGGGTCCATGGGTCCAGTCTGCCAACGCGTCGAGGAAACTCACAGGAATTAGTCGACGGTCCTGACTAGTTTCAGTAATTGTGCGATTCGCCTTCAAAACCTCACCGCAAGACACCACCTGGTCGGACATGCTCGCCGTTTGGCAGGCCGCCGACGACATCGACGTATTCGAGTCCGGCTGGACCTTCGACCACTTCTATCCGATCTTCTCCGACTCCACCGGCCCCTGCCTGGAGGGCTGGGTCACGCTGACCGCGCTGGCGCAGGCCACCAAACGGCTGCGGGTCGGAGTCCTGGTCACCGGCATCCACTATCGACACCCGGCAGTGCTGGCCAACATGGCGTCCGCGCTGGACATCGTCTCGAACGGCCGGCTGGAGCTGGGCATCGGCGCCGGCTGGAACGAGGAGGAGTCCGGCGCCTACGGCATCGAGTTGGGCTCCATCAAAGAGCGGTTCGACCGCTTCGAAGAGGCCTGCGAGGTGCTCAAAGGCCTGCTCAGCCAGGACACCACGACCTTCGACGGGAAGTTCTACCAACTGAAGGACGCCCGCAACGAGCCGAAGGGCCCACAGCAGCCGCATCCGCCGTTCTGCATCGGCGGTAGCGGCGAGAAGCGCACCCTGAAGATCACCGCCAAGTACGCCGATCACTGGAACTTCGTCGGCGGCACGCCGGAGGAGTTTGCCCGCAAGCGCGACGTGCTCGCCGCGCATTGTGCCGACATCGGTCGCGATCCCAAGGAGATCACTCTGTCGGCGCACGTCCGGCTCGGCCAGGACCGCGACTACCGCAAGGTGGTCGACGAGGCTGCCGGGCTGGCCGCCGAGGGCCTGGATCTGGCGATCATCTACATCCCACAACCGCACGACCCGGCCGTGCTGGAGCCGTTGGCCGAAGCCATCCGGGACTCCGGGCTACTGACCGCCTGAGATACGGCAACCGCCCGGAGCCGAGAGATCGGTTCCGGGCGGGCTGGGTTCTTAATTATCGCGGAGGTCACAAATTGATAACGGTCAGCAAAGCAGCTGACGTTACCGCCGATTACGGTCGGCCGCGACGGTCAATCTGGCGCTAGACGCCGAAGCGGACCATGTCCGCTGCAGTGACCAGGCGTTCGTTCTTGGCCGGAAACTCGCGGCTCTTGACTGGATGGCGGAACAGGGACCAGGCAATACGTCCCATACGCGTGCGCGCTAGCGGGTTGTTGTACACGGTGATCACTCCTGCGGTCGGCGTTTGGTTGCACCGTGGGGCCAGACTATCGCAAGGCCCTCGCGATTTCATTACAACGCCGGTCACCGGCAAACCTCCGGAGGCGCGCCGAAAGTAACATTCGCGTTTCTGGTGTGACTGATGTGATTCATGTTGCGCGAGATGCCCTTAACGCCCTCTTAATTTAAGAGTGGCGCGTCGACCTAAGTGACCTACCAGACAATATGAGCTACGTCACCATGCGGATCAGACAGGCAGTTCGCGCGGCTTCCGGAACACGTCGTCGAGCGTGACCGTCCGCAGGTTGCGCTCCTTCAACAGGTCGACCAGTTGGCCGTACACGTGCGTCACCGGCAGATGGTTCAGGTGACCGATGACCACGGTCTGCTCCGTGAAGTACTTGCCCGCCATCTTGAGGATGTAGTCCTCGGTGACGATGTTCTCGTCACCGAGCGATCCCGTCCACATTGTCGGCGTCGAGTAGCCGAGCTCCGCGGCGATCTTGTCGACGATCGCGTTGTGGCTGCCGTAGGGCGGCCGGAAGTACGGCCGGGAGTCGACCCCGAAGGTCGACTGCAGGAACTTGTGGTTGCGCTCCAGCTGATCGACGATCTCATCCTTGGAGAGTTTCGCCAGGTCCGGATGCGACCAGGTGTGGTTGCCCAGCTGAATCTGCCCCGACTCCACCAACGGCAGCATCAGGTCCCGATTCTCGGTCCACGACTGGTACCTGCCGTTGACGAAATAGGTGAGCCGCATCCCGGTGTCCCGCGCGAGCTTGGTGTACGCGCGCACCACCTCGGAACTCACGCCGTCATCGAGGGTGATCGCCACCCGGTTACCGGCCACGTCCGGCAGGCTGCTGAGCTCGCCGCCACCGGGCAACGCCAATCCCATGCCGTGCCGCACCGGCTCCGACGGAGACGTCGGCGGTGCCGCAGCCACAGCAGCTGTCGGCCCGTCGAAAGCGCACCGTGCCAGGCCCACCCCGGCCACCACCGAGGCGGACAAGCCGACCAGAAAGCGTCGCCGGCTCAGCTCGGAGCCGGCGAACTGGGGTCCGTGGGTAGTGGAGTAGTTCGCCATAAGTATTCAGTTCTGGTCGATCGGGACCCGAACCGATTCATTGTGCAACTCCAGTCACATCAGCCTCATGCGACACACCCGGTGGTATCGAGCTGTTACCAACGCCATCACCCGGCGCCAACACCCGTTGTGAACTTGCTGTCCAGACGCTGTCCACGGCGCGGTTACGCTCATAGTGGGGAAACAGGGGGTGCTTGCCATGGGCATGTTCGAGAGCATGACCGAGGTCTTCGAGGCGCCGTTCAAGATCGCCAGCGGCGTGGTCAACGGTGTCAAGGACGGGGTCAGCCTCGTCGACAATGCGCGCAAGGGCGACATGGGTGGGGTCATGCAGGACGGCCTGAAACTCATGAACGATGCGAATGACCTCGTCGAGGGGCTCACCACTCTCGGCGCCGCCGTCGCTCCCCTACCCACGGCGTTCGGCGCCTCGAAAGGCACCCAGATCGCCGATTCCAAGATCATCTGGGCCGCGCAAATGCTGATCGACGGCATGAAACTGACAACAGGATCCGGGACTCCGGTCAACGGCGACGAATTCCGGGAATCCAGCAAGCGCCTCGAGGACGTGGTCCTCACCCTCATCAGCGCCGAACCACACGGCGACCGCTGGAACGGCACCGCGTCCGAGGTCTATGCCGCCACCAACGCCTCCCACCGGCGACTTACATCTCGAGTCCAAGCAGCCGATGAAACGATCGCCGGAGTCCTGGATACCGAAGCCGGTCAGGTGGCGCGTACCCGAGAAACCCTGCAGGACCAGAACGACTGGCTCAAGGCATACGACCTCGCAACGTGTTGGATGCAGGCCAGCGGCCCGGGCCGGGCCATCAAGGTCGTCCTCGACACAGCGGCATCGGTCGCCGCACTCGACATCGCCGGCGGCACGATGGTCATCCTCGTGAAGAACAGTCTCGAAAACGCTGGACGGATCACCGGACGGACGGGCGACTACACCAAGGCACAAGGTGACACGTCCGGCCCTCCTGCGAGCGAGGGCGTGTTCCCGCCGTTTCCCGAGGACAAGTTGCCGGGCGCCGATTCCCGGCAACCCGGCAGCCGAATGCCCGAGAAGGGCCAAGACGTCCCCCCAGAACGGTCCCAGCCGCGGACGCCCTACACGGTGCCGTCCCCGGAGGAACCCGAGCAACACGGTCCCGCGGCCACCCCGTACGACGCACCGAGTACGCCGACACCGGTGGCGCCGCTTCCGTCCGGCACTCCGCCAGCGGTCCCTGCCTCGGCACAAGCACAGCCGGCAGGACCGGGACCTGGCGCCGCCCCCAAGATCGCGGCGACTCCACTGCCCGTGGCACCCGCAGCATTCGCACAGCCGGCAACTCCGGCCGCCGGACCCGCAGCGGCAACGGCACCGGCCAATCCAGCGCCGCAGGCGCCAAGAGGTCCCGCGCCAGTCACCCAACCATCGGCATCGGCTGGGCCCAGCGCACGTAGCTCGGGTGAACGAGCCCCTATCCCTGGTACTTCCGTGGACCCTGAAAGCGCCACGCAGCCGGCGACCAACCAGTCCTGAACATCAACGAACGGATCGACATGGCAACGGACCAGGAAAAGAACCTCGTCGTACTGACCGAGCACGTCCGGCATCTGGCATTGAAGCAACAGAAAGCCTCGGACAAACTCATCGGCGCCAATCGGGCTCTCGTCGACCCGGCCCGACACGTTGAAGAAACACACGGAATGGTCTGCGTGGCAACATCTTCTGCTGTTTCAACTGCCCTCGAGGCGCGACGGGCCGCCGGCGCGCAGATGCAGAAGGTGTCGTCCGAATTGAGCTCCAAGCTCGACTCGGCCGCCGATCTTTACGACAACACCGATGACGCTTCGGCCCAGATGCTCCGCCAACAGATGCTCTGATGGAGTTGCCGCAGGACCATTCGGGCTGGGATGACGAGCCCGACGACTTCGAGCCTGACGCGGTGCTCGACGATCTCTACTCGGCAGGAGTGGAGTCCGTCGCCTCAGGCTCGGAATCGTCTGACCCAGAAGCCGAAGACACGGTCGACACCATGATCTTCACGGTGACCAATCCTCCGGGCACGGTCTCGGTGAGCGCGTTGCCCAATGGCCGGCCGTACCGCATCGAGCTGGCTCCCCAGGTCACTGGCATGACCGAAGATCAACTGGCCGAGGAGATTTCGGTGATCGCCCGGCTCGCGCGGCAGAATGCCTTGGCTGGGCAGCGCTTGATCGTCGCCAGCTTGATGTCACGCACAGGCATGGATCGGGTGGCCGTCAACGGCTACCTCGAGCGCGATCTTGGCCTGCCATCGATGGAGACAGCGCTCGCCGAAAAGGCTGAAGTCTTCGCCACGCGATACGAACACGAACAGGACTGAGGCGATGTACATCCCGTCGCCGTCGCCGCCTGTCCAGGTGACGAACCCACGACGCCGCTGGCCTATGATCGCCGCCGCCATCGCGACGGTGCTGGCAGTGGTCATCGGTAGCGGAATCTGGTGGTGGTTTCTCGGCGGCGCTGAGTCTTGGGCACGTTCAAAATGGACTCCGCCCAGGCAGGACCTGTTGTCGCCATTGCGGTCACAGCCGGTACCCGGCTGGCGGACCAGCATCTCAGATCTCGGGCTACCCGCAGATGCGCGGATCAACGCCGGCAAGGACTCCTGGGAATACCCCACCATCAAGACGACCTCGCACCGCACGTATCTGCTGGCCAGCACGCCTGGGCCTCCGGAACAGTGGTGGCTCGCCGGGATGGACAGCACCATCGGACGCCCACTGTTTCCAGCCGTGCCGCTGGGCGAAACTCGGCAGATACCAAGGTGTTTCCCCAATGGCACCGATGTGGTGTGCATTTCAGACCATGTCGTCGAGCCCTCCACCGCCTGGGTGATCGATGGAAATACAGGTGCATTGACGTACACCGGACCCACCGACCTCCGGTATGCCAACGGCGCGCAACCTCAGGCCGAGCGGACGCCCAACTACCTGGTGGCCATGGACAAGGGTCGCGGTGCCTACGGAGTGGGTGCGCACGCGGAAAAGACCTGGCACGTAGCCCTTATCGGGGACCACCTGGGTCCAATGAGCGACGACATCGCAATTGGCGGCACACACGACAACCCGCCCAACGACACCGTCATGTTCTCCGTGAAAGACGGCCGTCAGTGGACACCTCAGTTACCCGCCGACGCGTACATGTCGAACTGGAACTTCTTCGAAGGCGGCTTCGCCGGCCAGTTCAGCACCAAGGCCGACAACGAATTCGTCCAACTCTTCAACGCCGAGGGAAAGCCCCTCAGCGACAAACGAATCCAGGGTCATCTGACCGGAGTGCCCGGAAACCTCGTCACCGTCGTGGGCCGTAACGCCATGTCGGTCCATGACCTCCGTGGTGTCAAACTTCTGGAGATTCCAGGGAATGCATACCGCGACACATACCTGATCGGTAGCACCCTGTGGGTCAACGACAGCGCCAGCGACGCACCACCTGCTTATCGCCCGTACGACATGCGCTCCGGCGCGACAGGTGCACCGTGCGCGTTCGACTTCTTTCGAACGGTGGGCACCGACGGCAAGGTCATCGTGCGGGCGCCCCATGACCGCACCTCGCCTGATTGGAAGCTGCTGGCCCAGGCCTACGACCTCACCACCTGTGAAGTGGCGTGGTCGATACCCAGACCGCCCGGCTCCCTCGGCACGGTGACCCGGCTCGGCGACACCCTCGTGCGACTGTCGGACGACGGCACCGAACTGTTCTCTCTCGTCAACCGGTAGGTGCGATGCCGGCACCCGGGAACCGGTGCGCCGGCAGCGTGTAGGCCCCGCGCTCGATCAGCCGCGCGATGTTCGCCCGGTAGATCTCGTCGGCCTCGGCATGCAGCACCGGCTCTTGGTCGAGCCAGAGATTCCTCGGGTGGATCGGTGCGTCGTACATGTCACGGAAGAGTTCGGTGCGCAGGTCCTTGAGCCAGTTGGAGTTCAGGTTCATCACCCGGAACTGGCGTAGTGCCTCGATGTCGATCACGCCGGCGACGACCGAGTTGAATCCGGAGACCGTGTGGCCGAGCACAGCCCCGTTGTAGTCGACGATGTGCGAGTTGCCGCCGGCGATGTCGAAGGGGTGTGCGGAACCCTGCGTCGCGTAGACCGGACCGGTGTTCGGGCACACCATGTAGAGGCTGTTGAAATGCGCGTGGGCGCGGTTCTGTAACAGCCACGTGCCGCCGGGATCGGGACCGGCCTGCGTCATGGGTACCGCCTCACTCGGCCGATACACCACCTCCGCACCCTGAAATGCCAACGCACGTACCGCTTCTGGATACTCACCGTCGCTGCAGCAGATGGTCCCGATCGTCCCGATGTCCGGTGTGCGCAGCACCGGATAGAACGCATCGAGCCCGTCGCCGAACAGTTCGACCCACCGGTCGTATACGTCGTGCGGCGTGCAGGAGCGTTCGCGGCACCAGACGTGATTCTTCGTCGCCCGGTGCACCACCTCGCCCGCCGGCGACATGATGATCATCGAGTTGAAGTAGCGGTCCGGCATCACCTCGGGCCATCGCGCCTTGCATTGCGCGATGAGGTAGACGCCGTGCTCCCGGGCGAGCGCGCCGAGGCGCTCGGTCTCGGGACCGGGGATGTCGATGAACATCTCCCGCGCGGCTTGCACGTGCGGGATGTCGAATGCTTCGTCGCCGAAGCCGGTCAGCGCCCCCTCGGCGAGGGCGACCAGCTTGACCGGCATGTTGATCGAAACCGTCGATACCGCAGCATGAATGGTCTCTTCGATGACGTCGAGATTCGCCTGAATCTGCGAGCGTCGTTCGATGTTGCGGACCACCGTCGACAGGCCCACGGCCAGATACGGCGCGATCGGCGTCCCGTGCTCAGTAGCCACCGGCGTTCACCCCCGGCATCCGATCAGCCCACAGCATCGCCGTCTCCAGTTGGGACGCAACAGCAATCAGCGTGCCTTCGTCGCACATGGGCGCGGCCAGCTGCACGCCGATGGGCAGCCCCGACCGGGTCCAGCCGAGCGGCAGGCTGATGGCCGGTCCCCCGGTGGCGTTGAACAGTGGCGTGAAGGCGCAGGCGCCAAGCAGCTTCTGTATCCACTGCGCGGGCGTGAGCGACGCGTCGTTGGCGTCGAGTTCCCCCAGCAGCTGCGGCGGCGCACTCAGCGTGGGCGTCAGCAGCAGGTCGTATTCGGTGAAGAACGAACCGACGGAGCGGGACACCTGATTGAAGACGGCGAGGGCGGCGCCGAGTTGTGTGGCGGTGACGCGGCGGCCGTATTCGGCGCAGGCCAGGGTTGTGGCCTCGAGGTTGTCCGGGCCAGGTGCGGTGCCGAAAGCCGCTGCGAGGGCGTCGATTCCCTCGGCGAGCGACACACTCCACACCGGGAGGTTGGCGTCGACGAACTGCTCCCAATCGAACACCGGCGAGTCCGGAACGACGCGGTGCCCCAGACCTTCCAGCGCTGCCCCGACGGCGGTCACCGCAGCAACAACCTCCTCGTCGACCGGGCCGTCGGCCCAAGACTCGGTATGGATGGCGATACGCAGCCTGCCGGGCTCTCGGTTCAACTCCTCGACATACGGTCGCACCGGATCACGAACGACGTACTTGTCACCGGGAACCGGACCGCTGACGGCGTCGAGCAGTGCTGCACAGTCACGTACCGACCGGGTCAGCCCGAATTCGACACCCAGCCCCGACAGCGGCTCGCTCTCATCCGGCCCCGGAGACACGCGTCCGCGGCTCGGCTTCAATCCGACCAAGCCGTTGGCGGAAGCGGGAATTCGGATCGAGCCGCCGCCGTCGGTGGCGTGTGCGATCGGCAGGGCGCGCGCGGCGACCAGCGCCGCAGAACCACCACTGGAACCGCCGGCGCAGCGCGTCGGGTCCCACGGGTTCCGGGTCGACCCGTGCGCCACGGGTTCGGTGTTTCCGTTGAACGCGAACTCCGGGGTGGTGGTCGACGCCACGGTGGCCAAGCCGGCCGCGCGGAACCGTGTCATCAGCGCGGTGTCGTGGGGGAACACCACCCCCGCTCCGGCAAGGCGACTGCCGAAGTAGGTCGGCACCCCGGCCGCGTGGATCGCGAAATCCTTGAGCGCGAAGGGAACCCCCGCGAATGTCCCCGCGGAGTCGTAGGCGAGCGGAGCGTCCCATGGCCCCGAGACGACGGCGTTGAGCGTCTCGTCGACGGCCTCGATCGCGGCGCGGGCCGCGTCATGCACCTCGGCCGCCGATACCTCGCCGGCACGGATCAGGGCAGCCAGTCCGGTCGCGTCGTATCCCGCGTACTCGCTGGCCTTCACGCCAGGGCTCCGTCATCGTGAACAACGTTCCCCGCCAACAGGGTTCGATGGACGCGGGTCTCCTTCAAATCCTCGACACCACAGGTCAACGGATCCCGATCGACGAAGATCAGGTCAGCGTGGTTGCCCGGCCGGATGGACCCGATTTCGTTCCAGCCCAGGACCTTCGCCGCATTCGTCGTCCACATGGCCAGCGATTCCGCGCGCGTGATGACCTGATCGGGCCCGTCGTTGCGGAGATCGGTACCCGCGATTTCGTGTGTCTGCGCCAGGGTGATCTGCTCCCACGGGTTCTTGGGCCCCCAGTCCGATCCACCGCACACGTCGAGACCCGCGTCGAGCATCCGCCGCAGCGGCACCATGTCGCGCCAGATGTGCCGGCCGATGCGCTCGTCGTACATCGCGCCTTTGCCCCACGCGAATCCGACGGACGTCGTGACCTGAAAACCGAGCGCCTGGTATCGGCGCACATGATCGGGGCTGATCGTGATGGCGTGCTGCAGAATCCACGCCTTGTCCCGGAAGTCGTACTCGCGCACCACCCGTTCGGCGATCTCGAGGAAGTCGTCGTGCTCCCGGTACGAGCCGACACAGATGTTCGCCCTGATGCCGTGCTGCGCACAGAACCGGACGAACGACTCTTCCTTCTCCAGCGAGACGAAGCGATTTCCCTTGGTCGGCCGCCCGAACGGATCCGAATACGCCTCGTGCATCGCGAAATGGCCTGCGAAGCAGGGCCCGCCCGGACTGATGGTCATGCCGGCGATGCGGAACAGGTCATCGGAGAGGTCCAACGACTGCGGCGCAAGGGAATTCAGGCGCTCATTGAAATCCGCCAGCGACAACGGATCGAAGGGATAGAAGATGGCCGACTCCACGTCGTGCGTCGCCTGTACCCGCATGGTGAGCATCCCGGCAGCACGGAGCTGTTGATACCCCGCGAGATGAACCGGCTCCATCGCGTGCCCCTCGTACAGCGTGGTGACGCCGTTGGCGGAGAACCGCGCCATTTCCTCGACGACGCCGGGTATGGCGTGGGCCGGGTCCATCGGCGGGAGCTTGAGCAGAATCTGGCCCCAGAAGGGGTCGTATGTGTAGTAGTTGTTGACGGGCCCGCGCAGGATGCCGGTCAACCGGCCGGCCTCGTCCTTGTCGATCTCGACGTCACATACCTGATCGGGGATGAAGTCCGACAGTCCGACGGCGCGCAGGCCGGCGCTGTTGAACGCCACGATGTTCGGCGTCCGCGGCGCCCACGCCTGGATGAGCACCGGATGCCCGCTCGTGGCGAGGTCGAGGACATGACGGTCCGGCAGACGCCGTTCGGCAAGGTCGCGCCAGGACCGGCGGACGAAGTAATGGGCTTCACCGACGGGCGTACAGAAGATCCATTCCCCGGCCGGGGTCTCGGCGGCACGGGCCCGGATCCGCTCGACGATGTCCGCGTGGTCGACGGCGTCGCTCAGATCGACGAGGCCACCGCGCAGCGCACCGAAATGCATGACGTGCGGATGAGTGTCGATCAGTCCCGGCATGACCACCGCGTCGCCGGCATCCATGATCTCGGCATCGCCCTTGTCCAGCTCCGCGAAGCTGCCGACCTCGCGAATGACGCCGTCCTCGACGAGGACGGCCTCGACGACGGGCATGGTCTCGTCGAAGGTCAGAATCTTCGACGACCGGATCAATGTTGTTCTGCTCACACGCGAAACTCTATGAGCGGCCTACTCTGGGGAGAATCATCCCAAAGGATGAAGTACGGGTATCGAGGAGTGCGAGATGTCGGTGGCCGCCGCGGATTTCACCGATCACCCGGTCCAGCGCAACATTCAGTTCAAGCGCAACACCATGGGGTTCCTGTCCCGGTTCGTCCGGGTCTCGGGTCTGGTCTTCTACTCGGTGGATCACGGCATGAACGCCGGCGACCACGTGTTCGACCGCATCCACCCCGAGGAGAACGGCCGCTACAACGGCTATTTCCACGAACTGGACCCGTTCCATCCCCGCAGATTCGCCGCGACCGGCGCGGACCTCGCCACCTCGAACGACCTCGGCGAGCGCCTGGACCGCACCGACTACTACGCGGAGTTCTTCCGCCCCATGGGCTACCGGTACGAAGCCGAGCTGTACCTCCGCCATGCCGGCCGCATCGTCGCCGGCATCTCGCTGCTGAAGAGCGCGCAGGACGGCGACTTCACGAAGGACGAGATCGGGTTCCTGCAGAAGTCTCACGCGTTCGTCGAACAGTCTTACTGCATGCTCGGCGAACTGCCGAGTGCGCCGAATCCTGCTGCGGTGCCAGAACATTGGGGCTTGTCGGCCCGCGAGCGCGACGTCGTCGAACTCCTGGCGCAGGGCGCGAGCAACAGCGATATCTCCCGCGCGCTGTTCATCAGCGTGCCGACGGTGAAGAGCCATCTGCAGCACATCTACCGGAAGTCGAACGTGCGCTCACGAACCGAGCTGGTGACCCGGCTCAGATAGCAGTTCGCCGGCCCCAGGAAACCTGGGACCGGCGAACCAAATACGACTTACCGCTGTGTCATCGGCTCTTCGCGCAAGCGCTCATCGCTGAGGAGCAGCCGTCGGCCGGATCGGCTTCGGCAGCGCCGACTCGCCCATCAGGTAGCGGTCCACGCCGGCGGCCGCGGCGCGACCCTCGGCGATGGCCCACACGATCAGCGACTGGCCGCGGCCCATGTCACCGGCGACGAAGACGCCGGGCACGGTGGTCTGGAAGTCGTTGTCCCGGGCCACGTTTCCGCGGTCGGTCAGCTCGACGCCCAGCTCGTTCAGCAGGCCTTCACGCTCCGGGCCGACGAAGCCCATGGCCAGGAAGACGATGTCCGCCGCGAGTTCGAAGTCCGAACCCTCGACCTTCTCGAACTTGCCGGCCTTCATGACGACCTCGTGCACCTTGAGTGCGGTGACCTTGCCGTCGGCGCCGACGAACTCCTCGGTGTTGACCGAGAAGACGCGCTCGCCACCCTCTTCGTGTGCCGAGGACACCCGGAACATGAGCGGGTAGGTCGGCCACGGGGTCGACTCGGCGCGCTCCTCCGGCGGACGCGGCATGATCTCGAACTGGTGGATGCTCTCGGCACCCTGCCGGTGGGCGGTGCCCAGGCAGTCGGCGCCGGTGTCACCACCACCGATGATGACGACCTTCTTGCCCTTGGCCGTGATCGGCGGCTGGCCGTCGGCGTCGACGACGTCGTCGCCGAGCTGCACCCGGTTACCCCAGGGCAGGTACTCCATGGCCTGGTAGATGCCTTCGAGCTCGCGGCCCGGGATCGGCAGGTCACGCCATGCGGTCGCACCGCCGGCCAGCACCACTGCGTCGAAGTCTTCCTGCAGCTGCTCGACGGTGATGTCCACACCGACGTTCACGCTGGCGCGGAACTTCGTGCCCTCGGCCTCCATCTGCTCCAGACGGCGGTCGATGTGCCGCTTCTCCATCTTGAATTCCGGGATGCCGTAACGCAGCAGACCACCGATGCGGTCGGCCCGCTCGAAGACGGTCACGTCGTGGCCGGCGCGGGTCAGCTGCTGGGCAGCGGCCAGACCGGCCGGTCCGGAACCGATGACGGCGACCGTCTTGCCGGTCTTCACGTCCGGAACCATCGGCTTGACCCAGCCCTGGTCGAAGGCGTTGTCGATGAGCTCGACCTCGACCTGCTTGATGGTCACCGGGTCCTGGTTGATGCCGAGGACGCACGACGCCTCGCACGGCGCCGGGCACAGCCGCCCGGTGAACTCCGGGAAGTTGTTGGTGGCGTGCAGGCGCTCGATGCCGTCACGCCAGCGGTCCCGGTACACCAGGTCGTTCCACTCGGGGATCAGGTTCCCCAGCGGACAACCGTTGTGGCAGAACGGGATACCGCAGTCCATGCAGCGCGAAGCCTGGACCTGCAGGGTGTCCTTCGAGAACTCCTCGTAGACCTCTTTCCAGTCCTTGAGGCGCAGGTCGACCGGCCGGCGGGTAGGGGTCTGACGGGCGGTGTGCTTGAGAAAGCCGTTCGGATCAGCCACGAGCGGCCGCCATGATCGCGTGCTCGACGTTCTCGCCGGCGGCCTCGGCCCCGGCGATCGCCTCCAGTACCCGCTTGTAGTCGCGAGGCATCACCTTGATGAACTGCTCCTTCTGATTCTGCCAATCAGCCAGAATCCGCTGTCCCACAGCCGATTCGGTCCCATCGACATGGGCCGTGATCATCTCGTGCAGCCACAGTTCGTCAGTGGCGTCGAGCGCATCGAGATCGACCATCTCGCCGTTGATGTTGCCCGGCAGCGCACCCTGCGGGTCGTAGACGTAGGCCATACCGCCCGACATACCCGCAGCGAAGTTACGGCCGGTTGCACCGAGGATGACCACCTTGCCGCCGGTCATGTACTCGCAGCCGTGATCGCCAACACCCTCGACGACCGCCTGCGCACCCGAGTTACGCACCGCGAACCGCTCGCCCACCACACCGCGCAGGAACGCCTGGCCGCTGGTGGCACCGAACAGGATCACGTTGCCGCCGATGATGTTCTCCTCGGCCACGTAACCGGCCGGCGCGTTCTTCGACGGGCGGACCACGATGCGTCCACCCGAAAGACCCTTGCCGACATAGTCGTTGGCGTCGCCGTTCACCCGGAGAGTGATGCCCTTCGGCAGGAAGGCGCCGAAGCTGTTACCCGCCGAGCCGTCGAACGTGATGTCGATGGTGCCGTCCGGAAGCCCTTGGCCGCCATGGACCTTGGTGACCTCGTGGCCCAGCATCGTGCCGACGGTGCGGTTCACGTTGGTGATCTTCATGGCGAGGCTCACCGGGACCTTGGACTCGATGGCGTCCCGGCATTCGGCGATCAGCTGCTGGTCGAGCGCCTTGTCCAGACCGTGGTCCTGGCCCGACGTGCAGTACAGATCCTGCTTCATGAAGGCCGACTCCGGTTCGTACAGCACCGGGGTCAGGTCCAGCTTCTGCGCCCGCCAGTGCTCGACGGCCTTGCTGGTGTCCAGCGCGCCGACCTGGCCGACCATCTCGTTGATGGTGCGGAAGCCCAACTGCGCCATGAGTTCGCGGACCTCTTCGGCGATGAACAGGAAGAAGTTCTCGACGAATTCCGGCTTGCCGGTGAACCGCTCACGCAGCACCGGGTTCTGGGTGGCCACACCCACCGGGCAGGTGTCGAGGTGGCAGACGCGCATCATGATGCAGCCCGAGACCACCAGCGGCGCGGTGGCGAAGCCGTACTCCTCGGCGCCGAGCAGCGCGGCGATGACCACGTCACGGCCCGTCTTGAGCTGGCCGTCCACCTGCACGACGATCCGGTCGCGCAGACCGTTGAGCAGCAGGGTCTGCTGCGTCTCGGCCAGGCCCAGCTCCCACGGGGCACCCGCGTGCTTCTGCGAGGTCAGCGGGGTGGCACCGGTGCCACCGTCGTGCCCGGAGATCAGCACCACGTCGGCGTGCGCCTTCGAGACGCCGGCCGCGACCGTACCGACACCGTTCTCCGACACCAGCTTCACGTGGATGCGGGCCTCGGGGTTGGCGTTCTTCAGGTCGTGGATCAGCTGCGCCAGATCCTCGATCGAGTAGATGTCGTGGTGCGGCGGCGGCGAGATCAGGCCGACACCCGGGGTCGAGTGCCGGACCTCGGCCACCCACGGGTACACCTTGTGTCCCGGAAGCTGACCGCCCTCACCGGGCTTGGCGCCCTGGGCCATCTTGATCTGGATGTCGGTGCAGTTCGTCAGGTAGTGCGACGTGACACCGAACCGGCCCGACGCCACCTGCTTGATGGCACTGCGTCGCCAGTCGCCGTTGGCGTCCCGGTCGAATCGCTCGACGTTCTCGCCGCCCTCGCCCGAGTTCGACCGTCCGCCAAGGCGGTTCATCGCGATCGCGAGGGTCTCGTGCACCTCGGCCGAGATCGAGCCATAGCTCATCGCACCCGTGGAGAAGCGCTTGACGATCTCGCTGGCGGGCTCCACCTCGTCGATCGAGATGGGCTCGCGCACACCGTCTTTGAATGTGAACAGGCCACGCAGCGAGGCCATGCGCTCGCTCTGGTCGTCGACCAGCTTGGTGTACTCCTTGAACACCGAGTACTGCCCGGTGCGGGTGGAGTGCTGGAGCTTGAACACCGTGTCCGGGTTGAACAGGTGGTACTCGCCCTCACGACGCCACTGGTACTCGCCGCCGACCTCGAGCTCGCGGTGAGCCCACTCGTCGGGCCGGTCCAGGTAGGCCAGGCTGTGCCGCGACGCGACGTCGGCCGCGATGTCGTCGAGGTCGATACCGCCGGTCGGACAGGAGATGCCGGTGAAGTACTCGTCGAGCACGCGCTGGCTGATACCGACGGCCTGGAAGAGCTGGGCGCCGGTGTAGGACGCCAGCGTCGAGATGCCCATCTTGGACATCACCTTCAGCACACCCTTGCCGGCGGCCTTGACGTAGTTGGCCTTGGCCTTGTCACTGGTCAGTCCGGAGATGACGCCGCGGTCGACCATGTCGTCGATGGTCTCGAAGGCCATGTACGGGTTGATGGCGGCAGCGCCGACACCCACCAGCATGGCCATGTGATGAACCTCACGGGCGTCACCGGACTCGACCACCAGACCGACCTGGGTGCGGGTGCGTTCCCGGACCAGGTGGTGATGGACGGCCGCCGTCGACAGCAGCGACGGGATCGGTGCGAGCCATTCGTTCGACTCACGGTCCGACAGCACGATGATGCGGGCGCCATTGCGGATGGCCTGCGACACCTTGGTGCGCACGTCCTCCAGGGCCCGGCGCAGGCCGTCACCGCCGTCGGCGACGGGGTACAGGCAGCTGACGACCGCGGCGCGCATGCCGTGCTTGCGGCCCCGGATCTCGTGGTCGGGGTCGACGCAGATCAGCTTGGACAGGTCACCGTTGCGCAGGATCGGCTGCGGTACGACGATCTGCCGGCACGAGTTCTCGTCCGGGTTCAGCAGGTCGCCCTCGGGGCCGATGACACCCGAGAGGCTGGTCACGACCTCTTCCCGGATGGCATCCAGCGGCGGGTTGGTCACCTGCGCGAACAGCTGCTGGAAGTAGTCGTAGAGCATCCGCGGCCGCTGCGACAGCACAGCGATCGGGGTGTCGGTGCCCATGGAGCCCAGCGCCTCGGCGCCGGTGCGTGCCATCGGCACGATCAGCTGGGTGACCTCTTCGTTCGTGTAACCGAACGCCTGCTGCCGCAGTACCACGCGGTGGTGCGGCATCTTGACGTAGTCGCCCGGAGGCAGGTCGTCGATGTGGAACAGGCCGTTGTCGAGCCACTCCTGGTAGGGGTGCTCGGCCGCCAGCTTGTCCTTGATCTCCTCGTCGTCGACGATCCGGCCCTCGGCCATGTCCACGAGGAACATGCGGCCGGGCTGCAGGCGCAGCTTCTTGACGACGGTCGACGGGTCCAGGTCCAGGACGCCGGCCTCGGAGGCCATGACGACCAGGCCGTCATCGGTGACCCAGATGCGCGACGGACGCAGGCCGTTGCGGTCCAGGACGGCGCCGACGATGGTGCCGTCGGTGAAGCACACCGACGCCGGGCCGTCCCACGGCTCCATGAGCGACGAGTGGTACTGGTAGAACGCCCGCCGCGCGGGGTCCATGGTCTCGCTGCGTTCCCACGCCTCGGGGATCATCATCAGCACCGCGTGGTGCAGCGGACGACCACCCAGGTGCAGCAGCTCGAGCGCCTCGTCGAACCGTGCGGTGTCCGAGGCGCCCGGCGTACAGACCGGGAAAATCTTGTTCAGGTCGTTGTGGAACCCGAACACGTCGGTGTGGATGAGCGCCTCACGGGCCCGCATCCAGTTCTCGTTGCCGTTGACGGTGTTGATCTCACCGTTGTGGGCGACCCGCCGGAACGGGTGCGCCAGCGGCCACGACGGGAACGTGTTGGTCGAGAAGCGCGAGTGCACGATGCCCAGCGCACTCTTCATCCGCTCGTCCTGCAGGTCCAGGTAGAACGCCTTGAGCTGCGGGGTGGTGAGCATGCCCTTGTAGACGATGGTCTTGCCGGACAGGCTGGGGAAGTACACCGTCTCGCGGCCGGGGCCGTCCTGGCCCGGGCCCTTGGTGCCCAGCTCGTGTTCGGCCCGCTTGCGGATGACGTAGGCGCGGCGCTCGAGCTGCATGCCGTCAGCGCCGGCGATGAAGATCTGACGCAGGGTCGGCATGGCGTCACGCGCCAGCGCACCCAGCGACGACTCGTCGAACGGGACGTCGCGCCAGCCCAGGACCTGCAGGCCCTCGGCTTCGACGATCTTCTCGACGGCTTCGCACGCCAGCTTGGCGTCGCGGGCCGACTGCGGCAGGAACGCGATGCCGGTGGCGTAGCTGCCCTCGGCGGGCAGCTCGATGCCTTCCTCCGCGCAGACGGCGCGGAGGAACTCGTCCGGAACCTGCAGCAGGATGCCTGCGCCGTCGCCGGTGTTCGGCTCGGCACCTGCAGCACCGCGGTGCTCCAGGTTCAGCAGTGCCGTGATCGCCTTGTCGACGATGTCGCGGCTCCGACGTCCGTGAATGTCCGCGACCATGGCGACGCCACAGGCGTCGTGCTCATGCGCGGGGTTGTACAGCCCGACCTTGCTGGGTCCGCCGTGCTGCGGCGTCATTCCCACCTAACCCTTCACCATCTTCATTACGAAGCATCGCTTGACCGCCGCTTATGGCGGCGCCAGCGGACTGAGCGACGGTATGCCAGCGTGCAGCACTGAACGACGGGCCGTCCCGCTCGCCTCGATTGAGACAAAACGATATGACAAACCCGGCCTGACATGCCAACTTAGGTAGGCCTAATGAGGTTGCTGCGAACGTGGTTCACAACACTCGAAAGCTACCCGTCGGTAGGGCCAATTTTATTGGAGCACTTGCATTTTCGCTAATCGATTCCCGTCACACCCGGGCGACGCCCACCCGCACCACTGGTCACCACGCCTCATCTAAGTTTGCTATAAATCACATCTCCGCTGGCTGTTATCAAATGGTTATTTGCTGCAAAGATTGCTCAGATTCTTAGATTCGCGGGCTCCCGCGGAGCAACCTCCGGTCACCTTTGAGCCGCTGTTCAGCAACGACGGCGGGCTGCGCGGTCAATGGGTGGGACGCTCGAATGGCGGTTTGCTGACCCGGCTTTTCGACTCGAACTGGAGGGTTTCACCAAATGAGTGCTCCCACGATGACACACAAATTGGCGGCGGAGGCCGTCGGCACGTTCTGGCTCGTCCTCGGCGGCTGCGGCGCAGCGGTCTTTGCCGCCAACCCCAGCGAGCACACCTCTGTCGGCATCGGATTCCTCGGTGTCGCAATCGCTTTCGGCCTCACGGTACTGACGGGCGTGTACGCGTTCGGCAGCATCTCGGGCGGTCATTTCAATCCGGCAGTCACGCTCGGTGCGGCGCTGGCCCGCCGGATCGAGTGGAAGGCGCTGCCCGCCTACTGGATCGCTCAGGTCGTCGGCGGACTGATCGCAGGCGGGGTGATCTACTGGATCGGCAGCGGGCAGCAGGGCTGGTCGGCAACGGGGAACATGGCGGCGAACGGTTTCGGTGACCACTCACCGGAACATTTCGGCCTGGTGTCGGTGCTCATCACCGAAATCGTCCTGACCGCGATGTTCCTGTTCGTGATCCTGGGCTCCACGGACGCCCGGGCGCCCAAGGGGTTCGCCGGCCTGTCCATCGGCCTGTCCCTGACCCTGATCCACCTGATCTCGATTCCGATCTCCAACACCTCGGTCAACCCCGCCCGTTCCACCGCTGTGGCGTTCTCCAACGGCAACGGGGCGCCGACGCAGCTGTGGGCGTTCTGGCTGGCACCGCTGGTCGGAGCCGCGGTCGCCGGTGTCGCCTACCCGCTGCTGTTCGGCAAGGCCGACGACTAGATCGGGACTAAAGTTCCTTCAGGTTTGGAATCGCCTGGCGCGCACCGAATCTCGGGTTGCGCGCCAGGCCACTGACCTCCAGCAGCCGCACCGCCCGATGCCGGTGCGGCCGCAAGGGTGCCAGCAGTTCGACCATCTCGGCGTCATCGATCGGGCGCCCCAAGAGGGTCCAGCCGACCATCTTGGCCAGGTGGTAATCGCCGACCGAGAGGGCGTCGGCGTCGCCGAAGGCGCGTTGCACGGTCTCGGCCGCCGTCCAGACCCCGACGCCCGGCAGCGACATCAGTGCCGTCGTGGCGGTATCCGGCGTCAGTCGCTCCAGCGCATCGGCCCGCTGCGCGCAGCCGACCAGGGTCCGGGCCCGGCCGGGATCGACGTTGGCCCGGTGAAATTCCCAGGACGGGACACGCCGCCAGGCGTCAGCGGTCGGGGGCAGCCGCATCCCGGCCGGCGCCGGGCCGGGCGGCGGGGCGCCGTACTTGGTGGTCAGCTTGCGGAACGCGCTCCACGCATCGATGCCGTGCACCCGCTGTTCGAGGATCGCGGGGACCAGCGCCTCCAGTACCCGGCCGGTCCGGCCCAACCGCAGGTGCGGAGCCCGGCGCCAGGCTTCGGCGATGGTCGATTCGGTCGGCGCGAATCCCGTCGGGTCGTCGTCGGCGCCGATCAGCCCCGGCAACCGGTCGAGGAACTCGGCGGCGCCGTCGCCCCAGACCTCGCAGTCGACGGTATCGAGCCGCGGAGAGCTGAGCCGTGCCGTCACCCCGCCGGTGCGCATCAGGCTGGTGCGCCAGATGACGCCGTCGACGGTCCGGAAGGTCGGGTCGGACCCGCCGCGGCGCAGCGGCGACAACGTCAGGCCCAGGCCGGCCGGGCCGTCCAGGACCAGGCTGGCGGTGGGCACGGATTCAGGTTAGGCGGGGCGCACCACGATGTCGGCCTTCTGCGGATAGAACGCCACCCGGCCGGCGATCTCCGCCACCGCCGGGTACGGCTGTTCGTAGGTCCAGATGGCGTCCTCGACGTCGCCGACGTGGTAGTAGCCGGCGTCACCCTTGTACGGACAGTAGCTGGTGGTGGTGCTCCGGGTGAGCACCGATTGGTCGACATCAGCCAACGGAAGATATTGCACCGCTGGATAATTCGACTCTTGCAAGGTGATCGCGTCAGTCGTGTCGGCAACCACACGTCCGTCGACCGTGACGGTGACGCGCCCGCCGGTCGGGGTGATCGTGATGGGGTGAGCCGCACTGGGCTGCAGCACGGGGCGCTCGGTCATGCTCATTGCAACACCTTTCTCGGCAGCGCCGATTCCCGACATGACGCTGGGCCTGTCACGAGTGACAGGCCCAGTCATCAGACGGCAACTACTGACGGATTACAACGCAATCCAGATGCCGAAGAACCAGAAACCCCACGCCACGAATCCTGGGTCCCACACCGGGTACACGGTGTAGCCCCAGTAATCGAACGGCGGAGGCGGTGGTGCCCACGGCGGCGGCGCCACCCAGATGATCTGCGGTCGCGGCGGCGGTCCCCAGCCCCACGGCCCCGGACCATGGCCCCATGGTGGCGGGCCATGGCGCCAGTGCCAGTCGTCAGGACCCGGATCGCCGGGTCGGGGATGCCAGTTGCCCTGGTCCCCCGGATGCCAGTTCCCCTGATCACCTGGGTGCCAGTCATCGTGATTGCCCGGGTTACCGGGCGGCGGCCCACCGGGACCGCCAGGACCGCCGGGGTTTCCGGGTGGGCCCCCAGGGTTTCCAGGTGGTCCGCCGGGGTTCCCAGGCGGACCGCCGCTGCCTGGCCCATGCCCATTGCCGGGACCGTTGCACACCTGCATCGGCGGGCAGGGCGGTCCAGGCTTCGCCTGCGCGATATTGACTCCCAATCCCACAATCGCCGCGCTCACCCCACTGGTGAGCGCAGTCGCTACCACGAATGTTTTTTTGCTCATATCAACCCAACTCCTTCGTTGGAAGGTGCCGTCACGCGGTATATCGCCGGGATACCCCGAATCAGTTACCGGCAAGATCGCGCATTCTTGTTGCGCCGCCGACAATTACCGCTTGCCAGAACCCTTGACGGTCTGTCTACGATCGCCCCATGACCGCACAGGGCCCTGCCACCGTCACCGCTGCCATCGAGATCGCCGCCAGCCCGTCAGCTGTGTACGCGTTGCTCACCGATTTGCCCACGCTGGCATCGCTGGCCGAGGAGGCGCACACCATGGAGTGGCAGAAGGGATCGTCGGCTGCCCCCGGATCGGTGTTCAAGGGGCACAACCGCAACGGTTCGAAGACGTGGACCACCAGCTGCATCGTCACCGAAGCCGAGCCAGGCAAGACGTTCGGCTTCGCCGTGAAGTCCTCGATCGTGCCCATCGCGCACTGGCGTTACGACATCGCCGAGACGGCGAGCGGCTGCCGCGTCGTCGAGTCCACCTGGGACAACCGGCCCGGTCTGTTGAAGATGTTCGCCAGCACGCTCACCGGTGTGCAGGACCGCGACGCGGCCAATGCGGAGAACATCCGGTTGACGCTCGAGCGCCTGAAGGCGCGCGCCGAAGCCGCCTAGCCGTCAGGCTCAGCGGTCAGCCCCACGAATACCGGTGGTACTGCGACATATAACGCATACCGGGCACGGCGCGCATGACCGCAGCCATCACGCGCAGCCCCGTCGGCAGCAGGTCGTAGCCGTCGGCGTCGAAGGCCGACACCCACGACAGCAACCGCAGCCCCGGCACCACTGACAGCACGTCGTCTGGGCCGTCCATGGCCCATTTCAACGTGGAACCCGAACGGCGGACGACCCCGTTGGTCCATTGCAACTTGACGCCCAGCCGGCTGAACGCGTCGAATTGCAGTTCCCCGCTTGGGAAATGCGTCACGATGCGGCGCAGCAGCGCCTGGCCGTCAGCCTCACTCAAGTACATCGTGAGCCCCTCGGCGAGCATCAGCACCGGGCGATCTGTGGGGATATCGGCCAGCCACGCCGGGTCCGTCACCGACGCGGACACGATGTGGCAGTGCTCGCGGGCCGGATACAGCTTGCGGCGCAGGTCCGCGACCTCCGGGTAGTCGATGTCGTACCAGTCGACGCCAGGCCCCGGGTCCAACCGGTAGTACCTGCTGTCCAGCCCGCAACCCAGATGCAGCACAACGGCTTCCGGATGCACGGCGAAGAACTGCCGGGCCGTCTGGTCGAAATAGGCGGACCGCAGGGTGACCCCCGGTGAATTGGCCGCCGTGATCGTGGTCTGCGACCAGTCGTAGTCGATGCGGGCAACGACATCCCTGGCGTAGGTGTCGTGCAGCACCGAGTTCGGCAGATCGGCGTCGAGCGCCTTGCCGTACAGCGTAGCCAGCATGGTCTGCGGCGCACCGGTCAGGTCCACCTGCAATCTGTCCGTCATGGCTTCGACGCTAACCGTGACCCACACCGTTGCGCCACGACTTAACGCCGCACGGCGCGTTGTTCAGCCCTTGAATTTCTGGGCTTGGCGGGCCTTTCGGAGGCCGACCCAGAATCGCGCGGCGTCCCGCACCGCGTCCTCCACCGGCCTTGGCTCCCAACCCAATTCGTTCCTGGCCTTCGTGCAGTCGACCGGCGCCTCCGCGCGCATCAGGCGCAGCGACGCCAGCGACATGTGCTCGTCGCTGCCCTTGAGTCGGCCTTTGATCGTGCCCATGGTGGCGAGGGCGTACGTCACCGGCAGCGAGAGCGACTTGGCCGGCGCCGGTACCCCCGCCTCGGCTGCGGCGATCCGCGCCACTTCGGCATTGCTGATCAACTTGTCGGAGATCAGGTATCGCTCGCCGGGCCGGCCCTTGTCGGCCGCCAGGATCAGCGCGCGTGCGGCGTCGTTGACGTCGACCGCTTCCAGCTCGATGCCGCTCATCACGAACGGCAGCTTCCCGAATGCGGCGCCGGCGATGATGGCGCCGTGCGGCGTGCGGCCCCAGTCCGTGCCGCCGTAGGTGGTGGACACGCACATCGCGACGGCCGGCAGCCCGCGCTCGCGGGCGTACTGGAGCACCAGTTTCTCGGCCTGCACGCGCGAGCGCACGTACGGCGGCAGCGTGCGCTCGTCGGCGATGTCGTCCTCGGTGGAGACGAGGCCACGCTTGCGTCCCACCGTGGCGTAGCTGCTGGTGAAGACGAATTTCTTGAGGCCCGAGGCGATTTCGGGTTCTACCGCGACGTTCAGCACGTTCCGGGTGCCCTCGACGTTGGTGCGGAACAACGGTGCCGGGTCCCGGAGCCAGCCGCGGGTGTCGACCACGCAGTAGTAGACGACGTCGGCTCCGGTCATCGCGGCCCGGAGGGTGTCGTTGTCCCAGATGTCGCCCTCGTACCGGGTCACGTCGAGGTCGTCGATGCCGATGGTGTTGGCGCCGGCCCGCACCATGACCCGCACATCCTGCCCGGCCGCCACCAGCTGCCGGGTCACATGCGAACCGAGGTAGCCGTTGGCCCCGATCACGAGGACCGTCACCGGCGTCCCCTGCCACTGACCTTGCGCATCCATTCCTGCGCCACCTCAGGCAGCGTGCCCAGCGCTTCCGCCTTCTTGCACCACGCCATGGTGGTCTCGAGGAACTTCATGGGGTTGTAGATGTCTTCTTGCTTGCTCCACAGGCCGTCACCGGCGTACGTCATGATCGAGATGTTGGTGGCGCCGATGATGGTGCCGTCGCCGGGATCGCGCATGGGGTTGTCCAGCTCGCAGATGACGCGGCCGGTGGCCTCGTCGTAGACCTTCCACAGCGACGGGAACGACGTCATGTAGCTGCCGGGGAAGTTCTCCATGGTGTTCCAGATCCAGGGCCGCACCTCCTCGCGCCCGTGCATGGTGCCCATGGCGTGCTCGATGTACAGCACGTCCTCGGTGTAGTGGTCGGTCCACGGATCCCAGTCGCGAGTCTGGGCGGCGCGGTCCACGGTCTGCTCGAAGACGTCGAATGCCGCGATGAGTTCCTCGCGGCTGAAGGTGTTGCCCGTCACAGGAAAACTAGAACACGTTCTAGTGACGTTTGTCGAGCACTTGCGCAGTCGCCGGGAGTTCGGTTCTCTGGAGTCAAAGCGAGGAGACGTACATGACCGACACTGCGACCGCGATCCTGGCGGGCGGCTGCTTCTGGGGGATGCAGGACCTGATCCGCAAGCAGCCGGGAGTGCTGACCACGCGGGTCGGCTACACCGGCGGAACCAACGATCACCCGACCTATCGCAACCACCCCGGCCACGCCGAGGCCGTCGAGATCGCCTACGACCCCAGCCAGATCGACTTCCGGGCGCTGCTGGAGTTCTTCTTCCAGATCCATGACCCGTCGACCGTGAACCGGCAGGGCAACGACGTCGGTACGAGCTACCGCTCGGCGATCTTCTACACCGACGACGAGCAGAAGCGCGTCGCCGTGGACACCATCGCGGACGTCGACGCTTCTGGCCTGTGGCCCGGCAAGGTGGTCACCGAGGTGACGCCGGCAGTCCCGTTCTGGGAGGCCGAACCCGAGCACCAGGACTACCTGGAGCGCATCCCCAACGGTTACACCTGCCACTTCCCGCGGCCGGGCTGGAAGCTGCCCAAGCGCGCGTGATTTGTGCACGATTTTCCGCGCCTGCCGCGGATTTTCGTGCACGAATCACACGGTGGCGGCGCGCTCGGTGATCAGCCGGGCGACCAGCTCGGGATGCTGATCGGGCAGCCAGTGGTTGGCGCCCTCCACGATCTCGAACTTGTACGGCGCATGGACGTACTGCTCCGTCAGCAGCGCGCCCTTGCGCCCGAGCGCGATGTCGCCGTCGCTCCAGATGTAGGTGGTCGGCCGGGTCACCGGGGTGAACGCCGATTTCGGGTTCACGAACGGCATGGCGCGGTACCAGTTGAGTGCAGTCGTCAGCGCCCCGCTGTCGAACACCTCGGCGCGCGTGACGGCCAGCGCCGCATCGGTCATTCCGCTGCGCGGCATGGCGAACTGCGCGAACCGCTCGCCGAGCCACGGCAGTTGGAAGATCAGCATGTAGTACGAGTGCAGCGCCTGGGTGCCGACGGCCATCGCCTTCAGGAAGGCACCCGTGTGGGGCACCGACACCGCGGTCAGGGTGCGCACCAACTCCGGTCTCGTCGCGGTCAGCGCCCAGGCGATGGCTGCGCCCCAGTCGTGCCCGACCACGTGCACCGGTCCACCGACCAGGTCGATCAGCGCGGCGACGTCACCGGTCAGTTTGGGGATCGTGTACTGCCGCCGGCCCTTCGGCCGAGCACCGGGCGAATAGCCGCGCTGGTTGGGCGCAAGCGTCCGGAAACCGTTGGCGTGCAACAGCGCCGACACCGCCGCCCAGGATTCGGCGGTCTGCGGAAAGCCGTGCAACAACACCACGACGTCGCCGTCGATGGGGCCCGAATCGACCACGTCGAAGGTCAGTCCGTCGTTGCGGTACTGCGAAATCCGTTCGGTCACAGCATGAACCTACAGCGGCTTGACGCGGCGGCGTAGGGTCACGCGACCACCACCTTTTGGCGTATACGCCACGCCACGCGAGAAGACCTTCTCCCCTGGTGCGCTGTTGACCTGAATCGCGAAATGCCGCAGCACCGTCCGCAGCACGACGTCCATCTCGACCTGCGCGAACACCGCTCCGACGCAGCGCCTGGTGCCGCCGCCGAACGGCAGGAACGCCGGCGGCGGCCGGTGCCCGACGAAACGCTCCGGGTTGAACCGCTCCGGATCGGCGAATTCCTTTGCGTCCTCATGCATGTGGTCGATGGCGACGATGATCGAGAAGCCGCGCGGAATGCCCCATTCTCCGAGCTGGAACACCGGGGCGTACACGTGCCGGCCGGCGAAATCGATGATGGTGCGGATGCGTTGCACCTCCAGCAGCACGGCCTGACGGTACTCGTCGGTCTCGCCCGTCTTTACCTCGTCTTCGAGCCGCCGCAGCACCTCGGGGTGCCGGGAGATCCGCTCGAAGGCCCACGCCAGGGTGGCCGCGGTGGTCTCATGGCCGGCGGCGAGCAGCGTCAGCAGTTCGTCGGCAATGTCGCTGCGGGACATCGCCGTACCGTCCTCGTAGGTACTGCGGAGCAGCAGCGCCAGCACATCGTCGCGGCTCTCGAGATCGGGATCGGCGGCCACTGCGTCGATCAGTCTGCCGACCACCTCGTCGTACTGGCGCCGGTACTCGGCCAGCCGGCCCCACGGTGAGAATCGGCCGTACGTCCGCTGCGGCATGGGCAACACTGCGAGCCGCGACCCCAGGGTCACCCACGGCGGGATGATCCGCCGCAGTTCGTCGAGATGATGGCCGTCAGCCCCGAACACCGCGCGCAGGATGGCGTTGAGGGTGATGTGCATCATCGGCTCGAGCGTGGGGAACGACTTCCCCTCGGGCCAGGACGCGGCCGCGCGCAGCGTCTCCTCTTCGAAGATGCGCTCGTAGTTCTTGATGCTCTTGCCGTGGAACGGCGGGGTCAGCAGCTTGCGGCGCAGCCGGTGCTCGGAGCCGTCGAGCGCGAACACCGATCCGCTGCCGAGTACCCGGGACAGGTTCGGCTGGATGTTGCCGACGTCGGCGGAGTTAGCCGCGAACAGCTGCTTGGCCAGTTGCGGGTCGGTCACCATCACGGCGCGGCCGAAAACCGGTACATCACAGGTGAATACCGGGCCGACCCGTGGAACCACGCGGTTGACGAACTTGCGCCGATTGGTCGCGAACGCCACCCCCTGGAAAAACTTGGGGACTCCGGTCGCCGGTGGCAAGTGGATCGCCGGGGCACACTCGGTGAGTTCGGCGGTGACAGTTTCCGTCATGGCACGCTCCAAGCCACTGATTACGTGGTACCACGGTGTACCACGGGGTTATCCGGTACGGTACCGGCCAGTACCACAGGTAGGCAAGGGTTTTGGGAGACAGATGGCAGTCGGCGAGGTCAACGCAGCACAATCGGGTGCGCAGCCGTTCCGCGGGCGGCTGCTCGACGGGCTCGCCACCTCTCTGTCCACCCGGGGCTACCGGGACACGACCGTCGCCGACATCGTCCGCAACGCCAAGACCTCCAAGCGCACGTTCTACGACCAGTTCGCCAGCAAGGAAGAGTGTTTCGTCGAGCTGCTGCGCTCCAACAACGAGGACCTCATCGCGCGGATCCGCGCGGCCATCGACCCCGACGCCGACTGGGAACAGCAGGTGCGGCGGGCGGTCGACGCGTACGTCGCGCACATCGCCTCCCGGCCCGCGATCACCCTGAGCTGGATCCGCGAGGCGCCGGCCCTCGGCGACGTGGCGCTGCCGTTGAACCGGCGCGCCATGGAGCAACTCACCGACATGGTCGTCGACCTCAGCAGCGGCGCGGGGTTTCAGCGCGCGGGTCTGTCCCCGATCAGCCGGCCGGTGGCCCTGATCCTGCTCGGGGGTTTTCGCGAGCTCACCGCACTGCTCGTCGAGGACGGCCGCGACGTCGCGGATCTCACCGAGCCCGCGCTCACCGCGGCGCTCGCGATCCTGGGTGCCAGGTCGTCAGCGCAGCATCAGCCGGGCTGACTTCTCCAGCCGCTCGGCGATCTCGTCGTACGACGTGAACCCCATCCCGGCGCGGACCAGCGCGCCTGAATAGAGCATCTCCAGCGACTCGATGACGTCCTCGTCCACATCCGGGCCGAGCGCCGCCGCCAGCCGGGAGCGAATGTCCCGGGCGATGCACTGGCGCAGCACCTCGACGTCCGGGTCGCGCCCGAGCAGCGCGTTGGTCACGGCCCCCGCGAACTCCGGCTCGTCGATCACCAGCAGCGCGATGTGCCGCAGCACCTCGGTCACCCGGGTGGCAGGGTCGTCGGAGTCGTGCGCCGCGGCCGGCGAGGCCGCCAACCGGCGCCAGAACACCTCGGCGACCAGGTGTTCCTTCGACGAGAAGTAGGTATAGGCGGTCGCCGCGCCGACGCCGGCATCGGCCGCGACCCGGCGGACCGTCAGACCCGCAAAGCCATCGCGGCGCAGCAGATCGAGGGCGGCGCGGCTCAGCCGGTCGACCGTATCGGCCTGTTTGGCCGTCAACCGGCGCCGGGTGGGCTCAAGCGCCTGTTCAGACACGTGTCCGGACGCTACGGCACCGGACGTTGCGCAGCAACCGGTCTACCGTGGACACATGCGGGCGTTGATCGTCGTCGACGTGCAGAACGACTTCTGCGAGGGCGGTTCCCTCGCGGTGTCCGGCGGCGGCGCCGTGGCCCGCGCGATCACCGGTCTGCTGGGCGCGCGCGAGTATCAGCACGTCGTGGCCACGGCCGACCATCACATCGACCCCGGTGCGCATTTCTCCGACGAACCCGACTACCTGACGTCGTGGCCGCCGCACTGTGTCGCCGGAACCCCGGGCGAGCAGTTCCACCCCGATCTGGATGTGACCGCGGTCGAGGCCGTCTTCCGCAAAGGCCGGTACTCCGCGGCCTACAGCGGGTTCGAAGGAGCCGATGGCGCAGGCACTCCGCTGGCGGACTGGCTGCACGCCCGTGGTGTCGACGAGGTCGACGTGGTCGGTATCGCCACCGACTACTGCGTCAAGGCGACGGCGGCCGACGCCGCCAAGGCCGGGTTCCGTACCCGAGTCCTGCTCGACTACACCGCCGGCGTGTCTGCCGACGGCACCGCGAATGCCATTGCTGCCCTGAAAGATTCCGGCGTGACAGTGGCCTGAAGCCCTTCCCGTCGCTCCGCTCGCCCCTAGCGCGTCGGATCCACCGGCCGGCCCGACCACCGCGGCAGCCGCCCCGCCTGCATGGCCCGCACGCCTTCCTTCGCGTCGTCGTGTGCCATCACCGCGCGGTGAATCTCGGTCTCCCGCTCCCCCACCTCGTACCGCGACAGCTCGAAGGAATCCCAGAGCAGCCGCTTACTGGCCGCCACCGACATCGGCGCGGTGTTGTCCGCGATGTCACGGGCCACCGCCAGAGCGGCCGGCAGCACCTCATCGGCGGGCAGCACCCGGCTGGCGATGCCCAGCTCCGCCGTGCGGTGACCATCGAAAGTTGCTCCGGTCAAAAGGATTTCGGCGGCCCGCGCGATGCCGACCAGACGGGGCAGCGCCCAGTGCGAGTAGGCGTCGCCGACCACGCCGCGGCGCACCTGCACTACGCCGTAGCGCGCATCTGCGGCGAAGATCCGAATATCGCACTGCAGTGCCAGGGTCAGCCCCAACCCGATGGCGTGCCCATTGACCGCCGCGATGACCGGCTTGCTCAACGACCACGCCGGGACCGGGATACCGGCCGCACTGAACTCCGGGCCGGGCTCGGCGAATGTCTGGTCTCCCGCGGCCAGGTCGGCACCGGCGCAGAACGCCGGCGGCGCCCCGGTCAGCACGATGACGCGGACGTCGTCGGCCTCGTTGCAGCGGGTGTAAGCGTCGGCGAGTTCGTCACGCATCCCGTCGCCAAAAGCGTTGCGCCGCTCCGGCCGGTTCAGCGTCAGCGTGACCACACCGCCGTCGAGCTCCGTCAGCAACGTGCGGTATCCGGGGAACACCGCCCGAGTAAACCACGCCGCTGCAATACCTCTGCAACAGAGGTATTGTGGACATGTGCCCGCCCGCGTTGACCTCACCGCCGACCTCGCCACCGACCTGTTCCACACCGTCGGCCGGTTCCGCAGGCAACTGCGCCGGACCGCCGGAGGGAGCTTCGCGGGCGTCACCCAGTCACAGGCCGAGCTGCTCCGGCTCGTCGGCCGTCAGCCCGGCATCTCGGTACGCGAGGCCGCAGAGGAACTGGGTCTGGCCGCCAACACCGCGTCGACGCTGGTTTCGAAGCTGACCGCCGACAACCTCCTGGTTCGCAGCACCGACCCCGGCGACCGCCGGATCGGCCGGCTCCAACTGACCGAACCTGCTCAACAACTCGCCGACCAGACCCGTGCCGCCCGCCGGTCGGCACTCGGCGCTGTGCTGAACCAACTCGACGACGAGCAGATCGACGATCTGACAAAAGGATTGAACGTTCTGGCCGAGATGACCCGCATGCTTCAGGAGAGTCAGCCATGAGCACTCCCGCCATCGAATGCGACCACGTCACCCACCACTACGGCGACTTCACCGCGATCGACGACCTGAGTCTGACCGTCGCCGTGGGCGAAACCATGGGGTTACTGGGTCCCAACGGGGCCGGCAAGACCACGCTGGTGCGGCTGCTCACCACTCTGACGCCGGTGCAGGACGGGCAGGTCCGCATCTTCGGACTCGACACGAGACGCCGCACCATGGACATCCGCCAGAACCTCGGTTATGTGCCGCAACAGCTTTCGATCGAGTCCGCCCTCACCGGGCGCCAGAATGTCGACCTGTTCGCGCGCCTGTACGACGTGCCGCGGCGGGAGCGCCGAGCCAGGGTCGACGACGCACTCCGTGCCATGCAGCTGCTCGAGGTCGCCGATCGCCCCGCCAAGACGTTCTCCGGCGGCATGGTCCGCCGGCTCGAGTTGGCGCAGGCCCTGGTGAACCGGCCCTCGCTGTTGATCCTCGATGAGCCGACGGTCGGCCTGGATCCCATTGCCCGCGACAGCGTTTGGACCCAGGTGGCGAATATGCAGCAGGAGTTCGGCATGACGGTTCTGCTCACCACTCACTACATGGAGGAGGCCGACGCGTTGTGCGACCGGGTGGCCCTGATGCACCGCGGCACGCTGCAGGCCGTCGGCTCCCCCACGGATCTGAAAGCACAACTCGGCCCGTCGGCCAGTCTCGAGGACGTGTTCCGGCACTATGCCGAGTCGGACCTGTCGGGAGACAGCGCAGGAGACGACGACCGTCAGTCCCTGCGGGAGGTCCGCGCCGGCAGGAAGACGGCCCGCCGTGTCAGTTGACGTCGCACTGGTCCTCGCGCCCCGCGGCGCCAAGCGTGTCGCCGGCCTGGCCCGCCGCATGGGCGCGTTCGCACTGGTCGAACTGCAGAAGCTCCGCTACGACCGCACGGAGCTGGTCACCCGGACCATTCAGCCTGCCTTGTGGCTGTTGATCTTCGGCCAGACCTTCTCGCGGTTGCACGTCATCAATACGGGCAACGTGCCGTATCTGTCGTTCCTGGCGCCCGGCATCATCGCGCAGTCGGCACTGTTCATCTCGATCTTCTACGGCATCCAGATCGTGTGGGACCGCGATGCCGGCATCCTGGCCAAGCTGATGGTCACCCCGTCGCCGGCCTCGGCACTCATCACGGGCAAGGCCTTCGCGGCGGGAGTCCGATCGATAGCCCAGGTGATCGGGGTACTGGTGATCGCCCTGCTGATGGGCATCCACCTGAGTTTCAACCCGCTGCACATCCTGGCCGCCATGGCGGTGGTGATGCTCGGGTCGGCGTTCTTCTCCTGCCTGTCAATGACTTTGGCGGGACTGGTCCGTAACCGCGACCGCCTGATGGGCATCGGCCAGGCCATCACCATGCCGCTGTTCTTCGCCTCCAACGCGCTGTATCCGGTGGACATCATGCCGGGCTGGCTGCACGCGTTGTCCACCGTGAACCCGCTGTCCTATGAGGTGAACGCCCTGCGCTCGCTACTGCTGGGCACCCCGGGCAACACCCTGCTGGACGTCACGGTCCTGGCCGTCGCCGCGGTGCTCGGCATCGCCGCGGCATCGGCGCTGCTGCGCCGCCTGGTCCGATGACACACCCGCCGAGGGATCATCGCGGCACGACCGTCATCGGCAATCCACCCTTGAGCCCCATCGACATCCGGTACTGGCGCCGTATCCGGTATCCCGGCTCGAGAGTCAACCGGTACCGCCGATAGGCGGTCGCGATGGTCAGCACCCCTTCGATGTAGGCCATGTTCTTGCCCAGGCACATGCGCTGCCCGCGGCCGAACGGGACAAAGGCGCGCACATCGTTATTGGCGGTGTCCTTGAACCG
Source organism: Mycolicibacterium llatzerense (assembly GCF_025331195.1). NCBI lineage: Bacteria > Bacillati > Actinomycetota > Actinomycetes > Mycobacteriales > Mycobacteriaceae > Mycobacterium > Mycolicibacterium llatzerense. The sequence goes on along the minus strand of NZ_LXOV01000001.1, from coordinate 1,382,028 downwards.
GTCCGGGTTGAATCGGTGCGGTTCCGACCAGAACCTGGGGTCGTGCTGCATTGCCAGCGACGAGTACAGAACCGTTGTCCCGCTTGCGATGTGGTAGCCACCGATCTCATCGTCGACCACCGCGGTCTTGGGATTGATCACCAGACCGCCCTGCATGCGTTGCGCTTCGTCGAAACAGGCCCGCACGAACGGCAGCTTGCTCATGTCATCGAATGTCACGCGGCCGGACCCCAGCGCATCGACCTCGGCGACCACCCGCTCCTCGATGTCGGGATGCTGGGCCAGCAGCGCGAACGTCCACGCCAGTGCGGCCGCCGTCGTCTCGTGGCCGCCGACGACCATGCCCATCATCTCTGTGGCGATCTTCTCGTTCTCCAACGGTGTGCCGTCGTCGTAGGTGGCGTTCACCAACAGACTGAGGATGTCCGCGCGTCCCGTGGGGTGCCGCCGGCGGGTCTCGATCACGTGGTCGGCGGCAGCCAATCCGGCGTTGAGCAGTGCCGCGGCCTTGCGCTGGAACGGCCTTGGCACCCAACCCGGCAATGACGACATCGCCACGCGCACGGTGGTGGCGAGCATGACCGGTATCGCAATGCTGCTGGACAACCCCAGTAGCCGCGGCGACAGGTACTCGTCGAACATCGCATTGAACAGTGCCGCCAACGCGAGTTCACGGGTCTTTTCTTCGATGTCGACGACGCCGTCGTGGCCGGCCGCATCGGCCCAGCCACCGACTTGCTCGCTGATCGATTGGGTAAACAGATCCCCGAGTGCACCCAGGTTCTTGTGGGTGAAACTGGGTCGATACAACGACCGCCCGCGCTGCCATTCGGCGTCGTCCGCGAAGGCGAAGAAGTTGTGCCCCAATTCCGGCGGAACCATCTGCGCTGCCACCATGTCCGAACGTCGGTACCTGTCAGCATGTTTGACCAGAATGTGATCGATGTGGTCCGGATGGCTGATGTACACGACCTTGGCGAACGGTGCGGGAACGGTGACGACGTCGCCGAATTTCTTCGTCAGCTCCAGCGGGTAGAACCACGGGTCGCGCAGCAGGTGCGCGAGAGTCGCGTACTTTCCGACGCCGGTCGGCCCGGGTGGCGGAGCGCTGAGTCCAGATGTCTCCTGCGGCAACATAACTGACATGCCTCAGACCCCGCTGACAGACAAGACGCCGTGGCGGCCACGCGCGTGTTCATCGCGGAGTTGTCGCAGTTCCGGTATCTGCAGCAGCGCATAGGTGGCACTGATCGAGGTGGCGATCACCATCGCGGCGGCGGCCCATACGACCGGTGCCGGCGCGGACGATTGCACGGCCTGGTAGGCAGGCCAGCTCACCCCGACGATGTACCCGATGGTGGTTGCCGGAATGAAGAGCACCAGCCACCAAATCCGCGCGCCCGTAAGGTATTTCGCGGCGAAGTAGATCACCACGCCGTACACCGGCAAGAGTGTCGTGTTCTGCACGATCGAGTACAGCGGAATGCCGAGCACCCGCGTCGGATTGTCTCCGTAGTAGGCGATGATGCCGAAGTGGTGCCAGGCCATTTCCAGCACGATTTCCGGAATCCCGACATACACCGCGGACAGCACGAAGATGTCCCGCAGGGACCTACCGTTCTGTAGGTACCGATACGCCAGGTAGCCGCCGAACGCCACGTAGGTCGAAGCACCGACCAAGATGAATGCCGGCATGCGATGGCCCATCACCGTGTAGCCGAACCACGGGATGTCGTTGGCATAAACGATGGCGCCGACGAAATCGCCGAGCGGTTCAATGTTCGCCGCGACCGTGCCGGCGATCACCAGCACCAACGGTAGGACCTCGCGTCGCCGCGCCAGGCGCCACAATGCCCACCCCAACGCGGCGGCAAAGCCGCCGTACGCCGCGACATGGATCAGCCACGCCATCGCCTGATTGGCGTGCAGCACCGGCGCGACCGGCACCCCACCCTCACCCGGCGACAACGCGCCGGCCAGTTTGACTACATCTGTTGTCACCATAACCATGTCCCTAGAGTCACTCAATGAGGGACATTAGTCAATACCCAACTCGAGCGCGTTCGAGTGCCGGCGAAAAGCGCCGTGACATCATCGGTCGCATGCCCGCTGACGAGCCATCTGACGGACCGGAGGCGCTGATCGCCCTGGCTCTGTTGGGTGACACCGATGCCACCGAGCCTGAATTGACCGCGTCGGACGTCAAGATCCTCGACGCCACGATGTACGTGCTGGGCACACACGGAGAACAAGCGCTGACCATCGATCTGGTCGCCAAGCGCGCGCAGATGTCGCGCAAAACGGTGTTCCGGCGCTTCGGGAGCAAACAGAATCTGCTGCACGCCGCCAATCGGCGCGGCGTCGCCACGGTGCTGCGTGACGTGGCGCAAAAAGCCCAAGCAGCAACCACAGCGCTGGAATGCGCGACAGCCGTGGGCGCCAGCCTGGTCGTCCACTCGACGAAAATGCCTGCGGTACTTCGCTTCGTCCAAGTGGAGCCCGAGGCGGTCATCCAGCTGTGGCGCGACGGCGACCGCCCCGGCCAGACGCTGGGCCGAATTTTCCTCTCACACCTGCTGCAGGATCAACATCTCGCAGACCCGCTGTCGCCGGGCCCTGCCGATTTCGTCGCCGATGTCGTGATACGCGTGGTCATGTCACTGGTGCTCGTACCGGACGCCGGATATGTCGACTCCGCTTGCGGTGGGCGCGAGCGCTACCTCGAGGCGATCATCGGGCCACTCGTCGAACGCTGTTCGAGCACCTAGTCGGTTCTCATCTGACGCCTAGGCGACGCGGGTTGACTCGTTGTCATGAAGCACGGCATCGTCGCGGTCGTCTTGGACGCCGGCACCGACGCGGGACTGGCCACCGCCCACAGCCTGCTGGCTGACGGACACCGAGTGGTGGTCACCGCCCGGCAGCCCGGCGCACTCGTCCGCATCACCCACGGCTACCCCGCCGATCGTGTCTACGCGCTGGCCGCCGACACCCACGACCGGCGCCAGTTCGATCAAGTGCTGGCCCTGACTCGCGCCCGGTTCGGCCGCGTCGACATGATCGTCGACCCCAAGCTGTATCGATCAGTCCTGCCGGCGTCGGCCTGAATCCTGTTAGGTTCGAGCCAATCGGCCAAGCCTGGCCACAGATTGGAGCGAACGTTGCGCAACGCCCTCAAGATCGCTGCAGCCGTCTTCACCGTCGCGGCGGTCTCCGCCGCCGCAACCGAAACCCTGGCCGGCGCCCCGGCCACCATTCCGTTCATCCCGACCGGCATCAGCCAGTCGGCCAGCAGCGTCGGCTTCGCTGATTCCGACGTCTACGGCATGAACGCCGACGACATCAACCACACCTTCGACCTGATGTCCGCGACCGGCGTGCGCACCGTCCGCATCATCATTCCGTGGGCCGGCATCGAGGGCACCCAGGGCAGCTTCAACTGGGGCCAGGTCGACACCGTCGTCGGTTCAGCCAACGCCCACCACATGTCGGTGGTCGGCGCGATCGTCGCGACACCGGCCTGGGCGGTGGCATCCGGCGCCCTCCCGATCAGCAGCCCGCCGGCCTCCGCCGCGGTGTTCGGCGATTTCGCCGGCGCGGTGGCCGCCCACTACCGGGGCCGCGTGGACGCCTACGAAATCTGGAACGAGCCCAACGCCGTGATGTCCTGGACGTCCGGCCCGCAGGGCCCCGAGCCCGCCGTCTACGCCGACATGCTCAAGGCCTCGTACCCGAAGATCAAGGCCGCCGATCGCGGCGCGGTCGTCATCGGCGGTGTGGTCGGCGCCGTGGTGTCCTTCGGTTCCCTGACCCTCGACCCGGTGACCTTCATCCAGCGCATGTACGGCGCCGGGGCGGCCGGTTCGTTCGACGCGCTGTCCTTCCACCCGTACCACTACAACCTCAAGTTCTCGGCGGGCGCCGGCGTCCCCAACTCGCCGCTGAGCCAGACCGACGGCATCCACCAGGCCATGGCCGCCAACGGTGACGGCGGCAAGAAGATCTGGGCCACCGAGTACGGCGAGCCCAACTCCGCCGTCGACGAGGCCACCCAGGCCGACTACATCCGCGACTTCCTGGCCAAGTGGCGCACCCTGCCCTACGCCGGCCCGGCGTACATCTACACCACCCGCGACCGCAATACCGGCAGCTCGAACCCCGAGGAATCCATCGGCGTCTACCGCTCCGACTGGACCCCGAAGCCGGCTCAGGCGGCTGTGAAGGCCATGACCTAACCGCTGACGATGTTCGCGATCGCGCCCAGCGGCAGGTCCAACCAATGCGGCCGGTGCCGGGCCTCGTACCCCGCTTCGTACACCGCCTTGTCGAGTTCGTAGGCGACCAGTAGGTCAGCGTCGACGTCCGTCCCGCCGCCCTCGGCGTAGCCCGCGCAGAACGCCGTCCGGTTCCGGTCGGCCCACTCGCGGGCGCGCGCGGCGAGCTGCTTGCGCCGCTGGTCGTTGCCCCCGCCCTCGGTCAGCCGCTGGAACGCCGCGTACTGATAGGACCGCAGGACGCCCGCGACGTCGCGCAGCGGCGAGTCCGGTGCCCGGCGCTGCTCCAACGACTGTCCGGGCTCGCCTTCGAAATCGATCAACAGCCAGGTCTCGGGGGTGCGCAGCACCTGGCCCAGGTGCAGGTCGCCGTGAATCCGCTGCACCGTGATCGGCTGCCCCTCAAGCGCGCGGTAGCGCGCCTCGATCGCCGCGGCGAACTCGCGGACCTGTGGCACCGACGCCGTCACCTCTGCCAGCCGCTCCAGCATCGTCGCCACCGGGAACAGCGCGGTGGCGGTGCCCAGCTCGGCGGCCAGCGTGGCGTGCACCGCCGCGACGGCCTGTCCCAGCCGTTCCGACTCCCCCGCGAAGTCGCCGCCCACCTCGTCGGCGTACAGGTCCCCTTCGGCGTACAGATCCCGAGTGCTGGCGACGGCCATGTCCCAGCCCTCGGCGGCATTGTCGGCGAATCGGGCCACCATGCCCAATGCCGTCTCCGGGCCGCCCTCCAGCGACATCGTCCCCAGCAGCGGCGCCACATGCGGGCTACCGGCCCGGCTCAGCACCCGGGTCAGCTCGATGTCGGGATTCACGCCGGACGTCACGCGGCGGAACACCTTGAGGATCGCGGCCTCACCGAACACCACGCTGGTGTTGCTCTGCTCGGCGCTGACCACCCGCGACGGCGCCGCCAGTGGGAGCCGGGCACCCGGTTCCAAGGCGAACGCAACCGGGCCGACCGTCGCCGACTCCGCGATCAGGCCCAGCAGCAGATTCGCGACCTCGGGGTCACCCATGGCATCGAACGCGGTATCGCCGTCCACCAGCCGGCGCAGCACCAGCTGGTACCGCTCGCCGGGGCCGTCGTCGTAGCTGACGTCGAGCAGCACGAGGTCGACGTCGTCGCGCAACGCCACCACCAGCGCCGGCTCGGCGCCGGTCAACTCGCGGTTGCGGCCCGCATACCAGCGCTGCTGGGTCAGGTATTCGGTCAACTGTGGATCCATCACGGCTCCTCACCGACGGGCGCACGCAACGAGAACCAGTAGAAACCATGCCCGGGCAGCGTCAACAGATACGGCAGTTCCCCGATTCGGGGGAACTCAACCCGGCCGGTCAGTTCAACCGGGGTGTAGCCGTTCCAATGCTGCAGGTTCAGTTCGATCGGCTGCGGGAAACGGGAGAGATTGTTGACGCACAAGACGGTGTCACCGTCGAGTTCACGCACGTACGTCAGCGCCGACGGGTTGGGCCCCCCGAGTTCGCGGAAGGAGCCGACGGCGAACGCGTCGTGTCGCCGCCGCACCGCGAGCATGGTGCGCGTCCAGTTGAGCAGGGAATTCGTGCTGTCGCGCTGCGCTTCGACATTCACCGCCTGATAGCCGTACACGGGGTCCTGGCTCGGCGGCACGTACAGCCGCCCGGGGTTGGCGGTGGAGAACCCGGCATTGCGGTCGGCCGTCCACTGCATCGGGGTCCGCACGCCGTCCCGGTCACCCAGCCAGATGATGTCGCCCATCCCGATCTCGTCGCCGTAGTACAGCACCGGCGAGCCGGGCAGTGACAGCAGCATCGCAGTGAACAGTTCAGTCTGGTTGCGATCGTTCTCCAGCAGCGGCGCCAGGCGCCGGCGGATGCCGACGTTGGCCTTCATCCGCGGGTCCTTGGCGTACTCGGCGTACATGTAGTCGCGCTCTTCGTCGGTGACCATCTCCAGGGTCAGCTCGTCGTGGTTGCGCAGGAAGATGCCCCATTGAGCGAGGTCGGGTATGGGTGGGGTCTGGGCCAGAATCTCCGAGATCGGGAAGCGGGACTCCCGGCGGACCGCCATGAAAATCCTTGGCATCAACGGGAAATGGAAGGCCATGTGGCATTCGTCGCCGCCCGTCTCCGGATCGCCGAAATATGCGACGACGTCCGCAGGCCATTGATTGGCCTCCGCCAGCAGCACCCGCCCCGGGAACTCGTCGTCGATCACCTTGCGGCAGCGCTTGAGGAAGGCATGGGTCTCGGGCAGGTTCTCGCAGTTGGTGCCCTCGCGCTCGAACAGGTACGGCACCGCGTCCAAGCGGAAGCCGTCGATGCCGAGGCCCAGCCAGAAGCGCAGCACGTCGATCATCGCTTCCTGCACGGCAGGGTTGTCGTAGTTCAGGTCGGGCTGGTGGGAGAAGAATCGGTGCCAGTAGAACTGCTTGCGCACCGCGTCGAAGGTCCAGTTGGATTCCTCGGTGTCGACGAAGATGACGCGCGCGTCGGTGTACTTCTCACTGGTGTCGCTCCAGACGTAGTAATCGCCATAGGGCCCGGTGGGGTCGCGGCGGGACTCCTGGAACCACGCGTGGGTGTCCGAGGTGTGGTTCATCACCAGGTCGGTGATGACGCGGATGCCGCGCCGGTGCGCGGCGTCGAGCAGGGCGACGAAGTCCTCGACGGTGCCGAATTCGGGCAGCACCTTGTAGAAGTCGCGGATGTCGTAACCGCCGTCGCGCAGCGGCGAATCGTAGAACGGCGGCAACCAAATGCAGTCGACACCAAGCCATTTCAAGTAGTCGAGTCGTTCGGTCAGACCCCGGAGGTCGCCTGAGCCGTCAGCGTCTGAGTCGTAGAAGGCGCGGACCAACACCTCATAGAAAACCGCGCGCTTGAACCAGGTGCGGTCCTCGGGGAGGACCCGCGCATGTCCGAAGTCCGCGGCGCTTGGATGTTCCACGCCACCGTTGGAGGCGTCCATCGACAACCAACGTACCCGCGTCGCAGTAGGGTGCAAACGTGGCGACACGCGATCATGGTGACCCAGGTGATGCCCCGACGATCCCGCCGCCGTTGGCTGAAATCGTCAATCCGACCCGGCCCTCGGCCGCCGAAGAGGCCCGCACCATCGCGGCCTCGACCAACACCGGAACCCTCGCGACCCTGACCGCCGACGGCGATCCGTGGGCGTCGATGGTGACCTATGGGCTGCTCGACGGCGCTCCGGTGCTGTGCGTGTCGAATCTGGCCGAGCACGGCCGCAACCTCGCCGGCGACCAGCGGGCCAGCATCTCGATCATTGCGGCCAGCACCGACAAGGACCCCCTGGCCGGTGGTCGCGTCACGTTGGCCGGACGGGTGGCGCGGCCAGAAGGCGCCGAGCGTGACGCCGCCCGGGACGCCCACGTGGCCGCGGTGCCGGCCGCGAAGTACTACATCGACTACAGCGACTTCGCACTGTGGGTGCTGCACGTCGATCGCGTCCGGTGGGTCGGTGGCTACGGTCGCATGGACTCGACCACGGGCGCGGATTACGCTGCGGCCCAGCCGGATCCGGTGACACCGTCGGCCGCCGGGGCCGTCGCGCACCTGAACGCCGACCATGCCGACTCGCTCGCGGCGATGGCCCGGGTGCTGGGCGGATACCCAGACACCGAGTCCGCGACCTGCACCGGCGCTGACCGATACGGCCTGGATCTGCGGGTCGACACCGCTCGCGGCATGGCCTACACCCGCATCGGATACGCGCAGCCGCTGCAGTCCATCGACGAATTACGTTCAGCGACAGTCGAATTGGCTCGACTGTCCCGCCAGGTTTAGGATTCGCATCATGTCTGATCGCCCGCAGAGCTGGGAAGCCGCATTCGACCTGATCCGCACCCGCGGCTACGAGCGCCGCGAGGAGCCGTTCCGGCTGGCCAGCGGGCAGCTCAGCCACGACTACATCGACGGCAAGTTCGCCATCGACAACGGCGTCAGCCTGACGGTCGTCAGCAAGGCCGTGGCTGAACTCGCCGCCCTGCGCGGCATCGAGTTCGACGCGGTCGGCGGCCTGACCATGGGCGCCGACCCGTTGGCGCACGGCGTCGCGATGGTCACCGGCAAGGCCTGGTTCTCGGTCCGCAAGGAACAGAAGGCCCGCGGCCGCGAGCAGTGGATCGAGGGCACCCGCATCGAGCCCGGCACCCGGGTGCTGCTCGTCGACGACGTGATCAGCACCGGTGGCTCGACCGAAATCGCCTACGAGCGCGTCACCTCCGTCGGCGCTGTCGTCACCGGTGTCATCCCGATGGTCGACCGCGGCGACATCGCCACCGAGCGTTTCGCCAAGCGTGGCGTGCCGTTTGCCGCACTGGTCAGCTACCGCGATTTGGGCATCGAACCGGTCCAGGACGTCTAAAGCTTGGGACACGCGCGCCGATACCGAGCAATTGGCGCGAGCCACCCCTAGCATCTGGAAGGTGGCTGACAGCGACGACCCAGAGCGCGATCCATCGCCGGGTGGCGTGCTGGAATCACCCGCTGAGGCGACCGGCGGCGACCCGGACACCGATCCGTTCCGCGCCGTCGACCCTGGCCCGCACGGCACCGGACCGTTTGCCGGCCCGACGACCGGCTCGTTCGTCATCCCCGAACCGGAGCCGACCGGCGACACGTTCGACGCGTTCAACACCAACACCTGGCGTTTCCGCGAACCGCCGCCGCCCTGGTATCGCACGAAAGATGCCCGGACGCTGCTGATCGTGGTGGCGGTGGCGGTGGTCGCCCTCGTCGTCTCGCTGGTGGTCCTGGCCACCCGCAAGGATTCCGATTCTGACCAGCCGGCACCGGTAGAACCGGCGACGACAACCACCACGACGACGACCACGAC